>CAVXFZ010000009.1:0-96678 GCA_963761175.1 uncultured Actinomycetes bacterium | reverse complement strand
CCGATCGGGCGCGGCGAGGACGCGGCCCCGCGGAGCCGCGTTCGCGAGGTGCTCCGGCACACCCATCTGCCGGTCGGCACGTTCTGGAACGGCAAGCGAGCTGGACGCTCGGCTTGGTGAGAACGCTCACGACGCCGTCGCGCGTCGTTTCGAAGTGCTCGGCCGTGCGACGCCGTGACCTGCACTGACGGCTTTCTGGTGGGTGTCTTGGTGGGGTTCGACGCATGACGAAATCGGACTGGTGAGCCGCGCTGAACGCGATTCGCGTCGGCGCGACGGGCGCGCGCTTCGTCGCCGCAGCGAGCGTCCTCGCCGACATCGGCGTCGCGGCGTCGATGGCGGGAGAGCAACACACCAGACGGACACCTCTCGGAGTCGCCGGCAGTCGCCTGCGCAACGGCGCTCGTCGACGCCCGGGACGGCGAATCGGCCCGCCACAAGACCCGCGTTGTCGAGAGCGCTCGCGGACCCACCAGACCACCTCGGTGGTTCCGCTCTTGCGGAACCACCATATGTGCTCGACATAGTCACCAGTCACCAACACACCCACCAACGCAGAACCGACCCGTCGACGAAAAAGTCGCGCCGATCTCGAGAAACCGGTTCCGATCGCGCTCGCCGATTCGCACACTCAGGCATGAAACTCCGACCCGCGCCACCGGCGACGCTCCCGAACCTCGTCGACATCGACACGCTTGCCGCGCACCTCGGCGTCAGCATCCGCCACGTCCGACGCCTCGTCGCCGAGCGACGCATCCCGTTTCTCAAGTGGGGACACCTGCTCCGTTTCGATCCGGCCGAGATTGCCGCGTGGCTCGAGGAGTCCCGCGTTGCGACGAACTCGGCGAGCGTGTCGCACCGGCTCGCTAGCGTCGCCACGCCGGAACCTCGACCGAGACGGAGAACGGCATGAGCGAACGTGGTGGGCGGCGGACCTTCGGTTCTGTGCGCCGTCTCACGTCGGGGCGATGGCAAGCCCGCTACCGCGACGACGCCGGGAGCCTGCAGAGCGCGCCGCGCACGTTCCCGTCGAAGGGCGACGCCTCTCGCTGGCTCGCAACCGCCGAGGCCGACCAGGCGCGGGGCGAATGGCTCGACCCGCGCCTCGGAGCGACGCGGTTCGACGCCTTCGTCGACGAGTGGTGGCCGACCATTGCGCACCTTCGACCGACGACGCGTGCGTCGTACGAGTACCTGTTGCGGGTGCACCTGCGACCGACCTTCGGCGGCACCGCGATTGGGCGCATCACGCCGGTGATGGTGCAGGCGTGGCGCGCCGACTTGCTCGCGTCGGGCCTGGCGCCGAACTCGGTAGCCAAGGCCTACCGTCTCCTCGCCCGGGTGATGGCCGTGGCCGTCCGCGGCCGGTACATCGGACATACACCCTGCATGGAACGCGGCGCCGGCACCGATGCGGTGCCCGAGATGCGTTTCGCAACCGCGGACCAGGTCGACGCCATTGCTGCGCACGTTCCCGAACGCGAACGTGCGCTCATCTACGTCGCCGCGTACTCGTCGCTTCGCCTCGGTGAGCTCACCGGGTTACGGCGCTGCGACGTCAACCCGCTGCACAAGACCGTGACGGTCGCCCGGCAGATCACCGAGGTGCGCGGGCAGCTGCACGTGGGCCCGCCGAAGACGGCATCGAGCCGGCGCACCGTACGACTGCCCGATCTCGTCGCCGCGATGCTCGACGACCATCTGCAACGGCACAGCGAGCCTGGCCCTGAAGGCCTGGTGTTCCCGGCCGCCGAAGGTGGTGCGATGCGGCGGACGAACTTCCGCCGGCGCGTGTGGGTGCCCGCCACCGAAGCCGCGGGCGTGCCCGGACTGCGCTTTCCACGACCTGCGCCACACCGGTGCGACGCTCGCGGCCGCCAGTGGTGCGCCCGCTCAAGGCGCTCATGCAACGGATGGGCCACACAACGGTCGCGGCCTCGCTGCGCTATCAGCACGTCGTCGACGGTCAGCAGGACGCGATCGCCGACTACCTCGACGGTGTCGCGCGAGCGTCCTTCAGTGACCGCGAGAGCCCGGCAGAGCCCGATGCTTGTGGCACGTTTGTGGCACGACGCTCAGGCGGCGAAGAAGCTCAAGCCGGCGAAAACCCTGTGACCAGCGGGAACGATGGTGGGGCTAGATGGATTCGAACCATCGACCTCATCCTTATCAGGGATGCGCTCTAACCGACTGAGCTATAGCCCCTCAGCGAAACGGGCATCGTAGTCGCGCTCCGGCGGTCGTGGCCGGGGCGATCCGCCGGCCACGCCGCGGTTCAGTGCCCGGGATCCTCTTCGACGACGGTGATCTGCACGCCGCCGATCACCTCGGCGAAGAGGTTGTAGAAGGCGGCCGCCACGACGGTCAAGATCACGCCGAGGCATACGAGCACGAGGCCGACGAGCGTGAACCCGCGCAGCAGCCGCCAGGAGAGCAGCGTGAAGTCGTTCGAGCCGAGCAGTTGGCGCATGAAGTGCTGGATGCTGTCGATCACGCCCGCGACCCGAGCGATCTCCCACAGTGCGATCGCGGCCGTCACGACGACGACGAGCGCACCCAGGTAGAAGCACAACGACATCTTGAGCACCGACCACAGATCGATCTTCGTGACCGTCTGGCGGTAGCTGCGCTCGGCCGGCTTGCGAACGGGCGCGACGCTCAGGTCGCGCCCGCGGCGCAGCTTCCGGCTCGGCACCGGATCCGTCTCGAACGCGACCCGGCGGGCCATGTCAGCTTGCTCCACCCTCGGGCTCGTCTCCGTCGCCATCGTCGCTCTCGTCGTCCTCGTCGTCGCTCTCGAGGACGCGTGCGACGGCAACGACGCTCTCACCCTCGTCGAGGCGGGCGACCCGCACGCCGGTCGCAGACCGGCCCTGGGTCGAGATCTCGTTCACACCCATCCGCACGATGTTGCCACCCGAGGAGAACACGAGGAGTTCATCGTCCACAGAAACGGTGAATGCAGCCACCACTTCACCCCGTTCCGCGGGGAGGCGGAAGCCGCGAACGCCCTGACCGCCCCGCCCCTGGCGGTGGAAATCGTCGAGCGGCGTGCGCTTGCCGTGCCCACTCGAGGAGACGAACAGCATCACCGCGCCCTCCCGGGCGACGTCGCAACTCACCACACCATCTTCGCCGTTCTTCAGCCGCATCCCGCGGACGCCCGCCGCGGCCCGCCCCATCGGGCGCACATCGGTCTCGGAAAAACGGATCGTCATGCCGTCACGCGACACCATCACGATGTCGTCCTCGCCGTTCGTCTGCACGACCCGCACGAGCTCGTCGCCGTCGTGGAGGTTCAGTGCGATCAGGCCGGTGCGCAACGACGAGTCGTACTCGCCCATGCGCGTCTTCTTCACCATCCCGAGGCGCGTCGCGAAGAACAGGTACGCACCGTCCTCGTAGGTGCGCGTGTCGATGATCGCTTCGACCCGCTCGCCTTCCTGGAGCGAGATGAGGTTCACGAGCGCGATCCCGCGCGCCGTACGTTCCTTCAGCGGGATCTCGTGGGCCCGCAACCGGTACACGCGGCCGCGGTTCGAGAAGAACAACAGATACGAGTGCGCGGTCGTGGTGAGGAGGTGTTCCACGTAATCCTCGTCGCGCAACTTCGCGCCCGCGACACCACGCCCACCGCGGTTCTGACGACGGAAGGCGTCGGATGCGACCGTCTTCACGTACCCGTTGTGCGACACGACGACCACGAGCTCCTCGTCCTCGATGAGATCGAGGTCGTCGATGGCGCCCGGATCGAAGGTGATCTGGGTTCGCCGGTCGTCGCCGTACTCCTCGCGCACCGCGAGCAACTCGACCCGGATCACTTCGCGCAACTTCGCGTCGTCTGCAAGGATCCCCTCGAGCTCCGCGATCCCGGCCTGCAGATCGGCGAACTCGTCGCGCAGCTTCTGCCCTTCGAGCTGCGCGAGCCGTCGCAATTGCATGTCGAGGATGTGCGCGGCCTGCACCTCGGAGAACGAGAACGGTTCGGTCTGGAGCGCGTCGCGTGCCGTCGCCGCGTCTTCGCTGCCCCGGATCAGGGCGATGATCGCGTCGATCATGTCGAGCGCTCGCAGGAGTCCCTCGACGATGTGGGCGCGCTTGCGCTTCTCGTCGAGGCGATGCTGCGAGCGCCGGGTGATCACCTCGACCTGGTGCGCGATGTAGACGCGCAGCGCCTCCCGGAGGTTCAGCAATCGCGGCACGCCGTCGACCAGCGCCAGCAGGTTGACGGCGAAGTTCGACTGCATCGGCGTGTGCTTGTAGAGCTGGTTCAGCACCACCTGCGCGTTCGCGTCCCGCTTCAGATCCACGACCAGGCGGATGTCGTCACCTGACGACTCGTTGCGCACGTCGCGGATGCCGTCGACGCGGCGGTCGTCGACGATCTCGGCGATCTTCTGCCCGATGACCTCCGCGGAGGTCTGGTATGGGATCTGGCTCACGACGATCCGCTGCTCGCCGCGCGGTCCCTCGTCGATCTCAGCGACGGCGCGCATGCGCACGGAGCCGCGCCCGGTCTCGTAGACGTCGCGCAGCCCGCTGCGACCGAGAATGAGCGCCCCGGTCGGGAAGTCGGGCGCCTGTACGAACTGCATGAGATCGGCGACCGACGCGTCGGGGTTGCCGAGGAGGTGAATCGTCGCGTCGATCACCTCGCGCAGGTTGTGCGGCGGGATGTTCGTCGCCATGCCCACCGCGATGCCACCACCGCCGTTCACGAGCAGATTCGGGAAGCGCGCGGGCAACACGATCGGCTCGGTCGACGTGCCGTCGTAGGTCGGCTGCATGTCGACGGTGTCCTCGTCGATCTCGCCGAGCAGTTGCATCGCGAGCGGTGCGAGCTTCGCCTCCGTGTAGCGCGAAGCAGCCGGACGATCGTTGGGGTCGGGAGAACCGAAGTTCCCGGCGCCGTCGACGAGCGGATACCGCAGCGAGAAGTCCTGTGCCATGCGCGCGAGCGCGTCGTAGATCGCGCTGTCGCCGTGCGGGTGGTAGAAGGCCATCACCTGGCCGACCGCGTTGGCACTCTTCTTGCGGTTGCGATCGGGCCGCAGTCCCTGCTCGAACATGCCGTAGAGAATGCGACGATGCACCGGCTTCAATCCGTCGCGCGCGTCGGGCAGTGCGCGCGCGGTGATGACCGACATCGCGTAGTCGAGGAAGGAGCGTTCCATCTCCTCCTGGATCTCGACCGGTTCGATGTTGCCGAGCGGCTGCTGGCCGTCGTCGGGCATGACGTGATCCTTCGCTGCAGTGGAGCCGCGCCTCAGATGTCGAGGAAGCGCACGTCCTTGGCATTGGTCTGGATGAACTGCCGGCGCGGCTCGACGTCGTCACCCATGAGTTGCGAGAACGTGTTGTCGGCGATCGCGGCGTCCTCCACCGAGACCTGCAACAAGGTGCGCGTCGCGGGATTCATCGTGGTGACACCGAGCTCCTGCCAGTCCATCTCGCCGAGACCCTTGAACCGGCTGATCTCGATCTTGCTGCCTCCATGCGACGACTCGAACGCCGCGAGCGCCGCCTCGTCCTTGAGATACGTGCGCGTCTTGGCGATGTCGGCGCGAAACAGCGGCGGCTGCGCGATGTACACGTAGCCCTGCTTCACGAGCTCGGGAAGCTGGCGGTAGAAGAACGTGAGCAGCAGCGTCCGGATGTGCGAGCCGTCGACGTCGGCGTCGGTCATCACGATGATCTTGTGATAGCGGATCTTCTCGACCTCGAACTCGTCGGCGATACCCGCGCCGACCGCGGTGACCAGTGCCTGGATCTCCTCGTTGCGGAGCATGCGGTCGATACGCGCCCGCTCGACGTTCAGGATCTTGCCCCGGATCGGAAGGATCGCCTGGAAGCCCGGGTCGCGCGCGCGCTTGGCACTCCCGCCGGCGCTGTCGCCCTCCACGATGAAGAGCTCTGCTTCGTCGGGGTTGCGCGACGAACAGTCGGCAAGCTTGCCAGGCATCGACGCCGACTCGAGCAGCGACTTGCGCCGTGTCAGGTCGCGCGCTTGGCGTGCTGCAAGCCGGGCGCGCGCGGCCTGCGTGGCCTTGGCCAGGATGAGCTTCGAATCGTTCGGGTGCTCTTCGAGCCAGTCACCCAGCTTCTCGTTCGTGACCTTCTCGACGAGGGAGCGCATCTCGGTGTTGCCGAGCTTCGTCTTCGTCTGTCCCTCGAACTGCGGGTTGCGCAGCTTCACGCTCACGATCGCGGTGAGGCCCTCGCGGATGTCCTCGCCGAGAAGGTTGTCGTCCTTCTCCTTGAGGATCGCCTTGGCGCGCGCGTACTTGTTGATCGCGTTGGTGAGGGCCTTCTTGAAGCCCTCCTCGTGCATGCCGCCCTCGGTGGTTGCGATGTTGTTCGCGAACGAGTGCAGTCCCTCGTGGTAGCCGTTGTTCCACTGCATCGCGACCTCGACCTCGCTGCTGTCGGTCGCCTCGTCGAACTCGATCACCTGGTCGGAGATGGGGTCCTTCGACATGTTCAGGTGCCGCACGAAGTCCGCGATCCCACCGTCGTACTTGAACACGACGTCCATCGCGGGATCGACGCGCTCGTCGCGGAACGCGATCTCGAGCCCGCGGTTGAGGAACGCCATCTCACGCAGCCGCTCGAGCAACGTCTGCGCGCGGAACTCGGTCTCCTCGAAGATCGTCGCGTCGGGCCAGAACGTCACCGAGGTGCCGGTTCCCTGGGCGTCACCGACGCGCGTGAGGGGTCCCTGCGCCTGGCCCCCGTCCTTGAAGGTCATCTCGTACTGGCCGCCGTCGCGACGAATCGCGAGGTCGAGGCGCGTCGAGAGCGCGTTCACCACCGACACGCCGACGCCGTGCAGTCCCCCGGAGATCTTGTACCCCTCGCCGCCGAACTTGCCGCCGGCGTGCAACACGGTGAGGACGATCTCGGCTGCGGACTTGTCGGGGTACTCGGGATGGATGTCGACCGGGATGCCGCGACCGTTGTCATCGACCCGGCACCCGCCTCCGGCGAGGAGCGTCACGACGATGCGCGTGCAGAACCCCGCCATCGCCTCGTCGACGGCGTTGTCCACCACCTCGTAGACGAGGTGGTGCAGACCCGAAGGGCCCGTCGATCCGATGTACATGCCGGGGCGCTCGCGGACGGGTTCGAGCCCCCGGAGCACGGTGATGTCTTTGGCGTCGTACGCCACGAACACAGCCTTTTCGATGCGACCACCGCGGGCCTGGCGGGGGTTGGGTGCTGGCCCCGCCCGGAGGGGAAAAGCCCTGGTCAGACCGGGTGGAGATGGTCCTCACATGATATCAGACGGGGGTGCATTTCCGGGCCGTTCGCGGCCTCGACGCACCGCGACGCGCACGGTGTGGATCGCGCCCCTCGGGAGCCTCCCGCCGAGTCCGTCGACGATGCGCGATTCGAGGTATCGCAGCGGGGTCGTCCACACCCGATCGTCGACCTCGAGGGTCAGGACACCGTCACGCAGCAGGCCGGCGCACACGTGCGGCGCGAGCTCTCCGCCCAGGATGGCGGGGAGCTCGGCGTCGATCATCCGCTGGGTCTGCGCGTCGCCGATCCGCAACTCCGACGCGATCTCCGACAGGGCTTCGCGCAGCGGGACGGGCTGATCGTCGGAACGCGGGCTCACTCGCTCACCTTCCCGTCGGCGATACGCAACCGCCGCTGTGGCTCGACCCCTGCCGGCACGGCGCCGGCCGTCGTGAGCAGCGTCTGCCCGGCCGGCAACTCGCTCACGAGCGCGTCGGCGCGCGTCGGGTCGAGCTCGCTGAACACGTCGTCGAGCAGCAGGACCGGTGCAGCACCGGTGAGCGCCGCGGTGACGTGATGGCCCGAGAGTCGCAGCGCGAGCGCGAGAGAGCGTTGCTCGCCCTGCGACGCGTGGGTGCGTGCGTCGAGACCGTCGAGCCGCAGGCGCAGCTCGTCGCGATGGGGCCCGACGAGCGTGACTCCACGATCGATCTCTTGCTTGCGCCGCCGCGCGATCGCATCGCGAAGCATCTCGGTCACGCTCTCGAGCTGTTCGGTCCCCACCGCTTCGGTTGCCCATTCGGTTTCGTAGATCGCGTCGATCATCACCTCGTGGCCCGCGAGCTGCGCGTAGTTGCGCGCCAGGTCGGGGACGAGTCGCTGGACCAGTTGGAGCCGGCCCCGTACGAGTTCCGCGCCGGCCAGGACGAGTTGCTCGTCGAAGACATCGAGAGTCGTGCGGTCGTCGGCGTCGCGGATGCCGGCACGCAGCAGCGCGTTGCGATGTCGCAGCACACGTTCGAAGTCTCCGCGCGCGGCTTCGTATCGCGGTGCGAGTCCACCGAGGAGCTCGTCGAGGAACTCCCGCCGCTGCGACGGGCCGCCCTTCACCAGCTCGAGATCGTCGGGGGAGAACACTGTCACCCGCAGCAGTCCCGCGAGGTCGCGCGTCCGGGCGAGCCGGTTGCGGTTCAGGTTGACGCGGTTCGCACCGGACGCGCGGATCGCGGCCTCGAGCAGCTGTCCCCGCTCGCCCTGCTCGACTTCCATGCGCAGGATCGCTTCGTCATGACCGGCACGCACCAGTGCGTTGTCGGGCACCCCGCGAAAGGATCGCCCACGCGCCGCCCAGCCGACGGCTTCCAACACGCTCGTCTTGCCCACCCCGTTCGCACCCGTGAGCACGGTCAGGCCGGCCGCGAACTCGATGGTGAGCTCACCGAAGCACCGGAAGTTCCCGAGCCACAGTTGCACGACACGCGCCGGCGTGACGACGGGCGCGGTCATCGGCGCTACGACGTGCGCACGGGCATCAACAGGTACATGAAGTCGCCGCCATCGGCGGCCCGCAGCGTTGCCGGCTTCAGCGGATCGAGGGTTTCCAACGCGATCTCCGCGCTGTCGAGCGCGTCGATGCCGTCGAGCAGGAACTGCGGATTGAACGCCACCGCGAGCTCGGTCCCTTCGAACTTCGCGTCCACCGATCCGCTCGAGCTGCCCACGTCCTGCGCCACCATCGAGAGCTCGAGACCTCCGGGTCCCATCGACAGCCGAACGGCGGCGTTGTCCCGCCCTTGGCCGACGATCATCACGCGCTCGACCGCGTCGCGGAACGCATCCTTCGCGACAATCAGGCGATTCGGGTATCCCGACGGGATGAGCTGCTCGTAATTCGGGAACTCGCCCTCGATGAGCCGTGCGGTCACCTCCGCACGTGACGTCTTGAAGGCCACCTCGCGCTCGCCGAGCACGATCTCGATCTCGCCGTCGCCCGCGAGCCGTTGCACCTCGGCGAGGCCCTTGGCGGCAACGAGGACCTTCTGGCCGTCGGCCAGCATGCTGACGCCCCGCAGGTCGCGCATGGCGAGCCGGTAGGAGTCGGTGGCGACGAGGCGCAACCCGCCGGGCTGCGCGGCCATCAGAACGCCGGTGAGGATCGGGCGCAGGTCGTCTTTCGAAGCCGCTCGCACCACTTGGCGCAACGCGCCTGCGAATGCCGCCGCGTCGATCTTGACGCCTTGTCCCGAGCTCGCACCGAGGCGGGGGTACTCCTCGGCGGCTTTGAGGCGCAGTGTCGTCGTGAAACCACCGCCGGTGATGTGTGCCTCGTCGTCGACGACCACGGTGATCGAGCCCGCTTCGAGCTTGCGCACGATCTCGCCGAGCAGCTTCGGGATCACCGCGACGCCCGGTTCCTCGACCTGGGCGGGTACACGGACCCGGTTCGTGATCTCCAGGTCGGAGCCGACCAACTCGATGCCGTCGGCATCGGCCGTGATCCGCAAATCGGTGAGGACGGGGAGCGCACCGGAGCGGCTGGCTACCGCACGCTGCACGGTGGCCACGGCTTCCGCGAGGGTGTCGCGCTCGCAGTGGAACTTCACCACAGATCTCCTGTCATTCGCGCGGAACGATCTTGTCTTTGTTGTAGGGCCTGTGGATTGTGGATGAATCGGCAACCGTCCTGATGAGCAGGTTCGCGGACCTGTGCAGCGCCGTCCCCACTGGTCCCCAGGGTCAGTGACGCCGTCGCCTCGAGTTCACCCGCTGTCCACACATGCGGCCCGATATCCACAGTCATCCACAGCATTATCCACGGGCTCCGTGCTTGATGCGGTTGATGAGCTCGTTGACCTGGTCGAACACGAGGAGTTTCTCGGCGAGTTGGCCGCGGATCTTCTCGCACGCATGCATCACGGTCGTGTGGTCGCGGCCGCCGAAGACCTCCGCGATCTTCGGGTAGCTGTAGTCGGTGAGCTCTCGGAACACGTACATGCACGTCTGCCGCGCGTTCACGAGCGGTCGGCGCCGGCTCTTGCCGATCAGGTCCTCGATGGACCAACCGAACATGTCCGCCGTCTCCGACAGGATGAGTTCGGCGGTGATCACCCGGGGCCGGCTCGTCGGCAGCAGATCGGAGAGCACCGCGCGGGCGACGTCCTCGTCGAGCTTCGTGCGGTGCAAGGCCGAGTACGCGGCGATCCGGGTGATCGCACCCTCGAGCTCGCGGACGTTGTCGACGATGTTCTCGGCGATGAACCCGAACACCTCGTCGGGGATGCCCAGCATCGCTTCGGACTCGGCCTTCTTGCGCAGGATCGCGAGGCGGGTCTCGAACTCGGGCGGTTGGATGTCGACGATGAGGCCCCACTCGAACCGGCTGCGCAGCCGGTCCTCGATCGTCGCGATCGACTTCGGCGGCCGGTCCGAGGAGATCACGATCTGGCTCCCGCGGGCGTGCAGGTCGTTGAAGGTGTGGAAGAACTCTTCCTGCAGCTGTTCGGTCCGTTCGAGGAACTGAATGTCGTCGACGAGCAGCACGTCGACCTCGCGGTAGCGCCGCTTGAACGACGGCATCGACTTCAACCGCATCGCGTCGACGAATTCGTTCATCATCGTCTCGGTCGAGACGTAACGCACGTGCTTCGTGGTGAAGAGGTAGAGCACGTGATGGCCGATGGCCTGCAGGAGATGGGTCTTTCCGAGCCCGGCGGGCCCGTAGATGAAGAGGGGGTTGTACGTGCGTGCGGGAGACTCGGCCACTGACAACGACGCGGCCTGGGCGAAGCGGTTCGATGCGCCGACGATGAAGTTGTCGAACGTGTACTTCGGGTTCAGCGAACCCTTTTGCCGGGGCTCGTCGAAGACACGCGGGCCGGTGGCGTCACGTTCGGCCGAGACGTCGCGAGAACCAGTGGGGCTGCGGACGACGTCGACGACTTCCTGATCGCGAGGCTGGGTTGCCACCACGAAGTCGCACCGCACCGGTGTGCCGCTCAGGGTCTGCGCCGCGTCGTCGAGGATGCCGACGTAACTCGTCCGGATCCGCTCGATCGCCAGGGCATTCGGCACCGCGAGCAGCAACACGTCGTCGTCGCGGAGGTCGACGGCGCGAACACCGAGGAACCACGTGTTCCAGGTCGACTCGGCGAGTTGGCTCTGCACCGCCAGGGAGACCTTGCTCCACAGGTCCTCGGCGCCCGCCCGGTTCTCGTACTCGTTACCCCAGTTGTCCACAACAGCATCCACAGGTGTGGAGAAACCGACTCGCTCGGACCGGCGGCTCGAGCGGCCTCTCCCAGGTCCGAATGTGAACGATATGGGGAAGTTGCGCCCCCGGGGCCGGTCCGGTGGCGTGGAGCGCGGACCGTATCACCGGCCTTCGGGAGCCGACAAGAGCCCCGGCACCTGCGTCGGGGGGGCCCCGGCTTCGATTGCCGTCGGTGGGACGACGGCCGTAGACTGTGAGGTCTGCGCAGCCGCGCCCCGTCTCCGGGCGCTGTGATTGCGCGCCGACCCGGGGCCGAGGAGGCCATGCGTGAAGCGCACGTTCCAACCCAACAATCGTCGTCGCAACAAGAAGCACGGCTTCCGTCACCGCATGCGCACCCGAGCCGGGCGCGCCCTGTTGAAGAACCGGCGCCTCAAGGGACGTTCCCGGCTCGCGGCCTGATCTGGCGTGTTCGTGGCAAGCGCGCCTTCCGTGATTTTGCGACTACTCGACGTGTTCGCCAAGGCGAACTCGTGTTGAGGTGCTGCCCGTCCGCGGTTCCCGGACCTCCTCGCGTGGCCTATGCGATCGGGCGCCAGGCCGGCGGCGCGGTGCAGCGCAACCGGATCCGCAGGCGGCTGCGCCACGTCGTGTCCGAGCACGCCGGCGAGTTGCGTCCCGACCATCAGTACCTGGTCGGTGCGGGCGCCGGTGTTGGCGCGCTCTCACCAACCGCGCTCACGGCGAGTTGGCTCGGTGTGCTCACCCGCGCGCACGAGGTCGGGGCGTGAACACCGTCGAGCGACACCGCTCGCCGCTCATCCGCAGCATGGACGCCATGCTCCGGGGTTACCAGCGCCTCACGGCCGGCCGCCTCCCTCGCTGCCGCTTCTATCCCACGTGCTCCCAATACGCTCGCGAGGCGATCGACCTGCACGGCGCGGCGCGTGGCTCGTGGCTGGCCGTGCGTCGGCTCGGTCGCTGCCACCCGCTGGGCGGTCACGGTTTCGATCCCGTCCCCGATCCCCCCACCGCGCACCGCGAACGCCGTCTCCGGGGAGCTGACCCGTGCTGAACCCGATCTACAAGGCC
The DNA here is from genome assembly GCA_963761175.1 of uncultured Actinomycetes bacterium. Taxonomy (GTDB): domain Bacteria; phylum Actinomycetota; class Acidimicrobiia; order IMCC26256; family PALSA-610; genus CAVXFZ01. The sequence continues at coordinate 84,134 of CAVXFZ010000009.1, read as the reverse complement.
GTCGGTTATCTGCTCGCGGTCGCGTACGCGGTCGTGCCCGGGCACAACCTCGGGCTCGCGATCATCCTGCTCACCTGTGTCGTCATGCTCGTCATGTTCCCGCTGACGGCGAAGCAGGCGCGGTCGATGATCGCGATGCAGAAGGTTCAACCCGAGATCAAACGCCTGCAGCAGAAGTACAAGAACGACAAGCAGAAGCAGAACGAGGAGATTCTCAAGTTCTACCAGGAGAACAAGATCAACCCGCTGGCGGGGTGCCTCCCCCTCGTCATGCAGTTCCCGATCTTCATCGCCCTCTTCCACGTGCTGAAAGGCATCAAGTCCCAGGTGCCGACCCACGGGCAGTTCGACGCCCTGTTCCGCGACATCTGCGGCAACGCCAAGGACGCCCACGCGTGTACCAAGCCGATCGGGCTGCACTTCCTCGGCATGGACCTGTCGAAGTCGCTGCTCCAGGTGCGGTCGAGCGGCGTGGTCACGGTCATCCCGTACGCGATCGCGGTCCTGCTGATCGTTGCGACCGGTTGGTACCAGGCCCGCCAGACGATGGCCCGCCAGCAGAACAACCCGACGGCGAGCCCGGTCAACTCGCAGATGCAGTTCATGACGAAGGTGTTCCCGATCGGATTCGGGGTCTTCTCCGTGAACTTCGCGTCCGGTTTGATGGTGTACTGGGTGACGAGCAACGTTTGGCGAATCGGCCAGCAACATCTGGTGCTCAACAAGATCTACGACGAAGGCCACAAGCCCGCTCCGGAGAAACCCCCAGCCGCGGCGTCGGCGCCGGAGCTCGTCGAGCCCGAAGCCGACCCCAAACCCGAACGATCCCAGGCCCGCCAGGGCGCGAAGACGCCGCCGCCCGCGAAGACGCCGCCGCCGAAGGCGGCTGGAAGCGGCAAGGGCCGGCCGGCGCCGAAGTCGGGTTCGGGAGGCAAGACGTCGCTGCGACGCCCCGGCGCGCCGACCCCGGCGCGAGATCCTGATCCGACGAACGGTGCCCGCAACGGGTCGGGGAACGGCGCGGCCGGAGGTGCCGAGACGGCGGGGACGTCGTCGAGTCGCCGCCGCAAGAAGCGCAAGCGCTGAACTTCACCGGGAACGCGACACGTCATGGAATGGATCGAAGTCACCGGCCGATCGCTCGACGAAGCCAAGGAACGAGCGCTCGACGCGCTCGGGGTACATGAATCCGATCTCGAGTTCGAGATCGTCGACGAACCCCGGAGCGGCTTCCTCGGCCTCGGCCGTACCGACGCCCGCATTCGGGCGCGGGTCAAGCCGCTCTCGCGAGAGAAGCCGAGCGATCGACGACGCCGCCGGCGCAGCGAGGGTCGGGGCGAGGGTGGCGATCGTTCCGGTGGTTCGCGCGGAAGACGGAGTCGATCCGGTCGCGGCGCCGCCTCCGGCGGGCACTCCGGCACCCATCGCAGTGAGAAGCCGGCAGCGACGACCCAGGCACCCCCGTCGGCGGGTGGCGACAATGATGCGGCCATCCCCGCACCGGCAGCGACCGGTTCGGGCGCCCGGACCCGTTCCCGCTCACGATCCCGCTCCCGGCGCTCAGGCACGCCCCCGAGACCGGAACCCACAAACCAGGAGCAGACCGACATGGACAGCGACGTGAACCTCGAGGAACAGACCACGATCGCCGTCGACTTCATCGAAGGGCTACTTGCCGCGCTTGACCTGCCTGGGTCGGTTCGCACGGGACAGGGCGAAGACGACGCGATCACGATCGACGTCGACGGAGACGGCCTCGGGCTGCTCGTCGGTCCGAAGGGAGCGACGCTCGGCGCGCTCGAGGAGTTGACCCGTGCCGCGGTCCAGCACGCCGTCGACGGTCAGCGGGCGCGGCTGCACGTCGATGTCGGCGGTTACCGCCAGCGGCGGCGTGAGGCACTGGCCGAGTTCACCCGCACGGTCGCGGCCGAGGTCCTCGAATCCGGATCCGCCCGGGCGCTCGAGCCCATGTCGGCGGCCGACCGGAAGGTCGTGCATGACACCGTCGCCGAACTCGACGGCCTCCAGACGGTGTCCGAAGGCGAAGACGCGCGGCGCCACGTCGTCATCCGACCGGCCTGACACCGAACGGGTTTCCGCGATGACGGTTCCGGACACCGTCGTCGAAATGCTCGTTTCCGCTCGCCGACGCGGCTTCCTTGGCGACCTCCCGGTCGAGGAACAGTCCGCTCACGCGGAATCGTTCACCGTGCTCCTCGAGGCGGCCGCTGCCGGTCCGGCGCGATTTCTCGATATCGGCAGCGGTGGTGGTCTCCCCGGCCTCGTTGTCGCGGCGCGCTGGGCCGAGACGCCCGGGGTCCTCCTCGATGGGAACGCACGCCGTGCCGCCTTCCTCCGCGCCGCCGTTGCCACGCTCGGCTGGACGGGCCGAGTAGCCGTCGTCGAAGGGCGGGCAGAGACGCTGGCTCGGGATCCCCAGCTTCGCGGGAGCTTTCCGCTCGTTGTTGCCCGCGCGTTCGCTCCCCCCGCCGTCACGGCGGAGATCGGGGGCGCGTTCCTCGTCGAGCACGGCTTGTTGGCGGTGAGTGAGCCGCACGAGCCGACCGGTTCGCGGTGGTCGCGAAGCGGGTTGGCGACCTTGGGGCTGGAACCGGCGGACGTGAGAACCGACGGGAGGGCGGGGGTTGCCTTGATCCGACGGTCCGGCCCGATCGACGACCGCTGGCCACGCGCCGTCGGGATTCCCTCCAAGCGACCGATCTGGGGAAGCGAGCGAGCGTCCCGTTGAGCGCGATGTTCCACGTGGAACATCGCGCGCCCCTCGGCTTCGTGGTCCAGATCGACGTGCCGACAAGGGTCAGGACGGGCCGGACCAGGGTCCAGTCAGTTGTACCCAGGTTGTTGACAGTCCTGGGGATGACGGCGTCCGGAGGGCATCCGACCATCGAGGCGCTGTTCGAGGAATCCGACCAAGACGTTTCCTCACCGGACGCCCGGTAGTACGATTTCGGGCGCGGGGGCCGTTCCACGTGGAACACACGTCGGTGCTGCTCGTACGAAATGCCCGGAATTCCCGCACTACGCGCATCGAGTTCCGACCCCGACGATCGGCGGAATGAGGATGCTCGGCATCGCGACCGGATGCTTCACGGTCCGTTCGCAGAAAGTGATGTGATGGTGAACCAGCCGAATCCATCCGGCTCGTCGTCGCCGCCCGTCGCCGAACCGGAACCGGTGGAACTTCCGGAGACGCCGGCGGTCGCGTCCGATGGGAGCACCGCCCCGGTCGGAGCGACCCTCCCGACGGAGGCGTCGATGCCGCCGCCGCCGCCGATCGAACTCCCTGCCATCCTCGCGATCGCCAATCAGAAAGGCGGCGTCGGCAAGACGACCACGGCGGTGAACCTCGGCGCGGCGCTGGCGGAGCTCGGGTTCCGAGTCCTCGTCGTGGACCTGGACCCGCAGGGCAACGCGACCACCGGGCTCGGAATCAGCCATCGCAACGTCGAGGGCTCGGTCTACGACGTGATCATGAATGACGTGCCCGTCGAGGACTGCGTCGAGCCGACGAGTGTTCGGAACCTCTTTGTGATCCCGGCCACGATCGATCTCGCCGGGGCAGAGATCGAGCTTGTCCCTGCGATGTCCAGGGAGTTGAAGCTGCGTCGGGCGCTGGGAGTGGTGAGCGAGGATTACGACTTCGTGCTCATCGACTGCCCGCCGTCACTCGGCCTCTTGACGGTCAACGGTCTCGCCGCCGCGCACGCCGTGATCGTCCCGATCCAGTGCGAGTACTACGCGCTCGAGGGGCTCGGGCAACTCCTTCGCAACGTCAAGCTGGTGCGGACCAATTTGAATCCGACGCTCGAGATGCGCGGCATCGTGCTGACGATGTTCGACGCGCGCACGAAGCTCGCCGAGCAGGTCGAGCAGGAGGTCCGCCTCCATTTCGGCGCGCGGGTCTACCGGACCGTGGTTCCTCGAACGGTTCGGATCTCCGAGGCGCCCTCGTTCGGGCAGCCGATCATCGTGTTCGACTCGACCTCTCGTGGTGCAATCGCGTACCGCGAGCTCGCGAAGGAGGTCAGCCGTGGCGCGTCCCGGCGGTCTGGGTAAGGGCCTTGGCGCCCTCATCCCGTCGACGGAAGCCGGTCCGGCTTCTGCCGTCGGGATGGTCGAGCTCCCGATCGGCTCGATTCGCCCGAATGCCAATCAACCGCGGGAGCACTTCGACGAAGAGGCACTCGCCGCGCTCGCGGAGTCGATCCGTGAAGTCGGCATCCTTCAGCCGGTGCTCGTGCGTCAGACCGACGACGACGCCTACGAGCTCATCGCCGGAGAGCGACGCTGGCGAGCGGCGCGCCGAGTCGGACTCCAGACGGTGCCCGCGGTCGTCCGGGTTGCGGACGATTCACTCGCGCTTCAGCAGGCGATCATCGAGAACGTCCAGCGCGAGGAGCTCGATCCGCTCGAGGAGGCCGCGGCCTACCAGCAATTGATCGAGGACTTCGAGCTGACCCACGACGAGGTCGCCAGGCGTGTCGGCAAGAATCGCGCCACCGTGTCGAACTGCCTCCGGTTGTTGCAACTCCCGCCCACGGTGCAGCGGTATCTGCACGCGGGGTCACTGAAGCGGGGCCACGCCATTGCCCTGCTCGGTACCCCCGACCGAGCGTTTCAGGAACAACTCGCACGTCGCGCCGTCTCGGAAGATCTCTCGGTGCGGTCCCTGGAAGAAGCGGTGCGGGCGCGCAGTGAGCCGGTCGCGGCGCGGGTCGCGCGCGCGACGGGGAACAAGCTCCGCCCACCGGGACTGCCCGAACTCGAGACGCTCCTCTCCGATCACCTCGACACCCGTGTCACGGTGCTCATGTCGGCGGCAGACCGGCGCGGCAAGGTGGTCATCGAGTTCGCGGATCTCGAGGACCTCGAGCGCATCTACCGGCGCATGACGGACGCGGCGGTGCCGAACCCGACCGAGTGAGTCGGTTTCCGTGCTCGAGCGTCAGCTCGACTGAACCGGCTCCTCGACGCCGCGCCGTACCCCTTCGACGATCGCTTCGACGAGCGACGCCGGTGCGGCGGCCACCGCGGCGAGCGCAGACGCGTCGTCGCGACCGGCGGGATGGCACTCGACTGCGGCCATGCGCGTCTCGCGCAAGATGCCGTACGCGCGTCCGCATGCCGTGACCGGCGCGAACGAGCGGTCGAGCTCCTGGGCGAGGCGGAAGGCCAGGGAGTAGCCCCGCTCGGATCGGAAGGTGGGTGTGGCGAAGTAGGCGACTCGGCAACCGGGCTCGTCGCCGGCGCGGAGGGCGAGCACGACGTCGGCCGTGTAGCGGTTCGCTTCCTCGGCGAGAAACGCGTCGGGGCGGCCCGACCCGTCGAGCAGCACATGGGCTCCGGAATCGAGGAGCCGGCGTGCCACTGCTTCGCCCAGCACACCGATCACGGGCTCGACCGCGACGTACAGGCGGCGGCTGCCCACACGGCGCGGGTCGCGTCGCAGCGACTCCCGTTCGCGTACCGAGGCCGCGGAACCAGCAGACAACGAGCCGAGCCGGTCGAGCCCTTCGATCGTCGCGGGACCGCATTGCCCGTCGATGGCGAGGCCGGCATTGAGCTGAAATTCGCGCAGAGCGCGTTCACTTTGGGGGCCAAGGATCCCATCTTCGCGCCCAGCGTGAAATCCAAGCATGTTCAATCGGCGCTGGAGGGTTGCGACGTCGTCGCCGCGTAGGAAAGGCCGCCGGAGGAACAACAACCGGTCGCCGAGTTGGAAGCCGCTCTCGACGAGCGCGTTCCACGTCTCGGGCCCGCACACCCCGTCGACGCGCAGACCGCGCTTGGTCTGGAACTCGCGCACCGCCGCTTCGGTCAGCGGCCCGAACGCGGCAGATTCTTCGCGAGTGGCGTGCGCTCCGGCCGCGTCGAGCCGGCGCTGGAGCTCTCCCACGGCGCTCCCCGTGGCGCCGGCGCGCAGCACGGGGCGTTCGATCAAGCGATGAACTCGGAAAGGTCCTGGAGCAGTTGAGCCTTTCCCTTGGCGCCGACGAGACGCTTGCGCAGCTCACCGTTCTGGAAGACGAGCAGCGTCGGGATGCTGAGCACCTCGAAGCGCCGCGCGACGTCGGGATTGTCGTCGACGTTGAGCTTCGCGACCGACAACTTGCCCTTGTGCTCGTGGGCGATGTCTTCGAGCACCGGAGCGATCATCTTGCAAGGCCCGCACCACTCGGCCCAGAAGTCGATGACCACGGGCACGTCGGAGCCGAGCACCGACTCGTCGAAGGTGGCATCGGAGAGTGTCGTGATGGTGTCGGACACGGGACGAATCCTTTCGCGACGGCGCTGCGAGTGTAACCGCGGGCATTCGAACACCATCCGGGTCCGGAGCATTCCTCGCGCCGCGGCGGTCAGGCGGAGCCGAGCGCCTCGAGGTAGCGCTCGGCTTCGATCGCGGCCATGCATCCCGATCCTGCCGCGGTGATCGCCTGACGATAGACGTGGTCCTGAACGTCACCGGCGGCGAACACGCCGGGGACGGACGTCGCGGTGGAGTCGGCCGCGGTGACGATGTAGCCGTTGTCGTGCAACGCGAGCTGGCTCTCGAAGAGCGCGGTGTTGGGCGTGTGACCGATGGCGACGAACACCCCGCTCACCGGGAGCTCACTCACGGCGTCGGTCTCGATGTCACGCAGCCGCAGTGCCGCGACCGTGCCGTCGCCGACGACGTCGTCGACCACCGTGTTCCAACGCATCTCGATCTTCGGGTTCGCGAACGCGCGGTCCTGCATGATCTTGGACGCGCGCAGTTCCTTGCGGCGGTGAATCAGTGTGACCTTCGTCGCGAAGCGGGTGAGGAAGTTGGCTTCTTCGAGCGCGGAGTCACCGCCACCGACGACGGCGATCGGCTTGTCGCGGAAGAAGAATCCGTCGCACGTCGCGCACGTGGACACCCCGTGACCCAGCAACTGCTGCTCCGACGGGAGCCCGAGCATCTTCGCGGTGGCGCCGGTCGAGATGATGATGCTGCGCGCGAGGTACTCGGTTGCACCGACATGGACGCGAAACGGGCTCGCCGACAAGTCGACCCGGTCCGCGTCGTTGGTGACGAACTCGGCTCCGAAGCGAGACGCCTGCTCGCGGAACTTCATCATCAGCTCGGGGCCCAGGATCCCATCGGGGAAGCCGGGGAAGTTCTCGACGTCGGTGGTGAGCATGAGCTGGCCGCCGGCGCCGATGCCTTCGATCACGAGCGGGCGCAGGTTGGCGCGCGCGGTGTACACCGCGGCCGTCAGGCCGGCAGGTCCGGAGCCGACGATGACGACGTCACGGATCTCGGTCATGTCTCGTTGCTCCCGGGGTTGCGCTTCGCCCAGAAGAAGATCCCGCCGGTCAAGAAGATTCCCCCGAGGATGAGCCACGCGCCCCAGACCTCGCCTTGCACCGCGATCACGAGGACACGGAACAACCCGATCACCAGCAAGGCGACGACCGGGAGGAGGCAGAAGCCGGCGAGGACGCCGAAGACGACGGCCCGGCTCATACGGCGGGCGGGCACGACCGTGCGTTCGCGTACCGCGCCGACCACCTTCTCGATGGTGTCGACGGCTTCGGTCGTCCAGTCGGTCATGCGCGCGTTCTCCCGTGGGCGAGGCCCCGCAGCGTACCGTGCCTCATTGCTCGACGAACTGGGTCGTGAGGAGCTGGCAATCGGCCGCCGCGAGCACGTACACGTAGACACGGCTGCCGTCGCGCGCCACGAAGACGATCGCCGTGGCCCCGTGGTAGGTGCCACGTGCGAACGCGGCGGGTGTCGTGCCCGTCGGGGCATGCACCGAACCGAGGCAGGGTGTGCCCGTCGTGTCGGCGGTCGGACTCGGTACTGACGAGCTCGTCCCGACGGTGGTGGTCGCGTCGGGCGACGCGCCCGTTGTCGCGCTGGTGGAAGCCAACGCGGCGAGGACGCGGGAGCGCAGAACCGCGGGACTCGAGATCTCGTTGAGGTCGAGGAGCCCCGCGAGCGCGTTCGCCGGCGCGGCTTCGGTGCTCCGGGAGGTCTTCGCGTTGGAACCTGCCTGGCCGCTTCCCGAGTCGCCCAGGTGCGCGATGCCGATTCCGGAGGCGACGACGATCGCGAGTGCGGCCGCGGCGAACGCGAGACGAGCGATCCACGCGCGGTCACGGTGCGCAGGGCTGTGCGCCGCGACGGCTCCGCGTAGCAGGCGCCGGCGGGTGTGGTCGTCGAGTGGCGGCGGCCCGACCGCGAGCAGATCTCGCGCCGACGCGAGAGCGGCGGCGCGTGCTGACGCGGCTTCCGACTGGGGTTCCGGGCCCGTGTCGGTGGGCGGTTCCTCGCCGTCGAGGAGCGCGCTGAACCGCTCGTCGCGGGGGTCGACGGCGTTGTCGGGATCGGGTGACGGGAGGTCCGGGCTCATGAGTGCTGCTCGGTTGGGCGTTCCGGGAGCCGGGCTCGGTTCCCGAAGTGGTCGGCGAGGGTCGCGCGGCCGCGCGCGATGCGGGAGCGAACGGTCCCGATCGGGATGCCCAGCGTCGTCGCGATCTCCGCGTAGTCGAGGCCAGCGAGATCGCGCAGGGCCACCGCGGCCCGGTACTCCGCCGGCAGCGTCGCGAGTGCCGCGTCGATGTCGAGCCGGGCATCGACCGCATCGGTGGGCGACTGCGTGGCCGCCGGTTCCGGCATCCGTTCGAGAGTCACCGGTCGCCGGCGCCGGCGACGCGCTTCGTCGAGCGCGGCGTTGGTCGCGACGCGAAACATCCACGTCGTGAAGCGGGCACGACCGTCGAACCGGACGATGCCGCGGGAGACGGCGATGAGTGCCTCTTGTGTCGCGTCGAGGGCGTCTTCGGGGTTGTTCATGATCCGCCGGCACACGGCGTGAATGCGGTCGATGTGCCGCGCGAGCAGTGTTTCCAGCGCCGCGCGGTCACCGCGTGCCGCGCGGCGGGCGAGATCCTCGTCGTCGCGGGGATCGGATTCGGTCGGCATGGCCCTCGTCAGTGCGGGACGCGACCGTTGGCTCGGGTCACGACGGAGGCGCCTCGAACCAGGTGACCCCGATCACGCCGGGCCCGGTGTGCACACCGACGACGGGACCGATCTGACCGACGACGATCTCACTCGCCGGCACGATCGGCTCGAGCATCGCGACGAAGTCGTCGAGGTCGGGCGCCTGCGCATGGAGCACGCAGAGCGACTCGACGGGTTGTTCCTTGACCTTGTCGACGACGAAGCGCAACGCCTTCGACCGCGTGCGTACCTTCCCGGCTGGTTCGACCACCCCGTCGGCGACGGTGATGATCGGTTTGATCGAGAGCATCGACCCGAGGAACGCCTGCGCGCCACCGATGCGGCCGCCACGACGGAGGAACTCGAGGGTGTCGACGATCGCGAGCAGACCCGCGCGGTCGCGTTTCGCCTCGATCGACGCGACGATCTCGTCGATCGTCTTGCCGGCGCGCGCTTGGCGGGCCGCCTCGAGGCAGAGGGAGCCGATGCCCATCGACGCGCTCTTCGAATCGACGACCGTGATCGGGCAGATGCCGTCGAGCGCCTTCGCCGCGATCTGCGCCGACTGCATGGTGGCCGACATGCCCGACGACAGGTTGATGCAGACGATGCCGTCGGCACCGGACTCGGCGAGCCCACGGAACGTCGTCTCGAACGCACCGACGGAGGGCGCGGCGGTCTCGGGGAGCACGGTCGTTCGCGCGAGGCGCTCCCAGAACGCGTCGGTGCTCAGCTCGACCCGGTCGACGAGCTCGTCGGCGCCGAAGCGGATCGAGAGGGGAACGATCTCGATGCCGAGCTCCTCGCACAGTGCGGGCGGGAGATCGCACGCGCTGTCGCTCACGACTCGAACGCTCATCCCTACCTCCTCGGCCGGCGGCGGCGTCCCCGTGGCGGCGGGTCGCCGGCCCCATCGTGACACGCGGAGTCAGCGATCGCGCCGCACCGCCGCGATCGCGGAGCGGATCTCGTCGACCTTCAGGGCTTCGAGTGCGTTCAGATAGATGACGATTCCTGCGCTCCCGGCCAGCACCACCGCGGCCAGTGAGCCGTCGATCTTGCGCGCGGCCGCCCATGTCACCAGCGCGAGTGCGGCGGCCGCGACGGCCGTCTTGGCCGTCGTCTGAAGCGTGCGCCGGCCGTCGATCCCGTGGATCCGCCGCCGGAGCGCTTCGAGCGCGATCACGGCGGCGACCGCGTAGGCCGCCGAATACGCGTAGGCGAGGCCGCTGATGCCGTAGCGCGGGTAGAAGAGGAGCGCGAAGAGAATGTTCAACGCGTTCTCGATGCAGTTGATGATGAACGGCGTGCGGGTGTCGCGCAGCGCGTAGAAGCCGCGCAGCGCGTAGAGGTACACGGAGAACGGCACGAGGCCCGCGGCGAACCCGCGCAGCGCGTCGGCGGTGAGCAGTGCCGACGCGTGCCCGAACAACCCGTGCTCGATCAACCCGACGACCACTTGACGCGAAAGCACGAAGTACGCGACGGCTGCGGGCGTGACCACCACGAGAATGCTGCGGAGCCCGAACGAGAACCGCGAGCGCATTGCCGCGAGGCTCTCGCGCCGCGCGAGAGAAGCGAGCTCGGGTCCGAGCGTCGTCATGATGCTGACGGCGAAGAGACCGTGGGGGAGTTGGAAGAACGCGTAGGCGTACAGGTACGCGGACACGACGCCCGTGGGATTGCGCCCGATGATCAACACGAAGGTGAGCGCGATCTGGTTCGCGATCACGTAGCCGACGGTCCAGCCGGAGAGGCGGACCATCGCACGTACCGCGGGATGGCGGAACGACACGACGAATCGGAGATGAATCCCGGCCGCGCGTACCGCGGGGAGCAGGACGATTCCCATCAGCACGATGCCCGCAGTCGTACCGATACCGAGCAGCAGCAGCAAGGGTGCGCTCTGGTCGACGTGGGCGAGGGTGAGGCCCTGGCCTGTGACGACGTGCGGCAGCAGCACGAACAACGCGATGACGACGACATTGTTGAGGACGGGCGCGTACGCGGCGGCGACGAATCGGCGGCGCGCGTTGAGGATTGCGCTGAGCAACGCGGTGAGCCCGTAGAAGATCATCTGCGGGATGAAGAGGCGGATGAGTTGCGTGCCGACCCGTTGCGCGGCGGCGCGGTCGACTCCTTCCGCTCGGAAGGTGAAGAGGTGGGAGATGAGCGGCGCCGCCGCGACCGCGACGACCGTGAGCGCGATCAGCACCGCCATCGCGGTGCCGAAGATCGCGGAGGCGGCTTCGTCGTCGTCGCGTTCGTAGGCGTCGACGAACAGCGGCACGAGTGTCGCGGTGAGCACGCCGCCGAGGATGAGCTCGTACACGATGTTCGGCGTGTTGTTCGCGACGTTGTACGTGTCGGCCAACACCGTCGTGCCCAGCGCGTACGCCATCGCCCAGATCCGTACGAGCCCGGTGACGCGCGACAGCATGGTGCCGAGCGCGACGGCCGCGCTGGAGCGCACGAGCGCGCCGTCGGACGCGGCTGCGGCCTCGAGTGGCGCCGCGGCGTCGGTCATGTGCCGAGGCCCGAGGGTTCGGTCGCCCGCCGCGAACGGCGAGACCGCCAGATGTGGTTTCCCCACCAGACTGCGAGGAAGAGCAGCGCGCCGACCGTGAGCAGGACGCCGATGCCACTGAAGACCGTCGAGCGGACCGTCATCTCGGTCGTCTCGATCGTGAACTCGTCGTCGGCGGTCGTGAGCGTGACGCGCATCGTGAACGTGCCCGACGTCCGCGCTTCGACGAGGAAGCGGCGCGTGGTGTTCTTCGGTGGGAGCTCGAGTACGGCCTCGGAACCCTCCGGGAACCGAAGCTTCGCGCTCGCAAGGTGCACCTTCACGCGTACCGTCTGGCCGGTGGCGTTCGTGAACGAGAGCGGGATGCGGGCGCTGCGCGAGGTGAGCGTGACGGTGCGGGGAGTCGTCGAGATCGACGAGAGGAAACCCTCGGCGGCTCGGTCGATCGTCGCGAGCTCGTGCGTCGCGTCGGCTGCCGCGAGCGCGGACGACGGCGCGATGAGGATGGAGTGCTCGCCTTGGGTGACCCTCGGGTCGGACTGGCCGACCAGCGATCGGAACGACGCGAGCGACTGCCGCGCGGAGTCGAGCTGCTTCGTCGTGACCGTCGGGGGCGCGGGGTGGATCGGCCTGAGTGTCGTGATGACCGGTGAACCGCCGCGGTTCGTGTCGCGCGGCGTCGCCGAGAAGTAGCCGTCGAGCGTCGTGGCGCGCAGGAACGGGTTGCCGCGCAACCCCTTCAACACGAGCGCGACGAGCTGAGGATCGGGATCCCACAGCTGCGGCGTCGCGACGACGATGCCCCGCGGATCCGACGGCGCCTCGAGTGCGATGAGCGACAACCCGGCGAGGAATCGCTGCGCGCGCTCTGCCCGCGAGCCCGGTCCGTTCAGGAGGTCGGCGACGAACGCGTTGCTGGCGCCCGCCGGTGACTTGCCGTCGGGGGTCGAGACGAGAAACGGGCGCGCCGGCGTGAGGACGTGCGGAACCGGCACAACCGCGTCGTCGCGGACGACGAATCGTTCCGCGAAGGCTTCGTGCGCGATCTGCACGGACTGCGAGTCGACGGGGTCGAGGAGGACCGTGCGCGGGTCGGGCAGCACACCGAGCGCGGTGTCGATCGCGTCGGTTCCGATCCGCACGTCGGCCACGACGTCGCCGGCCGAACCCGCGGCTTCGAGGGACGGGATGTCGAGCGGGACGTACGTCGTCGCGAGCACCTGCCGGTGGGACTCGTCGCCGACGGCCGCGCGCACGGCATCGAATCCCTGCGCCGCGGCAGGGTCCTTGGAGGCGATCCGCGCCCAGGTCTCGAAGGTCTCGGGGCCCAGCACGAGGCTCAGGGGGACGCCATCGGCTTCGCTCAGCGCGGTCGCGGCGTGCCCGAGCCGGCCGTCGGGCTGGACGGCGGCGTCGACCTGCTTGCCGTTGGCGCTCGTGAGCGGCGTGCCGACGAGCTGCCACACCCAGGCGAACGACAACCGTGCCGCGAGTGTCTGCTGCGCGACCACGAGCCAGGTCTGCACGCTCGCGACGGGGTCGCCGTTGGGCGGACTCAGTGAGATCGTGAGCGGGTAGACGCCGGTGTGCACGACACCGAGCTCGCCGGGTCGCAACGACCGGGACGGGTCCTGGAGCGGGACGAGGATGTCGCGGATACCGCTGCTCACGGTCGGCAAGTAGACGAAGGGGATCGACACGGAGTCGACCACGGGACCGGGATCGTGGCCCGCGAGGATGTCGGAGAACCCGGTGCGCGACGTGATCGCATCGTGCGCGCTCACGCGCACGATCATTCCGGACGCGGGTCCTGCGAGATGGATGTGGATGTGGAGGTGACCGGCGACCGGTACCGATGCCGGCACCTGCTCGAGCGTCATCGTGACGGCCGCGCTCGCGACCGGAGCGGCGGTCGTCGCGCTCGCCGCTGGGGTCGCGGCCGGAGCCGCCGCCGCGAGTGTCGCCGCGACGATGCCGAGGGTGCCGGCGAGGGCGGCGACCCTCCCGCGCCTGCCGCGTGGTTGGGCGCGCGCGCGTGCATGTGACGTGGTCACCGGGTTGCGAGCGTACTGTCGAGCGGTCTCGGCGACCGTTGACGGGCGGTAGCCTCCCGCGATGGTGCTCGTGGCGACCGATCCGCTGTTCGCCGAGCACGACCCCGGCCGCGGCCATCCGGAACGGCCGGCGCGCCTGGAGGCGGTCCTCGCCGGTATCGCGCAGGCCGGGCTCGAGCCCGCCGGCCTGCCGCGCCGGGTCGCGACGCGCGCCGAGCTGGAGCGCGTGCATCCCGGCCGTTACCTCGACGCGCTCGAGGAGCTCTGCTCCGCCGGCGGTGGCGCGATCGACGCCGACACGGCGGTCAGCAGCCGTTCCTACGACGCCGCGGTCCGCGCGGCGGGCGCGGGACTCGCCGCGATCGACGCGCTCGTCGCCGGCGAGGGGCAGAGCGCGTTCCTCGCCGTGCGCCCACCGGGCCACCACGCAGTGCCGGCGCACGGGATGGGCTTCTGCCTCCTGAACAACGTCGCGATCGCGGCCGCGGAGCTCGTCGCGCGGGGCGAACGGGTCCTGATCGTCGACTGGGACGCCCACCACGGCAACGGGACCCAGGACATCTTCGAGGCCTCGCCCGACGTCTTCTACGTCTCGCTCCACGAGTGGCCGCTCTATCCCGGTACCGGACGGCTCGAGGAGATGGGGGTCGGCGACGGCGCGGGCACGACGCTGAACCTGCCGCTGCCCGCCGGCGCGACGGGAGACGTCTATCTCGGTGCCTTCGACACGGTCGTCGCCCCCGCCGTCGAGCACTTCGCCCCGACCTGGATCCTCGTCTCCGCGGGCTACGACGCCCACCACGCCGACCCGCTCACCGGCCTGGGGCTCTCGGCCGGGGATTTCGCCGATCTCACCGGGCGGGTCCTCGAGTGGGTGCCGGCGCCGGGGAGGCTCGTGTGCTTCCTCGAGGGCGGCTACGACCTGCACGCACTGCGCGATTCGGTCACCGCGACGGTCAGCACTCTTGCCGGCCGGCCGCATCGGCTCGAGCCGGCGACGGTGGGCGGGCCCGGCGCCCGTGTCGTCGCCGCGGCCCGCGAGCTGTGGCATCCGGCCGCCTGAGCGCACCGCGGCCCGGAGCCTCGCGGTGTTCCGCACTCCACCCCGGCCCGATTCGTGCCGATAGATGAGGGCCCCAGGGAGGTGCGACGGCGTGCTGAACCTCGATGAGCTCCTGCGCTATGCCGTGACGCGCGAGGCGTCCGACGTGCACATCAAGGTCGGCTCGCCGCCCGTGGTGCGCATCGACGGGCACCTCGCGCGCACCGACTTCGAGCAGGCCACACCGGCGGAGACCGAACGCGTCGCGTTCGCCATCATGCCGAAGTCGCGTGCCGAAGAGTTCCTGGAGACGGGTGAAGCCGACTTCGCCCATTCGGTGGCGGGTCTGGGGAGGTTCCGGGTGAACGTGCATCGGCAGCGTGGCTGCGTCGGGCTCGTGCTGCGGCGCGTGCAGTCGACGATCCCGAGCTTCGAGTCGCTCGGGCTGCCACCGGCAGTTCGCCGCCTCGCGGAGAACCCACGCGGGCTCGTGCTCGTGACCGGACCGACCGGCTCCGGCAAGACGACGACGCTCGCCGCGATGATCGATCACATCAACACGACCATGAGCCGCCACATCGTCACGATCGAGGACCCGATCGAGGTCCTCCATCCCGACAAGCGCTCGATCGTCAACCAGCGCGAGGTCGGCACCGACACGTCGGACTTCCACTCCGCCCTGCGCCGCGTGTTGCGCCAGGACCCCGACGTCATCCTGATCGGCGAAATGCGAGACGCTGAGACGGTGTCCACGGCGCTCGCCGCGGCCGAGACCGGTCACCTGGTGTTCTCGACCCTGCACACGATCAACGCGACCGAGTCGATCAATCGCGTCATCGACTTCTTCCCGCCGCACCAGCAGCGCCAGACGCGCATGGCGCTCGCGGGCACGTTGCGTGGCATCGTGAGCCAGCGGCTCGTCGAGCAGCGCGATGGTGCCGGGCGGGTGCCGGCCGTCGAGGTCCTCGTCGCAACGGGCCGGGTGTTCGACAAGATCGTGAACGCGGACGAGACGCACGAGATCGAGGAGATCATCGCCGACGGCGAGTACTACGGCATGCAGACGTTCGACCAGAGCCTGCTCGCCTTGTACCTGCACGGCCAGATCGACCTTCGCGACGCGCTCGCAGCGTCGAGTCGCCCGCACGACCTGCGCCTGCTCATCGAGCAGCACACGCTCTCGGACGCCGAGCCCGCGTCCGCCGCCTCCTAGGCGCGTTCCGCGCTCCCGTGCCGGGAGGCGTCGGGGGAATCGTTGCGACCCCGCCTGCTCCGACCGGCGAGAATCACCGGGTGAACGCCCCGCTGCCGCCGCGACTGGCCGCATACCTCGAGGACCAGGCGCCGCTGCAGCAGCTCGCCGGTCGCTTCGAGCGTGCCGGTCGATCGCTCTACCTCGTCGGCGGGTGGCTGCGGGACGCGATTCTCGGTCGCGACCTCGACACCGTCGACATCGATCTCGCGACGGACGCGCGGCCCGACGACATCGAGGAGCTGCTACGCGGCTGGGCCGAGCACCTCTGGCTCCAGGGTCGCCGGTTCGGAACCGTCGGCGCGCTGCACCGCGGGATGCGATTCGAGATCACCACCTTCCGCTCGGATGTCTACGTGCCCGAGAGCCGCAAGCCGGAGGTCGCCTTCGGCGACGACCTCGAGACCGATCTCTCGCGACGTGACTTCACGGTGAACGCCATGGCGCTCGCATTGCCGACGCTGCAGTTCGTGGATCCGTTCGGTGGTCTCGGCGATCTCGCGCAACGCCGGCTACGGACACCGCTCTCGGTCGAGCTCTCGTTCCTCGACGACCCCCTGCGCATGCTGCGCGTGGCCCGGTTCGTCGCGAGCCTCGGGCTCGATCCCGATCCCGAGATCGTCACGGCGATGGCCGCGCACCGGGAACGACTCGAGATCGTGAGCGCGGAGCGCATCCGCGACGAACTGAGCAAGCTGCTCGTGGCCGACGATCCGCAGCCGGGGCTCTGGCTCCTCGCACGGACGCGACTCTCCGACGAGTTCCTGCCCGAGCTCAACGCGATGCAGCTCGAGCAGGATCCGATCCACCGGCACAAGGACGTGCTCGCGCACACGATCGCCGTCGTCGCCAAGACGCGCCCGGAACTCCGAGTGCGACTCGCCGCGCTCCTGCACGACATCGGCAAGCCCAAGACGCGCGGCTACGCACCTGGCGGTGTGACGTTTCACCATCACGAGGTCGTCGGCGCCCGCATGGCACGCGAGCGCATGGTCGCGTTGCGGTACCCGAACGAGATGGTCGAGGACGTCGTCGCGCTCGTCGCGCTGCACCTGCGCTTCCACACGTACCGGATGGGTTGGACCGACAGCGCGGTGCGACGCTACGCGAGGGACGCGGGACCGCTGCTCGACGATCTGAACCACCTCACCCGTTGCGACTGCACGACTCGCGATCAGCGCAAGGCGGCGATGCTCGCGCGGCGTATGGACGAGCTCGAGGCGCGCATCGCGACGTTGCGGGAGCAGGAGGAGCTGGCAGCGATCCGGCCCCCGCTCGACGGGCGTCAGGTCATGGAGCACCTCGCGCTGGCGCCCGGTCCGATGGTCGGCCGTGCGCTCGCGTTCCTCCTCGAGGAACGGCTCGAACGGGGCCCGCTCGACGACGATGCCGCCTACGCCCTCCTCGACACCTGGGCCCGCGACGAGGGCATCACCCGCGCCTGACCGTCTACAGGCCGGTCTTGCGGGCGCGCCAGACGATCGAGGTGGGGACGGCCGGACCGGGGTCGGCGCTGCGCAGTGGTTCGGGCTCGAGCAGCACGTCGATCCGGAAGCCGGCGCGCCCGAGTGCCGCGAAGACGTCACCGATCGTGCGGCTGTACAGCATGACCGCCTCGCCGTCGCGGTCGACGGCGAGAGGGGCGCGGTCGAAGTAGGAGCGGCGGACCTCCAGGCGTCCGAGCGGGAGGGCACCGTCGGCTTCGGTGTCGCGCCCGGTGCAGAGGGTCACGGGGTGCTCGTAGGAGAAGACGAACGCGCCGCCCGGGCGCAGCACCCGCTGGACCTGGCGGAGCACCCGGTCGAAGTCCTCGACCTCGGCGAGCGCGTGCACGCTGAGGGCGAGATCGATGGAGTCGGCCCGGAGAAAGGCGAGGTCGGCGAGGTCGCCGTGGTGCCACTCGACCCGCACCTCGTGCGCCTCGGCGGCCCGTCGGGCCGCGGCCAGTTGGCGCGCCGACGCGTCGAGGGCGATCGCGTGCGCGCCCTGGCGGGCGAGGACGATCGCGGCCTGTCCGGACCCACAGCCGAGCTCGAGGACCCGCTTTCCCTGGACGTCGCCGAGCAGGCGCAGGTCGCGCTCGCCGGGCATCTCGGGGCCGTACGCCACGGAGTCGAGCGCCAGGGCCGGAAGCTCCCCCGATGCCAGCCGGTCCCACGCGTTCGTGTTCGTCATGGATGGATTCTGGCCTGCACACGGCGTCCTTGCCCGGGACCGGTCCGGTGCCGGGCGCGACCAGCGAGAGCGCGCCCGTACACTTCCGGCGTGAGCCGCGATATCGACTACGCCCTCGCCCGCCGGCTCACGGTGCGCGACTACCGCTCCGGCGCGCTGACCCGGCTCGACGTGTGCGACGCGCACCCCGAGTTGCTGCGCGCGGCGCGCAACATCGGCGAGGGCACCGAGGACGACTGTCCGGTGTGCTCGGCGCCCGGGCTGCGCCAGGTCCGGTACGTGTACGGCGACACCTTGAAGGCCGCGAACGGCACGTGCATCGCCGGGCCGAAGGAGCTCGCGCGCCTGCAAGGATCCGTCGACGAGTTCGCGTGCTACCTCGTCGAGGTGTGCGTCGAGTGCGGATGGAACTATCTCATCCGCTCCACGATCCTCGGGCGCAGCCAGGCGGGTTGAGCCGTCGCCGTGTGCCTTCGCCACGGCCGCGCGACTTCCGTTACGCTCTGCTGACCGCCGGGAGCCGTCGCGGCCCCGGACGACGGAGGTGGAGCGATGAACGCTTCGACGCACGCACCGGTGACCGCGCCGCGGATCCGCGCCGCGAAGGGCACCGGTGATCCACTCGTGATGGTGACGGCATACGACGCCCCGTCGGCCCGCGTGGTCGACATCGCGGGGGTCGACATGATCCTCGTGGGTGACACGCTCGCGATGGTCGTGCTCGGGTATGACGACACGTTGCAGGTGACGATCGGCGACATGGTCCACCACGTCTCCGCAGTCGCGCGGACGCGGCCGCGGGCCCTGATCGTCGGTGATCTGCCCTGGCTGAGCTACCACGTCAGCCGGGCCGAGACCGTGCACAACGCGGCGGCGCTGATCCGCGCCGGCGCCGGTGCGGTGAAGCTCGAGGGCGGGCGCAAGCGGCTCGACTCGGTCTCGGCCATCCTCGACGCGGAGATCCCCGTCATGGGCCACATCGGCCTGACGCCCCAGTCGATCCACGCCCTCGGCGGCTTCAAGGTGCAGGGCAAGCAGCTCGACGCCGCGCAGCGCATCGTCGACGACGCGGTCGCGCTCGCCGAGGCGGGTTGCTTCGCACTCGTGCTCGAGTGCGTACCCGACGGCGTCGCGCGCATGGTGACGGACTCGGTCGACATCCCGACCATCGGGATCGGTGCCGGTCGGCACTGCGACGGGCAGGTGCTCGTGTTCCACGACCTGCTCGGTTTCACCAGCGGCGAGCACCGCGCGCCGAAGTTCGTGCGCCGCTACGCGAACGTCGAGGAGACCGCGACGCTCGCGGTGGAGCGCTTCGCCGCCGACGTGCGGCAGGGCCGGTACCCGTCCAGCGACGAGACGTACCACATGACCGACCAGATGGCCGACGCACTCGACCTCGACGCGGCGGCCTCGGACGCAGACCGCGCGGCGGCCTCGGGCGCAGACCATGCGGCGGCCGAGCAACCTGTCACACCCCCTGTGTAGGGTCCCTGTCGATAGGACGTGACGAGGAAGCCCTGGTAACGTTCCCGGGCTCCGCTCCCGGCGTTGTCCGGGGCGCGGCGACACAACCGATCCTGCTCCCCCGGGAGCCCGCCGAGCGCGGTCCACAGGAGGTACTGGCCTTTGAGGCCGTACGAGGTCATGGTCATCCTCTCCGCGGATCTGGAAGAGGAGACGATCCGGTCGAACGTCGAGCGGTGGTTGCAGCTCATCGAGTCGAAGGGCGCCGAGCGCGGCTTCGTCGACTTCTGGGGCAAGCGCCGTTTCGCGTACGAGGTTCAGCACCGGTGGGAGGGCTACTACGTGGTCCTCCAAGCCCGGTCCGAGCCCGCCGCGATGGACGAGTTGCACCGGGTGCTCTCCCTTGCTGACGACGTCATCCGCCACAAGGTGTTGCGCGTCCCCGAGGCTGCCTACGGGCCGCCCAAGGGTGCCGGCACGGCCGCGGACGCATAGGCGCCGCGGACGCATAGGGAGGAATCAGGAGATGGCCAACGGAAACACGATCACGATCGTCGGGAACGTCACGCGCGAGCCCGAGCTGCGCTTCACCGCGAGCGGCCGCTCGCAGCTGACGCTGGGCGTCGCGGTCAACCACCGCTACCCCGACCGCAGCCGTCAGGGCGAGTGGATCGAGGAGACCTCGTTCTTCAACGTGGTGTGCTGGGCCGATCTCGCCGAGAACGTGGCGTCGTCGGTGCAGAAGGGCTCGCGCATCCTCGTGACCGGCCGGCTCCGGCAGCGCAGCTGGGAGACGGAGAACAACGAGAAGCGCTCGGTGGTCGAGGTGATCGCCGACGAGGTCGGTCCGAGTCTGCGGTGGGCCACCGCGCAGATCACGCGCACCGAGCGGCGTGGCCCGGGTGAGACGAGCCAGGGCGATTCGCCCCGGCCGGCTGCCGCGGTGCCCGCCGGCGGTGGCGGTGGCGGCTACGACGACTTCGGCGAAGAACCCTTCTAGGACGGATGTGAGATGGCACGCGATCGCGAACGACGCAAGGGCGCAGCCGCCGATCGGCGGCGCGTCCCCAAGAAGAAGACCTCGATCCTCACGACCGAACGGATCGACTGGATCGACTACAAGGACGTCAACCTGCTGCGCCGGTTCATGTCGGAGCGCGCGAAGATCCGCGCCCGCCGAGTGACCGGGAACTCGCAGCAACAGCAGGTCGCGGTGGCGAAGGCGATCCGGATCGCGCGCGAGATGGCGTTGTTGCCCTACAGCGTCCGTCAGGTCACGCAACGGAGTAAGGGTGGCCGGCGCGACCGTGGCGACCGCGGCGATCGTGGAGACCGCGGCGATCGTGGGGAGCTGCGGGCACCCGAGACCGAGGTGACGGCGCCGACCGATGTGACGGCGCCGACCGAGGTGACCGGGCCCACGACGAGCGAGGCGACCGAGGCCCCGGAGACGCCGAGTGTCGACACCGCCGCGGTCGAGGCCAGCGCGGTCGCGGAGGGCGAGGCATGAAGATCGTCCTGCGTGACGACGTCGAGAACCTCGGTCAGAAGGGCGACATCGTCGATGTCGCCGACGGTTACGCGCGCAACTACCTCGTGCCGCGCGGGTTCGCGATCAAGGCCGATCGTGGCGCGGTGAAGCAGGCCGAGGCGATGCGCCGCAACCGCTCGGCGCGTGAACAGCGCGATCGCCAGGCGGCCGAGGAGGTTGCCGGCCGCCTGACCGGCCGCGCGCTCTCGCTCCCGGCGCGCGCCGGTGAGGGCGGGCGCCTGTTCGGTTCGATCACCGCCGCCGACATCGCCCTGGCGGTGCAGGAGCAGTTCGGGATCGAGATCGACCGCCGCCGGCTGACGCTCGACGAGCCACTGAAGGAGCTGGGAACGGTGAACGTGGCCGTCCGCCTCCATCCCGACGTCGACGCCACGCTCACGATCGACGTCGTCGCCCAGTGACGCCGGCCGCGTCGCGGCCGTAACTGTCACACCGCTCGTCCACGCTGTGACCATGACGGCGCGCGCCTGCGTTTCCGACCGACCCTGTGGACACAGAGCCTTGTCGTCCACAGGCAATACACAGGGATGTTCCCCTATCGACGCACAGGCTCGCTCGGCCATCCTTCTCCGAGCAGGGTCGAGGCGTTGAGGGAGAGGGCGAGCGTGGTCCAGTCGGTCGAAGAGGTCCGGTCGCGCGCGGCTTCCGCGCGGATTCCTCCGCACAACATCGAGGCGGAGGAGTCGCTCCTCGGCGCCATGCTCCTCTCACGCGACGCGATCCTCTCCGCCGTCGAGGCGCACATCGAATCGCCCGACTTCTACAAACCCGCGCACGGCCAGATCTACGACGCGATGTTCATGCTCCACGGGCGGGGCGAGGCCGTCGACCCGGTCACGGTCGCGGAGGAGCTGCGGCACCGGGGGCTGCTCGACGCGCTCGGCGGTCGCGCGACGCTGCTGCGGATCCAGGCCGCCACGCCCGCGTCGGCAAACGCCGAGCACTACGCGGGCATCGTCTCGGAGCTGGCACTGTTGCGGCGCCTCATCGGCGTCGCCCACGACATCGCCGAGATGGGCTACTCGCCCGACGACGACATCGCCGAGACCATCGACCGCGCCGAATCGATGGTCTTCGAGGTCGCCGAGCACCGCGTCGCCGACTCGATGACGCACGTCTACCCCGCGCTCGAGCAGACGATGGACCACCTCGCGAACCTGTACGCCCGCGAAGGCAACCTGAGCGGGGTACCGACGGGCTACACCGACCTCGACGCGATCCTGCTCGGCCTCCAGCCCTCGAACCTCGTGATCGTCGCGGCCCGCCCGGGACAGGGAAAGACGAGCTTCGCGCTCGGCGCCGCCGTGCACGTCGCGCTCGAGGCCAACAAGCCGGTCCTGTTCTTCTCGCTCGAGATGGGCCACCTCGAGCTCACCCGCCGGCTCCTCGCATCCGAGGGGCTCGTCGACGTGCAGGGTCTCCAGACGGGGCGGCTCTCCGATCACGAGTGGACGAAGCTCAACCAGGCCGTCGGCCGGCTTGCGGAGGCACCGATCTTCATCGACGACAACCCGCACTGCACCGTGATGGAGATGCGCGCGAAGGCCCGCCGCATCAAGGCCCGTTACGGCGACATCGGGCTGATCGTCATCGACTACCTGCAGCTCATGACGTCGGGAAAGCGCGTGGAGTCGCGCCAGGTCGAGGTGTCCGAGCTGTCGCGCGGCCTGAAGATCCTGGCGCGCGAGCTCGAGACACCGGTGATGTGCTGCGCGCAGCTGAACCGCCAGCTCGAGTACCGCCAGGACAAGCGCCCGATGCTCGCCGACCTGCGTGAGAGCGGCAGCATCGAGCAGGACGCCGACGTCGTGATGTTCATCTACCGCGACGAGTACTACAACAAGGAGTCCGAGCAGATGGGCACGGCGGAGATCATCATCGCCAAGCACCGCAACGGACCGACCGGCGCCGCGCACCTCGCCTTCATCGCCCGCAGCACCAAGTTCGCCAACATGGCGACGGGGTAGCGCGCAGTGCACGCGCGCAGAGCACGCGCGCAGCGCTCGCGCGCAGCGCTCGCTCAGAACAGGCGCAGGTGGTCGACTCCGTCGCGGAGGGTGGCGAGGTCGATCTCGACGCACTCGACCCCCCGACTCTCGGCGAAGACGCGCGCCTGCGGTTTGATGCGCTCCGCGACGAACACTCCGAGCGTCGGCGCGAAGCGCGAGTCGCGGTCGAGGCGCTCCTGGTAGCGGAGCAGTTGCTCGACCCCGGCGATCTCACCGACGCGTTTCACCTCCACGACGACCGTGCGGTTCTGCGCGTCGGAGCAGAGCAGGTCGACGGGGCCGATGTCGGTCGGGTACTCGCGCCGGATCAGGCGCAGCCCGTCCTTCAGCGCTTCGACGCGTGCTGCCAGCAACTGCTGGAGCTCGGCCTCGACGCCGTCCTTCTCGAGGCCGGGATCGGTGCCGAGCTCCAGGAGCACGTCGCTGTGCACCTCCAGCAGCTCGACGCGCAGTTCCTCGCCCTTCGCGTTCGTCGCGACGATCGCGTCCGGATGTTCCTCGATCCGGCACGGCGGCGACATCCAGTTGAGCGGTTTGTACGCGCCGCTGTCGGAGTGGATCGCGAGCGAGCCGTCGGCCTTCATCACGATGAGGCGGGTCGCCGGCGCGAGCCGGGCACCGAGCCGGCCCCGGTATTCGACGGCGCACCGCGCGACGAGGAGACGCACCGGCGGAGTCTCGCGCACGGCCCGCGCGCCTCCGCATGCCCACGAGGTGGCGCGCCCCGCGCGTCCGCCGCCGTACGGTGGCGGCCGATGTTGGCGCTCGATCGGCGAATCGCCGGAGCCGCCGTCGTGGCGTTCGCCCTCGCACTCGGCGTTCCCCTCGCGGTGGCCCACGGCCCGCTTCCCGGGCGTTCCGGCGCGGCGTCGCCCGTCGAGCTGGCCTCCGAGCTCGCGACGCTCGCGAACCGGGGAAGCCGTGCGAGCTGGATCGTGACGTTCGCGTTCACGCGCACGACGCCGGCTGGAGGGGTGCTGCACAGCACCGTGGTCGTCGGGCATCGGCCACCGATCGACGTGGAATCGGGACTCGGGTCGACAGTGATCACCGTCGGCGACCGGTCCTACTCGTGCACGGAGGTCGACGGTCAGCAGGGCGCGCAGTGCCTGCCGGCGACGGCGTCGGGAACCGCTCGGCCCGGTGACGTGTACGGCGGCGCCGTCGTGAGTGGTCGTTACGACATCAGGCAACTGCCCGCGACGCATCTCGCCGGCCACGATGCCCACTGCTTCGAGCTGCGGCTCCGGACCGGAACGACGATCGCCGGCCTCGGCTTCCGTACGCAGCAGTGCTATTCCGACGGAGGGGTGCCGCTGCGGTCGTACGTGGAACGCCCGGGCGGCACCGACGAGCGGGTCGCGCAGGTCGTACGGGCGCCCGCCGGCCGCGCGGATCTCGACTCGTTGCTGTCGAGCCTCGGTCTCGACCGCTTCGTCTCCGGGAGCTGACGCCGCGGCCCGCGGCCCGACGCCTGCGGCGTGACCCGGATGAGAAGACGACTGCGGGCGAGGCAGAGCCGGTCGGTACGCTGCCGGGCGCATGGACTTCTACGGGCAAATACTGCGCGAGCTGGTCACCGCGCTCGGCGCGGCCCTGTTCGTCGCCAATGCGCGCGCGCTCTTGAACCGGCGTGAGGACGCGCAACGCGCGTCCCGACGTACCGTCGCGCGGGCTCGCCCCGGCAGCCCGGTACGCGGCAACCGGCGCGGCGCCGACGGCAGCGATCTGCCGCAGGCGCCCGTGATGCGGTCGGTGCTCTACCTCGTGATCGGCCTCGTCGTGATGATCTGGGGCATCGCGTCGCTCGTGAGCGGCTGACCGGCGCGGCGGTACCCTGAGGGCGGAGGTACACCGTGGCCGAGATGCACGACACGACCGAGGAGTACCTCGAGACGATCTTCGAGATCGAGGAAGAGGGCATCGTCCCGATCCGGGCGCGCCTTGTCGAACGACTGCGACTGTCGGCGCCGGCGGTGTCGGAGACGGTGAACCGTCTCGTCGAGCAGGGCAACGTCGAGCTCCACGACGACCGCAGCCTGTCGTTGACGCCGAAGGGCCGCGCGATCGCGCGCTCGATCGTGCGCCGACATCGGCTGGCCGAGCGCCTGCTCGTCGACGTCATCGGGCTCGAGTGGGAGAAGGCGCACCGTGAAGCCGACCGCTGGGAGCACGCGATCTCCGCCGAGGTGGAGGAGAAGCTCGTCGCGCTGCTCGGCGATCCCGCGACCTGCCCGCACGGAAACCCGATTCCCGGCTCCGCGCGTGTCGTCGACCATTCGCGCGCCATCGTGCTGGCGGACGCGAAACCAGGAAGCTTCGTCATCTCGCGTATCAGTGAACGGCTCGAGCTCGACGACGACGCGCTCACGCTGATCGCGCACGCGAAGTTGATCCCGGGCGCGACAGCACAGGTGCTCGGGCGCGACGTCGGGGGCGACCTCCGAATGAAGACCGAAGCCGGCGAACAGGTCGTGCCGGCCGCGCTGACACGCATGATGGAGGTCGTGCCCGCCTGAGTGCGGCAGATCAGGTCGCGAACACGGCCTTGTCGCCCGCCACGAGCGAGCGGTGCTCGGCGCGGCTGGTCACGCGTACCGGTTCGAACTGACCCGTGAAGAGCGGGTCGCCGCGATAGCCGGTGGGTCGTCGATGGAGGTCGTGGGAACGCGACCAATCGGGGAGAAGGCGCTCATGCGGCGCCTCGCGAGTCCCTCGATCCCTTGCAACGCGGCGCCCAGCAGCTGTTCAGCGCGTCGAGCCCTCGGCCGTGTGCCGCATTCTGGCGACGATGGTGGCATGCACTTGGGCCCTGACGAGCTAGCTGAGAGCGAAGTAACCGGGAACCTCTCGAAGAGGGCTGTCCAAATAGATCTTTGCTTCTGGTGCGCCTACGAAGCGACCGTGGCTCCAGCGGATTTCGACGTGTCCTGATACATCCCGGGCTACGCCGCCGTTCCGCTCGCGTGCTCGTGCCGTCCAACTGACTTCGGGCTGTCCGGCGACCCGAGGTGCGACCTTGAAGGAACGAAGCTCAAACAATTGGTTCCAGTCCCACGACGAACCAACGCGCAACCGTAGGTGAGTTCGACCGTCGGTCCCGAGTACGAAGTATGTGGAACTACTGATGCGCAGCAGTTTCCACGTCAACCGCTTGCACGCGAGCCGAGACCTCAACGATTCCTGCCAGCGCGCGGCGGAAGCTGTTGAGACCGCGTCGCACAAATCGCGCCACGCGGGGTGCAACGCTTCGGGAAGCTCTCGGGCGGACAGGCTCAACCGGATGTTGCGCTGCTGATCCGGCGTGAGTTTCCTCGGGTCAGAAGGTAGGTCAGCAAGCGCGGTCTGTGTGAGCAACGCGTCGTACAGCGCCTGGTATTCAGTCGGTGCGACGTTTCCAAACCAATTGACTGCATCGCGCCCTTCACCAACGAGAAGTCTCTCAAAGAGGCGAGATGGTCCTGCGTTCAAGAGCACACGCGAGAGGTACTTGCAGCTAACGAGGTACACGTGGTCAATTCGTAGGTCGGCCGGAACCACATCGTCACCCGGTGGTCGATGAGGGCCTTTCCACTCAACGATCATTGGTCGGCGGCCGCGCAGACCGTCACGAGAAGTCAACAAGGCAACGCCATTCGCGAAGGCCGCCTCGAACGACTCGCGGAACACGTGATCTGCGTACGCGGTCACCAAACGCGACCACACTCCGTCGGCTACGTAACGAAGTTCCACCGGCTTGGTTCGCATGCCGTGGTCGAGACTTGGAACGAGAGTGCCGAGCGCAGTCGAGATCTCCGTGATGTCGGTCAGGAGATTCGACACGTCAGTCCTCGAACAACGGCGTGAAGTCCAACTCCTGAGCAGCCAGCTCGACATCGCGCTGCGTGTACAGCTCGAGCGACGGATACACGTCGACCTCGGCCCGATCAGTCATCCAGAGTTCAACTGCTTCTCCCCAGCGTTCAGCGCGTACCGCGGAGCGCAGGCGATCGCGAGGCCGGCGGGGAGTTCGCGTCCGGGTGTCGGTGCGATTAATCGAAGCGCGATGACCCAGTTGAGCGTGTCTTGATCCGCCGCGACAAACACGCGGGGTGGGTCATCGCGCACAACAGCGCAGGCGACGATCTCCACCACTACTCGCCGCTCGGTGACATCTCGGCCGGAGTCCAGAACCCGGGGATTGGTTCATCCATGTGACCGCCCCTCGCATACTGCTCAAGCCTGTTGCGGCCTTCGTCAGACAACATTTCGACGGCGTCGAAGAACGCCCGTCGTCCGGCAGCCCGCAGAGCGGTATCGCCTTCGCTTGGCCGTCGCGGCAGATGCGTTGTCAGGAAGACGAGCGGCACATCATCGATACGTCCGCGAAGCGCGTTTGCGCGTCCAAGTGACTTCCATACCGTGTCGGTCCGAAGGAGGCCGCCGCGGTGGCTTGTGAACACGCCGGAGACGTCGAAGAACCACGTTCCGCCTTGCGCGTCGGTTGCAACGAAGTTAATCGTCACGCCTGTCTTGGGGATTCGCTGGTTGCGCTCGTGGATTACAAAGCCTGCCGCGGCGAGCACGTCTTCGGCGAGCCTCTGAGCTGCCTTACCTTCCTTGGTTGCACGACTCTGGAAGTTTGACTCCGGGGTTTCGGTAGGTGGATCGATCCGCTTTCGCGACGGTTTCGATCGCTTTGAGTCAGTGAGCTCGTGGCTCTCCTCGCGGACACGGCGGCGAGCTACCTCGACGTAAGTAGGGTCGAGGTCGTAACCTATATAGCGTCGCCCAAGCTTCGCGGCCGCAACGAGGGCCGAGCCGCTACCCATGAATGGGTCGAGCACCAAGTCGTTCTCGAATGTATAGAGGCGAATGAGTTGCTCGGGAAGCTCGACAGGAAACGGCGCGGGATGACCGACCCTTCGCGCACTCTCGGGCGGGATGGACCACAGGTCAAGCGTGAGGGCCATGAAGTCCTCGGTCATGACCGTGCTCTGATACGGAAGGTGGTCGGCTTCGCGCTGCTTAACGCTCTGTGCGCGATCGAAGCGTCCCTTGCTAGCGATCACAACGCGTTCGGTGATGTCCCGCAGGACCGGGTTAGCAGCACTTCGAAATGATCCCCACGCGCACGAACCGCTGGCACCTTCACCCTTCTGCCAGATCAATTCGCCCCGAAGAAGCAGTCCCAGGTCGTTCTGCAGAATATTGATCACGTCCGCGGAGAGACTTCGATACGGCTTGCGGCCGAGGTTCGCGACATTGACCGCTATGCGACCACCATGCTCGAGTTTTCGGGTGCACTCCTCGAAGACTGCTCCCAAGAGGTCGAGATACTCCAAGTACGAACCAGGAACGCCCTCACGTTCAAGCTCTTCTTCGTACTGCTTTCCAGCAAAATACGGCGGCGACGTAACGACGAGCGCGACCGAACCGTCTTCAATCTTGTCCATGTGGCGGGCGTCGCCGCAGACGAAGGGTTCCGCAACCGGCGCAGGCGCTGGAATCCATTGCTCGTCGGATAGCTCAGGCGGCCGGAATCGGTCGTAGAAGCCAGAGGCGTCGTGATTCTCTCGGCGGCCAACGCCGAAGTTCGATGTTGCAGTACGCCGGCGCTCCGCCACCTTGACCTCCGCCACTGAGCCTAGACACGGAGAGGGTAGCGCCGCCGCGCTCATGCTGCGAACACGCGTTCGTATCCTCGATACGCCGGGACTGGTCCGGCTCAGCGGCGCTCCGGGGTCGAACGGCTCTGGGCGTTCGTGAACGCGCCTGTGACGTGACGTGCCCAGCGGGGTTCAACAGGCGACATGGCTGCGGATCCGATCGCTTCAGGGCCTTAGCGCCCGTTGGCGGTGTGCATTGTCGTTCGTGATCGGCGCGTCGGCGGAGGGGCTGGACGAGCTCATGCTCGCCAGCGGGAACGCCTGGGCAGTCCACAACACGGGACCCGCTCTAGTGCCGATGTTGCAGCCGGTGCAGTGACGCAGGTCAGACGACGTGGATCACCGCCGCGCCCGTGAGCCGGTCGGCGGCGAGATCGCGCAGCGCGTCGTCGGCGCGGTCGAAGGGATACGCCGTGGTCGTGACGCGGATCGGGATGCGCGCCGCGATCTCGAGGAACTCCTCGCCGTCGCGCCGCGTGTTCGCGGTGACGCTGCAGACGGCGCGCTCGCGGAACAGGTCGTGGTCATAGGACAGCGTCGGGATGTCGCTGAGATGGATGCCCGCGATCGAGAGGGTGGCCCCGGAGTCGAGCGCGCGGAGCGCGACCGGAACCAGCTCGCCGACCGGGGCGAAGAGGATCGCGCCCTGGAGGGGTTCGGGTGGGCGGTCGGCGGCGTCACCCGCGGACGCGCAGCCGAGTTCGAGCGCGTGCCGTTGCGCGGCTCGCGACCGGGTGAGCACGTGCACCATCGCGCCCTCGTGCATGGCGACCTGCGCGGCGAGGTGGGCCGAGCCCCCGAAGCCGTAGATGCCGAGCGCACCACCCTTCGGCAGCCGTGCGCGCCGGAGCGCGCGGTAGCCGATGATGCCGGCGCACAGGAGCGGCGCGGCGTGCTCGTCGTCGAAGACGTCGGGAAGCGCGTACGCGTAGGACTCGTCGACGACGGCGAAGTCGGCGTAGCCGCCGTCGGCGTCCCAACCCGTGAAGCGCGGGTCGACACAGAGGTTCTCGTCGCCGCGGCGGCAGAACCGGCAGACACCGCACGTCGAACGCAACCACGCGATGCCCACCCGATCTCCCGGTGCGAAGCGCCGCGTGTCGGGGCCGCAGGCGTCGACCGTGCCGACGACCTCGTGACCGGGAGTGACGCGCGACCGTCGCGGTCGCAGGTCTCCCTCCGCGAGGTGGAGGTCGGTCCGGCAGACTCCACACGTCGAGACGCGCACCCGGATCTCGCCGGTGTCCGGCTCGGGAACGGGTCGTTCGGCGCGCACGAGTGGTTGCTCGCGACCAACCGGCCCGGGATGGTCGACGACCCAGCTGCGCATCGCCCGCCAGCTTGCCCGCGCGGCCGGGTCGGGGCCAGGACCAGACGCGAGGTCTCGATCGCGCGCTGGAAGGCGACCGCGACCGCTCGGCAGTAGGTTCGGCGGCGTGCGGCGACTCGTGCGGCAGGCGCGGCGGCGGTGCTGATCAAGCGGGCCGTTCTCGACGGCGTCGTCGATGGCCGGATCGACCTGGCGTTCCGACGGTGGCGCCGTCCGACCGTGAAGACGGGCGGCAAGCTGCGAACCGCGGTCGGCCAGCTCGCCATCGTGGCAGTCGAGCGCGTGTCGGAACGGCAGATCACCGCGACCGACGCGCACCGGGCCGGGTTCGTGTCGCGCGCGGCCTTGCTACGCGCGCTCTCGTCGCGTGGCGACGGTGATCTCTACCGCATCGAACTGCGCCTCGACGGGCCCGATCCGCGAGCAGCGCTGCGTGCGCGATCCGACCTCGACGCCGGTGAGCTCGCCGCGGTGCGCGCTCGCCTCGAACGTCTCGACGCCGCCAGCCGCCACGGCCCGTGGACGCTCACCGTGCTGCGGCTCATCGATGCCCGTCCCGCGACGCTCGCGGCCGACCTCGCGGCGAGCCTGGATCGCGAGCGAGCGCCGTTCAAGAACGACGTGCGCAAGCTGAAGGAATTGGGGCTGACCGAGAGTCTGGAAGTCGGCTACCGGTTGTCGCCGCGCGGGCGCGCCGTGCTCGAGCGCCTCGGCGCGACGGAGCGCTGACGCGGCCGGTGGCTGCTCACTCGCCGCCGGCGCCCGTCAGTGCGTGTACGGCGTCGCGGAAGACCGCGGTGTGCGTGTCGACGTCGGTGGCCGTCGTGGCCGGAGACATGAGGGCCATGTTGTGGAACGGCGTGAGGAGCACGCCGCGATTGAGCGCCCAGAGGTGCATGAAGGAGTCGAGTTCGTCGTCGACCACGGCGGCGGCCTGCGCGCCATTGCGCGGCGGCGGTGAGAACCAGTACTCCGCGCGGGCTCCGAGCTGGTTGACGCTCCACGGGAGACCGACTGCGAGGTATGCATCGCGCACACCGTCGGCCCAGCGGGTCGCGAGCGGGATCATCCGGTCATAGTCGGCCGCGAGCAACGTCGAGTCGAGGGTGGCGCGAATCGCCGCGATCGCCAGCGCGTTGCCCGACAGCGTTCCGCCGATGCCGCTGACGTCGGTCTCGTCCGCGCCAAGCGCGCCGGCGAGGCGCTCGGCGAGCTGCGCCGACATGCCGAACGCGGCCGCGGGCATGCCTCCCGCGATCGGTTTGCCGATGACGAGGAAGTCGGGATCGAGGTTCCATGCCCGTGTCGCGCCACCCGGTCCGACGCAGATCGTGTGCGTCTCGTCGATCACCAGCAGCGTGCCGGTGCGACGAGCGATCTCGCGCAGCGCGGCGTGGAAGCCGGGGTCGGGGAGCACGATGCCGATGTTCGTGAGCGCAGGCTCGGCGAGCACGCACGCGACGTCACCCGGCGCGAGCGCCGCTTCGAGCGCGTCGAGATCGTTGAACTCGACGACCTTGGTGGTGAGCGCCGGATCGACCGGAGGGCCGATGTTGCCGTCGCGCGAGCGCGTCTCGGTGCCGTCGAGGACGCACAGCGTCTCGTCGACCGTCCCGTGGTAGCACCAGTTGAAGACGAGGATCTTGTCGCGACCCGTTGCGTGACGCGCGAGCCGGAGGACGAACCGGTTGGCGTCGGTGGCGGTCATCGCGATTTGCCAACGCGGAAGGCCGAACCGTTGTGCGAGCTGCTCGCCGACGGCGATCGCGTCCTCGGTGGGCAGCATCGTCGTGATGCCGCGAGCGGCCTGCTCGGCGATCGCGTCGACCGTGGGCGCCGGCGAGTGGCCGGTCATGGCGCCGGTGTCGCCGAGGCAGAAGTCGACATAGGAATGGCCGTCGACGTCGACGAATCCCGACCCGTGGGCCTCGGCGACGAACACGGGAACACCGCCGGGCCAGCGCTGCATCCAGTTCATGGGAACACCGCCTACGAGCGTCTCCGCCGCGCGCTCGAACAGCGCGCGCGATCGCGGGTGCGTGCGCGCGAACTGCTCGAGTTCACGGGCGCGCAACGCTTGCAGCCGGTCTCGGTCGACAGCCACCATTCGTCCCCCCGATTTGGCAGGTCTTCCCGCCGCGGTTCTGCCCGCGGCAGCCTCGCACAAAGGGGGGGCCGCTTCGTCTTGGGTGCTACCTTCGTCGAGCACGTGGCATCGGGACGCCTCCGGTCGAGGGAAGCGTCGGCACCGTGACGGTGCGCGCCATTGTCGTCGAACGGGGTAGTGACGTGGGTGCGACGGAGCGGCCGATCGAACGCAGCGGCTCGACACCACCGGCAGAGCCGTCGCTTCCGTTGCGCGAGCTGGAACTGACCGACGAGCTGGGCTGGGCGCTCGTCGAGGCCGCGCCCGACGCGTTCGTGATGACCGACGAGCGGGGTCTGATGCTGCTCGTCAATCGTCAGGCCGAAACGCTGTTCGGCTACGACCGCGCCGACCTGCTCGGGCAATCGGTCGAGATGCTCCTCCCGGAGCAGTTGCGCCAGATCCACCGCGCGCACCGGGTGCGCTATCGCGCCGAGCCACGCGTACGCTCGATGGGCGAGGGGCTGCTGCTGTTCGGCCGCCGCGCCGACGGAAGCGAGTTCCCCGTGGAGATAAGCCTGAGCCCGCTGGAAACGCCACAGGGACTGCGGGTCATCGCGGGCGTGCGCGACGTCAGCGAGCGCGCGGAGGTCGAGCGACTGAACCGCGGCTTGCTCGGCGCGTTCGATGCCTTGCAGGACGCCGTGTTGCTCTGCGATCCCGACACGTTGCGGTTCACGTACGCGAACGCGGGCGCGGTCGCGCAGACGGGTTACTCACGCGAGGAACTGCTGACGATGACCCCGCTGCACGTGAAGCCCAACTTCACCGAGGCGTCGTACCGCGATCTGATCGACCCGCTCCTGACGGGTGAAGTCGACGCGGTCGAGATCACCACCGTCCACCGGCGCAAGGACGGGAGCGACCTTCAGGTCGAGGTCATCTACCAGCGCATCATCGACGAGCGTCACCGACCGTCGCTCGTCGCCGTGATCCGTGACGTCAGTGAGCGGCGCGACGTGGAGGACCGGTTGCGGGCGGCAGAGGCGAGTGTGCGTGTGCTCGCCGATCGCGAGCGCATCGCACGCGACCTGCACGACACCGTGATCCAGCGGCTCTTCGCCGCGGGGATGGGTCTCCAGGCCCTCTCGTCGTTCACCGACCAACCCAAGGTCACGAACGGGCTCCAGGGCGTGATCGACGAGCTCGACACCACGATCCGGGAGCTGCGCTCGACCATCTTCCAACTCACGATGCGCGACCGCGAGACCACCGGCTTGCGCGCGTCGATCCTCGCGATCGTCGACGAGGAACGCGACGCCCTCGGCGTCTCGCCGTCGGTCGCGTTCAACGGCTTGCTCGAAGACCTGCCCATCGAGGTGAACGCGGAGTTGGTGCCGAGCGTGCGCGAAGCGCTCTCGAATGTCGCCCGTCACGCGCACGCCACCCGCGTCGACCTCTCGGTGACCGTCGGCGACGACGTCGTCCTCCAGATCGTCGACAACGGGATCGGTCCGGGTGACGGGGCCAGTGGTGGCAACGGCATGCGCAACATGACCGACCGCGCGGAGCGGCTCGGCGGAAGCTGTCGGCTCGATGCCGGCGCCGGCGGGGGCGCCGTGCTCGAGTGGCGGGTGCCGAACCCGCGCCGCTGAGCGGCGCGGCCGTGGTGCATCCCGATGCCACGGGACCTTCGACCCTGGGAGTCCGGCGTCGGCGCGCGCCAACATGGAACGGGCCGCAAGCTCGGGTCCGTGGTCCGAACGTACGGCGCGAGGAGACCGACATGCACGCACAGATCGGAGACGAAGTGGTCGTCGAGGGGCGTTTCGTCGAGACGGTTCCGCGCGAGGGTGAGGTGCTCGAAGTGCTCGAGACCGGCGGGGTCGAGCACTACCGGGTGCGCTGGGACGACGGTCACGAGTCGCTGCTGTTCCCGGGCAACGATGCGCACATCGTGCATCTGAAGCGCGCGGCGAAACGTTGAGCGACGCTTCCGACGTCGGGCCCACCGGCATCGCGTCGCGCCGCAGCCTCGCCGCGCTCGACCGCGCCGACTGCCTGGCACTGCTCGCGGCGGGTCATCTCGGTCGTGTGATCGTGGTGCGCAACGGCCGCCCCGACGTGTTCCCGGTGAACTACGTGCTCGACGGTGAGACCGTCGTGTTCCAGACCGGTGTCGGGACCAAGCTGACGGCCGCGACGTACGGCGACGATGTCGCGTTCGAAGTCGATGCCGCCGATCCGATGTACCACACCGGATGGAGCGTCGTCGCCCGGGGTGTGGCGTCTCTCGTCGTCGATCCGACCGAGCTCGACCGCATGCGCCGGCTGCCACTGCGGATGTGGGTTCCCGAAGACCGCGTCGCGTTCGTGCGGATCGTCGTCGGCGAGATGTCCGGGCGCCGTATCGTCTCGTGACGACGGAGTTGCGACGCGGCTGGCGGGATGCGTCCGGCGCGCCACGGTGGAGTCCGAGCATGACGGGTGAACGCGGCGCCGGAACCGATGTCGACGGGCAGCGACGAGCGCTGGAGGCGTGGGTCGCGCGGCGCGGCGAACACGCGACGTTCGGCGAGACCCACGTGTCGATCCTCGCTTTCGGTCGCGACCGGGTCTGGAAGTTGAAGAAGGCGGTGACGTTCCCGTTCGTCGACCTTTCGACCCCCGAGCTCCGCCGGGCCGACTGCGAGCGGGAGCTACGACTCAATCGGCGGATTGCCCCCGACGTGTACCTCGGCGTCGTCGCGGTCGATGACGCCGAGGGCACGGTGGTCGATCACCTGGTCGAGATGCGTCGCATGCCAGCCGACCGATCGCTTGCCGCGCTCGCGGCGCGCGGCGCCGACGTCGACGCGTGCATCGATCGGCTCGCGGCCGACCTCGCGCGCTTCCACGCCGCCGCGGCGACGGGCGGTGCCATCGACGACGCGTCGAGACGCGACGCCGTCGCGGCACTGTGGAAGGCGAACGTCGAGGAAATGGGCCGGTTCGCGGGGCGCACGCTCGACGGCGCGCTGCTCGAAGGTGAGGCGCTCGACGGCGTCGCGCGCGCGGCGGAGCGGTACCTCTCGGGACGCGAGGCCTTGTTCGACGCGCGCGTGCGCGCCGGCTGCAGCCGGGACGGCCACGGCGATCTCCTCGCCGACGACGTGTTCTGTCTCGCCGACGGCCCGCGCGCGCTCGACTGCCTGGAGTTCGACGATCGCCTGCGCTATGGCGACGTGCTCGCCGACGTCGCGTTCCTCGCGATGGATCTCGAGCACCTCGCGCGTGCCGATCTCGCGACCCGTTTGCTCGGTGCGTACCGGACGGCGTCCGGGCGAGACTGGCCGGCTTCGCTCGAACACCACTGGATTGCCTATCGTGCCCTCGTGCGGTCGAAGATCGCATGCCTGCGCGCCGGCGCCGATTCGCAGGCGGTGCCCGTCGCGCGGGGGCTGCTGGAGCTCACCCGACGACACCTTCACGCCGGGCGCGTGCGCGTCGTGCTCGTTGGTGGATCGCCGGCCACCGGCAAGACGACGCTCGCGACCGCACTGGGAGCGCGCCGCGGTTGGCCCGTGGTCCACAGCGACGAGCTCCGCAAGAAGCTGGCCGGCCTCGAGCCGGGAACGCGGCGCGCCGCCGCGCTCGACGCGGGGCTCTACACGAGCGAGTGGACCGAGCGGGTCTACGCGACGATTGCTCGTCGCGCCCGGGAGTGTCTCGAGCTCGGTACGTGTGTCGTGCTCGACGCGTCGTGGAGTGATCCGCGCCGACGCGCGGAGATCGCTGCGGTCGCGCGCCTCGCGGCGGCCGACCTCGTCGCCCTGCAGACGGTGGTTCCGCCCGAGATCGCGCGCCGCCG
Organism: uncultured Actinomycetes bacterium; assembly: GCA_963761175.1. Classification (GTDB taxonomy): domain Bacteria; phylum Actinomycetota; class Acidimicrobiia; order IMCC26256; family PALSA-610; genus CAVXFZ01. The sequence continues at coordinate 48,147 of CAVXFZ010000009.1, read as the reverse complement.
AGCCGACGAACGGGCCGCGACCGGAACGGACGCGAGCGACGTCGCCGGCGCGCTCGTCGCGCCGCTCGCGTCGCGCTTCGCCGTCTGGCCGGAGGCGGAGGCGATCGACATGACGGACGCCGACGACGCGGTCGAGCGTGCCGGCGCGATTACCGATGCCGGCTGAACGGCTGTGCCCGTGCGCGACAAGTGCTTCCAGGTCTGCCCGGTTGACACGCGGCGGCGTGGCTCCGACCGCGGCAGACACGAAGCGTCAGTAGCGTTCGACCGACCGCGGCGCGCGCTGCGCATTCCGGGCGTCGAGCACCCCGTGCAGCGCGCCATCGAGCGCGGCGCGCGCCGCGGCGTCGAGGTGCCGGCCGAAGTGCTGCTCTACAGCCGCGTTGTACACCGCGTTCGCGCGCGCGTAGCGAGCCCGTCCGAGGCGCGTCGTGACGAGGATCGTCGCGCGGCGATCGTTCGGATCGGCCCGGCGTTCCACGAGCCCGTCGAGTTCCATTCGCTGGACGAGGCGCGAGAGGCCAGGCTGGCTGTAGCGCGGGTGCATGAGCGCTTGCAGGGTGCTCATTGCGATCCGGTGTGGTGGGTCGGCGCGCTCGAGGTACGCGAGCGCGGAGAAGACGCCTGAATCGATGCCGGCATGGTCGGCAAGCGCCGGCACGACGTCGTGAAGTACGGCCTGATACACCGCGACGAGCGTGCTCCACGTTGCTGACGCGCCGCCCGCCGTGCCTGCGTCGGCCGTTGGACTCACGAGGGTGACGGGGCGCGGCGGGGGTCGTCGACCAGGAGTTCGAACTCCCCCGGCACCCGCCGCTGCAGCGATTGCTCGATCGTCTCGAACAGCATGTCGGGCGGAAGGACGCAGTCGGCGCAGCTCACGTCGTCGAGATGGAGCGAGAGCCGGATGCGCGCGGTCTTCGGGTCGGCTTCGAGCACGGTGAGGTCGGCGCCGTCGGCGCGCAGGATGCGCGCGACCTCGTCGACTGCGCCCGCGACCGCGTCGGGGTCCATCGTCATTGCTTCCGCAACACCGCGCGCGACTGCATCGTGCTCTCGCCGAAGCTTGGGAGCGCGATGGCGTGCAGGCTTCCGAGGCCGCCGCAGACCATCGGCACGATCTGGTCGGGGCGTTCGACGAGGTGCACGCGCCCGGCGGCGTCGACGCGCCCGTGGTTGCGCAGGATCTCGGCGTTTGCGGCGGGCCACAGGTCGATCGGCTGCCAGGCGTGGCTGCGCAGGTAGGCCTGGAGCTCCTCGACGTCGGGGAAGGCCGCGCCGAAGCGCTCGGCCCACATCGGGTTGAAGGCGATCACGACCTCGCCGTTCTCGGGGTTGCCGAGGAACATGTTCGACAAGGGGAATGCGAGCGTCTTGGCGATGAGGTACAGCAAATCGCGTGGGTCGTCGTTGTGGATGTCGGCCATCGGGAAGGTGCCCTTGCCGCCGTGCACCGTGACGACGTCCTGGTCGGCTGCGAATCCCCGGCGCACCGCCAGCGACGGCCACGGTGAACGCTCCTCCCACTCGCCGATGCAGAACCCGAACCGGGCGGGCTGACCGAACACCGACTTCGTCGTCTCGCCCGCGCGCTGCCCGCCGATGTTGCGGAGGCACAGCGCGACCGCGCGTCCGATCGTCATCGTGCCGCGCCCGGCCGCGCCGCCCATGCAGCTCGCGCGGAAGTCGATGCCGAGGTCGTCGCGGTGGGGGCCGTTGACGATCAGCATCGGGAACACGCTCGACGTCGTAGTGGTGAGACCGAAGGCGTTCCACTCGGGTTCCGACAGCGCTTCGAGCGCGGCGATCACGAGCGGGAACGCGGCCTGCTCGACACCGGCGAGCGCCGCGTTGACCGCCACCAGCTCGACGGTTGCGACGCCGTTGCACGGGGGCAGGACGCAGAGGACGTGCTCAGGGGGATACGGGGATGCGTCGAGCAGCTCGTTGACGGCCGTGTCGGTTGCCGGCAAGAGCGGAGCACCGTCGCCCCAGTGCTGCTCGAATGAGAGCTCGTACTGGGCGCGCGGATCGGCCGGGATCTCGACGAGCTCGCTCACGAGCGTCATTGCGCCGCACCGAGCAGCTCGAGCATCTTCGGGTAGTACTCCTGCGCGATCGCGCGCAGCTCGTCGGCCGGGCGGGCCTCGAGTGGATAGGGGAGCACCAGGACGGCCAGATCACGGTGCCCGAGATGCGTCGCGACGTTGTGCGCGTGCACCGTGAACTCCTCGCACACAACGGCGACCACCGGCTTGCCGTGGTCTTCGACCGCGACAGCGTCCTTGATCGTGAAGGTCGTGCAGGAGCCGCACGTTCCGAGGCCCACCACCGCGCAGTCGGTGACGCCGGCGAGCTCGGCGATCTGCTTGCGGTCGTCGGAACCGGGCTGGCCGATCTGCGCCCCGGTCTCGACCGCGATCGTCGTCGCGCCGTCGCGTTCGAGGTACTCCTGCCAGATCTCGGCGATCAGCTGCCACGATCGCCACGCGCGGTCGGCGCGGATCCCCACGGTCAGCCCGCCGATCGGGCGGTCGAGGCGGTACGTGGCGGCACTCGTGTCGCCGGCCGGTTCGGCGGTCGGGCGGCGGACCCAGATCGTTGCGCTCATGCCGACAATCATACCGATATATGCGGGCGCATACAACGGCACGACCGGGCGGCGTCGACGGCCGCCGGTGTTCGGGCTCATCGGGCCGGCGGGTGACCCATTTCGCCGCGCTGTGAGCGTGCTCAGTTCGGGCCGCGTGCGGGGACCCCCGATCGATAGCGTGGATGGCGTGCGGATGCGCTTGCGATGAATGCCGTGAATCGGCCGCCGGTTTCTTCGACCCGGTTCGGGCGTTGGTGCCTCGCGGTCGCGGCGGCGGTCGCGGTCGCATCGGTGGTCGTCGTCCTGCTCCTGGTCACCAACGTCCGGAGCGGGACGGGGCTCGCCCGATACGACTGGCGCGTCCTGCGCGTCTTCCGCCACCACCGCAACGCCGACGTACTGGATCTTTCGAACGCGCTCGCCGGGTTCGGCACGATCCAGACGCAGATCGTCCTCGCCGCGTTGGCCGGTGCATTGCTGTGGTGGCGCGGGCTGCGCCCGGCGCTCTACCTCGCGCCGCTCGCCTCGTTGCTCGTCGCGGGTGGATTCGTGCTGACGTTGAAGGCGATCGTGACCCGACCGGGACCCAGCACGTCGTTCCGGTTCGCGGCGGCGTCGACCGGTTCGTTCCCTTCGGGCCACTCGGCCGACACGACCGCGCTTGCGATCGCCGTCGCGATCGTGCTCGTCGCGGTGCTCGTTCGTGGAGTCGTGCCCCGGATCGCGGTGTTCGCCGCGGCGATCGGGCTCTCGCTGGCCGTCGGCGTGAGCCGGCTCGTGCTGGGGGTGCACTGGCCCACCGACGTCGTCGCGGGATGGGCGATCGGTCTCGGTTCGGCGATCGCCGTCGCGACGTTCGCGATCCTCGCGACCGACGGGCGTCCCTTCGCGGCGACGCGCCCGACGGTTTCCTCAGGTCAAGCGGTCTGACGGCGCGAGCCGCGCGAACGCGATCGCAGCGGCGACCGACACGTTCACGGAGTCGACGGCCGCGGTCATGGGAATGCGAACACGCTCGTGGGAGCGTGCGAGGGCGGCTGCGGTCAGCCCCGGGCCTTCGGCACCGACGAGCACCGCGAGCGGGGTGTCGGAAGCGATGGTCGCGGCGAACCGCTCGAGCGGCATCGCGTCGCGCGCTGGTGTGAGTGCGACGATCGTGAAGCCACGCTCCCGTAGCGCGTCGAGCGCGGCCGGCCACGGCTTCGCGCGGGTCCACGGCACGGTGAGCACGTGCCCGATCGAGACGCGCACAGCTCTGCGATAGAGCGGATCGCTCGACTGCGGGCACAGCAGCACCGCGTCGATCCCGAACGCGGCGGCGTTGCGGAACAGCCCACCGAGGTTCTCGTGGTCGTTCACCTGCTCGAGCACCGCAATGCGTCGCGCACCCGCGAGCACGGTGTCGAGCGAAGGAAGGGGGGCGCGCTCCGCGGCCGCGACGATGCCGCGGTGAAGGTCGAAGCCGACGGTCGCGTGCATGATGTCGGGAGCGGCGATGTACACGGGCGCGTCGACGGAGGCCAACGCCGGCGCGAGTGCCGCGTACTGGCGCGGCGTCGCGAGCACGGATCGGACGCGAGAGGCGGTCGTGAGCAAGGTCTGCACGACGAGGGGACCCTCGGCCACGAAGAAGTTGCCGTCGCGCTCGACGCGGCGGCGCAGCTCGGGATCGGAGAGCCCCACGTAATCGCCGATCCGCGGATCGTCGGCACGCGTGACCTCGATGGGCAGCATGGCGCCATGCTCGCACCGCGGCCGCCGTTCATGTCACCTGTACGCGCGGGCGAGCAGTTCGCGGAAGAGCGCGTGGTGATCGAGGGGCACGCCGTGGCGTCCGAACCAGGTGGCGACGTTCTCGAGGTCGCGCTGCAGCAGGTCGAGCCCGTGCGGGTTGAGCGCGAGATCGACGGCTTGGGGGAAGTCGATCACCGACAGGCGTCCGTCCCACCAGAGGAGGTTGAACGCCGAGAGGTCGGCGTGCACGATCCCGACGTCGATGATCGTGCGCAACGCGTCGACGAGCTGCTCGAGCGCCGACGCGAGCTCGCGCTTGTCGAGTCGGGCCTGGCCGAGGGTTGGTGCGGCGCACGCGTCGTCGCCGATGTACTCGAGCAGCATGCCGTTGTCGGAGTAGCCGACGGGATACGGCACGGGCGCGCCGGCTTGCCAGACGCGCGTCATGATCTCGTGCTCGAGGCCCGTCCAGCGCTCGTTGAGGATGCGCTTGCCGTGGTCGGTCATTCGCTCGACCGCCCGCTGCTCGCGGCTGCGGCGGAACCGGCGCCCTTCGCGGTAGATGTGGTCGTTGACGAACGTCGACGCTCGCGTGAACCCGAGCGCTTCGAGCTCGCCCTTCTGTTGCACGGTTCGCGGCCGGTAGCGCTTGTGGGCGAGGAGGCAGCGTCTCACGTCGTCGAGTGATGCTCGCTCGACGACGAAGATCTCCGCTTCCTTGCCGCTCTTCAGGACACCGAGGGTGGTGTCGGTGTATGGATCGGGGATCACCCAATCGGGGGTGGCGCGCAACGCAGGCTCCTTGTGCGGAGGCGGAGCCCCGCACGGCCGGCGCGCGGCGGCGCGGTCAGGCGCGGCCGGCGGCGCGGCGGCTGCGGGGCGGGGACTGACGGTGGGGCGCGGCGGCAGGCATCGTCGGTCTCCTCCTCTCCGGCGCCGGGTGCGCCCGGAGAGTGTCGCCCCGGGAGCGCCGGCGCGCCCGCGAATTTCGCGTCCGGATGCCCGAGGAATATACCCCCCGGGGTATAATGTTGGCTGCCGCATGGACCAACCGACGCCCAGGAGTGCCGACGTGTATCGCGACATCGACGCCGCCGAGCTGGCCGGCCGGCTGGGAACACCGGAGCAACCGCATGTGCTCGACGTGCGCGAGCCGTCGGAGGTCGCTGAGTGGGCGATCGCCGGTGCCGTGAACGTCCCGATCGGGGAACTGGCCGAGCGCCTCGCGGAGGTACCGCGCGATCGCGAGGTCGTCGTCGTGTGCGCGTCGGGCAACCGCTCGGCGGTCGCGGCGGACTTCCTCGCGCGCCGCGGACTCCGCGTTGCGAACCTCCGGGGCGGGATGGCCGCGTGGGGTGCCGTCAACGACTGGGTCGTGATCGAGGACGGCGACGCGCGCGTCGTGCAGGTCCGTCGCCGCGGTAAAGGCTGCCTCTCCTATGTCGTGGGGGCGGGTGACGAGGCCTTCGTGATCGATCCGTCGATGGACGTCGACGTGTACCGCGAGGTCGCGGCCGAGCACGGCTGGCGCATCACGCGGGTGTTCGACACGCACCTGCACGCAGACCATCTCTCCGGGGCGCGTACCCTCGCCGAGCGCACCGGCGCGTCGTTGCACCTCAACCCGGCCGACACGTTCGAGTTCCCCTTCGAACCATTGCACGACGGCGATCAGTTCGCGTTGCCGCAGGTGGCCTTTTCCGTCGCCGCGCTGCGCACCCCCGGCCATACCGAGGGATCGACGGTGTACTTCGTCGGCGATCGCGTCGTGCTCACCGGCGACACGCTGTTCGTCGACGGGGTCGGGCGACCTGATCTCGCAGAACGCGCCGAAGAGTTCGCGCACAACCTCTACCGCTCGTTGCAGGCGCGAATCCTCACCCTCGCCGACGACGCGCTCGTGCTCCCTGGGCACTACGGCGAGACCGTCGAGGTGCGGCCCGACGTGCCGGTCGGAGCGACCCTCGGCGAGTTGCGGGCCACCCTCGCGCCGCTCGGCTACGGAGAGGAACAGTTCGTCGCGTGGGCGAGCGCGCGCAGCACCCCGCGCCCTCCGAACTACGTCGAGATCATCAAGGCGAACATGGGTCGACCGGAGATGCCGATCGCGACACTCCAGCGGCTCGAAGCCGGACCCAATCGTTGCTCGGCCTGATCGCTACGAGGAGGACGTGATGGAGATTCCCGAGACTGTCGTCGACGACGTGCGCAAGCGTCTGCGCCGCGCCGCGGGCCAGGTGCAGGCCGTCGAGCGCATGCTCGTCGAGGGGCGCGAATGCCGTGAGGTCGTCACGCAGCTGTCTGCTGCGACGAAGGCCCTCGAGCAGGCAGGGTTCAAGCTCGTCGCAGCCGGGCTCGCCTACTGCGTGGAGCGTCCCGACGAGGCCGAGGCCGACGGTTACGCGCTCGAAGACGTCGAGCGCATGTTCCTGAAGCTGGCATGAGCATGGACGCGATCGAGACGACCGTCGACCTGCCGATCGCCGACGCGGAGCGCGCCGTGCGCGACGCGCTCGCCGGGCAGGGGTTCGGAGTCGTCACCGAGATGGACGTCGCCGCGACGCTGCGGGCGAAGCTCGGTGTCGAGCGCGCGCCGCTGAAGATCCTCGGTGCGTGCAACCCGGTGCTCGCGAACCGCGCCCTCGACCTCGACCCGAAGGTTGCGCTGCTGCTTCCGTGCAATGTCGTGCTCGAGGAGTCCGGCTCCGGCACGCGCATCGAGCGCGATCGATCCGATCGCGCTGATGAACGACCCTCGGTTCGCGGACCTCGCCCGGGAGGCGGCCGGCAAGCTCCAGGCCGCGATCGACACGCTTCCCGTCCCGGCGCCGAACTGAGGCCGGGATCGTGCATTGGATCGCCATCGGGGCCGCCGGTCTCGTCATCGGATCACTCTTCGGTCTGTTCGGCGTCGGCGGCTCATCGTTCGCGACGCCCGTGATGTCGCTGCTCGGCCTCTCCGGCTTCGCGGCGGTCGCGTCGCCGCTGCCCGCGACGATCCCCGCGGCGCTCGCCGGCGCGCGCCAGTACGCGCGTCACGGGGAGGTCGACGGCGATGTCGTGCGCTGGTCGCTCGTCGGCGGGATCCCCGCGACGGTTGTCGGCGCGTTGCTCTCGCGGCTCGTCGGTGGGCCCGCGCTCCTCGTGGCGTCGGGCGTCGTGCTCGGTGTGATCGGGTTGCGCGTCGTGCGGCCGGTCTCGGCGGCCACGATCGCCGCCGGAACGGAGCGACGGGCGCGGCCCATGCTCGTCACCGCGATCGCCGCGGGCGTCGGGCTCTTCACCGGGCTGCTCGCCAACGGCGGTGGCTTCCTGCTCGTGCCCGCGTACCTGCTCGTGCTCGGTCTGTCGATGCGCAAGGCCTCGGGGACGAGCCTGCTCGTGGTCGCCGCGCTCACCGTCCCCACCCTGATCACGCACTGGGCGCTCGGGCACATCGACTGGCCCGCGGCCGCCGCGTTCGCGGTCGGCGCGGTGCCGGCGTCGTGGGTGGTGAGCCGGGTGTCGCAACGCTTCCGCGCCGAGCACCTCCAGCGCGCCTTCGGGGTGCTGCTCATCGCCTTCTCGATCTGGTTCGTCGTCTACCGCCTCGTCTTCAAGTAACCCGAACAGGAGCCCCCCGTGACACTCACCTCCGATCCGGTCCGGACCGTGCACGAGCCCTCGGCCCCGCCCGACGAGAAGGCGTGGTTCTCGCGGCTCGCCGCGTTCTCCGCGCGGCGCCGTCGGGGCGTGATCGCGGTCTGGCTGATCGTCGCGTTCGCCGCAGCACCACTCGCGATCACGTTGACCGGTGCCTTGTCGGGCGCGGGTTGGGAGGCGCAGGGTTCGACCGCGCAGCGCGTGCGCGACGAATTGCGCCGCGACTTCCCGCAACTCGGTGCCGAGGACCCGATCGTCGTGTACCACCAGGCGACACCGATCGCCGGGAATCCTGCGGGCCTCGAGCACCTCGTCGCCCAGCTCGGGCGCGCGCCCGGACTCGCGCGGTTGCCAACCCGCTCACCCTCCCGGCCACCGCCGGTCTCTTCTCGCGCGACGGCCGCACCGCGCTGATCCCGGTGGCGCAGGTCGTCACGAAGGACGCCGACCGGCCGGTCGCGGCGGGCGCGCTCGGCTCGTACGTCGGCAAGCTCGCGCTCGCGCCGGGCGCGCGCGCCGAGGTCACGGGCGAGTGGGCGGTCTGGAGCGACTTCAACACGGTCAACGCCGAGGCGCTGCACAAGGCGGAGCTGTTGAGCGGCCTCCCGAGCCTCATCCTGCTCTTCGTCGCCTTCGGGTTGCTGGTCGCGGCGGGCATCCCGCTCGTGCTCGCGCTGGCCGGTATCGCCGTCGGGTTCGCGTCGCTCCACATGCTCGGGTGGGTGATGCCGCTGTCGGTGTGGTCGATGAACTTCTCGATGATGATCGGTCTCGCGGTCGGTATCGACTACAGCCTCTTCATCGTCAGCCGCTACCGCGAGGAACGCGTCGAGGGCAAGGACGCACTCGCGGCGATCGAGAACACGATGTCGACCGCAGGCAAGGCCGTCTTCCTCTCCGCACTCACCGTCGTGATGGCGTTGGCCGCCGTGTTCCTCGTACCGGTGATGGTGTTCCGGTCGATGGCGCTCGGGATGATCCTCTCGGTCGTCGCGGTGGCGCTCGCCTCGCTGACGTTGCTGCCCGCGTTGCTCGTCGCGCTCGGAGACCGCGTTCTCGTGCAGAAGAACGCCGCGGATCCCGACATCACCGCGGAGTCGCGCTGGCAACGGTGGACCAGCTTGTCGTTGCGGCGGCCCGGCACCGTGCTCGCGATCGGTCTCGTCGTCCTGGGCGTGCTCATCGCGCCCGCGTTCGGTATGCACCTCGGCATGCCCGGCGCGCGTGTCGTCGACACGGGCAACACCAGCCGCGACGGCTACGACATGATCGTGAGTGCGTTCGGCCCCGGCGCGGCTGCTCCCGCCTTCGTCACGGCACCGGCGCGGGACGCGTCGACGGTCGTGGGCGTCGCGTCGGCGATCCCCGGTGTCGTCGACTCCCGAGTCGTTGCGCCACCGGCGAGGACCGGCAGGGTCGTGGTGCGCGTGACGGGCTCCACCCCGGTCGACGACTCCCGCACCGCGACGCTCGTGAACACCCTGCGGTCGCGGCTGGCGACGGCGGTTCCGAGCGCGCGGGTGGGTGGCCCCGCCGCGCAGAACCGCGACCTCACGGCGGTGCTCACGGGGCGCGCGCCGTACGCGATCGGGCTCATCCTGATCGTCGCGTTCCTGCTGCTCCTCGTGGTGTTCCGCAGCCTGGTGGTGGCGTTGACGTCGATCCTGATGAACCTGCTCACGGTCGGCGCGGCGTTCGGTTTCGCGACGCTCGTGTTCCAGCGCGGGTTCGGCACCGGCTTGCTGGGGATCACGCACCAACACTTCGTCGACGCCTGGGCACCGCTGTTCTTCTTCGCGCTGCTGTTCGGGCTCTCCATGGATTACCAGCTCTTCCTGCTGGCCGCGATCCGGGAGCGTTACGAGGCAACCGGTGACACCCGCCGGGCGATCGCCGAAGGCATCGCTCGTACCGGCCGGCCGATCACGAACGCGGCGTTGATCATGATCGTCGTGTTCGTCGCATTCGGCGTCACCGGCCCGATCCCGCCGACCGAGCTCGGGCTCACGCTGGCAATGGCGGTGCTACTCGACGCGACCATCGTGCGGGTGCTCCTCGTACCTGCGACGATGGCCCTCATTGGTGACCGCAACTGGTACCTCCCCCGGTGGCTCGCTCGAGTGCTTCCACACGTGCGCTTCAGCCACTGACCGACCAGAGGGTTGACGCATGGATCACTACCACGAACTCATCGCCGATTTGCGAGAGCCGACGCGCGCATTGCGGCAGGCGATACCCGACGCGTGGGCGGGGTTCGGCGCCATGCACGATGCCGCGTTCGCGCCCGGAGCGTTGCCCGTGCACGTGAAGGAGCTCATCGCGCTCGCGATCGCGGTCGTGAAGGAGTGCGACGGATGCATCGCCGCGCACGTGCGCGCCGCGGCATCGAAGGGCGCGTCGGCCGAGGAGGTCGCGGAGATGCTCGCGGTCGCGCTCCTGATGGACGGCGGTCCGGCCACCGTCTACGGACCGCGCGCTTGGGCCGCCTTCGCCGAGTTCGCGCCGGGCGGCGCCGAGTCGGGCGCGGGCGGCGGATCCGACTGAGCCGTTGCGCCTCGTGTCGTCGATCCCGATCCCCGATGGGCCGATCGCCGCGATCGTCGCGCACCCCGACGACGAGAGTTTCGGACTCGGCGCGCTCCTCGCGCTGCTGGCGCGGGAGCGTCCGGTGAGCGTGCTGTGCCTGACGCACGGGGAGGCGAGCACGATCGGCGCCGCCGACGACCTCGCGCGCGTGCGCGGTCGCGAGCTGGCCGAGGCCGCGGGCGTGCTCGGCATCTCCCATGTCGAGCTGCTCGATCTCCCCGACGGCGGCTTGCAGGGGTTCGGGGCCGGTGAGCTCGACGCGTCCATCGAGGCCTGGCTCGGTTCCGCGGTCGCGTCGCTGCTCGTGTTCGAACCGCAAGGCGTGACCGGCCACCCCGATCACCGGGCCGCGACCGCGGCCGCGGAACGGGTCGCCGACCGCCGCGCGCTGCCCGTGCTCGAGTGGGGCCTCGCTCCGCAGGCCGCCCGCCGCCTGCGCGACGAGCACGGCCTCGCATTCCACGCGATCGTCGAGGGCGCCGGCGTCGTCGACGTGGTCGTCGCGCGCGAATTGCAGTACGAGGCGATCCGCCGGCACCGCTCGCAACTCGACGACGATCCGGTCGTGCTCAAGCGCCTCGCGATCCAGGGCGACACTGAACGGGTACGCCTGCGCCGGCCGCGATGACCGGCGACTCCGACCTTGCAGCCGACGCATGCGTCGCACCGACCGGCTGCCCGACGCCGCGAACCCGCGGGTGGTGAGGCTGCGATGACTGCCGATGCAACCGAGACCGGCGCCACCCCGCCGCGCGCCCTCGTCGGCGACGAGATCGAGGTGCCGTGCGTCGACGGGATCGCGCGCCGCTACCTGAACTTCGACGCGGCCGCGTCCACGAGCGCGCTGCCGGCCGTCGCGGCGCGCGTCCACGACTTCGTCCCGTGGTACTCGAGCGTCCATCGCGGTGCGGGATACAAATCGCGCACGGCCACTGATGCGTACGAAGAAGCCCGCGCCGGCATCGTGCGTTTCGCACGGCGGCCCGAAGGTCACGACGATGTCGCGATCATCTGCCGGAACACCACCGAGGCGATCAACCACCTCGCGTACCGGCTCGGACTCGCGCCCGACGCCGTCGTGGTGACCACCGTCGTCGAGCACCACGCGAACCTGTTGCCGTGGTCGCGTGTGAGCGGCCGCCGGTTCGTCGAGTGCTCGACCGACGGCACGTTCACGGTCGACGCCGTCGTCGATGCGCTCGACGCGATCCCGACCCCGAAGCTGCTCGCGATCAGTGGCGCGTCGAACGTCACTGGCTGGATGCCGCCGATCGAGGACATCGCCGCCGCCGCGCACGCGCGCGGGATTCTCGTGTTCCTCGACGCCGCGCAGCTCGCACCGCACCGGCCCCTTCCCGCGACCGTGGACTTCGTCGCGTGGAGCGGACACAAGATGTACGCGCCCTTCGGCGCGGGCGCACTCGTCGGCCCTCGGCGCACCTTCGCCGAGGGCGATCCGTTTCTCGCGGGCGGCGGCGCGGTCGACCTTGTCGATCTCGACGAAGTCGTGTGGACCGACCCGCCCGAGCGCGAGGAAGCCGGATCACCGAACGTGCTCGGCGCTGTGGCGCTGCACGCCGCGATCGAGGAGTTCGAGCAGATCGGATGGCCGCGCATCGAGGCGCACGACCGTGCGATCGGCGCACGACTTCGGCAGCGGCTGGCCGCAGTGCCGGGCGTCAGGCTGCTCGGCCCCGATCTCGCGACCGAGACGTTGCCGCTCGCGACATTCACGGTTGCCGGCGTGCACCACGCGCTCGTCGCCGCGCGGTTGAGCGCCGAGCACGGCATCGGAGTGCGGCACGGGTGCTTCTGCGCCCACCCGTATCTGCTTCGCCTCCTCGATCTCCCCGCCGACGACGTCCGCGCCTACCGCGCCGCCGTCGTGCGTCACGACCGCCGCGCGATGCCCGGCGCGGTGCGTGCCAGCGCCTCGTTGTCGACCTCGGCCTCCGATGTCGACCGCCTCGTCGACGCGGTGGCCGCGATCGCCGCGGGTGCGCCGGCACCGGTGACCTACCACCAGGACGAGTACACCGGTGACTTCTGGCCCGAGAGCGAGCATCCGGGCTGGACCGCGAGCGACCGTTCGCTCGGCGCGTCGTGCGCGCGCGGCTGAGCGCGAAGAGCGAGTTCAGCCGCGCAACGCGCTGGTGGCGAAGTCGGCGAGGCCGCAGCGGTAGTCGACGCTCGCGCGGAACCTGAGCACGCGCGCGGCCCGCTCGGTGCTGCCGAACACGTGGCGCACGTCGCCGACCCGATAACCGCCGACCACTTGCGCGCCCGGCGCGTCGGGTCCGAACGCGGTTGCGATCGCGTTCGCCATTTCGAACACGGTGCACGGCTGTCCGCTCGCGACGTTGAACGCGCCGGTCACCTCTCGAGGAGCGCTCAGCGCGAGCAGGTTGGCCGCGGCCACGTCGGTGACGTGGACGAAGTCGCGCTGCTGCTGACCGTCTTCGAAGACGCGCGGGGCGTCACCGCGCTGCAGGGCGCTGCGGAAGATGCTCGCGACTCCGGCGTAAGGCGTGTCGCGCGGCATTCGCGGTCCGTAGACGTTGTGGTAACGAAGTGCGATCGGCGCGGCCGCGTGCTCGCGCGCGTAGGCGCGCAGGAGGTGCTCCTGGTGCAGCTTCGTCGCCGCGTACACGTTCTGGGGGTCGGTGACCTCGGCTTCGGTGACGGCCTGCGGCTGCAGCGGCGCTCCGCATTCGGGGCAGGCGACCTCCCACTCGCCGCGCCGCAGCTGATCCTCGCCGCGGGGCGCCGCTCGGACCGCGCCGTGGCGTTCGCAGTGGTAGCACCCGTCGCCGTACACGACCATGCTGCTCGCGAGCACGATGCGTCCGGCGAAGGCGCGCTGGTGCAGGGCGCGCAGCAGGACCGCGGTCGCGAGGTCGTTGTTGGCGACGTAGTCGGCGACGTCGGCGAAGTCGACGCCGAGCCCGACCATCGATGCCTGGTGAGAGACCGCATCGATCCCGGCGACCGCGCCGGCGGCCACATCGCGATCGCGCAGGTCGCCCCAGCGGTACTCGGCGCCGGGGTTCAGGTAGGCGGGACGGTCGCGGTGTGCAGCCGGGTGCAGCGAGTCGACGACGCGTACCTCGTGGCCGGCCCCGACGAGCGAGTCGACGACGAACGATCCGATGAACCCGGCTCCGCCGGTGACGAGGATCCGGCTCACGCGCTCGGGGCGACCGGAAGCCGCACGGTGAAGCGGCAACCACCGTTCTCGTTGCGGACGCTGATCTCGCCGTGGTGCGCCTCGACGAGCCCGCGCGCGATCGCGAGACCGAGACCGGCGCCCTCACCGGTGCGGGCCGGGTCGCCGCGAAACGCGACATCGAAGACCCGGTCGAGGTCGTGCTCGGGGATACCGCCGCCGTCGTCGAGGACCGACACGAACGCCCGACCCGCTTCGACGCCGGCCTCGACGATCACCGTGCCGTCGCTCGGCGTGTGACGGATCGCGTTCTCGAGGATGTTGCGCAACGCGCGCAGGAGCTCGGGTGCGGCCGCGTCGAGCTCGGGTACCTGATCGCGCAACACGCCGCGGAGCTCGACGCGCTTGGCCGCGGCGATCGGTGCCGAACCCGCCAGCGCGTCGGAGACGACGTCGGAGAGCGAGACCCGCTCCAGGTGCAGCTGCAACACGCCGGCCTGGGTGCGGCTGAGCTCGAAGAGGTCGTCGATGAGACCCGCGAGCCGATCGGCCTCTTCGCGCAACGTGCGGTGATAGCGGCGCACGGTCTCGGCGTCGTCGACGACGCCGTCCTCGAGCGCCTCCACCAGCGCGCGGATCCCCGCGAGCGGGGTGCGAAGGTCGTGAGACACCCACGCGATCAGCTCACGGCGCGACGCGTCGAGCGACCGTTCCCGTCGCCGGGCCTCCTCGAGGCGAGCCGACGTCGCTTCGAGCTCCTCCGCGAGCCGCGCGAGCTCCGACGGGCCGGTCGCGGTCGCGTCGTGACTGCGCTCCTGCCCGCGCTCACGGTCGGTTCCGAGCGCGCGCGTCGCCTCGACCAGCGCGCTGCTCGCGCCGACGACCCGGCCCGCGAGGATGCCGGCCGTCGCCACGCCCACGGTGCCGGCCGCGACGAGCACGACGAGGAGCGCGCCGAGCCCGTGCCCGGAGAGGAACATCGCCCGGGCCGCGACCCACGCGCCGAGCGCGACCGCGCCAACGGTGGTGAGCGCGACGGTGACCAGTTGCGAGCCGACCGATCGGCGGCGCAGCACGAACTGTGCCACCCCTCCGACGGCCGCGGCACCGAGCGCGGTGCCGCACGCGATCGCGATCAGCTCCAACGCGTCGTGCGCGGTCATGCTCGCCACGATGCTCACGCCCGCGGTGAGGACGGCGCCGGCGACGACGATCGCGAAGAGGGTCGATCGCCTCATGCGTCGAACCGGTAGCCGACGCCCCAGACGGTCGTGATCATCCGCGGCGCACTCGGATCGTCCTCGATCTTCTCGCGAAGCCGGCGAATGTGGACCGTGACGGTCGCGGTGTCGCCGTAGGTGAATCCCCACACGTGCTCGAGGAGCTCCTCGCGGCGGAACACGTGTCCGGGTTGGCGCGCGAGGAAGACGAGCAGCTCGAACTCGCGCGCCGTGAGCGGCACGATCTCCCCGCCGCGGAGCACGACGTGCGAGGCGACGTCGATGGTGAGGTCGCCGACCTCGATCTCGGCGATCGGCGCCGCGACGCTCACCGGCGTGTTCGCCCGTCGCAGCACTGCCTTCACGCGCGCGATGAGCTCGCGCGGCGAGAACGGCTTGGTGATGTAGTCGTCGGCGCCGAGCTCGAGTCCGAGGATGCGGTCGTCTTCCTCGCCGCGCGCCGTGAGCATGATCACCGGGATCGGTGAGCGGGAGCGCAGCCGGCTGCACACCTCGAAGCCGTCGAGACCCGGCAGCATGAGATCGAGCACGACCAGGTCGGGCGGGCATTCCGCCGCGTTGCTGAGCGCGGCGTAACCGTCGGCGACAGCGGTCGCACGGAACCCTTCGCGCTCGAGGTAGCGCACGACGACTTCGGAGACGTTCGCGTCGTCCTCGACGACGAGGACGAGCTCGCCGCTCCCCCGGACGTCGCCCGCGTCGCCCGTCTCGCTCACCGCGTTCACCCTGGGATCGTACCGGCGGGCCGGGTCGGCCGATCGGGCGGGCGCGATCGAGTTTCGCGAATCGTAAGCACTTGAACGGTTCGATAGCCGCGCCTGCTGGTTACCTTCGCTTCGTGCCCGACGTCGTCCTTCCCGTACTCGACGAGGCCGCTGCGATCCCGGTGGTGCTCGCGCGGCTCCCGGAGTCGTATTGCGCGATCGTCGTCGACAACGGGTCCGTCGACGGGTCGGCCGGGATCGCGCGCGAGCTCGGCGCGCGCGTCGTCTCCGAACCGCGGCGCGGCTTCGGGGCCGCGTGCCATGCAGGGCTGCTCGCCGCCGACTCCGACATCGTCTGCTTCATGGACTGCGACGGCTCACTCGACGCCGCGCAGCTCCCGCGCGTTGTCGAGCCCGTCGTGCGCGGCGACGCCGACCTCGTGCTCGGAGCGCGCGATGCGGAACCCGGCGCCTGGCCCTGGCACGCGCGTGCCGCGAACGCGTTCCTCGCGGCGCGCCTGCGTGCGCGTACCGGCCGCCGGATCAGTGATCTCGGACCGATGCGCGCGGCCCGTCGTGACGCGCTCCTCGCGCTCGGCATGGTCGATCGCCGCTTCGGCTACCCGCTCGAGATGGTGTTGCGCGCCGCGTCCCGCGACTGGCGCATCGAGGAGGTGCGCGTGACGTACGCGCCGCGCATCGGCCGCTCGAAGGTGACCGGAACGATCGGCGGCAGCGCGCGGGCGGCACGCGACATGGCGACGGTCATGCGCCGGCTCGCCGCGGGTGCCTCGGGAGCGACGGTGCAATGACGACTCCGCCGGTGTCCCTGATCGTGCTTGCGAAATCGCCCTGCCCGGGGCGCGTGAAGACGCGTCTCTGCCCCCCGTGCACTCCGGAGGAGGCGGCGACCCTCGCGGCGGCCGCGCTCGCCGACACACTCGCGGCGGCCGCGGCGACGCCCGCGGCGCGTCACGTCCTCGCGCTCGACGGCGAACCCGGCTCGTGGCCTCGCGGCCCGTTCGAGGTGATCCCGCAGCGCGACGGCGGGCTCGCCGCGAGGCTCGACGGCGCGTTCGCGGCCGTCGGGGGCCCGGCCCTGCTGGTGGGGATGGACACCCCACAGCTGACGCCGGCGCTGCTCGCAACTTCGATCGCGCGGCTGCGCGAACCGTCCGTCGACGCAGTGCTCGGCTTCGCAGACGACGGTGGCTACTGGGCGATCGGGCTCACGGAACCGGGACCGGTGTTCGACGGCGTGCCGATGAGCACCGACGAGACCGGGCGGCTCCAGCTCGAGCGGCTGCACGCGCTCGGGCGGCGCGTGGCGGTCCTACCCCGTCTGCGCGACGTCGATCACTATGCCGACGCCGCGGCCGTCGCCGCCTCGGCCCCCGACGGCGCGTTCGCACGGGCGTTCGCGACGATCGACGCGCGGTACGCGCTCGCATGACGGCGATCATCGACGTCGGGATCCGCGACGACGCCGGCACCCTGCTGGCGGTGGGCGCGCACCGATGGGTCGCGCAGCCCGAAGCGGCGGATCTCGACGTGCTCGACGAAGCCCGCCCCGCGGTGCTCGACATCGGGTGTGGCCCTGGCCGCCACGTCGCCGAGCTCGCCGCCCGCGGGATCCCCGTTCTGGGGATCGACATCACCGGCCCCGCGCTCGACGTCGCGCGCCGCCGCGGCGCGCCGGTGCTCCAGCGATCGGTGTTCGAGCGGGTCCCGGGCGCCGGTCGATGGCGTTGCGCGCTGTTGCTCGACGGCAACATCGGGATCGGTGGGGATCCCACTGCGCTCCTGCACCGCGTGGGCGCGCTCCTCGCGCCCGACGGCATCGCACTCGTCGAGCTCGCGGCCGCCGGTTCGGGCCATCGCGCGCGGCGTGTGCGGCTCGAGATCGACGGTGAAGCCGGACCGCCGTTCCGCTGGTCGCATCTCGCGCTCGACGAGCTCGACCTGGTCGTCGCGCCGGCGGGGTTCGTCGTCGCGCGACGTTGGTGCTCGCACGGTCGCTGGTTCGCGCGTGTCGAACGGGACGCGCGGCCGTGAGCGTCGGCGAGCGGGCGCGCCGGTTCACCGTGCCTGCGACAGACGACGTCTTCACGAGCCCGGCCCACAGCGAGCGGGTCGCATCCGTGCTCGGCGTGGCGCTCGGCGTCAGCTTCACCACGTGCTTCCTCACCGGGCTGTACTCGCACTTCGCGCAGCACCCGCCGAGCTGGTTCCTGCTGCCGGGCCGCCCGGCCGGGCTGTACCGGGTGACGCAGGGGCTCCACGTCGCCACCGGGATCGCGAGCATCCCGTTGCTGCTCGCGAAGCTCTGGAGCGTCTACCCGAAGTTGTTCCGCTGGCCGCCGATCGACGATCTCCTCGATGCGATCGAGCGCCTCGCGCTGATCCCGTTGATCGGCGGCGCGCTGCTGCAGCTCTTCACCGGGCTGATGAACATCAACGGCTGGTACCCGTTCCCGTTCAACTTTCCCGTGACCCATTACTGGACCGCGTGGATCGTCATCGGCGCGCTCGTGGTTCACATCGGCGCGAAGTGGACCGTCACCCGCCGCTCGCTGTCACGGCGCCGGGGCGTGGTTGCAACACCCGAGGATCGGGACCGCCGGGCGTTTCTCGCGACCGCATTCGGGGCGGTTGGCGTCGTGACGCTCTTCACCGTTGGAGAGACGGTGCGGCCGTTGCAACGCCTCGCGTTGCTCGCGCCCCGGCGCCCCGATTCCGGGCCCCAGGGATTCCCGGTGAATCGCACCGCGCGCGCCGCGGGCGTCGTGAGTGCCGCACACAGTTCCGACTTCCGACTGCGCGTCGAGGGCAAGGTCGCGCGTCCGCTCGAACTCAGCCTGGCGGAGCTCCACGCGCTCCCGCAGAACCACGCTGCGCTGCCGATCGCCTGCGTCGACGGCTGGAGCACCTCACAACGGTGGAGTGGTGTGCGGGTCCGCGACCTGCTCGCCATGGCCGGTGCGGCGCATGATGCGGAGGTCACCGTCCACTCGTTGCAGCAGCACCGCAGTTACCGCACGTCGGAGCTCGACCGGTGGCAGGCCCACGACCCCGACACGCTGCTCGCGTCGGAGGTGAACGGCGAGCCGCTGCACCTCGATCACGGGTTCCCGCTCCGCCTCATCGGGCCGGATCGCCCCGGTGTGATGCAGACGAAATGGGTCGCCCGACTGGTGGTGCGATGAACGGCGAGCCGATCACCGACGTGCACGCGCCCGACGCTCGCGGTCGGATGTTCTGGGTCGGCCTCGTCGGCGGCTTCGCGATCATGGGCTACGGGATCGTCGGGCTCGTCTCCGACTCCGGCGCGACGCAACCGCTGAAGTTCGCGACGTGGCTCGTCGGTGCCGACGTGCTCCACGACCTCGTGGTGGCGCCGATCGTCGGGCTGGTGGGCGCCGGGCTGCTCGCACGCGTCACGCGCGGGTGGCGAGTGCCGGTGCGCGCGGGTGTCGTCGCGTCGGCGTTCGTGCTCGTGATCGGTTGGATTCCGCTTCGCGGCTACGGCCGGCTTGCCGACAACCCGTCGCTCGCGCCGCTCGACTACGCGACCGCCATCCTCACCGCGCTCGCGATCGTGTGGGGCGTGTGCGCGCTGTGGCTCGGTTGGAACGCCTGGCGCGGGCGGACGCGCGCGCCTGGTTCGGGCGCCACCGAACCCGCGGTCGGGGCACCGCGATGATCACCGCGCCGGTCGCCGCGCGACCACGAACGCCCCCGCCGAGCACACCCGCGCCGGCACCCCGCCGCGTCGTCGTGTCGCGGCCGGTGATCGTCGCCGTCGGGGTGTGGGCGACGCTCGTGCTGATCGCTGCGCTCTGGGGTGCGTGGCTCCTGCACGCCGGAGTGCACATGCAGATCAAGGCGCCGCCGCTCACCGGTCGGCCCGCGTGGCGGGTCTCGTGGCGCGTGCTCGTGCCGGTCGCGGCCGGCGCGGTCGCGGTCGTAGGTCTTCCCGTCGCGGCGCGCCGGCTGCGCTGGCGGTCGCTCCTCCTCG
The DNA here is from genome assembly GCA_963761175.1 of uncultured Actinomycetes bacterium. Lineage (GTDB taxonomy): Bacteria > Actinomycetota > Acidimicrobiia > IMCC26256 > PALSA-610 > CAVXFZ01. The sequence continues at coordinate 28,463 of CAVXFZ010000009.1, read as the reverse complement.
TGAGCGCCGCGACAACCGCGGTCTGGTCGCTCGCGATCGACTTCGTCGACGGGTGGCGGTCGGTGACCGCGCCCGTGCACACCGAGTACGCGGCGACGGCGGCGCGCATCGCCTCTCCCGCGGCGTTCCTCGCGCACTTCACCACCGACGTCCGTCAGTACAACCTCCACACCCAGGGCCATCCGCCGGCGATGGAGCTCGTCCTGTGGCTTGTCGGCAGGGCTGGTTGGCACGGCGCCGGTGCCGCGGCCGCGCTCTACATCGCGGTGGGTTCGCTCGCCGGGGTCGCGGCGCTCATCGCGCTGCGCGACCTCGCCGGTGAGCAGCGCGCGCGCGTCGCCGCGCCCGCCGTCGCGATCGCGCCCGCCGCGATCTGGCTCGCCACGAGCGGCGACGCCTTCTTCGCCGGGGTCTCCGCGTGGGCGGTGGCGCTGGTCGTCCTCGCGACGGGATGCGACGGGCGCCGGTCGGACCGCCTCGCGGTCGCGGGCGGGCTGTGCTTCGGCCTGACCGCGTTCCTGTCGTACGGTCTCGTGCTCCTCGCACTCGTTCCCGTCGCGGTCGCGGTGTCCCGGCGGCGTGCCCGTCCCATCGCCCTCGCCGCGCTCGCGGCGGCCGTGGTCTTCGCGCTGTTCTTCGCGGCGGGGTTCTCGTGGTTCACCGGGCTGCGGGTGACGCACGCGCGCTACTACGCGGGGGTCGCGAGCCGCCGCCCGTACGCGTACTTCCTCCTCGCCGACCTGGCCGCCTTCGCCCTTGCGGTGGGCCCGGCCGCGGCCGCCGGCCTGGCGCGTCTGCGCGACCGCGCGACCTGGTTGCTCGTCGGGGGCACGCTCGCCGTCGTCGCGCTCGCCGACCTGAGCGGGATGTCGAAGGCCGAGGTCGAGCGGATCTGGCTGCCGTTCGTGCCCTGGGTACTGCTGGCGACGGCGGCGTTCGGACGCGCGCCGGGCGAGCGCGGCGTGTCACGACGGTTGCGAGCCATCGTCGCCGCGCAGGTCGTGGTCGCGCTCGCGATCCAGGTCGCGATCAAGTCGCCGTGGTGACGGCCGCGGGCCCGCACGACGCGCGCTCGACGTAGCTCGCCGGAAGCGCGGTCCGAGCCGGCGGGTCGAGCCCGGCGAGACGGTCGAGGAGCGCGCCACCTCGTGCCCGGAGCACCCGACGACCTCTTCTGGGCGCTCGGGCTCGGCAACCAGCTCGTGCAGGTCGACCCCGGTTCGGGCACGGTCGTCGTCCGCCTCGGTGCCGGCGGACCGGTACCCGCCGTTACGGCCCGTCGCGGCCGGCTGACGACGACGTCGACGCCCTGCCCGCGTTCGCCACCCGCACGGGGTGACAGATCTGGTGGTTCCGCGTCGGGTGGCGTTCGTCAGAAACGATCAGGCGCCTCGACCTCGGCCGCGAAGCCGTCGAGATCGGCCGTGGTCGGTACGTGCGTGACCACCTCGACGTCGCGGAGCTCGTCCGCGTACCGCTGCGCCTGTTCCTCGGTGACGACCACGCGGATCGGCACGTCCTCCCGAGCCAGCTCGCGGTAGCGGCGCACGAGCGTGCGGTGCGCGGGCTGGTCGAGGTCGAGCTCGAAGATCACGCCGTGCGCGGCGTCGAAGTCGGGGCAGTCCCGCCCCTCGAGGAGCGGGCAACGACCGTCGTGGTCGGGCCCGTGACAGACGCGCACCGGGTGCCCGAAACGCGTCAGCAACTCGGCCTGGCGCAAACCGTCGGCCCCGGCCGAGACGTCGATCAGGATCATGCCGTCGCTTGGCTCGTCGCTCATCGTGGACCTCCCCGGACGTGGCGCTCATGAGCGTCGCCCTGGCGGGGCCTCGCCCGACAGGGCCGGAAGTCCCGGTGAAGTCCCGATCAGGCGGTGGCGCCGCGGCTCACGGCTTGCGCGAAGTGCGCGTCCGTCACCGCGGCCGGCTCCGTCGACTCGACGAAATCGGTGAGCACCCACACGAAGCGATCGGGCTCCTCGCAGTGCGGGAAGTGCCCCACGCCCTCGAAGATTTCGAGCCGGCAGCCCGGCAGGGTCGCCTGGGCGTCGGTGGCGTGGCGACTCGGGATGATCGCGTCGTCGGAGCCCCAGACGATGAGCGTCGGAATGTCGGCCGCGAGCGGGAGTCGATCGTGCGCGCTGACGCGTTGCCCGCTCCCGTCGACCACCGAACGCAGCGTGCGCGCGAACGCGGCGCGGGTCGGGGGATCGACGAGCGACTGGTAGCCCTGCCACAGCTGATCGGCGTACGCGCTCGGCCGCAACCCGACGCGGCGGAGCCCGCCGAGCACGCCGCGCCCCGCGTCGCGCAGGATCGACGCGAAGATCACCGGGTAGAGGAACTCGACGCCGGGAAAGGCGAGCGCGCGCAGGAGCGGGGAGACTTCGCGCCCGAGCCCCCCCGAGCCGACGAGCACGAGGCGCTCGCAGCGCGTCGGGAACTGGTACGCGAACTGCATCGCGACGCCGCCACCGAGCGACTGCCCGACGATCGTGCCGTGCTCGTAGCCGAGCGTGAGCATCAGGTCGCGTACGACGCTCGCGAACGAGCCGAGCGAGTAGTCGGCGTCGGCCGGTTTTGCCGAGCGTCCGTGACCGGGAAGGTCGGGGGCGAGGACGGTGAACCGTTCGGCGAGGCGATCGAACGTGAGATCCCACGTCGCGTGACTGCCCGCCATCCCGTGCACGAGCACGACGAGTGGTCCGTCGCCCTCGAGCCGGTAGGAGACGTCGTGTCCGTGGATCCGTGTCTGCGCCATCTCCGGCCTCCAGGCTCCGTGGTCCCCGGGCCCACCGTAACCCGCAACGGGGTCGGGGCGTGGGCTCGTGAGGAGTGACGCGCGCCACATTGTGGGCTTCGCGCGGTCGTCTTGAGCACGAGGCTCGGCCGGCGAACCGAGAGGAATGACATGAACCTGCAGACAGCACTCACGACACGTTGCGGTGTGGGCGTGCGCTTTGCGTTGGCGACCCGGTCAGCCGGTGACGGCGACCTGTAGCGGGGCGAGCGCGCGCGACGCGTAGATCGCGGCGGTGGTCGTGGGCAGGCCCGGTTCCTTGAAGTAACGGAAGCGCGTCGCGGAGAACGTCTTCACCGTGCCGGCCGGGCATTCGGCGCGCGTCGGGTCGGTGCACGGGATCGCCCCGCCCGGGCCGACGATCATCAGACCGTTCTGGCCCCACGCGGCGGCGTCGCCGGTGCACGGTGTCGGTGACGCGGGGTTCTGGTCGAGCTCGTACGTGGAGAGCGTCAGGCCCGTGATGTCGGTGCTCATGCTGCGGGCGGTGACGATCGAACCGGCCGGTCCCTGCACCATCTGCCACGCCGCGGGCGTGGCCGCGACGATCGAGTCCGGAACCCCGTCGATCGGGACGTGCGAGTTCTGGTCGTCGGAGTAGGTCAGTGCCATCCCGGTCGTGAAGTCGTCGAACGCCATCACGCTCGGGATCGTGTGCACGCGGAGATCCGTCGTCGAGTCCTCGCGGCTGGGGTAGAAGACGTCGGTGTTCACGGTGTACTGCCCGCTGTTCGCACCGATGTACGAGCGGATCGCGCGGACCGGGCCACTGATGTTCGTGATGAACGCGCCCTCGTACGGGTTCGTCGCGCCGCCGTCGAAGGTGTCCTCACTCCGGCCGCACACGCCCGGCGCGAACTGGACGCGGCCGCGCTCGAGCATGTCGGCACCGTTGGCTGTCCCAGACGTGATCGAGATGCCGTCGTTGAGCCAGCGATCCGAGTAGTTCTGGGTGTACGTGCCGGTGACGATCGTGGAGTGCTCGGGGTTGAAGCCCGCGACGTTGTTCGGCGCGAGTGCGCCGGTGCCCATCTTGTACGTGGACGTGTACGACCCGGAGTCGAGTGAGAACGTGTAGCTCACACCCGTCGTCGGACCGCTCCCACCGGTGAGCGCGCTGCTCGTGCTCGTGAAGAGGTACACGTAGCCCCATCCGTTCGAGTCGAGCGGATCGGTGACGCGCAGCTCCTCCAGCGTGCTCGCGTCGGTGTTCGGCGGGACCGCGGTACCCGACGGCACCTGCTTGCCGCTGTCGTTCGACATGAAGCTCACCTGGTCGTTCGCGTCGAACGTCGGGTCGGAGTCGGCGCCGGTGAAGGTCGGCCACGACGTGTACCCGGCGGCCGCGGTCGCGGGAGTCGTGTACACGAGGATCTTGAAGTCGCTGCCGTCGGCGTTCTTCGCCCAGTTCGCGCTCGCGCGATGGAGGATCTGGCCGGGGTTCACGAGATCGCGCTCGTCGACCTGCACGGGGATCTGGTTCCACGCGCTGCCGTCCCACGCGAACCCGACCACTCGCGACACCGCCGCGCCCAACAGGTTCGGCGTGCTCGCCCCGTCGACGACGACCGGGTCCTCCGGACGCGCCAGGGTGCCGCCGTACTTGGTGCACCCGGCCAGCGCGACGACGAGCGGGAGCACCGCGCCTCCAACGAGCATTCGCCTCGCGACGAGCCGTGTCTTCACGCGGTTGTCCCCCCGGTTCGTGGACGGCGTCAGCCTCGGCGCGGTCGGTGAACGAATCGTGAACTGCGCATCAGGCTGCGACAAAGCGCGCCGCGCGCGCCAGTCGGCGCCGTTTCGCTCCTGGCCGGCGCTTCAGCCCGTCGCCGTCTGCCCCGGGGCGACGGGAGTGTCGCCGTTCCAGGCGAGGCGGGCGACGAACAGGGCCCGGCTGCCGCCGTGGTCGTAGCCGATCCGGTCACCCAGCCACGCGTGGTAGATGACGTAGGTCTGGCCGCCGGGCCCGAGGAAGGCGGAGAGGCCGCCGGGTCCCGACACCTGGTCGTCGCTCGCGAGCCACGGGTGGTCGAGCGGCTTGGCGCACGGGCCGCGCACGGTGTCGCAGACCGCGTAGCCGGTCGCGTAGTCGCGCGAGTCCCACGCGTTGGCCGAGTAGAAGAGGACGAACTTGCCGTCGTGCTCGACCATCGACGGCGCCTCGACGACGACGCCCTCCCACGCCTGGTCGTTGTGGATGAGCGCGGTCGCTGCTCCGGCGACGTGCAGCCCGTCGGCGCTGAGCGGCGTCGACCAGATGGTGGTGCGCTGGCCGCAGCAGTTGCCGTCGTTCTTCCACACGAGGTACGTCGTGCCGCCGCTGCTGATCGGGCTCGGATCGATCGCGCCGCCGAGGTCGAGCGGGCACACGAGGGGCGCCGACGATGTGTCGGTGTACGGCCCCCCGGGCGCGGTCGCGCTCGCGACGGAGATGCACTGCCGGCCGCTCGCGCGATCGCGTGTCGAGTAGTACATGCGGTAGTCGTTCGGGCCGAGCGCGATCACCGACGGCGCCCACACGCTTCCCGGCTCCGACCACGACGCCACGTCGGGGAGCGCATCGCCGTCGAGCGCGGCGTGCTTCGGTCCGGTCGACTTCCCGACCGGAACGTTCGCGAGCGGGGTGTTCGTCGCGAACGCGTACACCGTCGTGCCCACGATGAGGGCGGACGGGTCGGCGAAGTCACCGTCGAAGACGGGCTGGTCGGGATCGCGTACCGGGCGCGTCGCGCCGGCGGCGGAGACCCCGGGCGTCGTGCGGCCGCCGACGACCGCCTGCGCGAGGCAGCGGCGTACCGCCACGCGTCTGGCCGCCGGCACGCTCGCGATCTGTGCCTGGAGCTGCGTGCGCGCCGCCGCCAGGAGCGCGGGGTCGGTGATGGTGAGCGCGAGACCCTGCGCGTGCAGGCAGGCGAGCGTCTGCTCCTGCCGGGCGGCGATGCCGGTCGTCGTGGTCGCGTTCCCAGCCGGCGCAGCAGTCGTGGTCGTGGTCGCGAGCGTGGTCGGGGCGGCGGACCTCGCGCCGGTCGACGCACAGGCGCCGAGCGCGACGACGGCCAGGGCCAGCGCCGTCGTCGCCGTCCCGAGTCGCCGCCGCGGGTGCGGCCGCCCCGATGGGTCCGCTCCGGTTCGCGAGGGCTTCACGTCGACATCGTTGCGCGTCACCCGGTGATGATCGAGCGGCCGGATCAGAGCAGTGTGATGACGCTGTACGGAGCGCGTGGCGTCGCCCGTCGCCCGGCGTGGCAGGGTGCCGGGCGTGGAACCGGTGGCGGAGCTGGAGCGGCTCGGGGTGGCGCGCGGCGATCTCGTCGGCCTCGCGCTCGCGCCGGATGTCGGGCTGGCGATGGTCACCAGGAGGGGCGCGGTCGTGGCGCGTGACGCCACGCCGGATCTGATCGCCGCGGTGGGGGCCGTCGAGGCGGCGCTGCGCCCGCGTTGGGTGATCTGGTCGAACGCGGCGGTGGCGCCGCTCGTGCGGGGCAACGTGCGCGTGGCGACCGCGTGGGACGTGGCCGCGGTCCACCGCCTCATGTTCGGCGGATGGCGCGCCGACTCGGCGCGCGCGTGGGCGGCATTGCACGGGCTCTCGCTCACCGACCTGCCCACGACCGCGCCTCCCGATCTCTTCCACCAGCCCGCGGCCGGCGACGGTGAGCCCGGTGACCCGGTGCGCCCCGACGGCTACCTGCGGCCCGAGTGGGTCGAGGGCGGGTGGGCGACCGCGCTCGAACGGCTCGCGCGCTGGTCCGCGCTCGCGACGCGCGCCGCCGGGTTGCAGCAGGAGGCGCTCGGCGCGCTCGCGGATCGGCCGATGGCCGCCGCGACCGCGCGCGCGGAGTCGACGGCCGAACTGTTGTGTGCGGAGCTCGCCGTCGACGGTCTGCCGATGGATCGGTCGGTGGCCGAAACGCTCGTCGCCGCGAGCGTCGGGTCGCGTCCACGATCGGATGCGGACGCAGAGGCTCGCCGGGCCGAGCGCGACGCTGAGGTCTTGCGCCACGCGCCCGGCGGCGTCGGTTGCGACCTGCGCAGCCCGGGCCAGGTGAAGGAGTTGCTGCGCGCGAGTGGCTTCGACCTGCCCGATACGCGCGCGTGGAGGCTCGAGGAACTGCGCGGCGCGCACCCTCTGATCGAGGCGTTGCTCGTGTGGCGCAAGGCCGAGCGCATCGCGACGACCTACGGATATGCGTGGCTCGACGAGCATCTCGGGGTCGACGGCCGGCTGCGCGGCGCGTGGTCGGCCTCCGACGGCGCGGCCGGGCGGATGACCGCGACGGCCGGACTGCACAACATGCCCGCCGACCTCCGCGCGGCCGTCGTCGCGGAACCGGGTCACGTCTTCGTGCGCGCCGATCTCGGCCAGATCGAGCCGCGTGTCCTCGCCGCGGTGTCGGGAGACACGGTCCTCGCGGAGGCGACGCGCGCCGACGACCTGTACGCGCCGGTTGCGCGCCAGCTCGGTGTCGACCGCGCGACGGCGAAGGTCGCGGTGCTCGGCGCGATGTACGGGCAGACGACGGGTCACGGTGCGCGAGCGTTGCGCGGACTCGAAGCCTCTTATCCAGTGGCGATGGCCTACCTCAACGATGCGGACCGATCCGCGCGGCTCGGTCACGCGCTGCGCACCTATGGCGGCCGGCTGATCCCGATGGGCTCGCCCGCGGCCGACCACCACCTCGCCGAACGCGACGCGCGGGCGCGCGCCGGCGCACGGGGTCGCTACGGCCGCAACGCGATGGTGCAGGGAGCGGCGGCAGAGCTGTTCAAGGCGTGGGCCGTCACCGTGCGGGCGCGCGCCGCGGCATTCGACGCGCGCATCGTGCTCTGCCTCCACGACGAGTTGCTCGTGCACGCTCCGGAGCGCAACGGCGACGACGTCGCCGTGCTCGTCACCGAGTGCCTGCGCGAGGCCGCGCATCGGTGGGCGCCCGACGACTCGGTCCGGTTCCTCGCCGACGTCGCGGTGATCCGGTGCTGGGCCGACGCGAAGGGCTGAGCACGGGCGACGGGCGCGTGATCACTCGGGCGAGCGCGAAATCGACGCGCGCCGGCGTTCGAGGTGCGCGCGCTCGGCGGCGTTGTTCGTGAGCGTGAGCGCGCGGTCGAAGGCGACTCGCGCGTCACGGTCGCGGCCGAGCCGCGCGAGGAGCTCGGCGCGCGTTGCGTGGAACAGGTGATAGCCGTCGAGTTCGAGCCCGTCGACGGTCGCGAGCGCGGTCGCCGGCCCGTCGACCTCCGCGACCGCGACCGCGCGGTTCAGCGCGACGACGGGCGTCGGCGCGATCGCGAGGAGTTGGTCGTAGAGCGCCAGGATCTGGACCCAGTCGGTGGCCGCGGCCGTCGCCGCGTCACTGTGCACCGCATTGATCGCGGCCTGGATCTGGTACGGGCCCGGGCGGTTGCGGCGCAGGCAGCGGCGCACGAGCTCCTGGCCTTCCGCGACGAGCGCGCGGTCCCAGCCTGAACGGTCCTGGTCGGTGAGGAGCACGATCGAACCGTCGGCCGCGGTGCGCGCCGCGCGCCGGGACTCGCCGAGGACGAGCAGCGCGAGCAGGCCGAGCACCTCGGGCTCGTCGGGCATGAGGTCGGCGAGGAGCCGAGCCAGGCGGATCGCCTCGAGGCAGAGGTCGGCGCGGACGAGGGCGTCGCCCTCGGTCGCGGTGTAGCCCTCGTTGAACACGAGGTAGATCACCGCGAGGAGCGGGGGGAGCCGGGCGGGAAGCTCCGCGTCGCCGGGCACGCGGTAGGGGATCTTGGCGTCGCGGATCTTGCGCTTCGCGCGTACGAGGCGTTTCGCCATCGTGGCTTCGGGGACGAGGAACGCGCGCGCGATGTCGGGCGTGTCGAGCCCGCCGAGCAGCCGGAGCGTGAGCGCGATCTGGGCGCTCGGGGCCAGCGCGGGATGGCAACAGGTGAACATGAGCCGGAGCCGGTCGTCGCTCACTTCGCCCACCGGTTCCAAGGGCTCGGTGCGCTCGTGCACGAGCGCGGCTTGCGCGTGGCGGTCATGGCGGGACGCTTCCCTGCGCAGCCGGTCGATGGCACGGTTGCGGGCGGTCGTGGTGAGCCAGCCGCCGGGATTCGGCGGGAGCCCGTCGCGCGGCCACCGCTCGGTGGCGACCACGAACGCCTCCTGGGCCATCTCTTCGGCGATGTCGATGTCGCCGAAGAGACGCACCAGGGTGGCGACGATCCGCCCGGATTCCTCACGGAAGATCCGTTCGAGCGTGGCCGCGTCGGTGACCGGCACGGCCGCTCAGACCTCGGGTTCGTCCTGGAACGGGCGCACCTCGACGGGACCCATGCACGCCGCGGAGCCCCGCGCCGCCCACGCGAGCGCGGCGTCGAGGTCGGGTGCGGTGATGATCCAGAACCCGCCGAGCTGTTCCTTGGTCTCCGCGAACGGGCCGTCGGTGAGGATCGGGTCGCCGGCGCCGGCGCGCACGACCGTCGCGGTGCTCGGGTCGGCGAGGCCGCCGCCGAAGACCCACGCGCCGGCCGCCATGACCTCCTGGTTGAAGGCGTCGACCTGCTCGAATGCCTGCTGCATCACGGCCGGGTCCTGCGGGATCGGGTTGGCGTCGCTGTGCCAGACGGAGAGGAGGTACTGCGTCATCGGGATGTCCTTTCGGGCGCGGCAGGCGCAGTCTCGCCTGCCGATCGGTTGGTGTCAGTGGTGCCGGATGGAAGCGGTGTCAGTCGGAGAGCTTCGACGCGAGGGCAGGGACGACGATCAGCGCGGCCACGACGTGCGTGCACACGAGCGCGACCTTCGTCGCGGTGTGGGCGTCGGCGACCACGTCGGGCACGAACGACGCGAGGGTCAGCGCGACGGTCGTGACGAGGAAGGTGTGGCGCGGTCGGCGCGCCCGCCGCGCCAGCGCGACGGCGAGGACGGTTCCGACGATGGCGCACGCCAGGGTGAGTTGGGCGAATCCGCCGAGGGGGATCGCCTTGTCCCCGATCGTGAACGGGACGCCGGCGGCGTGGACGATCGCGGCGAACGCCGTCGTGGCGCCCGCGGCGACGACGCCGGCGCCGATGCCGGTGCGGCCGACGCGCGGCTTGACGGTCTGCTCGATCGGGTCGCTCGTGAACGCGGTGGTCGTGGTTGCGGTCATCGGAGTCGCTCCTTGGGCGCCGGCCGGCGGTGCCGGCCTCTCACCCCTGGCTACGAACGGATCCCGCCCTGGAGGACACCGGGACGCGATTTCTCCGCGATTTCCTCCCGGCGCTCGGCCGCGCGGCCGCCGGCAGGTGTCGGCCGCGGGAACCACCACGACGGCGAGCGCGCGGAGCTCGGTCGTCGACCCGTCCGAACGGCTCGCGCGCTCCTGGTTCGAGTGGGGAACGACGGAACAGCTGGGGCACTCGACTCCACCGGTCGTGCTCACGAGTGTCGGCTCCACGCTGCACGTCGCGACGACACAGGTTGAACCATCTTTTCGGCTTCGGCTTCGGCTTCGGCCTCGGCTACGGCTTCGGCTTCGGCTTCGGCTTCGTTGCGACCGAGAGCACCGACCGCGCCGGCAAGCAGTGGAACAACAAGAGCCTCTCGCTCTCCGCGAACGCCGATCTCGCGCGGCTGTCGCGCCTCTACACGAGCCTCGTCAGCGCGAGTCAGATCACCGCGCAGACGCCGATCTACGCGATTGGCATGTCGCAGGGCGCCGGGTTCACGTCGGTCTTCGCGCAGGCGTTCGCCAACGCCGGCTATCCGGTCGCCGCGATCGCGCCGAGCCACGGCCCGATCCCCGCCGTCGTCCGCAACCAGGGCGGCCTGACCGTCCCCGCGCTGTTCGCGCTCGGCGCGAACGATCCCATCGTCGACGACGCGCAGGTCGAGCGGCAGGTGTTCCAGGTCGCCGCGGCCGGCGTGGCGGTCGAGCTCCACGTCGAGCCGGAGACGAACCTCACGCCGGCCCGCTTCCTGCGCGTCCCCGCGATCGAGTCGGGTTTGAACCACCTCCCCGCGCTGGCCGCCATCAGCATCGCTCAACAGCAGATGCTGCGCGACGAGATCGACGTCGTCCTCGCGGTCCACCAGTACTCCGCGACCTACGCGTCGCAGACGGTCGCTTTCTTCGACGCCCGCTGTTGAGTCGCGGTCGCCGCCTCCTCAGCGATCGAAGTGGCCCCGGCACCAGGCGTTCGCCGGCACGCCCGCGCACGGGTCGGGCATCGACGGGAGGTTCGTCGGGAGCGCGTGCATCACCACGCCTGTCGGCTGCGGGTAGACGGCACCGGGCGGGCAGCCGCCGAGCCCGGTGTCGCACAGCACCTGGCCGAGGAGATCGCCGCCGGTGTTCGCCGCCGTCGTGATCGGGCCGCAGGTGGGTTGGGTCTGCTCGAGGTCGGTCGGCGCGCTGCCGTCGGGGAAGGAGTTGGCGGCGAAGCAGTTCTGCGGCTTGCCGGTGCCGAGCACGATCTGGCCGAAGTCGCTGTTGCTCGGATTCCCGAAGAAGCCGTTGTTCGTGAACGTGTTGTGGAGCAGCGCGTCGCCCCACGCGTCATAGACGCAACCGAGCCCGGGGAACTCGTGCCCGCCGGTACCCGCGCAGGTCTGGCCGAGGTCGGGAGTGCCGTCGTCGAGGAACGGGAGGAACAGCAGGCCCCACGCGCCGTTGTTCTCGAAGCGGTTGTACATCACCGTGTCGTTCTGCCCGCCCGCGACCGTCATCCCGGTACCGGTCGGTGCAGTGCTCGACTCACCCGACTGCGGAACGTTGGGGTCGTTGTTGTCGTGCACGTAGTTGTGCATGAACACCCAGCACGATTGCGTGTGGGTGATCGGACTGGTCGCGCCGTCGGGGCACGCGCCGTTCTGCGGTGCCGGCGGATCGCCGTTGATCTGCGAGTTGGTGTCGAGCCCGTCCTGGTTGTGGTCGAACTCCGAGCTCGTGATCACGATCGACCCGCCGGAGTTCGTGCCCGAGTAGCCGACGGCGCTGTACTGCACGTGGGCGTGCGCGATCGTGATGTCGCACACCTGGAGGCACGCACCCACGTACAACCCGGAGTCGCTGAAGTTGCTCGCGTACACCTGGTCCCAACGCGCGTCGCCCTGCGCGTCGGAGGAGAAGATCCCGTACAGCGCCGCGGTCGATTCCGAGTCGTAGAACGTCGACGTCGCGGTGAGGTATCGGCCGGTGTAGCCCTGCAACCCGATCGTGCCGCTGTCGGCGCCGCCGTTCCACCAGATCTGGTTGCCGGAGTCCTGGGCGCCGCGCAAGAAGTTGCACACCGTGAGGTTCTCGATGCTCACGTCGTCGGCCTTCGAGACGACGATGCCGTTGCGCCCGTTCGCTCTCCCGTTCGATCCGATCGCACCGAAGTTCTGGTCGGCGGGTGCGTCACTGCACGAACTCGCGCCGTTCTTCGTGCCGTCGATGACGACGCCCGAACGATCCATGCCACGCACGTGGATCCCCGGTGTCGTGATGAGCACACCACCGAAGCCGCCGTGGACGCCGCCCGTGGGCGGGTCGGCGATGTCGGTCGTCTCGTGATAGTCGCCGGGCGCGATCAGGATCCAGTCGCCCGGCTGGGCCGCGTCGACGGCGGCCTGGACGTTCGAGTACTGGCCCGCATGACCGTGGTAGGTGCCGACGAGCAGCACGCGGTGACCGTGCCGCGGCACGCAGCCGGCCGTCGCCACCGTGACCGCGCACAACGCCGCCGCGATCGTGGCCGTGCGCACGCGCCCGGCAGCCCGCTTCGGGAAGCGCCCCCCTGCCATCGGGGTGACCCTAGCGCCCCGATGGCAGGGCTCACCTCACGCCGACTTGTTCGCCTTCCACGAGCCGCTGCCGGCCGCCGTCCCGTTCGAGGAGATCTTCCAGGAGCCCGACATCGAGCTGCCCGACACCGTTCCCGTGTACGTGATCTCCTGCGATCCGACGGTCCCGAAGCTGATGTTGGAGCCGTTCAGCGTGCCGTTGATCGGGATCGGCGTGTTGCCGAAGTCGGAGATGGTGATGGTTCCGGAGAGGCTCGACCCCGACGCCTGCCACGTGACGCTGAAGGTTCCGGTGAAGGTGCCGTCGTAGGTGCCCGACCAGGTTCCTGACAGGTCGGATGCCGAGGCCGCCGCGGTCGTGGTCGCGCCGATCCCCGCGCTGCTGGCCGACGTCGGCGTGTTGGCGTTGCTCTTCTTCGAGCTGCTGCAGCCGATCGCGAAGACGGCAAGGAGGGGTACCACGGCGCCGAGCAGCAGCGTCCGGCCGAACGTCGAACGTACCTTCATGATTCATTGCTCCTTGGTCGGGCGGTTGGGACGCAGCAGGTGGGGCAATCGGTCGCACGTCCGGGCGCGTGTCATCGGTCCTCGGGCGCGAGCTCGGCGAGCTTCGCTTGCGCGATCTTCAGAACGTTGGGAACCGACTGCGGCTCGATGTCGAAGCCGGCGGCGAGTTGTGCGTCGGTGACGCCCGCCTCGTGAAGACGGAGCGCGACGGCGTAGCCCTCGGGCAGCCGGGAGATGGCCTCGTCGCGATCCACGAGCCGACCGTAGGGATGCGGCGGCGCGGTGGCGTCAGTGGTCGATCACGTACGTGGCCATGACCTCGGCGAGCCCGAACCGGCTCGCGACGCCGAGCTTGGCGTACGCGCGGTGCAGGTGCGTCTCGATCGTGCGGAACGACACGCCGAGCGCGGCGGCGATCTCCTTGTCGGAGCGACCGAGCGCGGCCATCGTCGCGACCTCGCGTTCCCGCGCCGTGAGGCGCGAGATCGCCTCGATCGCGGAGACGTCGACGCCCGCGTCGCCGATCCGGCCCGCGAGCGCGTGGGCGCGCTCACCGAGCCGGGCCGCGTGGCCCTTACGGCCCGCGCCCGAGAACCACGCCGCCGCGGTCGCGGCCGCGGCGGCGGCGTAGCCGAAGCAGCCGAGCGTCTCGAGCGCCACCGCCGCACCGGCGAGCGCGTCGGCGTCGCGCGCGACGCGAGCAACCGCATCCGCGCGCAGCGCCGCCGCGAGCGGACCCGGGACCTGCGCGTCGGGGTCCTCGATACGGGCGAGCGCGTCGGTCCCCGCCCCCCAGCGCACCGCGTCGTGCGCGCAGAAGAGCGCGGGGAGTCGCTGTCCCTGCTCGAGCGCGCGGTCGGCCGCCGCGAGTGCTTCGCGTACCGCTCGCGTGCGTTCGCCCGCCGCGTGCGCGATGGCCACGCGTGCTCGGGCGCGGTCGGGCTCGAGCATCGCGGACGCCGTGACGCCCTCGGCGTCGGTGAGCCGGGCCTGCGCCGCGGCGACATCGCCGCCGAGCGCGTGCGCCTGCGCGAGCAACCCGAGGTTCCAGGAGACGAGGTCGGGCGCCTGCTCGACCATCGCGACCGCTTCCTGGAAGTAGCGTGCCGCGCGGTGCATCCGGCCGCGCAGCATCTCGACGCGTCCGAGGCCCTGGCTGAAGAAGAACCGCAGCTGCACGTCGCTGTCGGAGGCGGCCCGGTCGTGCCGCAGCCGTGCGAACTCGGCTTCGGCGCGGTCGAGCTCCCCGACGTAGAGCCGCGCGGCGATCGAACCGAATCGCAACAGGTCGCCGATGGGAAACGCGTTGGTCGTGCGGCGCGCGACCTCGAGCCCGGCGTCGCAGCGCGCGATCGCCGTGTCGAAGGCGCCGGTGAGGACCCACGCGGGCACGCCGGCCACGAGCACGCCGGCCTTCACTTCGTCGCTGGCTTCGGCGTCGTCGAGCACGAGGCCGGCGAGCCGCGCCACCTCGTCGAAGGATCCCTCCTGCATCGCCGCCTGCACGCGCGTCGCCATCAGCTCCCGTGCGAGCGCGGGATCCTGGAGGCGCGCCACGGCCGCTTCGATCACGCGCCGCGCGTCGCCCGGGCGCCCGAGGAACCACAGCAGGGTCGTCGCGCGCACGGACGCGACGCGGATGCGGGCGCGGTCGTCGAGATCGTCGTCGTCGATCGTTTCGAGCACCGCGTACGCCTCTTCGAGCCGCCGGCCGTTCGCCAGGAGGTCGGCGAGGCGCAGGCTCGCCGTCACCCCCCCACCGGAGTCGACCGCAGCGCGCGCGAGCCGGGTCGCGAGCGCGAGGTCGTGCAGCTGCGCCGACCGGCTGGCGCGCAGGAGATCCTCCGTGTCGGCGGTGACCCCGCCGTCGAGCAGCCACTCCATGCGTTGCAGCTCGCTCGCGGGGTCGGCGAGCGGCACGGGGTGCGCGAGCGCGAGCTCGCGGCTCAGGCGCGTGAGGGTCGGCGCGCTCATCTGCGCGCGCACGAGCTCGCCGAACAGCGGGTGCGCGATCCGTACGAGCGGCGGCCGGCCGATCGTGTCGATCAGCTCCGCGCTGCGAGACGTTCTGCCGTGTCGACTCCGCGCAGGCGTACGAACCCGTCGAGGGGGAGCGACTCCGCGACGGTCAGCAACGCCAACGCGTCGCGGTCGGCAGGGTCGAGATGGTCGAGCCGCGTCGACACCAGGTCGCCGAGCGCGGCGGTCACGCGAAGCGGATGAGCCCACACCCAGGTGTCGCGCCGTTGCACGATGGCGCGGTCGGCGAGCGCGGCGGTCATCAGCTCGCGCAACCACAGCGGGTTGCCGCGCGTGACGTTCCACAGCCGTTGCGGTACGGCCTCGTCGACGACCCCACCGAGGACCTCGGCCGTGAGCCGCGCGACCTCGCCGGCCGACAGCGGTTGGAGCTCGATGCGGTCGCAGAGCTGGTCCTTCCACAGCGTGACGACTGCGTCGGGCGTCGGCTCGCCGCTGCGGACCGTGGCGATCACGATCGCGACGCCCTCTGACACGAGGCGGTGCAGAAGCGTCGCCGACGCGTCGTCGAGCAGGTGCGCATCGTCGACCAGCGCGACGAAGCGGTGACCGGCATGACGCGTGCGCACGTCGTCGACGATCGCGTTCACGGTGAACACGTCGACGGGCGCGCCCTGTGGCAGGAGCGGGCCGAACGCGCCGAGCGGGAGAGACGCCGCGCTGCGGGTCGCGACGAGGCGTACCACCGAGTCGCCGTCGCGCTCGCACGCGTCGGCGAGCGTGGCGGCCAGCCGCGTCTTGCCGATCCCCGAGACTCCCGCGAGCACGACGCCGCGCCCGGTGCCGACGGTTTCCGCGACGACGCGAAACTCGGCGTCACGACCGACAAGAGGCCACTCGCGTGGCCCGACTGGCATGGCCGAAATGTAGGGCGCGCCGTGCAAGAGAGAAATGCGACGGCGGCGCGAACGCTTCGTCGGCGAGCGCGCAGGGACGCGGCTCTCATCGCGCTCTCATGTCGTGCTCACGCGCGCGTTGAAGTCGCGCGCGACGCGATCGCGCGAAGGCATCGGCGGCGCGTCGACACGCGCCCTCAACGAGCAGAGGGATCCGGCCGGGGCCGGATCCCTCTGACTCGATGGTTGTGGAACGAGGCAGTGACCGTCAGGCGGCTGATGCCATGCCGACGATCGGCTGCTTCAGCGTGATGTTGCCGGCCGACCCGTAGAACGGGGTGTGGAAGCTGAAGACCGCTCCGTCCGATGCGACGAGCCAGTACCCGCGGGTGGCGGGGTTCTGCTCCATGCCGACGATGGGCGCCTTCAGCGCGACTCGTCCGGTCGACCCGTAGAACGGCGCGTCGCCGAAGGCGAAGATCCCGCCGTCGGCCGCCACCAGCCAGTAGCCCTTGGCGTCGGGCGACGCCATGCCGACGATCGGCTGCTTCAACGCGATGTTGCCGGTGGATCCGTAGTAGCGGGCGTTGCCGAAGGTGAAGATCCCGCCGTCGGCTGCCACGAGCCAGTAGCCGTGGCCGCTCGGGGTGGCGGCGATGCCGACGATGGGCTGGTTCAGCTTCTGGCTGCCGGTGGAGCCGTAGTAACCGGCGTCACCGAAAGCGAAGATCCCGCCGTCGGCTGCGACGAGCCAGTACCCGTGGCCGCCGGGGGTGGCGGCCATGCCCACGATCGGCTGCTTCAACGAGAGGCTGCCGGTGGATCCGTAGTAGCGGGCGTTGCCGAACGTGAAGATCCCGCCGTCGGCTGCGACGAGCCAGTAGCCGTGGCCGCCGGGGGTGGCGGCCATGCCGACGATCGGCGAGTTCAACTTCACGCCGCCCATCGAGCCGTAGAAGGCGATGTTCGGACCGAAGGTGAACATGCCGCCGTCTCGAGCGGCCAGCCAGTATCCCGCCGGTTCGACGGCCGGCTGGTCGGTGGCGACCGTCGGTGCGACGACCGTCAGGACGAAGCTCTGCGCGGTGGCCGACGTTCCGTCCCACGCGAGAACCGTGAACGGGTAGTCGCCGACCGTGCCGGCCGCCGGCGTCCCCGCCAGCATCGCGGTCCCGTCACCGTTGTCGATGAAGGACACGCCCGGCGGCAGGTTGCCGACTGCCGTCAGCCTCGGCGCTTCGGAGGAGCCGGTCGCCGTCACCGTGAAGATGCTGGGTTGGCTGACCGTGAACTTCGTCGTGCCGGCGCTGCTGATCTGGATGTCGGAGGAGGGTGCGCCGACCGTCCAACTCACGGCGACGGGGTACGAGACGTTTCCCGCCGCGTCGGTCCCGATGGCGGAGAGAACGTAGACGCCGGGCTCCAAGCCGGTGTAGGTCACCGGCGACGAGCAGACCTGCGACGGGCCGCCCACGCCGTTCACGTAGAGCTGGCAGGCGAACGTCACGTCGGCCTCGTCTGCGGCGAGCGTGAAGGAGGCCGTCGAGCCGCCGAGCGTGCCGACCGGAGTCACGGTGACGACCGGTGCCGTGGTGTCCTCGCCGGCTCCCGGCGGTTGCTCGCCGTGGCTCTCGGGCGCGGCGACCGACACGTTGATCGCGTCGAGCGTGTTGCCGCCCGCGAGGCTGACGCCGAAGGTGTAGTTGCCGACCAGCGCGCCGACTGCGACGGTGGTGTACCAGGTCACCGGTGTGTAGCCGGCGCCGAGGGCCACGTCCCAGGTGCCCACGAGCTGGCCCTGTCCGTTCAGCGTGAGCGGCATGGCCACCATGTCGCTGCCGTTGCTCGCGTAGATGTTCACGTCACCCGAGCGGGTCACCTCGGTCTGCGTCGTCGTGCGATCATCGCCGGGGCCGGTCACCGTCAGCGCCAACTGACCGGTGCCGTCTGCCGGCGAGTACACCTGCAGCGGGATCGCCATCGACACGCCCTGGGTTGCCAGCTTGGGCAGCGCGTCGCCCCACAGAACCGTCGCCTCGTTGGGCAGCACGGTGACGGTGCGCGTGTCCGAAGCCAGCACGTTGGACGGGTCGCGGGCCGTGATCAGGTCGAGCGTGACCTCGTAGGCCGCGGTCGGGGCTCCGTCCGCGACCGTCACGTCGAACGTCGTGGAGACGTTGTAACCCTTCGCGACCGCGAAGCCGGAGTCGGGACCCCACAGCGCGGTCAGGTCGCTGCCGTCGAGGCTGAACGGAACGTCCTGCCCCTCCGGTCCCGTCGCGGTCACGTCACCGTCGGCGAGGGCCTCGGGTGCGTGGAACGTGATCCGCAGCTGGGCGTCGTCGATCGCCGTGCCGCCGAACGGGTTCAGCAGCGACGCAGTCATCTGGAAGGGATACGTCTCGAACACGTTCGCCGGCAGGACGCTGAGGTCGACCGCAGGATTCGTGATCGCGCTCTCTTGCGCGGCGGTGGTGTCGACACCGGGGACGTCCATCGAGAAGCCGGGGATGAAGGTGTTGTCGGGGATGAAGTTGCACAGCGCGCGGACGTCGTCGGCGAGTTGCGCGAACGCGGTGACGCCGTAGAGGGTCTGGTCGCCGATCTCGGGGAGCGACGACAGGTTCGTGAACGGCACCACGTCGGTGATCTTGCTGACCTTCCACGTGAGCGTCGCGACGTCGAGCCACGTGACGCTGCCCTTGAAGGTCTCCGAGCGGTTGTAGCTGAATCCGCTGTAGTCGACGAACTGCTCGCCGGCGGCCATCTCGTCGCCCGTGTCCGGGTCGGCGGACCGCACGAAGTTCACGCCCCACGGCGACACGTACGGCGTCGAGTCCGCGTTCGCCGGCGGGAAGCCGACGATCCGGTTGTAGTACTCGACCGCGTCGATGCTGAGCGGTGTGAACTTGCTCGCCGCCGCGCCGATCGCCATCGCCGCGAGCTCCCACGCGTCGAACTGGCTGTTCGAGTCGGAGCCTGTCGGTGTCGGACCGATCTCGGCGGGCGGGCCGGCCATGCCGGCCGGCAGCCCGGCGATCGTGCCGGTGGTCATCAGCGACTGGTAGATCCCTGCGTTCTCGGGTGACGCGTCGATCGGGACGCCGTCGATGATGATCCGGCCGGTCGACTCGAGCGCGATGTCGGTGCCGCCCAGCAACTTTGTCGCCACGTCGGCCTGCTTGGTGGCGATCACGCCGTCGGAGGTGCGGGCCAGGTTCAGCCGCTCCAGTTCCGCCTCGGACACGAACATCGCGTACTGAGGCTGAGGGTCACAGGCGGAGATCGCATCCACGGGGAGCGTTTCCGGCGGCGAGTCGATCCACTCGCCCTGCAGCGGGATGATCCAGACGGTCCGCCCGTCGACGGGATTGACCGACGATGCGACACCGGGAACCGGAACGTACGACACCGGCTGCACGCAGTATTCGGTGGTGGTTTCGGTGGTCTCGGTCGTCGGGGGGACGACGTACTTCTTCAGGATCGGCGTCCCGTTCGTCTCCGCGCGGAGGATCACGGTGAGGTCGGAGTACAGCGAGCCCGAACCGTTCCCGCCTCCGCCGCCACCGCCGCCACCGCCGCCACCGCCGCCCCCACCAGCGGCCAGCGCCGGTCCGGTCAGCATGGTCAGCGCCAGGAGAACACAGCCGGCGGTCGTCAATGCTCGCTTGAGTGCCTTCATCCTGTCCGCCCTCCCGAAGTCCTTACCGCGCCCCGTGAACTCGCCTGCACGATCAGCGTTGCTCCGAGACGGGGTCGCGGAGCAGAGTCGAAGTGCTCAAATAGCACGCTGAGTGGCCACTCTGTTGCACTACGCGACATCGGCGGACTCTGACACGAGGCGGTGCAGAAGCGTCGCCGACGCGTCGTCGAGCAGGTGCGCATCGTCGACCAGCGCGACGAAGCGGTGACCGGCATGACGCGTGCGCACGTCGTCGACGATCGCGTTCACGGTGAACACGTCGACGGGCGCGCCCTGTGGCAGGAGCGGGCCGAACGCGCCGAGCGGGAGAGACGCCGCGCTGCGGGTCGCGACGAGGCGTACCACCGAGTCGCCGTCGCGCTCGCACGCGTCGGCGAGCGTGGCGGCCAGCCGCGTCTTGCCGATCCCCGAGACTCCCGCGAGCACGACGCCGCGCCCGGTGCCGACGGTTTCCGCGACGACGCGAAACTCGGCGTCACGACCGACAAGAGGCCACTCGCGTGGCCCGACTGGCATGGCCGAAATGTAGGGCGGGTTTGGCAGCGGAGAAATGCGACGGCTCCCGAAATCAGTTGCCGCGCGCGCCGCGCGTCATGCAGGAGGGGCGATCACACGCGTCGGACGCGGTGGTGATGCGCGCGAGCTCTCATCGGGGTCTCATCGCGCGCTCACCGCGCGGCGGGAACGCGCGGTCACGCCGACCTCCCGGGGCTGGGTCTGCAGCTCACGGGCCCGTGGGTCTACCGTCTGGTGCCGGCCGAGGAACGACGAAGCGAAGGAAGCCGCGAATGGCCTGGGACTTCTCGACTGATCCCGAATTCCAGAAGAAGCTCGACTGGGTCGAGGAGTTCTGCCGCGAGGAGGTCGAGCCCCTCGAGTACGTGTTCCCTTACGCGGTCCGCTCGCCCGACCCGAAGGTCAAGGCGTACGTCCGTGGCCTGCAGCAGCAGGTGAAGGACCAGGGCCTGTGGGCGCTGTTCCTCGACGAGGAGTTGGGCGGACCCGGCCTCGGTCAGCTGAAGCTGGGCCTGTTGAACGAGATCATCGGCCGCTACTCGTCGGCGCCGCAGATGTTCGGGGCCGCCGCGCCCGACACCGGCAACATGGAGATGCTCGCCGCCTACGGCACCGACGAGCAGAAGCAGCGGTGGTTGGTGCCGCTGCTGAACCAGGACATGTTCTCGGCCTACTCGATGACCGAGCCGCAGGGCGGCTCCGATCCGAACCTGTTCCGCACCCACGCCACGCGCGACGGCGACGAGTGGGTGATCTCCGGTGAGAAGTGGTTCACCAGTGCCGGCAGGGTCGCCGACATCCTCTTCGTCATGTGCACGAACGGCATGTTCGTCGTGCCGCGGACGACCCCGGGTGTCGAGATCCAACCCGAGCCCCGCAACCACAACCACATCATCTACCGCGAGGTGCGCGTGCCCCTCGACCACCTCCTGGGTCCCGAGGACGGGGCCAAGGTGCTGGCGCAGCGCCGGCTCGGAGGCGGCCGCATCCACCACGCGATGCGCACGATCGCCCAGTGCAAGCTGGCGTTCGACATGATGTGCGAGCGGGCCCTGAGCCGCGAGTCGCACGGCAAGATCATCGGCGAGCACCAGATGGTGCAGGAGAAGATCGCCGACTCCTACGCCCAGATCCGGATGCTGCGCCTGTTCGTGCTGGAGACGGCGTGGAAGATCGACAACACGTCGACGCAGGAGGCCCGCACCGACATCGCCGCGGTGAAGTACACGATGGCGAAGGTGTTGCGGGAGGTGTCGTACAACGCGCTGCACATCCTCGGCTCGCTGGGCACGACGGACCTCACGCCGATCCAGGCCATGTACGCGGCGGCACCGACGATGGGCCTCGCCGACGGCGTCGACGAGGTGCACAAGGCCACCGTGGCCCGGCGGGTCCTCAAGGAGTACCGCCCGCACGAGGGTTACTGGCCGACCGAGTACATCCCCGCCAAGCGCGCGGCGGCGTGGGCCAAGATGCAGCCCAAGCTCGACGCCGACCCCGAGTTGGCCGCGTCGGCCGAGGCCTACAAGCGGTACTTCGCCAATCGTCGGTGAGACGGCGCCGAGTGAGGGACGCGACCGATACCTGGTGAGGAACGTTCCGGGAACAGCTCATCCGCACACTCGCGGCATCAGTCCACAAAGGAGGACCTGTGATGGCGAGTGTGAAGGACATGGTGGCGGCGGCGAAGGCCGGAATCGAGAACCTCACGCCGGGCGAGGTCGCCGATGAGCTCCGGACCGGCGGCGTGCTGCTGGTCGATCTCCGAGAGCCGGCGGAGATTGCCGATGGCGTGATCCCGGGGGCGGTGCTCGCGCCGAGGGGGATGCTCGAGTTCCACGCCGACTCGTCCACGCCGTATCACCTCGACGGCTTCGACCCCGACCGGCGCGTCATCGTGTACTGCGCAGCGGGCTCCCGCTCGGCGCTGGGCGCGGCGGCGCTCCAAGAGCTCGGCTACCGCGATGTCGCGCACCTCGATGGTGGCTTCAAAGCCTGGGCGGAGCAGGGTCACCCCGTCGCTCCCCCCGTGGCGTGACGTCTGCGTCCAACCCTGCGGCAACGACGGAGGCGAGGGCGCGTCGCTACGATCGCCACAGCATCGACGAGGTTGAGACGATGGAGGCTCGCCCGGACGACACGGCGATCGAGATCCGGCTGCTCGGCCACTTCGTGGTCGTCGTCGGCGGCCGCGTGGTGCATGGCGCCTCGTGGCCGTCGACCCGCGCCGCGCACCTGGTGCAGCTGCTGGCTCTGACGGAGCACCGCACGCTTGCTCGCGATCAGGTGATCGACGCGCTCTGGCCGCACCTCGAGGTGGCCGCCGGGGCCGCGAACCTGCGCAAGGCGGCGCACCATGCCCGCCGGGCCCTGGAGGCATACGACGCGGTGGTGTTGCGCCGAGGGCTGGTCGAGCTGTTTCCGGGTCACCCGGTGCACACGGACGCCGAGCGATTCGAGCGTGCCGTCGCGGCAGCGCGGTCGAGCCACGACGCCGAGTCATGGCAGGCGGCGGACCGCTTGTATGCCGGTGACCTTCTTCCCGAGTCGCTCTACGAGGAGTGGACCCAGGAGCCGCGTCGCGCCCTGCGGGCCCTCCACGTCGAGGTCTTGCGTCAGGGTCGGCAGTGGGAACGCCTGGCCGAGGTCGAGCCCGCAGACGAGCCGGCGCATCGTGAGCTGATGCGAGCGGCGCTGGCCGCGGGCAACCGCCACGCCGCCGTTCGGTGGTATGGGCGTTTGCGCACCATGCTGCTGCGGGACGTGGGCGTGCTGCCCGACGCCGAGACCGAAGCCTTGTACGCCGAGTGTGTGGCCGGGCTCGGCGCAACCGAGCCGCTGTTCGTCGGTCGGCACTTCGAGCTGGCCCGCGCGTCCGGCGCATTCGGAGGCGGATCACCGCTGTCGCTGCTTCTGGTTCGCGGATCCGCGGGCATGGGCAAGTCGACCTTCTGCGGTGAGCTGGCGAAGGTCGCGGCTCGCGCCGGCTGGCTGTACGTCGAGACGCGCGCCGGTCCCGCCTCATCCCCGTACATGGGGGTGGCCACATTGCTCGGGTCGCTGACTTCGAGCCACCGCGGAGTGCTCAGTGAGGTCGGGCCGGGGACGCAATCGGTGCTGGCCGAGCTCACGTCGCTCTCCGGGAGAGCCGACGACGGCCGCCGGTCGCTCACCCGGCATCAGGTGATCGCCGCGGCGCAGCGCCTCCTCGCACAGCTCCGCGACGTTCCCGGCGTCGTGTTCCTGGTCGACGACGCCGACCTCGCCGACGAAGCGACCATCGACGTCCTGCTGCAGCTCGCGACGGTGTCGTCGCGTCGGCTGCTCGTGGTGTTCGCGTACCGCGCCGAGCGGACACCAAGGGCGCTCGACGGTGGGGTCGGGTACTTGGCCCGCGCGGGCCGCACGCTGACCCTGGATCTCGGACCGTTGGCCGACGACGAGGCCGCGGCATTGATCGTCGCGGCGGCGCCGGACACCCCGGATCCGTCGGTGATCGATGCGATCGTCGCGCTCGCGGCGGGTAATCCGTTCTTCCTCGTCGAGCTGGCCCGAAGGATCGACTCCCGCGGGCCCGTCTCCCTGCCGCCCGCGGATGTTGCGCTTGCCGGGTTCGTCGACCTCGCCGAGCCTCATTCGACGATGCTCGGTCGTCTCGCGCTCGTCGGCGGAGATCTCGATGCCGCGGAGGTCGCAGCCCTCACTGGCTCGTCTGAAGACGACGTGTTCGCGTTGCTCGACGCCGCGCTGCACGCGGGTGTGATCGTCGTGAGCGGCGGGCACTACCGGTTCCGCCACGAGCTCGTCCGCCAAGCGTTGGCCGAGCGGCTCGCGCCGCATCAGCGAATCGCCGTACACCGTGACGCGGCGCGCCGGCTCGAGCGCGCCGGCGCCGCGCCGGCGTTGATCGCGCGGCACTGGCTGGATGGGCGGCGCCCCGACGCTGCAGTCGAATGGCTGTTGATGGCCGCTCGACAGGCGGTGCGTCTCGGCGCGTTCGTTGACGCACTTGACTACCTCGAGCCGTTGCTCGCCCACGCGCCCGACCAGTCCGAGGCGCTCTGCCTCCGCGCCGCGTCCCTCGACGCGCTCGGGCGCGGCGGCGCACCCGCCGCCTACGCCGCCGCGGCGGCCGCGGTCGGAGAAGAGAGGTCTGCTGATATTCGGGCCCAACAGGCGCTCGCGCAGCTCAAGCTCGGCGATTTCACCGGGGCCCTTCGAACCGTCGAGCACCTCGAGCCCCTGACCCTCGAGGGGCGTCTCGCCCGGGCGCTCACACTCAGCGGCGTTGCCGCGATCGGCCTGGCGGACCCTGAGCTTGCGACGAGACATGCGAGCGAGAGCAGGCGACTCGCGCTCGAACTCGGTGATCCGGCCGCCGTCATCGCGGCGTCGTGGGCCAACGCTCTCGCCGCGCATGCCCGGGGCCAGCTACGAGAGAGTCTTCGACTCGACGTGCGAGACACCTCGTCGCTACCGGAGCTCGCCGTCGCGCTGTTCGATGGGCAGCTGTGCGTGACCCAGCGTTTGCTCTACGGCGCCGCGCCGTATTCCGACGTGATCGCGTTCGCCGACGCGCTCGCGGCCGAAGCAGACCGGCTCGGCGCCACCCGCGGTCGCGGCTTCGCGCTCACCTTGCGCGGCGAGGCGCGCCTGCTCGCCGGCGATCTTCGCGCCGCCGACAATGACCTCGGCGAGGCGCACCGGCTCCACCGATCCATCGCGGCACCGACCGGCGAAGCCCATTCCCTACAGCGACGAGCGGAGGTGGCACGTCACCTCGGGCGCGGCGCCGAAGCGGCGCGACTTCTCGCCGAGGCATTGCACGTGGCTCGCGAGTCGGACGTCGGCTTCCACCTTCTCGACCGCATCTACGGCTCTGCCATCACCGGCGCGGACGACGCCGATGCGGCGTTGTCCGTCGTCGAGGAGGCCGAGCTCGCTGTGCGCGGTCCTGTCGAGAGCTGTCCGGGGTGCCGCATCAACCTGGCGGTTCCCGCGGCCATCGCCGCGGCGCGGGCGGGAGCGTTCGACAAGGCGGTGGCGTATGCCGGTGAGGCGCAAACGCTGGCTCGCGTGGTCATGCAGCTCCCGGGGTGGGATGCGGCGGTCGACGAGGTCAACGGTCATCTCGCGCTGGCATCGGGCGACGTCAGGCGCGCCCGCGGCCGGTTCCGCGAGGCGGCGCGCAGGTTCCACACGATCGGCCAGCCGCTCGACGCCAGCCGCTGTGCAGGCCTTGCCAACCGCTGACCCAACCTACGGTGTCGTCCGAATCGCTCGCGGCCGTTCCGGAGGTCATCAACGTCGAGGTGCCGGATGGCCGGTCACGGGTCACCGAAGGAACGGGCGACGGTCGCCATCGCTGTGTACGTAGCCACGTCAGCGGAGGTCTTCGACCTGCCACGGACCGCGAGCGCGACGCTGTCGTCGCGGGCGCGGCGCACGATGGAGAAGACCTCGCCGACAGTGACGAGACTCATCACCGGGCGGTCTTGCAGAGCAGCCTCGACACGGGACGCGGCCGGTTCTGTGCCTTCGAGCCAGCGAAGCACTGCCCAGGAGTCCAGGCAGACCCTCACCGGGGCCGGTCAGCCGTCGGTGCGGATCGAAGACACTGTGAGGCGCTCGTCCCAATACGCCAACTCGTCCGACAGTGCGAGCGGCACGCTGCGGGCCAAGCGCTCGTGAACGGCGGGATCGATGAAGCGAAGCAGCATCTCATCGGGGCTGAGCGGCTCGCCCGTTTCGGCCCTCGCGAGTCGCTCGAGCGCGAGCACTCCGGCCGTTCCCGATCCGGGGTCGATCGTCGCGAACGCGGCCAGCAGCTGCGCGGCGCGGTCCGTGCGCTGCTCCTCGAGCGCGAGCCAGGCGAACGCCACGATGAACTGGGACTCGTCGTAGATCTGAGATCCCAGTGGCTGCCAACGCGCGAGCTGCATGATCTCCGCGGCGCGCTGTTCGATCGGGGCGTCCGTCGCGATGGCCGCGGCAACAGCCACCCGGAGCTGGGAGTAGTGCGACACTCCCAGCGCACGCGCTTCGGTCAGTTCCTCGCCGTGCGCGAGGTGTCCGGTGTACTCCATCCACAGGAGATGAGCCAGCGCCGCGTCGTACGCACCCGACCGTGGTGCGGCCAGGCGCAACGCGAGGTGTGCAGCTTCGTGCGCGCGGGCGTAGTCGGGGACCGAAAGCAGCGCCATCGAGCGCGCCAGGGCGATGAGCGCCATGCCGGAGTCGTGCGACCGGCCGATCGTCTCCACCAGCGCGGGGATCAATGTGTCGGTCTCGACGATCACGGAGGCCGGCTCGTAAACGGCCGACCCCATCAGTCGGTACGCGTCGAAGAGCCGTCGGCTCGGATCGTCGCCCGGCAGATCGGCGAGTGCGTCGATCGCCGTTTGCACCATGTCGGCCATCTGGAACGTAAATGTCTGGAGCCACATCTGGGCAACCCACGACGCGGTTCGCCCGGCTCGGCTCAGTGCCACGTGACGCGATCGAAGCTCGCGCACTTCGGCAAGCATCTTGTGATGCGCGCCCGGCTCGTCGGGTGAGGTCGCCGAGACGTAGATGAAAGCGGCCGACTCGATGCGATCAGCTCGAAGAGCAATCGACGCGGCGGATCGTCGGGTCGTTGCCTCGAGCGCGTTGCGTTCGTTCCAATCGCAGTACGCGTCGCTGAAGGCGACGTAGTCGCGCGCGATCTCCTCGTGATCGGGGACAAGTGCCGACTCGAGGGCCAGCTGAGCGACCTCGAGTTCTCCATTGCGTTCAAGTTGCTGGCGACCGAACGCGCGCATCGACTCGAGCATCCCGAATCCACGCGTCGTGCGACCACCAACGACCCTGTGGACCAACGATTTGCTGAGGAGCGATTCGAGGCGGTCGGCCGCCGCCAGCGGGTCGAGTCCGAACAGCCGAGCAGCCGTGTCCAACGAGACGGGGCCCGCGCACACCGCGAGCATTCGCAGTGCCTGTTGCTCTTCGGGACGGAGGAGGTCATACGACCAGGCGATCGCGGCCTCGAGACTCTGCTGGCGTGGGTCGCGCCGGCGCAGGCCAACGAGCAGCCGGAACCGCTCGTCGAGGCTCGCCAGGATCTGTGTAGGCGTGAGCGTTCTGATACGCGCCGCGGCGAGCTCGATCGCGAGTGGAAGGCCGTCGAGTCTGGTGACGATCGCGGTGATCGTCGTGAGCTCGTCGTCGTTGAAGTGCAGGGTGCGGTCCACGGCGAGCGCGCGCTCGACGAACAGTTCCACCGCCGCCGAGGAACGTGAGTCGGTTCGCAACGGAGGAAGCGCCACGACCTGCTCGTCGTCGATGTCGATGACGACGCGTGACGTTGCGAGCACCGACACGTTCACCACTTCGACGAGGAGCTGTCTGATGAACTCGGCGACCTCGTCGATGACGTGCTCACAGTTGTCCACGACGACCAACACCGGCGCGCCCGTGAGCTCCGCAAACAAATGTCGTTCTGCAGAACGTTCCGGCAGGACCGCTCGGGCGATGCCATCGACGAACGCCGACACCACGGAGCCAGCGTCGGCCACCTTCGTCAGATCGACGAAGAAGGTGCCGCCGGGGTATCGAGCACGGCAGCGTTCTGCTGCTTCGATTGCGACCCGAGTCTTGCCGGCGCCGCCCGGGCCGAGCAGGGTGATCAGGCGTCCCGCGTCCATCGCTTCACGAACGAGATCAACATCTTGCTTGCGCCCGATGAGCCGCGTGCGTTGCTGCGGCAGCGTCGAGCGGAAATCGCCGAGCGACGCAAGTGGGTCGTGATCTGTCTCGAAGCCCGGCACGTCGATCTGGTGCAGCGACCATCGACCATCCAAGTCGCGCAGACGATGCTCGCCGAGCGGTCGCATCGGGTGCGTCACCCCTCGGGCGACAACGTCGGACACCACGATCTGACCGCCGTGGCTCACGCTCATGATGCGTGCTGCTTCGTTCAGTGCCGGCCCGTAGAAGTTCTGGTTGCGCTCCTGCGCTTCCCCCATGTGGATGCCGATACGAACGGCAAGACCACCATCGACGGCCCACGGGTGCGCGCGGAGGAGCTGCTGGAGCTGGACCGCCGCGTCGACCGCCGCGTGGGGTGTCGAGAAGGCCACCGCGAAGGAATCGCCGGCGGTCGAGAAGATTCGACCACCGCGTTCGGCGAACACCGACCGACAGAAGTCGTCGTGCACCGTCAGATCCCGGCGCATCCTGTCGGCCTGCTTTGCCCATAGCCCGGTAGATCCGACGATGTCGGTGAAGAGGAAGACCGTCAGCGTCTGACCCGTCACGATCACAAGCTAGCGAGCCAGTG
>CAVXFZ010000008.1:0-89881 GCA_963761175.1 uncultured Actinomycetes bacterium | reverse complement strand
CACCACCCAGTCGCAGTGGTCGGTCCCGGACGAGAAGTTCCACCGGCCCTTCACCGTGTAGCCACCGTCGACCGGCACCGCGGTGCCCATCGGCGCGTACGGGGAGGCCACCCAGGTGTCGGGGTCGTCACCCCAGACCTCCGCCTGGAGCCGCTCGTCGTTGAGCGCGAGCTCCCAGGGGTGGACGCCGACCACCCCGGAGACCCATCCGGCCGACGGGCAGGAGTGGCCGACCTCCATCACCGCGGCCAGGAAGTCGCGGGGGTCGGCCTCGTCACCACCGAACTCGGCCGGCTGGAGCATCCGGACGATCCCGATGTCCTTCAGGCGCTTGGCGACGTCGTCGGGGAGCCTCCCGAGCTCGTCGGCGGCCTTCGACCGATCGACGAGCTCGCTGCTCGCCCCTTCGATCCGCTTGAACACCTCGTGCCCCACGATGCTGCTCCTCCCGGGGTCGGGCTCGTCCCACCTCGCCGGCGTGCGAGGAGACCCGCGATCGCACTGTAGGAGTGGGGCACCTCGCGCGCTCCGGTCGGTCCCGCGCAGTGGAATCCGCCCGTGGAAGCGGGAGCGCCGGTGCGGTCCCGCGCATCGGGACGGAACCCTCTCCCCCGCCGCCCCAACGCGGACAGAATGCCGAGGATGAGCAGAGACAACCCCACCGCCGGGTTCGGCGGAACCATCGGCCGCACGGTCGCGGAGTCCGAGCCGTGGTGGCCCGCGCCGGCGCATCCCGGCGAGCACGCGCCGAACGTCGTCGTGATCCTCTTCGACGATCTCGGGTTCTCCCATTTCGGCTGCTACGGCTCCGACCTGCCGACCCCCAACGTCGACCGGCTGGCCGCAGGCGGCATCCGCTTCAGCAACTTCCACGTCACGCCGTTGTGCTCGCCGACGCGGGCCGCGCTGCTCACCGGCCGGAACCACCACACCGTCGGCATGCGGGCCGTCTCCAACTTCAACACCGGCTTCCCCCACATGCGGGGTCGCATCACCGACCAGGCCGCCACGATGGCCGAGGTGCTGCGCGGCGTGGGCTACGCGACCTTCATGGTGGGCAAGTGGCACCTCTGCCCGATGGACGAGGCCTCCGCGGCCGGGCCCTTCGAGAGCTGGCCGCTGCAGCGGGGCTTCGACCGCTTCTACGGCTTCCTCGACGGCGAGACCGACCAGTTCACCCCCGACCTCACCTACGACAACCACCGGATCGACCCGCCGCGCACCCCGGAGGAGGGGTACCACCTCACCGAAGATCTGGTCGACAAGGCCCTCGCGTTCGTCAACGACTCCGTGTCGATCCGGCCCGACCGGCCGTTCTTCACCTACTTCGCGTTGGGGGCGACCCACGCGCCGCACCAGGCACCGGCCGAGTACCTCGCCCGGCACCGAGGCCGCTACGACGACGGCTGGGACGAGGCCCGCCGCCGCTGGTTCGCCCGCCAGCAGGAGCTGGGCGTGATCCCGCCCGGCACGGTCCTGGCCCCCCGCAACCCCGGCGTCGAGCCGTGGGACGAGCTGCCCGAAGCGCAGCGCCGCCTCGCCGCGCGGCTCCAGGAGGCGTTCGCCGCGTTCCTCGAGCACACCGACGACCAGATCGGCCGGCTCGTCGACGGGATCGAGCGGATGGGGTTGCTCGACGACACCGTCATCGTCCTGTGCTCCGACAACGGCGCCAGTCGCGAGGGCGGCCCGTTCGGCGTGCTGCACGAGATGAAGTTCTTCAACATGCTCTTCGAGTCGCCGGAGGAGGCGCTCGACCACCTCGACGACATCGGCGGGCCCCACAGCCACGCCAACTATCCGTGGGGCTGGGCCCAGGCCGGCAACACGCCGTTCAAGTGGTACAAGTCGAACACCCACGAGGGCGGGGTGCACGTGCCGTGCATCGTGCACTGGCCGAACGGGATCGACGACGCCGGCGGCATCCGCCACCAGTTCCACTACGTCACCGACATCGCGCCGACGATCTACGACCTCGTCGGCGTCGAGGCTCCTGACGTCTACCGAGGTGTCCCCCAGCTCCCGGTCACCGGCACCTCGATGGCGTACACGTTCGATCCCGGCGCGGCCGACTCCCCGAGCCGGCACACCGTGCAGTACTTCGAGATGATGGGCCATCGGGGCATGTACGTCGACGGGTGGAAGGCGGTCACGCACCACAACGTCGGTACGCCGTTCGACGAGGACGTCTGGGAGCTCTACGACCTCACGACCGACCCCTCGGAGTGCCGCGACCGCGCCGCCGAGCAACCGGAGCGGTTGGCCGCGCTCGTGGAGCGGTGGTGGGAGGAGGCCGACGCCTACGGCGTGCTGCCCCTCGACGACCGCATGGTCGAGCTGTTCGCCTCCCGGTTCGCCGAGCACACCCCGCATCGACCCGATCGCCGCTACTCCTACCGGCCGCCGATGTCGTACCTGCCGGCGCAAGTGTCGGCCGCCATCTCAGGTCGCAGCTGGGACCTCGACGCGACGGTGGAGCGGGCAGCCGGGGAGAGCGGCGTGCTCTACGCGCTCGGCAACGGGAACGCGGGACTGTCGGTGTTCGTCCAGGACGACCGGCTCGTGTTCGACTACAACGCGTTCGGCGATCACACCGTGATCGAGTCGGAGGTACGGGTGCCGACCGGACCCTCCGTGCTCGGCGTGCGGTTCCGCCGAACCGGCACCGGTGCCACCGCGACCGTCGTCGTCGACGACCAACCGGTCGGGTCGGCCGACATCCCCTTCGTCATGCGCGTGATCTCGAGTGTCGGGAGCAGCATCGGCTACGACCACGGCATGCCGGTGAGCGACCGCTACGACCACACCTTCCCGTTCGAGGGGACGCTGCACGCGCTCGACATCACCTTGTCGAGCAGGTCTCGGCGCCACGAAGGCGACGTCGCCGCCGCCGAGGGACGCTCCGCCATGGGGCGGCAGTGATTCGCGGGTCGAACCGCCGATGGTTGCGGGGACGCGCTCCGTACTCAGTGCCCAGCGCGACGTGGGCCGATGGATCCGTCAGCGACCCGGGTGGGCAACGTCGACGACCACAAGGCCGTCGACGCCGGTGAAGTCGTCGGCGTTGCAGGTGTGGATCGGCAGCTCAGCATCACGCTGAGCTTCATGTCTTGCTCCTCGCTCCTTGGGCCACGGTTGGCGGAGGCCGGCGTTCACGGGTTGGCCCCCGGTCGAGCCGGTCGATGAGCTTGTCGAGGATGCGGTCGAGGCGTTGTCGTTCGGTCGCGCTCAGCTCGCGGAAGAGCTCGTTCTCGGCGGCGACCAGGTCCCCGACGGCTCGGTCGGCGATGGCGTGCCCGTTCGGGCTGAGCTCCACGAGAGACCCGCGCCGGTCGTCGGGATCGGGTCGGCGCACGATGAGCCCCGCGGCTTCGAGCCGGTCGAGGCGGTTGGTCATCCCCGCCGGGGAGATCATCGCGACGCGGGCAAGGGTTGTCGGGGTCAACGCGGTTCCGGCACCGGCGCGACGCAGCGCGGCGAGGACGTCGAACTCGCCGACCGTGATCCCGTGCGGCGCGAAGAGGACTTCGGCCCCGCGCACGGCC
This sequence comes from uncultured Actinomycetes bacterium, assembly GCA_963761175.1. Lineage (GTDB taxonomy): Bacteria > Actinomycetota > Acidimicrobiia > IMCC26256 > PALSA-610 > CAVXFZ01. The sequence continues at coordinate 86,336 of CAVXFZ010000008.1, read as the reverse complement.
GCGTTCATGAGCTGGTTGATCCGCAACGTGGTGCCCATGGCGGCGAGGTCGAGGTCAGGTCGTTCCCGCTTCCAGCTCGCGATCGTGTCGTCGAGGAGTTCGCGCGTCGTCATGGCGACATGATACTTCGACGTAGAATATTTTGACAGCGAAACTTCGCTGTCGTACTATCTCGCCATGCCTGGTCCGATCATCCGCGCCCACGACGTCGCGTTCCCGCGCTTCCGAGCGCCTGATCTCGACGAGATGGAGACCTTCCTCCACTCGTTCGGGATGCACACCGCGTCCCGCACCGACACCGCGTTGTACACGCGCGGCACCGACACCGATCATCACGTACACGTGACCCACCTCGGCGACCCGGCGTTCCTCGGCCTCGCGTTCGAAGCGACACGCGCCGACCTCGACCGGCTCGCCGCGGCAACGGGCACTGCGGTCGTGCCGCTCGCCGAACCGGGCGGCGGGTTCGTCGTGCACCTCACCGATCCGGACGGACGCGTCGTCGATGTCGTGGCAGACATCGACACCAGCGAACCGATCGAGATCCGCGGCCACGCGCCACTCAACGTCGGCGCCGAGCGCGTCCGGGTCGACGAGCTGCAGCGCGTGCCCACCGGCGCGTCACAGGTGAAGCGGTTCGGTCACGCCGCGCTGAAAACACCGTCGCTCGCCACGCTCGCGGGCTGGTATTCGGAAACGCTCGGCTTGCTGGCTTCGGACGACATCTACCTCAGTGCGCCCGAGGAACCGGTCGGTCGGTTCATGCGTTGCGACCGCGGAGATCAGCCGGCCGATCACCACACGTTGCTGCTCATCGAGACGGGTGAGGTACGGCTCGGGCATTGTGCGTGGGAGGTCGCCGACTTCGACGATCTCATGGCCGGACACGATCACCTGGTCGCCGCGGGATGCCGGCACTACTGGGGGATCGGACGCCACGTGCTCGGTGGTCAGGTCTTCGACTATTGGAAGGACCCGCTGGGCTTCACGGTCGAGCACTGGACCGACTCCGACCTGCTCACGGCGGGCACGCCGCGCGGTGTCTATGGCCTGTTCGATCCGATCAACCAGTGGGGCCCGGCTCCGCCTGCGGACCTGGACTTCTGATGGATCTCAGGATCGCGGGACGGCACGCGATCGTCGCCGCGTCGAGCGCGGGTCTCGGCTTCGCGTGCGCGCAGTCGCTCGCACGCGAAGGCGTCCACCTGGTGATCAACGGGCGTGACCGGGAGCGACTCGACGCCGCCGCGACCACACTGCGGGCCGAATCGACCGTCACCGTGGAGACCGTCGCGGGCGACATCGCCGACCCCGCGACCCGTGCCGCGCTCTTGGGCGCGTGCGCAGAACCCGACATCCTCGTCACCAACAACGGCGGCCCGCCGCCCGGCCGCTTCCAGCAGTGGGGACGCGACGAGTGGATCGCCGCGGTCGACGCGAACATGCTCGCACCCCTGCTGCTCATCCGCGACGTGATCGACGGCATGGTCGAACGGCGCTTCGGCCGCATCGTCAACATCACTTCAGCCATGGTCACGACTCCCTACGCCGCGATGGGACTGTCGTCGGCCGCACGCACGGGCCTCACATCGGCGACGAAGGGCCTGTCACGTGAGGTCGCGTCCGCGAACGTCACGATCAACAACCTGCTGCCCGAACGCATCGACACCGGCCGCCAACGCCAGATGGCCGAACTCGCCGTCGCGATCAAGGGCATCACCATCGAAGACGCATACGCGGACATCGCCGCCACCATCGCTGCGGGCCGGCTCGGCCGGCCCGACGAAGTCGGCGACGCCTGCGCGTTCCTGTGCAGCGCGCAGGCCGGATACATCTCGGGCCAAAACCTGCACCTCGACGGCGGCTCCTACCCGGGACTGTTCTAGTGGAGCGCCTCGACGTCGACGTCCTGATCGTCGGGGCCGGGCCCGTCGGTCTCACCGCCGCGTTGCTGCTGAAGCGGCTCGGTTGTTCCGTCATGATCGTGGAACGCCGCGCCGGACCACAACGCGCGCCCGCTGCGCACGCCGTGAACGCGCGCACCTTCGAGATCTGGCGCCAGATCGGTCTCGACGTCGACGACATCCGCTCCCATGCGCAGGATCCCGCCGACGCGGGCGCCGTGCACTGGGTCACCAAGCTCGGCGGCGAGGTCATCGCAAGCCTGCCCTACGAACGCCAAGGTGACGAGCAACTCGCGGTCACGCCCACCCCACTGCGCAACCTCTCCCAGCATCGCCTCGAACCGTTGCTCGTCGACGCGCTCGTCAACGCAGGCATCGACGTGCGCTACGAACACCGCTGGGACTCCGCGACGACTCACGACACGGGCGTGATCTCCACGATCACAGGGCCGGACGGCCCGCTCGGCGTATCGAGCCGATGGCTGCTCGCGTGCGACGGCGCGTCGAGCCCGGTGCGGCGCATGCTCGGCATCGAACCCGAAGGGCCGCATCGCATCCAGAGTTTCGTGATGGTGCACTTCGCAGCCAACCTGCGAGACCTCGTCGGTGATCATCCCGGCGTGTTGTTCTGGATCTGCGACCCGGCGTCGGGCGGCGCGTTCGTCGCGCACGACATCGATCGCGAATGGGTGTACATGCATGCCTACGACCCCGACGTCGAGGATGCCGCGTCGTACACGCCGGCACGATGCGAGCAGCTCGTGCGCGCCGCGCTCACGGACCCGGACGTGGACCTCGAAATCGTCACGATCGCGACGTGGACGATGACCGCTCAGGTCGCGGCCCGATTTCGCGACGAGCGTGTCTTTCTCGTCGGCGACGCCGCGCACCGGTTCCCCCCAACTGGCGGGCTTGGACTCAATACCGGCGTGCAGGACGCGCACAATCTTGCCTGGAAGCTCGCCGCGGTCGAGCATGGTCACGCCGAGCCCGACCTGCTCGAGTCGTATGAGCGTGAACGCCGGCCCGTCGCGCAGCGCAACGCCGAGGTCAGCCTCGCCAACGCCTTGAAGATCGTCGAAGTGCCGATCGCGCTCGGCGCGGACCCCGACCTCGAGGTGTTCCAGGCCAACGTGACCGCGACGCTCGCGGACGCCGATGGCCGCGCCGGCGTTGTCGCGGCCATCGAACATCAAGCCACGCACTTCGACATGCTCGGACTGCAGCTCGGCTACTCCTACGAATCCTCCGACGACGCGATTTCCGGCCGGATCGACGACGGCATCGACGTGGTTCGCACGTATGTCCCGTCGAGCCGTCCCGGTGGGCGGCTCCCGCACGCATGGATCCGGCGCGCGGGCGCGGTCTGCTCGACGCTCGACCTGATCCCTCTCGACCGGCTCGTGCTCATCGCCGGACCGACCTGCGAAACGGTCGACTGCGACCTGCGCGTCGACGTGGACTTCGACGACCCCGACGGCTGGTGGTCCGACGTCCTCGCCATGCCCGACACCGGCGCGCTGCTCGTACGGCCCGATCAGCACATCGCCGCCCGATGGATGGCGGCGCCCACCCACAATGCGAACTCCCGCTGGGAGCTCTCGCGTCGGGCATGAGCATCGCCGCCTCGACGACGAAGAAAGACATCGAGGTTCCGACTCGTCAACGTCGACGGGCGGCCGCAGGGCTGATCGCTGGCGCCATCATCGATCGGATCGGGCGGCCCTCGCCGTCGGGGAGTGGGAGCTGCACCACGCGCGATGCAAGCCGATGCACGCCCATGTGTGTGCTCAGTATTCGATGTCGAGCGCGTAGCGCAGCGCGCGGTCGAGGTCGGCACGGGTTTGCACGTCGAGATGACCAACGGCTCGATCGTCGAGTGACGCGAGCGGGATCGTGATCAGGTTGTCGCAACTGATGACGCTCGGCGCCGGCAAACCCTCTGCCGTCCCGACCTCCACCTCGGAGCGGATCCCGCGAATCGTTCGAGTAATCGGCGCGCAGGTGATCGCAGTCAGCACTGCCAGCGCCGCGTCGCGCGTGAGCACACAAACGGGCCGCTGACCGGCAGGCGGACCCAGATCGGCCCACACAACGTCGCCGCGGGCTACCACTCCGGCGCGGTGTGTGCGGCAAGCCGAGTCGCGGCGGCAACGACGGCAGGATCCTGGGGGACTCGCCGGTACGACGCCTGGAGCTCGCGGTCGGCTGCAGCCAACTCGGAAGCCTCGAGCACCGCGGCCGCGCCCCGCCGCAGGAGGTCCGAACGGCTCGTGCCCTGCTGGTCGGCCAAGCGATCCAGCCGCTCGACCAGCTCGTCATCGAGTTGCACGAGGACTTCCCTTCTCGCCATGACCATATGCTACTACATATGGTCATCCACGTGCACGCGCACCCGACGGATGGGCTCGCGACCAAACTCGAGCGCACGGAGGTGCAGCACGAGTCGTCATCGATCCCCGGTCGCGAGATCGTGCAAGTGATCACCAAGATCCCGTGCGGGGTCGAGTCCGGATGGCACATCCATCCCGGAGAAGAGGTCGGCTTCATCATGGCGGGCACGGTGGAGATGCACATGCAAGGGCGCGAGACCCTCACATTGCCCGCGGGTACCCGCTTCCTGATCCCGCCGCGCGTGCCACACAACGCGCTCGATATCGGCCCTGACACCGGCCAGATGCTCTCCACCTACGTCGTCGAGATCGGCGAGCCGCTCGCAACATTCGTCGACGGCCCGCCGATCAGGGACACGAACTCCGCCGGCTGAGGGGCACGCCCCTCCTATTCTTTGCGCGAGTTCCGCAGGTTGGTGCGGGCGAGCTCGCCGATCTGGTCGCCGCCTCCCGAGAGGATCGCCCTTCATCTGCGCATCGGACTCGAAGGCCCGACGACGAATTCACGCAAGCTCGCGCCACGTTTGACGGCATGCTCGAACGCCTCGACGCGGTGGTCTCGAGTCAGCAGCGTTTCGTCGCCGAGCGTCCCACGCATTGCGAACGCGGCTCACGATCATGCGCACCGAACTCGACGTCACGATACGCCGCCCGAACCCCTCGCGAGAGCGGTTACTCCACACGATGGGCGTCATGAGCAACGCAGTGAATCGCGACGAGCGATCACGGTGTCGCAACTCGGGGCCAGGTCGATCTCGAGCGGCGTGGTGGCGAATTCACATCAGGGCGAGATCGACCCCACCGCGAATCCCGACGGCGGCCTCACGATCGGCATCACGTTGCTGTCACACGCCCCCCCGTTGCGGCAGCCCGCACCCGCGTAGGGATCGGTTACGAGCTGGCCGTCGTTCGAAGACGGAATGCGCAGGCGGGACTTCAGGACCAAGGCGCGCGCTTGTCGCAGAGACGACCTTCGGGTTGTCGACCCGATGCGATTTCGCCAACGTTGCGAGTCGACTCATCTCGCGCTGTCGAAGCGCGGTACCGAACGACACGCGATGGGAGCAACCGGGGCAGGACGACACGAACATGCCGCGCTGCGTGGCGGAAATGCACGACCTTCGGGTTGTGCGGCACCACGCTCACGACGCGAATTCGCGATGTCGGCACCATTTTCGGCACCACACGCAGAAGGCCCGGTGCTTGCGCACCGGGCCTGACCTGCATTCTCGTTGGTGGCGGGGGCAGGATTTGAACCTGCGACCTTCGGGTTATGAGGGTCCCGTCTACTCCTCTGCAATACGGCTGACGAGGCAATCCACACCGTCGTCGTGACGTCTACTCCCGTCCTGTCCCATCCAGTCCGGGATTGAACGGCACCATTCGCGCCACCACGCGCGATGCACAACGAAGCACTGCGCTCGGTGGCGGACGTCCGCTGACGTTCGATCGCTGCCGGTTGGCCTCAGGCGGGCGTGACGAGGTCGAGATGCGCTTCGACGGTTCCGTCCAAGACCTCGAGCTCGATATTGCCGTCCGGGTCGATGTCGATGATCCGCGCGACCCGCGGATCGGCCTCGTCGTCGCCGACGATCGCGTAGCCGCCCACCACGGCCTCGAACCCGGGCCGCGCATCGCAGCGTCGAGTCCAGAGGCGACGCGCGTCGGTCATGTCCATGACGTCCCCGAGATCGTACTGAGCGCTGACACTGGTTCCCGGTTCCATAGCACTCCGAGGTTGTTCCGAGGGTGGGCGGGCTGGGTTCAGAATCGGGTCGTCGACTCTCGCGCGTGGCGAGCAATCGCACCGTTCCGGTGGCCGCCTTCCTAGTGTGAGGCCGTGCAGGCCGTGTATTTCCGGGACCGCAACGGCGTCGAGCCGGTCAACGAATTCATCGACGCGCTGGCACCGGAACGCCAAGAGGAACTCGACTTCAAGATCGGGCTGCTCAACCGGCAGAGGACCAGTGATCCGCCGTTGCCGTTCCCCCACAGTTCGCAAGTCGACGGTCAGCTCCGCGAGCTGCGCTGTCATTACGGGCGCGATCTCTACCGGATCTTCTACCAGCGGTCCGGCTCCTTGTTCGTCCTCCTCCACGTGATCGAGAAGCGAACCGGGGCGCTTCCCGAGGCGGAAATCGAGCTCGCCAAGACTCGCTTCGCGGACTTCCGTGAGCGCATGGACGCCAAGCCACGGCGCCCGCCACGCGCCGCCGGCCACGACGCGCCGTAGACCTGCTTATCAGAAGTGATAAAGTTACGGCATGACTACCACCGCCGCTCCTGCAGGAAAACGCCCCCGCGCCAAGAGCCCCGTTGGCCAGACCGCGGACAAGGCCGCGGCGAGGCGAGCGAATCAGAGTCCGGAATACCGCGCCCAGCGAGCCGCGCTTGCCGGCTTTCGCGAGATCGCCTGGCTCCTGATCAAGTTCCGGATGGACAAGGGCCTCAGCCAGCAAGAACTCGCCGATTTGGTCGGGACGAGCCACTCGCAGATCTCCCGTATCGAGAGCGGCCGTCACCGCACCAACCTCGACACCCTCACCCGGATCGCCCACGCACTCGACCTTCGTCTGGTTCTCGGCTTCGAGGCGACGTCACCATCAGGCAAACCAAGACGAGACCTGGTCGCGTTCTGAGGCCGGGCCCGCGCTGGACACGCACGTGAACAGGACTCGGCGGCCGCCGATCTTCGGGCCTGAGCCGTGGGCGTCGGTTGCCGGCGCGCCGTGGTGCCACTTCGACCGATGGTTCGCGCTCGTCGCCGCAACCAACTTCGACGGAGATCTCGACGCGCTCGAGCACGAGCTCGTCGGTCGGCTGCACTCTTCACTGCACGGCCGCACCGACGTCGAAGCCAAGCTGAGCCACCTCGCCGACCTCCGCGGCCGCATGGTCGCGGCCGGCGTCAGCCCGGCGGTGCTCGCAGGCGCCGACGAACCGGATCAGGCGACGCTGTCCAAAGCCCGACGCAAGGTCCTCGACCAAGCCCTCGAAGGCCGCGCGATGACCGAAGCGATGCGCGACACACCGCGGGTCCGGCTGGAGCGGCGGGCCCGGTACGGACACTGGGACCGGTTCCCGGTCAGCCCCAGCCGCTGGTACGAGAAGCTCGCGGGCCGTCGACCGGCTACTGACGTCACCAAAGGGCGGAGCTTCGCGGTCACGGGCCAGCTGCGCGAGCGCCTCGCGCGCTTCGACGGTCCTCGCCGCGCCCTCGGAGATCGGCTCGCCCTGTACCGGGCGTTCCACACCGTCGGTGTGGAACTGGCGGAGCGTGGCGACGACTCCTACGGCAACATCGGCGAGCTGCGCCTCGACGCATTCCGCGCCTACCTGAGCATCGACTGGGCAGCGGCGGGAATCGAAGCCACGCGCTACTGGCACGACCTCTGCGAGCTGCTGGTCTCGGAGGTCTATGCACTCACCTACCGACACGAGACGCTCCCTTTCCAGCATGTGCCTGCCGGGCACGCAGACCTGATCGAGCCGATCCTGCTCGAGCTGGCCGACGAGTGGCTCGCCGCGTATCAGGACTTCCAAGCCGAAGAAGCGCTGGAACTCATCGCCTGGTTGCATCTCGCCGGCAACCGCTATACACGCTACTCACAGGCCGCGCATCGACTCGGCTCTGACCATTGGCAGCCGATCGAAACGCTCGCCGAGTCCGCCTTGGCGGCGGGCCGCCACGACGTCGCGGTCGACGTGTTCCGGGCCGCAGACCAGCCGGGCATGCACCGCGACCATCTCCGGCGGCGCTGCCTGGCCCTCACTGGCGTGCAGCTCGACGACGGCGCGCCCCGCCTCCGCGTCGTCACTGACACGACACGATCAGAACAAGGTTGGTGACTGCTCTTCCTGCGTCGGGGTCGCGTGCGCTTCAACACCCGAGCTGGTGGGTCGGCCGGTCTCGGATGTGTGCATGAGCGACCCGGCCCACGCCCGGACCCGAGCGTTCGGATCGTTCGCGGCAAGCTTGACGGCCGCTTCCGGGCCCTGGCGATCGGCAACGAGTGCGAGGCCGGCACGACGCACGGCTTGGTCTGGCCATCGCGTCGCCTCCGTGATGAGCAGCTTCTGAACCGATGGTTCCAACGCGTCGATCGCGTCGAGCAGCCCGGCCATGATCGCGGCAGCGCTGCGCGCATCGAGTTCCCGTGTCCGGGTAAACAGCGTGGCCCACACCGCCGGCTCCCGGGATGCTTCACGTGCCGCCGCCCACCGCCGCAGTGGCGGAGCAACCTCGCGCCTCGCGACCGTCGGGCCCGGTTCCACGAGGTCGTCGGAATCGTCGTCGAGGTCTTCGTCGTCGGGCTCGATCGTCATGGCGCCGAGATCGATGATGATGTCGTCGTCGCTGAACCAGTCGTCGGGCACCTGCCAGTAGAGCGCCTCGTCGGCGGCGAGAAACGCGCGGGCGAGGAGGTCGAGCTGCTCCTGGTCGAGGATCGTCGCGTCTGCAATCCGGCGAGCAAGTCGGCCGGCGCCCGTGCGCCACCGTCGATCCGTCAAGAGCAGCGTCGCTGTGACCACCGAGCTCTTCGGTTCGGCTTTGTGATGCTTCTCGAGCAGCGAGAAGGGTTCGAACGCGTCTGCGCTGCTACGGATCGGCTGGTGCAAAACCAACACGCGGTGCAACGCAGCCGCAGTCGGCGCCGACCAGAGCTCGACGAACTCGTGCGCAGCCTCGTCCGGGTCAGCCCCGCGGTCCACTCTCAGCCCCAGAAGATCCCGGTCGAATCGGCGTCTACCGCCGCGAGGAGATCCTCGACCAGACCCGAAGGCGGGATCAGGTCGAACCGATGAAACCGCAAGTTCCGGTCCCGCCAATAGGTACTCCACTCGCGCCGCGCCTTCGCGTAGTGGAAGCGGACGATCGGGAACCGGGTCCAATCCGGCCCATACTCTGCTCGCCACGGTGGACGACATTCGAACACCGTGAGGTGACGGTCGGCGACGTCGAGCTCGTAACGGATCTGGCCCCGGGCCCGCTCGGGCAAACGATCATTCCGCGCGTCGACCCACCGGCGGATACGGACCACGTCCGTCTCGGGCAGCATCGGCCCAGGGTAGGCCGACAGATATCTGGCAGCCGGTGGTGGCTCGGTTTCGAGGGTCAGCGGTTGACCTTGTCCAGAGTCTTGCGCTCCGCATGGCCGACGCCCCGCGAGCTGCGACGCTCGTCGACGCAGTGAATATCGCAGCAGAGGCCAGTCCGGTAGGGGTCTGCACGATCTCCGACGGCACCCTCACAGCGAGTTCGTCTTGGCTTTGCATTCGGTCGGGACCACCGCTCCACCTTCGGTGTCAACGGCCACTGAGATCTGCCCGGTGATGGCCACTGGTTGTGCCCGGTGGTGGCCAACAGAACTGCCCGGTGATGGCCAGGAGTTCTGCCCGAGTGTCATCGTGCGAGGGGCGTCACCCCCTTGCCGTGGGTGGCTTGGGTGAGGCGGATCGAGTCGCCGGCGGTGAGGACGACGTGCGCGTGGTGCATGAGCCGGTCGACGGTCGCGTTTGCGATCGTTTTGGGCATGAGTTCGTCGAACCCGGCGGGGTGCAGGTTCGAGCTGAGCGCGACGGCGCGTCGTTCGTAGGCGTTGTCGATGAGCCGGTAGAGCGCTTCGGCGGTCTCGGTCGCGACGGGGAGCAGGCCGATGTCGTCGATGACGATGAGTTCGGCGCGCATGATCCGTTTGATCGCTCGGCTGACGGTGTCATCCGCGCGGTGGCGGCGCACGATCGCGCCGAGTTGTTCGAGCGAGAACCACAGGACGTGATGGCCGGCGTCGATCGCGCCGTCCGCGAGCGCTTCGAGGAAGTGGCTTTTGCCGGTGCCGGACGGTCCGCACACGACGAGGTTCTCGTGCCGTTCGATCCACTCGAGTGTCTGTAACGCGCGTTGGGTCGGTGGCGCGATGGAGCTGAGCGTCTCGTCCCAGCTCTCGAACGTCTTGCCGGTCGGGAACCCGGCTGCTTTGCGCCGGGAACGGATCGAGGAGTGCTGCCGGCCGGTGACCTCTTCGACGAGCAACGCACGGACCGCTTCGGCGGGTTCCCACCGTTGCGCTTTCGCGGTCGCCAAGATGTCGGGCGCGTGACGCGCATGTGCGGCAGCCGCAACGCCTTGAGCAGTTCGACGACCTCGTCGATCGGCGACACGGTCGGCGCGCTCATCGTGTTCCTCCGAAGCCGTCCCACGCTCTGGTCCCGGACTGCAACGAATGGTCGTCGCTCGCCGTGCGCGTGTCGCCGCCGGTATGGGCGGCGAGGATCGAGGCGATGTCGCCGTCGGCGAAACGACCGAACGTCGCCGCATGCCCGAGCGCCCAATCGACCCGTTCGGTGCCGTGCAGCGCCGCGAGCGCGACCGCTTCGCGCATCTTCACCTTCACCCGTGACGTTCCCGCGGCGGCGGCTTCGACGAGCCACACGCGTGAGCCTTCACCGATCGTGAGGAACGCTTCCTCGTCGGGATTCGTCGCGCGTGGTTGGCGGGCGAGCGCGCCCGGCGGACGGGGCGGGTAGTGCTCGTCGCAGATCCGTGGCGTGCCCGGTGTCGAGCGCCGATGCCGCGCGACCTCGCTCGCACCGGCCCGATCGACGTGCGTGACGACGAGTTCGTCGCCCTCGACGCGTGCCCAGACGGTCTCGTCGACGAGGGTGTGCGGCACCGAATACAGCACGCCGCCGTAACTGATCGTCGACGCGAACCCGACGCGGCGGGTCTCACCGAACGCTGCCGTGTACGCATGCTCGGGCAACGCGTGTAGTCGTTGTTGTTCCTCGGCGAGCATCTCGACCGGCGCCCGGCGCGTCACCCGATGCGCACGAGCGTTCACCTCGACCATGAACTGCTCGCACGCATCCACGAGTTCCGCCCAGCTCGTGTAGTCGTCGCGCAAGTTCGCGTCCGTCGGCACCAGGTCTGCCTTGGCGATCCGCACCGTTGCTTCCGCGCCGCCCTTGCTCTCCGGGTCGCACGGCACACACGTCGCGACCGTCACGCCGTAGTGATGGCCGACCGCGACGATCGTCGGGTGGCGCAGCGCGATGCCCGCGACATGCTCGACCGTCACCGTCTTCTCGTTGTCGGTCAACCAATACGTCGGCGCGCCACCGAAACGGCGCATCGCCCGGTCGAGGCAGCCGATCAACGTCGGCTGGGTCTTGTCCCACGTCGGGAACACCACCCGCATGCGACACCACGCCAGCCACGCGCAAAACAACTGTGTGCGCCGGCCCGCGACGCGTGGGCCTTCACCCCAGTCCCACTGTGCCCACATCCCCGGCTCCGGCACCCACGGCCGATACACCCGGCGACGTCCGGACCGGAACGTCCGCTTGGCCTGCGCGACCGCGCGGCGCACCGTGCGGTCGGAACCGGTGAAGCCGAGCGCGACGAGCTTGTCGAACGCGACATCCACGCGCAGCTTCCCGTCAGAACGTTCGACCCACTCCTCGACCTTGTCGAGGAACGGGTCGATCAACCGGTCTCGCTGTTGCGGCTCGCCGCGCACCGGCAGCCGGCCTGCGTCGCGCAGCTCGACGTAACGAGCGACGGTGTGGTGCGAACAACCCGCCAGCTCCGCCGCATCGCGCAAACTGCCTGTGAGATCGAACGCTTCGAGTATCTCCATGATCTCCTCGTAAGACTTCAACTCGCTCCTCCCGGTCGGCCGGCACTGGTTCAGCACCGGCCAGTCGAACCGGGAGGAGCACCCACCACGCGGACCCGCGCAGCAGCAACGAACAAGTCAACGAGGGCAGATCACCTGGCCGCCGCCGGGCAGAACCGTTGGCCACGAACGGGCAGCAACATGACCGCCACAGGGCACGATCTCATGGCCGCCGTCACTTCGGGTTGTCGACCTGATCACACGGGTCTGACCTGCCCTGACTCGGGCGTTCTACCGGCGCTTCTACCGAGTCGGTTGCAAACATCGCGCTTCCCAGAGCGAAGGAGGGCGCGATGCGCGGCTACCTGGTCATGAAGAACAAGCGTTACTACGCAGTGGTCTACGAAGGAACGGATCCCCTGACCCGGCGCGAGCGCCGAACGTGGCGCGCGGCCGGAACCAGCCGGCGTGAGGCAGAACGCTTCCTCGCCGAGCTCGTACAGGCTCGTAACGGTCGAGGCCCCGTGTTCCCCGGACGGATGTCGCTCGAGTCGTACATCGTCGATCACTGGCTGCCGACGCGGCGATCGAACCTTCGGCCCAGCACGCTCGCTCGATACGAGCGGGAAGCCTTCCGTCACATCAATCCGTTTATCGGCCACATCCCACTTCACCGCGTCACCGCCGCCGACCTCGATGCGCTCTACACGGCGTTGCTCGAACGCGGACGCCGCGACGGCAACGGGCTCGCGCCGAAGACGGTGCTCAACATTCACCAGATACTTCGCGCCGCTCTCCGCGACGCGTTCAACCGTGGCTCGTCACCCGCAACGAGGCTCTGCTCGCCCATCCACCGAAGCTGCGGCATCGCTTCAGCAACAAACCGAACGCGTGGACGGCACGGCAGCTCTCGGCTTTCCTCAAATCGAGTCGAAATCATCGCCTCTGGCCCGCGATCTACATCGCGGCGACGACCGGCATGTGGCGCGGTGAGGTGCTCGGACTTCGCTGGGGCGATATCGATCTTGAGCCATGCCACCCGACAACTCGGAGATCTTGTCGGTGAGGCGATCCGCGAGACCGAGCCGCCCGAGGAGGTCCTCGGCCCGGGAGCGGCCGTCGAGCTTGGTCAGGCCGTGGAGGCGGGCGATCCAGGTGAGCAGGTCGATCGCGCGGCATGTCGCGGTAGAGCCCGCGCTCCTGGGGCATGTAGCCCCACGAGCGCCGGTCCTCCTCCGACGCCGGCACACCGCGCCACACGACGCAGCCTGCATCGGGGACGAGCACGCCGAAGAGGATCCGCATGAGCGTCGTCTTCCCGGCACCGTTCGGGCCGAGCAGGCCGGTGACACGACCCGCAGGGATGCGGAGATCGACGCCGTCGAGCACGACGCGATCACCGAAGCGCTGGCTTATGCCTTGTGCTTCGAGGAGTTCGAGCATCGCGGCACGATCCTTTCCCGATCCCGGGAGCCGGCAGACCCTCAGGCTGCAGATCGGCAGCCGGTCCCCGAGCTCAGATCGCGTCGGCCCAGTGGCTCGGTCGGGACGGGTCGACGACCCTGATGCCCGCTCGCTGGAGTGGGCCCGCGAGCTCGCTGACCGAGCAGACCTCCTCCGGGCGGAGCACCCCTCCGCCCGAGCCCTCCGCATCGAGGCTGACGAGCGCGTCCGCGAAGATCACCGCGCTCTGGGCGGCCATTCGGTAGTCACCGTGCCCCTGGATGGTGCGCGCCGCGAGGCGCACGCCGTTGCGGCACACGGCGACCCAATGGCCGACCGGCTCCTGGGTGCCGACCCCTCCCCCTCGGCGTGGCCCGGGACGCAGCGCCCGGCGCGGCAGGTGCGAGAGCAGGCGACCCGAGTTGAGCCTGAGCATGAGCCGGTGCACCGACGGCTCGGCGAAGCAGATGTACGTGCGCACGGGTCGGCCCCCCGCGACCGGGCCGAGCCACCCTGCGTCTGCCTCGGCGAAGCCGATGCACCGGCGGAGGCCGAACGGCTCAGGGAGGGCGACCACCGTCGTGTCGTGACGGCGTGCAGTCGTGAGGCCTCGGTGGGCGAACGCCGCCGCGGCAGGACCGCTGGTGCTGCGGGTCGACACCGTGAAGACCATCTCGACCTCGTCGGCCTCGGGGTGCAGGTCGAGCAGGTCCGCCGCGACGATGTTGGTCAGGCCGGGCGCGACGCCCGCGTCCATCACCACTGCGCCACGTGCCGTCGTTGCTTCGGTTCGCAGTCGGCGAGCGGCATCGGCGGGCATCGCGGAGAGGTTCACGAGCGCGCCGCCGCGCTCGAGCACGAGCCTCTCGGCCGTGAGCGCGGGGTCGGGAACGGAGTTGATGGCGACGTCGACGCCTTCGAGCGCGGCGGCGACGGTCTCGGGACGGTCGAGGTCGACGAGGGTCTCGGTCGGGTCGGTCGGCCGGCGGTGGACGCCGGCGACGACGTCCCAGCCGGCGCCCCTGAACGCGGCAGAGACGAGAGCTCCGAGCGCTCCTCGGGACCCGATGACGAGCACTCGCGGAGTGGCGTGGCTTGTGGTCTGCATGGCGGGGTGCCTCACTTCGGTGGCTTGGTGGTTCGCTTCGCCCGCGACTTCTTCGGCCCCGAGCTCGCCGCAGTCGGCGGCGCGACGTCGAGGTACTGGCCGAGGTGGGCGTCGAGGATCGCGACGGCGCCCTCGGGCGTGAGCCCGATCGAGCCGGTGAGCAGGTGCAGCAACAGGCCGTCGACGATCGCCACGGTGGACGTGGCCGCGACGGCAGGGTCGATCCCGGATCGGGACTCGCCCCGCTCGACCGCGAGGCGGAACGCCGCCTCGCACTGGTCGCGCATCGAGGTCATCATCGCCGTGTGGACTCGAGCGAGGCCGGGTGACACCGCGGCTCTCGCCGCGAACGCCAGGTAGACCCTCGCCTCGACCCGACGCTCGTCGTCGAGGGGCAGGAACTCGAGCATCGACAGCCGGATCAGCGCACTGACGCTCTCCCCGGCCGCCGCTGCGGTGGCACGACCGAGGATCCGTGAGGTGATGTGCTCGAACGCCATCCGGAGCATCTCGTCCTTGTTGCGGCAGTAGTACTGCACCGCCCCGATCGAGACGTCGGCTGCTGCGGCGACCTCTCGGAGGCTCACCTGGTCGAGTCCGCGCTCGGCGGTGATCGTCACCAGGGCCTCCAGGAGGCGCTCACGCACCGGGTTCTCTCTTGCGTCCGCTCGTACCATACGCTCATACTAGTCATTCGTATGGTACGAGTGCAATGGAGAACCAGATGATCACCACCGACCACCACCGCTCCGCCTCACCTCCGCCTAGCGGCCACCCCGTGCGGCTCTTGCACCGGCGAAGCGTGCGCGCAGGGATCGCCGGATGGTCCGGCCTGAACCTGGCGATCGTCGCCCTCGCCGACGCCCACCTCCCCTTCCACGCCGAGGCGCTCGCCCAGCCGGACACGATCGACGCCGTGCTCAAGGCCGACGCGATGTTCGTCGAGGTGTTCGGCCTGATGGTGGTCGTCCACCTGCTCACCCGCCATCGATCATCGCCGGACATCTCCGACCGCGCCCCGGACCGCACCACCGCTCGCCGCGAGACTGTTGCCGTCCTCCTCTACGGGTTCGGCGCCGTGATCGGCGGCGCGCTCCTCGGACGTGCTCTCGGGTGGCACACGCTCGGGTTCCACCTCGACGGGATGGTGGTCCGCACCGGCGACACAGTTCGGCCCGCCGAGGCGATCACGCTCGCGACGTACAACCTCACCGCCTACGCAGCGATCCCCTACTGCTGGTTCCGTCGTCGCTACAGCACGGAGCAGCTCAGCCTTCGATCGTCCGATCGGCGCTCCGATCTGCTCGTCGTCCTCGTCGTCCTCGCGATCGAGTCGACCGTGCAGCTGGCCACCGCGCCGACGTCGATCCTCGACCTCGACGCGCACCAGATCGCCGTCGGAGCGCCTCTCGCCCTCGTGCTCGGCCTCGCCAGCACCGTCCTGCCGACGATGGTGCTCGTCTACTGCATCCTCACACCCCGGTACCTCAAGCTGACCGGCTCCGTCCCCGCCACCGTCATCCTCGGCGGCATCACCTACGCCCTGCTGCACCTCTTCGACGGCTGGACCAGCTACACGTCCCCGACGGCCGCGCTGCTGTCCGTGCTCTACCTCGTCCTCTTCTACGCCGGGCCCGGCATGTTCAAGACCTTCATCACCGTGCGCACCGCAAACGCCTGGACCCACGTGTGGGCGTACCACGCCATCGCGCCGCACACCCTCGTCGACAGCCCACTCGTCGTGAAGATCTTCCACATCCGATGATGTCGAAGGATTGGGCGGAGATTGGGCAACACCGCCTGAACGCAGAAGGCCCCACTCCGAGAAGTGGGGCCTGACCTGCTGTTTGGTTGGTGGCGGGGGTGGTGTCGTAGTTCAGGACATCGAGGACAGATGTCTCAGGACATAGAGGACAGTCCTTGACGCTGGACGGGTGTCCAAAGCCCGTCTGGTCATCACCGCCGTAGTCGTCGAGCACCGGTCCCCGTCCGAGGTCGCCGCCACCTACGGCGTCGCCCGCTCCTGGGTCTACAAACTCGTTGCCCGCTACCGAGCCGAAGGCGACACCGCGTTCGAAGCCCGATCGCGTCGCCCGCGCACCTCACCCGACGCGACCGCGCCCAGCACTGTCGCGCTGATCCTCGAGCTCCGCCGGGAACTGGGCGGCCAGGGGCCTCGACGCGGGACCGGACACGATCCGTTGGCATCTCGAACACCACCACGACATCCAGATCGCGCGCGCCACGATCCATCGGATCCTGACCCGTCATGGGCTCATCGTTCCCGAACCCAAGAAACGGCCGCGGAGCTCCTACATCCGTTTCGAAGCCGAACTCCCGAACGAGTGCTGGCAGTCAGACTTCACGCACTACCCGCTCGCCGACGAAACCGATACCGAGATCCTGTCCTGGCTCGATGACCACTCCCGCTACGCGCTCCGCATCACCGCACACCAGCCCGTCACCGCGCAGATCGTCGCCGCCGAGTTCCGCGGCGCGATCGCCGAGCACGGAACACCCCAATCAACGTTGACCGATAACTGCATGGTCTACACCGTCCGGTTCGCGACCGGCCGTGGGGGACGCAACACGTTCGAAGCTGAACTCCATCGACGCGGCATCACCCAAAAGAACAGCCGGCCGGACCATCCGACCACCTGCGGCAAAGTCGAACGCTTCCAACTGACAATGAAACGCTGGCTCGATCGACAACCCGCGCCCACCACCACCAGCGAACTGCAAACGCTGCTCGACGCGTTCCGCACGATCTACAACGACAGCCGCCCGCACCGGTCACTCCCGAAGCGCGCGACCCCCGCGACGATCTACAACACCCGCCCGAAAGCGACGCCGACCGGGCGCGACGACTCGCACTACCGCGTCCGTCACGACCGCGTCGACGAAGTCGGCACCGTCACCCTCCGCGTCAACGGCCGACTCCACCACATCGGCATCGGACGAACCCACGCCCGAACCCGCATCATCTTGCTCGTCGACGACCTCCACGTCCGCGTCGTCCACGCCGCCACCGGCGAACTCCTCCGCGACCTCACCATCGACCCCACCCGCGACTACCAGCCAACCGGCAAACCCAAAGGCCCAACCCGCCCGAAAAGGAAACGGTCCGAACCCCAATGAGGGTTCGGACCGTCCTCGATGTCTCGCGACATCACATGGTGGCGGGGGCAGGATTTGAACCTGCGACCTTCGGGTTATGAGCCGGCCCAGGGCCGTGACATCTGGTCCCGTCTACTCCCGTGCAGTACGGCTGACGAGGTGATCCGCGCGAGGTTCGTGACGTCTGCTCCCGTCCTGTCCCTCCCAGTCCGGTGATGAGCGGCACCATTCACGGCACCACGCGCAGTGCCCGAAGGCGCGAGGCGCGTGCCGACGCGGCGCGTGTCTACCGAACTTCGACGCCCGGGAGATCGCGGAACGCAGTCCGGTCCGCGCTGATGACGGTCCGATCGAATGCTTTCGCGGTTGCAGCGATGATCACGTCGTACGCGCCGCGTGGCCTGCCCTGGGATCGAACCTCGAAAAGGAGTTCGGCATGGGCCTCGGCGACCTCGCCGTCGTAGTCGAGCACGGGAATCGTGGCGACGACGTCATCGACGTAGGCGCTCCGCGCCGCCTTGCGTCTGCCGGTGGCGAGGAGCGCACCCACTCGGAGCTCCGCGATCGTCACCGCCGCGATCGCGACGTCGTCGCTGTCGTCGAGCACCTCGTCCAGGGCGTCCCCGCCACGTTCGGCGTCTACCAGGAACGTCGTGTCGAAGAGGACACGCGTCACGACCGCTCCTCGAGCTCGAGCAACGCTCGGACCTCCTCGAGTTCGTTCGCCCACGCCGCGTCAGGTCGGTGGCGGCGCAACAGCGCCTTCACGTCGACACCAAGGCCACGGTTCAGCGGCTCGAGATGGGCAATAGCTCTGCCACGCCGCACGATCGTGAAGTGCTCACCTCGATGCTCGATGGCGTCGAGCAGATCCGCGAAGTTCCGGGCGGCATCCGTGGCCGACACGTCAGGCATAAGATCAGATTATCAGATCACCGGACGCAGCTTCGCTACGGACGCCCTCCGGTTGCACCTCGCAACCTCCAGCAGAACAACAACGCCCTGACCTCGCGGTGCGGCAAGAGGGCGTCGATGAGCGACGTCGTGCTCGCGCACCGTCCAGGTCGTGCCAATTCATCGCGACTTCGATGAATTGACGACGGGCGAGGGTGCTCAGTGGTTGGCGTCGAAGAACGCAACGTTGGCCTCCTTGGACTCCGCGTTGAACTGGTGCTCGGCCATCGCGACAAGCGTCTCGTTCCCGGCTTCCTGAATCTGGTTGGGAGTGAGTGTTGCGGGCAGCGATACGGGCGGGAGCCCGGGAGAGCCGGCAGCGTCGACCGAGATCGAGAGATCGACGGAAACGTTGCCGTCGGCGTCGATCACGCCCACGCTCCGATACGCGGCAACGATCGCCTCGGCGATCGTCTCATCGGCGCCAGGAATGCGCAGATAGCGCGCCGCGGTGACGGGCTGCGGTTCAACCTCGTGAAGCTCGGTGGGAACGCCTGCGGCTGCGATGCGCTGGAGATCGCTTCGTTCCTTGGCCGGGTTCGTGATCGTGTCGTTGCGGCCGATGACCATGAACGTCGGCACGCGGAGCCCGCCAATCGAGTCGAGGCTCTTCCGCGGCCCGGCCATGTACATGCCCGCGGCCGCGACGGGCTGGCCCGCACGCGTGGACGCCTCAGCCCACAGCGCAACGAACGCGCTGCCGTTGGACATCCCGATCCCGAAGGTCGGCGTGCTCGCGGTGATCGCAGTGGTGTCGACTATGTGCTGACGCAGGCGTGACATACGAGCCAGGTCCGGGTTCCCGGTCATCGACCTCGGCGACGAAGCCGATGTCGCCGTCGCCCGCTTCGCGCCGAACGGCGGCGGTGGAGTGGGCGACATCGATCAGCGCCGACGGCCGGGTCGTCGGCGCGGAAGTCGTGACATCGCCTCACGAAGGGGTGCTCTTCGCCGTCAACGGCGTGACCGGCGGTCTCCGGGTCGGCTCACCCGAGAACGACGCGATCGACGCCGACGACGGGGTACTGCTCGTCGAGTACCTCTCCGACGGTTCCGTGGCGATGGCCGCCGCAGTACGGGTACCACGACGGCCACGGAGGCCGTAACGGGTGAGATCGCCCGGATCGGCGATCGGGTCTATCTCGACGTGGTGATCCGTGGGTCGAACAACACGGCGGACGACGAGCCCCTGGTCGCCGAGCGCAAGGACGGGTCGTTGTGGGCTCTCGACCTCCGGAGCTCGAGCTCCCGCTGAGGCGACGCCCGTCACTCGCCGGATCCGGTGCCTCTCCCGATGGCGACGAGGAGCTGCCGGAGCCCGGTCACGACCCCGGTGCGACCGCACAGAAGGAAGGTTGCGTCGTCGGGGAAGGGTGGTGAGACCGAATCGAGCCGGTCCGCCGGGCCGTCACACACGGCGGTTCTGCGCACCGCGCTCGGACCAGGCCACCCTGATCTCGGCTCGTTCCCGGTCGCTGTAGAAGTGGCGGGCGTAGTTGGTCGAGAGCTTGCGCTCCAGATAGTCGTCGGGGAAGCGCGCCTCGTCCCGAAAGCGGGCGATACCGGGCAGCGTAGCTCCGCTACACTCTCGCCATGATCGCTTTGTGGAAGAGTCTCATCCGGCCTCTTGTCGACTCCGTTGATGGGCGCAACATTCTCGAGATTGGTGCCGAGTCCGGGTTGAGCACCAGGGCACTTCTCAATTACGTGCATAGCGTTGACGGGCACCTCTACTGCATCGACCCCGTCCCTGGGTTTAACGCGAAGACGTTCGAGGCCAACAGCAACGGTTGTCTCACCTTTTTCGAAGACCTCAGCCTCAATGTCTTGCCCCAGATCCCGCCTGTCGACATTGCACTCGTCGACGGCGATCACAATTGGTACACGGTCTACCACGAACTGAAACTGATTGAAGAGGGGCACCAGAGCGCCTTCGCCGAACTTCCTCTCATCTTCATCCATGACATGGGTTGGCCTTATGCACGCCGGGACCTGTACTACGATCCGGAGACAATTCCGGCCGACTTCGTACACCCATACGCTCGCCGCCCAATCGGCTTGGGAGCAACCCAACTGCTGGAAGCCGGCGCTGTCGGAATGAACACAGACCTGTGCAATGCTATCGGCGAAGGAGGTCCCCGGAACGGCGTGCTCACCGCTGTCGAGGACTTCCTCGAACAGTCGTCCGTCGACTATTGTTTCTTGAACGTGCCGCTCTATTTTGGACTCGGAATCCTGGTGGAGAAAGGACGTCTCGCCAGCAACCCGGGCCTTCAGCGAGAGATTCGCCGACTTGAGCGTCAGCTGGAGGCGGGAGAGCTGATCAGCATCGTGGAAGACCTGAGGCTGAATCTCTGCAACATAGTGCAACGGCTCAACCGTGAAGTCGCCGCCAGTGAAGCACGCGCTAAAGAACTGGAAGCAGCCCTCGCGCAGGTGCCGCGTTCAGGCCTGTCCGTACGGTGAAGCTGTCGGTCATCGTCGTCGCGTACGACATGGATCGGGAGCTTCCCCGGTCGCTCGCAAGCTTGACTCGTGACTATCAACTCGATTGCGGAGACACCGAGTACGAAGTACTCGTTGTCGACAACGGATCTCCGGTTCCCATGCCTGAGTCCACGATCGCGTCGTTTGGTCCCGAGTTCACGTACCACTGTCTCGAGAGCCCTCCACCGTCTCCCTCGTATGCGCTCAACTACGGGGTGAAACAAGCGCGGGGAGAAGTCATTTGCCTAATGGTAGATGGTGCTCATATGGTCACCCCGGGAGTGTTTTCCAAGGCGCTCGCCGCGTCGAGGGCGTTCCCGAACGCCATTGGGATCACTCGGTACTTCTATATGGGTTGGGGGCATCAGAATGATACGATTCTCGAAGGGTACAACCAAGAGAAGGAAGATCGCCTACTCGAGGCAATCGACTGGCCGACCGATGGATATCGCCTCTTCGAGGTAGGCACACCGCTAACCCAGAAGGACTATCCACAACGGACCTGGTTCTACAAACCCCTCGAATCCAATTGCCTTTTCATGCGGCGGGACCATTTCGAAGCAATTGGCGGCGCCGACGAAAGGATGGATCTCCCAGGCGGCGGACTCATGAACCTCGATCTCTTCAAGCGAGCTTGTGACACTGGCAACGCTACGCCGGTCATTATCATTGGCGAAGGTAGTTTTCATCAAATCCACGGAGGCACAACTACTAACGTGCCGCCCGATGAGCAGGAGCGACGAGTCAAGCTCTACAAGGACCAATATCGCGCGCTCATCGGCTCTGACTTGACACCGGTTGAGAAGGAGCTCTACTACTTCGGCCACATGCCAACGGTTGCCTCGATGATTCATCGGAAACAGCCGCGAGACCCACGTGCCATGCTCGGCAAGTCAGGAAAACGTTAGATGTCGACGGCTCTCGGAAGCGAGCAGGATCTGTGGGAACGACCCGCGTTTCTATCAGTCATTCTGGTTGTATACAACATGCAACGAGTCGCGCCTCGAACGCTTCTTTCGCTCGCTCTGCCTTATCAGCGAGGCATATCATACGAGGACTACGAGATAATAGTTGTCGAGAACGGCTCGACTGAGCGACTGGATCGCGCTGCAATCGAGTCGATTGCTCCCAACATCCGGTACTTCTACCTTGAGGATCCCCCTCCGTCTCCGGGATATGCGATCAACTTCGGTGTCGACCAGGCTCGTGGCGACATTCTTGGGATCATGATCGATGGCGCGCACATGTTGACACCTGGCGTTCTTCGATGGGCATTGGCACCGTTTCAGTATCGGACGAACCCGGTGGTGACGGCTGTGCGCTTCTTCCTAGGCCCGGAATCGCAGGTCGAATCGGTCCGCAAGGGCTACTCCGAGGAAGAGGAGGATCGCCTACTCGAGACGATCCACTGGCCAGAAGACGGATATCGGCTCTACGAGATCGGGGTGCCCTACCGCTACGAATTCAAGGACGGGCCACCGAAGCTCTTCTGGTTCGTCCGCCAGTTCGAGAGCAACTGTCTGTTCGTCAGGAGATCTGCCTTCGACGCTGTCGGAGGATGTGATCTGCGTTTCGACATCCCCGGAGGAGGGTGCCTGATGCCCGACCTGTACCGGGAGTTGTGTGAACTCGACGACGCTGTAATTGTGCAGATTCTCGGCGAGGCGAGTTTCCATCAGGTCCACCGCGGTGTCTCTACCTCCGTCACTCGCGAGACCCAGCGACAGCTATGGGAGACCTACACCGCTCAGTATCAGTCCATCCGGGGCATGCCGTTCGAGATGAGCCGGAAGGAGAGGCAGTTCATCGGCCACATGCCCCACAAGCAGGCAGCCAAGCTGATGCTCACTGGGTGAATGGCGCGAATCCCGACGCAATGGACGGTGGAGCAGTCGAGCTATCTACGTTGGATTGAACAGCGCGAGGGGACCTCGAAGGGGCAGGTGCCTGCTACGACGGGTCCGCTGATCTCGGTCGTCATGCCTGTCTTCAACACCCGGCTGGAGTGGCTCCGTGAGGCCGTGGAATCGGTGGTATTGCAGGAATATCAGAATTGGCAGCTGTGCATCGCAGACGACGGCTCCACCGCACCTTGGGTTGCGCCGGAGCTTCACCGTTGGGCCTCCTCGGATTCTAGGATCTCCATTCAGTCGCTGAGTCAAAATTCTGGGATCGCCCGAGCGAGCAACGCCGCTTTGCAATTGGCGCAGGGTGGATTCGTCGCCCTGATGGATCACGACGATGTGATGCCAACCCATGCCCTCGGAACCGTCGCCAGTGCGCTTGAAGACTTCCCCGATGCGCAACTCGTTTACACGGACTCCGACCATCTCAACGAACGAGGCGAGCGTTGCAGTCCGTTCTTCAAGCCCGACTGGGACTATGTGCGGTTCCTCGGGCAGAACTTCCTCAACCACCTGACCGTGATTCGCTCGGACATCCTTCGGCAAGCCAATGGATGGACGGAAGGTTACGAGGGCAGTCAGGACTACGACCTGTACCTCAGGGTGCTTGAGCTCGTCGATGCAGATGCGATCCATCACATCCCCGAGATCCTGTATCACTGGCGTGACAGTCCGGACTCGAAAGCCAGGGCAGATCTAGCCGGCGCGGTGCGCGCCGCACGGCGGGCTATCAAACACCACCTGATGCGAGTGGGGGCTGTTGCCGAGGTGAAGTCGGCTCCATCGGCAGTCATCTTCAACCGCATTCGGTGGGAGCTCACGGATCCTCCCGCCGCGCTCCTGGTCTTGGTATACGGGTACAACGCGGAGCGACTGGTCGCCACCGCGCGACGAATCGAGGCGGTGGAGCCTGAGTTTACGCTGTCGATTCGGACGCATAACACGTCCTCATCCAGCTCCACACTCGGGTGGTTCGTCAACCAGTCGGTCCGAGCGAGTCCCTGCGCCTCAGTTCTTGTCCTGAACTCAGACCTCGTTGCCGAGACAGAGGACTGGCTCGATTGCCTCGTGGCGCTCGCGCAAGTCCCCGGTACCGGGGTTGTCGGTGCGATGTGCTCGACCGAGGACGGCTACATCTATGCGCTACCGAGGTTCCGGGAGAAGCTGCCGAGATTTGCTGTCAGTCCACGGAACGCACACGAGGTTGGGGCTACTGGCGCTAGCAGCGGCTACGTCGCCAACTTGGCCCTCGACCAAAGCGTCGACTTCGTGTCGCCCGACGTCATGGTCTTCCGGAGAGACGTGTTCAACGACATTGGCGGATTCCTCGAGGAACTTGACGAGGGGCCTGCCGTAGAAGCCTTCTGCATCGCCGCCGGTGAACGCGGATTCAACAACGTCTGGTCACCTCACGTGCGGTTTCGGATCGTGTCAGACCGACAGCAGGTGAAGACACGTATGGGGCCCACCAGCTCTCCTCATGCTCGCGACGGCCGTACAGTCGCTCGTTTGCCGGAGATCTTCCTGAACGTCGTCCCGGACCAGGAGCTCCTGGAGTGGGACGTCACGTGGGCAGACCAGGAGACCGCTGAAGAATGATGCTGGACCTCGGCGTCGTCGAGCCGGTCACTCGCTGCGACGAGGTCGCGAGTGGCGGTGCGAACTCGGGTGACAGTGTCGCTCATGAGATGTCCGTGGCCATGAAAAAGTCCCCGCTGGTGGCCAGATGAGGTCCCCGCTGGTGGCCACGAGAAGTCCCCGCTGGTGGCCAGCGGAAGTCCTCATTCCTCACTGAAGTATCCACGCCGAGTGTCCCTCGGCCGGTGACGGTGGCGGTGCCTAACCAACACCGGCCCGACCGAGGGACTGCTCAATGAAATCAGTGAGGGAACGCATGGACATCAACGCCGCCTACCGAGAGGTGGGCACCTACAGGGGCGCCGCGGATATCTGCGGCACCACTCCCAAGACCGTGAAGCGGGTCGTGCTCGCCGCGGAGACCGTGACCGGAACGGATCCGGTGGGCCACAACTACGACGCGGTGCGCGACATCGTCGTGGAGCGCGTCGCGAAGACGAGCGGTCGGATCTCAGCCAAGCGGCTGCTGCCGTTGGCGGAGGCGGCTGGCTACACCGGGTCGGACCGGAACTTCCGGCGTCTCGTGGCCGACGCGAAGGCGGCGTGGCGCGCCGATCATCATCGCGGTCGTCGACCGGGCGTGTGGGCGCCGGGCGACATGTTGGTCATCGATTGGGGTGAGATCGGCCCGCTGTTCGTGTTCTGCGCGGTGTTGGCGTGGAGCCGATGGCGGTTCGTGTTCTTCGCCGACAATCTGCGCGCCGACACCACGTTCGCGGCGTTGGCCGCGTGCTTCGAGAAGTTGGGCGGCGTCCCCAAGACGGTGCTGTCGGACCGCATGGGATGTCTCAAGGGCGGCACCGTCGCCGGCGTGGTCGTGCCGACGGCGGACTACGTGCGCTTCGCGACTCACTACGGGTTCCGGCCCGACTTCTGCGAAGGCGCCGACCCGGAGTCGAAAGGTCTCGTCGAGAACCTCGTCGGCTACGTGAAGTCCGATCTCATGATCCCGGCAGAGCTCACCGTCACCGACCTTGTCGCCGCGAACACGGCGGGCGCAACATGGTGTGCGGAGGTGAACGCGGCGGTGCACTCCGAGATCGTCGCGGTGCCCGCCGAACGGCTCACCAAAGAACGCGAGCTGCTCGGCGTGTTGCCGTCGCTGCGAGCCCAGATCGGCAAGCTCGTCATTCGCAAGGTCGACCGGTTGAGCTGCGTGCGGTTCGGTTCGGCCCGCTACTCGGTCCCGACCCGACACATCGGAAAGCAAGTCGAGGT
This sequence comes from uncultured Actinomycetes bacterium, assembly GCA_963761175.1. GTDB lineage: Bacteria > Actinomycetota > Acidimicrobiia > IMCC26256 > PALSA-610 > CAVXFZ01. The sequence goes on along the minus strand of CAVXFZ010000008.1, from coordinate 60,551 downwards.
CCGCGTCGCCGACGGCGTGGTCGAGGTGATCCTGCTGGGCGCGGTCGTGGCCGAACATTTCGTTGTTTCTCCTGGTGAAGCCTCGGTGAACGACGACCACTACGGCGGGGCGAGACCCGCGCCGCGCCGCGTGGTTCGACCCAAGACCCACGCCGAGATCGCGTTCTGTGCGCTCGGTCCGGTGGCCGAGACGTTCATCAAGGCCGCCGCCGCGGCCGGGATGACCTCCCTCGCCGGTGACCTCGACGAGCTCGCCGGCCTCGAGGCGGCGCACGGCCGCGACGAGCTCATCGCTGCGCTCGAACGCGCCGTCGCGTTCGGTCGCTACCGCGCCCATGACGTCCGTTCGATCATCGCCGCCGGCATCGGTGTCGCCCAACCCACCCGAGCCGGCGAAGCGCTCATCGTCGCGCTGCCCGTCGTCGCGACCCGCCCGTTGTCCGCGTACGCGATCGGCGAGCAGTCATGACCGCCAACGCGCCGGCACTGCCCGGCGATATCGACAGCGGTCTACGCAGACTCCGCCTCGGCGCGATGCGCCGACTCGCTCCCGAGTTGCTCGTCACCGCGAAGACGCAACGTTGGGCACCCGAGGAGTTTCTCCGCACGCTGATCGAGACCGAGATCGCGTCGCGCGACGCGTCGAACACGCGGGCCCGCCTGAAACAGGCCGCGTTTCCGGTCACCAAGACACTCGACGAGTTCAACGTTGCCGCATCATCGATCAAGACCGCGACGTTCGACTACCTCTCAAGCCTCGAATGGATCGCGGCTCGAGAGAACGTCTGCCTCGTCGGCCCCGCCGGCACCGGCAAAAGCCACCTCCTCGTCGCGCTCGGCCACCACGCCATCGACGCCGGCCACCGCGTCCGCTACTTCACCGCCGCGGAACTCGTCGAGACCCTCTACCGCGGACTCGCCGACAACTCCGTCGGCCGCGTCATCGAAACAATCCTCAAAGCCGACGTCGTCCTCATCGACGAGATCGGCTTCGCCCCGCTCGACGACACCGGCACCCAACTGTTCTTCCGGCTCGTCGCCGCCGCCTACGAACGACGATCGCTCGGCATCGGATCCCACTGGCCGTTCGAGGACTGGGGGCGCTTCCTGCCCGAGCACACCACCGCCGTCAGCCTCCTCGACCGGCTCCTCCACCACGCCGTCGTCGTCGCCACCCAAGGCGAATCGTTCCGCATGAAACAAGCCCGCGCGAAGGGAGGACGAACGAGGCCAACGAACAGCTGAAACCTTCGAGGGGTGGGGACTTCTCATGGCCACCACCGAGGACAGCAACTTGGCCATTGACATGAGAGCCCGTTGGTGAGCAGAGCGGCATCGAGACGATCCTGAGTCCGGGTATCGATTCATCGCCGACGCGAGGTCGCCAGCTGCCGTCGCTGGCGCTGAGGTGTGGAGCGCAGATCTCACGGAGCATCGCACGGCCGAAGGAACGTTCTCCTGCTGTGCGATCACGCACCTGTGGTCGAACCGGATCATCGGCTGGGCAATCGGGCGCTTCGGATCTGAGCAGGGTCTCAGGAGCGAGACGAGGACTCGGGTCTGCCGCGGTTAGCGGTGAGGCGCCTCAGACCCTCCTTCGAGTCCGATGCTGCGAGCTCGATACACACCCACGTCCGGCCCAAACTCATTCGCGAGATCGGACTCGTTGCGTCGGCGAGGCGGAGCGACGCCGCAAACGACAGAGCCGCGACCTCGTACGAGGGCAGCTCAGTCACCCGTGCGACGATGTCGGGCGACTCAAGCTCCGCGAGATCTGACGTGGCGATGGTGTCGTGCGGCGTACTTCGGCGAAGCAGATAACGGGCGCCGAGGGACATCCGCGGGAGCAACCACCAGAAGGCTCCAGACCTTGCGAGATTGCTCGTCCCCATGTCAACGACCAGATCGATCGAGGAAGCACCGAAGGAGTCCTTCACGACTGACTCCAGCACAGCCGGGTCTGCGGTAGTGGCTTCATACATGGGTAGGTCTACGCCCGCGGGTACAGCTGCCTTCATGGGAGCCCCGAAAGGATCGTGCCAGGTGCCGAACGCTCCCACTCCTGCTGTCACTCCAGCTCCAGAGATGTAGTGCAGAGCAATGACCAGAGGCTCCAGCTCTGCGCCTATGACGAGTGCCGTTCCCACATCGACATCACTGACGAGGGTCTCCAGATCAGCCAACTCGGCTGGCAGCAGGTTCGTCCGAATGTCGCCCATGTCGCCGAAGGGGGCGACCGTGAGTCCCCCGTAGATCCTGGCTCCATGTTCGCTCAACTTCCCAACCCCTGCGGCGCGAACCTGTCGATGATGTCCGGCCGCAACTCACCTACTCCTAGCACGTCCACGCGAGGTAGGCTCCGAGTCCAGGTCGCCCAGATATGACGATCGTCCATGATGACATCTCGTCTTCCGACGTGGTGGCTAGCCATATCTAGGCAGAGCTCCGCCGACAACGTCTCCCATTCGCTCGACGGGGAGGACTCGGTCATCGCCAGGTATCCTCTGCCAGATCGTTCGACCAAATGGGACAATGCTGCGAAAGTCTCGCTTCGCGCCTTGCAGTCCACCACGATGTCGACCACCCGGTCGCCAATCATCGATGACAACTGCCGAGCATGATCCTCTGGTCCGTCCTGTCCGGGAGTCCACTGCCTCACTTGACACCAGACGGGCAGCCGGAACTCGCCGTGGTCAGGTCCGGACCAGAGGACGAGCATTCTCTTCGCCGCTGTCAGATACTGCACCATCTCGACCGCTCGCGGGCATGTGACATTGGCCATCACGACCGTCGCGCTACGAAGCTCTGTGTACCTGCGTCTGGTTTCCTTGAAATAGTCAGCGAAGAGGGAGGATGGACGTTGCAACATTTCACTCGAGCACAAACTTGAACAGCCGCACGCGACGGGCGCACGTACCGACGCCGTGCTCGGATCGCTGCTCTTGGCCAACATCTCACGAAGTACCTCGACCCCGAAGGTCGAATTCATATGCCACACGTCGGTCGGAGCTGCCTTGGACACCATGTCGAGAGCTACGGCGTCAACCGAGTACTCTCGCTTGGTTGTGAGTGGAGATGCGCATAGCGCACGAGGCTGCGTGTAGATAGACATCTTGTTCGCGGCGACCGCTTGCGTTCCGCGAACGAACGAGTCGACCAGCGACCCTGCGTCGTCACCAAGCGCTACGGACCAGGTGGGATCGACCGAAAGAATATCGTGACAAGGAAAAGGCCGACAAATGACCGGCACAGCACCAACTATGTGCTCGATGAGGCCAACCAGTGCTGGCGCAGCAGCGTTTCGAATTCCGCCCTCAACCATCAAGTCAAAGGCATCCTGGGACACGAGGACCTGTTCATCTCCAAGGTCAGCATGTTCTTCAGAACGAAAGCCGGCATAGATGTCGACGCTCGAAGCAAGCGTCATGCCGAGGCCAGCGATCCAGATCTCGTCATAGTCGTCGAGGTCGATAGTCGAGAGACCGCCCGACGTCATGGAGAACCGGGCCGCGACCGCATCGTCGGTTGTTGTGAGACAACGGCCTGAGAGCTCCAACGACCGCAGTGACTCTCCTGGTGACGCGAAGAAGGTCAAAGTGACATCTTCGTGGCTGGCTGCGAGCTCAGCCCAGCCGGCCTTGAGCGCAGCAGTGCTCGAGTCACCGATCACACAGATGTGCCTCACGCGAATGCCTCTAGTAGGACTTCTTCACAAACGATCTGATCGTCTCCGTGCACATCGTCGATCGAGGTTCGTGAGTCGGTCTCGACCACGATACCGTGGGCCTCTGCGAAGACCTTCATCACAAAATCGACTCCAAAGCGATGCGCCTGTCGTGCGTTGGTCTGATAGAAGAAACCTCGAGTCGTACACAAGGTCGCCATCTCATAGGACGGAAAGTAATCGATATCGTCGCACTCATCAGCGAGCTGGCCAGCCACTGCGCGCAGTACTGCTTTGGTATACGTCGATGCACAGGCTACGTGATGACCCGTCGCGGTAGCTATGCTCTGACCTGGACTCACCGTGACAATGAACCTTATGTTCGGATTAACGGATTTGAGAGAGTCGCGGAAGCTCATGAAATCGTCGAAGCAGTCGTTGAAGGTGAGGTTGTTCAACCTGAACGTGTCGGGATCGAAGTCCCCAGCGATGGTTCCGGGAGCAGTCGGGTACACGGTCCCACTGGCCGTATGCTCCCAGGTCTCCGTGAGCCCAAATGTGAAGATAAACACACTCGCCGCAGAGTACCCTTTGACCAGGCGACACAGGTGCCGACGGCGCGATTCCAGGACCGCGTCTTGTGAGGCCATTCCGTTTGGCTCGACCGATGGACGACGTGAATCGTAGTAGCGGCCGTCGCGTTCCCACACCGGCTCTGCGGGTTCGAACTCGCCGATCGCCTCGAGCCAGAACTGCAGCAGCTCTCGCGGTGTGTATATGTTGCCGTGGCGAGCCGAGAACAGACCGAATCCATACTGGTTCAGGTCAGGAGTCCACGCCGCCGGCGGAACCGCCTCGGTGTCGACAACCTTGATGCCGGCGCGGCGGAAATACCGACCGATCTCTTGAGCAAAGCAGCTGCCAGCCGACGCGATCGAGTCCCACTTGTTCAGTGTGTACTTAGGGCGGTAGATCCCGTCGATATCGAGCGGATGTCGATCTGCAACAGCGGTCCGCCAAAACGCGGTGCTGTCGAGATCGGCGTACGGGGAGTTTGGCGTACCGACGGGTCCACTCACCAAAGCTCCTCGGGTTCCGTGGCGTCAACGGCCGAGCCCAGCGATGCGTAACAATGTACTCGAGGCGAAGCTGGACGACGAACGGGACTGTCCGTGGGGGTCTTGGTCGAGGCGTGGTCGGTGGGGGTCATGGGACCGAGGGCGGCCTGTCGAGAGCGGTAGATCGGCTCGATCCAGGTGCCTATGACGATGTGGAGCACGTGGCGCGTTGCCCAGCGGCGCCGGTTCACGACGTCGCAGTGGACGGTGGGGTGACGAAGATGGGATTCGCAACCAGGCCTCTTGGTGCTCGGCATCGGACACCAGGCTCATCGAGCCGGCGGTTCGAGAGCCCGCGACGTCACCGTCACGGGGATTCCGTCGTCGCGATCGGGCTGCCGCTGTCAGTTGTTCTCACACGCCTGCGAGCTCGCAACGTGCAATGTCCGTGCACTCGCCATCAGACGCGCGACAGCTCAACAGCCGGTGGGTGGCCACCTATCCCGCGGGTCCTCAGCGACGGCCATTATGGCGCACCGAGCCCGACCGTCTACGCCCGACCCGCAAGAAACCGGATGGTACGGCACTAGTCAGCGTGGTAATGCCATTCCTCGAACTCGCTGGTAGCCTCGAGAATTCTGTCACACATCTCGCTACTCAGTCTGTCGCGATAGGCAAGTAAATAGTCCGTTGAGACGGTATTTCCATAGACAAAGTGCTCGGACGTGAATGAGAGGTACTCGGTTTGAAACTCTAGACCAAGAAACTGAAACATTTTCTCGAACTCGGTTTCCGGATTCTCACACAAGCGTTCGAATTGGCTCACTCTAAGTAGATCCGCGCGCGACTGCGCCGCTCTCCTGAATCCTTTACCGTAGCTGAGGAAGCGGTTGCAATTGTCTTCGAAGTTTTCACTCAACCACCGCTCGGGATCCGCAGAATGACCTGACCAGTTAGCCCACGAATGCATCAAGGCTCTCGGATCTCGAACACTGACAATACAGGGCAGCGGCGCCCTGCTCAATACTTCGCTCAGATGTAGCATGTACGCTGGCGTCTTGTCGAATATTGAGACGCTCTTGTCGACAATTACCGGGGACAACGCCCGAGCCCTCCGATAGAATGTAGACCAATCGTCTGTGTCGCAGACTTTCGCGGCCTCGGCCCTCGAGAGCTTCCACGTCTCGCAGAAGAACGAATAGTAGGGCTGTTTGGTGTGAAACTCTCGCGGTGAATCCACCAACAATACACCGACTTCATGACCCGAGTCCAAGCGCGGGTGCCGTCGGAGAATCTCGTTGATAAGCGTTGTGCCAGACTTCTCGAAGCCACATACGAGTGCGCACAACGGGTCCAATTGATCCATCCGGCCAGGTGCCGTCCTGCCGCGGGTCACCGCTTCAGCTGTTCCCTCGCCGCATCAAGAATTGCGGTAACGCTGAACGTGTCCAGATCTAATTCCCCCCCACCTCGCGTGAAGACCGCGAAGTTGTGGTGAATGGCCACATCACTGATGGTTTCACAACTAGCTATCGAAACATCCACGAGTTCTTGCACCAAGCGATGGAGCTTTGGGTCGTCTGCGTCTGGATTCCTTCCGTAGGTCGGGAAGGCAAGGTGAACCTTCCAGTCCTCCAAGACATAGAGCGCGCCCGGCCGCAATCTTGGAAACATGACTTCGAAGGTTGCCAGCGAAAGCCCGTACTGGTGCGATGCGTCATCGATCACAAGATCGATTAGCTCCGACCCGAACTGCTCATCGAGTATTTCCTTCAACCTGGGTCGATCGGCTTGATCGGTGCCGAAGTAAGTGCCGATCGAATCTTGCAGATCTTGCTCTTCGATGTAACTGGTGAGCCGGGGCGCGCCTGCCTCGATGTCAATACAGCAGAGCTGCGCAGGTTTCAGCAAATTCCAGAAGAAGATGGCGGAGCCCCCGGTGAAGATACCCACTTCGACCATGTTCTCGATATCGAGGCCCTTCAACAGCTCGAGATACGCGCCAAGAAACGCGGGATCTTTGAACAGAATGGTCTCGCCATCGTCGGCAGGGCGAATATTGAGACCCTGTGTGACGAGCAGTGTTGCGCCCTTGCAACGCACCTTCAGATCGTCGAGCCACTCGAAGTCTGCATCCGGATAGTACTCCGCGGTTTGTCTTGACAGATCCCGGGTTCGGTGGTCCATGCTCGGAATGCTATGCGCTGCGTGGGCTGATGTGATAGTCGGTTGAGGGTCCTTCGGGACGATCCGGAAGTGCCTGCAGCGATCGTTGGGGCAGCGCGGCGCGTGTGCTATCCTAGAGTGCTAAGGTCCCAAGAGCGCATCAGCAGATGGCCGCGGCCGGTCTGCTCGCGCCGACGTGTCGGCATTCGCTACGTTTCTGTGGGGCCTGCCCCGCTCGGAGGATGCATGACATCCGCAAGACGTTTCCCGAGGCGTTCACAACAGCGGCAGCATCTGGTGGGCTCAGGTTCAGAGACCGAGCAACATCTCGGCCACGTCCGGATGCATGGTCAAGACGTTGTGGGCCCAGGCGGGACATCCATCCGGAAGAGGCGCCGGATTGGGACTTGGCAGCACCATGGCACCACCGCCCTTGAGCTGCACGAAATTGATGTTCGCCTCCCCAACTATGCCCATTGCCTCGTGCAGGTTGAGCCCGACCGCTGCAGCGGTGTCAGCCAGCGAGATCGGTACCTTTTCCGCAGCTGCTTTTGCCACCGTGACCAGAAGGCGACGGGCGGGTGGAGCTGCCGCGAGATAGGCACCTGCACCCGCATCCAACAGCGCTTGCTCTTGAGCACCGCTCGGCTTCGAGTCCCTCTTGACGATCCATTTCATGAACCGGTCGACGTCTTCGACCAGGTCCTCGGGAACGGGAACCATCACGTACTCCATGATGTCGAGGCTAGCGGTGTGGCGAGCACGTCCACCACCGGAGCCGCGTCCCGTGCCCACACTGACGAACCCCGATAGTCAAGGTAGCGACGAGTGCGCATGCCATCATCGACCGCTGCCTTCAACACGGCGAGCCGCCCGCTCTCACCGGCAGCAGCCCGGCGGAGCGCACGCATCACGTCCTCGTGCCACTCCGCCGCGCTCGCCAGCAGCCGCCGAGCCACCTGATCATCGAGCCGCACAACCAACTCATCGATCGACTCGGCTTCGTCAGATCCCTGGACCGGCATCAGTTCGACGGTAGCGGCCACCAGAACTTGCGAAGCCGGGTCTGCCTGAACGCTCTCGCCGACACCGGTTCCTCGCCGCTCGGACGCTTGACCGATGTGGCCGGCCGCCGATCAGCCCGGTCTGGCCGTGTCGTCGGACGGCCTTCGACGACCTTCGAGCCTGCTCTTCCACTTGAGCGACGGCCGCTCGAGTAACCGCCACGACGTCGCGGTGAGGGCGAGGCTCACGGCGACGGCGACGGTGACACGTGTCGCGTCGGTCCATCCGCGTCCGTAGTACCTCACCGCGAAGAAGACGAGCAGGTGCCACACGTAGAGCCCGTAGGAAACGGTGCCGAGCATCACGAAGGGCCGCAGGTTGAACACGTGGCGGCCCCCCCACTTGCCCTCCACGAGTGCCAAGACGATCACCGCGCAGGCTACGTCGATGGCGAGAAGCCCACCGCGGTACAGGAACGGGTGGCTGAGGTCGACCGTCGGGAGGCACACGACCAGGAAGACCGCCGAGATCCATGCCGCGACGTTGACGCCCCGCCTCGGGATGCGCCCACGGATCCAGATGTGGGCGAGGAGGCAGCCGATGAGGATCGAATCGGCGCGGGTGTCGGTGCGGACGAAATCGCGGTACCAGTCGTTGGGGCCCTGGTAGACGATTGCGCGGTGCAGCGCGACCAGGGCGATGACCGACACGAGGACGATGACGACGGTGCGGAGCCGGGTCCGGATGCCGAGGAGGAATATCGTCACCCACGGCCAGACGAGGTAGAACTGCTCCTCGACCGAGAGCGACCAGAGGTGCTGCATTCCCGTGGCGATGTGACCGCCGAAGTAGTTGGAGTGCAGGGCGAGCTTCCAGTTCGTGTAGTAGAAGCCCACCGACAGCACCGAGGTCCACTCGACGTGGTACGGGATCCCGGTGAGGATGGCGAAGATGACGTGTGCGACGAGGAACACGAACAGGAGAGGAAGGAGGCGCAGCGCCCGGCGACGGTAGAAGCCGAGCCGGTGCACCGTCCCCGTCCGCGCCTGTTCTCGAAGCATGATCGTGGTGATCAGGAATCCGCTGAGGACGAAGAACGAGTCGAGCGAGACCGTCCCGCCGGGAATGACGAGCAGTCGCGGCATCGGCAGCAAGACGTTCATGTGCGAAACGACAACGATGATCACGGCAACGCCGCGCAGTCCGTCGAGGGACGGGATACGTCCGAGCGAGCGTGTTGGCGGGCTGGAAGCGGCGGTCGGCACCGCCTCGGGTCTCAACGCAGAGGAGTCCGCCTCGATACTCCGGCTCTTCACAACCCCTCCTTGGCGGTACCGCCCCGCCGTTGCGGGGCGACCGAATCGTGCTAGTAGACGAGCGGGATCCAGCGATTCGGGTCAGGGTACGTCGAGGGCGCGAAGAACCAGCTTTCGAAGCCGTACCGGTACCGCGTGAACTCGGGACTCGCGTGCGTCCGGTGGAGCATGAACTGGTCGAAGATAGCGGCGTCGCCCACTGGCGGTCGAGCTCCGCCCCGAAGAAACTCGCCGCCGCCTTCAGAATCTCGTTCGCGCGGCGCAACTCCGCGTTCTCGCGTCGCAGTTGCTTCATCTCCGCCAGCTCACCAGTCGTCGGGCCGGGCCGCCGGCCGCCGTCGACCTCGGCGCGCCGCACCCACTTACGCACCGTCTCCGCCGTCGGGCCCAGCTTCTCGGCCACCGAGCAGATCGCCTCCCACTGCGAGCCGTGCTCATGCTCATGCTCGAGCACCATCCGCACCGCCCGCTCCCGCAGCTCACTCAGGTACTTGCCTCGGGTCGTCATGACTCCATCCTCTCAAGGGTTGGAGCCTCCACGAATCTCGGGGCGGTTCACCTGGTGACCCTGTGCGGGTTCGGGCCCAGGACCGGAGCCAGAACCCTCGCCGAGATCGGCGACCCGCACCGCTTCCGCGACGGCGGCCGCCTCGCCGCCTACGCCGGGCTCGCACCTGTCGACCGACGTTCCGGTCGCAGCATCAACAGCACCAGCCGAGCTCGCGGCGGGAACCATCGCCTCAAGAACGCGCTGTTCATCGCCGCGTTCGTCGCCGCACAACATGACCCCGCCGCTCGCGCCTACTACCGACGCAAACGCGCCGAAGGCAAGAAGCACAACGCCGCCGTCATCTGCCTCGCCCCCCGCCGCTGCGACCTCATCCTCACCATGCTCAAGACCGCCACCCCCTACCACCGACCCGCACCAGACATCCCCGAAGCCGCTTGACAGCAAGACGGGAACACCCCCCGAGGGTTGCTCGGGGGTCGCGACGCGCGCCCGGCGAGCACCGAGGGCGTCGTCGAAGCGCTCGAAGCGAGCGACTTGTTACGCCTCGCGGAGGCGGCTCGCTCGTCCCGGAGGACGTTGCTCGACGCGGTCCGTGCCGCGTGGGGAGGTCTGAGCCGGGAACGTTCCCGCCGACCGTGCTCGGCGGGGACGGAACGGGCGCCGTCCGGGCGCGGGTTGCGCGCTCGTCGAGCGCAGTCTGTGGCTCGAGAGGACACAAGGGGTTTCGCCGGCGCGGGTCACGGCCGGTACATGACCGGTTTCCCGGGGACCGTTTCTCCGTGGCTGACTCCGTGTTTTCTCTCCACGATGCGAAGAGAAGACCACGAAGCCACGCTTGGCGCTCGCCGAACGCGCGGCCGTTCTGACTCCTCATGGCCCACTTCCGCCGGCCTTCTTGTTGCTGCGCCATCTCGCCGACCGGTTCGACGTCTCGGGCCCCGGCGCCGCCCTGGCCCTCGACGTCGCCGAAACCGCCGCCGCCCTCGGCCTCCGCACCGGGCAGGGCGCGAACTCCCCGCTGATGCGGACGCTCGGGCGGCTGGTACAGTTCGGGCTCGCCTGCCGGACCGACGATGTGCGCTTCGCGGTTCGCCGCTTCGTCCCGCCGGTCACCCGCCGCCACGTCCGCCGGCTCCCGCCGACCCTGCAGGAACGGCACAACAGTGGGTCGCCGACGCCGTCAACGTGCCGGCCTCCGACCTCGCCCCCCCGCCGCGCGGCGGGTCGCGTTCACGCTCTACGAGCTCGGCGACGACATCGACGCCGTCGAACGGGTACTGCACGCCGCCGGGTTCCCGCCGCCGCTGTGCCGAGACGCCGCCCGGTGGGCGCAGCAACGCCACCGCGAAGCCGCTCAGGCCGCCGAGGCTGCGACCAGCGCCACGCCCGCCTGACCGCCGTCCGCCCCCCGGGCCCGGCGCGGCCGTCTCCCCCACGCGGACGCGCCCGGGCCACCCCGCAAGGTTGGGTCGTTCACGCCCGCAGACCGGCGACTCAACGACCCAACCCGGCGGCGGTGGTGTCAGCGAGCGGGCGCGACGTACACGGAGATCTTCACGACGGTGCCCTCGTGCACGGACACACCCGGTGCCGGGTCCTGGGCCACGATCTTCCCGTCCGCCGGCCGTGTGCTCTCCACCTTCACGAGCGACACGTTCAAGCCCGCCTTGTGGAGCCGGTAGTCAGCCGAGAAGAGGTTCATGCCGCGGGTGTCGGGAACGGTCACGGACTTGCTGCTCGAGGCGACGACGGCGTTGCGGTCGTTCCGGATGGCCCAGAGCGCGATCGCGCCCCCGGTGAACGCCGTCGCGACGACGACGATCGCGACGAGGAGGTCACGCGGCATCGCCCGCGCCCGCCGTACGAGTTCCCGCGTCGTCACGCGGGCACCGGCGACGGCGAAGTGAGCGGCGCGACGACCGGGACACCTGCTCGCGGCGATTCGAGGCGGCTCTTCAGGCGGAGGAACGGGCGCTCGACGACGACGAACGAAACGATCGCGGCGGCGAAGCTGAGCGCGACGGCCAGCCCGACACGGACGAACATCGGCTGCTGGCGCGTGTGCACGGCGACCGCGGCGTAGATGAACAGGTGCCAGACGTACAGGCCGTAGGAGATGCGGCCGATGAGGCGCAACGGCGTGACTTCGAGGAAACGCACGCCCGCCCACGACGACTCGAGGATGGCGAGGACGACCACCGCGACGAGCACCGCCACGAGCGTAAAGCCGCCGCGGTCGAGGAAAGGTCTCGGGACGCCGTGCCAGACGATGAACGCGTACGACGCGGTCGCAGCCCAGGCCGCCAAGCGCAAGCCGCGCGTTGGCGTTCGGCGGTGCGTCCACAAGAACGCGAGCAGCGCACCGACGAGGAGGGCGTCCGCACTCGTACCGATGTGGGCCCTCAACAGCGCCGAGGAGACACCGTGCATGGACAGCAGCGCGCGCCGGCCGGCGATCGCGACCACACCGGCGGAGATCCCGGCGATCGCGACCGGACTACGAACCCGGGTGAGGAACAGGATCACGACGAGCGGCCAGAGAACGTAGAACTGCTCTTCGACACCCAGCGACCACAGGTGCAGGATCCCGTCCGTGACGGGAACGCGCCTGAAGCTCGTGTTCATGAAGTAGAAGAGCACGGAGATGACGGACGCGCGCTCCCGGTTCCCCGGGAAGTGCTCGATGGCCGCGTACACGGAGTGCACCCCGAGGAACACGACCAACGCGGGCAGGAGCCGCAGGGCGCGCCGCCGGTAGAAGGCCCAGAGCCTGACGCCCGACGTCTCGGTGTGCTCCCGGAGAAGCAGGCCCGTGATGAGGAAACCGCTCAGGACGAAGAACGCGTCGACTCCGAGCAACCCGTCGGGCAGCACCGTCGAACCGGTGATCACCGCGGTGTGGTACACCATGACGACGAGGACGGCGACCCCACGGAGACCGTCGAGCGCGGGAACGTTGCCGAGGCGGCGGGGCCCGGTGCCCGCAGCCGCTTCTCCGACCATCGTCACGGTCACGCCCCCCTCCATCCGGGCAGGGTAGACAGAAACGGCCCCTGGCGGAAAGCCACCCAGAATCAAGGGACGCGGGCGAGCGTGGCGCGCACCTGGCGGGCGATCTCGAGGTCATCCCGCGCCGTGACGACGAACGACCGCACGGAAGCGCCCGCCGCCGACAGCTCGACGTCGCCGTGCGCTCCCTCGTTCACCGCCCGGTCGAGCGCGACAACGAGGAACGCGAGGCGCTGCGCGGCCGCGGCCCGCACCGGCGCCGCGTGCTCCCCCACGCCGCCGGTGAACACGAGCGCGTCGAGGCCGCCCATCGACGCGGCCATCGACGCGACCTCCTGGGCGAGGCGGTGTACGTAGACATCGAACGCCAGCGTCGCTGCGACGTCACCGCCGGCCCGCGTCGCGAGCACGTCGCGCGTGTCGCCGCTGTTGCCCGCGAGCCCGGCGAGCCCCGAGCGGTGCGTCAAGCCGTCGTCGACCTCCTCGACGGGCAGCCCCGTCGTGCACGAGCCAGGTCACGAGCCGCCGGAGCGGGACACCACCGGCGACCTCCACGACCCGCCGGGAGGCGTACGCGTGCGACAGCCCGTGGAACCCGAAGCGGCGCAGCGGCCACCGTTCCGCCAGTCCCGCGGGAGCGCGTAGGTGGTCGCGACGCGTGGCATCGTCGTGTGGAACGCGGTGTCGAAGTACGCGACCATCGGCACGCCGGCAGGACGCGGCGGACGGCGTCGATCGCCGCGACCGCGCGCGGCTGGGCAACGGCGCGAGGTTGCGCAGCCCCGCGCACGCCGCGTTCAAGATCGAGACCGGCATCCCGGTGTTCTTCGCCGACCCGCGCAGTCCGTGGCAGCGGGGCACGAACGAGAACACGAACGGCCTGCTCTGTCAGTACTTCCCGAAGGGCACCGACCTGTCGCGCTGGAACGCCCAGGACATCGAAGCCGTCGCCGCCGCGCTCAACGCACGACCACGCAAGATCCTCGGATGGAAGACACCAGCCGAAGCCCTCGACGAACACCTACGCTCTCCGCAAACAGCAGGTGTTGCTTCGATCGATTGAGCCCGGTCAGTACTTGTCGATCCGTTACAGCGAACGGCTCGCCGCCAACGAGGTCGTCGCGTCGGTCGGCTCGAAAGGCGACAGTTTCGATAACGCGATGGCCGAGAGCTTCAACGGGCTCTACAAGTGGGAGCTCATCTACCGGCACGGGCCGTGGACCCGGCATCGAGGACGTCGAGTTCGCCACGATGACCTACGTCGACTGGTTCAACCACCGACGCCTCCACGGCGAGATCACCGAACGCCCCGGCGACACCACCCCGGCCGCGTTCGAAGCCGACCACTACGCTCAACTCGTCGCAACGACGACCGCCGCGACCCAATGAACCAAGCCTCTACCGAACTCCGGGCGGTTCACCGTCCCCCTCGCTGCTCGTCGCCCCCGACGTCCCGCAAAGTCGTCAGCAAGCAGCTCCGCCAAACCCAGGGCGATTCACGACTGCCAACGTCTGGGTGCACCCCCCCCCCGCGAGTAAGACGCGCACGTGCCCCGCAGACCCGCGTGCGCGCACCCACGCGCCCGGTACGACGCCCGCGGGTTGCAGCCCACCATCAAGCCGCGCCAACGCCCCGCGCGACGCATGCTCGAACCCTCTCGACCACTCGAATCACAACCAGCGACCTGCAGCCGTTCGAGAGCCTGCGGCGTCCTTCGCCGACGTTGCCCGCGCACCTGCCAGCACAGGCACACGGCCGACCCCGATCTCGATCCCTCCGCTGCGAGGCTCTTCGGGTTGGCGTCGACATCGTCAACGCTTCTGCGATGACCTACATCGTGCAACGCCAGGACCCCTTCTACGTCGTCGCCTACGACGGCATCGACCCGCTCACCGGCCGGGAACGTCGCCGGTGGCACCCCGTCGGCCACGACCGCGCCGAGGCCGAGGCATGCGCCGCTCACCTCAACCACGACCGGGTCGCACCGCCGCCGGCGAAGGGCGGGCCGATCACGCTCGGCGCGTTCGTGACCGACACGTGGCTCCCGCAGAAGCGCCGCCAGGTAGCGCCACCACCGCGTAGGGGTACGGGTGGTTCGTCGACCGGTACATCAAGCCGGCGATCGGCGACGTCCCGCTGCGCCGGCTCCGATCGGACCACCTCGACCACCTCTACGCGTCGCTCGCGGTCACGGGCGGCCGAACCGGCGGAGGCCTGGCACCGAAGACGATCCACAAGGTGCACATGATCGTCCGCGCCGCGCTCGACCTCGCGCTTCAGCGCGAGCTGGTCGGCCGCAACGTCGCGCATGGTTCCCGAGCGCGCCGTCGACCGCCGGCGCGCGCCGCAGCACGAGCCTGGACCGCCGAAGAACTCCGGTCGTTCCTGACCGCAGCGCGACAGCACCGCCTCTACCCGGCGCTGCACCTCGCCGCGCACACCGGCATGCGCCGCGGCGAGATCGTCGGGCTCAAGAGGTCCGACCTCGACCACGCCGTCGCGCGGCTCTCCGTCTCGCGCACGCTGCAGAACGTCGGCGGCCAACCCGTCAAGTTCGGCGTCAAAACACCCACCAGCCGACGCACCGTCGACCTCGATCACCACACGATGCGAGAACTCGAACGGTGGCGGCGTCAACTACGTCGCGACGGCCTGCCGCACGGGCCGAACGACTGGATGTTCTGCAACGCCCACGGACGCTTCCTCAACCCGCAATCGATCAGCCAACTGTTCGATCGCATCGTTCGCCGTACCGCACTCCCACGCATTCGCCTGCACGACCTGCGGCACACCCACGCCTCGCTGCTCGTCGCCACCGGCACCCCGATCAAGGTCGTCAGCAAGCGACTCGGGCACGCCTACCCGGCCTTCACAATGCACCTACCAGCACCTGCTGCTCCCAGGCATGAGCGCCGCCGCCGCCGAACAGTTCGCCGCCGCTCGTAGCGCCTTCAACTCGGTAAGCGTCTACCGGCATCCGCGCCGCAAACGCGCTGGTCACCGACTCGCGCGAAGCACAGCCGGTAGACGCGGCCGGTGACGTGGTCACCGGCATGACGAAGGCCCAGGTACATGACCTGGGCCTTCACTCATTCGATGGTGGCGGGGGTAGGATTTGAACCTACGACCTTCGGGTTATGAGCCCGACGAGCTACCAGACTGCTCCACCCCGCGGCGGACCAATCACGATAGCGGTGAATACCGGGGTGCGGCAAACGGGCGGAGCCGGCGCGGCCCACCCCTCCGGACGAACGCGCCGCGACCGCATCGCCACGTTACGGTCGCCGACGTGCGGGTGCGTCGGAGTCAGGCGAAGAGATCGCGCGTCGCGCTCTTCACTGCGTTCGTGGTCGTCGTCGCCGCGTGCACGACATCGCACGCGCACTCGGCGACGAGGCCGACGGCGCCCCCGCCGGTCGCGCCGCGCTCACCGAGCCGGTTGGTGAACCCGTTCATGGGCACGGGTGTGGGCGGTACGGCCGTCGGCAACATCAACGACTCTCCCGCGGCCGACATGCCGTTCGGAATGATCCAGTGGGGCCCCGACACGTCGCCGCAGCGCGCGTCGGGAGGCGGCTACTCGTTCGGCGCCAACGCACTCTCGGGCCTCAGCCTCACCCACCTCAACGGTCCCGGCTGCCCCGCGCTCGGCGACATCCCGATCCTGCCTACAGTCGGCGCGATCCCGCGCGCGCCCGAAACGACAACCGCTCGTTTCTCGCATGCCTCGGAGCACGCCGCGCCCGGCCGATACGCAGTGCAACTCGACGGCGGCATCGCGGTCGACCTCGCCGTCACCACGCGCACCGGCGTCGCGCGCATCACGTTCCCTGCGAGCGCGCAGTCGAACCTGCTGTTCAAAGTGGCCGACAGCGCGTTCGCAGCAACCGACGCGCACGCGCAGATCGTCGGCGACCACGAGGTCACCGGCTGGGTCGAGTCGGGCCACTTCTGCGACACGGTCGGTACGTACAAGCTGTCCTTCAACGCGCAGTTCGACCGCCCGTTCACGCGCACCGGAACCTGGGCGAAGGGCGCGCCGAACCCGCCGAGCTCTACCGCCGACGGCCCGCACTCCGGCATCGACGTGTCGTTCGACACCCGCACGAACCGCACCGTCACGATGAAGGTCGGCATCTCGTTCGTGAGCGTCGCCAACGCGCGCGCGAACCTCGCGGCCGAGAACCACGGCTGGAGTGTCGAGACCGTCGCGCGCGCCGCGACCGCGAAGTGGGACGCCGTGCTCGGCCGGATCGGTGTCGCCGGCGGCCACGCGCAGGATCAGGCGACCTTCTACTCCGCGCTCTACCGCTCGCTCCTGCACCCGAACGTGTTCAGCGACGACAACGGGCAGTACACCGGCTTCGACGGCCGCACCCACACTGTGGCAAGTGGCTCGCCGCAGTACGCGAACTTCTCCGCGTGGGACACGTACCGCTCGCAGATGCCACTCGTCGCGATGCTCGCACCCCGCGAAGCGAGCGCCATGATGCAGTCGCTCGTGAACGACGCCGCGCAGAGCAAGTTCCTGCCGAAGCTGCCGTTCACCGACTACGAGACTGCCGAGATGAACGGCGACTCGGTCGATCCCATCCTCGCGTCGGCCTACGCGTTCGGCGCCCGCCACTTCGACGCGCGCGCCGCACTCACGGCCATGGTGAAGGGTGCGACGACGGTCGGAACCGGGCTCGGTTGGGACGTCGAGCGCCAGGACCTCGACGAGTACCTCGCGCAGGGATGGATCCAGGTCGACCGCCGCGACCGCACGTCGTTCGACTACACGATCGGCGGCTCCGAGACGCTCGAGTACGCGATCGACGACAGCGCGATCGCGCAGCTCGCGACGGCCCTCGGCGATCGTGCGACCGCCGCGACCTTCCGCACGCGCGCCGAGAACTGGCGGCACCTGTTCAACCCGGCAACCGGCTACCTCGCGGCGCGCGACGCGAACGGAAGCTTCCCGACGGGGCCCGCCTTCCAGGGGTCACCGCTGCCCGGCATCGGTCAGGACGGCTGGGAGGAGGGCAACTCGATCCAGTACACGTGGAGCGTCCCGCAGGATCTCCGCGGGCTCTTCGACGCGATGGGCGGCAACGCGGTCGCGGTGCGCAAGCTCGACGCGTTCTTCACCCAGCTGAACACCAGCCGCAAGCAGCCGTACGACTGGGCCGGGAACGAACCCGCGCTCGGCATCCCGTGGGAGTACGACTTCGCCGGCTCGCCCTGGCGCACGCAAGACGTCGTGCGGCGCATCGCGACCACGCTCTACTCGGCCACACCGAACGGCGAGCCCGGCAACGACGACCTCGGCGCGATGGCTTCGTGGTTCGTGTGGGCGGCGATCGGCTTGTACCCCGAGACGCCGGGAACGGCGAACCTCGTGCTCTCGACTCCGCTGTTCCCGCAGGTGACGATCCGGCTCGGGTCGGGCAAGACGATCGGCATCTCCGCGCCCGGCGCGTCGGCGGCCAACCGCTATCTCCAACGCCTCGACACGACGGGATTCACCGCCTCGGCCGTGTGCACGCCCCAGCCGCGCGACTACCAGTGCCCGTGGCTCCCGTCGGCCGCACTCACGACCGGCGCGCAGTTGCACGAGACCCTCGGCCCGACCCCGAACCGCACCTGGGGCACCGCGCCCGGCGCGGCCCCTCCGTCGATCACGACCCGTTAGGACATCCCCCCATCCCCACCGTGGTACTGCGTTTGTTGCACATGTGAAACGAACGCAGTACCACCGAGCGACGGGCCGGCCGAAGGACGGTGGTCGGACGACGGCGGGTTACGCGACCTCGGGTTCGGCGTGGTGCGACGACCAGGCGCCATAGAGGGCGGCGTAGCGGCCGCCGCGCGAGACGAGGTCGTCGTGGGTGCCGAGCTCGGCGAGGCGGCCGTCGTCGATCACCGCGATCCGATCCGCGCGCGCCGCGGTCGACAGCCGGTGCGCGACCACGATCACCGTGCGCCCCTCCATCAACCGCTCCAGCGCCTGCTCGACTTCGTGCTCGGTGCCCGGATCGAGGTTCGAGGTCGCCTCGTCGAGGACGAGGATCGACGGGTCGGCGAGCGCGGCGCGCGTCAGCGACACCAACTGCTTCTCTCCCGCCGAGAGCCGCGACCCGCCTTCGCGCACCTCGGTGTCGAGCCCTTCGGGGAAGTCACTGAACCGTTCGAGCAGCCCGAGCGCGGCGAGCGCGCCCTCCACCTCGGCGTCCGACGCCTCGATGCGACCGACGCGCACGTTGTCGCGCAGCGTGCCGGCGAAGAGGTAACCCTCCTGTGGCACGACGCACAGCGTCCGCCGCAACGACGACAGGGTCGCGTCGCGCAGGTCGACGCCGCCGATCGACACCGATCCCTGCCGCGGGTCGTAGAAGCGCGCGAGCAGCTTCGCGAGCGTCGACTTCCCGGCGCCGGTCGGGCCGACGAGCGCGAGCCGTTCACCCACCGCGATCTTCAGTGAGACGTCGCGCAGGACGGTCTCCTCGACGTACGCGAACGACACGTGGTCGGCCACGATCTCGCCGCCGGCCGGCAGGTCGACCGCGCCGGGACGTTCGGCAACCGACGGGCGCTCGTCGAGCAGACCGAACGTCTTCTTCATCGCCGCGCCCGCCGACTGCACGGTGTTGTAGAGCTGGCTGAGTTGCTGCACCGGGTCGAAGAGGTTCTGCAGGTAGAGGACGAACGCGCCGACGGTGCCCACCGTCACCGCGCCCCGGTTCGCCAGCAGGCCGCCGACGCCGACGATGACGGCCATCCCCACGATCCCCGCGTACTCGATCGCGGGGAAGTACTTCGACGAGATCCGCACGGTCACGAGGTTCGCCTGGTACTGGCCCTCGTTCGTCTCGCGGAACCGGTTGGTGAACGATCCTTCGCGACCGAACGCCTGCACGACGCGGACGCCTTCGAGCCCTTCCTGCAGGGTCGTCATGTTGGTGGCGATCGAGTCGCGCACGTCGAGGTACGCGGCGTTCGACACGCGCCGGAACCAGCGGCTCGCGAAGTACACCGGCGGGACGATCACCGTCACGACGAGCGCGAGCTCCCAGCTCCGCAGGAAGACCGCGACGAGCGCACCGAGGAAGATCAGCACGTTCTGCACGAGGAGTACGAGACCCTGCTGCAGCAATTCGTCGAGCGCGTCGATGTCGGAGGTCATGCGCGCGACGAGCCGGCCGGTCTGCTCGGTCTCGAAGAAGTCCATCGACAGCGACATGAGGTGGCGGAACACGTGCACGCGCAACCCACGCAGGAACGACTCACCGATGCGCGCGATCAGCCGGATCACCGAACGGCCGAGGACGAACCCGACGAGCGCGAGCACGAGGTAGATGCGCACTGCGGTGTCGAGGCCGTGGCGGTCGTGACGGGCCATCGCGTCGATCCCCGCGCCGACCAGCCACGGACCGGCGAGCAGCGCTCCCACCTGGCCGACGATGAGCACCACCGCGAGCACGATCTGCCAGTGCCACGGCCTCAGCATCCGGAACAGGCGGCGCAGCACGCGCTGCGCCTCCTCGCGCGTCAGCTTCTCCTCGGGCACGCCGTCGGCCCAGTGACCCTGGCCCCTCACTGCGCGCCACCCCCACCGGCGACCCGGCCGTCGGCCAGCCGCAACAGCTCCTCGGCGTCCTCGTCGGCGACATGGTGCGCGCTGCCCGCGACCTCGGCGCGCGCAAGCACCGCTCGGTAGGGCTCGCACGTCGCGAGCAGCTCGTCGTGCGTCCCTTCGGCGACGACCCGATGGTCGTCGAGCAACACGACGCGATCCGCGAGCGCGATCGTCGCGGGACGGTGGGCGATGATCAGCGTCGTCCGTCCCGTCATCACCTCGGCGAGCGCGGCACGGATCTCGTGCTCCTTGGTGGGGTCGACGGAAGACGTCGCGTCGTCGAGGATCAGCACGTGCGGATCCGCGAGCACCGCGCGCGCGATCGAGATCCGCTGTCGCTGGCCACCCGACAGCGTGTAGCCGTGCTGGCCGACGATCGTGTCGTAGCCGAGCGGGAGCTCGCTGATGAACGCGTCCGCGCCCGCGAGCCGCGCCGCGGCCCGCACGCGTTCGAGCGGCGCGTCGGGATCGGCGAAGGCGATGTTGGCCCGCACGGTGTCGGAGAAGAGGAACGTGTCCTCGAACACGATGCCGATCGCGCGCCGCAGGTCGGCGAGCTTCATGTCGCGCACGTCGACGCCGTCGATGAGGATGCGGCCCTCGCGCACGTCGTAGAAGCGCGGGAGCAGCCGCGCGATCGTCGTCTTGCCCGAGCCCGTCGCGCCGACGAGCGCGACGGCCTGCCCTCCGGGCACGACGAGGTCGAGGTCGCGCAACACCGGGCGGCCCCGCCCGTATCCGAAGGTGACGCCCTCGAAGCGCAGCTCCCCCGTCGCCCGCTCCGGCAACGCAACCGCAGCCGACCGTTCGACGATCGCGGGATCCGTCGCGAGGACCTCGTGGATCCGGCCACCGGCCGAGACCGCGCGCGGGATCTGGCCGAGCAGCATCCCGACCATCCGCAGCGGCCAGATCAGCATCAGGACGTAGAGGTTCGCGGCCACGATGTCGCCGACGGTGAGGCTGCCCGACAGCACCTGGTGCCCGCCGTACCAGAGGATGCCGACGAGCCCGAGCGTGGGCAGGAGGTCGATCAGGGGCAGGAAGCCCGATCGCAGGTTCGCGGCGTCGATCGTGCGCCCGAAGACGCTCTCGGTCTCGCGCTCGAGCGACTCGATCTGCCGCCGCTCGGCGCCGAAGCCCTTCACCACGCGCACGCCGGTGACACTTTCCTCGACGACGCCCGACACGTCGGCGAGCTCCTGCTGGAGCGAAAGGCCGATCGGGTACATGCGGCGCGTGAAGCGCGTCGCCGCGAGGTTGAGGAACGGCAGCGCCACGAGCGCGAACAGCGCGAGCAGCGGGCTGCGGTACACGAGGACGCCGATGACCGCGAACATCGTGACCGTGCTCGCGATCGTGAGCGGCACGAGCAGCACGACGTTGTTGATCTGCTGGATGTCGCTGTTCGCGCGCGACATGAGCTGCCCGGTCTGCGCTTCGTCGTGGAAGGCGAAGTGCAACCGCTGGAGATGCGCGACGAGCCGCATCCGGATGTCGGTCTCGACCCGGTACGCGAGCCCGAACGCGACGAAGCGGCGGATCGCAGTGCACACCCCCTGCGCCGCGCCCACGGCGAGCACGAGGAGCACCCAGCGCAGCAGCGCGCCGTCGTCGTGGGTCGCAACACCCTTGTCGACGGCGAAACCGAGCAGCGTCGGCACCGCGACGCGCGCGGCGGTCCATCCGAGCCCCGCGGCCACGCCGATCCAGACCTGCTTCCGGTGCGGCTTCACGGCGCTCCGCATCAGGCGCCAGCCCTCGCGCCGGAGCTCCTTGTCCGCTTCCACCCCGTCTCCTCACGTCATTCGGGGTGCGGCGCGCGCAGAACGGCGCGGCGACCGTCGACTCCCGATGACGCGGCGAATCTACCAGCCGGGCCTGACGCAACCGTCAGGGTTTGCGGCGCCTCGCGGGCACCGGTAACCGGCTCGCCGGCGTGCCGATGCGATCAGTTCGCCGACTCGGCGGCGTCGAGCGCGTGGCGGGCCTCGGCCTCGTGCAGCACGTCGATGATCTCGTCGCCGATGAGCTCTTCGCGCTCGAGAAGCTCGTCGCGCAGCGCGACCACGAGATGCCGGTGCTCGTCGAGCATCCCGCGCGCATCGGCCTTCGCCTGACCGAGCAGCCGCTCCACCGATCGCCGGCCCTCGTCGTTCGCGAGGACCTTGCCGACGATGCCCTGCGCGATCGGACCGGTGACGGCTTCGAAGGACACCAGCGACCCGGCCATCCCGAACGAGCCGACCATCTGCGCGGCGATCGTCGTCGCGTGCGCGAGGTCACCGCTCGGCCCGGTGCCCGCCTCGCCGAAGAACAACTCCTCGGCGGTCATCCCGCCGAACGCGATCTGCACCGCGGCGATGAGCTCGGAACGCCGGCGCGTGTAGCGCTCACTCGTGTCGGAGTGCGCGAGGAGGCCGAGCGCGTCGCGCCGCTTGATGATCGACAGCACCTCGAGCTTGCGGTCCTCGCCGACGAGGTACGCGATCACCGCGTGACCGGCCTCGTGCGTCGCGATCGTGGCCTTCTCACCCTCGGTGTACTCCACGGGCTGCTTCAGCCCGATCTCCTCGGTGAGCTTCGCCTGCTGCAGGTCGCTCCAGCTCATCGCGTCGCGTCCTTCGCGCAGCGCCCAGACGAGACCTTCGTCGAAGATGTGCTCGATCATCACCGGCGTGTAGCCGAACGTCATCGCGGAGAGCTGGTCGCGCCGCTCCTCCTTGTCGAGCTCGGGCAGGTGCGCCTTGCGGTCGAGGTAGTAGTCGATGATCTCGCGCCGCCCGGCCCGGCTCGGCAGGTCGAAGTGGATCGAGCGGTCGAAGCGACCCGGACGCAGGAGTGCGGGATCGAGATCGGCGGCCCGGTTCGTCGCCCCGATCACGAGGATGTTCGGCTGCACCTGCGGCTTCTTGCGGATCTGCCGGTGCGGGGGCAGGAAGCGGTTGCACCAGTCGATGAGCGCGCCGTTGAGCCGCCCGCCCATCGTCGAGTGCTCGAACGACTGCAGCTGGATGAGCAGCTCGTTGACGACACCGGTGACACCCTCGCCGGTCGCGCCCTCGACGGAACGGTCGAGCCGGTCGAGGTCGGAGCCGAACGGCAGCGGCGCCATCCGCATGTTGGTGCGCGCGCCGGCGATGGCGTCGATCTCCTCGATGAAGCCGATCGCACCCCCCTCTTCGCGCGCGGCCTTGCGCAACGCGCGGAAGAACGAGCGGATCTTGCGGTTCGTCTGCCCGTAGTACATCGACTGGAACGCGCTCGACGACACGAAGAGGTACGGCACACCGGCTTCGCGCGCCATGGCCTTCGCCATGTAGGTCTTGCCGGTACCGGGTGGTCCCTCGAACAGGATCGCCTTGCGCGGGTTTCCACCCATCTGGTCCTGGAACGACTTGTGCGCGAGGAAGAGGTTGAGCGTCTTGATGACCTCGTCCTTCACGACGGCGAGCCCGACGACGTCGTCGAAGCCGACCTTGATCTCGCTCGGCGCGAACCGCACGTGCGGCGAGCGCCCCGCTCCGACGAGCGGGAGGATCAGCGCGAAGCCGAGCAGCAAGATGAGCAGCGCCGCAGGCCCGTAGTTCTTCTCGTCGGCGGTGAGATGGAAGCTCGGCATACCCAGGTGGGCGGCGTCACCATGCAGCACCCGCCACCAGAGGTACGCGCAGACGAGACCCAGGACCCATGCGACCTTCGCCAACCGCCGCCGCCGGGTGGCCTCGCGCTGGCGGACGACGTCGACCATGCCGCCCGAGATCACCGCGTCCGTGGCAAGCGTGCCCAAATCCACGCGATGACTCCCTCTCGGTCCGTCCATGGCCCGCACGAGGCTTGACCCCCCTGCGTGTCCAGTCTGCTTCGTAGCGTAACAAGTCTGGAACGCCCGGAGAATGGGCTCCCGCCAGGTTTCCGGTGTCGTCCTGAACCGCCGCAGGTAGGGTCGCCAGCATGGACGGGCGCGCGCCGACACCCGGGGTCGACGCCCGACTCGTGCGCTTCGAGCTCGCGACCGTCGCGGTCGTGCTGCTCGGCGGCTACGTCTTCCGGGTCATCTGGGTGATCCCCGGTCTCGCCGTCGTGCTCGGCCTCGCGCTCGGTCTCGGGACCACCGGGAACGTCTTCGCCCGGCTCTTCGAGGCGCTCGCCGTCCCCCGCATCCGGACCGCGACGACCACCGAGGAGGCCGGGGCGGTCCACTTCTCGGAGCTGTTCGGGGTCGTCGTCCTCAGCGTCGCCACCCTCTGCCTGGTCGTCGGCATCAGCGGGCTGGCCTGGGTGTTCGCCCTGATCGAGGCGATCACGGCCGCCTTGCACGCGACCACCGGCATCTCGCTCGAGGCCGCGGCGCGGGAACGGCTGACCGGCCGGCGGCGGCACTGAGCGGCGGGCGAGGAGACTTCGAGCGTCAGGACGCGAGGCCGCGACCGTCAGGACCGCGACGGGGCCGCAGGGCCTTCGCCGAACCCGGTGCGGCCCGCCTCGGGCCGCAGCACCTCGATCGGGTCACGCAGGTCGCCGACGTAGCCGAGCGCGTAGGCGCCCCGCGCGTAGCCGATGAGTCGCTGCATCGGCTCGGGGAGGGTGCGTGCGACCTCGAGCGGCACGGCCAGGTACTGGTTCTCCTCCTGGCGGAGCCAGCCGACGTTGTAGTCGACGTTCATCCCGACCCGCGCCGCGTCGGAACGGTTGGCCCCACCCCCGTGGTAGGTGGAGCCCAGGTAGAGGAGCACCGAGCCGGACCGCATCGCGGCCCCGGTCGTGTCGGCCTCCGTGAAGCGCATCCGGTCCGCGTCGCGATGGCTGCCGACGACGACGCGCGTCGCGCCATTGTCGTCGGAGAAGTCGCTCATCGCCCACATGGTGCTCACCTGCACCTCGAACCCGGCGGGGAAACCGAAGAAGTCGTAGGCCCACTGGTCGCGGTGCACGGGCTGCGCGGGTTCCCCCGGCCCGATGCTGATCATCTGCGTGAGATGCAACTGGAACGTCGTGGCGTGGGCAAGCACCCGGCCGACGGCGTCGAGCACGAGCGGGTGCGCGATGAGCTCACGCGACGCGGGTGACCGCGCGACGAGCGCCCCCGTCCGGCGCGTCTGCAGCCCGCTGAACTCGTCGGGACCCGCCTCGGTCGCCGCGAGGTACGGCTCGAGCTCCCCGAGGATCCGCCCGACGAGCGCGGGCGGCGCGAGCTCGTCGATCACGACGGCACCCGCCGCGGCGATCGCGGCGGCCACGGTCTCGCCGTCGGCATCCGCGGGGAGGTGCGTGAGCGCGAGGGTCTGCTCCATCGAATGTTCAGGCTAGGCCGCCGACGGCTGCGGCGACGATGGCACCCAAACCGAGGGCGACGACCGCGGTGCCGCCCCCGCGGGCACCGGCCACCGGACCCGTCGCGAGCACGGCAACCGCGATGAGCACGACGTTGCGGGCGACCGCGCGCGCCGGCGCGGCCGCGCGCGCGGTACGGACCGCGCCGAAACACGGACACGGCACCGCGGCGCGCGCCGTGGCGAAGAGAAAGACGGTGAAGCCGCCGAGCACCACGATCGCGAGCACGCCCGGGGCCGCCGAGTGCGGTGCCGCCACCAGCGAGACCGCGACGCCGAGCTCGACGGCCGGCAGCGCGATCGCGATCGCACCGCTCGACCGCGCGGTGATCCCCATGGCGCGCAGCTGCGCGGGAAGGTCGCGATGTCCGGCGATCTTCGCGCCCGCCGCGAACGACAGCACGGCCGCGAGCACGACACGCGACGCGAGTGCGAGGGCCGGGCTGAACCCACCCACCGGCGACTCAGATCTCGTAGCGCCCGTAGCCGCCGCGGTAGAAGAGGAGGGGCTTGCCTTCGGTGGCGTAGCCCAGCTCGACGACGCGACCGACGACGATCACGTGGTCGCCGGCGTCGTGTTCCGCTTCGGTCTCGCAGTCGATGTACGCGAGCGCATCGGCGAGGACGGGTGCGCCGGTGACGGCCCGGTGGTGCGTGACGGCCGAGAACCGGTCGGCGCCCTTCGTCGCGAAGACGCGGCACATGGCCTCGCCGTCTTCGCCGAGCACGTTCACCGCGAAGTGACCGGCGTGCTGGATACGCGGCCACGTGGTCGACGACTTCGCGGCGCAGAACATCACGAGCGGCGGATCGAGCGACACCGACGCGAAGGAATTGCACGCCATGCCGACGGGCTCGTCGCCGTCGAGGGCCGTGACGATCGTGACGCCCGTCGCGAAGTGCCCGAGCACGGCCCGAAAGGCCGCCGAATCAGGTTCCAGACCCCATGTCGACCCCGCTCGGGTCATGGGCGCGCCCCACCCGCTCGCGGACCGAGCGGGACCACCAGCCCTTCGGCGGCGGCGAGGATCTCCGGCCCACCCACGCGCGCGCTGACATCGGCGGCGCGCACCGCGATCTCGTCGACGGCGTCGTCGTCGTGCGCGGGATCGTGGTGGAACAGCGCGAGGGCGCGCGCACCCGAGAGGCGCGCGACGTGCACGGCGTACTCGTACGTGCAGTGCCCCCACGAGCGCTTCGGCCCGAACTCCTCGTGCGTGTGCTGCGCGTCGTGGATGAGGAGATCGACCCCGTCGCAGAGATCGAGGACCTCGTCGGGAACGAAGTCGTCGGGGGCGTCGAGACTCCCGGGACCGTGATCGGAGATGTACGCGACGGACGCGCCGTTGAGCTCGACGCGGTAGCCCAGCGTCGGCCCGACGTGGCGCACCCAACGCGACCGCACCTTCGCGTGACCGACGGGGAAGTCGTCGTCGCCGGTGTCGTGGAAGCGAACTGTGGCACCGAGCTGATCGGGCCGGATCGGGAAGTACGGCGGTTGCATCAACCCGGTGAACGCGGCGTCGAGCGTCAAACCCTCCTGGCGCGGGCCGTAGATGTCGACCACGGAGTCGCCGCGGTGCAGCGGGCGGAAGAACGGCAGGCCCTGCACGTGGTCCCAGTGCAGGTGCGTCAGCAGCGCACTCCCGACGAACGGGGTGTCGCAGCCGAGGCGGTCGCCGTACGGGCGCAGCCCGGTTCCGAGATCGAGCACGACGGGCGCGTGGCCCTCCGCGGTGAGCGAGACACACGACGAATGGCCGCCGTAGCGCGCGTACGCGGGACCGGCACACGGCGTCGAGCCTCGGACGCCGTGGAACTCGACCTTCATCCCCCCGGACATGCCGGGAGACTACCCACGAGACGCGCTCCGATCACAGAGCTCCTGAGAGAAGGGGCCGAATCGTGAACGGCATGACCATCACGTGACGACCCGAGCGCGGAAGCCCTCGATGCCCTGCCACGTCAGGAGCGCGGAGAACAGAGCGAGGGCCCCGTACACGGCCCACAGCGACATGTGCGGGCCCTGCGTGAGCGCCGCCCGGTAGCCCTCGCTGATGTACACGAGCGGGTTCACCAGGACGAGCCACTTGAGCCACGAGACGCCGAAGAGCTTCACCGGGCCGAGCGTCGACCACGAGTAGTAGATGGCACCGAGGAACGTGAGCGGCAGCACGATGATCCCGAAGAGGATCGGCACCTGGCGGGGCTCGAAACGGGTGCCGAAGGTCAACCCGAGCGATGCCGCGGTGAGCAGTGCGAGCGGCGTCAGGGTGAGCAGCACCCACCAGTTGATCTGGAGGTGCACCGGAGTCGCGGGCACGAAGCGGGCGATCGGGAACACGAGCAGCGCCGCGAAGAGGCCGTTGAACGCCCCCGCGGTGATCTTGCCGATCGCGACGAGCGAGATCGGCAGCGGCGCGAGGACGCGGTCCTCGATCTCCTTCGTGTAGCCGAACTCCTGCACGAGCGGGAGCGCAACCGACTGGATGCCCTGGAAGATGATCGTGAGCGCGATCACGCCGGCGACCAGCCGCGTCGAGAACGCGGCCGCGGCCGCGCCGCTCCCGCCGACGCCCTGACCGATCTTCGGGAACACGTACGTGAACACGAAGACGAGCAGGAACGGCTGCAACAGCGTGCGCGGGATGAACTCCTTGAGGTTCTTCCGCAACACGGTGAGGTCGCGCAGGAGCAGGGCACGGAACGCGGTCCACGACGCGGCGCGGGCGGATTGCGGTGCGCCGAAACCGGCGACGGGAGCGGGAGGGGTGATCGCAGTCATTCGCGCAGGTCCTTGCCCGTGAGGTTGATGAACACGGCTTCGAGGGTCGGTTCCGCGACCGAGAGGTCGCTCACCTCGAACCCGCCGGCGTCGGCGGTGTTGAGGACCGCCGGGAGCAGCCCGCGCGCGCCCTTCACGTGCAGCCGCACGGTGCCGTCGGCCCGCACGGCCTTCGTCACGCCGTCGAGCTTGCCTTCGAGCAGCGTGGCGAGGGCGTCGAGATCGCCGTCGGCCGTGACAGTGACGATCGTGTCGGCGCCCACCGACTGCTTCAGGCGCGCAGGGGTGTCGAGCGCGAGCAGCTTGCCGTGGTCGATGATCGCCAGGCGCTTGCAGAGCTGGTCGGCCTCTTCCATGTAGTGCGTCGTGAGGAGGATCGTCTGGCCCTCGGAGTGCAGCTCGCCGAGGATCTCCCAGAGCGCGATCCGGCTCTGCGGATCGAGCCCGGCGGTGGGCTCGTCGAGGAACAAGATCGACGGCCGGTGCAGGATCGCGCGGGCGACCATCAGGCGTTGCGCCATCCCGCCCGACAGCGCGAGCACCGGCGCCGACGCGCGGTCGGCGAGCCGGAACCGCTCGAGCATCTCGTGGGCCGCGGCCTTCGCCGTCTTTGCGTTCATTCCGAAGAGCCGGCCGTGGTAGTAGAGGTTCTCGTAGACGTCGAGCGCGCGATCGAGCGTGTTCGTCTGCGGGACGACGCCGATCACCTGCTTCGCGACGGCGGGATGCGCGACGACGTCGATCCCCGCGACGAAGGCGCGCCCACTCGTGGGGATGACGCGCGTCGTGAGCATTCCGGCGGTCGTCGTCTTGCCCGCGCCGTTCGGGCCGAGCAGGCCGAAGATCTCGCCCCGCTGCACGGAGAGGTCGAGATGGTCGACGGCGAGGATGTCGCCCGGGTACACCTTCGTGAGCTGATCGGTGCGGATCACCACGTCGGGGTCCGGTGGGCGCGGAACCGTCACTGCGCGGCGGCATGTTGCTTCCTTTGCGCGAGGGCGTCGCGGGAGTACTCGCGGATCTGCTCGAGCGCGCGCTCGACGACCACGTGATCGTCGCCGAGCAGCGCGCGCAGCTCCGCGTTCATCGTGTCGGCGACGCCGCGCAGGGCGGCCTCGGCCCGGCGCCCCGCAGGTGTGACCCGCACGCGCAGGATCCGGCGGTCACGATCGTCGCGGCGGCGTTCGACGAGGCCGTCGGCTTCGAGCCGGTCGAGGTGCCGCACGAGCGTCGGCGCCTCGATCGCGAGCCGGCCGGCGAGCTGTGACTGGCTCGGCGCGGGCCCCTCCATCGCGTGGTGCAGCACCAGCCAGGTCGCGAGGCTGCCGCCGTGCTCGGCCATGCGGCGGTCGAGGCACTCCCGCATCGCCTTGAACGCGAGCGCGAGGGTGCGCCCGAACCGATCTTCCACGACGAAGATCATGAGCACACGAATGATGAGGGTGCAAGCGATTCTTTGGGCTGCGGGACGCTTCGGTCCTCGCAGGCGCCGGCGGGGCGGCGGCGCGGCTACTCGGACGGCGTCGGGCCGTCGGCCCGGGCCGCCTCCACCGCGACGAGCGCGTCGCGCAGCTGCTGGATCCAGTCGGACTGGTGGTCACCGACGAGGCGGACGCACCAGGCGAGCGCGTCGCTGCGGCTCCGGGCGACGCCCGCGCCGACGAGCGTGTCGAGCACGAGGCGCTCCGGCATGCGCAGGCGGGTCATCACCGGCACCGAGAGCGACGTGAAGATGGCGCGCTCGTCGCCGCAGACCGCGCCCCACGCGACCTTGCGCCCGGTGCGGGCCTCGGCCTCGTCGGCGATGCGCATCCGCTGGTCGCGCGTGTCGACCCGGAACCGCTGGATGCGAGCGAGACGGGCACCCCGGCGGGCGTCGTCGTCGGTGCCGGCGTCCGCCGGCTCCGCGAGCGTGCCGACCACGAGGATCTCGTCGCGGTCGACGGTGACCTCGGGGGCCCCGGCGAACCACCCGTCGGGCAGCCGCCCGGCGAACCATCCCTGCAGCGTGCTGTCACCCGTCATCCCGTGGCTCCTCGTTCGTGCTCGCGCCGCCACGGTGATTACATCATTACGTCGTGGCACGGTCAAGCGGTCACGGTGGCCGCGGCGCCGGGCGGGTGGGCGGGGGTTCGATGCGCGGTCGCGTCAGGGGAGCGCGGCGGCGATGGCCGCGGCGTAGCCGGCGGCCTCGTCGTCGTCGGCGTAGCGCTGGCGGGGCCAGAAGAAGCCGCGCAGCCCGTCCTTGCGGCGGCGGGGCACGACGTGGACGTGCAGGTGCGGCACCGCCTGGCTGACGACGTTGTTCATCGCCACGAAGCTGCCGTCGGCGCCGAGGCCGGCGACGACGGCGCCCGCGATGCGCTGCACCTCGAGGAAGTAGGGCCCGACGCGCCCGACGGGCAGATCGGTGATCGTGACGACGTGGGCACGCGGCACGACGAGCGTGTGACCCTTGAACACGGGCCGGTGGTCGAGGAACGCGACCGCCTCGGCCGACTCCGAGACGATGTGCGCGGGCACCTCACCCGCGATGATCCGGCAGAACAGACACTCGGTCTCGGACACGACCGCGAGCAGCGTACGACGGCCGACGCGCGCCGATTCGCCTCAGCTGGCGATACCGGGAGTCGCGGGCGGCGAGGGCGGTTCGATTCCCCCCTGCGGAGCCGCGCCTGCGGCCGGCGGAATTCCCGAAGCAGCTCCGCCACCGGCGTTGCGAATCGCGTGGACGTCTTCACCCATCCGGAAGACGACGATGAAGATCTCCATCATGATCCGAGCCAGGATGAGATACACGAGGTAGAGGATCGGTACCAGGATGATCCCGATGATGAAGCCGACCGCTCCCCCGGCCGCAATGAGCCCGATGAGAGCAATGACCGCGACAGCGGAGTAGGCGACGACGGTGAGGATGTAGAGAAAGCGAATGATCTTCGTCGTGATCAGGCTCGTGAAATTGAAATCGTAGAGTGAGCTCAAGAAGCCTTTTGCATCGAAGTCAGGTCGGCTCGCCATGTCTTTTTCTTCCCCCAATTCAGCATGAACGACGGATCGGAATCCCATCTGGGGTTCGACGCGCACGCTTCGGCATCGCGCTTGATCGCGCGCGGCGAGGCTGACACGCAGCCTTCCAGCGCGCAAGCGCGTGCTCAGTCGTTGCCGGGATACGGGCGCTCTCGCGGCGGGAGCGCGTCGCGCTTGTACACCATCAGCTTGCGACGGAAGTAGCAGACCTCTTCGCCGCGCTGGTTGTACCCGAACGATTCGACGGTGACGATGCCGCGGTCGGGCTTGCTCGACGACTCCTTCTTGTCGAGCACACGCGTCTCCGCGTAGATCGTGTCGCCGTGGAACGTCGGCTTCTTGTGCTGGAGTGTTTCGACCTCGAGGTTGGCGATGCACGAGCCGCTCACGTCGGGGACGCTCATGCCGAGCACGAGCGAGTACACGAGGTTGCCGACGACGACGTTCTTGCCGAACTGCGTCTGCGTCTCCGCGAACCACGCGTCCGTGTGCAGCGGGTGGTGATTCTCCGTGATCATGCAGAAGAGGTGGTCGTCGTACTCGGTGATCGTCTTGCCCGGCCAGTGCTTGTACACGTCGCCGATCTCGAAGTCTTCGTAGGTCCGGCCGAAGGGGCGCTCGTACGTGGTCATGATCCCGATTCTGCCCGGGCGAGCAGGCCCCTTGCGATCACGAGACGCTGGATCTCGTTGGTTCCCTCGCCGATGAGCATCAGCGGCGCGTCGCGGTAGTAGCGCTCGATCGGCAACTCGGTCGTGTAGCCGACCCCGCCGTGGATCCGCATCGCCTCGGTGGCGATCTCGAAGGCCGTCTCCGACGCGAACAGCTTCGCCATGCCCGCCTCGACGTCGGTCCGTTCACCGGCTTGACGCCGCTCGGCCGCGTGGCGGGTGAGCAGGCGCGCCGCCTGGAGCTTCGTCGCCATGTCGGCCAGCTTGATCTGGATGGCCTGGTGCTGGGCGATCGGGCGGCCGAACGTCTGGCGTTCCTGCGCGTACTTCAGCGACGCGTCGAACGCGGCGCGGGCGAGACCGACGGCGCGCGCCGCGATGTTGATCCGGCCGACCTCGAGCGCGCCGAGGATGTATGCGAGACCGCGACCCGAGTCGCCGAGAAGCGCCGTCTCGGGCACGCGATGGCCGTCGTAGACCATCTCGACGGTCTCGATCCCGCGGTAGCCGAGCTTGCCGATGTCGCGGCTCACACGGATGCCGCCGCTCGACGTGCCGGGTTCCTTCTCGACGATGAAGCACGAGATGCCTTCCGGCGTGCGCGCCGCGAGCGCGACGATGCCCGCGCGTTCGCCGTTGGTCACCCACATCTTCGTGCCGGTGATCACGTACTCGTCGCCGTCGCGCTCGGCGCGGCAGGACACGTTGCGCGTGTCGCTCCCGGCGTCGGCCTCCGACAGCGACAGGCAACCGCGGCGTTCGCCGCTCGCGAGCATCGGCAGCCAGCGACGCTTCTGATCCTCGCTCGCGTTCGCCACGATGATGCTCGCGGCGATGGTGTGCGTGTTCACCACACCCGACAGCGACATCCATCCGTACGACAGCTCTTCGACGACACCGATGTACGTGAGAAGGTCGAGGCCGAGCCCGCCGTACGCCTCGGGAATCGTGATACCGAAGAGGCCGAGCTCCTTCATCCCCGCGACGATCCCCTCGGGGTATTCGTCGGCGTGCTCGAGACGCGACGCGACGGGAGTCACCTCCCGGGCGACGAAGCGCCGCACCGTGTCGATCATCTCGGCACGGATCTCGGGATCGGTCACCGCCGGACCTGTCGTCGTTGCCATGCGGGCATGATGCACCACGCCCGCAGGCGTGTGCCCGGACAGGAGCGCCGGGAAGAGCCTCGGCTACCCTCGGTGCTTCCCTCGCGGATCCACCATGAACGACGAACCCGTCCAGCCGCACATCGACCGCCGCACGCGCGAGCACGCGCGTCTCGCGGCGCGCCAGGCCCGCCGCCGGCACCGCGTCCACGTCCTCGGCGGCGCGGCAGGCGTCGCGCTCGTCGGGCTCGTGTTGCTCGTGACGACCGACACGCTGCGCTTCGGCGGAGCGACGCCGTCGTTCGCGGGCGGAAAGAGTGCGACGACCACCACGACCGTGAAGCCGAGCACCGAGAGCGGCAGTGTCAGCACGTTGCCACCACCGCGGCCGATCTCCCACGACCAACCCCTGCGCCTGTGGGTCGGCGGCGACTCGATCGCCGGCGAGCTCGGCTACCAGATCGGCCCAATGCTCGCGAAGACGGGGATCGTCAAGGCCCACGTCGACTACAAGGTCTCGAGCGGCATCGCGAACAACGGCGTGCGCAACTGGCCGCAGCGCTTCGCAGCCGAGGCGCAGCAGTACCAGCCCGAAGCCGTCGTGTTCATGGTCGGCGCGAACGACTCCGTGATCGTCGGCTCCGCGGTCGACCCTGCGTCGGGACAGCCCGCGTGGGAGGTCAGCTACCGAGCGCGCGTCGACACGATGATGGACCTCCTCGTCGGCGGATCGCTGGAGCGCACGGTGTTCTGGATCGGGTCCCCGCCACTGCGCGACTCGAACATGGACCACGGCGCGCAGGAGCTCGACCGGGTCATGCGCGAGGAAGCCGCGAAGCGCCCGACGGTCGTCTACGTCGATGCCTACGCGATGTTCTCGGTGCAGGGCCACTACGCCGTCGACCTGCCCGACAACAGCGGCAAGCTCACGCAGATGCGCATCGGTGACGGCGTGCACTTCACCGTCGACGGCGCGCAGTTCCTCGCCGAGAACGTCTACAAGCTGCTCGACCAGCGCTGGCACATCACGAGCCACTCCGTCCCGGCGTCGCCGATCGACTACACGCTCGAAGAGGGCGGCACCGTCGGCGGGACGAACCTCACCGGCCGGTCCGGCGGATCGGGGAATGGCTCGAGCGCCGGCTCGACGTCGACCACCTCCGCGGCGACACCGACGTCGAGCGCGAGCACCACGTCGGCCCCCGCGTCGAGCTCGACGACCGCCGCGCCGCCCACGACGAGCGGCGGTGCGAGCACGACCGTGCCCGCAACCAGTACCACGACCAAGCCCTGACGCTTCCTTCGTCGGCGCGCACGGACGTTCGGCTCGAGCGGTCGCCGGCGGGCCCTCGTCGCTAGCCTGCGAGGATGACCGATTCACTCCTTCAGGCGCAGGTCGCGCTCGACGCGGCGCACACGGTCGTCGAGCAGGCGGCGCAGAAGTTGGCCCGCTCCGCCGCCGACGGTGATCGCGTCTCGGTCGCCCGGCTCGACGAGCACCAGGTGCTCGCGTACGACCTCGCGCACAGTGCGGCGGCGCTCCAGGGCAGCCGCGTCATGCTCGAGTACGCGCAGCACGGCGAGATCGAGTCGCTGCTCGCGTGGACCTACATCGCCGACGCGGTGAGCGAGCTCGCGGCCCGGGTCGCCGGCCGCGCGTCAACGTGGGGCAGCGACCTCGACACGCTCGCGCCCGCGATGCCGTTCGTCGAAGAACATCGCGCGCCGGACTTCCTCGCGCGCGTGGGCGACGCGGTCGCCGAGCACGGCACCGGGCCGAGCCACCTCTCTGACGACTTCGAGCTCGTCGCGGAGACGTTCCGCCGCTTCGCCGACGACCAGATCCGCCCGGTCGCCGAGCACGTACACCGCACGAACGCCGACGTTCCCGAAGCGCTCATCTCGGGTCTCGCGGAGCTCGGCGCATTCGGGCTGTCGGTGCCCGAGGAGTACGGGGGATTCGCGACCGGCGGCGAGCACGACTACCTCGGCATGGTCGTCTCGACCGAGGAGCTCTCACGCGGCTCGCTCGGCATCGGCGGGTCGCTCATCACCCGGCCCGAGATCCTCACCCGCGCGCTGGTGACGGGCGGCAGCGAGGAGCAGAAGGCGCGCTGGCTGCCGCGCATCGCGACCGGTGAGCTGATGGCCGGGATCATGGTGACCGAACCCGACTTCGGTTCCGACGTCGCGGGCGTGACCGTGAGCGCCACGCCCGTCGAGGGTGGCTACCGCATCAACGGCGTCAAGACGTGGGCGACCTTCGCCGGGCGCGCCAACGTGATCATGCTCCTCGCCCGCACCGACCCCGACCGCAGCGCGGGGCACCGCGGCCTGTCGGTGTTCGTCGTCGAGAAGGACCCGACCCCCGGTCACAGCTTTCGGATGGACCAGGACCACGGCGGAGCGATGGAAGGCCGCGCGATCGACACGATCGGCTACCGCGGCATGCACTCGTTCGAGGTGTCGTTCTCCGACTGGTTCGTGCCCGCGGAGAACCTCATCGGACTCGAGGCGGGCGTCGGTCGCGGCTTCTACATGCAGATGGCCGGCTTCGAGAACGGCCGGCTACAAACCGCGGCGCGTGCCGTCGGACTCATGCAGGCCGCGTTCGAAGCCGGGATGGCCTACGCGCGCGAACGCAAGGTCTTCGGCCGGACGGTGTTCGACTACGAGCTCTCGAAGGTGAAGCTCGCGCGCATGGCCGCGCTCATCCAGGGCGGGCGACAGTTCTCTTACGCGGTCGCCCGGATGATGGCCGGCGGCGAAGGCACGCTCGAGGCGTCGATGGTGAAGGCTTACGTGTGTCGCGCCGCCGAGTGGGTGACGCGGGAGGCGATGCAGCTGCACGGCGGGATGGGCTACGCCGAGGAGTTCCCGGTGTCGCGTTACTTCGTCGACGCGCGTGTGCTGTCGATCTTCGAAGGCGCCGACGAGACGCTGTGCCTGCGGGTGATCGCCCGTCGCCTCGCCGAGCAGGCGCTCGCGCTCGGATCGCCCGCGTAACGGTCGCGCCCGTTATTCAGGACCGAATGCGGGCAGGCGGCCGGTATCCTGCCCACCGTGCCGACCGCAGCGATCTCCCCCGCCCCGCGCCCCGCGACGCGGCGAATGACCGGGCCCTCAGGGCCCGGCACTCGGCACTGACCCCCGCCACCGATTCGCGCTGACGCGCCGGATCGACGCGCCGGACCCCCGACTCTCCGGGATCCGGCGCGCCCCATCGCTCCCGGCCCGGACCACCAGGAGGAACGATGGACACCCGCTACTTCACCACCGCCATCCCGTACGTGAACGCCGCACCCCACCTCGGCCACGCGCTCGAGCTGGTGCAGACCGACGCGCTCGCGCGCCATGCACGAGCGCGAGGCCACGCGGTCCGCTTCCTCACCGGCACCGACGACCACGCCGCCAAGAACGTGTCGGCGGCAGCCGCCGCCGGCGTCGCGGTCGCGCCGTTCGTCGCCGCGAACGCGGCCCGCTTCGCCGCGCTGGGCCGGCCGCTGCAGATCTCGAACGACGATTTCCTGCACACCGCGACGGACCCTCGGCACCGCCCGGCCGTCGAGCGCCTCTGGCACCGGTGTGCGGCCGCGGGCGACCTCTACCGCCACCGGTACGAAGGACTGTTCTGTGCGGGCTGCGAGCAGTTCGTCGAGCCCGACGAGCTCGTCGACGGAGTCTGCCCCGAGCACCGGCGCGCGCCCGAGCCGATCGCGGAGGCCAACTGGTTCTTCCGCCTCTCGCGCTACGAACAGCCGCTGCGCGACGCGATCGCGTCGGGCCGGCTCCGCATCGAACCGGAGGGACGCGCGAACGAGGTGCTCGCGTTCGTCGAGGCCGGACTCCACGACTTCAGCGTCTCGCGACCGCGGTCGCGTTCGAACGGCTGGGGCATCGCGGTTCCGGGCGACCCCGACCAGATCGTGTACGTGTGGTTCGACGCGCTCGTGAACTACATCAGCGCGCTCGGGTACGGCAGCGGCGCACCCGACTACACGCGATGGTGGCGCGACGCGACGGCGCGCGTGCACGTGGTCGGCAAGGGCATCGTGCGCTTCCACGCGGTCTCCTGGCCGGCGATGCTGCTGTCGGCCGGCGAACCGCTCCCCAGCGCGATCTTCGTGCACGACTACCTCACCGTCGACGGCTTGAAGATCGGCAAGTCGCTCGGGAACGCGATCGATCCGTTCGTGCTCGTGGAGCGTTACGGACCCGACGCGTTGCGTTGGTGGCTCCTACGCGAGGTCCCGCGTGCCGGAGACGCCGACTTCACCACCGACGGGCTGGTCGAGACGGCCAATCGCGATCTCGCGAACGGCATCGGCAACCTCGTGAGCCGCGCCGTCACACTCGTACAGCGGCGGCAGGGCGGGCGCCTCGACGGGATCGACGACGGCGAGGCCGCGGATGGTGCCGTCCGCGCTCGCGGCGGCGAGCACGGACCTGCCCGCCCGGGTGGATCGGGCACTCGATCGTTTCGACTTCCGCTCCGCCCTCGAGGCTGCGGCAAGTGTCGTGACCGGCGCGAACCGATTGCTCGAGGCAACGCGGCCGTGGGCGCGTGAGACACCCGATGCCGTCGCGCGGCCGGCGTTGCGCGTCGTGGTCGACGCGGCGCGCATCGTCGCGCGGGAGCTCGAACCGTTCGTACCCGACCTTGCGCATCGAGCGCAGGTCGCGCTCGGGAACGGGGAGACGGTTCCGCCCGCGGGTCCCCCGCTGTTCGCGCGGCTGCCCCCGGCCGCGTGACGCGACGCGCTCAGCGGGCGACAGCGACGCGCAGGTCGCGTGTCGCGAGCCGGAAGCGCGCGGGCGCGTCCGCGCCGGCAACGAGGTCGGCGACGATCTCCCCGATCACGGGCGCGAACTTGAATCCGTGACCGGAACAGGGTGAGCAGACCACGACCGCGCCCGCGCGGTCGAGGACGAAGTCCTCGCCGGGCGTCGAGGTGTAGAGGCAGGTCGACGCCGACTGCGCGTGCGGGTCGACCCCCGGAAGCCAGTCGCGTGCATACGCCTCCAGCGCAGCCGTCGCCGCGGGATCGGGTTCGCGGTTGCGGTGGTCGAGATCGGTCAGCTCGACACCCGCATGGTGCGCGCCGAGTTTCACTCCCTCGCCGGGCGTCTCGAGCCCGTAGGCGGGAACCGGATCGCGGTGGTGGATGAACGACGGCCACGCGGTCGTCGCGTCACGCGGCGCGAAGTGCACGTACTGCTCCTGCGTGACGCGCACCGGCGCGAGCCCGATCAACGGTGCGACCCACGCACCGGCGGCCACGACGACGGCATCCGCGTCGAGTGTCTCGATCGCCGTGCGCACCCGCGCGCCGTCGGCCACCGACTCGATCGCGGTGACGGTCGTGCCGTGGCGGAACTCCGCGCCGCGCGACGCGGCACACCGCGCGAACGCGGCGACTGCCGTCGCGGCACGGCAGCGGCCCGCGTCGGCCTGGAAGCAGACGTCACCGTCGAAACGAAGCCCGGGGAACCGCTCCTCCGCCTCTGCCGCCGGCCAGCGCTCGTGCGCGACGCGCGCGGCGACAAGCGCGCCGATCACCGCGTCGACCGCGGCCGGATCTCCGTGATCGACGCCGCCGGTGACGTCGACGACGGTGGTATGCGCCTCCGAAGCGAGCTCGTCCCACATCACGCGGGCGCGCCGCGCGAGCGCGACGTACTCAGGATCGGGGTAGGCGTACCGGAAGATGCGTGAACCCCCGTGCGAGCTCCCGCGCTCGTGACCCGGGCCGAACTGCTCCAGCACGACGACGTGTCGACCCTGCATCGCGAGCCGCCACGCCGCGGCGGCACCCATCACCCCGGCGCCCACGACGACGACGTCGTACCGGGCTCGACTCACCAGGAGCGGCTTCGGGCCGGCTCGCGGACCTCAGCGGGTGCGACCACTCACGCCGCGCTGCGCGCCATGCCGGCACGCTCACCGCGGCTCACGAACTTCGTGGCCATCTTGCGGCTGGCTTCGTCGATCATCTCGTCGCCGAACATCACCGCGCCGCGGCGCTCGCCCTCGGTCGTCGCCTTCTCGTACGCCTCGAGCAGGTCCCACGCGTGGTCGAACTGCTCCTGCGTCGGCGTGTACACCTCGTTGATCACGCGGACCTGGTCGGGGTGCAGCGACCACTTCCCGTCGTATCCGAGGATGCGGGTACGCATCGAGTAGTCGCGCAGGCCTTCGAGATCACGGATCTTGAGGTACGGGCCGTCGATCACCTGCAGGCCGTTCGCGCGCCCGGCCATGAGGATCTTCGAGAACACGTAGTGGAAGTGGTCGCCCGGGTACTCGGGGATCTGCACGCCACCGGTGAGCACCGGCATCTCCGTGGACGCGGCGAAGTCGGCGGGACCGAAGATGATCGTCTCGAGCCGGTCGCTCGCGGCGCAGATCTCCTCGACGTTGATCAATCCCTGCGCGGTCTCGATCTGGGCCTCGATGCCGATACGGCTCTGGCGACCGGTGACCTTCTCGATCTGGGTGAGCAACCGGTCGAGCGCCTGCACGTCGGCGGCGGTCTGCACCTTCGGGAGCATGATCTCGTCGAGCCGTTCCGACGCGTTCTCGCAGACCGTCACGACGTCGCGGTAGGTCCACTCGGTGTCCCACGCGTTGACGCGGACGCACAGGACGGTGTCGCCCCAGTCCTGGTCGTTGACCGCGCGCACGACCTTCTCGCGCGCAGCTTCCTTCTCGAGCGGCGCGACGCTGTCCTCGAGATCGAGGAAGACCTGATCGGCGCCGAGACCGGGCGCCTTCCCGAGCATCTTCTCGTTCGACCCGGGCGTCGCGTGGCACGTCCGGCGGGGCAGGTTGCGGGTGCGCTCCGACATGGCGCAAAGGGTAGGGGGCGGCGCCCGGACGCGCCCAACCGCGCGACGCTGGCGCTGTGGACGTGCACGGCGTCGCCGACGCGATCGGCGTCACGGTCGTCGAGCGGCTGCCACGCGGCGAGGGCGCGGGAGCGTACGTCGTGCGGACGGCGGGCGGCGCCGAGGCGGTGTTGAAGGTCGGCACGGGCACGGCTGCCGACGCCGGAATCGCGCGCGCGCTCGTCTCGGCGCTGCGGGCGCGCGGCTACCCCGCACCGGCACTGCTCGACCACGGCGCCGTCGAGGGCCTCGGCTACGAGCTGACCGAGCTCGTCCGCGGCGACCCGGCCGAGACGGTGACTCCGGCGCTCGTACCCGAGCTGGTGCACCTCGTGGACCTCCAGCGCGACGTCGGGCTCCCGGGCCGCGCGCCCTGGATCGAAGACATCGTCACGAGCGTGACCGACGGGCGGTCGGGCTACTGCGAGCACGGCGCGCTCCAGGCCCACGATCCTGCGCTGCTCGACCGTCTGCGCGCGATCGCGGGAGGCAGCGCGACCGTCGACGCACCGGTCGACGACGCCGTGCACTACGACTTCTCGCCGTTCAACATCCTCGTGAGCGGCGACCGCGTCACCGGCGTCGTCGACTGGCAGGGCGCGACGAGCGGCGACGCGGCCTTCGACCTCGTGACCTGCGCGTATTACACGTTCGACCCGACCGTGCACCGCGCTCCTCGACGCCGCCCGGTCGCATACCGATCCACGCGCGCTCCGCCTGTACGCCGCGCACATGGTGCTGCGGCAGGTCGACTGGTCGTTGCGCAATCACGGCCTCGCCGAGGCGCAGTGGTTCACCGACGTCGGTTCGGCGCTGCTCGCCGAGGTCGGCGCGCGCCGGTGCGGCGTCGGAACGCTGGGTAGGGTCGCGACGTGACCGCCGCACCGACGAACACCCTGCACGCACTCGCCGACGGGGTGTACGCGTGGCTGCAGCCCGGCGGTGAGTCGGGAGTGAGCAACGCGGGCGTGGTCGTCGACGACGACGGCATCACAGTGATCGACTGCCTCATGGTGCGGTCGCAGTGGGAACCGTTCGCGGCGGCGGTGCACGCACTCGACATGCCCGTGCGGAGGCTGGTGCTCACCCACGCGCACGTCGATCACGTCGGCGGCACTCGTGCGTTCCCAAATGCAATGGTGCTCGGCTCACCGCAGACGAGCACGCTGCTCGAGGGCGCGATGCCCCTCGACGCGTACAAGTCGTTCATGCCCGCGTTCACCGACGAGTTCGACGAGCTCGACGAGCTCGGCACGCGCCAGGTGACACACCTCGTGACCGACGCCGCCGAGCTCACGCCGCGCCTCGAGGTGCTCCCCGCGACCGGTCACACCGAAGGCGACCTCATGGTGCTCGTCGCCGACTGCGACGTGCTGTTCGCAGGCGACCTGTGCTTCTTCGGCGTCACGCCACTCGCGTTCCAGGGTGACCCGGCGACGTGGGCCGACGTGCTCGACGCGGTCGCGGAGCTCGCGGGCACGATCGTCCCGGGTCACGGTCCCGTCGGCGGTGAGACGGAGGTGCGCGAGCTACAGGCGTACCTGCGCCACTGCGTTGCCGCGGCGGGCGACGAGGACGCAATCCCGCCCGGGCCCTGGGACGAGTGGCTCGAACGCGATCGCGACGCGATCAACGTCCAGCGCGCCGCGATGCTCGCGCGGGGCGACGACGCGCTCCCGCCGGCCATGTTGAAGGCGATCGGACTGGCCTGACCGGCGCCACCAGGACCGGGGTAGCGGCGGGGGTTCGGGCTAGCGTCTCGGCCCGTGGCACAGAACCCCGACCCCTCCCTCGAGCTCACGAGCATCGCAGGAGTCACCCGCACCCTCGACGACTGGGCGACCGTCTTCAACCTGTTGGTGATCATCCTTCCGGCCCGTCCGGAAGCCTCCGCGTGGGTACCGGTGATCGACCGCCTCTACGCCACGTTCGGCGACTCCGACGCGCGCACGACGATCTGCGTGCCCTCCACGGCCGCGATCACCCGCCGCATCCTCGGCTCCGCAGCCGACCGCTGGCTCACGTTCTGCGACCCGGACCACCGCCTCGCGAGTGCGCTCGGCCTCGAACGGCTCCCCGCGTTCGTGCACCTGCGCCAGGACACGACCCTCGTCACCGCCGCCCAGGGCTGGAGCCCGAGCGACTGGCAGCGAGTCGCCGACGAGCTGGCGAAGAAGGAACACTGGACGAGCCCGAAGATCGCGGCTCCCGGCAACCCCCGGCCAACCCCCGGGTGGGAGCTCACCGCGTAGTGCGCCACGCGCGGTTCGCACCGACGTCGGCTCTCATGACGGCGGCGCTCAGGAACCGCGCACCCGGCCCGATTCACGGGCTGATTCGCGTTCCCGCGCCCTTCAGTTCGCCCCCGCCGTGCCGACAACTGCTAGGTTCCTTTTCCAGCCCCTCCCCCGCAGTTGCGTGGTTGTTGTGGCTCACGTCTACTCTTGAGACAGATGTTGCGTAACCAGCCGGCCACCTCGAGCAACATCGCCGCCCGTAGGCGTCCCCGGACGCTCGGCCGGCTGGGACTCATCGTCGCGGTCGCACTCGTCGCCTCGGTCGTCACCCCGTTCGTGAACGGCACCGCCTTCGCGAGCACCCTCGACCAGAAGCGCGCCGAGGCCCGGCAGATCGCCGCGCAGATCGACGCGAACGACACGAAGATCGAGCTGCTGTCGGAGCAGTACAACGGGACGATCCTCAAGATCGCGTCGCTCAGCCACCGCATCGTCAACGCCCGTGCGGACCTGCGCGCCGCACAGAAGCACGCCGACGGGCTCAAGTCCCAGGTACGGCAGCGGGCCGCGGCGCTCTACATGGGTGCCCGTTCGGGTTCGCTCTTCCCCGAGCTCGACGCCCGCAACGCACAAGAGGTCGCGACCCGTTCCAGCTACACCGCGGCGGCCGCCGCACGCGACAGCACCCTGCTCTCCGACCTGCGCAGCGCGTCCGCGCAGCTCGACGGCCGGCAGAAGGATCTACAGAAGGCCATCGACCGCACGCAGGCCGAGCGCGACCAGCTCGCCGCGACGCGTGAGCAGTACAACAACCTCAACACGCAGCAGCACCAGCTCCTCACGAAGGTCAACGGCGAGATCGGCACCCTGGTGAAGCAGGCGCAGGAGGCGGCCGCCGCGGCGGCACGCGCCGCGGCCGAGGCCGCGATGCAGCGCCGGATCGCCGCGGCACGCCAGTCGCAGCACTCCTCCAGCGGCGGCTACACGGCGCCGGTCAACCTGCCGCCGCCGAGCGGCAACGCGGCGATCGCGGTGCAGGCGGCCGAAGCGCAGTTGAACAAGCCGTACCAGTTCGCGGCGGCCGGCCCGGGCACCTTCGACTGCTCCGGGCTCACGATGTACGCGTGGGCGAAGGCGGGCGTGTACATGCCGCACTTCGCGGCGACGCAGTACACGATCTTCCCGCACGTACCGATCAACGACCTCAAGCCGGGCGACCTCGTCTTCTACGGGAGCCCGATCCACCATGTCGGGATGTTCGTCGGGAACGGAACGATGATCGAAGCGCCGCACACCGGCGACTTCGTGAAGTACTCGACCATCTA
The DNA here is from genome assembly GCA_963761175.1 of uncultured Actinomycetes bacterium. GTDB lineage: Bacteria > Actinomycetota > Acidimicrobiia > IMCC26256 > PALSA-610 > CAVXFZ01. Next base: position 16,831 of record CAVXFZ010000008.1, on the reverse strand, counting down.
CCGCCCCGACTTCGCGGGCGCATCCCGACCGGGCTGATCGCGTCGCGGCCGGCGAGCCGTAGGCTCGCTCCGTGGCCGTCGCCGAACCGGTGCGCCTGACCCGCTTCTCGCACGGCGCGGGCTGCGCGTGCAAGCTCTCCCCCGCCGATCTGCGCGCGGTGCTCGGGATGGTGCGCGCGGTTCCGGCCACCGACCCTGATCTCCTCGTCGGTTTCGACACGTCCGACGACGCGGCCGTCTACCGCCTCCGTGACGACCTCGCCGTCGTCGTCACCACCGACTTCTTCACGCCGATCGTCGACGATCCCTTCGACTGGGGACGCATCGCGGCCACCAACGCGCTGTCCGATGTGTACGCGATGGGGGGCACGCCGCTGCTGGCACTGAACCTCGTCGCCTGGCCGCGCGAAGGGCTCGACTTCACGCTGCTCGCCCGCGTCCTCGACGGCGGGTCCGACGTCGCGACGAGTGCGGGCTGCGTGATCGCCGGCGGCCACTCCATCGACGACGTCGAGCCGAAGTACGGGCTCGCGGTCGTCGGCACGGTGCATCCCGACGCGATCCTCACGAACGCGGCGGCGCGCGCCGGCGACGCGCTGGTGCTGACGAAGCCGATCGGGCTCGGGGTGCTCTCCACCGCCGTGAAGCGAGACGTCGCCACCGCGGCGAACGTCGACGACGCGATCGCGGTGATGACGGCGCTGAACGCGCCCGCGCGACGCCGCGCTCGAAGTAGGCGTGCACGCGGCGACCGACGTCACCGGTTTCGGGCTGCTCGGGCACCTGCGCGAGATGGTCGCGGCGTCGGGTGTCGGCGCGATCGTCGACCCGAACGCGATGCCGGTGATCGACGGGGTACGCGCGCTGATCGGCGCGGGCATGGTGGCGGGGGGGACCCAGCGCAATCATGCGTTCGTGTCGGATGTCGTCGAATGGAACGACCTCGCACTCGAGGAACAGCTGCTCCTCGCCGACGCGCAGACCTCCGGAGGCCTGCTGCTCGCGGTCGCACCCGACCGTGCCGACGCGCTCATCGACGCGCTGCGTGCGCGCGACACACCCGCGGCGGCGATCGTCGGTTACGCGACGGCCGAGCACCCCGGGCGCATCAGCATCGGACACTGACGCCGCGCCACGATCGGATCGTGCGCGCGTTCGTCGCCGCGGCGTCAGGGAATGACGAGCATCCCGAGCTCGGCCTCGAGCTGCTGGCGCGGTTTCGCACCGAGCGACGAACGCTCGAGCCGGCCGTTGCGGAACAGTCCGATCAGCGGAATGCTCTGCACGTCGTACTCACGCGCGATCGTCGGTTCGTCGTCGATGTTGACCTTCACGACCTTGTAGGAACCGGTGCGCATCGCCGCCATCTGCTCGACGATCGGCGAAACCTGACGGCACGGTCCGCACCACGGTGCCCAGAAGTCGACGATGACCGGCAGATCCGAGTCCAGCACCTCGCGCTTGAAGTCGGCGGTGGAGACGGCCGGGACGAGCTCGACCGGATCGTCGGGAACCGGCTCGTTCGGCCGCTCGCCGCCGAGCACGCGCCCGATCCACGCCCGGGCGTCCTGCATGCTCTCGAGCGCGACCTGGTGCTCCATCGGGTACTCGCGCCACGTGGTCGGGACACCGACCGACTGCAACGCGCGGGCCAGGGCCCGCGAGCGGTTCACCGGGATCATCGGGTCCTGGGTGCCGTGCTGCACGAGCACCGGAATCGAGGGTGCGGCATCGTCGTCGAGCTCGAGACCCTCCAGCCCCGGGAGGAACGGGCTCATCGCCACGACCCCGGCCGGATGGGCACGCGCGTTCGGGCGCAACGCGAGCGCGAGGGCGAGCCCCGCGCCCTGGGAGAACCCGCCGACGACAGCCTCCGCGCGGGCAAAGCCGTACTGCGCGCACGTGTCGTCGAGCACGGTGTCGAGCTCGTCGAGCACCGAGGCGAAGGTTTCGGCGGTCGGCGCGGCCGACATGTCGTACCAGGAGAACCCCGGCGTCCCCGGTACCGCGTGCGGGCCGCGCGGCAGCACCGTGGCGAAGACACCGTCGGGATCGAGGTAGGGCAACAGGCCGCCGAGATCCTGCTCGTCGGCCCCGAACCCGTGCGCGAGCAGCAGGACCCGCTTCGCATCCGAACCCGCGATCACGTTGCTCACCAGCGCCATCTCGTCCTCCTGCCGCGCGACGCAGTCCCCAACCTACTGGCCCGGGCGATCCTTCCCGCCGGTGAGCGTGTGCGGTCAGCGGGCGGTGACCGCCGCCGCGAACGCCTTCGCGACGAGCAGGCTCGTGGGGGCGTCGATCTGGGACCCGGAGCGGACCACGGGCTGGCCGGCCAGCGCCGCGTCGATGTCGACGACCGTCGCTCCGTGCGCGGCCGCCGCGCGCGCAAGTGCCGCGTTGTACGCGGAGAACTCGGGAACCCCGCCCGTGGGCAGGTTCCCCACGTAGACGCGCGCACCACCGGCACGGAGACGGGAGACGAGCGTGCCCATCTCGTTCTCGTAGGTCGAGACGGAGACCTTGTCGCGGACGTCGTCGGCTCCGAGCCACACGACGGCGACGGTCGCGTGGACCTCGAGCGCGAGCGGAACCTGGTGAGCGAGCGCCTCCTTCACGTCGGCGGCGTTGATCGCCGCGTTCACGAGCACCGCGTCGGTGCCGAACGCGAGGTGATAGAGCCGTTGCGGCCACGCGTCGCGCAGCGGCTGGGCGAGCTTGTCGGCGAGCGTCGCGTTGGAACCGATGGCGACCAGGACGGGCGCCTTCGCGGCCACGGCCGTCGTGGGCGACGCGTTCGAACCCGAAGGCGAGTGCGAGCACGCGGCGCCGCTCACCGCCAGCGCGGCGGCGAGCGCGATCCAGCGCACGAACCGCGTCCCGATCACTTGTCGCCCATCGCTTCGCGCGTGGGCAGGCGCGCCGCCCGCTGCGCGGGAACGGTGCCGGCCACGAGCGCGAGGAGTGTCGCCCCTACGATGCCTCCGGCGAGGACGAGCGTCGGCACGCCGAGCGACACCCCCTGCAGACCCTGCTTCGCGAGGTAGCCGTTGACGACGCCCGCGAGCGCGCGGGCGGTGAGCCAGCCCGCGGTGGTACCAATCGCGCCGCCGACGAACCCGAGCGTCGACGCCTCGAGCAAGAAGATGCGGCGCACGTCGCGGTCGCGCGCGCCGATCGCCTTCAGCACCCCGATTTCCCGGCGGCGCTCGCGCACCGCGGCGAGCATCGCGTTCGTGATGCCGAGCGCGGCGATCACGAGACCGATGAGCCCGATCCCGCCGAGCACGATCTCGATCACGTGCACGTAGCGCTGCACCGAATCGATCAGCGACTCCGGTGCGCTCGTCGTGTAGCCGACCGCGGTGATCTCGGCGCGGACCGCAGCGACCCGATCGAGCGAGCTCGCCACGACGAACAGCGCGGAATACGGCGACGTGTCGATGTGGAAGGCCGCGGGATCGGCGCCGCTCGCCGTCCACTGGCGGGCGGCGACCGCGACGGGGAGCGGCGCGAGCAGGTCGCCCTCACCGGCCTGCTGTGCGACGACCCCGACGATGCTCATGCGGGTCCAGCGGCCGCGTGGCGCGCCCAGATCGAGGAAGAGGCGGGGCGAGCCGATCTCGACCTCGGTGCCGAGCACCTTCGCGGCGTCGGCCTTCTCGAGGCCGAAGCGCCGCAGGAAGTTCTCGGTGACGACGACTTCGGTGAGCGAGGTGGCGGCGGGCATGCGGCCGGCCTCGACCGTGACGGGAACGTCGCTGAGGTGCGAGAGGTCGATCCCCACGAGCTGGTCGCGGAAGGGATCGGGATCTCCGATGCGGCGCCGCCGGTACGACTCGCGGCGGCTGGTGCTGCTCGTCGACGCGGTCGCGAGCTGGAGGAGCGGTTCCGGCGGGATGACCTGCACCGGGTTGACGACGACGGCAACGGCGTTGCGTACGCCCGGCAACGCGGCGATCCGTTTCCGCGCGGCTTCGTCGATGGGACGCGGCGCGCCCGACGGCGGGTTGTCGGAATCGAGCGCCCCGGGATCGGCGGTCGCGGCGTCGACACGGATGCCGGTGAGGGGACCGCCCTGGCTCACCTGGTCAAGGACACGGCTGCGCGCCGCGGTCCCCGCGATGAGGAGCGAGGAGAGCAACGCGGCCGCGAGCGCGACCGCGAGCACGGTGAGAACGGCCCGGCCGAGCCGGCGCACGACGCTGCGAGCCGCGATCGCGATCGCGTCGCGATAGCTCATGCCGGCACCAGTCGGCCGCCGTCGAGTTTGAGGACGCGATCGGCGCGCGACGCGACGCCGGCGTTGTGCGTCACGACGACGAGCGTGCACGCGTGCTCGGCCGGGAGCGCCGCGAGCATGTCGAGCACGCGCCCAGAGGACTCGTCGTCGAGGTTGCCGGTCGGCTCGTCGGCGAGAACCAAGCGCGGCCGGTTGGCCAGCGCGGCGCGCGATCGCGACCCGCTGACTCTCGCCGCCGCTCAACGCCGCGGGGCGGTGCCGGGCCCGGTCGGTGAGCCCGACCGCGGCGAGCAACTCCTTCGCCCGCGCCGTGCGCCGGCCGCCGCGGACCGACGCGAACACCAGCGCGAGCTCGATGTTCTCGAGCGCGGTGAGCGAGCCGAGCAGGCCGAAGTCCTGGAACACGAAGCCGACGGTGTCGCGGCGGTGCGCGGCGAGTGCGTTGCCGCTCAAGCGGGCGAGATCGGTGTCGCCGACGAAGACCTCCCCCTCCTGCGGCCGCTCGAGCCCGCCGAGGATCGAGAGCAGCGTCGTCTTCCCCGCACCCGAACGACCCGTGACGGCGACGAACTCGCCGGCCGCGATCTCGAGGTCGAGGTCGTCGAGCACGACCAGCCCGCCGTCGTCGCCGCGGTAACGGTGCGAGAGGCCGCGAATCGAGATCGGGACGGCAGTGGCAGATTCCGCGCCGGCCGGGGGGCGAGCTCGCGCGCGCAACGGCATCGCCGCACGGTAGTGGCGCGTCACCGGGGTCGGGCACGCGGGCCCCTTCCGGCTCGGGCTACATCAGCACCTTCATGTGGTCGAGAACCCGCTCGCCCAGCGCGGCGTCGCCCTGCACGGCCACTGCCGCCTCGACGGCGCCGCGCTCGCCGCGCCCGCCGATGAGTCGCACGAAGGTGTCGGCGTCCATGTGCAGCTCGACGTCGGCCGGGGCGCCCCCGTCGGTTTCGCTCGCGCGACCGTCGCGGACTGCGATGACCGAGACGAACCCGCCCGGTCCCTCGACGACGAACGCGACCCGCTTCCCCTCCTCGACGCGCGCGCGAGCACCGACCACGGCACCGAGGACGCCGCGCAGGCGCCCGAGCGCGACCTGCGCGGAAGGAGACTCCATGTCGGCCGGGCGGCCGACGGCGCGCCGCATGTCGAGCTCGTGCACCCACGAGTCGAGGACTCGGAACGGCATGAGGTCGCGCACGGTCCCCAGGCCGACGGGCGTCCACGAATCCGCCGCCCAGTCGGCTTCGGTGAAGGCCTGGATCTGTCCCAACCGCAGGGCCGTGACGGCACGGAACGCCTCGAGCACCTGCGCGCCCGTCAGCGACCGGAACGACTCGACCCAGATCTCGTTCGAACGGCCGAGCTCGTTCTTCACGTGCGGGAGGTCGGGCGGCAACGTCACCTCGGGCTCGGGCCGGCCGAGGATCACCGACTCGATGCCGATGATGTGCGCGACGTTGTCCTTGACCGTCCACCCCGGGCAGTCGGTGAGCAGGTGCCACTGCGTCTCGTCGAGCCCGGCGCCGAACCGCGCGATCGAATCCCACACGTCGGTGAGCGCGGTGATCATGGTCGCACTCGCTGCGAGGCGGGATCCCCGTCTCGCGGACGCGCCACTCCGCACGCGGGATGAGAGTGAGCGCGTCCTGTGCGTCACGGGGCTCATGGTTGCGCTCATCGCGTTCTCGGGAGCCAGCCGGGGGTCATGTGGCGGGTCAGATCCCCGATCAGGTCGGGGTGGATGATGCGCTCCGTGAAACGCCACGAGCCGTCGTGCTTCTCGAAGCGGTCGCGGTACTGGCCCGCGATGATCGGCTGCAACGGGAAGTCGGCGACGGTCTGGATCACGGTGAAGTAGCTGCGCGCCGACGCGAGCGCGTCGCCTTCGATCGTGATCGTGACGTTCGTGATGCAGTGCATCGTGCACGGCGTGCCGTTCTCGTAGAGGATCACGCCCGTGTAGTTACGGCGCGCCTGCTCGGCGCCTTTCATCCGCTCGGGCCGGATCGACGACCCGAGCTCCGCGTGCGCGAAGAGCGCCGCGACACCGTCGAGGTCACCGGCGTCGATGCGGAACGCGTACTCGTGGATCAGCGCACGGATCGCCTCGTCGTCGGCGGTTGCGCTCACCGGCAGACCATCCCACCGTCGACGAGCATTGATTCGCCGCTCACGAACGCGGCGGCGTCGGAGCAGAGCCACACCGCGGCCTGCGCGACCTGGTCGGACCGACCGAACTCGCCGGTCGCCGTCATGCGCCGCATCGGCTTCTCCATCTCCGGGTTCTCGGCGATGAACCGCCGCAACATCGGTGTGTCGGTGGTTCCGGGAAGGATGGCGTTCACGCGGATCCCGGCCCGTGCGTACTCCTGCGCCGCGCCCTTGGTGAGACCGAGCACGCCGTGCTTCGCGGCCGTGTACGCGGGTTGCCCGGGCGCGGCGACGACTCCCGCACCCGACGACGTGTTGACGATCGCGCCTCCGTCACCCTGCGCCACGAACTGGCGCAACTCGGCCTGCATGCACCAGAACACGCCGCTGAGGTTGATCGCGATGACGCGGTGCCAGTCGTCGGCGGCGACGTCGGTGAACGCGGTGACTCCCGGGCTGATGCCCGCGTTGTTGAAGGCACAGTCGAGCCGCCCGTACGCGCCGACCGCCGCGGCAACGAGCGCGTCCACCGAGACCGAATCGGCGACGTCGACCTCCGCGGCCATCGCGACGCCACCCGCGGCGTGAATGCGTTCCACGGTGGCCGTCGCGCCGTGGAGATCGCGATCCGACACCACCACGTGCGCGCCGCGCTGCGCGAACTGCTCCGATGCGGCGGCGCCGATTCCGCCCGCGGCCCCGGTGACGAGCACGACCTTGCCGTCGAAATCGCGCATCAGATCTCCAATACCGTGCGCAGCCCCCGCGCGGCCTTCATGTCGGCGAACGCGTCGTTCACCTCGGTGAGCGGACGGCGGCGGGTGATCATGCCTTCGAGGTCGAGCCTCCCCGCGCGCCAGAGCGCGAGCAGGCGCGGGATGTCGCGCGGGGAATTGCAGCTCCCGAGGAAGGACCCGACGATTCGGCGCTCCGTTGCCATGAACACGACCGTCGGCTCGATGGTGACCGACTCGCCGAGTGGGCCCGCGCCCACAAGTACAGCCGTGCCGCCCGGCCGGGTCGACCACACCGCGGCCTGCCCGAGCGCGGCGCGCCCGACGGCCTCGAACGCGAAGTCGACGCCGATCCCTGTGAGCCGATGCACCTGCGAAACGACGTCTTCGGCGCCGGGATCGATCGCGTCGGTCGCGCCGAAGTGCGCGGCCGCGTCGCGCCGACTCGCGATCGGGTCGCTCACGATGATCCGCGACGCGCCGGCGAGCCGGGCGCCCTGCACGATCGCGATGCCCACGCCTCCGAGCCCGAGCACCAGCACCGTGTCGCCGGGCGCGACCTTCGCGGTGTTGACGACCGCGCCGACGCCGGTCTGCACCGCGCAGCCGATCACGCACGCGATGTCGAGCGGGGTGTCGGCGTCGACCTTGATCGCACCAGCCTCCTGCGTCGTCACGAGCTCGCCGAACCCGCCCACGCCGAGCCCGCGGTAGACAGTCGCGCCGCCACGGGAGAGTCGTGTGCCACCGTCGTTGAACATCCCGGTGAACACCGAGGTGCTGTTCACGCAGATGCTGTAGTTGCCGCGAAGGCAGAACGGGCAGCGACCGCAGGGCGGAGCGGGAGTGAGCACGACGCGGTCGCCGGGCGCGAGCGTCGTGACGCCGGGGCCGATCTCCTCGACGGTGCCCGCGGCCTCGTGGCCGAGCACCATCGGCAACGGGGCCGGGAACGTGCCGTCGACGTTCGACAGATCGGAGTGGCAGACGCCGCAGTGCGAGACGCGCACGACGACCTCACCGGGACGCGGCGCCTCGATGTCGATGTCGTCGACGACCGTGAGCGGCTGGTCGGCGGCGGTCAGCAGTGCGGCGCGCACAGCAGGGACTCCTCGGAGCGACGGACGGATCTGACGGCGGAGTCGCGGATCACGGTTCCGGCTTCACCATGACACGGGCCGCGGCCCGAATGTCGCGCGAAGACGCGCCGATGCGCAGCTCGAACTCGCCGGGCTCGACGACCCAGTCGTGGACCTCGGGATCCCAGAACGCGAACGCGCGCCGGTCGAGCCGCAAGGAGGCGACGGCGCTCTGACCGGGACCGAGCGTCATCTTCGCGAACGCACGCAGCTCCTGCTCGGGTCGCATGACCGTCGAGTCGACGTCGTGCACGTAGCACTGCACGACCTCGGTCCCGGCACGCGCGCCGGCGTTGCTCACCGGCACTCGCAGCTCGAGCGCGGCGTCGTCGCCAACGCGGACCTCGAGCACACCGTCGGGGCTCGGCGACGCGGGGTCGACTTCGAGCGCCCCGAACACGAACGACGTGTACGACAGGCCGTGACCAAACGGGAAGCGCGGCTCGATGGCACGCCGGTCGTACCAGCGGTACCCGCCGAACACGCTCTCCCCGTAGACCGCGTGGCCCCGCTCACCGGGATAGCTCGTGAACGCGGGCGTGTCCTCGATGCGGCGCGGCACCGTGACGGGAAGGCGACCACCGGGATCGGCATCACCGAAGAGCACGGCGGCGAGCCCCGGTCCGGCCTCCTCGCCCGGGAACCAGAGCTGCGCGACGGCCGCCACCGAATCGGCCCAGTCCATCGCCACCGGCGACGCGGCGTTCACCACGACGACGGTGCGCGGATTCACGGCCGCGACCGCGGCGATCAACTCGTCCTGGCGGCCGGGGAGTTCCATGCGCCGCCGGTCGTGGCCCTCGGTCTCCCACTCGCCCGACGTCCCGACGACAACGACCGCGGCGTCGGAGCGCGCCGCGAGCGCGACGGCCCGCTCCATGAGGTCGTCGGGGCGCGGCGGTTCGCAGCCGATCGCGAGCCCACCGAGCCCTGGAAGGCCCCGGTTGTCGTACTCGACGACGAGCTCGTGATCACCGCCGACTTCGACCCACACCTCCGCGCTCACCTCGGTGCTGCCGAGCCCGAAGAAGGACTCGCTGCCGCCCGAAACCGGCTCGGTGTTGTCGACGACGACGGTCCCGTCGAGCAGGAGTCGGCTGCGGCCCGCGCTCACGAGCGAGAAGCGCCACGCGCCCGTCTCGGACGCGACGAAGGTGCCCGTCGCGCGCGCCGAGAACTCGCCGGGAACCTCCGGCGCCCACGGCCCGAGCCACATGAAGGAACCACGACGCGTCGTCTCGGTGAGCACCGCGGGACCTTCGGCGTCGACCCCGGCGAAGTACTCGACGGTGAGCTCGCCCTCGGCGAGGTGCCGGCCGTCGAGCGCGGGCGTGCGCCGGTGGCTCGTGCAGCCCCGCTCGTAGGCGATGTCGATCGCGTCGCCGGCCCGCGTCCGGATCGCGTCGAGCGGAGTGACGACGGGATGCGTCGTCACCGCCGCGCTCCCCCACCTTCGAGGGCGGGAAGCTCCGCATTCGGCCCGATCACCGCGAGGGTGCCGAGCTCGGCGCGCAGCGGCAGCAGCTCGGCGTCGTGCTTCAACAAGACGATCGAGGCGACGACGGCCTCACGCGCGAGCACGCGATGCTCGGGCCGGTCGACCGACACCTCCTCGTGCGCGGGAACGTCGAAGAGCCCGGTGCGTTCCCCCAGCTCGAGCACCCGGCCCACCTTGGCATCGACGACGGCTTCGGCGACGTCGCCGGCGCGCACGGCCGCCGCCAGCGCGGGCCCGAACCACTGCGGCGGTCCCGGCATCTCGAGATCGAGCCCCGCGATCGCGGCGGGCACGGTGCTGTGGGTGCCGTACCAGTCCGACATCACCAGGCCGCCGAACCCCCACTCGTCGCGCAAGACCGAGCCGAGGAGCTCGGCGTGCTCGCTGCAGAACGTGCCGTGGACGCGGTTGTACGCGGCCATCACGGCCCAGACGCCCGCCTCGCGCACGGCGGCCTCGAACGGCACGAGGCACAGCTCGCGCAGGGTGCGCTCATCGGGCTCCGACGAGATCGTCATCCGGTCGTACTCGGTGTCGTTCGCGACGAAGTGCTTGATGCACGCCGCGACGCCCTCACCTTGCACGCCGGACACGAACGCGACGGCGAGCCGCGCGCTCAGGTACGGGTCTTCGGAGTAGCACTCGAAGTTGCGGCCACCGATCGGCGTGCGGTGCAGGTTGACGGTGGGAGCGAGCACGACGTGCACCGAACGATCACGCGCCTCCTGGCCGAGGGCCGCGCCGACGCGCTCGACGAGCGTGGGATCCCACGTCGCGCCGAGCGCGCTGCCGCACGGGAAGAGCGCGGAGGCGCGGCCCGTCCACCGTTCGCCGCGCACGCCGCTCGGGCCGTCGCTCACCTTGAGCGCAGGGATCCCGAGCCGTTCGATCGCGGGCAGGTGCCACAGGTCGGTGCCGGCGACGAGCGCACACTTCTCGTCGAGCGTGAGGTCGGCGCCGTACCCCTCGATCCGTGCGCTCACCGCCGTCCTCCTGCGGTCTCGTCGCCGCCCGCCACCGGTCGCGACCGGGATCGCGCGCCCGTCTTGGTCCCCGTGACCGCCTTGCTAGCAGCGCCCGGCGGTCCGGCGCCACCATCTACGCTGCGCGGCGTGAGCAGCACCGGAGCCCGACCGGCATGATCCGTACCGAACGACGCGGCAAGGTCGTGATCGTCACGATCGCGAACCCGCCGGTGAACGCGCTTCCGGTCGAGGGGTGGTTCCGGCTCGCCGACGCGATCCGCGACGCCGGCCGCGACGACGCCACGCACGCGGTGATCGTCCAGGCCGAGGGCCGGGGCTTCCAGGCCGGGGTCGACATCAAGGAGCTCGCTGCCGACCCGACGCATCGCAGCCTCGTCGGGGTGAACCGGGGGTGCGCAGAGACCTTCGCGGCCGTCTACGACTGCCCCGTACCGGTGATCGCAGCGGTGCACGGCTACTGCCTCGGCGGAGGGATCGGCATCGCGGGCAACGCCGACATCCTCGTCGCCTCCGACGACGCGACCTTCGGTGTCCCCGAAGTCGACCGCGGCGCGCTCGGAACCGCGACCCACCTCGCGCGGCTCGTGCCCCAGCACAAGGTGCGCGCGATGTTCTTCACCGGCCAGATGGTGACCGCCGACGACTTGCTCGCGTTCGGAACGTGCGAGCGCGTCGTGCCGCGCGCGCAGCTGCTGGACGCGGCGCTCGAGATCGCGGAGACGATCGCGGCGAAGAGTCCGCTCGTGATCCGGCGGGCGAAGGAGTCGCTCAACGGCATCGAAGCCGTCGACGTGAAGCGCGCCTACCGGTACGAACAGGGCTTCACGTTCGAGCTCAATCTCTTCGGCGACAGCGACGAACTGCGCCAGGCCTTCGTCGACAAGCGCGACGCCGACGTCTGATGCGGTACCGCGCCGTGATCTTCGACCTGGGCGGCGTGGTCTTCGATTCGCCCGTTCGCGCACTTCGACGCCTACGAGCGCAACACCGCGTTGCCGGCCGGCTCCGTGCGCCGCCTGATCGCCCACAGCAGCGAGGACGGCGCGTGGGCCGCCCTCGAGCGCGGCGAGCTGACGCACGACGACTTCGTCCGCGCCCTCGACGCCGAGGCCCGCGAGGCGGGCCTCACGATCGAGACCCGCGAGATCATGAAGCTGATGGGCAACGGCATCGGCCCGCGACCCGAGGTGATCGCGGCGATCCACCGCATCCGTGAGCAGGGCCTGCGCACCGCGGCGCTCACGAACAACTGGCCGAGCACCGACGGGCGCGAGCGCACCCCTCCAGGACTGCAGGCGCTCAGCGTCTTCGACGTGATCGTCGAGTCGGCCGTCGAGGGGATGCGCAAACCCGACCCGCGGATCTACGAGCTCACGTGCGCGCGGCTCGGCGTCGCGCCGTCGGAGGCGGTCTTCCTCGACGACATCGGCAGCAACCTCAAGCCCGCGCGCGCGTTGGGGATGGCGACGATCAAGGTCACCGACACCGCCGAGGCGCTGCGCGAGCTCTCGATCGTTCTCGGGTTCGAAGTCTCCGTCTGATGGACCTCGTCTTCGTCCGCCACGCGGAGCCCGTGCGCGTCGCCCCGGGCACTGTGGACGGTCCCGCGGACCCCGGCCTCACCGAGCGAGGCGTCGAGCAGGCCCGACGGCTCGCGGCCTGGCTCGCGTGCGAATCCATCGACGCGGTCCTCAGCAGCCCGATGCGCCGGGCGCGGGAGACCGCGGAGCCCATTGCCGCCGCGCTCGGACTCACCGTGCAGATCGACGACGGGCTCGTGGAGTACGACGCCCGCGCCGACCACTACCTTCCGATCGATGAACTGCGGACGACGCGCAACCCGCGTTGGACGGCGATGGTCGAGGGGCGCTGGGACGAGTTCGGTGGCGACCCGCCGGCGGTCTTCAAGGCCCGCGTCGCGACCGCGCTCGACGCGATCATCGAGCGGTTTCCAGGCCAGACCGTCGTCGCCGTCTGCCACGGCGGCGTCGTCAACTGCGCGCTCGCGGCGATCCTCGAGCTGGACCGCTACCTGTGGTTCGACCCGGGCTACACGTCGATCTCGCGGCTCGCCGCGTCGCGCTCGGGTGTCCGCAGCATCGTGAGCCTCAACGAGCGCGCGCACCTCGAAACGACGCGCGAGCGAAAGGTGACGACTTCATGAGCGTGAACGTCGAGCGCGACGGCCCGGTGAGCATCGTCGAGATCGATCGGCCCACCGCGCGCAACGCCGTCGACGGCCCGACCGCGGCGCTGCTCGCCGACGCGTTCCGCGCCTTCGAAGCCGACGACGGCCAGCGCGTCGCGGTACTCACTGGCGCGGGCGGGACGTTCTGCGCGGGCGCCGATCTCAAGGGCGTCGCCGAAGGGCGCGGCAACCGCGTGGTCGAGGTCGGCGACGGGCCGATGGGTCCGACGCGCATGTTGCTCGACAAGCCGGTGATTGCGGCCGTCGAGGGGTACGCGGTCGCCGGTGGTCTCGAGCTCGCGTGCTGGTGCGATCTCCGCGTCGCCGCGCACAACGCGGTCTTCGGCGTGTTCTGCCGGCGATGGGGTGTACCGCTCGTCGACGGCGGCACGGTTCGCCTTCCCCGCCTCGTCGGCCACTCGCACGCGCTCGACCTGATCCTCACGGGGCGCGGCGTGTCGGGTGAGGAGGCGCAGACGATCGGTCTCGCCAACCGGCTCGTCGAGCCGGGCACGGCCCGGGCTGCAGCCGTCGAGCTCGCGCAGCAACTCGCCGCGCTGCCGCAGGTGTGCCTCCGCAACGATCGCCGGTCGAGTTACGAGCAGTGGTCGCTGCCGCTCGCGACCGCGATGGACAACGAGTACCGCCACGGAATCGCGACCCTCGCCTCGGGCGAGGCGATCGAGGGCGCGACCCGCTTCGCCGCGGGTGCCGGGCGGCACGGGTCGACGACGCAATGACACCGCGCGCCGCGCGCGCAGACGCAGCAGAGGGAGACGAGCGATGACCGATACCCCCGTGGAGCGCACGGTCGGCGAGATCATGAGCGCGCCCGTCGTGACCGCGACCGCGTCCGAACCGATCGCCACCGCCGCGGCACGGATGCGCGAGCAGAAGGTCGGATCGGTCGTGATCGTCGACGGCAACGGCCACGCCGGCGGCATCCTCACCGAGCGCGACATGCTGCGCTTCGCGGCCGCCGGTGCCGACGCGTCGACCGCGAAGGTCTCGGAGTGGATGACGGCGAGCCCCGACACTGTCGCCTCCGACGTGACCGCCCGCGACGCCTTCGCGAGCCTGGCTTCGCACGGCTACCGCCACATCCCCGTCGTCGACGACGGCCACGTCGCCGGCATCGTGTCGATGCGCGACGTCATGCGCATCGCGATGATCCAGCCGGCCGAGGCAATGGCCCAGGACGTGCCGCGCGGGCTCGAGGGGGTGGTGGTCGCCGAGACCGGGGTCGGCGACGTGCGCGGGCTCGAAGGCTTCTACCACTACCGCCAGTACAGCGCCGTCGACCTCGCGAAGGCACGACCGCTCGAGGACGTGTGGCGCCTGCTCTTCGACGGCGCGCTGCCCGCGACGACGGCCGAGCGCGACGCGTTCGCCGCCGAAGTGCGCCCGTGGCGGGTGATCCCCGACGCGGTCATGCGCGTACTGCCGGAGATCGCGGCCGCGGGCGACGAGTTCGTCCCGCTCGACGCGCTGCGCACGGCGGTGTCGTTGCTGGGCGCGACGGTGGGCTTCCGCCCGTCACTCGACGTCGACGCGACGACGTTGCGCACGAACGCGCTCCAGGTGTGCGCGGCCATCCCGACCCTCATCACGTCGCTGTGGCGGCTGCGCGCCGGCCTCGAACCGATCGCGCCGCACCCCGACCTTCCGTACGCGGCCAACTACCTCTACATGATGCAGGGCGAGGTGCCGAGCGAGCTGCATGCGGCCGCCGTCGAGAAGTACCTCATCTCGACGATCGACCACGGGTTCAACGCATCGACGTTCACCGCGCGGGTGATCACGTCGACCGGCGCCGACCTCGGTGCCGCGGTCGTCGGCGCGATCGGCGCGCTCTCGGGACCGCTGCACGGCGGCGCGCCGAGTCGCGCGCTCGCGATGCTCGAAGCGATCGGCACGCCCGATCGCGCCGAAGCGTGGCTGCGCGACGCGGTGGAGCGCGGCGACCGGCTCATGGGGTTCGGCCATCGCGTGTACAAGACCGACGACCCGCGCTCGCTGATGCTGCGCGACGTGGCCGAGACCCTCGGCGGCGAGAAGATGGAGCTCGCGCGCCACATCGAACGCACCGCCGTGGATGTGCTCGCCGAGCTCAAGCCGGGGCGACGCCTCTACACCAACGTCGAGTTCTACGCCGGCATCGTGATGGACGCGTGCGGGGTGCCGCCCGAGCTGTTCACGCCGACGTTCGCGTCGAGCCGCGCGATCGGGTGGTGCGCGCACGTGCTCGAGCAGGCGGCCGACAACCGGCTGATCCGGCCCAGCGCGCACTACCGCGGCGAGCCACCCCCACAACCGGTCCCGCCGATCGGTGGCTGACGTGCCCGCGGCGCGCGACACACCACCGGCGCCGAACGGCGGGTCCGCTGCGCCCGCGAGCCCGAAGGTCGAAGGGAAGGAGCCGGTCTTCCGGCACCTCGACGACACCGACGTTCCGTGGCAGCGCGTCAAGGCGCAGCGCAACGCCGACGGCACCGAGGCCTCGGTGTGGGAGAAGTGGTTCGCCTTCTCCGCCGACCCGCAGTACCTGAGCCTCTACGCGCGCTACGACCCGGGCATGATCGTGCGCCGCCACGGTCACTTCAGCCCGCACCTCGTGTTCGTGATCGAGGGCGACGCGTGGTTCGGCGACCGCCACTGCCCGGCGGGAACGCACATCGAGCTGCCGCTCGGTGCCGCGTTCGGGCCCGTGGTCGTGGGCGAGCACGGCGCCACGATGTTCGAGGTGATGATGGGCGACCCGCGCTCGTGGGGCGACGAACCCGAGGCCTTCACGCAGGCACTCGCCGCGCGCGGTGCCGAGCCGCTCCCCGATCCGCCGCTCGAGTACCCGCCGTGGCTCGCCGACCTACGCAGCCACTGGGCCGGCACCGACTGAACCCGCCGCCGATCGGCCGGCGCGGGCCCGATCAGCTCTGCGGCTGCAACGACGTCAACTGGAAGCTGCCGTGCTCGGTGTACGTCGACGCGCCGACGACCGTGTCGGTGCGGATGTCGACGGTGCGGTCGTTGCGCAGCGGCAGCCCGTCCTTCACCGCGAACCAGAGATCGGCGGTCTGGGTACCGGTCTGGTTGCCGCTCAGCGTCCGTTCCTGGCGGAAGTGGTACGCGGGGACCCGGTCGGCGCCCACGACGACCTCCTCGGCACCGACGAAGGTGAAGGTCCCCGCGCTCACGGCGTCGCCCTTGGTACCCGAGCTGGTACCGCGGCAGCGCTGCTCCCACGCGTCGCCGGCCCTCATGCCCGCGCGGATCACGACCGACGCCGGATCGCAGGTGAACGTCGACGTGCTGTCGTAGGAGGTGACCACGAAGTCCCAGCGCTCCCACGTCTCGCCGCCGGTCTCGATCAGCCCGCCGTCGCGCGGGCAGTAGTTCCAGGTCTGCCAGTGCTGCGTGCTGAAGTCGATCCGCAGCGTCCAGCAGCCGTCGCTGCGATGGGTCACGGTGCCGGGCAGGTTCGGACCCTGGCCCTGGCTCTTCGGCGGCAGCGACAGGTGCTCCGAACCCGAGCCGCGGTACACGTAGACGCCCGCCGGCGGTTGCAGGACTCCGGCCCGCGCCGGCTGCGTCGAGGAGCTCGCCGCGAAGCGCCGCTGCGCCGCGCTCGTCGACACCTCGTGCGCGCCGCTGTGCCGCCACAGGAGCACGAACACCGCCGCGCCGAGAAGTACGACGACCCCGATGACGAGGAGGACGACGCGGCGACGGCGACGGCGGCGCGGACGACCGGGCGAACCCGGGCCAGTGGTGCTCCCACATCCGCTCCCGTGATCGTCTCGACGTCGGTCGCCACGCCCCGATCATCCGGCCCGGCCGCGCCCCATCACAGGGTCGACCGTCCCGACCCCGCGAGCCGACGAGCGAGCGA
>CAVXFZ010000007.1:0-121686 GCA_963761175.1 uncultured Actinomycetes bacterium | reverse complement strand
CAATCGCTGAAGCTTCGGAGCGGCGCGCCGATCAGCATCTCGTGGAGTTGACGCGGCGCGGACCCATCGACGCGACGAGTGACCGCGGCGTCGTCACGGCGGCTTCCCCGGCGACGCCGGCGGCGGGTCGACGCTTCGACGTCGGAGCGATCTCGATGTTGAGCCTGTTCGTGGTGTGCATCGGTTACGCCGTCGGCGGATGGAACCGGGGCTCGGAGGCGATCGACCACCACATCGACCTGCAGACGGTCGCGATGATGCGCCACGGCACCGGCTACTACTCGGCCATGAACCGGGCGATGATCGCCGTCGGGCACGGTCCGGTCGACGAGGTCCGCGCGTTTCGCATGCCGACCCTGTTCCTGATCTGGCGCTGGCTTCCGAACGACGGCGCGATCTGGCTGCTGTTCGTGGGCGCGATGCTGGTGACGGGCCTGATGACGTTGCGTCTGACGCGACGCAAACCTCTCGCTCCGGTTCTGGTGCTCCTGTTGCTCGCGACGGCGAAGAAGCGCGCCGGCTCCGGATGGCTCGACCAATACGCGGTCGTCGAATTGTGGGTCGCGCCGCTCAGTGTCGCGCTGCTGCTCGCGTGGAAGCGGGAACGTCGCGGTCTCGCGGCGTTTCTTGCGTTCGTCAGCTTCGCGGTCCGAGAGTTGACTGCCGGTGTGCTCGTCTTCGGTCTTCTCGCGAGCATCCGCACACGAAGAGCGCGCGCCTCCTGGATCAGCGCGTGTGTTCTTTCGGCGGCTTACTACGCGCTGCAGACGAAGCTGGCCGACCGATACGTCGTCGCCCGCGGACTGGGCGTCGAGCTTCCCTTGTTCCACACCGGTGGTGTCGGCGCGACGCTCACGATGATGGGCTTCGGACTTCCACTCGGCGCGATCGTCGGGCCGGTGCTCTGGGCTGCCGCGACGCGGCGCAGCGTGCGGCTCCGCAACGACGTCGCGCTCGGCCTCCTCGTCGTCCCACTCAGCGGCATCGAGATTTCCAGGCCGTATTGGGGGCTGATCTCGCTTCCCGTCGTGCTCGTCTTCGGGACCGAAGAAGTCGTCGATGCCTGGACGAGCGCCCGGCTGCGAGCGCGACGGAAACGCACGAGCGCGACCGCGCGCGCGATCGCGGCGTGACGCGTCATGTCCGAGTCACGCACTCTTGACGACGCCGAAAACTGGACGCAATGCCCAGGCCGAAGGTCCGCGCGCGTCACGACGTCGGACTCTGAGGGATCCGCGCGCAAGCGCCGATCTTCTCCCAAGCTGGTGAGTGGGAGGTGGCTCGATGTCTCTGGGTGAACGTTGCGACGAGATCATGCGCCTCATCGACGAGGTGCTCGGCGATCAACCTGCGGCGGCGACGCGCGACGATGCGACGGTTGCGGTGGTTCCGCGGCGCGAGGCGAACGCACGATCGCGGACGAACAGCGTGCCACCGCTCGTCCGACCGGCGCGCTCGTAACCCCTCCGGCGTCGAGCGCGACGCGCGTCGTCAGTGTCATTTGCTCCCGGGGCTCATTGTCGGCTTCCATGATCAACCAGCTCCGTGCCCGCCGTGGTCGGCGAGGATCCCTCCGGTTGGAAATCCGCTCCAGAGCCGAACGTCGTGATCGGGGGGCACCGAAGGTCACGACGGTACGTGGTAGCTCACACGCGGTACGCGCGACGCCGACGAGGGAAGTGCGAGGGCGCACTGCGGTTGCCACCCCAACTGACCGCAGTGCGCTGCTCGCGAATCGGCGATCCGGCCCATGGCGACGGGACGTCGGGGAACGCGGGCGCGTCGGTACACTGCGACGCGTGAAGGCCCTGCGTCGCGTCCTGCTGGTCCTCGGCGTCGCCGGCCTCATCGGTGGCCTCGCGCGGGTGCGGGGGAAGTCGACCGTTCCCCGATCGCACGGGGGGTGGCGGGAGCTCGAAGGTCCCGCCTTCCGGTGACTCGGGTCCTGCTCGTGGGCCTCGGCGCAGTCGGGATCCGCGCCGGCCGCCAGCTCGTTGAGACCGACGGCATCGACACGGTGCTGCTCGCCGGGCACCGCAATCGCCGGGTCGGTCGAGCTCGCCGAGTCGCTGGGCGAACGGGCCGAGCCGTGCGACTTCCGCCCCGGCGACGAGCTCCCCGACGTCGATGCCGTCGCCTGCGCGATCCCCGACGACCTCGACGTGAAGGTTGTGACCGCGGCGGTGGCGCAGGGCATCGCGGTCGCGTCGGCCGTCGACGCCGCGCCCGCGATCGAGCGCCTGCGCGCGCTCACCACCGAAGCGCGCGAGCGCGGGATCACGGCTGCACTGGGCTGCGGGCTCGCTCCGGGCCTCTGCGACGTGCTCGCTCGGCACGGCGCCGACGCCTTCGACGAGGTCGACGAGATCACCGTGGCGCGCTTCGGCTGCGCGGGGCCGGCGAGCGTCGCGACGGTGCGCGCCGAACGCAGCTCGCCCGCGCGCGACTGGCACGACGGCGCCTGGCGCGAGACGGCGCGACCAGTGGAGGAGCTCGACTGGTTCCCCGAGCCGATCGGTGGGCGCGACTGCCGCACCGTGACCGGCGGGGTGTCGCTGCTCGTCGACGCGTTCCCCGGGGTGTCGGAGATCGGCGTCCGCCTCGGCGAACCGCACAAGCGGCGCTTCGGGATACGCAAGCGGATGGGCGACGAGGGGGAGTGGGGCGCGGCGCGCACCGAGATCTACGGGCGACGGGGTCGCGCGCGAGACGTGCTCGTGTACGGCGTCGTCGAGCGCACCGCGGTCGCGGCCGGTGCCGTGCTCGCGGTGACCGCGGCGCAGCTGTGCGGGCTCGCCGGCTCGACGATCCATCGCCCGGGCGTGTGGGGGCTGGGCGCGCTGGCCGACCCGGTGCCGTTCCTCTCCGAGCTGTCGCAGCGCGGCGTTCGCGTCGCGGCCTTCGAAGGCGCCGCGATCAGCTGACGCGGCTCAGCTCGCCGGGCCCATGTGCGCCGCCAGTGCGCCACCCGCCGGTCGACGATCGCATCACGCCGCGGCTCGGCTCGGCCTCGGTCGGCTCCACGCGGGTTCCTCCTCCGGCCACCCGTTCCGGCGCCGAGATTCTTGCTCGCGTGGGGTTACTCCGGTTGCCTTTCGAGCCGCCGCGCCCGCGGTGCGCGAGCATGGACCCTCACTCGGGGACGTAGCTCAGTTGGCAGAGCACCTGCTTTGCAAGCAGGGGGTCGTGGGTTCGAATCCCATCGTCTCCACCGACCGATCGACCGACCGAGAACCCCGCGCTCGGGGACACGGCGGTGCCGATCGTGGACGACGAGGCTGCCGGACCCCGGTCGTCACAGCGTTCCGTTGGCGAGCAGTTCGACGGGATCCTGCATGCGCACCATGCCGAGGTAGCCGCCGCCGCGACCGATGCTGTCGTGGAGCGCGTAACCGAGCAGTTCCTGCGCGCGACGCGGGAGCGTCGCCGCGACCTGCGGCGGTACCGACAGAATGTTGTTCTCCTCGGTCCGCAGCCACCCGAGGCAGTAGCTCAGGTGGACGCCGCGCCGCGGCATGTCGGTGACGTTCGCGCCGGCCGCGTGGATCGTGCCACCGAGATAGACGACCGCCGAACCCGCGGCCATCGCGGCGTACGCGATCTGTTCCGGTGCGGGCGACGGCTGCTGCGCCTGATCGGCCGGCAAGAGTCGACGGTCGGGCCACCGGTGACTCCCGGGCACGACGCGCGTCGCGCCGTTCTCGGCGGTGAAGTCGACGAGTGCGATCACCGATGCCAGTTGCAGCTCGGGACCGGGCTTGGGCATGTCGCTCCACACGGCTTCGTCGCGGTGCAACCACTGCGCCTCGGCTCCGGGCCCGCGCTGGAGGAGATGACCGAGGTTGAGTTGGTACGACGCGCACGATGGCAGCAGCACGCGGTCGCACAAGGCGAGCAGGAGCGGATGGCACATCACGTCGGTGGCGAACGTCCGCGAGATCGCAGGCATGCCGGTGACCTGCCGAGTCTGCGGCCCGTGGAACGCCGACATGATCGGATTGAACAGCGGGTCGTTCGGGTCGGCGGCCGCGACCGCGTCGTGAACCTCGTCGTTGACGCGCGCGACGACCTCCATTGCGAGCAGCCCGTCGATGATCACTCCGCCGTCGCGTGCGAGCACCGCGTGGATCCGGTCGGGATCCTCCGTCGCGTCGAGATGTTCGAGTGTCGCCACCATCGGATGCTCCTCCGTCGGGATGGCTCCGTCGCGACGGGCGCGATGCGACCGCGGCAGGCGTAGCGTACGCAACGCATGTTGGCGCCACGATCCCGACGGATGGTCGGACAGCACGACCGCTCGCACCACGCGCGATGAGGGAGCGTCCCGGTGCACCGGTCACCGTCGGCCGGATGGTTGCCGGTGAGCGGCCCGCCGCGATCGCCACGCTCGCCCGAGCGTTCCACCGCGATCCGTTGTTCGACTTCATCGTCCCGAACCTGTTGAGCCAAGCCCGCGCTGCGCTCACGTTCATGGGTTCGATCGTCGCCGACGGCGTGCCGTTCGACGAGGTATGGGTCGCACGCGCTCGTCACCACCGTCGTCGGGGTGGCCGTGTGGCTCCCGCCCGGCGCATATCCGCGCGGTACTCGACGCTCGATCGTGAGCGTCGTGCGAGACCTGCGATCGGTGCCGCGGCTCGGACCGCGGCTCAGCGCCGGAATGCGGTTGTACGCCGAGATCGACCGGGTCCATCTACGCCTCGCCGAACCGCACTGGTATCTGGCCGGCCTGGGCGCCGACCCCGGGTGGCAGCGCCGCGGGGTCGGCTCGGCGCTGCTCGAGCCGGTGTTGGCGCGGGCGGATCGCGACGGCGTCGGCGCGTACTTGGAGACCCAGAAGGTCGAGAACGTGCTGTGGTACCGCCGGCACGGCTTCGACGTGATGACCGAGATCGAAGCGCCCGGTTGCCCGAAGATGTGGGCGCTGCGACGCGACCCGAGGTAGGCGCCCGGTAGTGCTGGCATCCCCGGCACAGGGCGGCCTGCGGGCTGGACATCCGCGGCCGCGAACGGCTGAATGACCCGATGAGAGCGGTCTGGATGCGGGTCCGGGGCACGCTGCGCCGGGGATGGTCGTCGACGGTCGTCGTCGCGCTGCTCGTTGCGATCGTGAGCGGCGCCGTCCTCACGCTGGTGGCGGGTGCCCGTCGCACCTCGCGGGCACCCGACGCGTACACCGCGTTCGTCGGGGGCGACGCCGACGCGTCGATTCAGCAGCCGGGCGGGCCCCCACGAACCGCGGAGGTCGCGAAGCTGCCCGGCGTCGCGTCGGTGCAGGCCCTGACGTTCCTGTTCGCCGGGCTCACGACGAGCGACGGAAAGGACGCGAGCGACGCGATCGCCTTCGCCGGGAACGTGCCGTACTCCGCCCGTGTCGTCGCGGGTCGGGCGGCCGATCCGGCGAACCGGCACGAGTTCGTCGCCGACGCGTCGTTCGTCGCGGGCGCGCACGCGCGGGTCGGCGACCGCTTCCACGTCGTGACGTGGAGTGCGGCCCAGGTCGAGAAGGGCGAGGGCTTCAACGCCGCGCCGGCCGGACCCGCGTTCGAGAGCACGCTCGTCGGCGTCATCCACTCGCCCGACCAGCTGCAGGACCCGTATGCCGTCGTGGTGTTGTCGCCCGCGCTCCTCGACCAGCCGGTCGGGTTGGGCGAGACGCTGATGGCGGTCCGTTTGCAGCCCGGCGTCACCCTCGCGACGTTCCGCTCGCGACTCGACGCGCGGCCGGGCGGCGCCGCGCTGAGTCTCGACCCTGGTCGCGCGGTCAGCAACGAGATCCGCAACGCGGTCTCCGCGCAGGCGATCGCGACGTGGTTGATGGCGCTCGTGCTCGGAGTCGCCGCGCTCGTCGCGCTCGGCCAACTCCTCACCCGCCATGTCCGCCTCAGTGAGGCCGAGCGGGGTCCGCTCGTCGCAATCGGCTTCACCCGGCGCCAGCTCGTCGCCGAGAGTCTCACGCGCGCGGCCGCGCCCGTCTTGGCCGGCATCGTGCTCGGCGCCGGTGCCGCGGTCGCGACCTCGGGGGTGTTCCCCGCCGGCTTCGTGCGGATCCTCGAACCGCATCCGGGTATCCACGTCGACGCGGTCACCCTCGGCGTCGCGAGCCTCGCGCTCATCGGTGCGTTGCTCGCGTGGGTCGCGATCGCGCTCGTCGTCGCCGCCCGCGCTCGGCGCGTCCGCAGCTCGCCGTCGGCGACGAGCGAGGCGATCGCGCGCCGGGCCCCGGGTGCCGCGGCCGCGACCGGCGCGCGCTTTGCCTTGACGAGTGCCGACGGCTCGAATCGCTCGCCGAGAGGCACGGTCGCGGCGCTCGCGTTGATCACGGCCGGCCTGGTTGCCGCGACGGCGTTCGCGGTGAGCCTCGACCGGCTCGTGTCCGACCGTGGGCGAATCGGGAGCAACTACTCGTTCGCGGTCGGGGACAACTCGGACCTCACGGCACCCGATCTGCACGCGGCGCTCGACGCCGATCGCGACATTGCCGGGATGATGATCCTCACCGCGACGACGGTTCGGGTCGGACGCACGACGATCGGCCTCGTTGGTGTCGAGCACGCGCGTGGAGATCTCGCGCCGCGCCTGCTCTCGGGACGCGAGCCGGCCGGTCCCGACGAGATCGCGCTCGGCCGGCTCGCGGCGCGCGGGCTCCACGTCCGCGTGGGCGACGAGGTCGAGCTCGCCGGAGCGGAGGGGAAGGACACCTACCGCGTGGTCGGGATCGTGGTGGTACCGACGATCGGCGCGGTTGACGGGGTCGGGCAGGGCGGCGTGGTGACCGCGACCGGGCTCAGCCGCCTCGATCCGGAGCCGGGCACGACCATGGCCGCGATCCAGCTGCGCGCCGGGGCGGGGGCCGCTGCGCGTGCGCGGATCGGTCAGCGTGCGGGGTTCGAACCCGGTCTCGAGGACGAGCCGGCCGCGATCATCAACGTCGCGCGCGTACGCCGGATCCCGGGCATCGTCGCCGCACTGCTCGGCGCGCTCGCCCTGCTGACGACCGCGCACACGCTGCTGACGTCGATCCAGAACCGGCGGCGAGACGTTGCGATCCTGCGCGCCATGGGCGCCGACCGCCGATGGGTGGGTCGCGTGGTGCATTGGCAGGCGACGCTGCTCGTCACGATCGCAATCGTGATCGGCGTGCCCCTCGGGCTCGTCGCGGGTTCGGTGGCGTTCCGCGCGTTCGTGGACCGCATCGGGGCGGTTCCGGATCCCGCGATCCCGATCGTCCTCGTGCTCCTTGTGGTCGCGGGCCTCATCGCGGTGGCGAATGTGGTCGCCGTCGTTCCTGCGCGCCGCGCGCGCGGCGCGGCACCGGCGACCGTGCTCGCGGCGGAGTGATCCCTACTCGGCGCGCAACAGGAGCGACGTGGGGGTCCTTGCCGCTTGGCGCCCGGGGAGCGCCGCAACGAGGTTCGCGAGCACGAGCGCGCCGAGCGCGATGAACGCGATCGTGGCGACCGGGACGCTCGGGCGCGACACCGCGTCGATCGAAACGGCGAAGCGCCGCCAGAGCGCGTGGCCGGCGACGACCCCGAGCGGGATCCCCACGATCGTCCCGATCGCGACCGCGATGCTCGACTGCCAGGCGATGACCCCGGCGAGCTGGCGGCGGGTGTAGCCGAGCGTCTTCAGGAGCGCGAGGTCGTGACGCCGGCGGCGTACCGACGCGAGCAGGGTGAGGGTGAGTGCGACCACCGCACCCATCGCGAGCGCGGCACCGAGAATCGCCGGCGTGGCACCCATCGAGCGATAGTTCACGATCTCGGCGGGGCGCTGCGCGGTGACGACCGTGACTCCGAAGTCGCCGTCTGTGCTCGTGGCCTTCGCGATCGAGTCGAGGGAACGTCGCGCGACGACCGGGTCGACGTCGCGCCGCAGTCGCACGAGAACGGCGTTCGGTCCGGGTACCGGCGATCCGTACGGGTTGCGTGCGCGCGCGGAGATCAGCTCCGACCACAGCAGTGCGCCGTTGCCCATCGTCGGGTGCGCGTCGCCGAGCACGCCGATGGTCGGCATCGTCGCGGTGCCAACGATGCGCAGCCGGCTCGCTGGGTGCGCGCCACCCGTGACGACGACGGTGTCGCCGACGCGCTTGTGGAGGTCGGCGAGCGTCGTCGCGCCGAGCACGATCTCGTCGGTCGCACGCAACGTGCGGCCCGCGAGAACCGGCGGGGCGATGGCCGCGTTCGGAGTCGAGCCGATGACCGGGATCGGGATCCCGTCGATCTGCAAGGACGCGAAGGAGATCCCGGTCCAGGCCGCGACGGCCGGGTCGTGGTCGAGGAGCGACGCAACCGCGTGCCCGGGGATGTTGCCGTTGCCGTTCCCGGCGCTCAGCTCGTCGTCCCAGTTCCAGCCGTAGAGCCCGGGGTGCGAAACGAGCGCGTGCAGGCTCGCCCCGAACGTCGCCGTGCCGATCACCACGAGGATCGCGAGTGCGCTGCTCACGATGACCGACCGAGCCGGTACCGCGTCGCGCGAGGTGCCGGATTCCAGCGCGAAGCGGATCCCGGTCACCGCGGTTTGCGGGAGCCCCGCGCGGTCGGCGGTCGTCGCCGCCGCCGAGCGTCTCGGTGCGGACACCACGCCGCCGCGCGCGGCGGTGGGGCGCGTTGCGGAAACCGATCGCGACGGCCGTCGTGCTCGACACGACGACGAGCGTGAGCAGACCGAGACCGAGCACGGTCCAGTCGAGGGCGACCCCGGGGTGGGGATCGAACGGCCGCACGGGACCGAGCGGCGCCAGTGGCGACAGCACCGCGGCGACCACGACCGCGAGCAGCGACCCGACACCGGCGGCCGCGACCGTGCCGGCCACGCCGTCGAGGATGGTCATCGCCGGGCTCGCACCGATCGCACGGAGCACGTCGAGATCGTCGGCGCCGGCGCGCAGTTGCCGCCCGATCGCCTGGCCCGCGATCACGAGCGTGGCCAGCGCGACGATCGCGCCGAAGACGCCGAGGGCGATCGAGTCGGGCTCGATCGCCCGTTCGGCCTTCGTGACGATCGTCGCGGTGACGGTGAAGGTCGGGACCTCGCCCGGCGGCGCGAGATGGTCGATCTCCTGCTCGACGGCCGCGACGTCGCGCGCGCCATGATCGAGTTGCAGGCCGACGCCCGCCACGGCGACGCAGCACGAGAGCAGGGGTTTCGTCAGCGCGGGGGTGAACTGCACTGCGACGGCGCCTGCCGCGTCGACGTCGTCCCGGACGACGTCACCGTTGAAGACCACGATGCCGACGAGCGTCGCATCAACGGTCCGGTACGGCTTCACGCTCGCGGTGCCGAACCCGGGGCTCGCGGTCTGCGCGTTGGTGAAGATCCCGAAGCGCGCCCGATCGCCGACGCGCAGCCCGAGAAAGCGCGCGCCGGCCGCACTCGCGATGAATTCATCGGCGCGCGCGGGATCCGCCATCCGGCCTTCGACGGCGCGGGCGCGGTCCTGGTCGAAGTAGAGCCCGTCGACGCTGCCCGAACCGGCGCCGCCGCTGCTGGCGCCCGAGATCGCGGGCGTGCCGTCGGCGCGCAACGGCAGGAGGTCGAGCCCGACCCAGCTCTCGACGTGGCGAACGTGGGGGAGCCGCGCGATCTGCGAGACGATCTGCGGGTCGTAGCCGGGTGAGCCGGTGCTGGGGTCGTAGACCGAGACTGCGGTGCCGAGGTCGGAGGGGTTCGTGCTCGCGAGGAAGGCCGGATATGCCGATTGGGTGCGGCGCGCGCCGGCGATCGACGCCATCGCGAGCCCGCCGAGGAACGCGATCAGCAGCGCGAGCACGAGGTAGCCGGGCCCGCGCGCCCGCAACGTGGTGCGCAGCCGGTAGCGCGCGAGTCGGGTCATGGGCGCGGCACCGAACCACTCGCGGCCTCACGCTGCTGCCCGCCTGCTCTCCGCACCTCGTGCCGACCTCCGGCGCGACCGCCCGGTCGGCTGCAGTCTGGCGGAACTGCTGCCCGAGCCCAAGGAGGGCAGCCGCGAAAGCGCGGGGATACCAGCACCCCTGCGCCGCGGGGGCGTGGGCAACCTTGGCATCGCACCCTGCGTCTGGCTCGATACGAGCGTGGCCGACGATCGCATCACCGTGTTTCTCGCCGACGACAACGTGATCGTCCGCGAGGGCGTGCGGGCGCTGCTCGGTGCCGAGCCCGACCTGGAGGTCGTGGGTACCGCGGGCGACTACGACGAGCTCCTCGCGGGCGCAGAGGCCGCCGCGCCGCAGGTGCTCGTCACCGACATCCGCATGCCGCCCACGTTCCAGGGTGAGGGGATCGCGGCGGCGAAGGAGCTGCGCAAGCGCCACCCGGGCACGGGTGTCGTCGTGCTCTCGCAGTACGACGATCCCGACTACGCGATATCGCTGCTCGCCGACGGTGCCGCCGGGTACGCGTACCTGCTGAAGGACCGGGTGGCCGAAGGCGATCAGCTCGCGCGGGCGGTGCGCGAGGTTGCGACGGGCGGATCGGTGCTCGACCCGAAGATCGTCGAAGCGCTGGTGCACCCGGTGGTCGGCACCGAAGGGCTCACCACCGACGAGGAGGACCTGCTCGAGCAGATCGCGCGGGGCCGGCCGATCAAGGCGATCGCGGCGGGGATGCGGACGACGCCCGCGGCGGTGGCCGAATCCGTGGAGGCGCTGTTCCTCACGCTGTCGCGCGAGGCGAGCGCCGGCGCGTCGGGCTCGCTGCGCCGGCTGCGACTCCTGCACCAGGCGATCGTGGATCGCGAGGAGCAGGGTGAGACGCTCAGCCGGTTGCTCCCGACGGGCCTCGCCGAGAAGATGCGTGTCGAGGGGAAGCGGATCGGTGAGACCGAGGACCTCGTCGTCACCGTCGTGATGTCCGACATCCGCGGCTATTCCGGGATCGCCGAGCGCACCGACCCGAGCGCGCTCGCGCACCTGCTCAACGAGCACCGAGCGGCGATGAACGGGGCGATCCTCGCCGACGGCGGCACCGTGATGCAGTTCGTCGGCGACGCGGTGATGGCGTGCTTCGGCGCGCCGGTTCCCGAGCCCGACCACGCCGATCGGGCCCTCTCCGCGGCCGTCGCGATGATCGAAGCCCAGGTGCGGCTCGACGCCGAGTGGGCGGCGCGGGGCCTCCCGCCGTTCGGGTTGGGGATCGGCCTGTCGACCGGGCCGGTGGCCGCCGCGCTGCTCGGTTCGGAGGAGCGGCTCGAGTACACGCTCGTCGGCGACACCGTGAATCTCGCGCAGCGGTTGCAGGACCTCGCCCGCCCGGCCGGGTGCGCGGTGCTCAGTGAGGCCACACTGTCGGCACTGAGCGAGCGTCCCGAATGCGAACCGCTCGGCGAACAGGCGGTGAAGGGCCGCCAGGCGCCGGTCCGGGCGTACCGGATCCGAGTCGCACCCGAGCTCGTCGGGTGCGGGACCGAGATCGAGGCAGGAGCGATCGATGACTGAGCCGTCTGCGGGGCTGCCGGGCCCGATCCTTTCGACTCGCGGCCTGCGGAAGAACTTCGAGTCGGACGGCGCACCGGTACGAGCGCTGCGCGGCGTCGACTTCGACCTGCTTCCCGGAGAGTTCGTCGCGGTGATGGGACCCTCGGGCTGCGGCAAGTCGACCCTGCTCAACCTCGTCGCGGGGCTCGACACCGCGACCGACGGCACGATCACCCTCGCCGGCAAGGCACTCGTCGGCCTCTCGGAGGACGAGCTCGCGATCATGCGCCGGCGCCACATCGGGATCGTGTTCCAGTTCTTCAACCTGCTCGAGAGCATGAGTGCGCTCGAGAACGTGACCCTCCCCGCAGTGATCGCGGGCGCACCGAGAAAGCGCGCCGAGGCGCGAGCGCGTGATCTTCTCGACCTCCTCGGTCTCGCCGACAAGGCGAAGGAGGTCCCCGGCGTGCTCTCCGGCGGGCAACGCCAGCGGCTCGCGATCGCGCGTGCGCTCGCGAACGAGCCGACCCTGCTCCTCGCCGACGAACCGACGGGCGCCCTCGACTCCGAAGGCGGCCACGAGGTGCTCGAGCTCCTGCGGCGATTGCACGCGAGCGGGCAGACGATCCTGCTCGTGACTCACGACGACGAGGTCGCGGCGGCCGGCGACCGCATCGTGCGGATGCGCGACGGGCGGATCGACCCGGACGCCGCTCCGACCGGAGTCCTCGGCGGGTCGAGCGCATCGCCGGCGCCGGCCGCGCCGTAGGAGACGCAGTGACGGTTCGCATCGACTCGGTCGAGCCCCTGGAGCTCGCCAGCATCCGTGACGAGGTGCGGGCGCGCCGGACGTGGTCAGCACGCGCAACGCTCGCGCTCGCGCTCGCGGTCGTGGCGATGACGGTCGCCCTGATCGCGGCGCTGCTCGCCGATCGCGCCGAGCTCGGTCCCGGGCGCGTGGTGGCCGTGGTGCTCGTCGGCGCATGGGCCGTGTCGTCGGCGTTCGTGTCGGCGCACCGCGCTCGGGAGCCGCTCGCGGTGATCATGGCGCTCGGCGCGCTGGTCGGCGCCGCCGCGATGCTCGGCGCCGCGCTCGGCGGTCGGCCGGGTGCCGCAACCGGGCTGCACGACTTCGGAGCCGGGATGCTCGCGGTTGGTCTCGGCCTGCTCTCCGGGGTCGGATTGCACCTCGCCCTCGGCGTCCCCGACGGCGTGGTCGGGAGCCGGGCGCGACGAGGTTGCGGTTCTCGGCGGCTATCTCGCGTCTGCGGTCGTCGCCCTGTATCTCGTGTCGCAACGCCCGGATCTGCCGCTCACGCCGGTCGTGACCGTCGCGGCTGGGTCGGCCGTCGTCGGGCTCGTCGCGTTCGTCGCGCGTTGCCGCTCGGCGCGGACCGTGCGCGAGCGATCGCGATTGCAGTGGCCGGCGTGGGCGGCTGTGGTTGCGGCCGCGGTGTCGGCGAGCGTGTGGGTGTTGCACGAGCTCGTGTCGTGGCCCGGTCCGCTTCGCAGCGTCGCATTGAGTACGACGGTTCTCGTACCGGTCGCGCTCGCGCTCGGCGGGTGGGAACCGGTCGCGGCGCGCATCGACCGTTTGCTCGTTCACACCATCACGACCGCCGGCCTCGCGGTGATGGTGGGCGCGTCGTACCTCCTCGTTGTCCTCGGGCTCGGGCACTCGCCCACCGGCAACGAGAAGACCTTGCTCGGCCTCTCGATGCTCGCGGCCGCTGTCGCCGCGCTCTTGTGGGTACCGGCGCGCGAGCGACTCACCGACTTTGCGACGCGCCGCGTGTACGGCGAGCGGCACGCGCCCGACGAGATCCTGCGCACGTTCGGGAGCCGGCTCACCCGCGCGTTGCCCCTCGACGAGTTGTTGCTCCAGCTTGCCGAGTCGTTGAAGACGACGATGGACCTCGACGTAGCCGAGGTGTGGACCCGCGCGTCCGAGCGGCTCGAGCGGGTCGTGTCGGTTCCGCACCGCCCGGTCGCGGTGCTGGCGTGCGGCCCCGAGGACGAGCGCGTCATCGCTCGCGCGGGGGTGAGCGGGCCCGGATGGATCCAGGTCTGGTTGCCCGATCTCGTCGCAGGGCTCGAGGATCCGATCGTGCGCGTCGCGCCGGTCACGAACTCCGGCGCGCTCCTCGGCATGATCGTCGTGCGCCGCGCCGACGGCGCGGTGCCGTTCAACGAGGCCGACGACCAGGCCCTCACCGATCTCGCCCGCCAAGTCGGCCTCGCGCTGCACAATGTGAAGCTCGACTCCGCGCTGCAGGAATCGCTCGAATCGGTGCGGCGCCAGGCCGACGAGCTGCGCGGCGTCGCGAGCGCGCATCGTGGAGGCGACCGACACGGAACGGCGGCGCATCGAGCGCGATCTGCACGACGGCGCGCAACAGCATCTCGTTGCGCTGGCAGTGAGCGTGCGGCTCGCGCGCCAGATCGCCGACTCCGACGCCGAACAGGCGAAGCTGATGCTCGACCAGCTCGGCCTCGATCTGCAGGAGGCCGTGCAGGAGTTGCGCAATCTCGCGCACGGCATCTATCCGCCGTTGCTGATGGACCGCGGGTTGCCCGATGCGCTGCGCGCGGCGGCGGGACGCGCGGTCCTCCCGACCGATGTCGAAGCCGACGGCGTCGGCCGCTACCCGCAGGCGGTCGAGGCCGCCGTGTACTTCTGCTGTCTCGAAGCGCTGCAGAACGCGGGGAAGCACGCGGGCGAGGGCGCGACCGCGACGGTGACGGTGCGCGAGGTGCAGGGCGCGCTCGTGTTCGAGGTCGCCGACACCGGCGCCGGGTTCAGCCTGGCGAGCGGCGCGCAACGCGGCCACGGCTTCGTGAACATGAGCGACCGTGTCGGCGCGTTCGGCGGCGGTGTGAGCGTCGACTCCTCGCCCGGTCGCGGGACCCGCATCGCGGGCCGGATCCCGCTCGGCGGCTGAATTCAGCCCGACGCGCGCCGCCCCCACACGTCGGTGACGACGGCCGGCCCGAACTCCTCCTTGTTCACGTAACCGGCGGCGCCGCACGCATCGGCCCCGCTCGGGAGGTCGGCGGCCTGATACGTCGAGAGCAGCAGCACCGTGGCGTCGGGATGCGCGGCCACGATCCGGCGGGTCGCTTCGATGCCGTTCATCGCTCCGAGGTTGATGTCCATCAGCACGAGACCGGGGAGCAGCCGGTCGAAGAGCTCGATCGCCTGCTCGCCCGATTCGGCCTCGCCGACGACGTCGAACCCGGGCGTGGCCGCGATCACCGCCCGCGCCGCCCGGCGGAACGGCGCTTGATCGTCGACGATCAGCACGGCCACGGCTTCGGTCACGGCACCATTCTCGGTGTTGTGCGGTGCCGCGCCCAGGTGGGCGTCACGCCACACGCTGGTGGGGCGAGCATCCCCTGCGGCGCGGCGCGCGCGGTCATGTGTCCCGCGCGGACAGGTACACGAGCACCGCTTTCACCCGACGGTGGCCGTCGGACTCCTCGGTGAGGGTGAGCTTCGAGAACAGCGAGTTGATGTGCTTCTCGACCGCGCGTTCCGAGAGCCCGAGCGCCGCGGCGATGCCTGCGTTGTTGCGGCCCTGCGCCATCTCGGCGAGCACCTCGCCCTCTCGCGGGGTGAGCCGTTCAAGGGGCGAGTCCTGCCGGCGCGAGCGGGCAGTGACGAGGATCTCGACGACGCGCGGATCGATCACCGATCCGCCCTCGGCGACTTCACGGATGGCGCGCAGGAGCTGGTCGAGATCGGAAACCCGTTCCTTCAGAAGGTACGCGCGTCCGGCTGAACCGTGTTCGAGGAGTGCGAGCGCGTACGCGGGCTCCGCGTACTGGCTGAGCATCACCACCCCGATGTCGGGGTGACGCTCGCGCAGCGTGTTCGCGGCGCGGACGCCTTCGTCGGTGCCGGTCGGCGGCATGCGGATGTCGGTGAGCACGACGTCGGGACGCTCGGCCTCGACCATCTCCAGCAGCGCGTCGAGGTCGCCGCACGCGCCCACGACCTCGATCTCGGGCTGGGTGGCGAGGAGCCGCACGACGCCTTCGCGGACGAGGTAGCTGTCTTCGGCGACGACGACGCGGATGGGCATGGCGGCCAACTTACGCGTCCGGACCGTGCCGGGCGGGCGCCAAGGCGATGGTCGGGGCCGCCCGGATGCCGCCGCGAACCCCGCAGAACCGACGCTCACGTGCCGCCCGACTCGCGGCGATGGCCGGCCGTGATCCGTTCGAGGATGTTGCGGTCGAGCTGCGCGCCGGCGACCGACGCGACGCGACACTTCGTGACCGCTCGCAGCGTGGAGGTGCGGATCCCGCCTTCGAGGACGGCGCGCTCGCCGAGGATCGCACCCGGCCCGATCTCCGCGAGCGGACGGCCGTCGACCTCGAGCGCGAGCACGCCGTCGAGGACGAGGAACACATCGGTTCCGGGCGTGCCCTGTTCCGTGAGCAGCGCGTCGGGTGCGAGGGTGCGGATCGTCGGCTTGTCGCCGCCGCGCATGATGTGCGACGCCAGCTCGCGTTCGAGCGCGGTCTCGACGGCGGTCACCAGCGCGCGGCTGTTCGTGGACCCCCACGGCGTGAACCGTCCGAACGAATGGCGGAACCACGACTTGAAATCGGCGAGCCCGGCCTTGGCTGCGAGCTTGCCGGCGTCGTCGTACAACCAGTGACGGGGGAACGCACTCGCGCCGGTGAGCTCGTACTCGCTCGAGCCGTCGGCGTTGATGGTGAGGGTGAGCGTGGTCCACACGAGCGGCGCGCGGAACTGCACGAATGGCGGGCGCGGGACGCGTCGCGGCGCGGGCAGTGCGGTGCGGCCTCCGTAGGTCTGAACGAACGTCGCGTGCTCGGGTGTGACGACCGGATCGTCGCGAAGTTCGGGCAGCGCGACCGCGGCGAAGGTCACCGCGCGCGGGCCGAGCCGAACGGTCGTCGCGCCCATCAGCCCGCCGCGCCCGTAGCCGGCATCGACGATCCGGCCCGCTTCGACGTCGATCCACGCCTCCAGCCGGTTCGCGAACCGGAACCGGTCGGTGGCGTGCAGCGCGTCGAGGTCGTCGATCGCGTCGGGCGGCGGGTCGTCGTAATGGGTGAAGCCGATCTCGAACGCGCCCTTGTTCGCTCCCGTCACCGCTTCCGACGGGATCCACGACAGCGTCGTCACCGACGATTCGATGCGCATGGCGACCTCCTGGAGCGAGCCAGCCGCTTCCTCTCCGGCACGGTACGGACGGCGCCGCGCGCCGGCGAGGGTGCAGGCCCGCGCCGCGCGCGGGTGTCGGCACTCCCAACCCGGGGCGGTCAGCCTCCTGTGCGGGCGAGGATCGGGATGTGAGACTGCGCGGGCATGCAGATCCGCCGTCGCCGGCCTCGGCGCCTGCCGGCCGGCTCCGAGACCGACCGCCGGGCGATCGTCGTGGGGGCCGGTCCGAACGGGCTCGTCGCCGCGATCACTCCTGGCGCGCGCGGGCTGGCGCGTGACGGTGCTCGAAGCGGCCGGGAGCGCGGGCGGAGGGACACGCTCGGAGCCACTGACGCGCGACGGCTTCGTGCACGACGTGTGTTCCGCGGTGCACCCCCTTGCGCTCGCGTCGCCGGCGCTGCGGGATCTCCCGCTCGCGGCGTACGGCGTCCGTTGGCGCATGCCGGCCGTCGCGTTCGCGCATCCGCTCGACGGCGGACGTGCCGCGGCGCTGTTCGGGAGTGTCGACGACACCGCGGCCGCGCTCGGACGCGACGGCGACGCGTACCGCGCGCTCATGCAACCACTCGTCGATCACGGTGCCGATCTGGTCGGCGCCTTGCTCTCACCGATCAGTGTCCCGAGCGCGCCGCTCGCGCTCGCGCGATTCGGCACGCTCGCGCTCCGTTCGGCCGCGGGGCTTGCACGCGCACGCTTCGAGAGCGACGAAGCGCGCGCCCTGCTCGTCGGCACCGCGGCGCACAGCATCCTTCCGCTCTCGGCACACGGGACCGCCGGCTACGGGCTGTTCATGCAGACGCTCGGCCATCTCGTCGGCTGGCCGGTGGTCGAGGGCGGGTCGCAGCGGCTCGCCGACGCCCTCGTCGCGATCCTGCGCGTCATACGGAGGCGACGTGCTCACCGACCACGCCGTCACGAATCTTCGTGATGTCGCACCCGCGCGCGGTGCTCCTCGACCTCACCCCCGCGCAGGTCGTGCGGATCGCGGGCGACGAGCTTCCTGCCCGCTACACCCGCGCGCTCGGCCGTTACCGGTACGGGCCCGGCGTCTTCAAGGTCGACTGGGCGCTCGACGGCCCGGTGCCGTGGACGGCCGAAGCGCCGCGCCGCGCCGCGACGGTGCACCTGGGCGGCTCGGCGTCGGAGATCGCGGCCGCGGAGGCCGAGGTGCATGCCGGCCGTCACCCCGACCGCCCGTACGTGATCTTCGTGCAGCCGACCGTCGTCGACGGGGCCCGCGCCCCGGCCGGCAAGCACATCGGCTGGGCCTACTGCCACGTTCCCAACGGTTCGCGACACGACTGCACCGACGCGATCGAGGCGCAGGTCGAACGGTTCGCACCCGGCTTTCGCGACCTCGTGATCGGCCGCCACGTGATGGACACCGCGGCCGTCGAGCGCCACGACGCGAACTACGTCGGAGGCGACATCAACGGTGGTTCCGGCGACCTGCGCCAGCTCGTCACCCGCCCGGTGGTCTCGCCGCGCCCGTGGGTCACCCCGCGGCCGGGGCTCTACCTGTGCTCGTCGTCGACCCCGCCGGGTGGTGGCGTGCACGGGATGTGCGGCCTGCATGCGGCGCGCGCGGTGCTGCGCGACGCGGGCGGCGACTGAACCGCGGGCGATCAGGCCGATGCCGGCTCCCACGGCTGCAACCACGGTGTCGCGGGCCAACCCTCGGCCGCGGCCATGAGCGGGAAGGCGGTCGCGCCGTCGATCGCCTCGCGCACGAGATCCGCGTGGCCCGCGTGCTCCGGGTTCGGCTCGGCGCCGCGCCGGCGGTCGTTGCGCGCCCGCCGGCCTACGCGGGTGACGCGTGGGCCGTGAAGGTATTCCCTCCGCCGGGCACGACGAGGTTGAGCGCCGGGGTGAGCGCGCCGCAGGTCTCGAGCGGCGGGATCGAGTACGTACCGCTGAAGGTGGCGTCGGCCGACACGGCGCCGGTCATCGTCACGCTCACCGGCTTCGACGTCGTGCACGAGTTGCCGACGAGGTTCACGAACGGCAACGCCGTCGGGCGGACGGACACGATGCGGATGTCGAACACGGCGGTGGCGGTGACCGCCATCGTGGAGAAGTCGACCGTGCCGCTCACCGGTTGCTCCTGCACCATCTGGAAGGTCGCGGTCGCGGCCGGGATGCCGGCGACCCGCAGGTTGGTCGACGCGGGCGGCAGCGCGATCGATCCGGTGAGCGTGGCGGTCGTAAGGTCGATCGACCCGTCGAACGTCCCCGGCGGGACGACGACCGTCTGGTTCAGCTTCTTCAGACGGGTCGACGCGTCGATCCGGTAGTGGAAGGGGATCGTGACGTCGGCGGCGGCCGGTGCGGCGGTAGCGGCGAGGGCGGCGACCGCGATCGCGACCGCGACCGCGGGAACGGCGAGCAGGGGGCGCGTCCGGTGGACTCGGAGGTTCATCCGTGATGCTCCCTTCGGCCTGATGACAGACGCCGGCTCGTTCCCCGCCGAGCGCAGGTCGAAACTCCGGATCGAACCGGTGGGCAGAAGCTGCCCCGCCGACATCGCCGCCTCTAGGCTCGCCCCCCATGACGGTCGAGTCGGCTGCGGTCGGCCAGACGCCGGCCGGGGGGAAGCCCACGGCCCCGACGACGCCCCTGCCCGACGCGGAATCGTCGCCGCAGCCGGTCCCCGAGAGCGGCGGCTACCGGGTCAAGAAGCGCCTGCTCGGCCCACCGCTCGCGAGCGACGAGCTCGAGCACCAGCGCCTCGGCAAGCCCACCGCCCTCGCCGTCTTCGCCTCCGACAACCTTTCGTCGTCGGCGTATGCGACGGAGGAGATCCTCCATGCGCTGATCCCGGTGATCGGCGTCGCCGCGTTCGCCCTCGTCGTGCCGATCACGATCGCGCTGCTCGTCGTGCTCGGCTTCCTGATCCTGTCGTACCGGCAGACGATCAAGGAATACCCGAGCTCGGGTGGCGCGTACGTCGTCACCAAGGACAACTTCGGGATGAAGCCAGCGCTCGTCGCGGGGGTCTCGCTGCTGACCGACTACATCCTCACCGTTGCGGTGTCGGTCGCGGCCGGCACCGCGGCTCTGGCGTCGGCGGTGCCGTCGCTCGTGCGGTTCGAGGTGCCGATCGCGGTCTTCTTCGTCGCGGTGATCGCGTACGGCAACTTGCGCGGCGTGAAGGAGTCGGGACGCGTCTTCGCGATCCCCACGTACTTCTTCATCCTCAACATGGTCGTGCTCCTCGGACTCGGGCTCTCGCGCTTCGCCGGCGGGCACCTCCCGGTCGACCATGCGCATCACACCGGGCTCGTCAACGTTCGGCACGAAGGGCTCGGGCCTCTTCCTGGGGGCGTCGCTCTTCGTCGTGATGAAGGCGTTCGCGTCCGGTGGTGCCGCGGTCACCGGCGTCGAGGCGATCTCGAACGGCGTGACCGCGTTCAAGGAGCCGTCGTGGCGCAACGCGCGCACGACGCTCGTGATCATGGGCTCGACGCTGGGTGTGATGTTCCTCGGCCTGTCGATCCTCGCCGCACACATGCACGTGCCGGTCTACAGCGACGGCACGCCCACGGTGATCTCGCAGATCGGCCGACTCGTCTACGGCAACTCGCCGTTCGGCCACGTGGGGTACTTCTCGCTGCAGGCCGGGACGCTGCTCATCCTCGTGCTCGCGGCCAACACGAGCTTCGCCGACTTCCCTCGCCTCGCGAGCTTCGCGGCCGCAGATCAGTTCATGCCCCGGCAGCTGATGAAGCGCGGCCACCGGCTCGTGTTCTCGAACGGGATCCTCGCGCTCGCGGGTGCGAGCATCGCGGTGCTGATCGCGACGGAGGCGAAGGTCGACCGCCTCATCCCGCTCTACGCGATCGGCGTGTTCACCAGTTTCACGCTTTCGCAGGCCGGGATGGCCCGCCACCACATCCGCCGCAAGGAAGAAGGCTGGCGGCGGGGTCTGTTCATCAACGGCTCGGGCGCGCTGATGTCGTTCGTCGTCGACGTGATCATCGCGATCACGAAGTTCTCGCACGGCGCGTGGGTGGTCATCGCGCTCGTCCCGATCCTCGTGGTGCTGCTCCTCCGTCTCAACCGGCAGTACCGTCGCGGAGGCGGCCGAGCTCGAAGAGGACGCCCGGCTGGCCGCGGAGGCGCCGGTGCTGCGCCGCCACGTGGTGTTCGTCTTCATCGACTCGATTGATCTCGCCTCCGCACGCGCGTTGCAGTACGCGCGGACGTTGCAGCCCGACGAGATGCGAGCGGTGCACTTCGCGGTCGACATGGCCCACGCCAACTCGTTGCGCGACGAGTGGCTCGATCTCGGCCTCTCGCGCATCACCCTCGAGATCGTGAGCTGCCCCGACCGCCGCATCCAGCGCGCGGCCGTCGAGTACGTGGCCGAGGCGCTCGGCGATGGCAAGACCGAGGTGAGCGTGCTGCTCCCGCGCATCCAGCGTGAGCGCGTCTGGCACAAGTTGCTGCACGACCGCACGGCCGACGCGATGGCCTCGGAGATCGGGGACCTACCGCACGCGAACGTGACGCTCGTCCCGTACCACCTCGGCAAGCGGCTGCGCGGCGACGTCGGGCGGCCTCCCGCAACGGATCACGAAGCGAAGCGGCCGGCGGAACCGGCCGCTTCTCCCAACGGCGCCACGCCCATCTCCAAGGTGCGTCACCGCGAGCAGGTGACGGTGTCGGGGACGGTCTACGCGGTCCGCATCCAGCCTCGCGGCGGAATCTCGACGGTGGAGTGCCGCCTTCGCGACGAGAGCGGCGAGATCTCGATCGTCTTCCTCGGGCGCCGCCACATCGCCGGCATCGAGCCCGGCAGCCGGATCACGTGCAGCGGCGCGGTGGGGATGCGCAGGGGCGTCCGCGAGATCGTGAACCCCTATTACACGCTTGCGGCGTCGGCACCGCCGCCCGCCGAGCGTAAGGGGCGCCGTACCGAATCCCAGTAGCCGCCCGACTTCAGCGCTCGTGCGAGAGCAGCGCGATCGCAAGCCGGTCGGCGAGGGCAATCGCCGTCGTGCGCGCGGACGCTTCGAAGCCGAGCGGCGACGTGTCGTCGGCGAGCGTCAGCACGAACCGCCCGATCTCGAGACCTTCGGCCCAGACGGGGAGCTCGACGTGCTCGCCGCGCGGCGCTCTCGGCCGCGTCTGTGACCTCGATCGGCGGTGGGATCGAGAGACCGGAGTGCGTCAGACGGGGCAGCGCGTCGAAGAACGGCGGCCGCTCGAACTCGCAGTCTTCGAGGTCGAGCAGTTCGATCAGCGCGTTCCGGGCGACGCGGATCAGGCGTCCCGGTGGCTCTCCGCCCGAGGCGACCTCGGTGAAGCGCGCGACCCGTTCGAGGCCGGCGCGCGAGACCGTCGCGGCCACACGGTCGCGTTGCGCCCGCGTCGACGATCTCGCCGATCGCGATCGCCGACCGCGAGCATCAGCACGCGCGGTCTCGACGTCCTCGGCGCGTTTGATCACCGGCAAGTAGTACGGCCTCGTGAAGAAGAAGTCGAACGACGCGGCGGCGGCGATGGCGGCGATCACGCCGAAACGACGCCCGCCGAGCACTGCGGCGAGCACGATCACGAGCGCGAGGAGAAGGGCGATGTCGGCCGACGCGACGTGGTCGCGCAGGGGGATGAACGCGGCACCGATCCCGACCGGCCCGGCGACCGCCACCGCCCACTGCAGGGCGGCGCGAGCGGTGGGAACGTCCGTGCCGTCGTGTTCCTCGCTGGAGTTCACGGCGCGAGTCTCGCTCCGCCGGGACGGCGAGCTCCGACCGGAGTGACCGGCCGGTAACCCCGGCTCGGCGACGGGCCCGCCCGTACCCTGGTCACAAGAACTGGAAAACCATCTC
This sequence comes from uncultured Actinomycetes bacterium, assembly GCA_963761175.1. Taxonomy (GTDB): domain Bacteria; phylum Actinomycetota; class Acidimicrobiia; order IMCC26256; family PALSA-610; genus CAVXFZ01. The sequence continues at coordinate 99,250 of CAVXFZ010000007.1, read as the reverse complement.
GACCGCGTGCGGAGAACGGCCGATGAGGTACCGGAACACGCGTGCTCCGGAGGTGGTCACGTGCAACCCGTATCGACCCAGGCGACCGAGCGCCACGAGCTCGAGGCCGAGACCTATTACTACCTGTGCTGGTCGGACGCCCGGATCGCCCGCACCGTCGACCGGCTTCTCGCACGTGGACCGAAGCGTCGGTCCGCGATGAAGGAAGCGGCTCGCGAGGTCGTCGCGGCCTTCGGGCTCGCCGGCCCTCCGGACGCGTTCTGGTCGACGCATCTCGGCCGCCGCTGCGCGTCCGCCGGCTTCCATCGTTCCGCCGCCGGCGGCCCCCGCCCCGACTGAACGGCGTTCCCGCGCCGCGTCGATCTGGCCGCGCGTGAACGAGGGCGCCGGCTGCGCCGAAGTGGTCACTCCGTGCCGGAGTCCTCTGCGATCGGCAGCGGCGCCAGTGCGTCGAGCGGACGCAGCACGCTGTCGTCGAGGTCGAACCAGCGCCCGCCGAGGTTGGGGATCAGCTCGCTCGGCGCGATCCCGGCCCGGGTGGAGAGCAGCCGCACGACGCCGTGGTGGGTGACGACCAGGATCGGGCCTTCGTCGCTCGCCGCATTGATGCGGACGAGCGCGGCGTCGACGCGCGCGATGACCTCGTCGTCGGTCTCCCCGCCGGGGGGCGCCGCCAACTCGCCGCGCCGCCAGGCTTCGCGCTCGGCGGGCCAGCGGGCGGTCATCTCATCGCGCGTGAGCCCCTGCCAGTGGCCGCCGAACCGCTCGCGCAGATCGGCCGTCGTCGTCGGGCGTGCGAGTCCCAGTTCCTCGGCGAGCAGCTCTGCGGTGCGCGCCGCGCGCACGAGGTCGGAGCTGTGCACGGCTCCGAAGCGGAGACCGGCGGCGCGCAGCTCCGCGCCCCGTGCCCGCGCCTGGACCTCGCCGATGTCGGTGAGCGCGATGTCGATCCAGCCCTGCCAGCGTCGCTCCCGATTCCAGAGCGATTCTCCGTGGCGGACGACGAGGATGCGGCGCACGGCGGGAAGTGAAGCAGATCCCCACTGGTTGACCGGCCCCGGAACCCCGCTTGACCGCTTGGTCTAGTTTGGGGCCCGGTCCGATCGCCGGAGCGCGACGCGCGCCCACTGGAGGAATCGTCATGCCGACTGCCGTGATCGTCGATGCCGTCCGCACCCCGCTCGGGAAGCGCAACGGGAAGCTCAAGGACACCCACCCCGTCGACCTCGCGGCGCACACGCTGCGAGCGCTCGTCGAGCGCAACGACCTCGACCCGGTTCTGGTCGAGGACGTGATCATGGGGTGCGTGATGCAGGTCGGCGACCAGGGCATCAACATCGGGCGCAACGCGGCGCTCGCGGCAGGCTTCCCCGAATCGGTGGTCGGGACGTCGATCGACCGCCAGTGCGGGTCGTCGCAGCAGGCTGCGCACTTCGCCGCGCAGGGTGTGATCGCCGGCGCCTACGACGTCGTCATCGCGGCGGGCGTCGAGAACATGTCGCGTGTCCCCATGGGCGCCTCGGTGATCCCCGGCAGCATGCCCTTCGGCCCGGAGATGCTCAGCCGTTATCCCAATCTCGTGCCGCAGGGCATCTCGGCCGAGCTCATCGCCGAGAAGTGGGGCATCTCCCGTGAGGACAACGACGCCTTCTCGGCTCGGTCCCACCAGCGCGCCGCGCGCGCCACGAGCGAGGGCCGTTTCGACCGCGAGATCGTGCCGATCCACGTCACGACCGAGGCCGGCGAGGAAGACATGCACACCGACGAGGGCATCCGGCCCGACTCGTCGCCCGAGACGCTGGCCAAGCTGAAGCCCGCCTTCAAGCCCGACGGCGTGATCACCGCCGGCAACTCGTCGCAGATCACCGACGGCGCCTCCGCGCTGCTGATCATGAGCGAGGAGAAGGCCGCGCAGCTCGGGCTCACGCCGCGCGCCCGATTCCACGCGTTCGCGCTCGCGGGCGTCGACCCGGTGATGATGCTCACGGGCCCGATCCCCTCGACGGCCAAGGTGCTCGAGCGGGCGAAGATGACGATCGACGACGTCGACCTCGTCGAGATCAACGAGGCCTTCGCGCCCGTCGTGCTGTCGTGGGAGAAGGAACACCACCCCGACATGGAGAAGGTCAACGTCAACGGCGGCGCGATCGCGCTCGGCCACCCGCTCGGGTGCTCCGGCGCGCGCCTCATGACCACGCTGCTCTGCGAGCTCGAGCGCCAGGGCTCGCGCTGGGGGCTGCAGACGATGTGCGAGGGCGGCGGCATGGCCAACGCGACCATCATCGAGCGGCTCGGCTGATCCCGCCGCCGTACACTCGGCGGCGCCATGTTCCATTTCCTGACGATCGTGCGGTTCCTCGTCGCCCTCGGTGGCGCGGTGATCCTCTATCTCGTCGGTGCCGCGCTCGTCCGCAACTTCAACTCCGACACGCTGCCCGCCAACGAGCCCGATCCCGACGATCTCGAAGACGTCGACTACCGCTACCGCTGCATCGTCTGTGGCGCGCAGCTCGTGCTCTACGCGGCACCGGGTGGCGAGGTGCCCCAGGCCCCCCGTCACTGCCGGGAGCCGATGGCCCTCATCGCGCCGGTCGACGACTCCGACCGCTCCTCGCCCTGACGTCGGGCCCGCCCGAGTTACACCGCTGTCATTCGTCCACATTCCCCACAGGCTTCTGTGGACGACCGGGCCGGCCGGGCGCTCGAGTCGCCGCCGCGTCGTGGCCGCGCGAGTTTCCACAACCCTTGTGGACAACCGCGGCGCCGGCTCGGCGGGTCAGCGGATGAAGCTGGCCGCGATGTTGATCGTCGTGGCGAGGATCACCGCGAGGTAGAGGAAGGCGAGCAGCGCCTGGCGGAGCGCGATCCGGCGCATCGCATTCGACGTGAGCGTCGTGTCGGAGACCTGGAAGGTCATGCCGATGGTGAAGGCGACGTACGCGAAGTCGCTGTAGTCGGGTGGCGGCGCCGACGAGAAGTCGATGCCGCCCTCCGGGACGCCGTAGTAGGTGTCGGCGTAGCGGAGCGTGAACACGGTGTGGACGAGGATCCACGAAGTCGCGACGGTGAGCACCGCGGCGGCGGTGAGCGCGACCCGCTCGGCCCCCGCCACCTGCGACGCCTTGAGCAACGCGACGCCGACCCCGACGAGCGAGATCACGCTCGCGACGAGGATGAGCAACCGCGACGCCGCTCGGCTCTCGTCTTCGCGGAGCGCGACGGCACGGGTCTCCTCGGCCGAGAGCGGCCAGACGCGCCTCCACACGAGGGCGGCGAAGAGCGCGGCGGCGACGATCCAGCCCACGAGGACCGTGAGCTGCCACGGCGAGACCGGCATGATCGCGAGGCCGGTGACAGCGCCGACGGCGCTCGCCAAGAGGGTCCGGCGCCCCTCGGTACGCCGGTTCCGCGTCGACGCGGCGACCATCGCGTCGGTCAGCGATACGTCGTGGCGAGACCGAAGCCGCCGGTGATGAGCACCAGACCGATGATGAGGTACCGGTTCTCGGTGTCGCCCGGCAGCGCCTGCAGGTAGTTGGCCAGCACGACGACGAGGCCGGTGAGCATCAGCACGCAGATCGCGACGGGAACCCACAGCGGGCTCGGCGGCGCCTTCTTCGGCGGCGGCGGCGTATAGCGGGAACGCTTGCTCTTCGAGCGCGGCACGGCGCAACGTTACCCACGGCGCCGGCATCTCGGCGCCGGCATCTCCGGGCCGGGATCTCGGAGTCGGTCGCGCCGGGGCCCCGGTACCGTGGTGGGCGATGGGCCCCCGCATCCTCGTCGTCGACAACTACGACAGCTTCGTCTACAACCTCGTGCAGTACCTCGGCGAGCTCGACGCGGAGCCGGTGGTGCATCGCCACGACGCGATCACCCTCGACGCGATGGTCGACCTTCGTCCCGACGGCGTCCTCATCTCGCCCGGCCCCGGCCGACCGGAGGACGCGGGCCTGTCGAACGCCGCGATCGAGCATTTCGGCGCGGCGGGCGTACCCGTGCTCGGCGTGTGCCTCGGGCACCAGTGCATCGGCGCGCTCTACGGCGGCGAGGTGGTGCGCGCACCGCGGGTGATGCACGGCAAGACCTCGGAGATCCGCCACACCGGTGCCGGCGTGTTCGCGGGGTTGGCGAACCCGTTCACCGCGACGCGCTACCACTCGCTCGTCGTCGACCGGGCGTCGATGCCCGCAGTGCTCGAGATCACCGCGGAGTCGGAGGATGGCCTCGTGATGGGGGTCCGCCACCGCGAGCTGCCGGTGGAGGGAGTGCAGTTCCACCCGGAGTCGATCCTCACGTCCGGGGGTCACGACCTCCTGCGCAACTTCCTCGAGACGATCGCATCCCGCGCCGGGACGCGGGCGGGTTCGTAGCGCGCCGTCAGCTCGGGAGGGTGGCCGTCGCGCCGTCGATCGCCGCGAGGCCGTCGGCCACGAGCGACGCGAGCGCCTCGGCGTCGAGTTCCCTCACCGCCGTCGGTCGTGCGCGCAGCGCCGCGAGGACACGCCCGCGCCGCTGCCGGAACGAGCCCTGGTACGGCGCCTGCGGTGCGCGCCGTTCGCCGGCGCGTTCGCCGCGCGTCGCGCATTCGCACGCAAGGGGACACGCGCGGCACTCCGGCGCTCGGGCGCGGCATACGAGCGCGCCGAGGTCCATGAGCGCGAGGAGGCGATCCCGACCGGTGAGCGCCTCGCCGGTACGGCGGTACGCGATCTCCGCGTCGCCCGGCGTGAGCACGCGTCCCTCGACGCGCTCGAGCACGCGGCGCACGTTGGTGTCGAGCGCGACGGTGTCGGCGTCGTCGGCTTCCGCGGCGACCGCACCCGCGGTGTAACGGCCGACGCCGGGCAGCTCGGTGAGATCGGCGGGCCAGCCCTGTTCGCTGATCTGCGCCGCGGCCTCCCACAGCCAGCGCGCGCGCCGCGGGTAGCCGAGGCGATCCCATGCCGCGATCAGCGCGCCGGCACCCGCGCGCGCCGCGCTCGGCGGGTCGGGGAAGCGCGCCATGAACGCCGGCCACTGCTGCTCGACGCGCGCGACCTGCGTCTGGTGCAGCATCACCTCGGCGACGAGGAGCGCCCAGCGATCGCGCGTCGCGCGCCACGGCAGGTCGTGACGGCCGTGCGCCGCGTACCAGCCGGCCAGCGCGGCGCGGCCGGTCGGCCCGCTCATCGTCAGGTGGTCGGCGGGGTCGACGTCGTCGGCGCGCTCGAAGTGGTCGGCGTCGGCGTGCCGACGGTCAGCACGATGGTCGACCCCTTCGGCTGATCGGTGCCACCGGCGGGGTCTTCCGCGATCACGCGGCCGACGTTGGCGTCGGTCGACTGCGTGTGCACGATCACCACCGTGAAGCCGTCGCCCTTGAGGGTCGCTTTCGCGTCGGCTTCGAGCTGCCCGCGTACGTCCGTGACCGTCACCTGCTGCGGGCCGGTCGACACGACCACCTCGACGGTGCTGCCGGGTGCCGCGAGCTCGTTCGGGCCGGGGGTGGTGGAGATGACCTTGCCTGTCTCGACGGTCGCCGACGCCTGGTTCGTCTGCTTCGCGACGAACCCCTTCAACCCGAGCTGGTTCGACGCGGTGGCGAAGTCGAGCCCGAGCACGTTCGGAACCGGTACCGGCTTCGGGCCGGCCGACACGACGATCACGACGGTCGTGCCCGTGGGGACCTGCGTGCCTGCCGTTGGATCGGTGCGGATCACGCGGTCCTTGGGCACGGTGTCGTTCGCCTCGGTGACCGGCGTGCCGATCTTGAGGCCCTGGTCCTGGAGCAGCCGCTTCGCGTCGGCGAGCGTGAAGCCCGCGACGTCGGTGATCGAGATGTCGCCCGCGCCCGTGCTCACGCGTAGCTCGACCGTCGACCCCTTCTTCGCGCGCTTGCCGCCGACCGGCGACTGGCTGATGACGTCGTTGGTCTTCACGCTCGGATCCTTCACCTGCACGATCTTCACGACGAACCCGTTGTCGACGAGCGTCTGCTTCGCCAGGTCGACGTTGGTGCCGTGCACGTCGGGGACGAGAACGGTCCCGGCGTCCTTGCCGTTGATCTGCGCGAGCAGGAGGATGCCGCCGACCGCGATCACGAGGACCAGCAGCACGGTGATCGTGCCGAAGACGCGGCGGCCGCGACCCGGCCGCGGTCCCGCGGGACCGCGCGGCGTGGCTGCGACGCGTGGTGTCGCCACGGTCGCGTCGGCGCTCGGAGTTCCGGTCGCCGGGGTGTTGGGAAGCGCGGCGACCATCGCCGTCACGGGCGCAGCGCCGATCGGGCGGCCGCGCCGGAAACGCAGGAGGTCGGCGCGCAGATCGTCGGCCGACTGGTAGCGGACGTCGGGATCCTTGGCGAGCGCGGTGAGGATGATCTGCTCGAGGTCGTGCGGGATCGAGTGGTTCCGCGCGGTCGGCGGGATCGGGTCTTCACGAACGTGCTTGTACGCGACGGAGATCGGTGAGTCGCCGGTGAAGGGCACGACGCCGGTGACCATCTCGTAGAGGACGATCCCGAGCGAGTACACGTCGCTGCGGCCGTCGACGGCGGAGCCCTGCGCCTGCTCCGGCGAGAAGTACGTCGCGGTCCCCATCACCGACCCGGTCTGGGTGAGGTTGTCGCTGGTTCCCGCGCGCGCGATGCCGAAATCGGTGACCTTCACCGTGCCGGCTCGGGTCAGCAGCACGTTGCCCGGCTTCACGTCGCGGTGCACGACACCGTGCTGGTGCGCGAACGACAGCGCGGCCGCGATCTCGGCGCCGATGTCGGCAGTGCGCTCGGCGTCGATCGGGCCGTCGGCGCGCATCACGTCGCGCAGCGATCGGCCCTCGACGTACTCCATCACGATGAAGTACGTGCCGGTGTCCTGACCCCAGTCGTAGATCGCGACGATGTTGGGGTGGTTGAGGTTCGCGGCGGCCTGGGCTTCGCGGCGGAAGCGCTCGACGAAGGACGGTTCGCGGGCGTATTCGGGGTGCAGCGCCTTCAGCGCGACGGGCCGGTCGAGCAGCAGATCGTGCGCGAGGTAGACCTCGGCCATGCCGCCCTGGGCGATCTCGCGCTGGATCTCGTAGCGATTGGTGAAGACACGTCCGACGAGCGACATCTCGTGGCGAACCCTACTTGTGAGGTGTGTGAGCGCCGGGGCGGGCCGGGCGCCTCATCGAATTCTCCTCAACCACTTGGAGTGCCCTTGAGGAGGGTGGTCAGCACCTGTGCCGCCACCGGTGCTGCGACCCGCCCGCCGGTCGAGTCGTTACCTTGCTCTGTGCCTCCGTGCTCCACGAGCACCGCGATCGCGTAGCGCGGCTGCTCCGCCGGCGCGAAGGCGATGAACCATGTGTGCGGCGGACCGGGTGGGGCCTGCGCGGTTCCGGTCTTGCCCGCGACCGTGATGCCCGGGATCTGCGCGGCGGTGCCGGTGCCGTGCTGAACGACGCTCACCATGAACTCGTTGAGGATCGACGCCGTCGCGGGCGTCATCGCCTGGCGCCACACGCTCGTGTCGTAGCGGTGCACGACCGTGCCGTCGGGGGCCCGGATCTCCTGCATCACGTGCGGGGTGAGGATCACACCGCCGTCGGCGACCGCTTCGGCCGCCATCGCCATCTCGAGCGGGGTGACCGCGACCTCTCCCTGGCCGATCGCGGCGAGCGCGAAGAGGGGCTGGTTCTCCTTGAACGATCCGTCGGCCGGGCCGACGCTGCTCGCCGCGGCCGGGAGGTCGATGGGCGGCGGCGGACCGTTGATGCCGAACGCCCGCGCCCCCTGCGCGAGGCGGTCGCCGAGGTCGAGCCCGATCTGGCCGAACGTCGTGTTGCACGAGACGGTGAAGCTCTCCGCGAGCGAACCGCCGCAGCGCTCCCCGCCGAAGTTGGAGAGCGTGTTCTTGGTCTGCGGCAGCGGGAGTTGCGTGAGGCGCGGGAACTGCGTCGTGGGGACGACGACGTGGCCGTCGAGCGCGACCGAAGTGGTGATCACCTTGTAGGTGGAGCCTGGGGGATAGCGCTCGCGGTACGCACGCGCGAGGTCGGGGTGCACCGGGTTCTTCGACAACAGGTCGTAGTACGCGCGCACGACCGACGAGTTGTGGCTCGCGAGCGGGGTCGGGTCGAAGGTGGGTTCGGAATACATCGCCACGATGCCGCCGGTCTTGACGTCGAGCACGACGACCGAACCGCGCCGCCCGTTCAACGCCTTCTTCGCGGCGTCCTGCGCGGTCTTCGAGAGCGTGAGCACGACCGTGCCCGTCGCGTTGTGCGGGTTCAGGAGATCGGAGAGGCTGTGGGTCTGCAGTTGGAAGTCGCGCCCGAGCAGCGCGGAGTCGTACTTCTTCTCGACGCCCGTGTTGCCGTAGATGATCGACTGGTAACCGGTGATCTGGCCGAACAGCGACCCGAGCGGATACACGCGCTGGTACTTCAACTGGTCGTTCACCGGCGTCGACTTCGCGATGACGACGCCGTCGGCGGTGACGATGTCGCCGCGATCGCGTGTGAAGTCGCGCGTCACCACGCGCACGTTCGTCGGGTTGTTGTTCAACGACGACGCATGCACGAGCTGCAGGTACGTGAGCTGCGCGCTGATCGCGAGGAAGAGCAGCACGACGACCAGTCCGACCCGGCGGATCGCGACGTTCATGCGTGCTCGTCTCCCGCCGCGTTGGTGTCGGACATGCGCAGCAGGAGCGCCAGGATCACGAAGTTCGCGACGAGCGACGAGCCGCCGTACGACACGAACGGCAGCGTGATCCCCGTGAGCGGGATCATCCGGGTGACGCCGCCGATGATGATGAACGTCTGCAACCCGATGATCGTGGTGAGCCCGGCCGCGAAGAGCTTCGCGAACGGGCGGGGCGACTCGACCGCGATGCGGAACCCGGCTCCGACGATGAGGAGGAACGCGATGACGATCCCGATCGTGCCGATGAGGCCGAGCTCCTCGCCGATCGCGGCGAAGACGAAGTCGGTCGACGCGTACGGGATGCGGTCGGGGACGCCGAGGCCGATGCCCTTGCCGAACGCGCCGCCCGCGGCGAACCCGTACCAGGCCTGGATGATCTGGTAGCCGCCGGTCTGCGCGATGTGCCACGGGTTGAGCCACGCCTGCACGCGCTCGCGCACGTGGCCGAACAGGTGGTACGCGATCGTCGAGCCACCAGCGAAGAGCACGAGCGAGCCGAGCAGGTAGGCGCTGCGTTCGGTCGCCATGTAGAGCATCGACGCGAACACTGCGAAGAAGAGCATCGACGATCCGAGGTCGCGCTCGAACACGAGCACGAGGATCGAGATGCCCCAGGTGAACGCGAGCGGGCCGAGGTGGCGCGCGGCCGGGAGGCGCAACCGGCCGATGCGGCGGGAACCCTCGGAGAGCAACTCGCGTTTCTGCGTGAGGTAGCCGGCGAAGAAGCCGACCCAGAGCACCTTCGCCGCTTCACCCGGTTGGAAGTGGAGCGATCCGAAGTGGGCCCAGATGCGCGCGCCGTTCACCGTCAGCCCGACGTGCGGGACGAGCGGGATCAGCAGGAGCCCGAGCGCGGCGAGTGCGAACGTGTACGTGTAGCGCTCCAGCATCCGCACGTTGCGGACGACGAGCAAGGTGACGACGAACGCGGCGACGCCGACCGCGCTCCACACCGACTGGATGCGCGCGAGGTCGGAGCCGAGGCTGCGGTCGATGCGCGCGATCGTGAAGAAGCCGATCCCGTTGAGCAGCGCGCACAGCGGCAGGAGCGTGCCGTCGGCGCGGGGCGCCAGGCGCCGGACCGCGAGGTGCGCGATCACGTAGAGCACGACCATGCCCACGAGCAACGCGCTGAGATCGGGAGGGAGGTCGGGTCCGTTGGCGAGCGCGAGCAGGATGTAGCCGCCGATCGTGACGACCACCGCGATGATGCCGAGACCGAGCTCGACGTTGCGGCGGTGATGACCGCGCGTGGCTGCCGCGGCGGTCGCCGTCGCCGTCGTCACGGTCCGCTCACGGTCGTCGAGGGTGTCGACGGGAGCGAGGTCGTCGTGGCCGAACCGAAGGGAACCGTCGTGGAAGTGGTCGTGGTGGAAGTCGTGGTCGTGGTGGTCTCGTTGCGCAGGTTCGCGATGAACTGCTCGGCGCGCTCGAGGGATCCCTTGCCCGACTGCCGCACCTGATCGACCGCGTCGGGCGTGAGCTCCGCGCGGTGCAGCGACGTCGTCTCCTCGACGGTCGGGTTCCAGCCGAATACCCCGCCGGGAACGCCGCGGAACAGCGTGACGCGGTCGCCCTGGAACGCGACGAAGTACGTGTGCCGCGCGTACCAGCCGATCGCGCCGATCGCGAGCCCGACGATCACGAACACGGGCAGCACGAACGTCATGAGGCCCCCGAAGGTGCGCAGGCGCGAGCGCTTCGGCGCCGGCTCGGGGACCTCGGGTGCGCTGACCGGCTGCGGGGTGCGCGCCGGTTGTGCGGCGGCGAGCTGCTCGGGATCGGGTGCCGGGCCGGGTGTCGCCTCGAGCACGTCGATCACGAGCACGGTGATGTTGTCTTCACCACCGGCGAGGTTCGCGGCGTCGACGAGGCGATCGGCTGCGAGGCGCGGGTCGGTCTCGGTGCCGGCCAGGCGCAGGATGTCGTCGTCGTGCACCATCGTCGTGAGTCCGTCGGAGCAGATGATGATGCGGTCGCCGGTGCGCGCGTCGAGCGTGTACACCTCGACCTCGACGGACGGCTCGATACCGATGGCGCGCGTGATGATCGAGCGGCGCGGGTGGGTCTCGGCCTCCTTCGGCGACAGGCGGCCCTCGCGCAGCAACTCTTCGACGAGGCTGTGGTCCTCGGTGATCTGTGCGATCGCGCCGTCGCGGATGCGATACGCGCGCGAGTCGCCCACGTGGCCGACGACCAGCCCCGCCTCGCCGGCCGGCGTGACCGCGGTGAGCGTCGTGCCCATGCCGGCGAGCGCCGGTGTCGAGATTCCCTTCGCATAGACGGACGAGTTGGCGACCTTGATGGCGTCGTCGATCGGCTGGCCGTTCGCGAACGCGGCTCGCAACGCTTCGAGCGCGGTCGCGCTCGCGACCTCGCCGCCGAGGTGGCCGCCCATGCCGTCGGCGACCGCGTAGAGGCCGATGCGATCGTCGACGAGGAAGCTGTCCTCGTTGCCGTCGCGCACTCGACCGACGTCGGAGGTCGCGCCGGCGTCGATCCTCATCGGGTCGCCTCGAGGATCGTCTCGCCGGCCTGCACCCGATCGCCCTTGCGCAACCGGCGGGGCTCGCTGAGCGGCGCGCCGTTGACGAGCGTCCCGTTCGTCGAACCGAGATCCTCCACGAACACGTCGCCGTCCTGCTCGAAGACGCGCGCGTGCACGTTGGAGATGTAGGTGTCGTCGGGGAGCGAGATCCCGCACCCGGCGGCCCGCCCGATCGTGAGCTCGCCGTGCAGGTCGAAGCCGCGGCCGCGCGTCGCGGGCGGGTCGACCACGAGCAGCCGCCAGGTGCGCCGGCCCTTCGCGGCGGGCGGCGCGACCGGCTCCGGGGGCGGCGGTGCGAGCACCGGCGTGCCGCGCAGCTCCGCGGCGACCGTCCACACGACGCGCGCGAGGAAGAGGTAGAGGAGTGCGAGGAGGCAGAACTTCAGGATCGTGAGGACGCCGTCGGACATCGCCGGTCAGCTCTCCTCGTAGCGCAGGACCGTCCCGCCGACGCCGATCTCGTCGCCGTCGCGGAGCAGGTGCTCGCCGATGACGCTGCCGTTCACGGTCGTGCCGTTCGTGGAGCCGAGGTCGACGACCCGGAACCCCTCCGGCGACGGGCGGATCTCGGCGTGCTGGCGCGACACCTGGGGATCCGACAGTGGCACCGCGCAGTCGGGGAGGCGGCCGATCGTCGCCGGCGCTTCCGAGAGCGGGAGCCGGTTGCCGTCGGGGAGCACGAGCGCCGCGGCCCATCCACCCTCGCCCTGCTCGATGGCGGCCTGCACGCGGAGGTCACCCTGGCGGCGGCGCTGGTCCTCGATGAGCTCGACGTGTACCGGTCCGATGAAGTGGTAGTGCTCGTCGCGGGCGTGCTCACGGGCGGCTTCCGCGAGCTCGCGCGCGAGAGCGTCGCGGAACGACGCGAAGCGTTCGTAGTCGTCGGGTGACAGCACGACGGTGAAGAAATTGGGCGCGACGATGCCACGCACCCCGACCGTGCGGCCGGCGTCGAGCTCCCTGACGAGGCGGCGGCCGATCTCGAGCGGCTCGAGCCCGCTCCGGAACGCCTTGGTGAACGCTCCTTCGACGAGCCGCTCGAGCCGACGCTCGAAGGCCTGGAGACCCATCGCAGCGAGTGTACGCGGCAACCCTTTCGAATCGACGCAGCTGGCCACGCGTCCCGATCTCAGGAACAAACCGGCTGATAACCTGCCGGGTTCACGCGCGAGTGGCGGAATTGGCAGACGCGCAGGATTCAGGTTCCTGTGCCCGCAAGGGCGTGGGGGTTCAAGTCCCCCCTCGCGCACGCGTCGACGGCGTCGACGGCGTCGATGAACCGGGCTTCCTGCCGGGCGCCGGTAGCGTTCGTCCCACATGGACGATGCCGTCAGCGGCCGAACGCGGGTGGTCGTCGCCAGCCTCGTCGTCGTGGTGTTCGCAACGGTTGCCGCGGCCTGCTCGAAGTCGTCGTCGAGCAGCACGCCGACGACGCTCGGCGCGACCACGACGACCGTATCGGGCACCGGGACCTCGACCACCGCCGTACCGGTGACGACGATCGCGCCCGTCACCTCGGCGCCGACAGCCGCGTGTGCACGACCGCACGCGGCCGGGCAGTTCTCGCAGTCGTTCGCGTTCCAGGGTGTGGACCGCACGTACCAGCTCTACGTGCCCGCGGCCTACACCGGCTCGGCGCCGGTGCCGGTCGTGTTCGACTTCCACGGCTACGGCTCGAACGCGCAGCAACAGATGCTCTACGGCAACTTCAAGCCCCTCGCCGACGCCCACGACTTCCTGATCGTCGCGCCCGACGGCCAGGGGACGGTCGGGCGCCACTTCAACCTCACCAACGAGTCCGGCCGGCAGAACGACATCGCGATGGTGCTCGCGCTCCTCGACCACATCGAGGCGACGTTCTGCGTCGACGCGCAGCGTGTCGACGCGACCGGCATGTCAGACGGCGGCGCGATGACGTCGACGCTCGCGTGCGTGGCGTACAGCCGGTTTGCCGCGTTCGCGCCCGTCGCGGTGGTCGTCTACCGCAACGGCTGCGGGGGCACGACGCCGATCTCGCTCGTGGAGTTCCAGGGCACGGCCGACCCGATCGTGCCCTTCGACGGCGGTGCGGTGCACTGCTGCGGCGGCTCCGTCGTGGGCAGCGCGCCGGCCGCGATGGCGTCGTGGGCGGCCCACGACCACTGCTCGGCGGCCTCCATCGACACGCGGCTCGGGACCGAGGTGCGCAAACGCACGTGGTCGAACTGCGATGATGCGAGCGAAGTCGTCTTCTACATCATCGACGGCGGCGGGCACACGTGGCCCGGCTCGGTTCCGCTCCCCAAGCTCGGCCTCACGACCAAGCAGATCGACGCGAGCAAGACGATCTGGGCGTTCTTCCAGTCTCATCCCCTGCACGGCTGAGGTTCCGCGATGCTGCGCATGCTGCTCGGGTGGTTGGTCCGGCTGCTGCTGCCGATCGCGGTCGTCTTGTTCCTCCTTGCGCAGCTCGTGCCGTACCGCCTCACGAACCCGTCGACGCGTGCGGAGCCGAAGTGGGACAGCGCGCGTACCCGCCAGCTCACCGTGGCCGCCTGCTACGACTGCCACAGCAACGAGTCACGCCGCCACTGGTACACGCAGGTCGCGCCGTTGTCGTGGTGGACGGTGAACCACGTGCGCGACGGCCGCTCCGCGCTCAACTTCTCGGAGTGGACGACGACGACCCACCACGAGACCGGCGACATCTACGAAGCGGTCTCGGGTGGGTCGATGCCCCCCTCGTACTACACGTGGTTCGGTCTCCACTCCGACGCCTAGCTCAGCAAGCAAGAGCGCGCCGAGCTCCTCGCCGGTCTCAAGAAGACGTTGGGTTGAGCGAGTGTGACCATCAACACTGTTTCGGCAGCGGCCTGACGGGGAGCCAGATGCGGCGGAGGGCCTGGATGGTCTGCGCCGTCGCGAACGTGTTCAGGCCGAAGCTGTCGTTCGGGCTCGCGATGTGGCCGTCGGGTTGCTGTTGCGCGATCAGCCAGTCGATCGGCGACGCGTACGGGTGGCCGGCGAGCGCCGGGTCGACGGTGTCGCGCCAGCACGACTTCGCCGGGTCGAACCCTGCGGCCGTGATCGCGATCGCGGCCACCGACGTGGAGTTCGGGTCGTCGGTGCCGAACGACGGCCACGCGCCCGACGCCTGCTGGTTCGCGGCGAAGAAGCGCAGGCCGTTGCGCAACACAGTGTCGGTCGGTGAGACGTTCGCGGCCGCCAGCGCCTCGATCGCGAGCGCAGTCGTGTCGGGGTCGACGTCGGTGCCGGCCTTGTCGCCCGCGAAGTTCCAGCCGCCGTTGGCCTGCTGCGCGGCGCCGATATAGCTCACGGTTGCCGCGGGGACCGAACCGCTGAGAAGGCGATCCGCCAGCGCGGCGTACAGCGTTGCGTTGAACGCGCCGTAGGAACCGTCGGGCTGTTCACCGGCCGCGATGATCGCGGCGAGGTCGACCGAGTGCCTGTCGCCGTCAGGGTTGAAGTGCCTCGGAGAGAGGCCGAGCGGTTTCACGTCGAGGACGACGAGCTTGGCGGCCTGGCCCGCGTCGATGCCGGAGTCGGCGAGATCGTCGAGCGCGTGGAGCGCGGAGTGCTTGCCCTTGACGACGGCCTCGACCGCGTGGAGCGCGCGCTTCTTGTTCCAGTGTCTCGTGGTCTGCGCGTTCGACGCGATCGCGAGCACGGCGTCGGGAGTCTCGAATCCGGGGAAGCCGGCGACCTCGAAGCCGCCGCCCCGCTGTTGTTGCTTGTCGAGCCAGGTCGTCGCCTTGGCGGCTGCGGCCTGCGACTGCTGGTCGGCGAACCCGCCGAATCGGAACGCACCGAGCAGCAGGATGGAGCAGCACGCACCGGCGACAGCGCGCGCACGACGATGGCGTCGCATGATGACCTCCTCGGCCCCGTACCTCGAGGGCCCTGTGACGTCGCGAGAAGCGACTCGGATGGGAGCACCGGCAGTGCCGGGAGCCGAGCAGGTGTTCTGGCTCACGCCGGCGGGCCGGCGTTCACAGTTGCGGGTCAGCGTCGGAATCACACCGAACTTCCCCCGCAGGGCTCGCGTCGCACACTATCCGGCTCCCCACCGACGTGCCCATTACCGTGACCGGCCGTGAAGGGCAGATCGCTTCTCGCCGCGAGCGCGACCGCGTTGCTGGTGCTCGCCTGCGGCGCGTGCAGCACGCCGCTTTACACGCGCGACCAGGCGGTCACCGACCTCCAACGGCAGGCGAACCTCACGCACACGCAGGCAACGTGCGTCGTGAGCGGCATCCGCACCTACTACGAAGGCCTGATCGAGGCGAAGCAGAAGGCACACAACCTGAGCGCGCTGCCTGCGGATCGCCTCAAGCTCGAAGTCGACAACGCGCTCGCCGCGATCAACGAGCCGACTGCCGCGGAGCGCGCCGCGGCGCGACAGGTGATCGCTCGCTGCGCCCCCGCCGCGCTCGGCTGAGCCGGGCGGCAACCCGGCACGGTCAGCCCGGCGTGAGCTCGTGCATGCGGAAGAGGGGCGCGAGGGTGAGGTCGGCCGCGGCGAGGTTCTCGGGGCCGCCCGACTCGCGGTCGATCACACACGCGACCCGGTCGAGGACGGCGCCACGGGCCCGCAGCTCCCGGGCGGCGTCGAGGATCGCCCCACCGGAGGTGACGACGTCTTCGACGACGAGCAGCGCCAACCCGTCGAGATCGCCCCCCTCGGCCAGCTGGCAGGTGCCGTAGGTCTTCGCCTCCTTGCGCACGAAGCGGGCCGGAATGCCGGTCACCTGCGAGAGCATCGTGGCGAGCGGGACGCCGCCGAGCTCGAGTCCGGCCAAGGCATCGATGCCCGCGGGCACCGCCGGCGCCATCGCCTCTGCGATCGCCCGCAACAGCGTCGGTTCGGCCTCGAAGCGGTACTTGTCGAAGTACTGGTCGCTCACGACGCCCGACCGCAGCGTGAAGCTCCCGGTGAGATGGGCGACGTCGTAGATGCGGCGGGCGAGCTCCGAGCGGTCCATGGGCGCCGAAGCTAACCGCGCAAACCCGGCCGTTTCCGTTGACCGGGCGCCCGCGAGCCCGTACCCTGCCGCCGGCAGGAGTTGGGGGGCACGACTGCGCCGGAGCGTCGGGACCGGACGAGTCGGGGCCTCGAAAACAGGATGCTTGGCCGTCGACGGTGCGCTCGGGGGGGCTCGCCGTCCGGCCGGCTACAGGAGAGGGCGCCGTCGCCGGCGCCCTCTCCTCTTTTCGGTAGCCGTTCGGTGGTTTCGGGTGGTCGTCCCGGCCGACTCAGTCGTCGTTGACGATCGTGCCGACGCCGGTCGCCTGGGCCAGGCCGGCGTTCGTCGGCTTCGACAGCACGAGCCTCACCGTCACCGGCGTGGTCCACGCGTTCGAGAGCGTCACCTTGAACGTCATCGGCGTCGCGCCGACGTTGCCCTCCTTCACGTTCACCTTGGCGACGGAGACGTTCGTGTTCGCGCCGCCGGTGCAGGCCACGAGCGGTCGCCGGTGGCCGCGTGCGCCGGTCCGGCGAAGAGATTGGTGACGATCATCGCGGGGACCGCGAGCCGGGCCAGCTTGCGCCATTGGCGGTCGCGGCTCGCATTCGGGTTCGCGCCCGCGGGCGCGGGCGCGACCGGATTCGGTCGAACGTACATGGCGCAACCTGCGCTTTCGGGAGAAGGAGTCGGTGTGGGTCTTCGTCGGTCGCGTCCCGCACGCCGACGGGCGGTTGGACCCGGCTTGGGTTCCGACTCCAACCGACCGTCACGTGCAGGTGGGAACGGGTGCGCTCACGCGATGCCGAGCCGGCTCCCGACCGCGGCGCGGTCGGCGGGCTCGAGCACCGAGCACGCGAGCGACCAGATGCCCGCGAACACCTCGGCCGGCGCGCCGGCCTGGATGCCGCCGAGCATCTCGGCGCGGCCGTCGACGTTCATCGCGGGCAGCATGATCGCCAACGACTTCGCCAACTCCGGCGGCGGGATGCTCCCGACGATGGCGCCGTTGATCGCCATGACCGCCTCGAAGCCGAGCGCGGCGTCGAGTGCCGGCATGACGATCCGCTCCTCGACGTCCTGGTGCCGCAGGTAGTCGGAGGTGAACGACGCCAGGTCGAGGTAGAGGGCGTGCACGCGACCGGCGAGCTCGCCCGCGTCCGCGTCGACCGCCGCCTCGGCGTCGGCCCGCAGCCCCGCCATCCGCGACTCCAGCGCCGCGTGGTCGGCGACGATCGTGGCCGCCTGAGCGGGCACGTACGTCTCGATCGCGGGCTGCACGTGCGTGTCCTCGTGCTCGGCGTGCACCACGAGGAAGTCGACGACGTCGCCGACGTTGCGGGCGAGGTCGGCCCGGCCCGCGGAGTCGGTCGGGTCGAGGCGGCCGGCCGCGGTGGTCATCGCGAACAGCTCGGACCGGATGCCCTTGTGGATGTCGCGGTAGAGGTCGGCACTGACGAGCTCGAAGCGGCTCGGAGTAGCCTGGGTGGTCACGGTCATTGGGGATTCCTCCTGTCGATGCGGCCGTTTCGGGCCGCGGGGTTCGTCGACATCGATCGTGAAGGAAACCCGCCGGGCCCGCTCCTGAAAGGCCCGTAGCCGAACGCTAAGAAACCCCTACGCAACCCCGAAGGAGACGGCGAGGGCCGTGATCGGACCCGAAACGGTGGCGTTCCTGGAGTCGGGTTGCTCCTTGATCGTCGGCAGCGTCAGCGCCGACGGGCTCCCGCACGCGTCGCGTGGTTGGGGACTCGACGTGCTCGATCCGCGGCGGCTGCAGTTCCGGCTGCTGCTCGACGCCGACGACACCGTCGCTCTCGCGAATCTCGCAGCGGGAGGTGCCCTCGCCGTCACGGGCGCATCGGTGCGCACCCTCTACTCGATGCAATTGAAGGGGCGGGCCGAGCGGATCACGCCGGCGACAATCAAGGACGTCGACCGCGCGGCGCGCTTCATCGACGAGTTCTTCACCGACATCCAGGAGACCGACGGCGATCCTCGCGAGCGCCTCGAACGCATCGTCCCGGTCGGCTATGTCGCCTGCACCTTCGCGGCCGACGAGATCTACGACCAGACGCCGGGTCCGGGCGCCGGCGAGCCGTTCGCCGCGGGGCGTACGTGAGCGCGATCGAACCGCGAGCCGTCACGCTGCACGACGTCGAGCGGTGCTTCGAAGGTGTCGTGCCGGCCGTCGTCGCGACGGCGAGCGCCGACGGGACACCGAATGTCACGTACCTGTCGAAGATCCATCTCGTCGACGACGAACGCATCGCGCTCTCGAACCAGTTCTTCTCGAAGACCGCGCGCAACCTGGCGGAGAACCCGCGCGCGAGCGTGCTCGTTCTCGACCCCGACCACTACGAGCAGTATCGCTTGACGCTCCAGTACGAGCGCACCGAGCGCCGCGGGCCGGTGTTCGAGCGGTTGCGTCGTGACGTCGACGCGGTTGCCGCGCTCTCCGACATGCAGGACGTCTTCAAGCTCCGCTCCGCCGACGTCTACCGCGTCGTACAGATCGAGCAGGTACTCGCGGCGGTGCACCGGTTGGGCGCAGTTCCGCCGCGCCCCGGTCCCGCACTCGATCCGCTCCAAGCACCGTTGAGGCTCGCCGAGCTCACCGGTCGGCTCAGCCGGAGCCCCGATCTCGACACTCTGGTGAGCGTCGCGCTCGCGGGTCTCGCCGAACTGCTCGGCTACGAGCACTCGCTCCTCCTGCTCCTCGACGAACGGGGCGAACGTCTCTTCACGATCGCGAGCCACGGCTACGACGAGCAGGGCGTCGGCTCCGAGGTCACGGTGGGCGACGGACTGATCGGGATGGTCGGGGCGCGGTGCGAGTCCGCTCGCGTCGGGAATCTGCGCCAGATGGCGAAGTACTCGCGCTCGGTGCGCCGCGGATTCGAGGAACAGGGGATCGTCGCACCCGGGCGCGAGATCCCGGTACCGGGTCTGCCGCTCGCGGAGAGCCGGATCGCCGTACCCGCGATGGTCCTCGGCCAGCTCGTCGGTGTGCTCGTCGTCGACAGCCTGCAGCAGGCTGCGTTCGGGCCGGCCGACGAGGCGCTGCTGTCGGTCGTCGCCGGCATCGTCGCCAGCGCGATCGAGATCGACTGGGCGCAGGAGCGGGTCGAGGCCGTGAGCGCGCCGAGCGCGCCGCGCCCGCACGCGGCGATGGCCGCGGCGGACGCCACCAGGGTGCGGTTCTTCACCGTCGACGGCAGTGTGTTCGTCGGCACCGACTACCTGATCAAGGGCGTCGCAGGGCGCATCTTGTGGAACCTGCTCGGCCACTACGAGCACGACGGGCGCGACGAGTTCACCAACAAGGAAGTGCGGCTCGAGCTCGCGGGCGACCTCCCCGACTTCCGCGACAACCTCGAGAGCCGATTGATCCTGCTGAAGCGCCGCCTCGACGAGCGCGGCGCGCCGATCCGTATCGAGAAGACCGGGCGGGCCCGCTTCCGCCTCGTCGTCGACACTCCGCTCGAGCTCGAATCGGCGTAGCCGATCGCGCGGTCGTCAAACGATGCGCGAGTCGCGCTTGCCCCAGTAGCGGTCGCGGATGAGGCGCTTGTAGAGCTTGCCGGTCGGCTGGCGCGGCAGCTCGGGCTCGAAGTCGATGCTCCGAGGGCACTTGTAGTGCGCGAGGTGCGCGCGGCAGTACTCGAGCAGCTCGCGTTCGAGCTCGGGTCCGGCGGCGTCCCAGTCGACCGGTTGCACGACGCCCTTCACCTCTTCGCCCATCTCCTCGTTCGGAACGCCGAACACCGCGACATCCAACACCTTCGGATGGTCGACGAGGATGTTCTCCGCTTCCTGCGGATAGATGTTGACGCCCCCCGACACGATCATGAACGTGCGCCGATCGGTGAGGTAGAGGTAACCCTCGTCGTCGAGGTAGCCCATGTCGCCGACGGTCGACCAGCCCTGGTCGTTCATCGCGTCGCGCGTCTTCTCGGAGTCCTTGTGGTACTCGAACGTCGGCCGCCCGCTCATCGGTTGGAACCACACGGTGCCGACCTCGCCGGCCGGCAGCTCGTGACCGTCCTCGTCGAGGATGTGCACGGGCGCGAGCAGGCTGCGCCCGACCGATCCGGGGTGCGCGAGCCACTCCTCGCTCGTGATGATCGTGGCGCCCGCGCCCTCCGTCGACGCGTAGTACTCCATCACGATCGGGCCCCACCACTCGATCATCCGCCGCTTCACCTCGACGGGGCACGGCGCCGCCGCGTGCACCGCGGACCGGTGGGTCGACAGGTCGTAGCGGGCCCGTTCCTCCGGGGCGAGTTTCCACATCCGGACGAACATCGTCGGTACCCACTGGCTGTTGGTGATGCGGTACTTCTCGATGTACTCGAGCGCGAGGAGCGGATCGAAGTGCTCCATCACCACGACGGTCGCGCCGAGCCGCAGGCTGCTCATGCAGTAGAAGAGCGGTGCCGAGTGATACAGCGGCGCGGGCGACAGGTAGACGCTGTCCTCGTCGAACTTGAACAGCGTCGTCATCGCGAGGAGCTGCGCGGGAGCGCGGCCGATCGGGATCCGTTCGATGTGGTACTTGATGCCCTTCGGGCGTCCCGTCGTCCCCGACGAGTAGAGCATCGGGGTGCCCTCGATCTCCTCCGCCAGCGGCTCGGCCGGGAACGCCGCGATCGCGTCCTCGTAGTCGGCGTAGCCGTCGATCGACCCGCCCACCGCGAGGCGGATGCGTACCCGCGGCATGAGGCCTCGTTCGACGAGCTCGGTCGCGACCTCGCGCGTGCCGGTAGAAACGACGATCGCCTCCGCGTCGCAGTCGTCGAGGATGTAGGCGGCTTCCTCCGCGGTGAAGTGCCAGTTGATCGCCGTGTAGAACAGGCCGCTGCGCTGCGCGGCCCAGCAGACCTCGAGGTAGCGCGAGTTGTTGTCCATCAGGACCGCGAGGTGGTCGCCGAAGCGCAACCCCGCGTCCCAGAACAACTGCGCGAGCTGGTTCGAGCGGTCGTTCAGCTCCTGATAGGTGACGGTCTCACCCGTGCCCGCCATGACGACGGCGGGCTTGTCGGGTGTGAGCGCGGCCCGTGCCCCCGGCCACATGTGCAGCGACCGGTCAGACGATGACGCTGCGGATGACCTCGCCCGCCTCCATGGCGCGGAACGCGTCGTTGACGTCGTCGAGCTTGATCGTGCGCGACACCATCGACGACGTGTCGAGACGGCCGGTCTCGATCAGGTCGGCGAAACGCTGGAAGTCGCGGCGCACCTGCGCGGAGCCGTACTTGCTGCCCACGATCGTCTTGCCCTCGTAGAAGAGCGCGAAGGCGGAGAGCGTGATCTGAGCCTCCATGCGGGTCATGCCGACGACGCACACGGTGCCACCGTTGCGGGCCATGCCGTGCGCTTCCGTGATCGTCTCGGGCAGGCCGATGACCTCGAACGAGTAGTCGACGCCGCGCCCGCCGGTGAGCGCCTTCACCTGCGCGATCGCGTCGCCCGCGGCGGGGTCGACGAGATCGGTGGCGCCGAGCTGCTCGGCGGTCTTGCGCTTCATCTCCACGAGGTCGACCGCGATGATGCGGCTGGCCCCGGCGATGCGGGCGCCCTGGATCACCGACTGGCCGACGCCGCCGCAGCCGACGACCGCGACCGTGGAGCCGGGCTGCACGCGAGCGGTGTTGAGCGCCGCGCCCACGCCCGTCGTGACGCCGCAGCCGATGAGGGCGAGCTGCTCGTCGGGCACGTCGGTGTGCACCGGGATGACGGAGTCCTCGCTCGCCGTCATCGCCTCCGCGAACGTGCCGAGGCCCGTGAAGGTCATGTACGGCGTGCCGTCGGGGCGGTTGCCACGCGGCGCCATCATCACCTCGAACTCGCGCTCGCAGAAGTTCGACTGCTCGTGCAGGCAGAACCAGCACACGCCGCAGGCCGGCACGAAGGAGCTGACCACCCGGTCGCCCTTCTTCACCTTCGTGACTTCGTTGCCCACCTCGACGACGCGGCCGGTGCCCTCGTGACCGAGCACCACACCGGGCGGCACCGGCAGGTAGCCGTGCACCACGGAGAGGTCGGAGTGGCACACGCCGCTGGCGCCGATCTCGACGAGCACGTCGCGGGGACCGGGCGCCGCCGGCTCGACGTCCTCGATCGACAGGGGCTGCTCGGTTCCCACGAACACAGCTGCGCGCATGGCGGTCTCCTTCAGGGTCGCGTTCAGTTCGCGTTCACCGCGGGAGGTGAAGTTATCGCTCTCCGAGCAGAGGCGCAGCTGCGGGCTCGTCGGTGACGACGACGGCCCGGTCCTGGAGCACCCGCCCGGCGGGGATCGTGGCGTCGCCGGCGACGAGGCGGCGCAGCATCTCCCCCTTGCTCGCGGTGACGATCAACCACACGATCGAGCGGGCCGCGGCCAGCGCCGGATACGTGAGCGTGACCCGGCGGTGACCCTCGTACTCGCCGGTCGCGGCGACGAGGCGATCGTTCTCACCGAGCACCGGATCGCCGGGGACCAGCGACGCCGTGTGGCCGTCGTCGCCGATGCCGAGGTGCACGACGTCGATCTCGCCGCCCGCGGTCTCGCGCACGGTGCGCTCGTAGCGCCGCGCCGCGCCGGCCGGATCGGGTTCCTCGACGGGGATCGGGTACCACTGCCCCTTCGGCACGGGCGCCCGGCGGACGAGCGAGGCGACGATGTGGGTGGCGTTGCGGTCGTCGGAGCCGGACGGCGCGACGCGCTCGTCGACCTGCAAGACCGCGATGCGACTCCAGTCGAGCTCGCCCGCTGCTCCGGTCGCGAGGGCGCGCAGCATCGGCCACGGCGTCGAACCGCCGCTGAACGCAACCGACGCCCGGCCGCGCGCGTCGATCGCGGCGCGCAGCGCGTCGGCGACGATGCCCGCCGCGATGCCCGCGGCTTCGTCGAGGTCGGCGCCGACGTGGACGGGGAGCTCCGTGCTCACGAGGACGCCGCGGGCTTCTCGGCATGACCGCCGAACTGCTTGCGCTGCGCCGACTGGATCTTGCCCGCGAAGGTGCCGTGACCTTGCGACGCGAACCGGGCCTGCAGCGCCGCAGTGAGCACCGGAGTCGGGACGCCGAGCGCGACGGCGGCTTCGGCCGTCCAGCGGCCTTCGCCGGAATCGGAGACGCGGCCGCCGAACTCGGCGAGGTCGGGGGACTCGTTCAGCGCGACCGCGGTGAGGTCGAGCAGCCACGACGAGATCACGCTGCCGCGCCGCCACACCTCGGCGACCGCCGGGACGTCGATCTCGTACCGGAAGTGCTCGGGGTTGGTGAGCGGCGCGGTCTCCGCGTCGCCGCCCGCCGCGGCGCTGCCCTCGTTCGCCGCGTGCAGCACCGCGAGACCCTCGGCGTACGCGGCCATGATCCCGTACTCGATGCCGTTGTGGACCATCTTCACGAAGTGGCCCGCGCCCGACGGTCCGCAGTGCAGCCAGCCGTGCTCTTCGCGCGCCGGTTCGCCGGTGCGGCCTTCGGTGCGCGGCGCGGCGTCGACGCCGGGGCTGAGCGCGTCGAAGATCGGCGCGATGCGTTCGACGGCCTCGGTGTCGCCGCCGACCATGAGGCAGAAGCCGCGCGCCAGGCCGAACACGCCACCGCTCGTACCGGCGTCGAGGTAGTGGATCTTCTGGTCGCGTAACGCGGCCTGGCGGCGCAGGTCGTCGCGCCAGTCGGAGTTGCCGCCGTCGATGATCGTGTCGTCGGCGTCGAGCACCGCGGCGATGTCGTGCACCGTCTGCTCGGTGAACGCCGCGGGGATCATCAGCCACACCGTGCGCGGCGGTTCGAGCTTCGCCGCGACCTCGGCGAGCGACGTCGCGGCGATCGCGCCTTCCGCCGCGAGCTCCTGTACCGCCTGGGCGTTCACGTCGTAGACGACGACGTCGTGCCCCGCCGCGCGCAACCGCCGCGTCAGCCCCTTCCCCATCCGCCCCAGCCCCACCATCGCGATCTTCATGGCCGCACTTGGTTCTTGTTGGTCGCACTCGCTGCGGCGGCGGATACCGCCGCCGCGGTCGCTCGCCGCTCCGCACGCGGGATGGGAGTGGGCGCGTCCTTGTGGCTCACGGTTCTGATGGTCGCACTCGCTGCGGCGGCGGATACCGCCGCCGCGGTCGCTCGCCGCTCCGCACGCGGGATGGGAGTGGGCGCGTCCTTGTGGCTCACGGGCTCTCCTTCAGATCAGAGGCGGTCACGCGGAAGACGCGGCGGTCGCGGGCGCGCAGGGCTTCGAAATCTCCGGCGGCCTGGGCGCGGACGAGGTCGCCGAAGGTGAAGGACCGGCCCGGGATCTCGACGTCGGGGCCGTCGGCGTCGAGCACCTGGAGGAACACGCCGCTCGGCGGGCCGCCCTTGTGGAGCTGGCCCGTGGAATGGAGGTAGCGCGGGCCGACCGCGAGCGTCGTCGCGACGCGGAACCGGTCGCGGATCCGCAGGCGCGCCGCCTGGAACGGCGCGAGGTCGGCGGAGTCGGGATCGACGAACGCCTGGATCGCGACGTAGTCGCCCGGCCCGACGGCCGCGAGCGCGTCGGCAACGGGCGAGACGGGGAGCTCGGGGAGGCCTTCGTCGAGCACGCGGCCCGCGGCCTGCTTGGCCGCCTCGACGTCGGGCTGGTCGAACGGGTTGATTCCGAGGAGTGCGCCGGCGAGCGCGATCGCGATCTCCCAGCGCACGACCTCGCGCCCCAGCCCCGCACCTCCACTCGTGAGGTCCTCGCGACCGAGGTCGAGCGTCGGGTGGCCGGCCGCCGCGAGCGCCGTGAAGGGATCTTCGGGCCGGTAGTCGACGAAGAGCCGGTCGGTGCCGTAGTGGTCGGGCGCCGCGAACGGCTCGCGCACCACCGGCAGGATCCCGGTGCCGTGTTTGCCGGTCGATTCGGCGACGAGCTGCTCGACCCAGTCGCCGAAGGGGCCCCACGTGCTGATCGTGAGCTTGTCGTGCCCCGTCCGTACCCCCGCGCCCAGCGTGGCGGCGAGCATCGCCGCCGGGCTCGCGGTGCCCTCCGCGTCGGGTCCGCAGCGCGTCGCCATCTCCGCGCCGCCCGCGAGGATCGCGGCGACGTCGAGACCGAGGAGCGCCGCGGGCACCATCCCGAAGTGCGACAGCGCGCTGTAGCGACCGCCGATGTCGGGGTTCGCGTTGAAGACCGCGCGGAAACCCTCGTCGCGGGCGAGCCGGTCGAGTGCGGATCCCGTGTCGGTGATCGCGACGAGCTGGTGCGGGCCCGCGACGCGGGCGCGGAAGAAGTCGAGATGCGAGCGGGTCTCGAGCGTGCCGCCCGACTTCGACGCGAAGCAGAAGAGCGTGTGCTCGAGCGGCACCCGCCGCGCGATTCGCGCGACCGCGGCCGGGTGGCTGCTGTCGAGGACGGAGAACGCGACCGCCGGTGCGGCCCGGCCCGAGTGCGCGACCGACGCGGAGAGCAGCTCGGGAAAGAGGCTCGACCCGCCCATGCCGCACCACACGACATGACGGAAGCCGTCGGCCGCGACGCCCTCCGCGAAGCTGCGGAGCGTGTCGACCTCGCCCTGCATGCGCGCTGGTTCGGAGAGCCAGCCGAGGCGGTTCGCGACCTCGGCCGGGTCGTCCTGCCAGAGGGTGTGGTCGAAGCCGAAGAGCTTCGCGACCGCGTGGCGCGATTCGAGCTCCGCGGTCGCGTCGCCGAGCGCGGTCGACCAGGAGCCGCCTGCCGATCCGGGTGTGGTCGTCACGCCAGCAGTGTAGGGATGCCGCAGTGCGAGCCTTCCGGTCGCGCGCCGGTGGTCGCGCGCCGGTGGTCGCGCGCGCCGCGCGCAGGAGGCCGGGGCGAATCGGACGGGTTCGCGGCGCGGGCGCGCCTACGATCGGCGGGTGGCGCGCGTGACCTACTTCGGGCCTCGCGGCACGTTCACCGAGGAGGCCCTGCTCTCCCAGCCCGATCTCGCCGCGAGCGAGCGCGAGGCGCAGCGCTCGGTACCCGAGGTGATCGCGGCCGTGGAGCGGGACGACTTCGAGATGGGCGTCGTCCCCATCGAGAACATGATCGAGGGCTCGGTTCCGGTCACCCTCGACACGTTGGCGTTCGAGAGCGAGCTGCTGATCCAGCGCGAGATCGATCTGCCCGTCTCACTCAACCTCTGCGCGCGACCGGGTGTCGGTGTTGCCGACGTGCGGCGCGTGCTGTCGTTCCCCCACGCGGTCGCGCAGTGCCGCGAGTTCCTCGCCAAGAAGCTGCCGGTCGCGGACTTCCGCGCCGCGAACTCCACGGCGGACGCGGCGCGCGAGGTCGCGCGGTCGCGCCGCACCGATCTCGCGGCGATCTGCAACGCGCTCGCGGCCGAGATCTACGGCCTCGACGTGCTTGCCGCGGCGATCGAGGACCACCCCGACAACGTCACCCGCTTCGTCGTCGTGGGGCGCGGCATCCCGGCCCCGACCGGTCACGACAAGACGACGATCGTCTGCTTCCAGCGCGCGGATCGGCCCGGTTCGCTGCTCGCCATCCTGCAGGAGTTCGCGGCACGCGCGATCAACCTCACGAAGCTGGAGTCGCGGCCGACGAAGCGGAACCTCGGCGACTACTGCTTCTTCATCGACATCGACGGCCACGTCAACGACGAGCTCATCGCCGACGCGCTGCGCGACCTCGCGGCCAAGCAGGCGCAGGTGAAGTTCCTCGGTTCGTATCCCGTGGGCGGCGCGGGCGACGGGCCCGCGCAGAAGCGGCGCGCGGCGTCGAAGGCGTGGAGGTCGGCGGCGGCATGGGTCGACGACCTGCGCGCGCAGGTGCGCGGTGGCGGGCTCGCGTGATCAACCTCCGCCGCCTGCGCGACGAGCCCGAGTACCGGCGGGGCATCGAGCGCAAGCGCGTGCGCGAGGGGTTGATCGACGAGCTCGTCGCGCTCGACGGGCAGTACCGCGCGCTGCGCCGGGACGTCGAGGGACTGCGCGCCCGCCAGAACACGGCGTCGAAGGAGATCGGCAAGGCCCCGCCCGACGAGCGCGCCGCGCGCATCGAGACCGCGGGTGCGCTGAAGTCGGAGGTGACGGCGGGCGAGGCCGCGCTCGCGGAGCTGGAGCGTGCGCTCGACGAGCTCGCGCTGCAGGTGCCGAACCCGGCCGACGCGTCGGTGCCCGACGGCGGCGAAGACGACGGCGCGGTTGTGAAGGTGGTGGGCGACACCGGCGCCGCGCCCATGCTCGACCACGCCGCACTCGGTGAGGCGCTGCACTTCGTCGACGCGGAGCACGGCGCGGAGGCGAGCGGCTCGCGCTTCGCGTACCTCATGAACGAGGCGGTGCTCGTGGAGCTCGCACTCGTGCAGTGGGTGATGGGGCGGCTGGTGAGCAACGGGTTCACGCCGGTGGTGCCGCCCGTGCTCGTGCGCGAGTCGACGATGGTGGAGGCCGGGTTCTTCCCGACCGACCGCGCGCAGGTGTACGAGGTCGACGGCGGCGATCTGTTCCTCGTCGGCACGAGCGAGGTACCGCTGTCGATGTTGCACCGCGGCGAGCGCCTCGCGGCCTCCGATCTTCCGTTGCGCTACGCGGGGCTCTCCACGTGCTTCCGGCGCGAGGCCGGCACCTACGGCAAGGACACGCGCGGCATCTTCCGCGTGCACCAGTTCGACAAGGTCGAGATGTTCGTCTACTCCGATCCCGCATCGTCGTGGGAGGAGCACGAGCGGATCCTCGCGATCGAGGAGAGCATCGTCTCCGACCTCGGCCTGCCGTACCGGGTCGTCAACATCGCAGCCGGCGACCTCGGCGCCGCCGCCGCGAAGAAGTACGACCTCGAGGTGTGGCTCCCGTCGGAGGGTCGCTACCGCGAGCTCACGTCGTGCTCGAACTACCTCGACTACTCCGCGCGTCGCCAGGACCTGCGCGTCCGCGGCGACGACGGCACCAGCCTGTTGCACACCCTCAACGGCACCGCATGCGCAGTCGGCCGCACGCTCGTGTTCCTCTTCGAGCACTACCAGGACGTCGGCGGCGCGTTCGTGGTCCCCGACGTGTTGCGCCCCCTCTGCGGCTTCGACCGCGTGGAGCAGAAGTAGCGCGACAGGGAAGCCTCAGCTCACCCCGAGCGACCCGACGGGTTCCCGTTCCGCGTCACGGAGCGGCGAGCGATGAGCGAGCGCTCCGAGCCGCGCGTACGGGCCGAGCGGCGAGCGGAGCGAGCGAGCGACCCGCGTTGCTTCCATCCCGCGTCACGGAGCGGCGAGCGATGAGCGAGCGCGACAATAGAAACGGAGGGATGCCAGAGCGGCCGAATGGGGGAGTCTTGAAAACTCCTGGGTGACGAGCCCCGCGGGTTCGAATCCCGCTCCCTCCGCTCCTATCTCGAGGTGAGCTGAGCCGCGGCGAATGCCACGACCGCGTGCCTCAGCACGGCACTTTGGAGCGATGCGCGGCGTCGGCGCTCCGGTCGCGCTGAAGCCTCGGTCGTCGTCGTGGGATGAGATTGGCTGCGCGCAACCGTCCAACTGATCGTGCGTGTCGGCGAGGGGCGCCGGGCTGCAGCAGCAGGAGGGCACCATGAACTCGATGGCACGCCGGATGTTCGAGCTCGTGGAGCCGATCGGTGTCATCCCCTACTCGGCCGACGAACCCAACGAAGCGATGTTCGCCCTCGGGTTCACCAACTACTGGGACACCTACTTCGCCGGGCGGGCGGCGCCGCTGGGGTTCGTCGCCGCGGAGGTGGTGGACGCGCTCTTCTACAACTTCGCGCCCGGTGAGGTGGCCCGGCACATTCCGAAGCTGTGGCGCACCACCACACCCGATGCGGCACTCGCCGCTCGCCAGGCGGGCTGCGTGAAGGCGTTGCGGCGGATCCTCGGCGATCACGTCGACGGGGTCGCGGGGTCAAACAGCGGGTGGAAGCACTCACCGACGACCTCGCGGCGAAGCCCTACGAAAGCCTCGAGCCGGGCGAGCTCGACGAGCTCATGGCCGCGCTCGAGCCGCTCGCCGCGCTGCTCCTCGCCGCCCAGGACTGGTAGACGCAGCCGGCTGTTCGGTTCGCGACCTGTTCGGATGAGATCCCAGGGACCCGCTCGCTGCGACTGCGCAGCTACGCCGGCACGCTCCCGCCGCGGCCGCGGATGTGCTCGTGCGACTCCTGGAAGTGCCACTGGTGGCCCTCGAGGTCGGCGGCCTCGTAGGCGCGCGCGCCGTACCACATGTCCTCGATCGGTCGCGTCACCTCGGCGCCCTCGGCGGCGGCGCGCGCGTAGTGCGCGTCGACGTCGTCGACCTCAACCATGATCATCGACGTGGTGCCGCCGACGTCGCGCGGGCTGCGGATGTGGTGCACGTCTTCGTTCTCGTGGCCGATCATCACCAGCCCCGCGCCGAACTCCAGCCAGGCAAGCATGTGGTCGCCCATCTCGAACCCGTCGGGAGTCGTGCCGCCGACGCGCGCCTCGCGCCGCTCCGTGAAGCCGAAGACACGCGTGAGGTACTCGAGTGCGGCGTGCTCGTCGCGGTACGCGAGCCGGGGGTACATGCGGGAGCGGTGGTCGAGCACCTCGGGATGCTCGTTTCCGGTGATCGTCGTCATGAGTCGCTCCTTGTTCTCGGTGAAGACGTCGGCGTGCACCAACTGTTCGCCGGTGACGGCCGCGAGTTCGCGGACTTTCGTGCGCGCCCGGTTGATGCGCGACCGCACGGTGCCGACGGGGATCCCGAGCGCCGCGGCGACCTCGCTGTAGGGAAGTCGTTCCCACACGTGCAGCAGCAGCGCGTCGCGTTCGGCCCGCGGGAGCCGGTTGATCGCTCCGACGACGGCGGGCAGCAGACGGGAGGCGACGACCGCGTCGACGACGCGCTCGCTGCCGTCGACGGTCGTGGCGTCGGCGACGTCGAGGCGCGCGACGGCGCGGCGGCGGCGCGCTTCGCTGCGGTGATGACGGGCAACGAGGTTGGTCGCGATTCCGTAGAGCCACGGCCGCGCGACGGTTCGCGCCGTGTCGAACGTGGCGCGTTGCTCGAACGCGATGCGGAACGTCTCCGCCATCAGGGCCTCGGCGTCGCTGGGGCCGACGCGCCGGGTCACGTAGCGGTAGATCGTCGTGGCGTAGCGCTCGTAGATGCCTGCGAACGCGTCCGGATCGGCGAGCGACCGCGCCACCAGCTCCGCATCCGTCGGGCGCCCCATGCACGATTCTTGCCCGCTCGCCCGGCCCGGTTCGCGGCGGATCCCGGCGATCCGACCGGGCCGGACCGGCTACCAGCCGACGGTGCCGTCGAGCAGCTCGCGGATGAGGTCCGCGTGCCCGTTGTGGCGCGCGTACTCCTCGATCATGTGCACGTAGATCCACCGCAGCGAGACCTCCTCGCCGCGGCGGAACCCGGTGTCGTCGAGGTCGTGCGCGGCCGCTGCGCGCCGCGCGTCCTCGCACTCCGCGCGCCACGTCGCGAGGTCCGACGGCCAGTCGGCGTCGTCGAGGGGCACGAGCTCGCTGTCCTCGACGGCGGGGTCGTACCAGATGGGTGAGGTGGTGGGCGCTCGCAACAGCACCCGCCGGAACCAGTTGCGCTCCACCTCCGCCATGTGGCGCAGCAATCCGTGCAGCGACAGGTTCGAGGTCGGCACCGGCCGGAGCTTGCGGGTCACGTCGTCGAGCCCCTCGCACTTCAGCTCGAGCGTCGTGCGGTGGAACTCGAGCCAGGCCTCGAGCATCTCGCGCTCGCCGAGGCGGTACGGCGGCTCGGTGCGTCGCGGGTCCTGGAGGTCTTCGACCATCGGGCTGGCCTCTCGGTCGTCGGTCGTCGGTCGCAGTCTCGCCGTTTCGGGCGCCGCGCGACACCCGACGCGGGCCCGGTGCCCGCTCGCGTGAACGGGCACCGGGCGTCGCATCGCTCAGATGGCGATCAGCCGGCGATCACGCGCGGGCGGCGCCGGCGCAGCAGCGCAGCTCCCGCGAGCGTCGCGGCACCGACGATGCCGGGCGTGCCGGTGAGCGGCGTCGAGCTCGACGCCGGATTCGCCGACAGGACGCACGTCCCGGAGGGTCCGGCAGTGGAGCCCGAACCCGAACCCGGCGACGCGGTCGTGGGCGGGGGCGTGGTGCTGTCACCGCGGTGGTGACCCGGCGTACCGGAGCCGTTGCCGGCGTCGGCCGACGGCGTGGCGCACGCGCCGAGGTCGACGCCGCTCACGACCGCGAGGCCGAGGCACACGTCACCCGTCAGCGCCGAGTGCGCGTGCGCGTGCACGCCGGCGTCGCCCGCTGCTCCCGCCGTGCCGATCGGCCCGAGCGAGCCGATCGGAACCGGTCGAACCGCCGGGCAGGGCGGTTCCGGTGAGCCGGGAGAGATCGCCGTTCATGAGCTGCGCGGCGGCGACCTCGGCTCCCAGGCACGCCTCGGTCGCGGTGGTCCCGAGCCCGAGCTGGTTCACCACGGGGCAGAGGTCGTTGCCCGCGACGACGTCGCCGACGAGGGGCGTCCCCGGAGCGACGGGCGTGCCGCACGTGTCGATCGGCTGCCCGGCCGCCGCGGCGACCCGGGCGCACGCGCCGACGTCGGCGAGCGACGAGGTCAGCGACACCGGCGTCGACGACGTGATCGAGGAGCCGCAGCCCTTCGGGTCGTGACCGGTGAGCAGCGCGACCGCGACGCACACGTCGAGCGACGCGCGCGCCGATGCGGGCGCGGCCGCCGAGGTGCCGGAGACCGACGCACCGCCGAGCTTCACGCCCGCCTTCGTGTGCGCGGGCACGGTGGCGTCGACTCCGGGCGGCCGGAACCGACGACGCCGGCACCGGGGTCGTGACCGGCACGCTGACCGGTGTGGTGACCGGCGTCGAGCCGCTACCGATCGTGACGACCGGACCGGTGCCGATCTGCACGCCGATGCCGCCGACGCCGACCGTTGTCTGGGACGCGCCGGCCGCGGCGGCGGGACCGATCGCCAGGACGGCGATGGCGCCGGCCGCGAGCGTGGCGCGCACGAAGAACGCATGATGCTTCACGAAGAACTCCCTTTTCGACGGCGCGCCGAACGACGGCGCGCGTGATGGAGCGGCCGCGGGCGCGGCCCTCCGCACGGAAGGGAGTTGCTCAGCCGGGCCGGTCGAGACCGGTCGCGAAGCCGGGTCGGGTCGGAACGGCGAACGCCGCCGTCGTCCAACCGGGAATCGTCGGTTCGACGCGCGCACCGGCCGGCGTCACGGCGGCAACGCCGTGGCCGGACGCGTGGGGTGCGCCGTCGTCGGGGTTCGGAGCGGGAATCGAGGTCGCGCCGGGAACGGCGAGCGAGCGCGCGGGCAGTGGTGCGCGCAGGTGGTCGCGCGACGGGGCGGCGGCGCGGCGCGAACGGAGCGGTGCGACGACCGCGGCCGCCGGCGGGTGCGACCCGGCCGGTGCAGAGGGCGCCGCGGCGACCGGGACCGGGCCGGGCGCGGGCCGGGGGGCGAGCGGCGCGCTCACGATCTCGGTGACCCGCGTCGCGACGGGCGCGACCGCGCTCGCGACGGTCGTCACGGTGTGGTCGACCACCGGGACGGGATCGACGGGGAGCGGAAGGGCCGGCAGCGGCGCCGGCGAAGGAGGAGGACCCGGCGCACGAGCCTCCTGATACCACCGAACGCGCGGTGTCAAACACCACGAGCGTTGTCAACGCGGATCCGGGGCCCCGGGAGGGTGGCCGGGCTCCCGCTCCCGGTGGCGTGCGTACGCTGCCCGCCCATGGTCACCGAGGAAACCCGAGCCGCCGCGGCGGCCGCGCTGCGCGACCTGGTCCACGAGTTCTCCGCATCCGACGCCGACGCCCCCGCGCTGCGGGCTCTCGTGGCCGAGTGCGTGGCGCGCACCGCGGCGTTGCGGCGCGCCCCCGCCGTGACCGGCTCGCGCTGATGCGCGCCGCCGCGTCCGCCTCGGGTGACGGGTTCCCGGGCCCGGGCGCGGGAACCGGCTTCGGCGATCGCGCCGTCGGCGGGATCGCGAACCCCACGGCGGTCGAGCTCTCGGTCGCCTACGAGGAAGACGAAGTCGTCGCGCAGGTGGTGCTGCGCAAGGCCTTCGAAGGCGCCCCCGGGCGGGCCCACGGTGGCATCGTCGCCGCGGCCTTCGACGACGTGACCGGGTTCGTCATCGGGATGCTGCACGAGCCCGCCTTCACCGGCGAGCTCACCATCCGCTACCTGGCGCCGGTGCCGGTCGACGAGACCCTCGTGATGCGCGCGCGCCTCGAAGGTCGCGAGCGCCGGAAGCTGTTCATCACCGGCGACGCCCATGCCGGCGACCAGCTCGTCGCGACCTGCCGCGCGATCTACGTCACCGTCGACCCCACGCGCTTCGCCGGAGCTCCCGACCCTCGCTGAGACGGCGTGCGGGGCGCGCCCGTGCCCGGGCTTATCTTGGTGGCGTGCTTGAAGAGATCGCCAGAAACAAGCGTCGCAGCGTCGTCGTGATCGGGCTGTTCATCCTCGTATGGCTCGGCATCGGCGCCCTCGTCGGCGCCCTCGTCGGGGCGAGCGGCTCACGGGTGTCCGCGATCGCGACGGGGGTCGTGATCACCGGGATCGTCGCGGTTCTCGCGGCCGTCTACGCGTGGACCTCGGGCAGCCGCCTGGTGCTCGCGGTCTCCGGCGCGCGACCGGCCGACCCGCAGACGTACCAGCAGCTTCACAACGTCGTCGAGGAGATGGCGATCGCGTCGGGGCTGCCGAAGCCGACCGTCTACGTGATCGACGACCCGTCGCCCAACGCGTTCGCCACGGGAGTGAGCCCCGACCGCGCCGCGATCACCGCGACCACCGGTCTCCTGCAGATCATGAACCGCGACGAGCTCGAGGGCGTGATCAGCCACGAGATGAGCCACATCAAGAACTACGACGTGCGACTCATCCTGGTGGTCACCACACTGATCGGTCTCGCCGGGCTGTTCGCCAGCCTGTTGTGGCGGATGGCGTTCTACTCGCGCCCGCGCGGTCGCGACGGCGAGCAGGTGATGATCTTCGTGATCGCGGCCGGCGTGTTGCTCTCGATCGTCGCGTTCGTCGTCGGGCCCCTGATCCAGTTCGCGCTCTCGCGCTCGCGCGAGGAGCTGGCCGACGTGAGCGGCGTCGAGTTGACGCGCAACCCGCTCGGCCTCATGCACGCGCTGCAGAAGCTCGAGCAGAACGACAAGCCGTTCGCGAAGTTCAACCACGCGACGGCGGCGATGTGCATCGACGACCCGCTTCAGCACCACGAAGGCTGGTGGCACCGGGCCTTCGACACCCACCCGCCGCTCGAGGACCGCATCGCGGTTCTGGAGCGCATCGCGCAGGGTCAAGCCTCCTAGCGCGCGGCGCTGATCGGTCGCGTATTTCGATTGGCCGGTGCCGCCCGGCCGGGCAAGCTGTCGGCCCATGGAGTACCGGACGAACGAGGAGCTCGAGGCCGGCGTCGCGGTGATTCGTGAGGCACCGGCCGACGGGGGGCGGGTCGAGCTGATCGTCGCCCGCCCCGACGTCGAGGAACGCGATCTCGTCTCCGAGGCGACCCTCGACCTCGGCGCCGGGCTCGTCGGCGACAACTGGCGGGTGCGGGGCAGCTCGCGCACGCCCGACGGTTCGGCGAACCCCCTTTGCCAGCTCACGCTCATGAGCGCGCGTGCCGCGGCGCTGATCGTGGGGCCGGTCGACCGCTGGCCCCTCGCCGGCGACCAGCTCTACGTCGACCTCGACCTGAGCGGTGCGAACCTTCCCGCGGGGACGCGGCTCGCCATGGGGACGGCCGTCGTGGAAGTGACTCCCGAACCGCACACCGGCTGCGCGAAGTTCTCGCAGCGGTTCGGGCCCGACGCGCTGCGCTTCGTCAACTCACCCGTCGGTCGGGAGCTCAACCTGCGCGGCATCAACACGAAGGTCGTCGAACCCGGAGTCGTGTGCCGCGGCGACGCGATCCGCAAGGTCCGCGCCCCGGGTTGATCGCTCACGGCGTGCAGCGGACCTCGCCGTGCAGCACCGCGAACCATCCGTCGGGTTGCGCGGCCCAGTCGCGCCAGTCGTCGGAGATCGCGTCGAGATCCGCGCGCGAGGCGAGGCCGCGCGCAACGGCCTGGTCGGCGAGCGCCGACACCGTGATCCGATCGGCCCACAGGCCGCCCCACCACGCGCGGTCCTCGGGGGTCGCGAAGCACCATGCCGACGCCGACGACCTGACCTCCGAGAATCCCGCCTCGCGAGCCCAGTGCAGGAGCCAGCGCCCGGCGTCGGGCTCGGCGTCGTTGCCGCGCGCGATCGCGCAGTAGAGCTCGAGCCAGCGCGCCAGACCGCCGCGCGCGGGGAACCAGGTCATCGCCTCGTAGTCGCCGTCGCGCGCCGCGACCACGCCGTCGGGCCGGCAGACGCGCCGCATTTCGCGCAGCGCCGCAACCGGGTCGGAGAGGTGTTGCAGAACCTGGTGCGCGTGCACGACGTCGAAGCTTCCGTCGGCGAACGGCAGCGCGTACACGTCGGCGGTGCGGAACTCGACGTCGGCGTCGCCCGACGCGATGGCCGCGGCCCGCGCCGCGTCGACGATCTCGGTCGCCCGGTCGATTCCGATCGTGTGGCCCGGACGCACGCGGCGGGCGAGATCGACGGTGATGTTGCCCGGCCCGCAACCGACGTCGAGCAGTTCGAGCCCTGGTGCGAGGCGGTCGAGGAGGTAACCGGCGGAGTTCTCGGCCGTGCGCCACAGGTGCGAGCGCAGCACGCTCTCGTGGTGGCCATGGGTGTAGCGGTCCGATGCTTCGGGCATGAGCGCGTCCTTCGCGTGAGTCGTCGAAGTCTGGTCGATAGGGTGCGCGCGGTGGACGGGAGTTCGCGGGCGCAGGTTCCCGAGTTGGTCGTGCGCCCCTACGCGCCGAGCGATCGTGACCCGGTTCGCGAGGTCTGCTTCCGTACCGGGTACATGGGTGACCCGGTCGACTGGCAGTGGCGCGACCGTGAGAGCTTCGCCGACATGTTCAGCGGGTACTACACCGACCGCGAACCGGGTTCCGCGTTCGTCGTGGAGGTGGAGGGGCGCGCGTCGGGCTACCTCCTCGGTTGTCTCGACTCGGCGACGGCATGGAACCCGGGGAGCGTTGCGGCGCGCCACATCCTTCGGCGGGGCATCGCCTTCCGGCCCGGGACGGCCCACACCGTGTGGCGCACGCTCGGCGACGGTGCCGTCGACCTCGCGGCTCGGCGAGTGAAGCTCTCCGACCTCGAGTTCTCCGACGCGCGCTGGCCCGCCCACCTGCACATCGATCTGCTCCCCGAGGCGCGTGGCCAGGGCGCGGGACGGCGGCTCGTCGAGTCCTGGTTCACCCGGTTGCGCACGCACGGGATCACGGGCTGTCATCTGCAGACGATGGCGGAGAACACCGGAGCGGTCGCGTTCTTCTCGGCCGTCGGGTTCCGCCGGCTCGGTGCGCCGGTGCTCGTGCCGGGGCTGCGGCTGCGGTCGGGTGGGCGCATGCACTCGCAGGTGATGGTCACCGAGATCCCGGAGGTGCCGTCGTGACCGACCGCACACCCATGACGCGCCGAGCGTTCCTTGCCGCCACGGGATCGCTCGCCGCCGTCGCGTTCCTCGAGAGCTGCTCGAAGGGTGGCTCACGCGCGACTGGTTCGTCGACGTCGTCGGCGCAGGGCAGCACTTCTCCCGCGCCCGCGACCACGACGACCGTGGCGCGATCGGTGGGCGAGCGACCCGACCAGTCGCGCCCGATCGGGACCGATCTCATCCCGCAGATCGAGCACGTCGTCGTCGTGATGCAGGAGAACCACTCCTACGACAGCTACTTCGGCATGCTCGGCCGCGGCGACGGCTTCACGCTCGACGCGTCGGGTCGGCCGACGAATGCCAACTCGGGCAGCGACGGGAAGCCGGTGCGGGCGTTCCACATGGCGAGCACGTGCCAGTCGCACGGCTTGAGCCAGAACTGGAACTCGATGCACACGCAGTGGGACGACGGCGCGATGGACGGGTTCGTGCGCAGCCCGAGCGGGGCCGCCGCGATGGGCTATTGGGACGAGCGCGACATCCCCTTCTACTCCGGGCTCGCGAACACGTTCCCGCTGTGCGACCGCTGGTTCGCGTCGTGCTTCGGCCAGACGTTCCCGAACCGGCGGTTCCTGATGTGCGCTTCCGCGCTCGGCAGCATCAGCACGAGTGTCGGCGAGAGCGACATCCCCGATCCGGCGAACGGCACGATCGTCGAGGCGCTGAACCGCGCGGGCGTGTCGTGGCACGACTACTACACGACCCTGCCGACGCTCGCGCTGTTCCCGCTCGTGTTCGGCGCGAACACCGACAAGTGCCTGAAGATCGACAAGTTCTACGCCGACGCGGCCGCGGGCTCGCTCCCGTCGGTGAGCTTCGTCGAGTCGAACAGCGAGACCCAGACCGAGGAGAACCCGCAGGACATCTCCCAGGGCGAGGCGTTCACCGCGAAGGTCGTCGACGCGGTGATGCACGGACCGCAGTGGGCCAAGACGGTGCTGGTGTTCTGCTACGACGAGCACGGCGGCTACTACGACCACGTCGCGCCGCCGCCGGCCGTCGCGCCCGACGACATCGCGCCGATCCTCACCGTGCACCCCGGCGACCACGTCGACCCGCTCGGGCACTGGGTTGCCGGCGACTACAAGCGTTACGGCTTTCGCGTGCCGGCCGTCGTCGCGTCGCCGTACGCGCGGAAGAACTACGTGTCGAGCGTCGTGCACGACCACACGTCGATCCTGAGCCTCATCGAGCACAAGTGGAACCTGCCCGCGCTGACGCGCCGCGACGCCGCGGCCGACAACCTCCTCGACTGTCTCGACCTCGCGGCGCCGCCGGCGTTCCTCACGCCGCCGAAACTGCCGGCGCCGAAAAACCCGACAGGGGCGAAGATCTGCACGATCGGTGACCCCGGCCCCATCCCCAACCCTGCGGGCTGATCCGCCTCGGAGGAGACGTCATGGGTACCTCGTTTCGAGGCGGGCTGATCGCGGAGAGCTTGCGCGTCGGCGCCGTGCTCGCCGACCTCTCGTTGACGGTCACGCGGGTTTCGCGTGCCGACGTCGGCGATGTCGACGCCGGGCAACCGCGCACGTGGACGTTCCTCGACTTCGAGCTCGCGGCCGACGGCGTCGAAGCGTTCGCGGGCGCGTTGTGCGCCGCGCTGTCGCCCGTCGGGGGGTGGTACTGCGACTTCCGTTCCGACACCGAGAGCTACGTCGTGTTCGCGGACCGGGTCTTCCACCATCCGCGCCATGATGCGGCGGGACGGGCCGAGGCCGAGGCGTACGCGCGCTCCGTCGGCGTCCCCGAAGCCCAGATCGACTGGCCCGCGTAGGCGCGGTCAGATCTTGCGCGCGAGACCGTCCCATCCGCCGGCTCGCAGGTCGCGCCCGAATCGCTCGTCGCCGCGGAACCAGTAGCCGATCCCGCCGCGCGCCCGCCAGGCGTCGACATTGGCCTCGATGTTGTCGATGAGGAGCGCCACGCTGCTCGGGCACGCGAGCCGGTCGACCGCGACGGCACACAGCTCGGCCTTGTCGGCGGTTCGTTCTCGGGCCGACGTGACGATCACGTCGAACACCTCGGTGAGCCGGTAGTGCGGGACGACGACGTCGGAGAAGACGTCGGGGTTCACGGTCACGAGGGCCTGCGCGAACGCATGCGTCCGCGCGGCGGTCCACGCCGTGGGCAGGAAGGTGATGTCGCGGCAGCGCCCCTCGAGGTGTTCCGACACCTGTGCCGTCGTCATCGGCAGGCGCGACGCGAGCATCCGGCTCAGCTCGGAGACGCCGATCTCGCCCCGGTCCCAGCGACCACCGAGGTCGCCGTCGGCCACCGCGCTGCGGTACGCCTCGGTCCACTCCGGCACGCCGGCGGGTGCGGTCCACGCGAAACGCTGGTCGACGAGGGTGTCGCCGAAGTCCCACAGCAGCACGCCGACGTGGTGAATACGCCGACGGTACGCGGTCGGCGCGAGCGCGAGGATGATGGCCGTGCCGATCGGCCATCTGGGGATCAACGTCTCGGATCTCGCGTTGTCGCGCGCGTACTACGACGTGCTGATGCCGGTGCTCGGCTTCGAGGTCTTCGTCTCCGACGCCGACCAGGTCGCGTACCGGCCGGCAGGCGGGAAGCCCGGCACGTACCTGTTCCTCTACCCGGCGCTCGACCCCGACGGCTTCCTGCTCGAGGCCGTCTGCCACCACGACCGCGCCTGACGCACCGGGCCGCACGGCGGCCCCCGGGTTCGCGCGAACTGATCGACTTCGGCGACACCGGGTGTCACCCAGATCGATCAGATGCGCGGAACCCCAGGTGGGGAGCCCGGCTCACCACACAGCATGCGGCAGGTAGTTCGAGCGTCGAATGATTCGATACGCTCATGGTATGAGTGACGAACTGCGGGCCGCGAGCCGGCAGATGGCCCTGCTCGGGCGCACGCTGGAGCGGGCCTGCGAAGACCTCAGCCTCGCCCAGTACCGCGTGCTCGCGATGGTCGCGACCGGCGACGCGCGCGCCTCGAAGCTCGCCGACCGCCTCGCGGTCGGACGCCCGACCGTCACCGCCGTCGTCGACGGCCTCGTCGAGCGCGACTACCTGCGCCGCGAGGCGGTCCCCGGGGACCGGCGCTCGGCGCGCATCGTCGTGACCGATGCGGGGCGGACGGCCCTCGCGTCGGCCGAGGACGCGATGAGCGCGCGCCTCGAACACCTCCTCGGTGCGGTCTCCGACCGCGATGCGTTCGTGCGCGGCCTGTCGGAGATCGAGGGCCGGATGCGCGCCGACTTCCAGGCGAAGTTCGCGGCGAGCGCCGAGGCGGGCGGATGAGCGCCGTCGACGCCGCGGCGGTGCCGGCCCAGCAGCAGCCGGCGAACCCGACGAGATCTCGAGGGTGGATCCGGCGGCTCATCGGCTACATGGCCCCGCACAAGAAGAACGCGTACGTCGCGTTCGGCGTCGCGATCGGCGGACAGCTGATCCAGTCTCTCCTACCGGTGGTGCAGAAGGTCGTCGTCGACGACGTCATCACCCCGCACTTCGACGCCAACGGTCACCGCATCGCCGGCAAGCCGCTCGCACCGTGGCTCACGCTGATGATCGCAATGGGCGTGATGACCTTCGTGTTCGCGTACTTCCGCCGCTTCCGCGGTGGTCGGATCGCCCTCGACGTGCAGCACGACCTGCGCACCGCGATCTTCCGGCAACTCCAGCGTCTCGACTTCGCCCGCCACGACGAGTTGCAGACCGGTCAGCTCGTGAGCCGCGCCTCGTCCGACGTCGCGCTGATCCAGGGCTTCCTCCAGTTCATGCCGATCGGCACCGCCAACGTGCTGCTCTTCGTCGTGTCGTTGACGGCGATGTTCATCCTCTCGCCGATGCTCGCGCTCGTGATGCTCGCGGTCGCGCCCGTGCTGCTGGTGACGGCGATGAAGCTGCGCACGTCGGTGTTCCCCGCGAGTTGGGACGCACAGCAGAAGGCCGGCGACGTCGCGAACGTGGTGGAGGAAGACGTCACCGGTGTGCGTGTCGTGAAGGGCTTCGGCCAGGAGGCACGCGAGCTCGATCGCCTGACGCAGCGGTCACGCTCGATGTTCTCGTCGCGTGTCCGGCTCGTGAGCACGACCGCCCGGCTGCAACCGGCAATGCAGACGATCCCCGCGTTCGGCCAGGTCGCGGTGCTGGCGCTCGGCGGCTGGCTCGCGTTGAACCACCGGATCACGCTCGGAACGTTCCTCGCGTTCGCGACCTACATGCTCCTCATCACGCCTCCGGTGCGACAGCTCGCGGCGATCCTCACCGTCGGCCAGCTCGCACGCGCCGGCGCGGAACGCATCTTCGACCTTCTCGACTCGACGCCGCTCGTGCAGGAACGGCCCGACGCGAGCGACCTCGACGTCACGACGGGTGCGGTGCACTTCGACCACGTCACGTTCGGCTACACGTCGACCGACCCGGTGCTGCGAGATTTCGAGCTCACCGTCGCACCCGGTGAGACCGTCGCCCTCGTCGGCAGCTCGGGTTCGGGCAAGTCGACCGTCGCGCTGCTGCTCCCGCGCTTCTACGACGTGCACGCCGGCGCCATCACGATCGACGGCGTCGACGTGCGCGACGTCACGCTTCAGTCGTTGCGGCGCAACATCGGCGTCGTGTTCGAGGACTCGTTCCTCTTCTCCGACTCGATCTCCGCGAACATCGGGTTCGGCCGGCCGGACGCGACCTTCGCGGAGATCGAGGCCGCGGCGCGTGCCGCGGAGGCCCACGAGTTCATCCTGCGGCTGCCGCACGGCTACGACACCGTCGTCGGGGAGCAGGGCCTCACGCTCTCCGGCGGACAGCGGCAGCGCGTCGCGTTGGCGCGGGCGCTCCTGTCGGACCCGCGGGTGCTGCTCCTCGACGACGCGACGTCGTCGATCGACTCGCGTGTCGAGGAGGAGATCCACAACACGCTGCGACAGATCGCGAGCACACGCACCACGATCCTGGTCGCGCACCGCCGTTCGAGCCTCTCGCTCGCGGATCGCATCGTGGTCGTCGACCACGGCGCGGTCGTCGACAGCGGCACTCACGAGGAGCTCTGGGCGCGTTGCACGCTGTACCGCCTGCTGCTCGCTGGTCCCGGCGACGACGTCGAGAACGTGGAGGAGCAGCACGCGGCCGACGCCGAGCAGGTCGGCGGGATCACGCCGGCGGCGTGGCGCGGGCTCGAGACCGAGGAGTTGCGCGCCGCGCAGATCGCCGACCGGACGCGCATCAGCCCGATCGCGTCGCGCGTCGTCGCGGGCGGTGGTGGCGGTGGCAACAACGCGGGCGCGGGTTGGGGTGGCGCGCTCGCGCCGACCCCGGAGCTGCTTGCGAAGGTCGACGCGCTTCCGCCGGCCACCGCAGATCCGTACGTCGACGTCGCGTTCGAGAGCGAGCCATCACCCGACTTCTCGTTCCTCCGGTTCGTCCGGCGCTACCGCGGCTGGCTCACCGTGGGGATGGTGCTCGTCGCGCTCGACGCGATCTGCACCCTCGCCGCGCCGCTGCTCGTTCGGTACGGGATCTCCGGCATCCGCGTCACGGGCACCGATCGCACGCGTGCCGAGCACTTCCTGTGGATCGCGACCAGCACGTTCTTCGTCGTCACGCTGATCGACTGGTGGCTGATGTGGGCCGAGACGCGTGTCATGGGGCGCGTCTCCGAGCGCATGCTGCACGCGCTGCGGATCAAGGTGTTCGCCCATCTCCAGCGGCTCGGCGTCGACTACTACGAGCAGGAGATGGCCGGACGGATCATGACCCGCATGACCACCGACATCGACGCGCTCTCGCAGCTGCTCCAGAACGGGCTCGTCAACGCACTCGTCAACTTCGTCACCTTCGCCGGAGTCGGGGTCGCACTCGCGATCATGAATCCCAAGCTCGGTCTCATCACCGCCTCGGTCCTCCCTCCCCTCGTGATCGCAACCGTGTGGTTCCGATCGGCGTCGACGCGTGCGTACGAGACGGCCCGGGAACGGATCGCCGCCGTGAACGCGAACCTCCAGGAAGGGCTCTCGGGGGTGCGCGTGTCGCAGGCGTTCGTGCGCGAGGGCAAGAACCAGGAGGTGTTCACCGAGATCGCGTCGGGTTACCGCGACGCACACGTCCACGCGCAGCGGCTGGTGGCGGTCTACTTCCCCTTCGTCGACTTCCTCGCCGACATCGCGACGTGTGTCGTGCTCGGCGCGGCGAGCGTGATGGTCGCGCACGGCAGCCTCACGGTCCCCTCGCTGATCGCGTTCCTCCTCTACATCAACCTCTTCTTCGCCCCGATCCAGCAGCTGTCGCAGGTGTTCGACTCGTACCAGCAGGCGCGCGTGGCGATCGAGCGCATCTCCGAGCTGCTCGCGACGCCGACGACGGTGCCGCCGCCGGCCGAGCCGATCGTGCCCGACCGCATTCGCGGCGAGGTCGTGTTCGATGCGGTGCACTTCAAGTACGCGACCGCGATCGACGAAGCACTGCGGGGCCTCGATCTTCGCGTCGCGCCCGGCGAGACGGTCGCGCTCGTCGGCGAGACCGGCGCGGGCAAGAGCACGGTCGTGAAGCTCGTCGCGCGCTTCTACGACCCGACCGCGGGCGAGGTGCGGGTCGACGGCGTGCCGGTCGACCACTACGACCCGGTCGCGTTCCACCAGCAACTCGGCGTCGTTCCCCAGGAGGCCTTCCTCTTCTCGGGCACGATCCGCGACAACATCGCGTACGGGATCCAACACGTCGACGACGCGGCCGTCGAGGCCGCGGCGCGCGCGGTGGGAGCTCACGACTTCATCGCGACCTTGCCGGGCGGATACCTGCAGTGGGTGAGCGAGCGGGGCCGGTCGTTGTCGTCGGGCCAGCGCCAGCTCATCGCCCTCGCTCGGGCGCGCCTCGTGGATCCCGCCATCCTGCTCCTCGACGAGGCCACGTCGAACCTTGACCTGCAGACCGAGGCCCTCGTGAGCCGGGCGATGGGGGTCGCGTCCGAAGGCCGCACGACGATCCTCATCGCGCACCGGCTGCAAACCGCGGCCACCGCCGATCGGATCGTCGTGATCGACGATGGTCGGGTCGTCGAGGACGGCACCCACGAGCAGCTGCTCGCGCGCGGCGGTGCCTACGCGTCCCTCTGGGAAGCCTCGGGAGTCGAAGCCGCAGTTGCGTGACGGGCGCGACCAGAATGACCCGATGCCTGAGATGCCGAGGGACGAGGCGGGGCGCGTCTGGTGGAAGGACGGCGTCCTCTACCAGATCTATCCGCGCAGCTACATGGACACGAACGCCGACGGCGTCGGCGACCTGCGCGGGGTCATCGAACGGCTCGATCATCTGCAGTGGCTCGGGGTCGAGGGGATCTGGCTCGATCCGATCACCGTCACCCCCGACGACGACTGGGGCTACGACGTCGCCGGCTACTGCGATGTGAACCCCCCGCTCGGAACCCTCGCCGACGCCGAGACGCTCGTCGAGGAGGCCGCGAAGCGCCACATCCGCGTGCTGCTCGACCTCGTGCCGAACCACACGAGCGACCGGCATCCGTGGTTCGTCGACGCGCGCTCGTCGCGTACCGCCGCTCACCGCGACTGGTACGTGTGGGCCGACCCCAAGCCCGACGGCTCGCCGCCCAACAACTGGACGAACAACTTCCACCCCGGCCGGCCCGCGTGGACGTTCGACGAGACGACGGGCCAGTACTACCTGAATCACTTCCTGCCGTCGCAGCCCGACCTCAACTGGTGGAGCGACGAGGTCCGCGACGAGTTCGACCGCATCCTGCGCTTCTGGTTCGACCGCGGCGTCGCCGGCTTCCGCATCGACGTCTGCCACATGATCGTGAAGGACCGCCTGCTGCGTGACAACCCGCCGGCGACGAAGGACGATCACTGGTACGTGCAGCTGCAAGGCCAGCGGCAGATCTACAACGCGGCCCGGCCCGAGGTGCACGACGTGCTGCGCCGCTGGCGTGCCCTCGCCGACTCCTACGACCCGGCGCGAATCCTCGTCGGCGAGACGTACGTGCTCGAGCCCGAACGCTTCGCGTCGTTCTACGGCCAAGGTGACGAGTTGAACCTCGCGTTCAACTTCATGCTCCTGCACTCCGACTTCGACGCGGCGCAGCTGCGGACCGCGGTGGAGGCGTCGGAAGGTTTGCTCCCGGCTTCGTGCTGGCCCGTGTGGACGGGCGGCAATC
Organism: uncultured Actinomycetes bacterium; assembly: GCA_963761175.1. GTDB lineage: Bacteria > Actinomycetota > Acidimicrobiia > IMCC26256 > PALSA-610 > CAVXFZ01. Next base: position 54,422 of record CAVXFZ010000007.1, on the reverse strand, counting down.
ACGACAACCACCGCTTCGCGTCGCGTTGGGGTCATGGCGATCCGCGCCGCGCGCGCACCGGGCTGCTCATGCTCCTCACACTGCGCGGGACGCCGTTCCTCTACTACGGCGACGAGATCGGGATGCTCGACACGGAGGTTCCGACCGATCGGCTGCTCGACCCGGTCGCGTTGATCCACGGGAAGCGAGTCGGTCGCGATCCGGAGCGAACCCCGATGCCGTGGACCGGGGCCGAGGGCGCCGGGTTCACCGCCGCGGGTGTCGAACCATGGCTGCCGTTCGGCGACGTCGTTGCGTGCAACGTTGCCGACCAGCGCCACGATCCGGCCTCGATCCTCGCGCTGACGCGCGACCTCGTCGCCCTGCGCGACGCGATCCCCGATCTCGCGCGCGGTGCCTACCTGACCGACGCCCGCTCCGACGACGAGTGCTGGGTGTTCCGCCGCGGGGACCGCGTGCTCGTCGCGCTGAACCTGGGCGAGCGAACGGCGACGGTGGCGCCGGTCCACGGTCTCGTCCGGATCGGCACGGACCGCTCGCGCGACGAGGAACGGGTCGACGGCGATCTCGTGCTCGCACCGTGGGAATCGGTCGTCGTCTGGCTCGACGACGGCGCGGCCGACCCGGGCTGAACCGTTTCGTCACGCGGATGCCGTGGCGCGGTGCGCGGCCGTCCACGCGAGGAGTTGCTCGGCGGGCCACGCGTTCACGATCGACGCGGCCGGGACGTCGCACTCGGCGGCGCGGTCGGTCCCGAACGGCTGCCACTCGAGCTGCTCGGCCGCGTGGGAGTCGGAGTCGATCGCGACCTTCACGCCGAGCTCGACCGCCCGGCGCAGGATGCGCCGCGGGGGGTCGAGGCGTTCGGGCCGGCAATTGATCTCGAGCGCCTTGTCGAACCGGAGGCACGCCGCGAGCACGACGTCGGAATCGAACTCCGATTCGGGACGCCCGCGCCCGGTGACGAGCCGCCCGGTGCAGTGCCCGAGGATGTCGCTGTGCGGGTTCGCGATCGCGCCGACCATGCGACGGGTCATCGAGCGTGCGTCCATGCGCAGCTTCGAGTGCACGCTCGCGACGACGACGTCGATCTGCTCGAGCAGGTCGGGATCCTGGTCGAGGGAGCCGTCGTCGTTGATGTCGACTTCGATGCCGGTGAGGATCCGTAGCGGCGCCAGCTCCTCGTTCAGCTCCGCGACGACGGTGAGCTGCTCGCGCAGCCGCTCGGCGGTGAGCCCGTGCGCGACCTTGAGGCGCGGCGAGTGGTCGGTGAGCGCGAAGTACTCGTGGCCGACGGCGCGCACCTTCTCGGCCATCGCGCGGATGGTGTCGCCGCCGTCGGACCAGTCGGAGTGGACGTGGAGGTCGCCGCGCAGCAGGGCGCGCAACGCGTTGCCGGCGTCGCTGCCGGGTTCGGTGACGTCTTGCTCGAGCCTCGCGAGGTACGCCGGAGTCTGACCCGCGAGAGCTTCGGCGATGACGGTGGCGGTGGTGTCGCCGACGTTGGGGAGCTCGCGCAGGTGGCCGTTTGCGGCGAGGCGGCGCAACTCGTCGATCGGGACGTCGCGCACGGCGACCGCGGCACGGCGGAACGCCTGCACGCGGTAGCGGGGGTCGCGCCGGCGTTCGAGGAGCGACGCGATCCGGTTCAGTGCCTCGACCGGTTCCACACCTTGGAAGGTACCCTCTCCTCCCGGTGCCGCGACCCGGCACCCTGGGGGTGCGCGATGACGAGTGCGAAGTCGGTGTCCGTCGAGCGATTCGTCGCCGCACCTGCGCCGCAGATCTTCGATCTGCTCGCCGATCCCGCCCAGCACGTCGCGCTCGACGGCTCGGGCAGCGTGAAGGGCCTGCGGCGCGGACCCGACCGCCTGACGCTCGGCGCGAAGTTCGCGATGACGATGCGCCAGCGAGTGCCCTACGGCGTGACGAACGAGGTGGTCGAGTTCGAAGAGGGCCGCCGCATCGCGTGGCAGCACTTCGCGCACGACGTGTGGCGCTACGAGCTCGAAGCCGCCGAGGGCGGAACGCTCGTGCGCGAGACGTTCGACTGGTCGCACGGGCGCGGCGGGCGCATCCTCGAGTTGATGCACGTGCCGGAGAAGAACCGCACGGCGATGGAACGGACGCTCGAACGACTCGCGGCGGCCGTCGAGACCGCGAACTGACCGCCGGGTCTGCCGATCGGCGCGAGCCCGGGAGCGGCGCGCACCGGCGCCCGTATACTTTCCCGTTCGGAGGGCTGACCGAGTGGCCGAAGGTGCTCGCCTGCTAAGCGAGTAGGGGGTGACAAACCTCCTCGAGGGTTCAAATCCCTCGCCCTCCGCCAGCACCTGACGCGATACGGAGTTCCCACGATGAGCGAGAACGACCTCACCGAGGCGGAGCTCCTCGAACTCGGCGCGGCAACCGTCGGCGAATCGGGCGGGACCGCAATGCGAGCCCGCATCCGCGCCGCGTGGGCCGGCGCTCGGTTCGCGGCCCCCGCATACCCCGTGCGTTGCACACCCGGCGACAACCTCGCCATCCACGTGGCGGTGGCCGAGGCGCCGAAGGGGTATGCGCTCGCGGTCGACGTCGGCGACGAACCCGAGTTCGGGTACTGGGGTGAGGTCCTCACCACCGGCGCGCAGGCGCGGGGCCTGGCGGCCCTCGTCATCGACGGGGGCGTACGAGACGTCGCGGCCCTTGCGGCGCACCACTTCCCCGTGTTCTCCACGACGATCGCGTTGCGGGGCGCGACGAAGAACCGGGCGGGGAGCGTCGGGCTTCCGGCACGCGTCGGCGACGTCGAGGTCAACCTCGGCGACTGGATCATCGCCGACGCCGACGGTGTGGCGGTGGTGGCGGTCGGCTCGCTCACCGAGGTGATCGCCGCCGGACGCGTGCGGGCGGCGCGGGAGGAGCGTTACTTCGCGGCGCTGCGATCGGGTGCGACGACGATCACGTTGCTGAACCTCGACGGTTCGCCGGTCGAGCGGACTTGACCGTTCGCGACGCTCAGTGCGTCGTGTAGTTCACCGCGCCGGCGCCGGGAACGCCGACCGCGAAGCAGAAGCAGTGGATCGGCGCGTGGTCGCTCACCGGACGCAGGCTGTGCACGGCGTCGGGTGGGATGTGCACGAGGTCGCCTTGGCGGATCTCGCGCGACTCGTCGCCGATCGTCATGATCCCGCGACCCGACGTCACGTAATAGAACTCGTGCGTCGGGTGATGATGCGGGTCGACGAGGCCGCCGCCGGCGACCTCGAACTCGCTCACCAGCTCCAGATGGCCGCCCGCGGTGATGTCGAACATCTCCCGGGGGGTCACGAGCCACCAGACCGGAACGGTGCCGTTGTGCTCGACGACCGGTTCCGAGCTCTCGATCGACCGCACGTCCATCGGGTCGCCTCCCGTATCATGTGGCGGTTTGCTGACGCCGGCGTCAGCCAGGCGCCGTCAGCGTAGAGCAGCAACGCTCGGGAGGCAGCTCGTGGAGGTGGAGGGGTGACCGTGGACACGAGGACGCTGCCGCTCGTCGACGTGACGCCGCAGGCATGGGCTCCGTTCGGGTCGATCCCCTCCGACGAGGGCACCGCGCACGACGACGCCGACCTCGAGTTCCTCTGGAACGACGGGCACGTGAACTTCATCGCGCACGACAACGACGAGATCGCCTTCGGGCCGACCGGTCGCGCGCGCTGCGAGCTGCTCAACCGCCACGACACCCATACCCAGACCCTCATGCCCGTCGACGACGAGGCGTACGTCGTGGTCGCCCCCGCCGGGGTGGATTTCTCCCGCCCCGAGCACTTCGACACCGTCGTCGCGTTCCGGCTGCCACCGCTGAGCGCCGTGCACCTGGCGCGGGGGACCTGGCACTGGGGTCCATATCCCCGGTTCGCCCCCCGGGTGCGGATCTTCAACATCCAAGGCCGCGGCTACCCGAACGACAACGGCATCGCCTGGCTCACCCGCGATCACTCGATCGTCTACGAAGTGCTCAAGTAAGTCGACTCCCGCCTCCGATACGCGGAGGAGAGGGGAGCCGCAGCGATGACCATCGCACTGGAAGCATTGCGAGACGAGATTCGCCGCGAAGAGCGCAGTGCCGGGCTGAAGCCCGATCGTCCGCTGACGCGCGCCGACATCGCCCGCCGACGCCGGCAGATCTCCGAGGTCGGCTTGCTCGTGTTCTTCGCGATCGTCGTGACGACGCTGCGGGCCAACGTGTGGGGGACCGCGCACGACGCGTTCATCGATCCGAACCTCCTGCGTGCCGCCACGATCACCGCTGCCGGCGGCTTCATCGCGTACGTCGTCGAGAAGGAACGCCACCTGCGGCGGCTCGCCGAGCTCGAAGGCGAGGAGCGTTCGGTGCAGCTCGCGATCGCCGACCGTCTGCTCGAGGCCGCGGCATTCGCGAACGCGGCCGACTCGATCCAGAGCTCAATCGTCCTCGAAGGAGTGCTCCAGCGGGCCATGGATCGCCTGCGCGATCTCGTGGGCGCGGAGCAAGTGGCGGTGCGGCTGTTGTCGGCGGACGGGCAGTTGCGCATCGCCGCGCTGCACGGCCCGCCGGGCACCGTCGCGCAGACCGGTGGCGTCGCGCTCGCGACGCGCGTGGGGCTCGCGAAGGAGCCGATGTTGCTGCCGGGCGTGAAGGGCCGTCACGACCCGACTCGCGGTCTCGTGATGGCGGCTCCGCTGCTGCTCGGCGACCAGTTGCTGGGTGTCGTGCAGCTCGTCGCGCCGCGCGACGACCCGTTCGGTCCGGTGGATCTCGAGATCGTGGCGCGGTTCGCCCACCGTGTCGCGGTGGCGCTCAACCATTCGCGCTTGTACGAGGACGCGCTCGTCGCGCTCAACCTCGCGCGGGAGCCCGTGAGCTGAGGCGCGCCCGCATGCCGCCGTCACCTAACGTCGGGCGCCATGGCGACAGGTACGAGATTCGACGGGCGGGTCGCGCTCGTGACCGGTGGCGCATCGGGGATTGGCCGCGCGACCGCGCGCCGGCTCGCGAGCGACGGTGCCGTGGTTGCCGTCGTGGATCGCGACGGTGCGGGCGCGGAAGCGGTTGCGTCGGAGATCGGCGGCGTCGCGTACGCGCTCGACGTCCGCGACGGCGATGCCGTGCGCGAGGCCGTTGCCGCGACCACGCGCGACCTGGGCGGGCTCTCCATGCTCGTGAACAACGCGGGGACCGGCGACCTCCGGCCGCTGCACACCGTCGACGAACGGCTCTGGCACCGCCTCGTCGACGTGAATCTCACCGGCACGTACCTCGCGATGGCGGCGGCCGTCCCCGTGATGCTCGAGGCCGGCGGAGGCGTGATCGTGAACAACGCGTCGGTCTCCGGGCTGAACCCGACGCGCAACGAGGCCGCGTACTCGGCGGCCAAGGCCGGGGTGATCGCGCTCACGGCGAGTGGTGCGCTGGAGTACGGACCGGCGATCCGGGTCAACTGTGTCGCGCCCGGCTTCATCCGCACTGCGCTGACCGCGATCTGGGACCAGTACCCCGACGCCTTCGAACCGATCAAGGCGTCGATTCCCCTGGGTCGCATCGGCGAAGCGGAGGAGATCGCCGAGGTCGTCGCGTTCCTCTGCTCCGACGCCGCGAGCTACGTGACCGGTCAGACGATCGTGGTCGACGGCGGGCTGTCGTTGCCCCAAGCGGGCACCGACGGCGCGCTCGCGCGCCTCTTCGCGTCGTTGAACGAGCCGTAGGAGTACGCCACGGAGACGGTCACGCGCGCAACGACGGCGCGACTCGGACTCTCCGTCACTGCTCCGACATGATCGCGGTGAACTCGGCTTCGGCGTCGAACGCGGGCGGCCCGTCGACGTCGACGACGACGTCGCGCAGCCCGGCCGTGAAGCGGAACGGCGCGTCGTAGTCGGAGGAGATCGCCGGGCCGCGCTCGTACCCGCACGTGAGCCCGCCACCGGTGATCGAGAAGCGAGCCGGGGTGAGCCGAGGAAGCAGGCCTTCACCGACGATCTCGCCGTCGAGGACGAGTCGCGCCCGCCCGGTGTAGTCGCCGGCCGCGACGCACTCGAACCGGGCCTCGTGTTCCCCGGCGGTGATCCGGCGCTCCGACGTGATGCGCTGCTGCTCGGTGCCCACGAGGTTGTGCACGTAGCGCAGGCGACCGTCGAGCGCGTAGAACGTGAATCCGCCGAGCACCGATCCGAGTGCGAGCAGCACGCCTTCGGGCACCACGCCGTCGGGCACGTCGATCGTCGCGGTGATCACGTGGTTGCGGTTGCGTACGTTGACGGCCGCGTCCTCCGGTACCGGCCCGCCGTACGGGAAGTAGCGGTAACGCGTTCGCGCCTTCGCTCGCCGTGGCCGCGGGTTGAGCAGCGCGGCGAGCGGGCGGTTGTCGAGCGGCAGGACCTGGTGCGTCTCGGCCTCGGTCCACCAGCGGGCGATCATCTCCTGCAGGCGTTCCGGTTCCTCGGCGGCGAGGTCGGTGCACTCGGAGATGTCGTCGGCGACGTGGTACAGCTCCCACACGTCGTCGTCGAACGGCGCGTCGGGGTCGATGCCGTCTTCGTACATGTGACCGAGCGGCTTGAACGTCACCGCCTTCCAGCCGTCGTGATAGATGCCCCGGCTGCCGAGCATCTCGAAGTACTGCGTCGTGTGACGCTCGGGCGCGGCGCCGTCCTCGAGCAAGTAGGCGAAGCTCGTACCGTCGATCGGGGCCGCGGCCAAGCCTCGGATCGTGTCCGGTGGGGTGATGCCGATCAGCTCGTACACGGTCGGGGCGACGTCGATCGCGTGCGCGAACTGGTGGCGGATCGCGTCCTTCGCGGCGATGCGATGCGGCCACCGGACGATGCAGGGATCGGCGACGCCGCCCTCGTGAACCTCGCGCTTCCAACGCTTGAACGGTGTGTTCCCTGCCATCGTCCAGCCCCACGGATAGTTGTTGTGCGCCTCCGCGGTGCCGAGCTCGTCGATGCGCGCGCGGAGCTCGCGCCGGCCTGCCGGCATGCCGTTCCAGAGCCGCACGTCGTTGATCGAGCCGCGCGCTCCACCTTCCGCGCTCGCGCCGTTGTCGGACACGAGCACGACGAGCGTGTCGTCGAGCTCACCGAGGTCGTCGATGAAGGACAGGACGCGCCCGATCTGGTGGTCGGTGTGCGAGAGGAAGCCGGCGAAGCACTCCATGAACCGCGCCGCGACCCGCTGGTCTTCGGGCTTCAAGTCGTCCCACGCGGGAACCCAATGCGGACGGGGGGAGAGTGTCGCACCACGAGGAAGGAGGCCCATTGCCAGCTGGCGGGCAAAGGTCTGTTCCCGCCACGCATCCCACCCGGCGTCGAAGTGTCCTGCGTACCGCGCGATCCATTCTGCCGGCGCATGGTGCGGCGAGTGGCACGCACCGGTCGCGAAATAGAGGAAGAAGCGCTGGTCGGCATCGACCGCGCGCAGGTCGCCGAGATATTCGATCGCGCGCTCGGCGAGGTCTTCGGTGAGGTGGTACTCGCCGTCGGGCGGTCGCGGCGGCGCGACGCTGTGGTTGTCGTGGAAGAGCGCAGGGACGAACTGGTGCGTCTCACCGCCGTGGAATCCGTACCAGCGCTGGAATCCGCGCCCGCACGGCCACGAGCCACGATCGGCAGCCATGTGTGTCTCGTCTTCGGGGGTCAAATGCCACTTTCCGACGGCATAGGGCGCGTAACCCGACGCGGCGAGGACCTCCGACATGAAGAAGTTCTCGCGGGGGATGCGACCCGAATAGCCCGGATAACCGAGCGCGAGGTCGGCGACGCGAGCCATGCCGTTGCGGTGGTGGTTGCGCCCGGTCAACAGGCACGATCGGGTCGGCGAGCAGAGCGCAGTCGTGTGAAAGTTCGCGAGCCGCACGCCTTCCTGAGCAAGCCGATCGATGTTCGGAGTCGCGATGTCGGAGCCGTAGCAACCGAGTTGCGCGTATCCGACATCGTCGAGCACGGCGAGGAGCACATTCGGCGCTCCTTCGGGAAGTGCGGGCTCGGGTGGCCACCACGGCGTCGACTCGCGCCAGGTCGGACCGATGGTCCCTTGGAAGGATTCACCATGTGCCATCGTCGGAGTTTGGCGTAGCCGGGGCTGGTCCGCCATGCGACAATCGAAACGAGGATGGGGCTCCTTCCGAACCGCCGGGCCAAGGATGGCTGCCGGGTTGAACGTGGGGCAACGTCATGAGTCAAGGGTTCGACGGCGGCCAGGTCGCGGCGCTGCTCGACGCCACGCCGGACGCGATCGTGGCGGTCGACGAGCAGGGTCGCATCGTGCTCGTGAACGCCGAGACCGAGCGCCTCTTCGACTACCGGCCCGACGAGCTCGTCGGCGAGACGATCGAGGTACTGGTTCCGGAGTACGAGCGCGTGCTGCAACCGATGCGCGAGGGCCGCATGCTCGGCCGCGTGTCCGGCGAGGAGACGAACCGGATGGCGGAACTGGCCGCCCGGCGCCGCGACGGTTCGGAGTTCGCGGCGGAGGTGTTCGTCCACGTCGTGGAGACCGGCCAGGGTCCCTTGGTGTCGACGGCAATCCGCGACGTCACCGACCGCCGGCGCGCGGAGGCGCAGCTGGCGGAGTTCGCCGCCATCTTCGCGACCTCGCATGACGCGATCGTTTCGCACACCCTCGGCGGCACGATCACGAACTGGAACGAGGGCGCGTCTCGGCTCTACGGCTACGAGGAGCGAGAAGTCGTCGGGCACAACATCTCGATGCTGATCCCCGAGCACCGCCGCGTCGAGGACCGCGACCTCATCGAGCGCGTCGCGCGTGGAGAGCGCGTCGAGCATCTCGTCACGGAACGGTTGCGCCGTGACAGCACGCTCGCGATGGTCTCCGTGACGGCGGCACCGATCGTCGACTCGGGGGCGCGCTCGTGGGCGTCGCGCGGGCCGCGACCGAGATCGGTGCGTTGCATCGGGCGGAAGCCGGTTTCCGCGGGATCCTGGATGCCGCGCCCGACGCGATGCTCGTTGTGGATCGGGCCGGCGCCATCACCCTCGTGAACACGCAGGCCGAGCGTCTCTTCGGTTACCCGAGTGAAGAGCTCGTCGGCGCGCCGATCAGCATGCTCGTGCCGCGCGCCCTGCGTGCCGACCACGAGGGTCACGTCCATGCCTACGTGCGCGATCCGCGCCCGCGTGAGATGGGAGCCGGCCTGCCGCTGTCGGGCCTGCGGCGTGACGGCTCGGAGTTCTCGGCCGAGATCAGTCTCAACGCCATCGAGATCGACGACGGGCCGACCATCGTCGTGGCCGTGCGCGACGTCAGCGAGCGGATTGCCGTACAGGAGGAGGCCTCACGACTGCGGGCCGAGGCCGAGCGGGCCCGGCTCGAACGTCAGTTGCAGCGGTCGCAGCGTCTCGAGAGCATCGGCCAGCTCGCGGGCGGTGTCGCACACGACTTCAACAACCTGCTCGGGGTGATCCTCAACTACGCGTCCTTCGTCGGCGACGAACTGGAGCGCGCGGACGCGGAAGCCGGCGAGACGCGCTGGGAGTCGGTGCGCAGCGACATCGAGCAGGTCACGTTGGCCGCGCAGCGGGCCGCGCGGCTGACCCGCCAGCTGCTCGCCTTCGCGTGGCGCGAGGTGATGTGGCACGAGGCCGTCGACCTCAACTCGGTCGTGCACGGCCTCGAGGAGTTGCTCCAGCGCACCATCGGCGAACACGTCGAGCTGCTGTTCCGGATCGGGACCGACGTGCCGGTGACGACGGCCGATCCCGGACAGCTCGAACAGGTGCTGCTGAACCTCGCAGTGAACGCGCGCGACACGATGCCTGCCGGCGGCACGCTCATCATCGAGACGGCCGGAGTCGACGTCGACGAGGCCGACGCGTCCTCGACCCTCGACGTAGAAGCCGGCCGCTACGCGCGGATCCGCGTGAGCGACACCGGGACGGGCATGACCGCCGAGGTCGCCAAGCAGGCGTTCGAGCCGTTCTTCACGACCAAACCCGAAGATGTCGGGACCGGCCTCGGTCTCGCGACCGTGTACGGGAACATCAGCCAGTTGGGGGGGCAGACCTCGATCTCCTCGGAGCCGGGGGTCGGCACGACGATCTCCGTGCTCCTCCCGGCTGCCGAGTCGGCCGCGCCCGAGCCGGCCACCCCCGAGTCGGCCACGCCGGCTCCGAGCCGGGCCGGGCGCGACGGCAACGAGACGATCGTTGTGGCAGAGGACGATGCGGCGACGCGCGAGGTCATCTCGCGGATCCTCACCCGTCACGGCTATCAGGTCCTTGCCGCACCGACAGGTGCCGGGGCGCTCGAGTTGATCCGCGACCACGCGGGGCCGGTGCACCTCCTCCTCGCCGACGTCGTCATGCCCAAGATGCTCGGCCGCGAGGTCGCGGAACGGGCGCGTGCGCTCCGGCCGGAGATCCGCGTGGTGTTCATGTCGGCGTACGCGCACGCGCTGCTCGACGCGACCGAATCTCTGAGCGACGACTTCGCGCTGCTCGAGAAGCCGTTTCGCGAGCCCGCGCTGCTCGAAGCGGTGCGCGAAGCACTCGAACACGACGACGATCTGCGGTTGCCATGAACACCGGCGGCCGCCGCGCCGTCTTCAGCGAGGGAGCGGGAACGTCTTCACGGTCGTGGCCGGCGGAGTGCACCGGTGGAGCACGCCGTCTCGCCCGACCACGAGCACCGGCCGGTCGCAGTGGATCGTCACGCGATCGTGACGCGCTTCGACTCCCACGGCCGCGCCGCGGACGCGCATGCGCAGGGTGAGTCCCGACCATTCCGAAGGCAGCGCCGGGTCGACGTGGAGCCGGTCGCCTTTGACGCGTAACCCCGCGAAGCCGAACGCCAGCGCCTGCCAGACCCCGCCGAGGGTGGCGATGTGAAGCCCGCCGGACGTCGTGCCCGTGAGGTCGTCGAGGTCGAGGCGGGCGGCCATGCGGAAGAACGAGAGGGCTTCGTCGGCGCGGCCGGCCCGCGCGAGCAGCGAGGCTTGCATTGCGGGTGAGAGGGAACTGCCGTGCGCGGTGCGCGGACCGTAGAACTCGAGGTTGGGGACGAGGGAATCGGGTTCGACTTCGTCGGGGACGAGGTGGTGCAGCATCAGTACGTCGGACTGCTTCAGGATCTGAGACCCGTTCACGCGCTTCGCGCCGAGCACCACGTCGGCCGCGATCGGCGGTGATGCGACGTCTGCCATCGTGAGCGGTTCGAGGCGGTAGTAGCCGGCGAACTGCTCGTACAGGCGCGCGATCGGGTCGTAGTTGTCGACGATCACATCCGCGATGTGGCGCCACGACGCGATCTCTTCCGCATTGCCACCGCGCGCCGCGAGGAGGTCCGCGCCCCGGCGAAGATTCCAGCGGGCCATCACGTTCGTGAACGCGTTGTCGTCGACGACGGCGTGGTACTCGTCGGGCCCGATGACCTCGTAGATGTGGCCCGTCCCGTCGTTCGTGATGCGCACCCGCGAGGCCCAGTAGCGCGCGGTCTCGATCACGAGTTCACCGCCCGGCCCGGCGAGGAACGCATCGTCACCCGTCCAGGTCGCGTAGTGGCAAGCGGCCCACGCGACGTCGGCCGAGATGTGGTCCTCGCTGTGACCCGTCCGGATCGGGATGATGCGGTCGTTCGGTCCGCGCACGAACGTCGGGGTGACGTCGTTCCCCTCGTCGGCCGATTCCCACGGGAACCGCGCCCCGTCCCGACCGCGCGCGCGGGCCGCGGCGCGGGCTGCATCGAGGCGTCGGATCCGGTACTCGAGCATCGCCCGCGCGGCCGGCGGGTTGATCGCCGCCAGCGCGGGCAACGCGAAGACCTCGCTGTCCCAGAAGACGTGGCCGCCGTATCCGGTGCCCGTGAGTCCGCGCGCGCTGACAGCCGTCTCGTCGGTGTCAGCAGCGTTCGCGAGGAGGTGGAAGATGGAGAAGCGGGCTGCGAGCTGGTCGGCGGCCGGACCGTCGATGCCAACCGCCGCGTCCTGCCACCGCCGAGCCCAGGCGCCGCGATGCTCGGCGACGAGCGCGTCGAAGCCGGCTTCCTCGGCCTGCTCGAGGAGTGACGCCGCGAGCGCTCGAGACGGTGCCGCCCTCGGGTGCGCGACCCACGCCGCCATGCGTTCGACGGTACGGGTGCCGTCGCTGACGGAGGAAGTGGTGGACGCGGCCACGACGATGCCGCCGCCCGTCGACGCGATCGTGCGCCCGAAGCTCACCCGAGCGTCGGTCTCGTGTTCGTACGACTCACCGTCGGGCGCGACGACGTCGGGCCCGGGCTGCAACTGCGCGTGCGGACCCTCGGCGCGCAGCCCGATCACCGGAGGTCGGGCGAGGGACACGAAGCGCACGACGCGGATCTCGTCGTGGTCGCCGGCGACGCGCGCCAGCATCCCCGTGCGCAGATCGAGGGTACGCCGGCCGAGACTCGCGTCGATCTCGAGCGTGGTGGGGAGGGGGCCGCGCAGGTGCCGGGGGAGCGCATCGTGGGTGTAGATGCCGTCGACGACGAGGAGGGGGCTCGCGGTCGACCCGTCCTCTGCGCGCGCGCCGCGCAGACCACACCGGCCGTTGGCCAGCGAACCCAGGGCGTCGGCGGCGCGCTCGCGCTTCTCGTCGGCGGGCAGCGCGACGGTCCATGCCGGGTCCTCGTCGATCCACGGCACCGAGCGATCAGTGTGCCGGGCAAGCTGCGCGTCGAGCACCGCGAGGAAGGCCGACGGACCGCCGGGAACCGCTTCGACGCCGTCGGGGACGCCTTCGGGCTCGACGCCGACCGAGAACGCGAGCGCGCGAGCGAGCTCGGGGACGAGCATCAGCGCGTCGCTGCCGACGGTGCCGCCGAGCGTCGCGAACTCGTCGCCGCCGATCAACACGAGGCCGGCGCCGATGCCGCGATCGGCGAGCCAGCGCTCGGCCCAGCGCGCTGAGTGCGACTTGTCGGTGAGCCCGATCTCGACGTGCTTCGCGTCGCTGGTGACGCGCGGGTCCGCGAGCCCCGCGTCGCGCCCGGCGCGCAACCCCATGTCGACCGCGGCCGCCAACCCGCTGATCCCCGCCGAGGCGAGCCGCGCGGTCACGGCGTGCAGGAGCTGATCGATCACGGCCTTCGGTGGGTCGGCCCATTCGGGTTCGGGGATGATGTCGATCTTGCGGCGGTTCAGCCGCTCCGAGACCACCCGGGCTTCGAGCCCGTGCTCGTGCAGGCGGCTCACCATGAGCGCGGCGGCGCGATCGAGCGCGGCGTTCTCCTCGCCGCTCGCATCCCGGCGGTACGCGAGTGCGGGACCGCGCTCGTCGACCGCGAAGACCTCCGAACCGCGGTTCACGCAGAGGTGAAGGGTTCCCGGACCGCGGGGGCGGGCCCGGAGCTGGCCGTCGATGTTGCCGACGTGCGTGCCGGTGACGACGAACACATGTACCGACGCTGCGCACAGCCGTTCGACGCGCTCGCGCACGGCACTGGCGTCGGCCTCGCGGTCGGGCACTGCCGTGCCGTCCCAGTCGAAGACGACCGCGGCGAAGGTCGTACCTGCACCTAGCATCATCGCGTTCGTCAAACTCCCGGCACGCTCAGGCGCGAAATGGTGACCCAGGCTACGGCGGGGCCGCAGGTCACGCGACGACCGTCGTGCGATCGGTCACCGGGCGGGTGCCCGCGAGCGGTCAGCGTGCCCGAGCGTAGGTGGGCTCCACAGGGTCGAAGGTCCCATCGCCCGCACTCGCACGCCTCTGCCGCGCCGACCGCCCGGCTGCCCACGATGCGGGTGGCGACTCGGAGGGACGGCGTGGCGCGGATCGAACTCGACGGAGTGACCCGTCGCTACGAGACGGGTGGTGGCCGCGTCGTCGCGCTCGCCGGAGTCGACCTCGCCGTCGGCGCGGGTGAGCTGCTCGTGGTGCTCGGGCCGTCAGGGAGTGGAAAGACCACCCTCTTGAACCTCGTCGGCGCGCTCGACACGCCCAGCGCCGGAGACGTGCGCATCGACGGCCACTCCTTGCGGGACGCGTCGCGGCGCGACCTCTTCACCTACCGCCGGAGACGGTGAGCTTCGTGTTCCAGACGTTCAACCTGTTTCCCGGGCTCACGGCGTTCGAGAACGTGCGCTTCGGCGCCGACGTCGCCCGGCGCGCCGATCCCGCGCGGACGGCGCGCGACGTGCTCGCGCACGTCGGGCTCGCCGACCGCATGCACCACTTCCCCCAGATGCTCTCCGGCGGCGAGCAGCAACGCGTGGCGATTGCGCGGGCGCTCGCGACGGAGAACCCGATCTTGCTCGCCGACGAACCGACCGGCGAGCTCGACTTCCGCACCGGCATCCAGATCCTGGGGCTGCTGCGCGAGCAGTCGGCAGGGGGCCGCACGGTCGTGATCGTGACGCACAACCGCGAGATCTCGCGGATGGCCGATCGCACCGTCGAGCTGAGCAGCGGCCGCGTCGTCGGAATCTCGACGCCTGAGGGCGGCCCGGTCTCGGCGACCGAGCTGCACTGGTAGGCCCGCGGTGCTGTGGCTGCGGTGGTCGTGGCGAGACCTGCGGGCGCGGTTCGTGCAGGTCGCGGCGATCGCGGCGATCGCCGCGCTGGGTACGGGGGTGTACGCCGGCCTGAGCAGTACGTCCGCGTGGCGGCGTGCGTCGTACGACGCCAGCTACCGCGCCCTGGCCGTTCACGACCTCCACGTCTCCCTCGCGGCCGACACGTTCACTGATCCGGCGAAGCTGCGCGCGGCGCTGGCCGGGATCGCCGGCGTCGCCGCCGTCGAGACCCGCCTCGTCGTGCCCGTGCAGGTCGACGCGTCACGCGGCGGGAGCACGATCCTCGTCGCGGGCCGGCTCGTCGGCGTCGACCTCGCAACTGGTGGTCCGAAGATCGACGAGCTCCAAGCGAAGGCGGGTCGGACGCTGCGCACGAGCGACTCGACGGCGACTCGCGTCGCACTCGACTACCACTTTGCCCACCACTACGACCTGCCGGCGGCGGGAACCGTGAAGCTCTCGGGCTCCGGCACGGTGGCTTACGTCGGCCAGGTGCTCTCACCGGAGTACTTCACGGTGTTGAGCAGTGAGGGCACGATGCGCGCGGAGGCGAGCTTCGCGGTGCTCTTCGCGCCGATCGCGACGGTGCAGCGGTTGAGCGAGCACGCGGGGCTCGTGAACGATGCGGTCGTCCAGCTCGCCGACACGAGCGACCGACCCGCTCGCGGCACGTCGCGTTGCGGCGGTGCTCCGCACGAGGTTGCCGGGTGTCGCGACGACGGTCACCGCGCTCGACGACGAACGCCCCTACCGCATGCTCTACGACGACATCGACGGCGATCAGCGGCTGTACTCGATCTTCGCCTTCCTCATCCTGGGCGGCGCGGCGTTCGCCGCGTTCAATCTCATCGGCCGGGTGGTGGAGGCGCAACGCCGCGAGATCGGAATCGGTATGGCGCTGGGACTCCCGCGCTGGAAGATCGCCATCCGGCCCGTCCTCGTCGGCTTCCAGGTCGCGTTCCTCGGCGCTCTCTTCGGCATCGGTGTGGGGCTGGGTGTCGGCGCGCTGATGATCGGCGTGCTGAAGAGCTTCGTCCCGCTGCCCGAGTGGCACACGTCGTTCCAGCTCGCGACGTTCGCGCGCGGCTGGGTCATCGGTCTGGCCGTGCCCTTCGGGGCGACGGTCATCCCGGTCGTGCGCGCGGTACGGGTCGCGCCGGTCGACGCCATCCGCACGGGCCCGACGACGGTGCGCAGCAGCGGACTTGCGCCGCTCGTCGCCCGGCTCACCCGAGGCAACAGCATCCGCCAGATGCCCTTGCGCAACGTCTTGCGAGCTCCGCGGCGCGCACTGCTGACGATCCTCGCGATCGCGGCGGCGACGGGAACGCTCGTCGGTGTCATCGGGATCGTCGACTCGTTCCTGGCGACCATCGACCATGGCGAGGCCGCGATCATCGGCGCGCAGCCCGACCGCCTCACGGTCGACCTCGACGGCTTCGCGTTGCGCGGGTCGGCCGAGCTGAATGCGATCGCCGGTGCGCCCGGAGTGGCGCGGGCCGAACCGGGCTTGCAGGTCGGTGGGACGCTGCACCGCGGAAGCCGTCACGTCGACACCCTGATCGCGCTTGTCGACTTCCGTTCGCCAATGTGGGTGCCGCGCGCCCAGGACGGCGCACTCCAACCCGGCCGCCAAGGGATCGTGATCGCCGAGAAGGCCGCGCGCGATCTGCACGTGCATGTCGGCGACACGATCGTCGTGAATCATCCTCGGCGCGCCGGTACCGGCTACGAGCTGGTGAACTCCTCGCTGCGTGTCGAGGCGATCCACGACATCCCGTATCGCTTCATCGCGTTCATGGACATCCGCAGCGCAGGGATCATGAATCTCGACGGGATCTACAACACCGTCGCGGTCGCGCCGAAGCCGGGCACGAGCCTCACGACCCTGCAGCGCACGCTCTTCGACCTGCCGGGTGTCGGATCGGCCCAGCCGGTGCTGTCGTTCGCGAAGACGATCCGCGACATGTTGAACCAGGTGCTCGGGATCCTGCGGGTCGTCGAGGCGCTCGTGCTGCTCCTCGCGCTGTTGATCGCGTTCAACTCCAGCGCGATCAGTGTCGACGAACGGGCGCGTGAGAACGCGACGATGTTCGCGTTCGGTGTGCCGGTGCGAACGGTGCTGCGCAACAACGTGCTCGAGAGCGTGTTCGTCGGTGCGGTCGGCACTGCCGTCGGCATCGGCGTCGGCTTCGCGATCGTGCACTACATCACGCAGTTCCTCCTACCGGGGACACTGCCCGACGTGTCGATCCACGCGGCGATCTCGACGGCGACGATCCTCACGGCCGCAGTGCTCGGCATCGTGGCCGTCGCCCTCGCGCCCCTCCTCACGGTGCAGCGGATGCGCCGGATGAACATCCCCGCGACGTTGCGAGTCGTCGAATGAGAGCTCGAAGTGCCGTCGGCACCGTTTGGCGGCGATCGTTGGCGGCGCGTCGGCGACCGCGTCAGCATGATGCTCGAGGGACCGGAAGGTAGGAGGTGTCCTCTCGATGAACACGCGGCCCGGTCGTTTCGCAGCGCGTACGTTCCGTGATCGGCGCGACGCGGGCAGCCAGCTCGCCGATGCGCTCGTCGATCGCGCGTCCACCGCGCCGGTCGTCGTCGGGCTCGCGCGTGGAGGCGTTCCCGTCGCGTTCGAGGTCGCGTCGGCCTTGCACGCCCCGCTCGACGTCGTCGTCGTTCGCAAGCTCGGGGTGCCCTTCCAGCCGGAGCTCGGGATGGGTGCGATCGCCGAGGGCGGTGCACGCGTGCTCAACCCCGACGTGGTCCGCATCGCGCAGGCGACGGCAGCCGAGATCTCCGCCGTCGAGGCGCGCGAACGGATCGAGCTCGAACGTCGCGCCGCGGTCTACCGCCGTGGAGGCGAGCCGCTCGATCTCCACGGGCGCGTGGTGATCGTCGTCGACGACGGCCTCGCGACGGGCGGCACCGCGCGGGCGGCGATCGAGAGCGTGCGCCGCCGTGGCGCGGCACGCATCGTCCTCGCGGTCCCGGTGGGTGCGCCGGAGACGGTCGCTGCGATCGGCGCCGAGGTCGACGACGTCGTGTGCCTGAAGACGCCGACCGAGCTCTGGGCCGTGGGTGCGTGGTACGACGACTTCTCACCCACCGGCGACGACGAGGTCCTCGCGCTCCTCCAACGGGCCGCGGCGCGGGCAGAACCGGCGGCGGCGCCCCCTGCGCGGAGCCGATTCGACGACCGTTCCGGAGCCGATCCACCTGCGAAGCGGTCCGTCGACACCGAAGTCGAGGTCGCGTACCGGGCGGTGACGCTGTGCGGTCGTCTGTACGTGCCGGCGGGCGCGATGGGCGTCGTCTGCTTCGCGCACGGCAGCGGGAGCAGCCGCCACAGCCCTCGAAACCAGTATGTGGCGTCGGTGCTGAACCGGCGTGGGATCGGCACGCTCCTCTTCGATCTGCTGACTCCGGCCGAGGAGCACGATCGCGGCGCGGTCTTCGACGTCCCGATGCTCGGCGACCGGCTGCTCGTGGTGAGCCAGTGGCTGCTCGGCCAGCCGGCCGGTCGCGATCGACCGCTCGGCTACTTCGGTGCCAGCACCGGCGCGGGTGCCGCCCTGTGGGCCGCCGCCGACGGGCGCATTCCGGTCGCGGCGGTCGTGTCGCGCGGCGGTCGTCCGGATCTCGCGGCCGCACGCCTCGCGGCAGTCGCGGCTCCGACGCTGCTCATCGTCGGGGGCGACGACCGGGTGGTGCTGCGGCTCAACCAGGAGGCGGCCGCGCAGCTGCGCGCCGAGCACCGGATCGCGGTGATCCCCGGGGCGACGCACCTCTTCGAGGAGCCGGGCGCGCTCGACGCCGTCGCCGAGCTCGCGGCCGACTGGTTCGCCGGGCACTTCGCGACGACCGCCTGACGCGCCCGCCAACGGCTGCCTGACGCGCCGGCCCCGGCCCGTCGGACGGCAGGGAGCCGCGTCAGGCGCGCGCGGCGACGTAGGCGGTCGCCGCGGCGAGCGTCGCGAGTTGCGGGTAGTCGCGCTCGGGGATCTCGAGACCGGTCGCCTCGTGGATCCCGATCATGAGATTCAGGAAGTCCATGGAGTCGAGCCCGCCGATCTCCCGGAAGTCGTCGTCGGGTTCGAGCACACCGCCGGAGAGCTCCGGTGCGACCTTGCGCAACGACGCGTCGACGGTGTGACGAGCATCTTCGGCGTTCACAGCTGCTCCGGATCTCGAAGGAGGCGGTCGAGGGTCTGCAGCAGGCGTGAGCCGTCGCGGCCGTCGGTCGCACGGTGGTCGGCGGCCACGGTCGCACCGACGACCGGGCGCACACCGAGCATGCCGTCGCGTGCCCACGGGCGCTCGACGATCGCGCCGAACCCGATCAGGGCCACCTGTGGTGGGTAGATGACGCCGTACACCGTCTCGGCGCTCTGCTCGCCGAGGTTGGTGACGGTGATCGTGGGATCCGACATCTCCGACGCGCGCAGCCGGCCGGCGCGGACGCGTCCGACCAGATCGCGCAGCGCGGCCATGAGCTCGTCGAGCTCGAGCGTGTCGGCGTCGTGAATCGCGGGCGCGACGAGCCCGCCCTCGCGCAGCGCGATCGCGACGCCGAGATGGACGCGTTCGTGCGCGACGAAACGGTCATCGATCCAGAAGCCGTTGAACTGAGGCAGTCGGCGCGCCGCGAGCGCAGTCGCCTTCAAGAGCAGGACCGCGGGCAGGATCCGCTCGGGTATCGGGCGGGACTCGTTGCGCGCGGCGAGCCACGCCAGCGCGTCCCCCATGTCGATCTGGGTGCCGACGTAGTAGTGAGGGATCTCGCGCTTCGAGCGGCTCATGAGCGCGCCGATCGCGAGCCGCATCGCCGACTGGCGCGGCGCGCTCTCGACCGTGGCGTTCGCGGTCGCGGGTACCGGCCCGGGCGCGGCCGGTTCTCCGGCCGCCTCGACGTCGGCGCGCGTGATGTGCCCGCCGGGTCCGGTGCCGCGCACCGCGGCAACGTCGACACCGAGATGGCGCGCGAGCCGTCGCACGATCGGCGACGCGTTCGCCGGCTCGGTCGCCGTCACCACCGCCGGCGGCGGGGCTGAAGGGCGACCGCGCGACGGTGGTGACGGAACCGCTGAACCCGGGGAGGTCGAAGCTGGAACCGGCGGCGCTCCCGGTGCCGCCGTCTCGTCTGCCTCGTTGTCGTCTCGCAACGTCGCGAGCACGGTTCCGACAGGAACCCGCTGGCCTTCCTGGACCATGATTGCTTCGACGGTCCCGGAGTCGAACACCTCGACGTCGATCTCTGCCTTGTCGGTGTCGACCACTGCGACGATGTCACCTTTGACCACGTGTTGGCCAGGTTGGATCTTCCAATCGACGATCCGGCCTTCGTCCATGTCGGCGCCGAGCGACGGCATGCGGAACTCATGCATCGGCCCGCACCACCTCGACGACGGCGCGCGCGATCGTGTTGGGTTGGGGGACGGCCGCGTCCTCGAGGTGCTTCGCGTACGGCATCGGAATCTCCGCTCCGCACACGCGCGCCACGGGCGCGTCGAGGTCGTAGAACGCGTGCTCCATGATCCGCGCGGAGATCTCGGCCGAGATGCTGCCGCTGCGCCAGCCTTCGTCGACGACGACAGCGCGGCGCGTGCGCTGTACGGACTCGACGATCGCGCCGGTGTCGAGCGGACGCAGCACGCGCAAGTCGAGCACTTCCGCGTCGATGCCGTCGCGTGCGAGGAGTTCGGCCGCCTCGAGGCACTTCGGCAGGGACCCGCCGTACGTGATGATGCTCACGTCGGCGCCCGGGCGCCGGATCGCGGCGTGTTCGATGTCGACGGCGGGCGCGTTCGCTTCGAGCGTGCCGCTCGCGCTGTACAGCGAGCCGTGCTCGAAGACGAGCACGGGATCCGGGTCGAGCAGTGCCGGCCAGAGCATGCCGCGTGCGTCGTCGATCGTCGCCGGGGTGAGGATGCGCAGGCCCGGGATGTGCGCGTACCACCCTTCGAGGCTGTGGGAGTGCTGCGCCGCGAGCTGGCGTCCCGCGCCGGTCGTCATGCGCACGACGAGCGGGACCGAGAGCTGGCCCCCCGACATGTAGCGCAGCGTCGCCGCGTTGTTCATGAGCTGGTCGAGCGCGAGCAGGCTGAAGTTGACGGTCATGATCTCGATGATCGGGCGCATCCCTGCGATCGCGGCACCGATGCCCGCGCCGACGAACGCAGACTCCGACAGTGGAGTGTCGCGCACTCGCACCGGGCCGAACTCGTCGAGGAGTCCCTTGGTCACGGCGAAGCAGCCGCCGTAGCGGCCGATGTCCTCGCCCGCGAGGAAGACGCGCTCGTCGCGCTGGAGCGCCTCGCGCAGCGCCTCGCGCATCGCGTCGCGGTAGGTGACGCGGGCGACGTCGGTCGTGGTCATCGCGCCGGCTCCGTGGTGACGAACCGGGTCAAGTCGGCGACCGGTTCGAACGCCGAAGCGTCGGCGAACTCGATCGCGTCGTCGATCTCGGCCGCGATCTCCGATTCGATCGACGCGAGGGTCGCGTCGTCGAGCGCGGCCGCGGCGCGCAGTTGCTCGGTGAACGTCGTCACCGGATCGCGCAGCTTCCAGTGCTCGACCTCGGCCTTGTCGCGGTAGAGCTCGGGGTCGTACATCGAGTGCGCGCGGAAGCGGTAGGTGCGCAGCTCGAGGAAGTGTGGACCGCCGCCACCGCGGATCCCTTCGAGCGCGCGTTTGGCGGCCTGCTCCACCGCCACGACGTCCATGCCGTCCACCGCCCATGCCGGCATGCCGTACGCGGAGGCCTTCATCGCGAGGTCGGTCTGCGCCTCGGAGCGGCCGATCGCGGTGCCCATCGCGTAGAGGTTGTTCTCGCAGCAGAAGAGCACCGGGAGGTTCCAGAGCGCGGCGAGGTTCATCGTCTCGTGGAACTCGCCCTCGGCGACCGCACCCTCGCCGAAGAAGCACGCCGTGACGGCGTCGTCGCCGCGCAGGTGGTCGGCGAGGGCGACGCCGGCGGCCACCGGGAGTCCGCCGCCGACGATCGCGTTCCCGCCGAAGAAGCGGCGGTCGACGTCGAAGAGGTGCATGGAGCCACCGCGTCCGCGGCTGCAGCCGTCGACCTTGCCGAACATCTCGGCCATCACGGCGCGCGCCGGGAGGCCGCGCGCGAGCGCATGCCCGTGCTCGCGGTACGTGGCGACGACCGCGTCGCGCGGCTCGAGCGACTGCATCACACCGACCGCGACGGCCTCCTCGCCGATGTAGAGGTGCATGAACCCGCGGATCTTCGCGGCGCTGTAGAGCTCGACACAGCGTTCCTCGAACCGGCGAATGCGCAGCATCGCGCGCAAGAGCGCGCGCCCGTGCTCGGGATCGAGGTTCGGGGGCGGGTTCATTGCCCGCTCTCGAGCGTCGAGAGGTCGCCTTCCGGCAGGCCGAGCTCGCGGGCTCGCAGCAGGCGGCGCATGATCTTGCCGCTGCGCGTCTTGGGCAGCTCGGTGACGAACGCGATCTCGCGCGGTGCGACGGCCGCGCCGAGACGCGTGCGCGCGAAGCCGATCAGCTCGAGCATCAGCTCGTCGCTCGGCTCGTAGCCGTCGCGCAGCAGCACGAACGCCTTGACGATTGCGCCGGCGACCGGATCGGGCTTGCCGATGACGCCCGCCTCCACGACCGCGGGATGCTCCATGAGCGCGCTCTCGACCTCGAACGGGCCGATGAGGTGCCCGGCCGACTTGATGACGTCATCGCCACGCCCGACGAACCAGAAGTAGCCGTCGTCGTCGCGGCGCACGAGGTCACCGCTCAGATACCAACCGCCCGCGAAGCACTTGCGGTAGCGCTCCTCGTTGTGCAGGTAGCCGCGGAACATCGACGGCCAACCCGGTCGCAACGCGAGCTCGCCTTCCTCACCGGCGGGCAGCTCCACGACCTCACCGTCGCGGAGGACGACGTGGCCGTCGGCGTCGCGGCGCAGCACCGTGGCCTCGATACCGGGCATCGGCAGACCCATCGAACCCGGCCGGATGGCGGTGCTCGCGAAGTTGGCGATCATGATCCCGCCGGTCTCGGTCTGCCACCAGTTGTCGTGGATCTCGTGGCCGATGGCTTCCGGACCCCAGCGGACCGCCTCCGGGTTCAGCGGTTCACCGACGCTGGCGACAAAACGCAGCCGCGACAGGTCGTGCCGGGCGGCCGCCGCCGAACCGGTGCGCATCAGCATGCGGATCGCGGTCGGCGCGGTGTACCAGACAGTGACGCGCTCGTGTTCGAGGATCGAGTACCAACGGTCCGCGTTGAAGTCGCCTTCGTCGACGACGAGCGTCGCGCCGTGCGACAGCGGCGCGACGATGCCGTACGACGTGCCCGTGACCCAGCCCGGATCGGCGGTGCACCAGAAGACGTCGTTGCGCTGCAGATCGAGTGCGAACTTCGCGGTCGCATGGTGCGCGACGACCGCCTCGTGCACGTGGATCGCGCCCTTGGGTGTGCCGGTCGTCCCGCTCGTGAAGTGCAGGAGCGCCATCTGCTCCGGGTCGGTCGGGGGGATCTGGAAGTCGTCGCTCGCGCCGGCCATGAGGGCTTCGAGGTCGCGGGCGCCGGCGGGCGGGTTCGTTCCCGCGTCCGTGAGGATCACGTGCTCGAGCGCGGGGAGCTGCGCGGGAAGCCCGCTGAGCTTGCGCCGGAACAGCGCGGCCGTCGTCACGAGCACGCGCCCGTCGCCGAGCTCCATGCGCTGGCGTACCGGCTCGGGGCCGAACACGGAGAAGAGCGGGCACGCGACCGCGCCGAGCTTGAGGGTGCCCAGCACCGCGACGTAGAGCTGCGGGATGCGGCCCATGAGCACGAAGACGCGGTCGCCGCGCTGCACACCGAGGGAGCGCAGCGCGTTCGCGAAGCGGTTCGTGAGCGCGGTCAGCTCGCGATAGGTGATGTCGCGGTCGTCGCCGTGGCGCGCCAGCCACCGGATCGCGACGTGATCCCCCCGCCCGGCGCGCGTGTGGCGGTCGACGGCCTCGTATGCGATGTTGATCCCGGCGCCGCCGGGCAGGCCGTCGATCCACGTGCGCGCCTGCGCCCAGCTGAACTGTTCCCGGGTGCGCCGGTACTCGTCGAGCCCGGTGGGTTCGCCGAGCGCGCCGATCGCATCGGTGAGGGTTCCGTCGCGTGCCATGCCTGCTCCGGGATGCCGTTCTCGCGAAGAGCGTGCGCGCGGCCCCCGCGAGCGGGCCAGGGCCGAACGTCACACGGCCGCGATCGGGTGGGCCGGGCTCAGTGGGCGCTCGCCATCGCGAGCGGCGCGACCGGCGCGGCATCGCGCGCGTGGGTAGCCGCGGCGAGCTCTGGGGCTGCGAGCGCGCGGCTGGTGGCCGCCCGCCCGGCCCGCATGAACTCGGGCCAGTCGCGGGTGCTCAGGAACTGACGGTAGAAGCCGGCGCCGCGGACCTTCGCGTAGGGAACCGGCTCGATCATGTGCACCTCGGTCACCGCCCGCAGCCGCGCGAGGTTCTCGCGCGCGAGTTGGATCTGCTGGCAGGTGCGCACCTGGCTCGCGACGTGCAGGATGCTCGCGGCGCGATCCTCCCAACCGGTGGCGTCCTCGCCGGAGAACCCCGGCGGGTAGAAGCCGTTGACGGCGAGGGTCACGTCGCACGGCGGTTCGAGGTCGAGCACCGGGTGCACCGGGAAGATGTCGACGATGCCGCCGTCGCACCAGTGGAAGCCGTCGAGCGCGACGGGCTCGATGAACAGCGGGAGCGCGACGGCCATCCGCACCGCGCGCGCGACGGGCACGTCGGGGTGCGTCGCCGGCCCGAGGTACTCGAGGCGGTTCTCCTCGATGTTCCAGATCGGCGCATACGCGGGGATCGGCATCTCGCGCAGGGTCATGTCGCCGAGCAGCCGGCGGTACGCGCGCTCGATCGCCTCGCCTTTCACGATGCCCGCGAAACCCCGCGCCGCGGTCGGCACGATGCGGGCGAGCATGCGCCAGTCGACGTCGACGTCGTCGGCGGGTCGGAGCCCGATCGTGAACGCGGCGACTTCGTCCGCGGGGATCCCGGCCGCGATCGGAAAGCCGAAGAGCGCCGATCCCGAGCACAGGGAGATGACGCTCGGACGGATCCCGCCATCCTCCAACGCGCGGGCGGCTCCGACCACCGACGCGAGGGCCCCGCTGCCGCCGGTGGCGACGAGCGCGAGCCGCTGCCCGCCGCGCACGCGCAAGGTGATCCGCGGCGCAGGCGGGAAGGGCTCGCACTCGACCGGTTCCGGACGCTCGAACGGCAGGCGCACCAACGCGCGCCGCGCGTCATCGAGGAGTCCGGCGTCCTCGCGCACGCCGTCGATCCATTGGCGGGTCACGGTGATCGCGTTGAAGTACTGCCGTAACCGGAAGACGTCGACCATGGATCCGAGCACGACGCGAGCGTGCGCCCCGCGAACGGCCGTGGGCCAGGGTCGTCGGTCCCGAACCCGGACGCCGGGGGGCCGTCCTGCTCTGGGCACCAGTGCCGCCGCGCTCCTACATTCGGGTGAGAACGACTCGGCTGCGCCTCCGCGCGCGAACACGGGAGGATCGATCGTGCCGGCACCGGAACCCAAGGACCTCGGACCGCTCGCCGCACTCGCGGGCACGTGGGAGGGCGACGACGGGCTCGATGTCTCGTTTCACAACCTCGAAGGTGTCGTCGGTGAGACGCGATACCGCGAGCGGGTGACCTTCAACCCGTTCGGCCCCGTCGACAACGGCGCGCAGTCGCTCTACGGGCTCGACTACCGCATGGCCGCGTGGCGCGCCGGTGAGGACGACCCGTTCCACACGGAGGTCGGCTACTGGTTGTGGGACGGCGCCTCCGGCCAGGTGATGCGGTGCTTCATGGTGCCGCGTGGCTCCACGGTGCTCGCCGGCGGCATCGCGACGCCGGAGTCGAAGACCTTCACGATGACCGCGCAGGTCGGTTCGGAGACCTACGGGATCCTCTCCAACGAGTACCTCGCGGTCGCGGCGCGCACGACCCGTTACGAGGTGACGATCACGGCCGGCAACGACACGTGGAGCTACGACGAGACGACCACCGTCGATCTCGCCAAGCTCGGCCGCACCATCGCCCACACCGACCGCAACACGCTGCACCGCGTCGAGTAGGCATTTCGAGACCAGCGTTCCTGCCCATCGATGACACGGTAACGGCACGCGCGAATTCCCGGCCTGTTTCGCACATGCCGCGTCGGGAGATCGCAAAGCATTGGGAAGTTCAACCAGGAAAACGCGCGCGCTCATTCGCGAACAATCGTGACGTTCGACCCGTGCAACTCCGTGGACACGTCCGGCAGGCTGGGCGACACGGGTTCTCGAGTGGCCTTCGGGCCGGACGTGATCGTGGGGCGACAACGACTTCGGCACTGATGTGCTGGATCGCGTTGCGCCGCGCAGCGGTGATCGCGCCGCGGTCAAGGTGCCGGGCACAGCGTGTCAATCGAGTGAATGATCGCGCCCTCGAAGGGACGAGCAATGGCATACATGTATCGCGTCCTCATCGTTGTTCTTTCCACATGCGTCGCAATCGGTGGCGCCGTGGCGCCGGCCGCTTCGGCAACGGCGGCGAAGCGAGCGCCGAGCGGTGCGCAAGCGGACCCACGATCCGCCGGCAGCACCGTCACACCGTCGACGACCTCGGTGTTCAAGAGCCGCGGTTACTGGCAGGTGGCGTCCGACGGAACCGTGTACGCGTTCGGCGACGCGCACTCCTATGGTTCGGCCACCGCGTTGTACCTGAACCACCCGATCGTGGAGATGGCGGCCACGCCTTCGGGTCATGGCTACTGGCTCACCGCTTCCGACGGCGGCATCTTCTCCTACGGTGACGCGCATTTCTTCGGCTCGACCGGCGGGCGGCACCTGAACCGTCCGATCGTCGGCATCCATTCGACCGCTTCGGGTCACGGCTACTGGTTGGTCGCGTCCGACGGCGGCGTCTTCTCCTTCGGTGACGCGCACTTCTTCGGTTCGACGGGCGGGCGGCACTTGAACCGTCCGATCGTCGGCATGGAGGCGACCCCTTCGGGTCACGGCTACTGGTTGCTGGCCTCCGACGGCGGCATCTTCTCCTTCGGCGACGCCCGCTTCGCCGGCTCGACCGGCGCTGTCCGTCTGAACCGGGCCATCGTCGGGATGGCGTCGACCCCGTCGGGTCACGGCTACTGGCTCACGGCCTCCGACGGCGGCATCTTCTCCTTCGGCGACGCCCGCTTCGCCGGCTCGACCGGCGCCGTCCGTCTGAACCGACCGGTCGTCGGCATCGCCACCACGTCGTCGGGTCGCGGCTACTGGCTCGTGGCGTCCGACGGCGGTGTCTTCTCGTTCGGCGACGCGACCTTCTACCGCTCGCTCGGTTTCCTGAGGGCGCAGCATCCCGTCGTCGCGATGGAACCGACCCCGCCGACGACGAGTTTCGGTGCGGCGACCAAGTTGGCGTTCACGACCCAGCCGAGTGATTCGTCGGGCGGGACCGCGTTCGGGACGCAGCCGGCGGTGAGGGTGCAGGATGCCGGTGGGAACACGGTCGTCGGGAACACGAGCACGGTGACGCTCGCGCTCGCGACGCCGGGTGGTGCGACGCTCGCCTGCACCGGTGGTCTCGCGAAGGCGGCGGTGGCCGGGGTGGCGACGTTCGCGGGGTGCGCGATCGATCTTGCGGGCACGTACACGTTGACGGCGACGGACGCTTCGTTGACGGCGGCGACGTCGGCGTCGATCACGATCACGGTGGGCGCGGCCAGCAGGGTCGCGTTCACGACGGAGCCGAGCAACTCGACGGGCGGAAGCGCGTTCGCGACCCAGCCGGTGGTGACGGTGCAGGACGCCGGTGGGAACACGGTCGTCGGGAACACGAGCACGGTGACCCTCGCGCTCGCGACGCCCGGTGGTGCGACGCTCGCCTGCACCGGTGGTCTGGCGAAGGCGGCGGTGGCCGGGGTGGCGACGTTCGCAGGCTGCAACATCGACCGCGCGAGCAACCGCACCATCACGGCGAGCGACGGCGTCCTCACGGCGGCCGTCAGCCGATTGGTGACGACCACGGTGGGCGCGGCTGCGAAGCTCGGCTTCAGCGTCCAGCCGATCGGATCCGACGTGGGCGGCGCGTTCGCGACCCAGCCGGTCGTCGCGGTCCAGGACCTGGGCGGGAACACGGTGACGACCGACACGAGCTCGGTGACGCTGGCGCTCACGGTCGCGGGCGGGGCCACGCTCACGTGCACCGCAAACCCGCAGGCCGCGATTGCGGGCGTGGCGGTGTTCGCCCTCTGCAGCGTCGACGTCGCGGGCACGTACACGCTGACGGCCACCGACGGCAGTCTGGCGCTCGCGACGTCGAGCTCCTTCACCGTCACTCCCGGAGGGTGACCGAGGAAGGGGGCCGATCGCGATGTGCCGCTCGAAGGCGAGCGGCAACGACCGCGTGACGGTCTACGAACCCGCGACGGGAAGCGCACCGGGTGCTTCCGCGCGACCGACGTTGCCACGCGCATCGGCGGTGACGAGTTCGGCGTGATCCTGCCGTCGGTGCGCCGATTCGAGGACGTGGCGCTGGAGTGTGGGCTCCGGCTGGCGCAGGTCGATCTCGCCGCGGAGATCGAGTGCCGTCGGCGCGACCGGAAGGAGCATGATGGGCAGTCTCGAACGCTCGATCACCGCGCGCACAACTTGCGAACGACTCCGCGTGGCCGACTGCGACCACGCGAGTGCGACGATGTCGCCGTGGTGGCCGTCGCACGCGGCCGAGATCGCGGTGCATGGGTCTCCCGTTTTCCACTCGAAGCACGCCGACGTGCCGCTCAGCAACCGGTCGACGAACGTCCGGCCCCATTCGGGAAGGTCGTATTCCGGCCGGTCGAGCATCCGCGGTGCCGTCTGCGTCGTGAACACATGGAGAATCGACACGGAGCTCTCGTCCACGTAGTCGGAGAGCAGTGTCCGCACCGGCGCCGAGCACGCTTCGGATCCGTCGAGCGGCAACAGGATGCGATGGATCGTCCGCAGGATCGGGCGTCGTGGCACGACGACCACCGGTCGCCGGCATCGCAGGAGCGCGTTCGTGGCGATCGACCTCTGGGTGGGGTATCGCAGCACGCCTTCCGGCGCGGCGAGCACAACCGCGATCACGCCGTCGGCTTCGCTGTGCTCCTCGAAGGTCCGAAGGCCGAGTCGGTCGTCGCGCCCGAAATCGACGACGCGCAGGTTGGCGTCCATGAAGGCCGCCAGGTGCCACGCGCTGGCGATGATGTCCTCGCGGCGAGCGCCGTCCTCGAGGCTCACGAGAATCGTTTGCATCATCCACCTCTTCATCTGGCTGCCGGCGTCACCAGCGCGGTGGCGCCCGCGTCGGTCACGCTCGCGCGGTCGCGCTCGATCGTGATCACTCGTTCGGACCCCTCGACGAGGATGGGCTCGGCGCCGGCAACGGAGACGATCGTGGGGTGCTCGCACACGATGTCGATGGCGTCGTGACCGGCTTGCACGCGTACGCGCGAACCTCGGAAGCGCACGGTGAGCGACAGGTTCTCCCAGGCCGACGGCAGGGCCGGGTCGATGCGCAGCCCCTGGCCAGTCGGTCGCATCCCCATGAACCCGAAGGCGAGCGCCTGCCACACCCCGCCCATTGTCGCGATGTGCAATCCCCGGCCGGTCGTGTGGGTGAGATCGTCGAGGTCGAGTCGGCTCGCGAGCGACAGCATCGTCGCGGCCTCGTCGGGTCTTCCGGCGCGGGCGAGGAGCGACGCGTGGATGGCGGGCGACAGGGAGCTGCCGTGCGCGGTGAGAGGTTCGTAGTAGTCGAGGTCGCGAGCGAGCGATCCGGCGGCGAGGTCGTCGGGGATCAGGTGGTGCAGCATCATGACGTCGGGTTGCTTGATGATCTGGCTCTCCTTCACGTGCGCTCGCCCGAACACTTCGTCGGCCATGACGGGCCGGGTGGGCATCGAGGCGACGATGGAGCGGTCGAGCCGCCAGAAGCCCGGGAACTGCTCGTGGATGCCGGCGGTCGGGTCGTACCCGACGTCGAGCGCGCCCGCGATCTCGATCCAGTCGTCGATCTCCTCGGGAGACGCGCGGGCGGCGCGCCGCGCGATGTCCGCGGCGCGCGTCAAGTTCCACCGCGCCATCCCGTTGGTGTACGCGTTGTCGTCGACGACTTCGTGGTACTCGTCGGGGCCGACCACTCCGAAGATGTGCGCGTCGCCGCGGGGGGTGCGGCGCACTCGACCGGCCCAGTAGCGCGCGCACTCGATGACGAGCTCGCTCCCCGGGCCGAGGAGGAACTCGTCGTCGCCGGTCCAGTCGGCGTACTGCACGGCGGCCCAGGCGACGTCCGCGACGACGTGCTCCTCGCGCCAGCCGGTGAGGATCGGGATGATCTGACCGCTCCGGCGGACGAGGTGAGGCGTGACGTCGCTGCCGTCGCGACCCGACTCCCAGGGGAAGCGCGCACCCTTGTATCCCAGCGTCGACGCGATGCCGCGCGCTTTGGCCAGGCGTCGCAACCGGTACTCGAGCATCGCTCGCGCCGCGCGTGGGTACGTCGCGGCCAAGGGCGGGAGTGCGTAGATGTCGGCATCCCAGAGGACGTGCCCTCCGTACGCGATGCCGCTCAGTCCGCGCGGTCCGACCGGTGCCTCGCCCGAGCCCTGCACCGAGGCGAGCAGGTGGAAGAGCGCGAACCGGGCCGCGAGCTCGGCGGATGGATCGCCGACGATTGAGACCTCGGCGTCGGCCCACCGCTGCGCCCACGCGGCACGGTGCTCGCGGATCAACTCGTCGGTTCCTTTCGCGCGCGTCCGCGCGAACGCGCGTCGCGCGTCGCGGGTGCGGGGTCGTTTCCCGCCGTCGACCGCGAAACCGACGAGCCGTTCGATCGTGCGAATGCCCGCTGCGGTGCGCACGCGTGTGTCCCCGAATGCCGCGATGCCGCCGTGCGCCTGGGAGACGACGGCAAAGTCGCCGGCGGGACCGTGCCCCTCGGAGCCGAACGCATGGCCGCGCGGCAGGTGCAGCGTGTGACCCGGCGCGACGGTGCTCGCCGGTCCCTCCGCGAGGAGGACGGCGCTCGGATCCTCGGTCAGCGGGATGAACCGCAGGGTTCGGAACGCGCTCCGGTTTGCGGAAGCTCCGGCCGCTCCGGCGCCGGAACGAGGTCGCGTGCGCTCGCGCGTCAACATCCCGGTTCGCAGGTCGAGGGTGCGACGGTCGGTCGCGCCCGCGTCGGTGCGCATCACCAGGCTGGTCCAGTTCGGCCCCGGAAGCAGGGTCGGGGTGTCACCGCGCTCGTCGAACACGCCGGGCGCGACGACCATGGGCGTGCCCTCGCCGTCGTCCTCGAAGACGCCACGGGTTCCGATCGTTCCGTTCGCCAGGGTCGTGAGGCTCTCCATTGCGTCTGCCTGCTCGCGCGTGGCGGGCAGGCCTTCGAACACGATCGTCCAGCGCGGGTCCGCGTCGATCGCGGGGACCCGGCCGAACTCACGCGCGCGCCGGCGGATGTCGAGGAGTGCCGGGAGGTCTGCCGGCTCCGCGACCAGCGCGCGGTCGCCGCCGGCGGCGACGACAGTGGCGGGCTCCGCGCCGATCACCACGACGAGTCCGGAGCCGATGCCGATTGCCGAAAGCTCGTTGAACGCGTGCCGCAGCGCCGACTCCCGCGGTCCCGATGAGGCTCGGGGTCTCGCGATCGGCGCCCAACCCCGCCGGCACCGTGCCCGGATCGCAGAAGAAGACGTCGCCGCGCTCGCCGCCGTCGCGCAGGGCGGCGCGCACCGGCTGCAGGTTGTCGCCCACCACCGCGCACGCCAGTCCGTCGGCGTGCGCGCGCCGAACGGTTGTCGGCACGTTCGCCGCGTCGCCGTCGACGACGATGACCGCGGCGAAGTCGTGATAGGGGGCGCTCGGGGTCCAGGTCACCGGAGTCGGCGCGGTTCGAGCGCGGCGTCGTCGCGGTCGTCCTCGGCGAGGACGATGCCTCCGGTGTTGGCCGCACGATCCATTTGGAAGCTCCTGCTCTTGCTGCTCCGCGCGGTTCATGCCGCCGTCTCGGCGACCCGTGCGGCGACCGGAAGATACGGCGCGCTACAGCTATTGCGGCAAGCGCACATTTCGGCCCATAGGCCGATAAGGCCAAAGGGCCTGGGAGGGGATGCCAATGGGGAATTGGTGCTCCATTGATTTGTGGGTTCCTGCTCTCCTGCGAAGATTTGAAAGTGGGGGCGAGACCTGCCAGAGGTGCGGCGCACGTGATCCACTCTGAACCGCTCGATGACGACGAAGTCCTTCTTGCCCTGGCCGCCGTCACCGACGTCCTGGCCGGCTGCCGGCTCGCGGTCGACCTCGTCGCGCGCCGCGCGCACGCGTTGCAGACCGGCCGGGCCGCCGGGGAGACGTACGCCACGTTGCTGGTGTCCGCGGAGAGTCCGCTCGTCGTCGACGTGATGACCGACCTGATCGGGCAGCTCACGGTCGCGAACGGTCGCTTGCGGCGCGCCGAAGCGCGCGCCCTCCACGGCGAGCGGCTCAGCATGGAGAAGATCAGTCTTCTCCTCGGTGTGAGTCGGCAACGAGTGTCGGTACTGATCCGCCATCGCGACGACGGCCCCGCAGCGACCGCGAGTCCCGTGACGCGGCCGCTGGGTCTCGCGCTGACGGGACCCGAGGTTCGGATGATCGCCGAGTCGATCCCCCACATCGTGTGGATCGCTCGTGCCGACGGATCACCCGAGTACTTCAGCCGCTCCGGAGTGGAGTTCGCCGGCCTTCCCGCCGAGCCGAGCGACGAAGAATGGTGGTCGATGGTCCACCCCGACGATGTCGAGCGACTGCAGCACACCTGGACGGCGGCGGTCGCGACCGAGACACTCCTCGATGCCGAGGTCCGGTTGCGCAACGTCGATGCGGAGTACCGATGGCACCGCCTGCGGAGCCTCCCGATCCGAGGCCCCGACGGGCGCGTCACTCGGTGGCTCGGAACTGCGATCGCCATCGACGAGCAACGGCAGCACTCCGCGAACGGGCCTGGCGACACGACCGCACAGGACGCGCTCGCCTTGGTCGCGACCGTGGAGGGCGGCGCGCCGATCGGCATCGGTGCAGTCGACGGCGACTTTCGCGTCGTGCGCATGAACGACCGCTTGGCACGCGTCAACGGTGCGCCCGTCGCGGGTCAGATCGGGCGAGCCGCGTCGGAGCTCTTCGGGGAGCTCTGGCCCCCTCTCAGCCGTGCCTTCGAGACGGTGCGCGACACCGGGGAGCTCGTCGTCGACTTGGAAGTCAGTGGTGCGACGCCGTCTGCGCCCGGTCGGACCGGGCAGTGGCTCTCGGTGAGCTACCCCATCCGCACGGGCGACGCGGTCGTCGGTGTCGCGTTCATGCTCGTCGATCGCGCACTCGAGTATGCGGTCGAAACCGATGAGGGTGTTGCCGAATTGGCTGGAAACAACCACGAGCTGACCCGGGATATTGCGCCGTGAGATCTCGGGGGCGTATGTCACAAGTACGTCGACCTCTTCCGCCGACTCCACGATGCTGAGGGCAGACGACGCGAACCGACGTCGCGGCGGGCCGAACGGCGGGGTGCATTGCGATGACGCGCGCGTTCGAACGCTCGGAGACGCAGAGCGCAGGTTCGATTCTTCGCCCTGATTGCGTTCGTCTCGCGGCTGGTCTCTACTGACCGGAGCGCGACAGTCTCGCGAGAAGGGGCGCGATGATCCTCGATCGGTTTCTGCTGACCGGCCGCGTCGCCGTCGTGACGGGCGCGGGTCGGGGCATCGGGGCGGCCAGCGCGGTCGCGCTGGCCGAGGCGGGCGCCGACGTGGTCGTGTCGTCCCGCACCGCCTCGCAACTGGAGGAGGTAGCGGCGCAGATCCGGGCGGCCGGACGCCGGGCGTTGGTCGTGCCGGGCGACCTGTCCGACCTCGACAACGTCGCCCGCCTCGCGACCGCGGCCGACGACGAGTTCGGTCGGCTCGACGTCGTCATCAACAACGTCGGCGGCACCATTCCGAACGCGTTTCTCGATACGACGACCGACTACTTGGAGGAGGCGTTCCATTTCAACGTCTCCACCGCTCATGCGCTGTGTCGCGCCGCGGTGCACCTCATGCTGAAGAACGGAGGCGGGACCGTCGTCAACGTCTCCTCGGTCATGGGGCGCGTCAGTGGTCGGGGATATCTGGCGTACGGCGCGGCGAAGGCGGCGCTCGCGCACTACACGCGTCTCGCCGCGCGCGACCTGGCCCCGCGGATCCGCGTCAACGCCATCGCCGTGGGCTCGGTGGCGACCTCGGCGTTGGAGTTCGTGGTACAGAACGACGAGATTCGCACCGCGATGGAGGACGCGACGCCGTTGCGCTGCATCGGCGAAGCCGAAGACGTAGCCGCCGCGGTGCTCTACCTCGCGTCGCCCGCTTCGGCGTACGTGACCGGCAAGGTGCTGGAGGTCGACGGCGGCCTCGATCAGCCGAACCTCGATCTCGGCCTGCCGGACCTCTGAGGGGGCGCTGTGGACCAACCGTTCGCCGATCGTGACCTGACCACGCGCGCCTTCGCCGACCACGTCAACCGGGGCAAGACCACCGCCTACGCCGCACTGGGTCTCGACGTCGTCATGGGTGAACGCGACGGCGCATGGTTCCACGACGCCTTCGACCACGATCGACGCTGGCTCAACTGCCACTGCAACGGCGGCGTGTTCAACCTCGGACACCGCAACCCGCGCGTGATCGCCGCGCTGCGAGAGGCACTCGGCCACCTCGACATCGGCAACCACCATCTCGTTTCCGGGTGGCGAGCGGAGTTGGGCCGGCGCCTCTCCCGCACGACCGGGGACCGGCTTCCCGGGGTGGTGTTCGGCGTGGGTGGCGGCGAGGCCGATCGACCTCGCGCTCAAGGTGGCGCGGGCCCGCACGGGCCGCCAGGGCGTCGTCTCCGCCATCGGCGGGTACCACGGCCACACCGGCCTCGCCATGGCCGCCGGCGACCCGCAGTACCGGGACCCGTTCGGCCCGAACCCGCCCGAGTTCGCGCAGGTGCCCTTCGGCGACCTCGAGGCGCTCGCCGCCGCGGTCGGCGACGAGACCGCGGCGGTGATCCTCGAACCGATCCCCGCCACGCTCGGGATGCCGATGCCCCCGCCGGGCTACCTGCGCGAAGCATCGGCGCGGTGCCGTGATGCCGGCGCGGTCCTGGTGCTCGACGAGGTCCAGACCGGGCTCGGTCGGACGGGGACGATGTGGTGCCACACCCAGGAGGACGTCGAGCCCGACATGCTCGTCACCGGCAAGGGCCTGTCGGGTGGCGTCTATCCGATCACCGCGACCCTCATGACGGCGGAGCTGCACGCGTTCTTCGACGACCATCCGTTCGTGCACGTCTCCACGTTCGGCGGCGCCGAGCTCGGGTGTGTGGCCGCGTTGACCGTGCTCGACATCGTGGAGGAGCCCGGGTTCCTCGAACGGGTGGAGGCGGTCGGGACGCGCATCGGAGCCGGTCTGGCCGGCCTCGGCGTCGAGGTCCGTCGCCGCGGCATGTTCATGGGGCTGCGCTTCGACGAACCCGGCGGGGGGCTCGCGGCGACGCAGCGCCTCATCCCGGCCGGAGTGTTCGCCGTGTTCGCGAACAACGACCCGTCAGTCCTGCAGCTCCTGCCGCCGCTCACGATCACCGACGACGAGACTGCGTGGCTGATCGACACGATCCGCGCCGCACTCGCGTCGTGAACGCGACGGGGCTGCCGGTGATCGACGACGGCGAGTTGTCCGAGCTCGAGCGCCTCGTACGGCGCGCGCTCGGGTCGGGCAACACCGACGGTCTCGCGGTCCTGGGCTACGGCGAGATCACCCTCGTGCTGGGTTGGCCGGCGACGCACCCGCGGGTGGCGTGCAAACGCCTCCCCGTCTTCGACGACGAGGAACGCGCCCGCGCCTACGGCTCGCTGATCCACGAGTACGTCGGCGAGTTGACGACGCGAGGGATCCACGTGCTCCCCACCGAGTGGCGGACGACTCGCGCCGAGGGCGGGCGCGTCGCGGGTTACGTGCTGCAGCCGGTGTTGCCCGCGGAGCGCCTCGGCCCGCGACTCGTGGCCGACGACGACGCGGGCGCGTCCGAGCTGCTCGCGTCGATCATCGAGCAGATCGTCTCGGTGGTCGATCCACGGATCGGCCTCGACGCGCAGCTGTCGAACTGGGCCGTCCTCGACGGCGAGCTCCACTACTTCGACGTCACCACTCCTCTGCTCGCCGACGCCACCGGCACCCGCCTGGATCTCGACCTCCTCACCTCGCCGCTCCCCGCCGCCATTCGTCCGATCGTGCGCAGGGTGGTCGCGCCCGGGTTGGTCGCCGCGTACCACCGACCCCGCGACGTGGCCGTCGATCTGATCGGCAACCTGCTGAAGGAGCGACTCGGCAACGCGGTCGCGCCGGCGATCGAGCAGGCGAACGCCCGACTCTCGCCGCCGATCACCCGGAAGGAGATCGACCGCTGGTACCGCTCCGACGCGCGGACGTGGGAAGCGCTGTTGCGGCTCCGGCGCGCCGACCGATGGTGGCAGCGCAGAGTCCGGCGTCGCGCCTACCCGTTCCTGCTGCCGGGTCCGATCCGCCGCTGAAGCGCGCGGGTGCGGCCGACATTCCGCTGTGACGTTCGGCCCTACAGCACTGCACACACGGGCCATAACGTCCTGTCAGGTCGCCTGCGGGGCACGCGCGACGTCGCCGCAGTGCGCGTCGGCACGAGGAGGGTTCGTGCGCCAACACGGAATCACCGGCGAAGAGATCCTGGGCGACCTGGGCGCGGCGACAGGCGCGCGAGCCGTCGGTTCACGCAGCCCGCTTGTTCGGGCTCGTCTACCCGAGTGGGCGGCCCGACCTCGAGCGGCTCCTCGAGGAGGTCAACCGCCGGTACCTGTTCGGCAATGCCTTGAACCCGTTCAAGTTCGTCGAGCTCGCCGCGCTCGAGCGTGAAGTGATCGAAGGAGTCGGCGCGCTGCTTCACGTCCCCGAAGGCGGGGGCGGCGCGATGACGTCGGGTGGCACCGAGTCGATCCTGATGTCGATGCTCGTCAACCGCGAGCGGGCCCGCGCCCGCGGCGTCGAGCGGCCGCAGATCCTCGCACCGGTCTCCGCTCACCCCGCGTACGCGAAGGCCGCGCACTACTTCGGCATGGACGTCGTGCGCGTGCCGCTCGACACCGACTTCCGCGCCGACGTGCGCGCCGCGCGCGAGTTGATCGGGCCGTCGACCGCGGTCGTGATCGCGTCGGCGTTCAACTATCCGTACGGGATCATGGATCCCGTCGAGCCGCTGGCCGCGCTCGCGGCCGAGCACGGCGTCGGCTGCCATGTCGACGCGTGCATCGGCGGGTTCGTGCTGCCGTTCCTCGAACGCCTCGGTCGCGAAGTGCCGCCGTGGGACTTCCGCGTCGACGGCGTGACCGAGATCTCCGCCGACGTGCACAAGTACGGGTACTGCCCGAAGGGCGCGTCGGTGATCGCGCACCGCGACGCCGACTGGTTCGGGCATCAGGTGTTCCTCTTCGACGACTGGCCGTCGGGCCTCTACGGATCGCCGGCCATGGCGGGCGCGCGCCCGGCCGCGCCGATCGCGACGGCGTGGGCGGCGATCGCCTACCTCGGTGTCGACGGGTACACCGAGATCATGAGGGGTCTGATGGAGACCACGGCGAAGGTGCGCGACGGGATCGCAGCGATCGACGGCCTCGAGATCGTCGGCGACCCGATCGGGCCGGTGCTGTCGTTTCGATCCGACACGATCGATCTCGACGCGGTCGCCGACGTGATGGACGACCGGGACTGGAGCCTCAACCGCAACACCGCGCCGCGCGGTCTGCACCTCATGCTCTCTCCTGCTCACGCGGCCGTGGCCGACGAGCTCCTCTCCGATCTGCGCCACGCGGTCGCCCACCACGGCGAGTCGCGTGGCGTCGAGGCCAGGTACTCATGAGGCTCGGAAGGACCGGTGATCGCATGGGACGTCGTCGTCTCGTCGCCCTCGTCGCAGCACTCGGCGTCATCGCGGGCGCGTGCAGTGGCAGCGGCAGTACGAGCAACTCGAAGTCGTCGACCACCACGGCCGACTCGGGCACGCCCACGTCCGGCGGCAAGGTCGTCTACGGGCTCGAAAGCGACACCGGCGGCGGCTTCTGTCTCGCGTCCGGCCAGCTCGCGATCTCCGGCGTCATGGTGGCCGTCTCGATCTACGACCCGCTCACGTGGCCCAACGACAAGGGTGAGTACGTCCCCTATCTCGCCGAGTCGGTCACCCCCAACGCCGACTTCACCGCATGGACGATCAAGCTGCGGTCGGGCATCACCTTCACCGACGGCTCCCCGCTCGACGCCGACACCGTGAAGCTGAACCTCGACTCGTACCGCGGCAAGAACCCGAAGATCAGCTCCTCGTTGTTCTCGCTCGTGCTCCGCACCATCACCGACGTCACCGTGACCGACCCCGCGACCGTCGTCGTGAAGATGTCGTCGCCATGGGTCGCGTTCCCCGCATATCTCTTCAGCTTCGGGCGCATGGGCATGATGGCCAAGGCCCAGCTCACCGACAACCAGACCTGCCCGAGCAAGCTGATCGGGACCGGGCCCTTCAAGCTCAAAGGCAGCTGGACCCCCGGCGCGCCCGTCGAGCTGGTGAAGAACCCCGGCTACTGGCGCAAGGACGCCGCCGGCAGGCAGCTGCCCTACCTCGACGCGATCACCTTCGTCGGCGTCGTCGAGTCGGCGCAGCGCATCACCCAGCTCGAGGCCGGACAGCTCGACATCATGCACACCCAATTCGAGCCCGATCTCGCGCAGCTCCAACAGAAGGCCGACGCCGGCGCGGTCAAGCTCATGATCGGCACCCAAGGCCGCGAGAACCGCTACTACCTGCTGAACGCGGGCAAGCCGCCGTTCGACGACCCCAAGGCCCGCCTGGCGTTCGCCCTCGCCCTCGACCGTGACGAGATCAACAAGCTCCGAAACCTCGGCCGAGCGACGGTCGCCGACGGGCCCTTCGACAAGGGCGTTCCCGGGTACGTCGCCGACCCCGGCTTCCCGAAGCACGACCTCGCGAAGGCGAAGGAGCTCGTCGCGGAGGTGAAGGCCGCGCACGGCGGTCAGTTCAAGGTCAAGTTCGTGATCCTGCCCGACAGCGAGAACCGCAACGAGGCCGACCTCCTCAAGCAACAGATCGAGAAGGCCGGCATCAGCGCCGACATCGGCATCGTCGACCAGACCGCGGAGATCAGCACCGCGATCTCGGGCGACTACAACGTGCTGCTCTGGCGCAACCACGCCGGCGAGGACCCCGACACCCAGTACGTGTGGTGGCACAGCGGCGAGCTCACCAACTTCGGCAAGATCAACGACCCCACGATCGACAGCTTGCTCGAGAAGGGCCGCGCCGCGTCCGATCCGGCGGTGCGCGCGGCGGCGTACGAGGGCATCACCAGGGAGTTCGCCAAGAACATCTGGAACGTGTGGGCCTGGTACGTCGACTGGGGCATCGCGACTCGTCCGAACGTGCACGGCGTGCTCGGCCCACCCCTCCCCGACGGCAGCAAGCCGTTCCCGATCCTCGCCGGTCTGCACCCGACGGCCGGGATCTGGGTGAGCCGATGAGGTACACGACCGGCCTGCCCGCCTGAGCGCGATGACCATGCACCTCATCGCCGGAAAGCTCGTCCGTCTCGTGGTCGTGCTCTTCCTCGTGACGTACGGCACCTTCATGCTCGTCCGGCTCTTCCCCGGCGATCCCGTGAAGAAGATGATCCCGTACGGATCGAACCTCGAAGCGCAGCGCACCCAGCTGCGCAAGGAGATCGGCCTCGACAAGCCGGCCCTGCAGCAGTACGGCTCGTGGATCGGCGGTTTCGCGACCGGCGACTTCGGCAAGGTGTACCCGTCACGCACGCCGGTGTCGAAGGTGCTGTTGAGCGCGGCGCCGGTGACGCTCCAGCTGATCCTCTATGCCCAGCTGCTCGCCCTGCTCGTGGCGATCCCCCTCGGCGTGCTCACCGCGTACCGGGCCGGCACCTGGCTCGACAAGATCGCCAGCACCACCGCGTTCGGGCTCCTGTCGATCCCGAGCTTCGTGCTCGGGCTGTACCTCGCGTACTTCGTGGGCGCCAGGCTGCACTGGCTTCCCGCCGGGCAGTACGTGGCCTTCGGTGCCGACCCGGTCCAACACTTCCGTTCGATGGCGCTGCCCACGATCTCGCTCGCGGCCGGGCAGATCGCGCTGTACATGCGACTGTTGCGCAGCGACATGATCGCCACGCTCCAGGAGAGCTTCGTGAAGACCGCGCGCTCGAAGGGCGTCAGCGACCGGCGCATCCTGTGGCGCCACGCGTTCCGGCCGTCGAGCCTCACGCTGCTCACGTTCGCCGGCCTCAACATCGGCACGCTCGTGGGCAGCGCCGTGGTCGTCGAGACCGTGTTCAGCCTGCCCGGCCTCGGCACCGAGATCTACAAGGCGATCATCGGCCAGCAGTACGTGGCGCTCCAGAGCTACGTCGCGCTCATCGCCGTCGGCTACGTGCTCGTCAACTTCAGCGTCGACTTCCTCTACACCGTCCTCGACCCACGGATCCGCCATGGACGCGTCACCTCGTAGCTCCGAGCTCGACGAGCTCGAGGCCGCAGCCGTTGGGTCGCCGTCTCGAGGGCGCCGCCACCGTTTCGGTGTCGGCGGCTGGATCGCGGTCGGCTGGATGGTGCTGCTCGTCGGGTCGTCGCTGCTCGCGCCCATCCTGCCGTTCGCCGACCCTGCGGCGAGCAACGCGTCGATCGCGCGCCGGGGACCGTCGGCCGCGGCACTCCTCGGCGGCGACTCCAACGGCCGTGACGTGCTCGCCCGCGTGGTCTACGGAGCGCGGGCCTCGCTGCTCATCGGGCTCGGCGCGATCGCGATCGGCGTCGTGGTCGGTGGCGCGCTCGGATTGCTCGGCGGCTACTACGGGCGGCGGGTCGACGCGTTGGTATCAGCAGCGTTCGACGTGATGCTCTCGGTCCCCGCGCTGATCCTGGCCCTCGCGTTCACCGTGTTCTTCGGACCCGAGGTTCGCAACATGATCCTCGCCCTCGGACTCGTGGCCATCCCGCAACTCGGCCGCATCACGCGCGCCAACACACTGGCGTGGTCGGAACGCGAGTTCGTGCTCGCCGCGCGTGCCCTGGGAGCGCGCAACGGGCGAATCGTCATGCGCGAGATCCTGCCCAACGTGCTGCCCGCGATCTTCTCCATCGCGTTGCTCGGCGTGGGTGTCGCCATCGTCGCCGAAGGCGGGCTCAGCCTGCTCGGCGCGGGCGTGAGGACCGGCACGATCACGTGGGGCACGATGATCGCCTCAGGTCGCTCCGATCTCGAGGTCACACCGTGGGTGGTGCTCGCGCCCGCAACGGGGATCTTCCTCACCGTGCTCGCGCTCAACTTCCTCGGCGACGCGATCCGCGCCCGGTTCGACGTGCTCGAAGCCGCGCTATGACCGCGCCGGAACGCTTCGAGGACACGTACGAGGGCCCGCTGCTGGAGGTGACCGGGCTCAAGACCCACTTCCTCACTCCCGAAGGTCGGGTACGCGCGGTCGACGGCGTGTCGTTCAGCCTCGACCGGGGCCGGATCCTCGGCCTGGTCGGCGAGTCGGGCTGCGGCAAGACGGTGCTCGCCCACTCGATCATCGGGCTGCTGCCGCCTCGCGGCGTCGAGCGACACGGCTCGATCCGCTTCGCGGGCCGGGAGATCGCCGCGCTGGCACCCCGAGAGATGCGACCGTATTGGGGCGCGCAGATGGCGATGGCGTTCCAGGACCCGATGACCTCGCTGAACCCGGTCATGCGCATCGGGCACCAGATCACCGAGTCGATCCACCAGCACTTCACCGTGCCGCGCGGCGACGCCAGCGAGAGCGCGCTCGCGTTGCTGCGCTCGGTCGGCATCCCCGAGCCCGAGCGCCGGATGCGCGAGTACCCGCACCAGCTCTCGGGCGGGATGCGTCAGCGAGTGATGATCGCCATCGCGCTCGCGTGCGGCCCGAAGCTGCTGCTCGCCGACGAGCCCACCACGGCGCTCGACGTGACCGTGCAGGCCCAGATCCTCGATCTCCTCCAGGCGCAGCAGCGCGAGCGCTTCATGGCGATGATCCTCGTGACGCACGACCTCGCGGTCCTGGCGGGGCGGGCCGACGAGATCGCGGTGATGTACGCGGGACGGCTTGTGGAGCGCGCTCCCACCCGCACGCTCTTCGCCGACATGCGCATGCCCTACACCGAGGCGCTGATGCACTCGATCC
Source organism: uncultured Actinomycetes bacterium (assembly GCA_963761175.1). Taxonomy (GTDB): domain Bacteria; phylum Actinomycetota; class Acidimicrobiia; order IMCC26256; family PALSA-610; genus CAVXFZ01. Next base: position 12,604 of record CAVXFZ010000007.1, on the reverse strand, counting down.
CGAAGCTGGCGCAACCCAGCCACACCCGCCTCGAAGTCATCGACGGACACCCACCCGATCTCCTTCGGATCTCACCGGGTTGCCGCTTCGCGCCCCGCTGCCGGTACGCGCGAGATCGGTGCCGGGTCGAGGAGCCCCCGCTCCAGCCGGCCGACACTCCCGGCCACGAGTACGCATGCTGGTACCCCGTCAACACGCCCGTCGCGACGAGCACCTGAGCGCAGGAGAGGAACGCAGATGACCAAGATGCTGGGCGGGGAACGCGTGGTGCGGATGCTCGAGGCCGAGGGTGTCGACACGGTGTTCGGCATCATCGACGGCTCCTACTTCGGGCTCTACTCCAAGCTGCGCGACCACGGCATCCGCCTCATCACCCCGCGCCACGAGACCACCGCCGTCCACATGGCCGGCGCGTACGCGCGTCTCACCGGTCGGCTCGGCGTGTGCATCGCCAGCAACGGGCCCGGCGCCGCCAACGCGCTGCCCGGCGTCGCGGTCGAGAACGGCGAGGGCAACCGCGTGCTGCTGATCACGAGCTGGCGCCGCTCCCCCATCGTGGCGCCCGATCGCGGCGGCACGTACCAGTACTTCGACCAGGTGGCGGTGACGCGACCGATGACAAAGTGGAGCGGCGCGGCAACGAGCTACGAGCGCGTTCCGGAGATGCTCCGGCGCGCGCTGCGCATCGCGTGGCAGGGTCGGCCCGGCGTCGTGCACGTGTGCATCCCCGAGGACGTGCTGAACGGCGAGTTCGACACCCCGCGCGTTGCCGATCCGGCGCCGGCGCGCTATCGGCGGCAGGCGCCCGTCGCCCCCGATCCGATCAGCGTGCGGCACGCCGCCGACCTGCTCTTGGGCGCCGAGCTCCCGATGATCCACGCCGGTAGTGGCGTGCTGCACGCGGCCGCGTGGGCCGAGCTGCGCGAGCTGGCCGAACGGTTGCGCGCGCCGGTCACCACGAGCTGGGGCGCGCGCGACGTGATCGACGAGCGTTCCCTCGTGTCCGTTCCGATGCCCTACGTCGAGCTTGCCCAGCGGGTGCGCAACGACGCCGACGTCGTGCTCGCGTTGGGCACCCGCTTCGGCGAGACCGATTGGTGGGGCAAACCGCCGTACTGGCGCGCGGCCGCCGAGCAACGGGTGATCCAGGTCGACGTCGACGAGCAGATGCTCGGCCTCAACAAGCCGATCGACCTCGGGATCGTTGCCGACGCCCGCGTGTTCCTCGCCGCGCTCCTCGGCGAGCTGGCCGGGCGCGACTGCTCGCATCGCGCCGACCAACGAGAGCACACGCTGCGCCAGTACGCGGATGCGCGCCGGGAGGCTCGCGCGGCACTCGACGCAGCCCGCGTCGCGGAGGGTGCACCGATGCACTCCGCGCACGTCGCGCCCATCTGTCAGGAGTTCTTCGACGACGACGCCGTGCTGGTGATCGACGGCGGCAACACGGCCATCTGGGCCAACCTCTACCACGAGGCCCGAGTTCCGCACACGCTGATGTCCACCTGGAAGTTCGGGATGCTCGGCGCGTGCATGGGTCAGGCGCTGGGTGCGCAGGCGGCCTCTCCCGATCGGCAGGTCTACTGCATCACCGGCGACGGCGCGATGGGCTTTCATCCGCAGGAGATCGAGACCGCGGTCCGCAACCACCTGCCCGTGGTGTTCGTCGTGCTGAGCGACCGCGCGTGGGGCATGGTGAAGGTGAACCAGGAGTTCGCCATCGACGCCGATCGGCTCCTCACCGACGGTGCGCTTCCCGACGAGGCGCACATCAACACGGATCTGGGTGAGATCCGCTGGGACCTCCTCGCGCAGAGCATGGGCGCGCACGGTGAGCGCGTCACGAACCCCGATGAGCTCCGGCCCGCGCTCGAGCGGTGCGTGGCGGCCGGCCGATGCGCGGTGGTGCACGTCGACGTCGACCCGATCGCCCACAAGTTCGCGCCGAACCTCCTCACGTTCAAGGAGATGCACGCGGAGCCCGCCGGGTGACGCCCACCCCGACCGCCGACCCGCGCGCGGATCGGTCCGTGCTCGTCACCGGCGCCGGGGGTTACCTCGGCCGGCAGCTCGTCGCGGCGCTGGCTGCCGCCGGAGTCACGACGATCGTGGCCCTCGACGTGCGCGACGAACCGGTCGAGGATCGGCTCCATGGTGTCGTGTATGTCGCCCGCGACGTTCGTGACCCCGCCCTCGGCGACCTGCTGCGCGAGCACGCGGTCGACTGCGTCGTGCACCTCGCGGCGATCGTCAATCCGGGAAAGGGAAGCACACGTGAGCTCGAGCACTCGATCGACGTGCTCGGCACGCAGAACGTGCTGCGAGCCTGCATTGACGTGGGCGTGGGCCATCTCGTCGTCACCAGCAGCGGCGCGGCGTACGGCTACCACGCCGACAATCCCGTGCCCCTCTCCGAAGACGACGCATTGCGCGGGAACCCCGAGTTCGCGTACTCCGACCACAAGCGTCAGGTCGAGGAGCTGCTCGCGCGGGCGCGGGTCGAGCATCCGGAGCTCCGCCAGCTGGTGTTCCGACCGGGCGCGATCCTCGGCGACACGACGCGAAACCAGATCACCGATCTCTTCGAGAAGCAGGTCGTGCTCGGAGTCGCCGGTTCCGACGCGCCGTTCACGTTCATCTGGGATCGCGACGTCGTCGCCTGCCTCGTCAGAGGCGTCCTCGAAGGCGCGTCGGGCATCTTCAACTTGGCCGGTGACGGCATGACCACGATGCCCGACATCGCGCGCCGGCTCGGCAAACGATACGTGCCGTTGCCCGCGTGGCTCATCCGGGCCGTGCTCACCGTGCTCCACCCGTTGCGCCTCAGCCAGTATGGCCCCGAACAGGTCGACTTCCTCCGCTACCGGCCGGTGCTGTCGAACACGCGGCTCAAGGAGGAGTTCGGGTATACGCCTCACCTCTCGAGCACGGAGGTGTTCGAGCGCTACCGCAACGCCCGGAGCGAAACGGTCGTGTCAGAGGGGAGGAGCTGATCCTCGATCGGTTCCTGCTGACCGGGCGCGAACCGATGGCTCGCGCTTGAGATTGCACCGTTCGATCGGACTTGCCTTCGGTCCGAGGGTGCCGCCGCCAGGACGGGAGCCACGAGGTCAGCTCGCCTACACTCGCAGCCGTGCCGATGGCTTGCACGCCCCGAGTCATACGCTGTTGTTCCGGTGCGCCTGGGACGCTGGCGGCTGGCTCGCAACACAGGTGCAGGTCAGAGGCGACAGACCAGCGCTCGTAGCTCAATGGATAGAGCATCTGACTACGGATGCCAGTTTTGTAGGCAGTGAAAATCGGGGTGTTTTCCCTGGTGAGCGCTCGTCGCACTGTGCCTACTTAGGTGCTGAATCAAGGCCCGGGTTCCGCTAGAGAGCGCTTCAAGCGCGCTGGACGATTCGCTGCTGTTCGCGTTGCCACAGCAGACGCCAGACGGAACGCGGCATGAAGCTACGCAACTTTCCGACGAACCTGTCGCGTAGCCAAGCGTTGTACTCGTCGTTCGCGTCCATGAGTTGGCGCCGCAATCTCAACCGGGTTTGGCCCCAGTCACGCTTCTCGTCCAAGTACTCGACCGACTCGCGCCCAAGCCGGTCTTCGGCTTCTTGGAACATCAGCTGCGCGCTTTCCAGGTCAATCAGAGACTGGAGCATTCCATCAACCAGTTGAACGTCCGAACGTCCCGATAGTGCGGCCGAGTAGTACAGCCCGTTCAGCGCGTCCCGAATGGGTGGCGTCGTGTCTACGTCGCGCAGGGCTTCACGCACTGCGGGCACCTTGACCGTGAACGCCTCAGCGCGCGTTGTCCGTCTCAACTGTGCGCGGCCGACGAACAGGCCAGCGCCTGCACTCGCTACGGCGCCAAGCAGGAGTCCGGCGGCGAAGGTTCCCACGGGAGACCGACTCTAGAACCGTGCTTCGCGTGCTCTGGTGATACCTCCTCGGCAGCCCGCTGCTGAACCGGGCAACGCCGCCGAGTGGCGCGTATTGTCGGTGCGTGGCCTGGGCCGGTTCAATCTCCACCGAGCTACTTGACCGTTACTCACGTCCCACGGCCCTCATTCTCGCCTTCCGCAACTCGCCACGCGGAGACCCTGACGCGCATCCCTTCAAGGCATGTTTGCAACGCATTGCCAGCAGCAACGAGTTTCAGGACCACCAATTTGCGGTGGGCACTGACACGGACCCGATGACACTTAGCCCAGGCAAAGAGATGTGCGTCCTGTTGGTGAGCCGCTCCCCGCGAGCGCTTCCGGACGCTGCTCTCGTCTTTGGCACCGGTTCAGTTTCAACAGAGTGGGCTTGGCGCCTGAACGATGACAACGACGGCCTGACCGATGGCTTCTTTGAGGGTGCTACAGCGGCCTGGCTCCGCGTTGTCTTGGGAACGAGAACCGCGCAGCGCGAGACGCTGCCAGCGGCCATTGAAACGTTCTTTTCGCTGTGGGCCGACTTCGCCCTGGGGACGACCCTTGCGGCAGACGACCGTCGTACGGGCGACGCCCTCGCGATGATGGCGAATGAGCTGGCCAAAAGTGACGACCCCCCGAAGGGTGTCCTGCGAGAGGCCTTCGGCTGGTTCGCGCGAAAGCTCGAAACGTTCGCTGATGAGTTCGTGAAGGGGGCGGGCAAGACGACCGGTGTCACCTTCGGCGTTGCACTCGGAGCGACGGCAGGCGGGCAGCTGCCTCACCTCATCGAAGCTGCGAAGGCAGTACAGAGTCTGCTCTGACCCGCAGGGTGACCGCCACGCGTTGGAGGCGTACGCACGCGTTAGGTAGCCCGTTGACTGCACATTCCAATCACAGATGAACCGCGCACCACGTTCACGGACACTCACCTAGCCTTCGCCGCATGGAGCCAGGCGAGGAGCTTCTTAGGCAGTGGGGCGACGGGCATGCGAAGCGTGGGGTTATGAGAGCGTTGACGACACGTGGATGGCGAGCGTCCCTCGCGCGCCTACCCGTCGGCTTGCGCTCAGCCGTTGCCGCTGCCGTTGAGGCAGACGTGCTGCGCGCTGTCGATGGCTACCGGTTCACACTGGCAGGGCTCGACGCATCGAAGGGGCCGTACGCGTTCTTCAGCAGGTCTAGCACGAGCCGCCCAGCGCCGAACTGGGAGTACTTCGTGCAGGCCGCCGAGTACGTCCGCCCGCGCGCGTCGCTTGCTCCGAGAGGTTTCCGAGTGAGCTTCGAGGACGACCTCATGGACATTGCCGTCTATGGCAGCGACGGGCTCACTTGGTGCGTAGAGGTCAAAGAACGGGCCAATCAACTCGCGCCGCTCGTCGCTGGCATTCGCGAGGAAGGTGTGTGCGTCGACTTCGAGGTTGAGGACCGACACAATGACCCGCTGCGCAAGGCGAAGTACCTCGTCCGCCGACGACCGCCCTACTTCTCGGCCATGGCGGTTGGCTGCCGGCTCGACTTCAGCGTGTCGCACACCGAGGACGGGTTCACCTTCACGGAGGACGTTGTTCCGTTCGCTTGACCCGACCACAGCGGTCAATTGTTGTCGTCGTCGTCCTCCGCGTCCCGTGCCGCGTCGGGAGAGTGCAAGAACGCCTCCAGTCGCGCTCCTGTTGGTACTCGCGTCGACCTTCTTCAACTTCTTCAAGCACGGGTCCACGATGTCGGCTTCGGAAACCGTTGTGCCCACGACGAACAGGACGGCCGACGATGCGAAGCGTTCAAGCTCCTCATCGCTCGCCCAGGGCGGCTTGTTCGCGAATCGCGCCTCGTGCCGCTCCTTCATCGCGCGCAGCACATCGACGGGGAAGTCTTGTGGGCGCAACCTGTCTACGCGGCTCTCGCACCCCGGCGCAGAACAGCATCAGGTTGTGGAACGACCGCCGTTCGTCGTCGGTCATGTCGGGGTCATAGCGAGGCCCGCCCGGCTCCGCCGCGCAGATATGCGAAATTCTCGCGTGCACCTCGCCCCAGTCAGGATGGGTCAGCGCCTCGTGGCACTCGTCCATGTCGCACGCGTTTCCTGAGAGCGCGAACAGCGTCTTGATGGTCGTGAGGCTGTAATCGCGAGCGTCCGGCATACGGGCCGCGAGCGTAGTCGGGGTCGACCGACTGCTGCTGCGGTCAGCGCGTCAGCGCGCTGTCGAACACCGCGCACTCCGCAGTCGTTCTAGTGATGCAGTATCTGCTTCACAAGCTCGAATGCGGCGTCGCCGAGTACTCCGGAAGCCACGGCTGTCGCGGAGAATCTGAGACCGTCAACCAGAGACATCGCCAGGTCGGGCTGGGAGACGGAGCCTGGCGCGAATCGTTCGTCAACATCATCGTCGTACCAGCGGCGAAGTTTCTCAGTCACGCTCGCGAGACGCACTTCGGCACTCGACTCATCGTGGGGGTCCAGCCGTACAGCCTTGAGCGACAGAAAGTCGGGCTCTTGTGCATACGCCATGAACGACACGAGGTCGGTGCCGCCCGAGTAGCGCCACGGCGGCTCGTTCCTATGCGCCATCCGTAGAGCGTTGTCATGCTCCATCGAAATCCGATGCTCAAGGTCTCGGAAGTATCGCGGGTTCATGTAGCGGGACCACTGCTCATGCCAAAGGCGGTCCGGAAGCTCAAAGGCGTCTGCTTCCATCGGTTGATAGCCCGACATGCCTGCGAAGAACAGGTCCCACGCGTCGCCGCTTCGCTCGTCAAGAAACGCTCGATTCGTCTGCAACTCGCGCCAGGCAGCCGAGGCGGGGTCAGCGAACACGACCGACACGAGGCGCGCGGCCGTCGGATTGTCGCTGTCGCCCCAGGCCGGAGCACGCCGGAGAACGTCTTCAAAGGACACGGCCGGGAGCACAGATGTCACGCTACCCGAGGTCGCTATCGGACTCTCTAGCGCTCCACCACGGGGTCTACCAGTGCCCCACCACTGCCTGCTCACGCCCTACCACTCAACCGCGCTGAGGGGCCTGAAACCCCTGTAATCGCTGCCTATAGGAGGTACGGGTGTTGGAATGTCAACCACTTTAATTGATAATGGCCCTACCACCTACCAGCCACGCGCACTCATGTTCACGCGGCGACGTGCCGATTCCCTCACGGTGGCAGCTCACTGACCCGGAGGCCGCCCAATAGATTCTGAACGGAGCGGGGAACGGTATGTGCTACTCACGTTTGTGCGCTGCAACGGGACTTGTGTCGCTTCTCGTTCTTGCGGGCTGTGGTTCGACATCGAAGGCAGCGGATAATCCGGCCACATCACCTGCTCGGGTAACGAGCACGAACATCACCACTACTACCCGCAGCACCATGACTACCGCACCGACCACCACGACGAGGCCGACAACAACCCCTGTCGCTCCTTGTTTCTCCTCTGCACAAGCCGCGGCCGAGATAGGCCAGGCTGGTTGCGTTCGGTTCGCGGTGGGAAACGCCTACACGTCGTCTAGTGGTCAGATGTACCTCAACGAGTTCAGCAACTACGCGAACGGCTTTTCCATATGGATTCCTGCTGGGAATGCGTTTGGCGCTGCCTTGCTCACGATGTACGCCAACAAGACAATCGTTGTCAGCGGGACTATCACCAGCTACAACGGCGCGCCTGAAATCGTCGTGACCGACGCGTCACAGGTACACCTAGCTTCGGGTTAGCTAGGTCGCGAATGCTTGCTGACCGCCTTCCCTCCATCGGGAGTAGTGCGGTCCCAGGTCAGGCCGCCATCCGCAATCGCATAGCTCGAACCCGTCGAGCAACGGACCTTGCCATCGACGGAACCCGCCGTCACCATCCGCGCGATAGACCTTGTCGCCGCTGTCGGCGTCAATGTCGAACGACCGTACGTGGTTATGCATGAGAACGTTCCCACGTTCGATGTCGCCTAGGGGCTCCTCGTCTTCCATCCTCCACTCCATACCTACTCCTCTAGTCGGAGCGCAACGCAGCCACCCACGCGTAGTCATCCGCGAGGATGCGGAGACGACTAGGTCCGCGGTTTCCTCACGATGCGCCTTAGCGTCTCAGGGTGCCACTCTCCGCCGCACTTGGGAGCGAAGCCGTCCGCGGCGAGACGCTCGGCAATCGCACGCAGCGATAGTCCGTCAGCCTGCTTTCTTGGTTAGGGCGCACACACGCGCATTTCAACTTTCAGCACTTGCCCTCGTTCGCTCCGATCAGCGCTCACTCGGCGCGAAGAGGAAGAACGAGGTATCTAGGCAGTGCCGGATGCTCTCGGCAGCCGGTGCTGCCTCGGTCAGGCAGTCAGGTTGCGTAGCTCCCAGCGGAGCTACCTGGCAGCCGGGTGGAGCCCACCTCCGCTTGGGGCTCCGGTGGTACCACCCGACTGCCTATAGCCCTCCTTCACTTCATCTTCGTGAAGTTCAGGATGGCCTGGCCGCTTCCGCCATCCCGGTCTTGGGGGACCGGTTCTGGCGAAGCGACCACGCAGGAGCGGAGCGGAACCGAGTTCCGCTCCCGGGAGTGAGGGCGCAGAACCGAACGACGCCAGGAGCGCCGCGCCGCCGCACCGCGGCGCGACGCCGGAAGCTGGTCCGCCGAGTTGCGAGTAGCAACGAGGTGGCCGCGGACTCAAGAACTTCTACGTCGCGGGAGGGGGGTTCAGGTGGGAATCGTTCCAACGTTCCCACCGTAAGGGGGGAACCGGGAACGATACGCAGAACGTCAACAAATGCGGGTGCTTTCGCTCCATCACCCATCGAGCCGTTCCCACCGACCGGAACGACCCCCAAGGACGGCCGCAGCGCCGCGAGCGGCGTGCCTGCTTGCTGAGCTCACTCAGCGAGGAAGTGACGTTGCCGCCTGCCTTCGGGGACGACGTTGACACGCTCGTCTATTACGAGCGCTTCCAAGTCGGCGTTGATGTCCTCGTAACGGCCGCCGATGAGCTGTCGGAGTTCCGTCTTGGTGACCCCGGGCCTCGCACCGATGGCGTCGAGAATGCGGCCCGTGCGGTCCTCGCGTCCGACAACACCTGCCGACTCTCGTCGGTGTTGTTGCCGAAGACGCGCCATGTAGTCGCGTCGAAGCCCACTACGACCTTCGGCACCTGGGGAATGCGACCGTCGGCACGGAAGGTGACTATGCCGTTCCCGTGGGTCTGCAAGCGCCAGATGACGTCTACTGCGCCCTCGAACGCCGATGCACCGCGCGCCCGAGCCCTGCCCCACCCGCTGTGGTGAAGGACGATGAGCGCGTCGAGGTTCGCCTCGGTCCTCAGCGCGGACAGCCGATTCATCGCCTGACGAACCTCGGAGTTGTCGTTCTCGTCGCCCCGAAAGACGGTGTTCCAGACGTCGATAATGACGACGCCGACGTCGTTCGCGACACAGCAATCGCGCAGCTCGGCCATCTGCGTCTCGTTCATGACGTCAAAGCCGGTGGCACTCAGGTGGACCGTCAACAGCTCGTCGATGTGAAGGTGCTCGCCGTACATACCGAATAGCCGCGAGTCCATGTCGGTGTTCAGGTAGGCAACTCCGCGTGCATACCTGCCTTCCGGCTCGAACCCGAGGAAGTTGCTGGTCGTCAAGAGCGACTCAACGAGGTTCAGCATCGCAGTTGTTTTGCCCGTCTTCGCTTGCGCAACAAGAGCACGAACGCCCCTTCCGGGAGGATGTGCTCGACAACCCATCGTTGTGCGGTCTCCACGCGGTCACCGAAGCGACTGAACGTGAGCGGCACCGTCGGCGCGAGAGCTTGCTGGAACCGCACCTTGCTTCCTGCTCGACTCTGAGTTGCTCTACGCGTCACAGACTCGCTCGTCGTAGTGGGCGTGTTCCTCGTCCTCCCGCACGTCGTCGGTGCTCACCTCATGACCTCGTGGTCTGCATGCTGGTCTCTGGCCCACGCAGCGAACCTTTGCCAGCCAACGAAGTGAGTTACCGGAGGTTCGGGCGCAGAGCGCTGCTCTTCAAGCAGGTCGTCCACGGAGACGAACCGGAAAGGCTCTCGGTTCGCTCCTCCCCTCGGTCGCGCCGGTACGGCCCGGAAGGCTGTCAAGCTCCGCGTCGAAGCCTTCGAGACCTTCATGGAAGTAGTACGAGTAGCGCGTGCCGCTCCTGCCGACGACCTCCATCTTGATGTCGAACGCCTCATCGCCGATACCTGCGAGCACCGCGTCGACGGTGTCGGCAATGGTCACGACCTCGTTCTTCTCTGTGTCGTCGTGCTCGTCGTACTCGACGAGCGCCGCCGGCGCGTTCTCCTCAAGCCAGTGCTCAAAACTTGCATCGTCGTTGGTCATCAACAATGTCATCGACCCGCCGTCGGTATCTCGACCTTCCGACGTTACGAATGGCCCTTGATAGGGTGGTCGAACGCTCTAAGACTCGCCTGGCGGCGCCGCCGAGCAGGACAGGCCGTACCGTGGTCACCGGAGGTGCCGCCTTGACGTCCGACGAAGAACTCGTACGAACCTGGCTCGCCAGCGGTCGACCACCACAGGCAGCTATGGGCTGGGGGCGGTGGGGGTGGACCGCGACGCTCCCACGGAACCCAGCCCATTTCTGACCTTGCCTGACATGCTGGCCCGGGCGACGCTAAGACTGCGTGCGACGACGCGACAGTGGACGATGACCACGCGATGCGAGCCTTCCTCGCCGTCATGGCGTGGGGCTTCGGAACACGGGCGGGCTACGGCCCGTGGCGAACGCGAGAGATGCTTCGCCTTGATGACGTACCGCACCGTCTACTCAATGCAGCACGCCGGATGCGTGAGCAGGGTGCGCTGGAGGCATATACAGCGCTGTCGTGCTACGACGCTTCACGGGTGAAGGGACTCGGACCATCGTTCGAAACGAAGTTCCTTTTATTCTGCTCGTGTGGTGACGACAGCGAGTTGATACTCGACCGCGTTGTCGCGGCGTATCTGAACCGCTATAGCGCCGCGGAATTGAACGCCGGCCGCTGGTCGGTGTCGACGTACCCGCGTTACCTTGCGATGATGAGTCCGCCCAGCAAGCTTGGTGTTTCTTCCGACGAACTTGAGCAATGCATCTTCGACGAGGAATCGCGCCGACAGGGCAACCAATGGAGCGATGCGTGGCGCCACAACGCGGCACGGATGCGCCCTCGCTAATCCGCGGGACCGAGGGCCGAGAGGAAACAAGTTGAATCGTTGGACCCCGGGCCAGGAACCGCTCGGTGGTCTGAGCGGGTCACCCTCAGGTCGCGCCGTGTTGCATGAGCAGGTCACGTACGACCGACGCGTACCAATGATTGCCGCCCTGCCCTGTCGGTATCCCTTCGGTGTTGAGCTGGTCAGCGATCGCGCGTATGACAGCCCCTGAGCCCTCATCGCCGCTATGCGCGTGCGCACTTCCTCGGGCACCGTGCGCGGTCGGCCGAGCTTCACACCCTCCGCCTGCTTCACAGCGAGAGCGCGTTTCGTCCGCTCGGAAATGAGCCGTCGCTCGTACTGTGCGAACGCCGCGACGCGTTGCCATGATCTCGCCGGATGGCGTCGAGGTGTCTACGGCTACATCGAGCACGACGATTGACCAGCCTTCACGCTCCGCCTGCTGCATGAGCGTTGCGAAGTCGATACACGACTGAGCCTGTCGAGCTTGGACGTAACCAGGACGTGAACGCGTCCCGCTGAGAGCGCTTCTAGGGCCTCCTGGAGCGCCGGTCGCCGAAGGTTTCGACCGCTGGCCCCGTTGGCGTCCTCGTACGTTCTGAGGAGCGTCCATCGACGCCGCTCGCACTCGGCACGCACTCCGCGGCGTTGGTCCTCCAGCCCCGCGCCGGACGCGTGCTGTTCCGCTGTACTCGACGCGCACGTAGCCCACCGCGATGGTGGGCTCCGTAGCGTCTCGCTTCGCCTGCTTGCTCCTAGGCATCGGCTGCCACCTTCTCCCCGAAGATGGCGTGTGTCGCTGCGTCGATGCGCTCGGCCAGTTCGCGCACTCGCTGCGCGTCGCCGGTCCAGGCAGCGACGTAGCCGACTGCCGAAGGCCCAGCATCGAGTCCGAACCGTGCCGCGACGACGTAGGCGACGGATTCGGCTACCGCTTCGCAGTCGCCGCGATGCGCCCCGTAGGCGTCGGGGTGCTCCGTTAGCCAGGGGTCGTAGAAGTGGCCGAGTTCGTGCGCGACGACCTTCGCGGCCATCGCTCCGGAGCACTCGGAATCCACGACGATGAGTCGCTCCGAGCGCTTGAGGTAGCCATGCATGTCACCGGGCGATGCCTCGCGTCGAATCTCCAGCCCCGCGGCCATCGCGACGCCACAGAGGAAGTCGGCAAGGTCTGGCGCGTCACCTTCCAGCGTTCGGTACTCAAGCTCTGGGAGCGCGTCGCCCTCTGTCTGCGAAACGTCGAACACAGAGACGGTACGGAAGAACATCGCGCGCTGTTCGGTACCGTCGTCGGTCTCGCGGTTCACAACGCACGGGGCGAGAATCCGAATGCCTCGCTCGCCCTTCCTGACTTGCCTACCGCTTCTGCCAAGTCCTGTTCCCCGCGACCGGTCCGTCAGGGCGTTGGCTGACGATGAGGCAGACATTGTTGAGCGAGTAGTCGTGGAAGGCCGCTCGTGCTCGTAGCCATGCTGCGAATGTCTCTGAGTCGGCAAGCTGTTCGACTGCTCGGGCCAAGCGCTCGCGTCTCAGTAACTTCTGTGGTGC
>CAVXFZ010000006.1:0-91511 GCA_963761175.1 uncultured Actinomycetes bacterium | reverse complement strand
GGGCAGCGCAGGGTGCCGTGCATCGTGATCGACTTGCCGCTCGACTCGTCCTTGGCGGTGATGCCTTCGACGGCGAAGCCCTGCCCGTCGGGGTCGATCGACTGGTCGAGGTAGCCGGAGTCGAAGTTCGTGTTCGCCGGCCCCTCGAAGCCGAACTCCGACGCGCCGAAGCTGCCCGGATATGCGGTGCTGTCGCCCGAGAAGGTCGCCGCGACCTGCGCGGTCATCGTGGCGCCGCTGCCGACGCATGTGGTGATCACCACCGAACCCGACTCGTCGCCGTCGAACGTCGCCGAACCGGAGTCACCCCCGGAGCTGCTCGGTACCGCGCTCGACGTCGGTGAGCCCAAGGTGGTCGTGCTCGCCGCCGCGGCCGGCGCGGTGGAGCTCGCAGTCGTGGGCCCGCTCGCGGTTCGGGACGAATGACTGCCGCAGGCGCCCGCGGCGGCGGCAGTCAGGCAGGCGGTCAGGAGCCAGGGCGCGGCTCGTCGCAGGGCCGGCACGGTCGGCATCGGTGGACTCCTCTCGTCGCGGCGGTCGCCGCCGTGCGCCGTGGTCGCGCCGGCGGGACCACGGCGCACCGTATGGACGATGTCGGGCCGAGGAATCGGGGAATACCCTCGATCAGGCCGAGGAGGTCGCGCGGAACACACTCTGACGGAGACCTGTCGGAAGGCGCGATCGCGGACGCACGCGCCCCATCCGTGCGCGGACGGAAACGCGCGATGATCTCGCAATGTCGCAGGAAGTCATCACGCTGACCGAGGGCCTTCCCGAGCGCGCGCTCTCCACCGGCGACATCTTGTTCGCCGAAGGCGACGTGTCGGCGACCGTCGTCGTGCTCGTCGCCGGCGAGCTGGTGATCGAAGGCGGCGGCCGCGTCGTCGACCGCCACACGACGCCGGGCACGTTCGTCGGCGAGACCGGCGCGCTGCTCGACCAGCCTCGGGGCGCGCGCGTGACCGCGGGATTGCCGACCGTCGTGCGCGAGATCGGCAACCCGAGCGACTTCTTCGCGACGTACCCGCAGCTCGGGCTCGAAGTGGCGCGCCAGCTCGCGTGCCGCCTGCACCGGCTCAACGGCTATCTGGCCGCGGTGCAACGCGAGCCCGGCACCGGGTCGGTCTGACCCACCGCCGGGTCCGGCCCGGCAGCGAGTCAGGTTCGCGTTCGGCTCAGCCCTGCTCGAAGTGGGCGGCGATGCGATCGCCGGTGGCCTTGTCGACGTTGTGCCAGTACTCGAACGCGCGCTCGAGCACGGGTTGCGACACGCCCGTGGAGAGATGGCCGACGACGTTGGAGACGAGGCGATCGCGCGCGGCGTCGTCCATCACGTCGCGCACGAGCGTGCCGGCCTGGCCCCAGTCGTCGTCTTCTGCGTGCAGCGTGTACGCGGCGCGCACGAGCTCGCCGCTCGGCGTCCCATCGCTCGGCTGTACGGTACTGCTCCGCGTCGGCCGCGGGCCCGCCCTTCGAGTTCGGCGCGTACACCGGGTCGGAGACGTTGTGCACGCGCATCGCGCCGTCCTTCGAGTAGCTGTGCACCGGGCACCTTCGGCGCGTTGACCGGGATCTGCTTGTAGTTGACGCCCAGCCGGGCGCGGTGGGCGTCGGCGTAGGAGAACATGCGGCCGAGCAGCATCTTGTCGGGGCTGAGGCCGATGCCGGGCACGAGGTTGTTCGGCTCGAACGCGGCCTGCTCGATCTCGGTGTGGAAGTCGGTCGGGTTGCGGTCGAGCGTCAGCTTGCCGACCTCGATGCAGCGGGTAGTCGGCGTGCGGCCACACCTTGGTGAGGTCGAACGGATTGAAGCGGTAGGTCTTGGCGTCCTCGAACGGCATGATCTGCACCTTCAGCGTCCAGCTCGGGAAGTCGCCGCGCTTGATCGCCTCGAACAGGTCGCGGCGGTGGTAGTCGGCGTCCTCGCCGGCGATGCGATCGGCCTCGGCCTGGGTGAGGAACTCGATGCCCTGGTCGGTCTTGAAGTGGTACTTCACCCAGAAGCGCTCGCCCGCGGCGTTGACCCACATGTAGGTGTGGCTGGAGTAGCCGTTCATGTGCCGCCAGGTCGTGGGGATGCCGCGGTCGCCCATCAGCCACGTCACCTGGTGCGCGGACTCGGGCGACAGCGTCCAGAAGTCCCACTGCATGTCGTGGTCGCGCAGGCCGTTGTCGGCGCGGCGCTTCTGCGAGCGGATGAAGTGCTGGAACTTCATGCGGGTCGCGGATGAAGAACACCGGCGTGTTGTTGCCGACGAGGTCGTAGTTGCCCTCGCTGGTGTAGAACTTCAGCGCGAAGCCGCGCGGGTCGCGCCAGGTGTCGGGGCTGCCCCGCTCGCCGGCGACGGTCGAGAAGCGGATGAGCGTGTCGGTCCTCGTGCCCGGGCTGGAACACGGCCGCCTTGGTGTAGCCGCTGACGTCCTGCGGTGACCTCGAAGTGGCCGAAGGCGCCGCAGCCCTTGGCGTGCGGCTGTCGTTCCGGGATCCGCTCGCGGTTGAAGTTCGCCATCTGCTCGATCAGGTAGTGGTCCTGCAGCAGGATCGGACCGTCGGGCCCGACGGTGAGCGAGTGCTCGTCGCTCGGAACCGGGATCCCGGCGTCGGTGGTGGTGGGGGGTCGTTGGCTCATGGCTTCGCTCGCTTTCGTGCGGGGGGCTTCGGCATGGGCTGGCAGTCGGGGCAGACGCCCCAGAACGTGATCTCGGCCTCGTCGAGCGCGAACCCGCCCGCGTCCGACGGTGTGAGGCACGGCGCGTGGCCGACGACGCAGTCGATGTCGGCGACGCGGCCGCAGACGCGGCACACGACGTGGTGGTGGTTGTCGGCGACCCGCGCTTCGTAGCGCGCGGCGCTGCCGGCCGGTTCGACGCGGCGCGCGAGGCCGGCGGCGCCGAGCACGGCGAGCGCGTCGTAGACGGCCTGCTGGGAGACGGCGCCGATCCGGGCTCGCACGCGGTCAACGACCTGCTCGACGGTGAGATGGCCGCCTTCGTCGCGCAGCACCGCGAGGACGGCGACCCGCTGGGCCGTGACCCGCAGGCCCGCAACCTTCAGCGCCTCGGGAATGCCAACTTCTGGATCAACCACAAGAACAGACTAATTCCAGAAAAGTCGGTCGGCAACCGGCGCGCCCGGGAGGATTCGAACCTCCGACCCGCAGATTAGAAGTCTGCCGCTCTGTCCGGCTGAGCTACGGGCGCAGGGGGCGGAGGATACCGGCGAGCGGTGCGCGGCCGGCGGGGCCTCGGTGTCAGGCGTCTTCGACGGGCCCGAAGGCCGCGTCGGCGCGGGGACCGAGGACGAGCGCCATGACCGCCACGGCGACGGCGATCCCGATCAGGGCGCGCACCGGCGAGAACACGAACGTGAGCAGGTAGGCGCTGATCAATCCGGCTTCGACGGCGAAGGCGAGCGGGCGGGCCCACGCGTGGCGCTCGGTGAGGCCGACGGCCGCGGTCAGCGCGCTGAGGGCGAACACCGAAAGCATGATCGCGGCGCCGAAACGCCAGGCGCCGATGCCGTGGCCGAGGTAGTGGATCCGTTGGGAGTGCGTCGCGAGCAGTGCGACGAACACTCCGAATCCGGCGAGCATCGCCTGCGCGGCGATGACGACCGCCGCGCCGACGACGCTGCCGGGCAGGGGGACGAGGGTGGCGACCGCAGGACGGGAGTGGGGGGGATCGGGGGGTCGAGCGGTCACCATGGCCGGTCTCCTTGCTTCACCCGCCAGTGTCCTCGGGCGGGATGAAGCGTCGATGAGGAAAGCCTGAAATCAGCATGAGTCGGGGGTGACTCACTCCTCTTCGAACAGTCTCTCACCCCGACGCAAGCGGGTTGCGATGCGGAGCACGGTCGGTAGCTCACGCCGGGTGGGCGTATGGGCCGCGAGGAAGCGGGCGAATCCGGCCAGGATCAGCGCTTCCTCCTCGGAACGGGCCGGCCAGCCCGCCGACTGCCGGACGGCGGCCTCGAACACCTGGTACCAGTGGAACCCGGCGTCCTCGGTGAGCAGGGCGGCGCCGAGCGCGGCGACGAGCGGCCGCCGTGCGCCGCCGCCTCGGAGGTAGCCGTAGACGATGGTGCCCGCGGTGTCGACCTCGCCCTGCACGTCCCAGCAACGCGCGAGATCGGCGAGTTCGCCGGTGGTCGCGTTCGGCAGCCGCGCCGCCGGAACGTTGAGGAAGCGATCGAGGTAGACGCGCAAGGCCCCCTGCACCGCGCCGCGCAGCAGCTCCGGCGAGGGTGAGCGTTCGAGCGCGTGATGCAGCGCGTTCGCCGTGGTGAACGAGTGGTGAACCGTGTTCCAGTCGCCGAAGTCGTTCTGCGTGTGGAAGCGCGTGATGCGCAACGCGGCGGCGAAGGCGAGCGCCTGACCGACCTGCGCCTCTGTCGCGCCGGCGCGCAGCGCGTCGAGGAGGGCGTCGATCACGACCTCGGGATCGTCGGTGAGGAACTGCCACGCGAGGCCCGAGACGTCGGTGAACGCGCCGCGGCGTGCGTGTCCGGCGCGCAACGCGCCGTCGAGCTGCACGTTCGCGCTCGCCGCGAGCGAGGCGAGGTCGTGCGGGTGGCGCCATTCGCCGCTCTCCTCGCTCCGGAACGCGCCTGCCGTCTGGCGCACGAGCGACGTGAGCACCGTGGGCGCATCGTCTGCGCCGACGAGCGCGACGGCCTCGAACGCCTTGTTCGTGAAGTCGAGGGTGTGTCCTTCGTCGATGAAGACGTGGTCGGTGACCGCAGAGAGCATCATCGTCTCGACGGACGCGAGGTCGGCGCCCTCCGCGAGTGCCGTGGCGAGCACGCGCTCGGCCGCGTCGCTCGAACGGGTGTCGATGAAGCGGCGGTACCACTCCGACAGCCGCTCGCTCGGGACGTCGGCGGTCGCCAGCGCGGAGACGGGGAAGCGGGGTGCCTGGTTCGCGGTGTCGCGCGCGACGAAGGTGAGCGAGTGGACGAGCGCGGCGGCCTGCTCGGGCGGGTCGAGCTCGTCGATCACGTTCGCCATCGCGACGAGCACGGTGAGCCCCGCACTCCAACCGGCGGCCCGGTAGGTCGTGCCGAACTCGAGGCCGGTGCGCACGATGGCGGCCGTCGGCACGCCGAGCTCGAGGAGCGCGAGCACCGACTTGGCGATCACGAGCGAGAGGCTCTCCTCCAAGCCGTCACGCAGGCGCCGCTGCCAGCGCGCGACCTCGTCGCCCTCGGCGCGCGCGGTGACGAAGACGTCGTCGCCGC
Source organism: uncultured Actinomycetes bacterium (assembly GCA_963761175.1). Taxonomy (GTDB): domain Bacteria; phylum Actinomycetota; class Acidimicrobiia; order IMCC26256; family PALSA-610; genus CAVXFZ01. The sequence continues at coordinate 86,275 of CAVXFZ010000006.1, read as the reverse complement.
TGATCTCGACGTCGAAGCCCTTGGCGTCGTCGGCCCAGAGGTCGAGGGTGCACCCCGACTCGAGGTCGAAGCGCGCGTGGTGCCAGTGGCAGGTGAGGAGACCGGACTCGACCGTGCCCTGGTGCAAGGGGAAGCCCATGTGCGGGCACCGGTCCTCGATCGCGTAGCCGCGCCCGTCGTGGAGGAAGACGACGACGGGCAGGCTCTCGACCTTCGCCAGCAGCTGCCCCTCCTTGCGCAGGTCTTGGGCCGAGCCCGCGCGCACTGTTGGCGCCATGGTCCACCTCGTCTCGGAGTCCCCCGCAGTCTCGCAAGCGGGCGCTTGCCATGTTCTGCCCCGGCCGCGCATTCGTCAAGTGAGCACTTGTGGAAGTCGTAGCATTGGGGCATGGCCGTACCGCTCAGCAACGCGAAGCAACGGGTACTCGAACACCTCAAGCGGGCCGACGGCGCCACCGCCGGCGAAGTGTCCGACGCACTGGGGATCACCGAAGCGGCCGTCCGCCAGCATCTCGACGCGCTGGCCGAACAGGGTCTCGTGCAGCACCGGGCGGAACCCCGTGCGCGCGGTGGGCGGGGCCGGTCGCCGCTCGAGTGGGAGGTCGCGCCCGCGGCCGCCGCCCGCTTCGCCGATCGGCACGGCCAACTCACCGTCGAGCTGCTCGACGCGATCCGCGACGCGCTCGGACCCGACGGGCTCGAACGCGTCATCGAGACGCGCGGCGAACAGCAGCTCGAGGCGTACCGCGCGCACATGCCGTCCGCCGCCGACGCGTCGCTCGTTCGCCGGGTGCGCGCGCTCGCACGGCAGCGGTCGAAGGAGGGCTACATGGCCGACGTCCACCGGGACGGCGACGCGGTGGTCCTCGTCGAGCATCACTGCCCGATCTGCACCGCGGCGACCGCGTGCCGCGGCTTGTGCCGTTCCGAGCTCGAGGTGTTCCAGGCCGCGCTCGGCCCCGACGTCGTGGTGGAGCGCACCGCGTACCTGCTCGATGGCGACACGCGGTGCGCGTACGCGATCCGGCCCGCGTCCGCGCCGGCCGGCGCGCGCTGACCCGCGGTTCGGTCAGCTCAGCGGCGGGGTCGCGGTGTCACGGCCGGAACGCAGCAGCGTTCCGGGGCGCGCGTCGGTGAACTCGCCGCGCTCGACGATCGCGACGCCGTTCACGAGCACGGTCTCGATGCCTTCGGCCTCTCCGTAGACGCGCGCTGCGCCCGTCGGCAGGTCGGCGCGCGTGTAGACGGGTCCCGGTGCGATCGTCTGCGGGTCGAACACGACGAGGTCGGCGCGCGCGCCGGGCACGATGGTGCCCCGGTCGCGCAGCCCGTACAGCTCGGCCGGAACCTGCGTGATGAAGTGCACCGCCTCTTCGAGCGAGATGACTTCGTGCTCGCGCACCGCGCGGGCGAGGGTGGTGGTCGTGTAGTTGAACGTCGCGAGCAGGTCGAGATGCGCGCCGGCGTCGGAGGCGCCGATGATGGCGCGGCCGTCGCGCCACACGGCGACGCGCGCCTCCCAATCGGCGCGGTCGTTGCCGAACTCGGGCGTCGAGAAGGCGGTGCGCAGGTCGTCGGCGACCGCGACGTCGCACAGTGTGTCGAACGGCGTCTGGCCGCGCTCCGCGGCGACCGCGCCGATGCTGCGCCCCGCGAGGCCGTCGTTCTCGGGTGCGAAGGTCTCGAGGAACACCAGGCGATCCCAGTGCGCGATGTTGCGGATGAGCCCTTGCGTGCCGCGGGCCCCTTCTTCGAGCTCTCGCCGGCCCACGGGGTCGGCGAGCAGCGCGAGCTTCTCGGCTTTCGGCAGCGCCATCGGCCGCGCCCAACCCGCGAGCGCGTCGAGCACGAATCCGCTCAGGAACGACAGGCGCGGGCGCGGCGGTTCGGGGATCGTCAGCGCGACGACCTTGGCACCCATCGCGTGCGCGACGGTGCCGGCCGTGAGGCGCTGCTCCACCGCGTCGCCATTCAGCGCGCCGACCGTGAGCAGGTTCCAGTTGAGCGGGCGTCGCGCCGCGGCCGACATGCGCGCCATGACGTCGAGGTGCCGTTCGGTGAAGTCGCGCGTGGTCGGGATGAACTCGAGCGACGTGCCTTCCTGCTCGCCCGTGACCCGGCACAGCGCGTAGAGCTCCTCGTCGGTCGCGTGGCGGGAAGGGACCGGCTCGCCGTCGGCGTCGTTGTGCGTCTCGGCCCACGACGACGAGAAGCCGAGACCGCCGGCGGCGAGCGACTCGCGCAGCAGGCGGGCCATCGCGTCGAGATCGTCGGCGGTGGCGGCGTTTCCGACGCTGCGCTCACCCATCACGACTCGCCGCAGCGCGCAGTGACCGATCATGAACCCGGCGTTCACGGCCAGGGTGCCGTCGATGCGCGCGAAGTAGTCGGCCGTCGACTTCCAGTCCCACGGGACGCCGGCAGCCAGGGCGTCGAGCGGCATGCCCTCGACGCGGGCGAGCATCTTCATGAGGTAGTCGGCCTCGCGCGCGACGAGCGGCGCGATGGTGAAACCGCAGTTGCCGCCGATCACGGTCGTCACCCCGTGTAGCGGCGACGGGCTGAGGGTGGGATCCCAGAACACCTGCGCGTCGTAGTGCGTGTGCACGTCGACGAATCCGGGCGCGACGACGAGACCGTCGGCGTCGATGGTGCGCGTCGCGGGTTCGTCGATCGCTCCGATCTCGACGATCCGGCCGTCGCGGACGGCGACGTCGGCGCGCCGGCGCGCCCGGCCCGTGCCGTCGACGATGTCGCCGTCCTTGATCACCAGGTCGAGCATCGGACCCCCCGATCTCAGCGCGCGCTGCGAGGGCGCAACGCTACGTCAGGGCTGGATGCCGGCGCGGCCGACCGGCGCGTCCCTGCGGTCGTGGTCACGGGCGCGCGACCGAACCGCGGCCTACATTCCGCACCGTGAACGAGTCGGGGCGAAGGAGATGCGCGGCGCGGCGTCGCTTCCGTCGACGCTCGCGGTTCGCCGGTCTCGTAGGGAAGTCGACGTGAAACTCGGGCTCGGACTCGACGTGTGGGCCGGCGCGGGGTTGCGGCTGCCCGTCGACCAGGTGCGAGCGGCCGAGCGGCTCGGCTACGACTCGGTGTGGACCGCCGAGGCGTACGGTGCTGACGCGATCACGCCACTCGCGTATCTCGCGGGCCAGACCGAACGGATCCGGCTCGGTACCGCGATCGTGCAGATCTCGGCACGCACCGCGACCGCGACCGCGATGGCCATGGCGACGATCGACGCGCTCGCCGGTGGTGGTCGCGTGATCTGCGGGCTCGGGCTGTCGGGCCCGCAGGTGGTGGAGGGCTGGTACGGGCAACCGTGGGCGCGGCCCGCGGCGCGCATGCGCGATTACGTGGCGGTGATGCGGAAGGTGTGGCGGCGCGACGGACCACTCGTTCACGAGGGAACTGCGATCTCCGTTCCGTACGCCGGTGCTGACGCGACGGGCATGGGAAAGCCGCTGCGCTCGATCCTGCACACCGAGCCGCTGCCGGTGTGGGTCGCGGCGGGCGGGCCGAAGATGGTCGAGCTCACTGCGGAGATCGCCGACGGCTGGATCCCGATGGGGTTCCGGCCCGGCATGCTCGAGTCGCAGTACCGAGTCTCGCTGGACGCCGGCTTCGCGCGCCGTACCGACGCTCACGGCACCGCCGACCCGGCCGGCTTCGAGATCGCGCCGTCGGTCACGGTCGCGATCACCGACGACCTGCGCGCCACGTTCGACGCGATGAAGCCGCGCACGTCGATGTACGTGGGTGGGATGGGACACCCGTCGATGAACTTCCACAACCAGTCGATGGCACGCGTCGGGCATCCCGACGCGGCCGCGCGGATTCAAGAGCTGTTCCTCGCGGGCAAGCGCGACGAAGCCGCGGCCGCGGTTCCCGACGACTTCCTCGACGACGGCGGCCTCTTCGGCACCGAGGCCCGCATCCGTGAGCGTTACCGCGCGTGGGAGACGTCGGGCGCGACGACGCTCGTCGTGCGCACGAACCAACCGCGTGCGCTCGAGCTGATGGCGGAGCTCGCCGGTGCCGGCGTCGCCGCGGAGCGCCGGGAGGGCACGCGAGCATGATGTACGAGTTCCTGCTCGTCGACGAACCGGCAGACGCGGTGCGCCGCATCACGCTCAACCGTCCCGAGAAGCGCAACGCGATCAACTCCGCGCTGCGTACCGAGCTCTTCGACGCGTTGCATGCCCACGACGACGATGCCGGCGTGCGGGTGACGATCGTGCGCGGCGCGGGGCCGTGCTTCTCTTCGGGCTACGACCTGGGGTCGGCGCTCTGGGACGACAAACCGTTCTGGTCGGCCGACGGCGACGGCAAGTGGTCGCGCCACGTGAGCGAAGGCTGGTTCGGGCTCTGGGATCTCGCCAAGCCCGTGATCGCGCAGGTTCACGGCTACGCGCTCGCGGGCGGTACCGAACTGATGGCCGCGTGCGACCTCGCGTACGTCGCGACCGACGCGCAGATCGGGTACCCCGTCACGCGCATCATCTCGCCGCCCGACATGCAGTTCCACCCCTGGCTCGTCGGCATGCGCAACGCGATGGAGCTCCTGCTCACCGGTGATTCCGTGTCGGGGGAGGAGGCGGCGCGCATGGGGTTGTGCAACCGCGCCTTCGCGCCCGGTGAGTTGGAGGGTGCGGTCCTCGCCGTCGCCGAGCGGATCGCGAAGGTGCCGTCCGACTTACAGCAGTTGAACAAGCGGTCCGTGCACCGCGCGATGGACATCATGGGCGTGCGCGCCGCGATCCGCGCGGGCTCCGAGCTCCAGGCGCTCGCGTCGCACCAGGCGTCGGTGGAAGCGCGGTTGCGCGACGCGCTCGCGAGCATGAAGAGCGCCGTCGACAAACCGGACGGCTGAGTGCGAGCATTCGCCGCATGGACGTCTACGAAGCCCTCTACACGACCCGCGCCATGCGCCGCTGCCGCCCCGACCCGATCCCGCTCGACGTGCAGAAGCGCATCCTCGATGCGGCGGTGCGCGCGCCGTCGGGCGGGAACAACCAGAACTGGCGCTTCATGCTCGTCGACGTGCCGGAGGTGAAGGCCGAGCTCGGGCCCGTCTACCGGCGCTGCATGACGCAGCTGTGGGCGACGATCTACAAGGATCGCCTCGACACCGCGAACGCCACACCCGAGCTCGAAGAGAGCCGGCAGATGCTGCGGATCCAGCGGTCCGCGCAGCATCTCGCCGACCACTTCGAGGAGTACCCGTTGCTGCTCTTCTCGTTCGTGCAGTACGACCCGACCGGCGGATCGATCTTTCCCGCCACGTGGTCGGCGATGCTCGCGGCGCGCGCCGAGGGTGTCGGCTCGTCGCTCACGAGCGTGTTCTTCTTCGAGCTCGACCGCGTCCTCGAGATCCTGGGCGTCCCGAAGGAAGAGGGTTGGCTGTTCTCGAGCTGCGTGACCATGGGCTACCCGACCGGCCGCTGGGGTGTGGCGCCGCGCAGCCCCGTGCACGAGGTTTCGTACCGCAACCACTGGGGCACCCCCGTCGGCTTCGAGATCGACGCCCCCCTCTGGCCCCCCACCTGACCCGCCCCGCCCTCGCCCCCGGACCCGCCTCCCGCTCGGTGGTACTGCGTCTGTTGCACTGGCGCAACAAAGGCAGTACCACCGTCCCGATCGGCACGCTTCCCCTGCCTTCCCCCGATGTCGCCGACACGCGAACCGGAGGAAGGTCATGGGTTCACCATCGAAGAACGATGCCTACGGGCGGCTGAAGCGGGTTGCTCGCCGACCGGCACAACGCGGCTGCTTCACCGCCGAGCAGGCGACGGCCGCGGGGCTCACGCGAGTTCAGCTGCATCGGCTCCTGCAACGTGGGGTCGTGGAACGAGTGGGGAGTCGCGTCTACCGGTTCACCGTCTCGGCGGCGCCCGACTGGAAGGACCGGCTCGCAGCCGAGCTGTTGGCGACCGGCGGGATCGCGTGTGGGCTCAGTGCCGCCGCCCTCCAGGGCCTGGCCGATCCTCCCGGCCGACCCGCGGTCCTCGTCGGCCGGGGCAGTCGCGCGGCCCGGCCCGGTCGGCACACGACACGCGAGCTCGATCGGTCCGAGTGGACGACGGTGGACGGGCTTAGCACGCTGGGTCCGATTCGCATGGTGCTCGACGCCACACACCGCATGTCGCGCTCGAAGGCGACCGTACTCGTCGAGAGCGCGATCGTGAAGAAGCTCGTCGAGCCGGCCGAGCTCGAGCGACGGGCACGTGAGCTGGCAAACGCGAAGCGACCGGGGTGTGCGGTAACGCTACGGATCCTGTCGAATCTGCATCCCGAACTGGCTCGGTCGCGCAACGAATGGGAGGCCCTCGTCGTACGGCGCGCCAGGGAAGCGGGACTTCCGGATCCGGCGCTCGAGTTCGAGCTCGTCATCGACGGCCGGCGCTACATCGCCGACGCCGCGTGGCCCGATCAGCGCGTTGCGCTCGAGTTCGACGGCCGCGATCCCCACATGCGCCGTTCGGTTCACGACTACGACACGCTCCGGAGCAACGACTTCACGAGTGCGGGCTGGCTGCGGTTCGGGATCACGGCCGCCGCGCTGGGCCGTCGCGACAGCCGCGTCTTCCGTCAAGTGGCGACGGCCCTCGCCTCCCGCTAGCCGCCGTGGTACGGCATTTGTTTCACCAGTGCAACAAATGCAGTACCACCGGGCGGGGGTGGGGTCAGGAACGGGGGCGGAGGCCGGTGGCGTGGGGGGAACCGGGTGGAGGGAGCGGGTGGCGGAAGAGCCTGGCCGCGTTCTCGTGGCTGATCTTGGCGATCTCGTCGGGTGGGAGCGCGCCGTAGAACTGCTCGAAGACGGCCTGGCTGTCGGGCCACGTGCCGTCGCCGTGCGGGTAGTCGGTCTCGAACATGATGTGGTCGACGCCGACGGTGTAGCGGGTCGAGATCGTCGACGGGTCGTCGATCGTGCAGAACCAGAAGTTGCGGTGCAGCACGTCGGCGGGCCGGAGCTCGACCGACGGGAAGTACTGCCCGTAGCCGGAGCGGTCGACGATGTTCTCGAGCCGGTCGTGCAGCATCGCGACCCAGCCGATGCCGCCCTCCGACATCGCGATCTTCAGATCCGGGTGTCTCACCGCGTACCCCGACCACAACCATTCCGCGCACGCGGCGAGCGACAGTTGCCCGAACAACGTCGCGCCGAGCGGAACCATCGGCGCGCCGCGTGGCATGTCGGCGACGCCGGTCGAGCCGACGTGCAGGCAGATGACGGTGTCGGTCTCCGCGCACGCGGCGATGATCGGATCCCACCACGACGAGAAGATCGGTTCCATCCCGATGCGGTGCGGCTGCTCGGGGAGGGTGACGCCGGTGAACCCGCGCGCGGCGTTGCGGCGGATCTCGGCCGCGCCCTGTTCGGCGTCGGCGAGATAGGTGATGCCCATCGGCACGATGCGGTCGGGGTACGGCGAGTACCACTCGTCGAAGAACCAGTCGTTCCAGGCACGGGTCACGGCGAGGCCGAGCTCGGGATCGGAGCAACGCGAGAACACCGCGCCGCAGAAGCCGGTGATCTGCGACGGGAAGTTCACCGACGCCCACACGCCGTTGATGTCCATGTCGCGGACACGCGCGTCGATGTCGTAACAACCGGGCCGCATCTCGTCGAAGCGCGTCGGTTCGACGAGCCAGTCTTCGCGCGGCCGACCGACGACCGCGTTGAGCCCGACCTGGAAGAAGATCTGCCCGTCGAACTGCCAGACCTCGTGACCCTCTTCGGTCTCGACGACGCGCGGCGCCTGATCGGCCAGGTGAGCGGGCAGCCGGCCGTCGAACATGTGCGGCGGCTCGACGAGATGGTCGTCGACGGAGATGATCGTGTGCCGCACGGCCCGCGGCTCGGGATCGTCGAGCAGACCGTGCGTCGCGCTCTTGCGCCAGTTGAGCTTCACGGTGTCACCGGCCACGGATACGAACCTACTGCGGGAACGCCGGCACCTCAGGTGAAGCGCAGCGGCGCACTCGTGACGCCCGCGATCACCGACGACGCGGTGCGGCGCACGGCGCCCGCGGGCTCGACGGTGTGGAAGCGTTCGAGGAGCGCGTCGAGCAGGGCCCGGCCTTCGAGGCGAGCGAGCGCGGCACCGATGCAGAAGTGCGCGCCGAACCCGAACGCGACGTGGTGGTTCGGCTGGCGACCGACGTCGAACTCGTCCGCGGTCGGCCCGAACTCGGATTCGTCGCGGTTCGCCGACGCGTAGAGCAGGAGCAGAGGATCGCCCGCGGCGATCGCGGTGCCGCCGACGTTCGTGGCGGTCGTCGCGGTGCGCATGAACGCGATGACCGGCGTCGTCCAGCGCAGCCACTCCTCTACGGTGCTCGGGACGAGCGACGGGTCGGCGACGAGGCGCGCCCACTGGTCGGGGTGCTCGGCGAAGGCCCACATCCCTCCCGACACCATGTTGCGCGTCGTCTCGTTGCCGGCGACGAGGAGCTGGTTGAGGAACATCACGAGCTCGGCGTCGTTCAGGTTCTCGCCGTCGATCTCGACGTTCGCGAGGACCGAGATGAGGTCGTCGCGCGGATCGCCGCGGCGTTGCCGCGTCGTGTCGAGCAGGTACTCGTGCATGTGGGCCAGCGACTGCTGGCGTTCTTCCTCGGTGAGGTCGGTCGCACCGGGAATCGCAGCCTGCGACCATTCGTAGAAGAGGCGCCAGTCGTCTTTCGGGACGCCGAGCAGATCGCTGATGATCATGAGCGGGAACGGCACCGACACCGCGTCGACGAATTCGACGGCTTCGCCCGGCTCGAGCGCGGCGACGAGACCGCGCGCGCGTTCGCGTACCGAGGGCTCCAGCGCGCGGATCACCGACGGCGCGAAGCCCGGCTGCACGAGCTTGCGGTAGCGGGTGTGCTCCGGCGGATCGGTGTGCATCATCGTCGGTGGGGTCGGATACTCGACACCGATCTCGAAGGTGAGGATGCCCTTGCCCGAGCAGAACTGCTCGGAGTCCTTCGAGACCGCCACGACATCGGCGTGGCGCGACACGGCCCAGTAGCCGAGGTTCGCGTTCCACGCGACTGGCGCCTCGCGACGCAGGCGGGCGTAGAGCGGGAACGGATCGCCTGCGTACGTCGCGTCGGCGTCGAGCTGCGCGACGAGCACTTCGATCGGCGCTTCGGAAACGGACTGCACGTCGACCTCCGGCAAACGAGCGACGGGTCACGATAGCCATGCAGGGAGTCCGCTTCCATCCCGCGTGCGGCGCGACGATGAATATCATGCGACGCATGACGCCTGACGACCTCGTCGAGATGGAGCACATCAAGCGGCTGAAGTACGCCTACATGCGCTGCATCGACCAGAAGCTCTGGGACGAGCTGCGCACGCTCTTCGTCGACGACGCGGTCGCCGCGTACAGCAACGGCGCGTACGTACACGAGGGTGCCGACGCGATCGTGGCGTGGTTGCGCAAGAGCATGGGTGCGGAGACGTTCCATTCGAGTCACCGTGTGCACCACCCCGAGATCGACCTCACCGGGCCGGCGACGGCGACGGGCGTCTGGGCCCTCGAAGACACCGTGATCGAGACCGCGTGGAACATCACGATCCGCGGCGCCGCGTTCTACACCGACGACTACGTGAAGGTCGACGGGGGATGGAAGTTCGCGCGCACCTCCTACAAGCGCAGCTTCGAGGAACTGCAGCCGCGGGGCGACCTCGGCGGGTTGCGGCTCACCGCGAGCTGGTGGGCGACCGACGGCCGCAGCGAGCTGCCGGCCTGAACCGGGGCGTGCGCCCGGTGGCTCAGGCCTCGGCGAGCGCGGCGTAGGTGGAGAAGACGATGCCGATGCCGCGGTCGTCGCCCATCGTGCCCTCGCCCATGCGGTTCATCACGTAGGCGATCACGAGGCGCACGTCGAGGTCGACGACGACGATCGAGCCGCCCCAACCGCCCCAGAAGCACGCGTGCGGGTTCACGCTGATCGGCGTCTCCTCCGACATGAGGCCGTAGCCCATGCCAAGGCAGAGGGGGACGGTGAGCACGAGGTCGGTGCCGCGCGCCTGCTGCTCGAACACCGCGTCGCAGCCGGCCTCCGACATGAAACGGTGACCCGCGACCTCACCGTGGCACGCGAGCACGTTCTGCACCGCGGCGACCGAGCGCGCGTTGCCGTGGCCGCCGGCCGCGGGGATCTCGGCGCGGCGCCACGCCTCCTCCCACGACTGCTCCGCGTTCAGCGGCGGGTTCGCCAGCGTGCGGAACATGATGCTGTCGGGGTCGATGCCCTCGGCAAGCGGCGCGGGTGGCGCGATCACGGGGGCGACGCGCGCGTCGTGCTCGGGTGCCAGACCGATGTGGAAGTCGGCTCCAAGCGGGCCCGCGAGCTCCTTCGCGAAGAAGGTGCCGATCGACGAGCCGGTGACGCGCCGGACCACCTCACCGACGAGGTAGCCCTGCGTGAGCGCGTGGTATCCCGACGCGGTGCCCGGCTCCCACCACGGCTCCTGGCGCGCGAGCCGCTCCGTCGCGAGCTCCCAGTCGTAGACGTCGTCCGGGGCCATCGGCTCGGCCCATCCCGACAGTCCCGACGTGTGCCCGAGCAGGTGGCGGACCTCGACGCGCTCCTTGCCCGCCGCCGCGAACTCTGGCCAGTACCGCGCCACCGGCGCGTGCAGGTCGAGCTCGCCGTGGTCGGCGAGCAGGAGCGCACTGAGGTTGGTCATCGTCTTCGTGGTCGACCAGACGTTGGTGATCGTGTCGCGCTCCCAGGGCACGGTCCCGCCCGCGTCGATCGTCCCGCCCCAGATGTCGACGACCGTCTCGCCGTCGAGCATCACGCATGCCGACGCACCGACGTCGGCGCCGCGGTCGAGGTTCGCAGCGAGGGTGTCGCGCACGGCGGTGAAGCGCGGGTCGCAGGTGCCCTGGATCTCGACCATCTCGGCCCCCGATCTCGTTGACGGTTGCTGGCGGGGAGACGCTATGCCGCCGCTCCCGCGCGTGTCAGGCGCTGCGCGTGGTCCCGCCGGGGTATCCGCCGCCGCCGAAGCGACGATCGAGCTCGTCGTAGTCGACACCGAAGCCCGCGCGGGGGAGCGCGTCGACGAACTCGACGGCGCGTGGCTTCTTGTACGACGCGATTCGAGTGCGGCAGTGCGCGATCAACTCGTCGACCGTTGCGGTCGCGCCGTCGTGCAGCACGACGATCGCCTTCACGCTCTGCACCCAGCGGTCGTCGGGCACGCCGATGATCGCGGCGTCGGCAACGGCCGGGTGCGTGCGCAGCGCTCCCTCGACCTCGGCCGGGTAGATGTTCTCCGCCGCCGACTTGAGCATGCGGGTCTTCGGCCCGATGAACGAGAACGTCCCGTCGGTCTCGAAGCGGCCGAGGTCGTTCGTGTGGTGCCAGCCGCCACGCGAGCGCCGCGCGTTCAGCTCGGGTCGGTTCCAGTACCCGTTCATCACCGTGACGCCACGCGCGACGATCTCGCCCACCTCGCCGGCCGGCAGCTCGTGATCGTCGGCGTCGACGACGGCCAGCTGCAGCAGCGGCGAAGGTCGACCGTGCGTGCCGATGCCGCCGATGCCGAGCAGGTTGAACGTGGCCATGCCCATGATCTCGCTCTGCCCGTAGCCCCCCGCGTTCCGTCCCCATGCCGATCGGTCGGGTTGCACCATCGCGTCGAACTCGGGCCGACCCCGGAGGCCGCGGAACGACGAGAGGTCGTAGCGGCCGTCGGCGTTCGCGGCGACGATCGCGTCGACCATCGGACCGATCACGAAGCCCCCGGTACAGCGCTCACGTTCGATCGCCGCGCACAGCCCGTCGCCGTCGCTGCGGGGTACGAACACGTTGGTGCCGCCCACGACGAACGTCGACAGGTTCGGCATGAACGTCCCGATGTGGAAGAGCGGGCCGGAGTCGAGGAACACGTAGGAGTCGTCGATGCCCGACCACGGTGCCATGAGCAGGGCCTGTGAGATGAGCGCACGGTTGCTGAGCATCGCGGCGTTGGGACGGCCGTCGAACGCCGCGGTGTAGACGAAGAGCGTCGATGCGTCGCTCCAGCCCTCGAACTCGGTGACGGTCTCGCCGGTCGACAGGTACTCCTCGTACGAGCCCTCGCCGTCGCGGTCGTGCACGAGCCAGCGCGCGGCATCGGCGGTGCGCGCGGCCGCGCGCCCCGCGGCGACGGTCTCGCCGATCTCGGCGTCCTGCGCGATCACGACGCGCGGCTCGATGTCGTCGATCACGAAGGCGAGCTCGTCGGGTTGCTGGCGCCAGTTCACGGGGCAGAACCCTGCGCCCAGCACGGAACAGGCGAGCAGCACCTCTTGCAGGCGGAACGAGTTCTGCGCGAGCCAGAGCACCCGCGCTCCGGCCCCGACGCCGTCGGCGCGCAGGGCGCCGGCGAGCCGTTCGACGCGCGCCTTCAACTCCGCCCAGGTGAGCCGCACCTCGCCGTCGGCGGCGGCGATCCCGTTCGGCCGGGCCCGTGCGTGCGCGGCGAGCACGTCGGCGAGGGTGAGGCGCGCGGTCTCCGTCATGCGGGGTGGAAGCAGGGGATCGTGGTGCCTTCGCGCACGTCGTACCAGGTGAGCTCCATGGCCGCGCCGATCGCGATGTCGGCGGGGTCGCAGTCGACGATCGGCGCGACGAGTCGCACGCCGGTGCCGGGCAGCTCGACGACGCCGGCGATGAGCGGCAACGCGCTCGCGACGTCGGGGATCACCGGGTGGCGGATCACCGTGTAGCTGTACAGCACGCCGCGGCCGTCGTGCTCGACCCACTCGACCTCTTGTGCCCGACACGTGGGGCAGAACGGCGACGGCGGCATCCGGTACTCGCCGCAATTGGTGCAGCGCGGGATCGTGAGCCGATGCGCGGCGGTCGCCAACCAGAACGGCTCGGTGAACACGTTCGGCGTGAGCCAGATCACGTCGGCGGGCAGCACGCCCTTCGGCGTGCTCACCGGTCGCTCCGAAGCAGCAGCGCGCTGGTGGGGATCGACGCGGGGCCGCCGGTCGCCAGCGCGACCTCCGCGCCCTCGACCTGGTTCACCGCGGTCCCGCGGATCTGCTCGACGGCTTCCTTCACGTGTGTCATGCCGATGATGTATGCCTCGGAGAGGTTGCCGCCGTGCGTGTTCACCGGGAGCGACCCGTTCGGCCAGCGGATGTTGCCGTCGCCCACGAAGCGACCGCCTTCGCCAACGGGGCAGAACCCGTAGTCCTCGAGCTGCATGATCACCATCGGTGTGAAGTGGTCGTAGAGCAACGCGACGTCGACGGCTTCGGGCCCGACGCCCGCCATCTCCCACAGCCGCCGCGCGACCGGGCGGTGTCCCGACGACGCGAACTCGTCGTCGGGCATGCCCATCCACGTGATCGCCTGACCCCAGCGCCCGTGGCCGCCGTGCGTGCTCGCAGTGACGACCGCAGGAGGATGGCGCAGATCGCGCGCCCGCTCGAGCGACGTGGTGACGATCGCGACCGCGCCGTCGCACTCGAGGCAGAAGTCGTACAGGCAGAGCGGATCGGAGATCATGCGCGCCGAGAAGTAGTCGTCGAGGGTGAGCTCGTCGCGCATCAGCGCGGTGTCCCTGCGGCGCGCGTTCTCGCGTGTCGAGATCGCGACCTCCGCGAAGTGCTCGCGTGTCGTGCCGTACAGGTGCATGTGCCGTTGCGCGAGCACCGCGAACATCTGGCCCGGACCCATGAGCCCCGACGGTTGGATGAAGTTCCCTTCCGGCGACGGCGGTGCGGAGTACGTCGCGCCGGGCGTACCGCGCGGGGCGAACGACGCGCCGAAGCGGCTGGCCGCCTGCTGGAGTGTCATCACGCTCACGACGCACTCCGCCATGCCGGCGACGATCGCGGCCGACGCGAGCCCGATCGATCCGGCCGCGCCGCCGCCACCACCGGTCAGCATCGCGGTGAAGCGGACGTCGGGGACACCGAGCCACTGTGCGAACAGCGACGTGTCGAAGCCCATGCTGTAGAGCGCGAACCCGTCGAGGTCGTCGACGGTCAGGCCGGCGTCGGCGAGCGCCGCGATCACCGCCTTGCCCGCCAGCTCCATCGCGGTCTGCGGCACCGACCGGCCGCGCCGGTAGTACGGCGTCGACCCGACGCCGACGACCGCGGTCTGATCCTTGAGCGTTGGTCTGGTCGCGTGGGAGACGGTCATCGCGCAGCTTTCGACAGGTCGACGCGGTAGAGGGTCGCGGCGTTGGTGCAGGCGACCTGCTCGCGTTCGGATTCGGGGAGGTCGGCGAAGATGCGTGCGACGACGGCCTGCGACTCCGGGAACGTGCCCTCCGGGTGCGGGTAGTCGCTGGCCCACAGCAACGGGCCCACGCCGGTGACCGCGCGGGCGAGCAGCGGCGCGCGGTCCGCTCCGAGCGTCACGTGGCACTGCGTCTTCGCGTAGTGGCTGGGCGGGTTCGCGAGTTTCGGCTTCACCCAGTTCTGGTGCTCCTCGAAGGCCTCGTCCATGCGCTCGCAGCAGTACGGGAGCCAGCCCGCGCCGGTCTCGACGAACACGACGTGCAGCTCCGGGAACCGTTCGAGGACACCGGACGCTGCGAAGTAGCACAGCGTCTCCGCGGAGAGCAGCCCGACCTTCGCGTAGTTGATGATCGCGCCGCCCGGGCCCCGCTCCGACTGCGGCAGCGCGCCGGTACCCGTGTGCAGCGAGAGCGGGATGCCGGCGTCGACCGCCACCTGCCAGAGCGTGTCGTAGTCGGCCGAGTTGTACGGCACGCCCGCCGGGGGAGTGGTTGGGATCGTCGCGCTCTTGTAGCCGAGCGCGGCGACGCGCTCGAGCTCGGCGCGCGCGCTCTCGACGTCGCGTACCGGCACGATCGCCGAGGGGATGAACACGTCGGGCCGGTGCAAGAAGACTTCGGCGCACCAGTCGTTGTAGATCTGTGCGCACGCCATCTGGAGCTCGACGTCGGGGATGAGATCGATGAAGAGCCCGAACGTCGGGTAGATCACCTCCGCGATCACGCCGTCGGACGCCATGTCGAGCAGCCGCTGGTCGGTGTCGGAGCCGCCGGCCGCGCTCGCGGCGAAGCGGGCGGGGTCGGGCGCGGCCCCCGGTTCGAGGCGGTGCAGCTTGCGGCTCGGCATCCCGTCCATCGCCATCACGTACCAGCCGTTCTCCACGGCGACGCGCGGTCCACGATCGCGGAAGGTCGCGGGTAACCGGCGTTGCCAGAGGTCGACGGGTTCGAACACGTGGTTGTCGGCGCTGATCAACGGGCGCGTCAGGGTGGTCGTGGGGGTGGTCATCGGGCTCCGTTCTCGGATCGGTCGGGCACGACGCCCCCATCGACGACCGTGCCCCGCACCGCGGTCGGCGTGCGGGCGAACGTCGTCGCGCGAGGACGGAGGCTGGTGACGGTGACGATCTCGCCGGTGGTGCCCAGCTCCCACTCTGCGGCATCGGCGACGACGGCCGGCG
This sequence comes from uncultured Actinomycetes bacterium, assembly GCA_963761175.1. Lineage (GTDB taxonomy): Bacteria > Actinomycetota > Acidimicrobiia > IMCC26256 > PALSA-610 > CAVXFZ01. The sequence continues at coordinate 70,825 of CAVXFZ010000006.1, read as the reverse complement.
CGCCCGGCTCGGACGCGATCGCGACCGCGGGGCCGCACAGCACGAACGCGTGGGCCGCGACGCCCGCCGCCCTGAGCCGCACGAGCGCGTCGGGGCGCGCACCGACGACCCGCGCGGGCAAACGTGTCGCCGTAGGAAGCGCCCAGCGCGTCGAGCCCGTCGAGGATGGCGGCGTTCACGCCGAGCACCGCGTCGTAGTCGAGCAGGCGCAGAAACATCGCGATCCGTTGCGCGTCGCCGCTCGTCGCATCGGCCTGAGAGACCTGCGCGCCGAGCAGCATCGTTCCGATGACGAGGGGGAAGAACTGCCCGGCTTCCGACAGCAGCGAGCAGTGCAGCACGCGCCCGCCCGCGCCGACGCCGAGCGCGCCGAGCGCGGCGGGTGCGGCCCCGAGATCGCGTTGGATCTCGTCGTGAGAGATCTCCCAGGTGATCTTGCCGCCGGGACCCTCGTACTGCCCGATTGCCCAGAGCGGCGGGGCGGGCGTCATCGCTTCGTCACCCGCGGGATCTTGTGCGGGGGTCCGAGCCGCAGGAGGTGCGCGTCGGGCACGAGCTCGACCTCGGGCACGATGCCGACCGCGGCGAGCACTGCACCCGCGATCTCGTCGCGCACGGCGTCGGTCCGGTGCGCGTACGCGGAGGAGTACCCGACGCGCAGGCGCAGCACGTCGACCTCGCGCGCCGGCCGCACGACCTGGAACAGGCCGAGCGCGCACGCGTCGACACTTTCGACCGCACCCCACACGTCGATCGGCATCACTGCGCGGCCGTCGACGACGACCTCGTCGCTGCGGCGCCCGACCGTCCACAGCCGCGCGTGCGTACGACCGCACGCGCACGGTGCGCGCGTCAGTCGCACGATGTCGTCGGAGCGATACCGGATGAGCGGCGCGACGCGATTTGTCAGCGCGGTCGCGACGAGCTCGCAGCGCGCGCCGTCGGCAGTCCCGGTCGCGTCGCGATGGTCGTGTGCGTCGGGCTCGATGCCTTCGACGAAGGCGGAGTCCTCCCAGAAGTGCAGGCCGTCGTGCGCGGTGCACTCGAACGACGCGGTCACGTCGCCGACGCTCGTGTGCTCGAACAGGGGGAGCCCCCAGTCGCTCGCGAGGGCACGCGCGCGCGGGCCGAGCGGCTCGCCGGCCCACACGACACCTCGGTACGAGGAGAAGGCATCTCTCGGATCGATCCCGGCGCGCTCGGCCGCGGCCGGCGTCGCGTTCATGAGGATGCCGCCGAAGTTGTACATGATCGTCGGCCGGTACTCGACGGAGAGCCGCAGAAGGCGGTCGATCTCGTCGGGATCGAAGTCGACCAGGACGGGCACCGCGCCGAGTCCCTGGATCAAGCCGTACATCGGGCCTCGGAACGTGAAGAGCACGAGCGCGACGTGGTCGCCGGGCCGCAGCCCCATGCCCCAGAAGTCGCGGGTGATGATCGTCGGGCGCGGCGGGGGAGGCCCGCCCCACAGCTCGGGGACGAGCGTCGGGTCGCCGGTGGTCCCCGACGTCGACATGATCGCGGTGAGCTCGGCCTGGTCGATGCAGAGCAGCCCGCCGTACGGATCGCCGCGTTCGTCGCGGAAGCGCCGGATGGCGTCCTTGTCGATGAACGGCACGCGCTCGCGGAAGTCGTCGAGCGTGGCGATGTCGCGCGGTGTCACGCCCGCGGCCTCCCAGGTCTCCCGTACGAGGGGGGAGTGCTCGTATGCGTAGGGCAGCACCTCGAGCAGCCGTTCGAGCTGCTCCTCCTCGAGGCCGGCGCGCGGCATTGTCTCCCACGCCTCGTCGAAGTAGACGGCATCGGGCGACGGGAGGTCGGTCACCGCGTCGCTCCGAGCGCGGGCAGGCAGAACCGCAAGACCTGGGCGCGGGCGTTCGCGAGGTCGCCGTCGCCACCCGCGAGGCGATCCTCGACGAGCTGCCACGTGAGCGCGCGGATCGACCGCGCGTCGGCGACTGGATCGGTCGCCGGGAACGCACCCGCGGCTCGTCCCGCGGCGAGTACCCGTTCGAGTGGTTCGAACATGCCTGCCTCGATGCGTGCGAACTCGCTCGGAAACTCGTGCTGGAGCCGCGCGCCTTCCGTGTAGAGCACCTGGGTGCGACGAGAGCGACGCGACGCGAACGCGAGACCGAGGAGCTCGTCGATCCACGCGACGAGCGCGGCGCGCGGATCGGGCGCGGCCGCGATCGCCGCGTCGAGCCGCGCGCGAACGACATCGTGCTCGGCGTCGAAGAGCGCCAGCACGAGCTCGTCCTTCGACGCGAAGTGACGGTAGAAGGCCCGGGTCGAGAGCCCGGCCTCGGCGAGCACGTCGGCGACGGTGAGCCCGTCGGCTCCACCGCGCCGCAGCACCGTCAGCGCGGCCTCGATCAGGGCGCGGGCCTCCTGCTCGGCGCGCTCGCGGGCCGCACGCACGGATCGCTCCGCCACCCGCCCGGCCACCCTTCCCGCCACCCGCTCGCCCACCCGTCCCGCCACCCGTCCCGCCACCCGCCACCCGCTGGCTGCTCGCGCTCGAAACCGACATGATCAGGAATGAAAACTATGTTTTCACCCGCTGCTCGTCAACGACGCCGGCGCCGGTGCTCGTCGCGTTGCCGGGCCGCGCGGGCTCTGGGAGAATCTGACGATCCGTCAGATGGCCGTGACGGTGCGGGGGAGAGAGGAAGCGTCGTGCTCGATCTGCTGATCCGCGGTGGCACCGTCGTCGACGGCACCGGCGGGCCCCCGCGCCGCGCCGACGTCGGGATCCGCGACGGCCGCGTCGTGGCGATCGGCACCGTCGACGAAGACGCGACGCGCGTTGTCGACGCCGCCGGACTGCTGGTGACCCCGGGCTTCGTCGACCCGCACACGCACTACGACGCGCAGCTGTTCTGGGACCCGGCCGCGTCGCCGTCGAACGTGCACGGTGTCACCACGATCGTCGGCGGCAACTGCGGCTTCACGCTCGCGCCGCTGCAGCCCGGTGACGCCGACTACCTGCGGCGGATGATGGCGAAGGTCGAGGGCATGCCCCTCGCCGCACTGGAGCAGGGCGTCGACTGGGCCTGGGAGTCGTTCTCCGACTATCTCGACCGCCTCGACGGACGGCTCGGTGTGAACGCGGCGTTCCTCGTCGGCCACTGCGCGCTCCGGCGCTACGTGATGGGTCCCGACGCCATCGGCCAGGAGGCGTCGCCGGAACAGCTCGCAGCGATGCGCGGGCTGCTCGACGAGTCGCTTGCGGCCGGCGGACTCGGGTTCTCCACGACGCTGTCGTACACGCATTCCGACGGCGACGGTCAACCGGTCGCGTTCGCGCTGGGCGAACCGTGAGGAGCTGCTCGCGCTGTGCGAGACGACAGGTGCCCACGAGGGCACGACGCTCGAGGCGATCACCGACGGCTGCCTCGACACCTTCTCCGACGACGAGGTCGACCTCTTCACCGCGATGAGCTCCGCGGCGCGTCGCCCACTCAACTGGAACGTGCTCACGGTCGACGCGCGCGTCCCCGAGCGCGTCACCCGTCAGCTCGGCGCGTCCTCGATCGCGGCGGAGCACGGCGGACGGCTCGTCGCGCTCACGATGCCGGTGCTCGTACCCATGAACATGAGTTTCCTGACGCACTGCGCGCTCTTCCTGATGCCGGGCTGGAGCGAAGTGATGGCGCTCCCCGTCGCGGAGCGCATCGCCAAGCTGCGCGACCCGCAGACACGCGCGTGGATGGACGAGCGCGCGCACAGCGACGACGCCGGTGTCTTGCGGCGGCTGGCCGACTGGGGCGACTACGTGCTCGGCGACACGTACGGTGTCGCCAACGACGGTCTGTCGGGCCGGGTCGTCGCCGACATCGCGGCCGAGCGTGGCACCCCGCCGTTCGACACGCTGCTCGACATCGTGATCGCCGACGAGCTCCGCACCGTGCTCTGGCCGCGCCCGAGCGACGGCGACGACGCCAGTTGGCAGCTCCGTACGCAGGTGTGGCAGGACGACCGTGCGCTGCTCGGGGGTTCCGACGCCGGGGCGCACCTCGATCGCATGTGTGGCGCGCCGTATCCGACGCGCTTCCTCGGCGACATGATCCGCGGCCGGCGGCTCCTTCCGCTCGAGCGCGCGGTGCAGCTCATCACCGACGCGCCGGCCCGCCTCTTCGGGCTGCGCGACCGGGGCCGGCTCGAGGTGGGCGCGCACGCCGACGTGGTGATCGTCGATCCCGACACCGTGGGCTCGCAGCTCGCGACGCTCGTGCACGACCTTCCGGGCGGCACCGCGCGCCTCACGGCGGGCTCGATCGGTGTGGTCGCGGTATTCGTGAACGGTGTGCAGACCGTCGCCGACGGCACCGCGACCGGTGCCCTGCCCGGCACCCTTCTGCGCTCGGGTCGGGACACCGAAACGGTGCTCGCGGGGAGCTGAACGAGCCGCGGACGCGGGGTTCCGCCGCAGATCAGGGCACCCGTGTCGGGTTTCGAACCCGGGAGCCTCTAAGGTGGTGTGACCGGAGTCGGCATTCGGCCGCTTCGAAATGCAGAGAGAGAAATTCGTTGGCAACTGGAACCGTCAAGTTTTTCAACGCGGACAAGGGCTATGGCTTCATCACGCGTGAGCAGGGTGAGGACGTCTTCGTCCACTTCTCGAATATTCAGGGAACCGGGTACAAGTCGCTCGAGGAGGGGCAGCGCGTCGAGTTCGACGTCGCTCCTGGCCGCAAGGGTGAAGAGGCCCAGAACGTCCGCGTGATCTGACCCACAGCACTGCCGTCCAAGCCGCCGGCATCCGTGTCGGCGGCTTGTTCGTGTCCGCACCCGTCGGCCAATCGGAGGGAACGAAATGAGTACCCAACGAAGCACCTTCGCCAAGCTCCAACGTGAGCGGGCCAAGAAGGCCAAGGCCGCCGCGAAGCGCGAGCGCCGTCACGACCGTGGTGGCGACACCGAGGGAGCCGAGATCGACGGCGAGACCACCGCCTCGGTCGAGGGTCCCACCTACGCGACCGAGGACGTCCTCCAGCAGATCGAGGATCTCCACAAGCGCTTCGAGGCCGGCTCCATCAGCTACGAGCGGTTCGAAGAGACCAAGCTCGAGCTCTTCAGCCGCCTGTCCATCGACTGAGCGCCCCGGCCGGCGATGCACGGGATGGCCGACCTCACCCGGCATCCGTGGAACGTCGGTTTCGAGTGGCGTGACCACCGCGGACCGTTCCGGGTTCTCGAACCGGAATTGGTCGCGGCGTTCGACCGGGACGGTTACTTCGTCGTACCCGACCTTCTCGCGCCCGACGCCGTCGCGCGCGTCGTGGAACAGATCGACCGCTTCGACGCGGAGCTCGAGGCCGTGCTCGCGGGGGCTGACAACGCGCGGGTGTTCATCGCCGAGGCCGGCGCGATCACGTTCTGTACCCACCTCGTCGCGCGATCGCCGGTGCTGCGCGCACTCGCCTGCGACCCCCGGATCGTCGGGATGGTCGGCGACCTCGTCGGACCGGACGCCCGGCTCTACTGGGACCAGGGCGTCTACAAGAAGCCCGAGAAGCCTCGGCGCTTCCCCTGGCACCAGGACAACGGCTACGCGTTCGTCGAGCCGCAGCAGTACCTCACGATCTGGATCGCGCTGACCGACGCGACCCCCGACAACGGTTGCCCCCACGTGGCGCCGGGCTACCACCGCCTGGGGACGCTCGCGCACCACTACGTCGACCCGCTCGGTTTCGAGTGCTTCGACGCGCCGGAACGCTCCGTGTGCGCGCCGGTATCCGCCGGCGGCGCACTCGTGTTCTCGTCGCTCACGCCGCATCTCACCGGTCCGAACACCTCGGGCGCGGTCCGCAAGGCGTACATCATCCAGTACGCGCCCGAGGGCGCGCGGCGGTGCGAGGGTGATCCGCGCCACGGTCCGCCGACGGCGCGCCTGGCGTGCGATGCGCCCGAGCGCCAGTTCACCGTCGTGCGCGACGGCGTGCCCGTCGTCTGACGCTCGCGCCGCTGCTGCCGGCGGCGGTCAGGTCGTGCCGTGCTCGTACGCGGCGCGCAGCCGTGTGAGATGGGCGACGCTGTCGACGAACCCGCCCGGACGGTTGCGCGCGAGCCAGAGTTCGCGGTGCGCGTCGATCACCGGGTCGAGGTCGCGGGCGAGCGCGTGGCGGCTCGCCTCGGGCACCGAGCCGAGGGTGCCGTCTTGCGCGAGGCGCAACTGCGCGTCGCGGCACAGGACCTGTACGAGCGCGATCGAGTTGCGCAGCTCGGCGACGACGAGGTCGGCGTCGGCGCGCCCGATGCGTGCGGAGCCGAGCCGATCGTCGACGGCGGTGAGCGTCGCCTCGATCGCGCCGTACTGCGCGGCGTCGACCCCGGCGAGCGGGCCCCGGCCGATCTGCAACTGCGGGTAGTAGAGGTGCAGCACGGAGGTGGCGACGTTGCCGAGCTGCGCGCCGAGCTCGCGGTGGCAGTCGCCGAGCCGCACGAGCGCGCGCCCGATCTCGCCGGTCGCGTCGCCGTAGCAGTGCGCGTCGAGGGCGGTCGCGACGTCGAGATCACGGTTCGTGTCGAGGCACCACGCGACCGCGGCACCGTACGCGAACCCGGGTTCGCTCACCGGGAGGTACTGCAGGTGACCTTCGTCGCCCCAGTCGGTGTTGAGGATGCCGCCCCCGCCGTGGTCGATCGTCGCGGCCACCGCGTTGGCGCAGTTGCCGACCATGTTCGTGAAGCGGCCGAGGATCGACAGCCAGCTCGACGTTCCGGGGCACAACCAGAAGTCACGGCCCGCGGTGGCGAGCACGGCCGCGCGGCCGTCGAAGTCGAAGTCGTCGTCGTAACCCCAGTCGCAGATCGTGACGCCGTCGGGGATGCGTGTCACGAGCTCGGGACGCGCGGCGAGGATGTCGCCCCACATCAGCAGCTCGTACCCGTCGACCTCGGGGAACGCGCGCAGCGACCCCACCCACGCGAGGTAGTCGTCGATCTGGTCGGCGCCGAGTTCCCACGGCTCGTCGAGCCCGACGTTGACGCGCCGGCTCGTGAAGTTCGGCAGCAGCTCGGCCAGCCACGACTGCACGAGCGCGAGCGCTTCCCGACTGCGCGGGTCGAAGGTGGAGGGTGGGCGGCGCATTCCGTGCTCGACGTAGCCATCGGGTGCGAGCGCGAGGTGGCGGTAGCGGTCGTGCTCCAACCACCGGTTCGTGTGGCCGAGGCAGTTCTGGTTCGCCACGAGCTCGACGTGTCGATCGCGGCAATAGGCGTCGAGCGCGCGGATCTCGTCGGCCGTGACCGGGCTGGCGTCGTGCCACACCTCCTCGTGGTCGCGGTACGCGAAGGTGTGCTCGGTGTAGAGCTGGAACTGGTTCACCTTCCAGCTCGCGAGGCGGTCGATCAGCGCTTCCAGCGTCGCCATCGTGGGCACCTTGTCGCGGGAGATGTCGAGCATCACCGCGCGGACCGGCAGATCGGGCCAGTCGTCGACCGATCCGACCGGCAACCGGCCGGCGAACACCCTCGCGAGCTGCGTGAGGGTTGCGCGACCGTAGAACTCGCCGGCGCGGTCGGCGGCGACGAGGTCGACGCGCTCGGCGGCGATCGCCAGGCGGTAGCCCTCGGCGGGGATCGCCGGATCGTGCGAGACGACGGGGTGCCGCACCGCGGCCGTTTCGCGCGTGAATTGCGTGGCGCGGGGCGCCGGCAGCAGCACCGGCTCGACGGGTGCGGTCGTGTCGCGGGCGCTGCTCATCGCGTTCGCTTCCGGTAGACGAAGAAGACGCGGGTCACGCGGCCGCCGACGGCCGCGTAGGGGCGGATCGGCCCGACCCACGAGACCTCGACGGTGTCGCGACCGGCGGCGCGGATGCGGTGCAGCGCGCCGACGAGGAGGGCGCGCCCGGCGCCGCGTCCGATGAGATCGGGACGGCTGGCGATCGGGCCGAGCAGCCCGCCGCGGTTCACGTCCCACGCGCAGAAACCGGCGATCCCGGCGCCGTCGCGTGCGACGAGGAGCGTGCCGTGATCGAGGGCGCGCAGCACCTCGGCCTCCCAGTTGGCCCAGTGCCGCTGCATCCAGGCCGCGATCTCGTCGCGTTCGCGCCCGGTCGCGGGCGCGGTTCCGCCGGGATCGTCGGGGAGGCGCGTGAGGTCGACCTCCATGTTGAAGTTGGCTTCCTCGCGCTGGTAGCGCCGGCGCTCGAGCAGGCACAGCATTGCGGTCTCGGTGACCTCGACGCCGGGGAACAGGTAGTACGGCGCATCGGCGCCGACGGTGATGACCTTCGTGCCCCCGAGGTCGGCTTCCGCCGCCGCGAGCAGCGTCGTTCCGTGACCGCGGCGCCGGTGCGCGGGATCGACGGCGAGCAGGCGGACGAAACCGTCGGATCCGGCGCGGACGGAAGCCACGATCCCGACGCCCGGGTCGCCGCGCACGACGGCGGGCTGATCGGGTGCGAAGAGCGCTCCCTCGAGCTCCGCTCGCAACAGCGAGGTCGCGAGCGCGCGATCGCAGAGTGCGACGATCTCGTCGAGCGCCTCCGGGCCCAGGATCGCGGTGGAGATCGTCATGACGCCGCGCGCACCGAATCGCGGAGGCGGTCGAGGTCGGTGAGCATCAACTCGGCGAGCCGGAACTGCGCGCGGGCACGCTCCGCGTTGTGGCCCGGATGGTCGACGTGGAAGTACCGATCGCCGTCGAGATGGTCGGTCAGGAAGCGCACGCCGTTCTCCAGGGTGAGCAGCGGCGCAGCAACGGCGAGAGCGTCCCGCTCGGCGGGGAGCAGCCACCCGGCACCGCCCTCGACGTAACCGGCGGCGAGCGCGGCGAACCGCGCGTGATCGAGGTCGATGCGATCGATGTCGGGTTCGTCTTCCGCGGCGTGGGTCGCCGCGGTGCGTGCCAGCTCTCCGAAATCGTTCACGACGCTTCCCGCCATCACCGTGTCGAGGTCGACGATGCCGCGGATTCTTCCCGTTGCGCGGTCGACGAGCACGTTGTCGAGCTTGGCATCGTTGTGGACGACGCGTGTGGGCAGGTCGGCGGGCGCGCCCGCACGCTCCGCCTCGAAGCGCGCGACGAGTCGCCCGGCCCCGGTCACGAGGCCGGTCGCGTCGCCGGCTCGGCCGGCGCGATCGGTGCGGATCGCGGATCGGAGCGCGGCAACGCGGCCCTCGAAGTCGTGGAAGTGCGGGATCGTCTCGACCAGCGGCGGGGGCGGGAGGTCGTCGAGCGCGCGCGAGAAGGTGACGAATGCAGCCGCCGCGGCACGGAGGTCGGCGGTTGCGGGCTCGGACGCCGACATGCGGATCGCGTCGAGGTACGCGTCGGCGCGCCAGGAGGTGCCGTCGGCGTCGACGTGCAACCAACCACCCGCGCGGGTCGGGACCGGCTGGGCCACGAGCGGGGCCGCTCCGCTCGCGACTGCGTCGTTGCGGAGATGCGTGCCGATACGGGCATGGTTGTCGGCGAGGCCGTCGAGGTCGGGGAACACCGCCCGGTTCAATGCCTGCACGACGATCCGTTCCGGTTCCGCGCCATCCTCGCCGCCGGCGCAGGTGACGACGAAGGTGCGGTGGATGTGGCCGTGTGTCAGCGCGCGTGCTGTCGCAGGAATGCCGCTCGTCACGAAGTGTGCGGCGACCGCGACGGCCGTCGCGGCGGTCGGCGCGTCGCTCATCGCGCGGCCATGAGCGGGTCGGGGTACGTACCGGCGGCCGCGTACACGGCCAGCTGATCGCGCACGGCCGGCGCGTCGTCGAGATGCGTCACGCCCAGCCATGTGCTCGCGGTCGGAACAACGGTTGCGTCGATCGTGCCCGCGACCGCGAGCTCACCGACCACGTCGGGTAGGCGTAGTTCGCGGTCGTCGCCCGTGTGGGCCGCGACGAAACGGTCGACGGCGCCGCGGAGCGGCTCGAGGAAGGACGGGTCGAAGCCCCACAGGTTCATCGACACGAGCGTCGAGCGCGGGAACCGCGCCCCCTGGTCACTCGTGAGCGCGTCGCCCTCGGCGTGTACACCGGTGTGCTCCTCGATTGCCAGGAGTCGGTCGCCGGCGCCGACTCGGCACACCGCGCGGCTCACCCCGCCGGTGCGGGAGAGGGTCGTTCCCGCGGCGTAGCCGGCGACGACGGCGGTCGTCCGGTCGTCTCGTGCTCGCGCGAGCGCGCGCGCGATCGCGGCGATGGCTTCCGGGCCGTAGGCGTCGTCGGCGTTCGCGACCGCGAAGGGCGTCACACAGTCGGCGCCGCCGACGAGCGTCGCGTGCGCGGTTCCCCATGGTGTCGCGCGCCGCGGTGGGAAGGCGTCTTGCGCGACCAACCGCACGGTGAGTGGCGGGACGAAGGTCGCGAAGTGGGCATCCATCTCGGCCGTGATCCCTTGCCGCACGACGATCACCGCTTCGGAGAAGCCGGCGCGGCTCGCGTCGAACAGCGTGTAGTCGAGGAGGGCCTCACCGCGGGGCCCGAGCGGAGCCAGCTGCTTGAGGCTCCCGTATCGCGTCCCGAGGCCGGCGGCCAGCACGACGATCGTGAACCCCATGTGCACTGCGCTCCGCTGCTCGGTGCGGGCACCCTACCGGCGGCTTCAGTGTGCTGGAGGGCCTGCCGAACCGGGCCCGTTCGAGTCGCGCATGCGGCGCAGGTCGGCGGGTGCGGAGACCGGCACCGGCGCGAGGCGGATCTTCACGTCGACCGCGACGGCCGCCGACTCCGAGACGATCACCGGATTCGCGTCGAGCTCCGCGATCTCCGGGAACTCGTCGGCGAGGTGACCGACGCGCAGCAGCAGCTCTTCGAGCGCAGGTACCGCGGCGGGCGGCGCGCCGCGGTAGCCGAAGAGCAGCGGCGAACCGCGCAGCGATCGGACGAGGTCGTGCGCGTCGAGATCGGTGAGCGGGAGGATGCGAACCGTGCGGTCCTTCAAGAGCTCGGCTGCGACCCCGCCGAGGCCGAACATCACGACCGGGCCGAACGAGCGCACGTGCACGACGCCGACGATCGTCTCGACCCCGCCGGGGACCATCACCTGCACGATGCCGCCGCCCATCGCGTCGCCGAGCCGACCGTGGATGTCGGTCCAGGCACCGTGCACGGCTGCCGCATCGCGCAGGTCGAGGCGCACGCCACCCGCGTCGGTCTTGTGCACGATCTCCGGCGCCGCCGCTTTCAGCGCGACCGGGTAGCCGAGCTCCGTCGCCGCCGCGACGGCATCGTCGGCCGATCCGACGCGCCGGGCTGCGCAGACCGAGATGCCGAAGGCGTGGGCGAGCACCTCGACGTCGTTGCTCGCGAGCCACACGCCGTCGGCGCCGACACCCGCGAGCCGCGTGGCGATGAGGGCCCGCGCGGCTTCCATCTCGATGTCGGCGAACGCCGGGACGGTGCCCGGCGGGCGCCGGCGCCAGTCGGCGAGGTCGGTGGCGCGGCCGAGCGCGCGCGCGGCCGACTCCGGGAACGCGAACGACGGGACCGGGTCGCGGCCGTCGGTGCCCGGTCCGAGGTCGGCGCTGCCTTCCTGGCCGAGCAGGCATGCGACGACGGGCTTGCCGACGTCGGCGGCCGCGCGTGCCGAACGGTCGATCGCGCTGGCGACGAGGTCGTCGTCGCGACGCAACGGCGGTACGTAGTTCACGAGGAGCGCGTCGATCCCGGGATCGGCGATCACGGTGGCGATCGCGCGCTCGTAGTCGCTCGCGGTCGCGCTCGCGACGAGATCGACGGGGTTGCCGACCGCCGCGCCGGGGTGGAGGAACGCGTGCAGGGCTTCCTGCGTCTCGGGCGCGAGCTCGGGAACCACGAGGCCCGCGCCTGCGCAGGCGTCGGCGCTCAAGATGCCGGGCCCGCCCGCGTTGCCGACGATGCCCACGTTGCGGCCGGCCGGCAGCGGCTGGTGCAGCAGGACACGCGCCGTGTCGAAGAGGTCTTCGAGCGTCTCGACGCGGATGACGCCCGCCTGCCGGAAGAGCGCGTCGACCGTGTCGTCGGGAGTCGCGAGCGCGGCGGTGTGCGACGATGCCGCGCGGCGACCGGCTCCCGTGCGCCCGCTCTTCACCGCGACGATTGGTTTCGTGCGCGCGACGCGACGCGCCAGCCGCGCGAACTTGCGCGGGTTCCCGAACGACTCGAGGTAGAGGAGGATGACATCGGTGTCGGGATCCTCCTCCCAATACTGCAGGAGGTCGTTGCTGCTGACGTCGGCCTTGTTGCCGATCGACACGAACGACGAGATCCCGAGCCCGAGACGGGCGGCGCGCTCGATGAGCTCGATGCCGAGCCCACCCGACTGCGACGAGAAGCCGACGCGTCCCGGGAGCGGATGGATGGGTGCGAACGTGCCGTGCATCCGGACCTCGGGATTGGTGTTCACCACGCCCATGCAGTTCGGTCCGATGATCCGCATGCCGTGGGCTCGCGCGAAGTCGACGATGGCGCGCTCGTCGTCGGCGTGGCGGCCGCGCATCTCGGCGAACCCCGCGCTGATGATCACGAGCCCGAGCACGCCGTGCTGGGCGCACTGTTCGACGGCGCTGAAGACCTCGGCGGCGGGGACGGCGACGATGGCGAGGTCGACCTGGTCGGGGACGTCGAGGATCGTGGGATACGCGCGCACTCCGGCGACCGAGAGCCCGTTGGGGTTCACCGGGTACACGGGTCCCGTGAAGCCGTAGCTCAACAGGTTGCGGAAGAGCTCGTGGCCGATCGTTCCGGGCGTGCGGCTCGCGCCGACGACCGCCACCGATCGCGGCGCGAGGATCCGCCCGATCGACGCGGCCTCCGACTTCTGCTCCCGCCCCTCGATTGCCGCGCTCGACGAGTCGCTGGGCTCGATGGAGAACTCGACGCGCACGGTGCCGTCGGCGAAGACGCGCCGCGTCTCCCATCCCGCGTCGCGCAGCACCCCGAGCATCTTGCGATTGTGCGGAAGCGTGTCGGCCGCGAACGCGGTGATGCCGTTGGCGAGTGCGACGGACGCGAGGTATTCGAGCAGCAGCGTGCCGAGCCCGCGCCCCTGCTGATCGTCGCGCACCGTGAACGCGACTTCGGCGGTGCTGTCGCCGGTGCGGTCGTAGCGGGCGACGGCGACGATCTCCGACGCCAGCTCCGCAACGAAGGCCATGCGGTCGCGGTAATCGATCGAGGTGAGCCGCTCGAGCTGGGCCGCGGCCGGGCGGGGGACCGGCGAGAAGAAGCGCAGGTACACCGACTCGTCGGAGAGCCGTTCGTAGAGCGCGAGGAGCCCGGCCTCGTCGTCGGCTCGGATCGGGCGCAGCCGCACCGTCCCGCCGTCGGCGAGCACGACATCGCTCTCCCATTGCGCGGGGTAGTCCGCCATCGTCGGCTCCGTCGTTCGGGTCGCTGGCCGCGTGCGGGGACGCGGGCCCCAAGCCTCGCGCACGCAGCAGCGACCGGCAGCGGGCTCCCGCGTTGGAAGATCATGACTGACGGCGCGGCCGACGAGCGTCAGCAGGTCACGTCGCGCCGCACGGCCAGCGCGTACGTGAGTGCCAACGCGATCGTCGCCGCGAACGCGCCGAGCAGCACCCAGACCACGGTCGCCGCGGGCAATTCGGCGAGAGCCGCGCCGAAGGCGCGCCCGCCGGACGCACCGAGCCACGCGCTCGTATCGGCCCCGAAAGCGGAGACGGCCGTGAAGAAGCCGACCGCGCCCAGCAGCGGTGCTGCCGCGCGCAGGCCGTGCGCGAACCCGTCAGCGCGCTCGAGTGCGGCGATGGTGAAGCCGTCGTCCGTCACGCCCTTCGTTGCGCCGAGGATCACGACCGTCGTCGTGAGGAGTGCGAACCCCGACATCGCGCCGACGGCGGCCGCATACCGCGGTCGCACGTGTCGCATCCACCCGACGCGAACCGCACCGACCAACGCGTTCACTGCGTGGCGAGGCGCGGCCGCAACGCTGAACCTCGGCCGGTCAGCTCACGCGCAGTACGGCCTTGCCGCGCAGCTCGCGGCCGAGCACGGCGTCGAAGGCGCGCCCGGCGTCGCCCCAGTCGAGCTCGAGATCGACTTGCGGATCGAGCGCGCCTCGTGCGAGCTGGTCGGCGAGATTGACGAGATCGTGGACGGCGGATCCGGTGCGCTGGAGCTCGGGGATGAGCATGAACGCGTGCAGCCGCGCGCCGTGATGACGGAAGAAGGTGCGGGCGTCGAAGGTCGTCGGCTCGTCGGAGGAGTTGCCGAAGCTGACGACCGACCCGAGCGGCGCGACCATCGCCAACGCGCGCGCGAGTGAGTCGCCACCGGTCGACTCGAGGACGATGTCGAACTCGCCCTCCGTCGGCATCCCGATGGTCACGTGTTGCGCGCCGAGCTCCGCGAGCCCTTCGCCGCGCTTGGCGCTCCCGACGACCGCGGTGACCTCGGCGGCGCTGTGGGCGGCGATCTGCACCGCGAACCGCCCGACGCCGCCCGACGCACCCGTGATCAGGACGCGCTTTCCCTCGGTGAGCCCGCCGACGTAGAGGCTGTGCAACGCGGTCAGTCCCGCGACGGGGAGCGCGGCCGCACGGGTCGTGGGGAGCTGGTCGGGGATCGGCGCGAGGAACGCGGTCGACACCGGGACTCGCTGGGCCCAGGCGCCGGCCGGAACGAGACCGACGACGCGACTCCCGGCGCGTGGTCCGCTGCCGTCGGCGGCGGCCTCGAGCACCGTTCCGGAGAGATCCCAGCCCGGGCGGGTGCCGTCGGGGACCGTGCGCGCGACGCGGACCTCGCCGCGGTTCAACGACACGGCCTCGACTGCGACGAGCGCTTCGGCGGGGCCCGGCACCGGTTCGTCGACCGCGCGCAGTTCGATGCCGTCGGGTCGTCCGGGCGCGGCGATGAGGGCGAGCATCGATGCTCCCTACTGCTGGTAGCGCTCGACGACGTTCTCGTCGCGCGCGTGCGCCTCGCCGGGATCTTCGCCGGCGCCGCGCCGCGCGCGGCGCTGGCGGAGCAGGTCCCAGCACTGGTCGAGCTCGACCTCGAGTCGTTGCAGGCGCTCGTGGTCGGCGGGCGACGCGCCACCAACCTCGCGGCGAGTGAACAACGAGTGCTCTTCGTCGACGAGGGCGTGGATGCGGGAGATCAGGTCGAGGTCGTCCATGGCTTCCTCTCGTGGGCGACGGCTGCCGGGCGGGCCGCCTCACGCTACCGGGCTCGGCGCCGCGGAGTTCGAGCCGGGGCGCTCAGCGAACCGCAGGCAGCGAGAGCCGTACGACGGTTCCGCCGCCGGCGGCGGCCGCGACCGTGACCGATCCGCCGTGCGAGCGCGCGACCTGGTCGACGATCGCGAGCCCGAGTCCCGAACCGGGCATCGAGCGGGCGGCCGCGGCGCGGTAGAAGCGTTCGAACACGTGGGGAAGGTCGTCGTCGTCGATTCCGGGCCCGTGATCGCGGACGGTCAGGTTGCCGTCGGCGAGCGTCACCTCGATCAACCCGCCGGGCGGGCTCCACTTGCGTGCGTTGTCGAGGATGTTGGCGCACGCGCGCTCGATGGAGCTCGGGTCGCCGATCACGGTGCAGGGCTCGCTGACGACGGTGACGTCGAGGTTCGGCGCGCGCCTGCGCACTCGCGCGACGACCTGTTCGACGACGCGGTCGAGGCGAACCTCGACGCGTTCGACGCTCGCACGATCGCTTGCGAGCGTCACGAGCTCACCGACCGTCGCGGAGAAGTCGTCGACCTCGTCGACGAGGTCGGAGAGGATCCGCTGCCGCTCGTCGACCGGCATCTGCACGTCGCGGGCGAGCTGCTCGATGTTCGTACGCAACACGGTGAGCGGCGTCCGCATCTCGTGGCTCGCGTCCATCACGAGCTGTTGTTGCTGCTGCTGCGAGTGCTGCACCGCGGCGAGCATCGCGTTGAAGCTGGTCGCGAGACGCCCGAGCTCGTCGGTGCGATCGACGGTGATCGACGTCGAGAAGTCTTCCGTCGTCGCGACGTGTTCGGCCGCCTCGGTGAGCCGCTCGACTGGGCCGAGCACGCCGCGCGACACGAGGAACCCGAGGCCGATCGCAACGGCGACGCCGACTCCCGAGACGAGGATCAGCACGAGCGCGAGACCGCGTAGCGTGCCGTCGACCTCCGACAGCGACCGCGCGAGCTGGATCGCGACGCCGCGATCGGTCGGCACGGTGATCATCCGCAGGTGCTCGCCCGAGACGTGCACGTCGCGCAGGCGCAGGTCGCCGTCGCCCTGGGCAGCCTCCTTGTCGGCGGTGTCGACGGGGAGGGTCACCGACTGGTTCCCCGGCTGCAGCCGGGTGCCGTCGCTGCCGAGGATCTGGAAGTCGACCTGGGAGTCGATGAACGGCCGGAGCCGCAAGCCGGGATCGGGCGCACGGTCGAGGGAGTTCGCGTTCTGCACGCCTTGGGCCTGCGTGCGCAGCTGGTTGTCGATCTGCTTGCGCAGCTCACTGCGGGTCGCGAACCACGCGGCGAGGGACGCCAGGACGATCGCGATGGCGACCGCCGTCGCGGCGAGCAGCGTGACCCGCGAGCGAAATCTCATGGGTCGCGCAGGACGTAGCCGACACCCCGGACGGTGTGGATCAGGCGGGGCTCACCGTCGGCTTCGAGCTTCCGCCGCAGGTAGCCCACGTACACCTCGAGGGAGTTCGAGTTGGCACCGATCTCGTAGCCCCACACCCGTTCGAAGATGAGGTCGCGTGTGAGCACCTGGCGCGGGTTGCGCATGAACAGCTCGAGGAGGGCGAACTCGGTGCGCGTGGTCTCGATCGCGCGGCCGCCACGCGTCACGACGCGCGAACCGCGGTCGAGGCTGACGTCGGCGAACTTCAAGACGTCGAGCGGGCCCGTCGCGCGCCGCAGAAGCGCGCGTACTCGAGCGAGGAGCTCCTCCAGCGCGAACGGCTTCACGAGGTAGTCGTCGGCTCCCGCGTCGAGTCCGGCCACCCGGTCCGACACGAGATGGCGCGCGGTGAGGATGAGGATCGGGGTGCGGTCGCCGGCTTCGCGCAGTCGCCGGCACAGTTCGAGGCCGTCGACGCGGGGCATCAGCACGTCGACGATCAGCGCGTCGGGAGGCGACGCGGCCATCACGTCGAGCGCCTCGGCCCCGTCGGCGGCGACGTCGACCTCGTAGCCCTCGTACGCGAGCGCTCTGCGGATCGCGGCGCGGACCGCGGCTTCGTCGTCGACGACCAGGATGCGCATGACGAAACGAAGCCTCTCACGGGTCCGGCACCGCACCCATTGCAGACGGTTCGCGTAGGGCGCCCGTGAACGCCAGGTGAGAAATCCCTGAACCGCTCGGACGGCCCGCGCCGGTCATGCGCGAGAGCAGCGAGCCCTGGTCCGTAGGGGACCCCGCCCGGTCACGTCACTCAGGTCACTCGTCCGCTCGCCCGTCGGGCTCAGCTCGCGGCCGCGACGCAGGGGTCCTGGCACGGCTGCAGCAGGCTCGCCTGCGGGTTGGGGGTGACGGCCGCCCGGCTGCGAACGGTGGTGAACGCGATGATGCCCCCCACGGCACAGGCGCCCGCGCAGATCACCATCGACCGCCGGAAGCCGTGGTCGAACCGTGCGATCGACGATCTGGTGTCGATGCCGGCAAGGGTGGGGAGCGCGGCGACCGCGAGGAGCCCGGCGAGGCGGGCGACGGCGTTGTTGAACGCCGAACCGACGCCGAGGTGACGGTCGTCGACGGCCGCGAGCACCGCGGTCGTGAGGGGAGCGACCGTGATCGCGAGGCCGAGGCCGAACACGATCGCGGCGGGCAGCACCGTCGCCTCGTAGGTGGTGCCCGGCTGCACGCGTGTGAGCAGCAGCAGGCCCGCAGCCACGACGAGGGGACCGATCGTCATCGGTAGGCGCGGTCCGATGCGTTGGGCGAGCGCACCCATCCGCGCCGAGAGCAGCAAGGTGATGATGGTGAGCGGAAGCAGCGAGGCGCCCGCTTCGAGCGCGGAGTACCCCATCGCCTTCTGCAGCTCGAGGATGAGGACGAACGTGGTGCCGCCGAGCCCCGCGTAAACGGCGAACGTCGTGAGGTTCGCGCCGCTGAACTGCGAGGACCGGAACAGCGCGAGCGGCAGCATCGGGTGTGCGCGGCGCGCCTCGATCACCACGAACGCGACGATCATCACCGCGCCGAAGGCACCGGCGTCCCACCTCCCCTCGATGAGCCCGTACGCGCAGGCGGCAAGACCGAGCGCCGCCGCGCTCGCGCCGGGGACGTCGGGCCGCCGGAAGGCGTCGTGGTCGAGACTCTCGGGCACGTAGCGCATCGTGATCAGGAAGCACACGAGCGCGAGCGGCACGTTGATGAAGAAGATGAGGCGCCACGACACCGCGTCGATGAGCCAGCCGCCGATGAACGGCCCCAACGCGCTCGTGACGCCCGCGAGTCCCGACCACGCGCCGACCGCGCGCCCGCGGTCGTCGGGGTGGAACGAGGCCGAGATGAGCGCCAGGCTGCCGGGCACGAGGAGCGCGGCGCCGACGCCCTGCGCGACGCGGGCGACGATCAGCACGGTCTCGTTCGGAGCGAGGCCACAGCATGCGCTCGCGACCGTGAAGCCCGCGAGCCCGACGAGGAATGCGCGTTTGCGGCCGTAGAGGTCACCCAGCGAACCGCCGAGCAGGAGGAGCGCGCTCAGGGTCAGGAGGTAGCCGTCGAGGATCCACTGGAGCCCGCGGATGCCGGTGTGCAGGTCCGTGCCGATCGTCGGCAGCGCGACGTTGACGACGGTGCCGTCGAGGAACGCGATGCCCGAACCGAGCACCGCGGCCGCGATCACCCAGCGTCCCGTCGCCGAAGCGGTCCGGACGGTTCCCGCCGCGGTGCCGGCGGCCGCCGCCGGGCCGGCCGTCACGGGTGTGAGGGACTCGGTGCGCGCCCGGGGAGCTCGAACATCACGTCGTCGGGGTAGCAGTAGAACCACTCTTCGCCCGGCTCGAACGACTGGATCAGCGGGTGGGTGGTGCCGGCGAAGTGGCCCGTGGCGTGGCGGCCGGGGGAGTTGTCGCAGCAGCCGATGTGGCCGCATCCCGCGCAGCGCCGCAGGTGGACCCAGTGGCCTCCCGTCAGGAGGCACTCGACGCAGCCGGTGCCGCTCGGTGTCGCGTCGAGCTCGCCGTCGAGGTGTCCGCAGATCGCCATGTCCGTTGCTCCTCTCGCGCCCGCCGCCGTGGCCCCGGACGGTAGCCACTCGCGACGCCCTCGGCGGCCGGGAATTACATCGTTACAAATGCGTTGAGGCTGGCACCCCCACCCCTCACGAGGTGCCCGATGTCCGAGACCGACACGTTCACGCTGCCCGTTCTCCCGCTCGCGAACGGGGCTGTGCTGCCGAGCATGGTCGTCACCATCGCGCTCGAGACAGATGAGGCCCGCAACGCCGCCCAGGCCGCCCGCGAGGGTGACGGCCGCCTCGTGCTCGTGCCCCGGGCCGACGGCCGCTACTCCCGCGTCGGCACCATCGCCCGCGTCGAGAACGCGGGTGAGCTCGGCAACGGGCTCCAGGCGCTCGTGGTGCGTGGCGTCACCCGGGCCCGGGTCGGTAGCGGCCGCCCCGGCGACGCGGGTGCGCTGCTCGTCGCGGTCGAGCCCATCGACGACGGCGAGCCGACGGCACGCACGCGCGAGCTCGCACGCGAGTACCGCGCGATCGTCGAGGAGCTGCTGGAGAAGCGCGGCCTGAGTCGCCTGGCGGGAATGCTCCAGGGCCTCGACGAGCCCGGGCCGCTGGCCGACAGCGCGGTCTACTGGCCCGATCTCACGCAGGAGCAGCGCATCGAGCTGCTCGAGACCGTCGACGTCGAGGCCCGTCTGGCCCTCGTGATCGGGTGGGGCAGGGACGCGCTCGCCGAGGCCGAGATGCGCGACCGCATCCGCAGCGAGGTCACCGAAGGCCTCGACGCGCAACAGCGCGAGATGCTCCTGCGGCGCCAGCTCGACGCGATTCGCAAGGAGCTCGGCGAGGACGACGCCGACGAGGTCGCGCAGTACCGCACGCGCGTCGCCGAAGCCGGGATGCCCGACGCCGTTCGCGCGAACGTCGAGCGCGAGATCGACCGCCTGGAGCGCATGGGCGCGCAGAACCCCGAGCACGGCTGGATCCGCACCTGGCTCGACACGATGCTCGAGCTCCCGTGGGGCAAGCACGCGCCGGAGCACGCCGATCTCGTCGAGGCGCGGCGCGTGCTCGACGCCGATCACGAAGGTCTCGACAAGGTGAAGGACCGCATCCTCGAGTTCCTCGCGGTGCGCGGCTTGCGCCGGTCGCGCGGGCTCGGCGCGGTCGCGGGGCGCGGCTCGGGAGCGATCCTCGGGCTCGTGGGCCCGCCCGGTGTCGGCAAGACATCACTCGGTGAGTCGGTGGCGCGCGCCCTCGGCCGTCCGTTCGTGCGGGTGTCGGTCGGGGGAGTGCGCGACGAGGCCGAGATCCGCGGCCACCGCCGCACGTACGTCGGCGCGCGGCCGGGGCGCATCGTGCGCGCCCTCACGGAGGCCGGCGCGATGAACCCCGTCGTCCTCATCGACGAGATCGACAAGGTCGGCTCCGACTGGCGTGGCGATCCCGCGTCGGCGTTGCTCGAGGTGCTCGACCCCGCGCAGAACCACACGTTCCGCGACCACTACCTCGAGGTCGACCTCGACCTCTCCGACGTGCTGTTCCTCGCCACCGCGAACGTGATCGACACGATCCCCGCGCCGCTCCTCGACCGCATGGAGCTCGTGAGCCTCGACGGCTACACCGAAGACGAGAAGGTCGCCATCGCGCGCAACCACCTGTTGCCGCGCCAGCGCGAGCGCAACGGGCTCTCCGACGACGAGCTCCAGGTGTCGGACGACGCCCTGCACGCCATCGTCGAGGGTTGGACGCGTGAAGCCGGCGTCCGCGGGCTCGAGCGCCAGCTCGGGACCCTCGCCCGCAAGGCGGCGCGCCGGGTCGCCGAACAGGTTCCGCCCGCGACCGACGCGACCGACGCGACCGACGCGACCGACGCGACCGACGCGACCGACGCGACCGACGCGACCGACGCCGGCGCGGCCGAGACCGTGGCCGTCACGCCGGTCGTCGTCGACAGCGACGCGCTGCGCGAGCTGCTCGGGCGCGCGCACTTCCACAAGGAGGACGCGACCCGCGCACCGGTTCCCGGCCTCGCGACCGGGCTCGCGGTCACGGGTGCCGGAGGCGACGTGCTCACGATCGAGGCCACCGGCATGGACGGCGAGCCGGCGCTCAAGGTCACGGGCCAGCTCGGCGCGGTCATGTCGGAGTCGGCCGAGATCGCGCTGTCGTTCGTGCGCTCACACCGTGAGGAGCTCGGTATCGAGCCGGCCGCGTTCGACCACCGGAGCTTCCACGTTCACGTGCCCGCGGGTGCGGTGCCGAAGGACGGACCGTCGGCCGGCATCACGATGACGACCGCGTTCGCGAGCCTGCTCACGGGGCGACCGGTTCGTCCCGGGGTCGGGATGACCGGCGAGGTCACGCTCCAGGGTCGGGTGCTGCCGATCGGCGGGTTGAAGCAGAAGGTGCTCGCCGCTCACCGTGCGGGGCTCACCGACGTCGTGATCCCGTTCGACAACGAAGGTGATCTCGACGACGTGCCCGAGACCGCCCGCGACGCGATCACCTTCCACCCGGTCTCCGACGTGCGCGACGTACTGGCGATCGCGCTCGAGCCTGCGGGAGCATGACGGCGATGATCGACGTTCGTCCGGCGAAGACGCGGTTCCACACCGACATCGACTGGCTCGAGTCGTGGCACTCGTTCAGCTTCTCCGACCACTACGACCCGCAGAACACGCACCATGGGCTCCTGCTCGTGCACAACGACGACGTGATCGCGCCCGGTCGCGGCTTCGGCACGCACGGTCACCGCGACATGGAGATTGTCACGTGGGTCCTCTCCGGTGCGTTGCGGCACCAGGACAGCATCGGCACCGACGGCGTGATCACGCCCGGGCTCGCGCAGCGGATGAGCGCGGGGAGCGGGATCCGGCACTCGGAGATGAACGCGAGCGCGACCGAGCCGGTTCATCTCATCCAGATGTGGGTGCCGCCCGACACGCAGCGGCTGACCCCCGAGTACGAGCAGCGCGACATCAGCGATCGCGTCGCGGCGGGCGGGCTCGTCGCGCTGGCCTCGGGCCGCGAGGCCGCCGCCGCGATCACGATCCACCAGCGCGACGCGACACTGTGGGTGGGGCGGTTGGGCGCCGGCGAGGAGGTCGTGGTTCCCGATGCGCCGTTCGTGCACGTGTTCGTCGCGAGCGGCGCGGCGCGACTCGACGGCGGCGACGGCCGCGACCTTGCGACGGGCGACGCGGCCCGGCTCACCGATGCGGGCGCGCTCGCGCTGCGGGCCGCATCCGACGGTGCCGAAGTCGTGATCTGGGAGACGCACGCGACGCTGCAATGAGCGGCGCCGGTGCGGTGCCGAGTCACCGGCAGCGCGCGCCTCGCCGTGCCACGCTGGTGTGGTGACTCGGCTCGTCTCGCTCGGGATCGACGCGAACGACCACCGCGCGAGGGGTTGGTGGGCGGAGACGCTGGGCACGCCGGTCGTGGAGGAGCTCGACGACGAAGCGTGGCTCGCGCCGGCGGGCGCGCCGGAGATCATCTTCCTTCCCGTTCCGGAACCGAAGACGTTCAAGAACCGGATCCATCTCGATCTCGCCACGTACTCCGAGGCGGAGCACCACGACCTCGTCGCCGCGCTGCTCGATCGCGGCGCGACGCCCGTCGATCTCGACCCCGGTGTCGGCGACTGGATCGTGCTCGCCGATCCGGAGGGCAACGAGTTCTGCGTCGTCGAGCCGCGCCCGGCGCACCAGTACGACGGCCGGATCGCGACGATCATGTTCGAGTCCACCGCGACCGCGGCGACCGGCGCGTTCTGGGCGGTCGCGAGTGGATGGCAGGAGCTCGCACGCGGTGCCGCCGGCGCGGTGTTCCGGCAACCGTCGGGCGCGGTCCGTGGTTCGTGGTCGGCGAGCTCGACGACGCGAAGCCGACGAAGAACCGCATCCACCTCGATGTCGCGCCGGAGCTCGGCGACGATCACGACGCTGCGGTCGCGCGGCTGTCGGCGCCGGCGCGCACCCCGTCGACATCGGCCAGGGCGACGTTCCGTGGGTCGTGCTCGCCGATCCGGGTGGGAACGAGCTCTGCGTGCTGACACCCCGCTAGGGCCGGGCCGATCGGCGGGTAACAATCTCGTCGTGGCGAAGAAGCGCGCGCTCGACGAGTACCGCGCCAAGCGCGATTTCGCGGCGACGCCGGAGCCGAGCGGCGACTCCACCGGCGACGCGCCCGGCGCGCGGGCCCGCTTCGTCGTGCAGGAGCACCATGCGCGCGCCCTGCACTGGGACCTGCGCCTCGAGCACGACGGCGTGCTGCTCTCGTGGGCCGTCCCGAAGGGCATCCCGACCCTCCCGGAACGTAACCACCTCGCGGTGCACACCGAGGACCATCCGCTCGAGTACCTCGACTTCGAGGGAGAGATCCCC
Source organism: uncultured Actinomycetes bacterium (assembly GCA_963761175.1). Classification (GTDB taxonomy): domain Bacteria; phylum Actinomycetota; class Acidimicrobiia; order IMCC26256; family PALSA-610; genus CAVXFZ01. Next base: position 47,375 of record CAVXFZ010000006.1, on the reverse strand, counting down.
GCCGGCGAGTACGGCGGCGGGCGCATGGGGGTTTGGGACCGCGGCGAGTACGAAGTGCACGAGTTGCGCGACGACAAGCTGGTGGTGACCTTCCACGGGACGCGCGTCCGCGGGAAGTACGCGCTCTTCCAGACCAAGGGGAAGAACTGGATCATCCACCGCATGGACCCGCCCGCCGACCCGCAGCGCACGCTCGCGTCCGCCGAGCTCCGGCCGATGCTCGCGACCGCGACACCGACGTTGCCGATCGGAGACGGTTGGGCTTTCGAGATCAAGTGGGACGGCGTGCGCGCGATCGCGACGGTCGAGGGTGGTCGCGTGCGTCTCACCAACCGGAGCGGCGGCGACATCACGCGGCGATACCCGGAGATCCGCGCGCTCGGCGAGACGCTCGGAAGCACTGAGGTCGTCCTCGACGGCGAGATCGTCGTGTTCGACGGCCCGCGGCCGAGCTTCGAGCTCATGCAGCGGCGCATGCACGTCGAGGGGGAGCGCGAGATCCGGCGGCTCGCTTCCGAGCTGCCCGTCGTGCTCGTCGTGTTCGACCTCCTCTGGCTCGACGGCCACTCCACGACCACGCTTCCGTACACGCAACGCCGGCGGCTGCTCGCTGCGCTCGCGCTCGCGGGACCGGCCTGGCAGTCGCCGCCCCACGAGGTCGGCGACGGTTCGGCCACGCTCGCGGTCGCGAACCAATACGACCTCGAAGGGGTCGTCGCGAAGCGGCTCGACTCCGCGTACGAACCGGGTCGCCGGTCCCGCGCGTGGTTGAAGTGGAAGCGGCAGCTCCGCCAGGAGCTCGTCGTCGGCGGTTGGATGCCCGGGACCGGTGGGCGCGAGGGCGGGATCGGTTCGCTGCTCGTCGGCTATCACGACGCGCCCGGTGACGCGACGCTGCGCTACGCCGGGCGGGTCGGTACGGGGTTCACGCAGGCCGAGCTCACGCGGCTCGAATCCCGGCTCGGCCCGGCGCAGCGCGAGACGAATCCCTTCACCGCGGGGCGCGTCCCGAAGGGCGCCGTGTTCGTCGAGCCCGAGATGGTCGTCGAGGTCCGGTTCACGGAGTGGACGGCGGCGGGATCGATCCGCCAGCCCGCGTACCTGGGGGAGCGCAGCGACAAGAACCCTCGTGACGTGGTGCGGGAGCTGCCCTGACGACTCGCGGCGCCGGAGCGCGCGCCGCGAGTGGGATCGTCGGCCGTCCCGGGGCTGCCGGTGCGCCTCGGCCGCGGGACACGGCGGTCAGAAAGGCGTACGTTTCCAGGCAGGAGCCGGATGGGTATCGGGCTGCGACCGGAAGGGAGCGCCATGAAGACCATCACGCGAGACGTTCATGCGGTGGTGATCACCGAGCCGCTCGTCGTCATCACCGCGACGCTCGAACCGGAGGGGCTCTGGAACGCGCTCACCGCCGGTGTCCCGGGCGTGACGCACCTCGGGGTGTACGCGCCCGCGCCCGCGGACACCGACATGATCGACCTCCGCGCCGGCGCGGGCGCCGACGACGCGCTGCTCCCCGCGCGTGGGCTCGGATGTACCGCGGGTGGTGGCGACGCCTTCGAACATGCGGTCAACGCGATCACCACCGCGATCGAGACCACGCGGCCGAGCACGGTTGCGATCGGGCTCGGGCTCGGCTCGGGTGAGATGCTGCTGGCGTCGGAGGCGGCGCTGCGGGCGCGACGCGCGCTCACGGCGCAGATCCGGTGGCTCGTCTATGCCGACAGTGACGCGTTCCACGACCCGGTGCGCGTCTCGCGGCGTCGCATGCAACTCCTTGCTCGCGGGGTGAGGCTGGAGCCGTTGGTGCTCGACCTGACCGACGACCCTCCCGCGGCGTACTGGGAGATCCGCCCGGCCCTCACGTTCTGATCGCGACACCGCCGAGGTCGGCGAGCTCGGAGCCTTCGAGCGCGAGCAGGTAGCGCTTGCGGTCGATGCCGCCGCCGTATCCGGTCAGCCCGTTGTTGCTCCCGATGACGCGATGGCACGGCACGACGATCGCGACGGGATTGCGGCCGTTCGCCTGCCCGACGGCGCGCACCGCGTTCGGACGCCCGATGGCACGTGCGATGTCGCCGTAGCTCGCGGTCGCGCCGTAGGGGATCTGCACGAGTGCTTCCCAGACCGCGCGCTGGAACTCGGTGCCGCGCAGCGCGAGCTCGACGTCGAAGGTCTGGCGGGTGCCGGCGAAGTACTCGTCGAGCTGGCGCGCGGTGTCCTCGAGCGTCGCACGCGCCGCGGTGTCGGCCGGGGCGGCGGTGGGTCCCGACGCGTGGTCGACGCCGCCGAAGGCGACCCGGCTCAGGCGGCCGCTGTCGTCGGCTCCGAGGATCAGCGGGCCGACGGGGCTCGAGTACTCACGTTCGTGGAGTGCAGTCATCGGAGGATCCTTTCGGGTTCGGGGCTGGGGCGCCCGGAGTCGAGCTCAGGCCGGGGTGGGGACCGGGAGGTGACTCACCGGATGGTCGAGCGCTCCCCACAGGTACTGCACGGCGTACGAGCGCCAGGGGCGCCAGCGCTCGGCGTGTGCGCGCAGTCCGGCCGGGTGAGTCGGGAGGTCGAGGAGGCGGGCGGCGGTCACGATGCCGAGATCGGTCGGCAAGAAGGCGTCGGGGTCACCCGCCGCACGCATCGCGATCGTGGAGACCGTCCACGGCCCGATTCCGGGGATCGCGGCGAGGGTGGCGGAGAGCTCGGCCCGGTCGCCGCGCTCGTCGACGGTGACGGCACCCGACGCGAGTGCGGCCGCGAGGGCGCGCAGGGTACGCGCGCGGCTCGCGGGCATCGCGAGCGCGGCGGGATCGACGGCGGCGACCGCGGCCGGGTCCGGAAAGCAGTGGGTGAGCGCGCCGTCGGCTCGCGCGAGTGGTTCGCCGCACGCGGCGACGAGGCGTGCCGCATGGGTGCGTGCGCTGCGCGTCGAGACCTGCTGACCGAGTACCGCGCGCGAGCGCGAGCTCTGCGGGATCGACGCTGCGCGGGACCCGCCGGCCCGGTGCCTTCGCGACGAGCGGCGCAAGCACCGGATCAGCGGAGAGGTGTGCGTCGACCGCGACGGGATCGGCGTCGAGGTCGAGCAGCCGGCGGCAGCGGTGGACGGCCGCGGTCAGGTCGCGCAGATCGGCGAGTGCGAGCCGGCAACGGACGTGGTCGACGCGCGGCTCGAGCTCCACGATGCCGTGGCCGTGGGGGAGGCGGAGCGCGCGCCGATAGGTTCGCGTTTCCGGTCGGTACTCCTCGACGCCCGGAACCGCGGTGGCGACGAGGTGTGCGAACACGCCTTCACTGTTGAACGGCTCGCGCAACGGCAGGCGGAGATCGATCGATCCGATCGGTGCTTGCAGGGTGTTGCCGCGGCGACCCGCACGCGCACGCAGCTCGGTCGGTGTCGTCGCGTAGACCTCCCGCACGGTCGCGTTGAACTGCCGCACGCTCGAGAATCCGGCCGCCCACGCGATCGCGGAGAAGTCGAGCACTGTGGTCTCCACGAGCACCCGCGCGGTCTGGGCGCGTTGCGCGCGTGCGAGCGCGAGCGGGCCGGCGCCGACCTCGGCCCGCAGCTGGCGCTGGATCTGGCGCACGCCGTAGCCCAGCCGGGAGGCGAGCCCGGTGACGCCTTCCCGGTCGACGACGCCGTCCGCGATGGCGCGCATCGCCCGGGCCACGAGATCGGCGCGCGTGTCCCACTCGGGTGAGCCCGGGCTCGCGTCGGGCCGGCACCGCTTGCACGCCCGGAAGCCTGCGTCCTGCGCCGCCGCGGCGGTCCGGTAGAAGCACACGTTCCGGGCCTTCGGGGTGACCGCGGGACAACTCGGGCGGCAGTAGATGCCGGTGGTCTTCACCGCGGTGACGAACCAGCCGTCGAAGCGCGCGTCGCGGCTCTGCAGGATGCGGTAGCAGCGCTCGAAATCGTCGATCACCGACCCAGCAAAGCACGCTCGGGCACGCTTGGCTGGCGGAAATGCGACAAGGACGCCGGCCGCTCGACGGCCGGTCCCGGCGCCCGCCAAACTGAGGGCCGCCGGCGTCCGCCCACGACCTTCGAGGGACCCGATCACCCGATGATGCTCAACTGGCAACAGGCCGCGTGGCTCGCGTTGCTCCTCGGAGCCACGGGCATCGTCGTGCGGCCGCGCGGCCGGCACTGGCTCGTCGTCGCGACCGCGGTCTGCCGCGAGGTCGCGCTCGTGCTCGGCCTGTTCTCGATCTGGCAGCTCGCCGGGCGCCTGTCGGTGCTGAAGGTCGACGGCGCGAAGGCGCACGCGTTGTCGATCTGGCACGTGGAGCGCTTCCTGCACCTGCCGAACGAGGTGACGCTCCAGCGTGAGTTCCTGCCGCACGCGGCGGTCATCAAGTTCTTCAACGTGTACTACGCGACGGTGCACTTCCCCGCGCTGATCATCTTCCTGATCTGGTTGTGGGCCCGCCACCGCGAGCACTACCCGCCGGTGCGCAACAACGTCGCGATCCTCACCGCTGCGTGCCTGCTGATCCAGCTCATCCCGGTCGCCCCGCCGCGCATGTTCCCCGATCTCGGCTTCGTCGACACCGCCGTCCGCTACCACCAGTCGGTCTACGGCGCGTTCGGGAGCCGCTTCGCCGACCAACTCTCGGCGATGCCGTCGGTGCACGTCGGCTGGGCGGTGCTGGAAGCCGTGTTCGTGCTGCGGATCAGCCCCAGTCGTTGGCGCTGGCTGGTGCTCGTGCACACCGTGCTCACGATCGTCATCGTCACGGTGACCGCGAACCACTGGTGGCTCGACGGCATCGTCGCGGCCGCGCTGCTCGCGATCGGAATGGTCGCGGAACGGTTCGTGCGGACGCTGCTCACTCGCGTGCGGCGCGCTCCGGCGCTGTCGCCCGCGCTCGTGCGCGCGTCGAACGTCGCGACCGTCCCCGACTGACATCGCGGCCGGCCCACCCGCTCTGGCACAATCCGCCGATGCAGCACAGCGGCAGGCTCCACGGGAAGATCGCGGTTGTCACCGGTGCGGGCGGTGGGCTCGGTGCGGCGATGAGCACGCGCTTCGCGGAAGAAGGTGCGGCGGTCGTGTGCCAGGACCTCGACGGCGCGGCTGCGGCGCGCACCGTTGCCGCGATCGGCACGATCGACGGTGCCCGCGCGATGCCGTGGGACTGCGACGTCGCCGACAGCAGCGCCATCGACGCGATGTTCGACGCGGCGTACTCGCGCCTGGGCGTGGTCGACGTGCTCGTGAACTGCGCGGGCGTCGACCGTACGCCCGGCGACGGATCGAGTGAGGGCAACACCGGCTCCGACGTACAGGTAGCCGTGATGAGCGACGTCGGCTGGCAGCGCATGCTCGACATTCACCTCAACGGCGCGTTCTACTGCACGCGCGCGTTCGTCGGGCGGCTCGTCGACGCGCAACAGGGCGGCTCGATGATCTGCATCTCGAGCATCGCGGGCCTCGCAGGTTGGGGACCCGTCCACTACGCGACCGCCAAGGCCGGCTTGCTCGGTCTCGTGCGCAGCGTCGCGCGCTTCTGTGGTCCGCACGGCATCCGTGCCAACGCGATCTGCCCAGGCGTGATCGACACCGCGATGAGCAAGTCGGTCGCACCCGCGATGATCGCCGGATTGAAGATGATCACGCCGCTCGGTCGGATCGGCGTCCCCGACGACGTCGCCGCGGCGGCCGTCTACCTCGCGAGCGACGAGAGCGCGTTCGTGACAGGTGAGACGATCTCGCCGAACGGCGGGCTCGTCATCGGCTGACCGCGCCGCCCGCTCGCCGGTGTACGGCGAGCCGGCCCGTCGAACCGGTGAGCGCGGCACCGACTCGCAGGCACTCGATCCGGCTGACCCCCGAGACCCAGTCGGGGGCGCAGCGGTCGGCCGTCGCAGGCGCCGTGCGGGAGTCGTTGAAGTCGAGGAGCCACACGCGGCCGCTCGCGCGCGCGCCGGTGAGCAGGAACGCCGGAGTGTTGGGCAGGTTGACGTGTACCGGTACCGAGACACCGCGCGGGTGGCGCACGCCCAGGGTCCACGCCAGCTCGACGCCCTTCGCGATCGGGCGGATCGCCACGACGTCGCCGGGACGGGCAACGGCCGTGAGATGTCTCAGGACGGGATCGGGTCCGCTGCGGTGCTGCGTCGCCGCGATCGCGGGTGGCAGCAGCACGAACGCGAGCGCGGTGAAGGCCGCGACGGTCGCGATCGGAGTTCGCGGCAGGATCCGGTCGACGGCGACCGCGACGCCGACCGCAGCTCCCCAGGCGAAGAGCGTGAAGGTGCGGTCGATGGCGACAGGGGCCACGCGGCCAAGGGCAAGACCGGCGACGACCGGGATCGCGAAGCACGAGAGCCACGCACCACCCAGAGCGCGGTCGTGGCGGACGAGCGCAACACCACCGGCGATCGCCGCGACCACCACGAAAGGCGCGAGGAGGGCGAACGGCGAAAGCAGCGAACCGACGACCGCCACGGCGCGTGTCGCCGTCGTGCGCGGGATCCACGACGAGTGCCCACCGTGCGCCTGCACGAGGAAGCTCGGTCCCCACGAGACCGCCCACACCGCACCGCCACCCAACACCGCGAGCACCCACCGCCACTGATCACGACGACGACCGCGGGCGAACGCGGGGACGACGAGCAGGCCCGCGGCGAGCAGCACTCCCGACGTGTGGGTGAGGAGGGCGACCGCCGTGATCGCGCCGGCGGCCGGCGCGTGCCAGGGGCGCGGTCGGTGCAGCCACGCCTCGACGAGCATCGCGACGGCGACGCCGATGAGCTGGAGTTCGGCGTACATACGCGCTTCGCGCCCGTACGTGATCTGGAAGGTGGCGAGAGCCATCATCGCCGTCGCGAGCGTGCCCGCTCGCCCTCGCGGTCGCATCCACGCGGCGAAGAGCGCGAGTGCCGCGATCGAACAGGTCGCGGACGGCAACCGCACGAGCGTCTCGCTCAGTCCCGCGCGGAGATCGGGGCGCGCAGCAAGTAGTCGAGCGGTGGATGCGAGTCGGAGCGACGTAGGAAGCCGAACAGCTGGACGATCGGAAGGCGGCCTGCCATCGCGGTGAAGGACTCGTCGTAGTTGAGCCGCGACGCACCGAGGTCCCACAGTCGCAACACCGCGCCGGTGGCGACGAGGACACCGAGCAACCGGCCGCGGTGGCGCGCCGCTCGGGCGGTGTCCTGATCGCGCGCCGACGGGTCGGGGCGCCGGCGCGCGAAGACCGTGGTCACACTCCGTGATTACGCCACTCGCGATGAAGGGCACATGAGGAAGCCTCCGGCGCGATCGCGAGACCCAGGCCCGGCGGTGCGCAGCAGGTACGCTCCGACCGATGCACGCGGTTCGCCGAGCCGAGCGCCATCGGAACGGCTGCTCGTGACCATCTCCCAAAGCACCGAGTCCCGCGCCGACGAACTCTCGAGCCCGAAATGGTCGCCCGGCGTTTTCCTTGTCGACGCGGCGATCGTCGTCGCCTTCGTGGTGCTCGCGGTCATCACGCGGCGCGGACCACTCGACCCCCCGAGCCTCTGGCTCGACGACGCGTGGCCGGCGCTCGTCACCCGGGTCCCGTGGTCGAAGGTGCTCCTCGTCGGCCTCACGTCGCCCGGCTACTCGGCGATCCTCAAGGGTTGGACCCATACCGTCGGTTTCTCGGAGTACCAGGCGCAGCAGCCGGCGTTCTTCTTCGGTGTGCTCGGGCCGCCCGCCGTCTACGTCGCGGCGCGCCGCATGCAACTCCGGCTGTTTCCGGCGCTCGTCGCGGCGACGCTCCTTCTCGTCTCCCGGAACCACATCATCTATTCGAGTCGGGTGAAGCAGTACACGCTCGATGCGCTGCTGTCGACGGTACTGATCGTGCTGGCGCTAGAGGTGATCCACCACCCGGAGCGGGCCTGGCGGTGGGCATGGCTGGTGGGGGTCGCCGTCGTCGCGACCGCGGCGTCGTCGCTCGTCGTGCCGACGGTCGCGGGCGCGTTCCTCTCCGGCGTGTACGCCGCGTGGAAGAAACCCGACGCGCGCCGAGTCGCGACGATCGCGACCGGTACGTTCGGCCTGTTCGCCTTCATGTGGTGGGCGGTCGTGCTGCGGCCGCGTATCAACCCGACCCTGCGTTCCTACTGGTCGGCGTTCTACATCCGGCTCGATCTGTCGTTCCCGCGCGACGTCGGCGTGGCGTTGTTGCGCGTCGCGCGCGGGCTCACGTTCGCGCCCTCCGGCGTGATGCTCGCGGTTCTCGTCGTCGCCGCGGTTCTGGTCGTGCGGACCCGTACCGATCTCGCGATCCTTCTGCTGACGCCGGTCGGCGTCGCGACGCTGCTCGCGATGGCGCACGTGGCACCGCTCGGGGCGGGTCGAACGGACCTGAACCTCTATCCGGCGCTCGTGCTGCTGGTTGCGGTCGCGGTCGACCAACTCGAGGTGAAGCGACCGTATCCCGCGCTGATCGCGGCCGTGCTCGTGGTCGCCGCTGCGTTCACCTACCGAGCGCCGCCGTCGTACCCCGCCGAAGACATGCGCGGCGCGGTGCGTTATCTCGACGAGCGCGCGCGCCCCACCGACGAAGTGCTCGTGTACTGGGCCGGCCGGTTCCCGTTCGCACTCTACGAGCGCAGGTTCGGGCTCACCGTCGAGCGGTCGCAGCACACCGCCGAAGGATTCGAGGTGAAGGTCAAGCGACCGAACCTGTTCGTGATCCCCGACCACATCTCCGACCGCAGCCGGTACGCATCTGATGTCGCGCGGCTCACGAAGGGTCAGGACCGGGTCTGGTTCATCGGCTCCCACGGTCGCCTCGACGTGACTGCCATCGAGAAGGATCTCAAGGCTCTCGGCTTCCATTCGACCCGCCGCCCCGGCGACGGCTTCCACGCCTTCGTCACGTTCTGGAGCCGGAGCCCGTGAACGCGCGCCCGCGCTGCCTGTTCGTGACGAGGAAGTACCCGCCTCGGGTCGGGGGGATGGAGACGCTGGCCGTCGCGACCGCCCGCGCGCTCGACGAACCGTTCGATCTCACGGTGCTCGCGCTCGGTCGCAGCCAGAGCCACCTTGCGTGGTGGCTCCCCCTGACCGCCGCGCGGATCGCACGCGCGGTCAAACGCGACCGTACCGACGTCGTGGTGTTCGGCGACGCGTTGACCTACGCGGCGTTGGCGCCCCTCGTCGGCCGAAGATTGCCCCATCACATGGTGATGGTGATGGGACTCGACCTCACCTACCCGCGCCCGTGGTATCAGCGCGCCGTGCGCCGGAGCCTGCCGCGCGCACCGCAAGTCGTCGCGATCAGCCGCGCGACGGCCGACGAGGCGCTCGCACGGGGGGTGGTACCCGACCGCCTCCGTGTCGTGGCGCCCGGAGTGCTCGACGCGGCGGGTGCTCGCGTGCGCGTTCCCGAAGCCGGCGCGGAGCTGCGTGCCGCGCTCGGCATCGCGCCGGGAGCCACCGTGCTGCTCACACTCGGCCGGCTGGTCCCGCGTAAGGGGGTGCGCTGGTTCGTCACCGACGTGATGCGCGACCTGCCGAGCGATGTTGTCTACGTCGTCGCCGGGTCGGGTCCCGATGCGGACGCGATCGCCGCCGCGGTCGCGTCGATCGGGCCGGCGGGTGCACGCGTCATGGTGCTCGGATCCGTCGACGACGCGCGTCGCGACCTGCTCTTCGCGGGCGCCGACCTGTTCGTGATGCCGAACGTCGACGTGCCCGGCGACATGGAAGGGTTCGGGTTGGTCGCGATCGAGGCCGCGGCGGCGGGTGCGCTCGTCGTCGCGAGCGAGCTCGAGGGGATCCGCGACGCCGTCATCGACGGCGAGACGGGCGTTCTCGTGCCCTCTCGAGACGCCGCTGCCTTCCGCGAGCGCATTACCGAGCTCGTGAACGACCCGGAAGAACGGTCGGCGCGGGCTCAGCGCTACGCGCTCGCGGCGCGCGAGACGTTCTCGATCGCCCGGATGCGCGCTGACCTGGTCGCCGTGCTCAGCCCGGTTCCGCCGGCGTGACCTCGGCCGGCGAGCCCCGATGGGTCACGAACGTGATGACGACGGCTGCGAGGCCGACGACGACGAGGTCGGCGATCCGGTCGAATGCAGTCGCGATGAGGCTGACGCTCGCCGGCAGGCCGACGACGGGACCGATCCCGGCGGCGAGTGCCTCTCGGATGCCGACCCCACCGGGGACGATCCCGAGCGCGGTGGCGAGCACGCCCGACAGCGCGAGCGCGACGGCCTGGGCCGGCGAGACGCGCACGCCGAAGCCGTGCAGCACGAGCGCGAGCCGCGCGGCCTGCACCAGGACGAGCGCGGTCTCCGTGGCGACGATGCGCGCCGTCATGAAGCGCGGGCCGTCGGCCGGCCGGTTGCGGTGCACGATGCGTTCGCAGCCGACGAGGCACAGCACGCCGGCGAGAGCGAATCCGATCCCGAGCGCCGGCACGCGGCCATGCAGTTGCAGCAGCCCTGCCATCGTGAACGCGCTGCCGATCCACGCGAGCCCGACCGCCATGTTGGCGACGATCGCTCGGCGGTATCCCGAACCCCCGCTCGCGAGCGCCTGCGTGCGCACGAGCACCGCGCCCGGCAGCGGGAGCTGGTTCGCGGCGGTGCCGAGCACCGCGATGCGGATCGCGTACCCGATGCGCACCTTCTGCGCGAGCAACCCGGCGACGAGCGTGAACTCGATGCTGTTGAGCGTGACGACAGTCGGCGGCCCGAACACGACGACGACCGCGAGCATGGCGTAGTCGGCGTGATGATGCGTGTGCGGGAAGTCCTTGATCGCGAACGTGGTCCCGATCGCGAAGCCGACCGCTGCGATCGCGAACACCCACAGCTGCAACCGCCGGCTCGCCGGTTGTCGAGCCCGCTGCGCCACGCGCTCGAGCCGCGCCTTCCAGCCGACCGCGTCGAGACCGCCCGCGCCGGGCTCGGGGGCGTTCGGCGCGGTCACGCGACCGGCTCGGTGGATCTGACCGCGGGGAACACGAGCTGGGTAGTGTACGGCCGCTGTCGCGTCGGCTCCCCCGGTCGGCGCCGTCGCCGAGATGGGAGCCGGACCACGGGGCCAGCCTGCGCGACGATCACGGATCGGTGCACCCGACCGAACCGCGGTTGGTCGACCGCGGTTCGCCCGTGTCGACGGTGACCACCGCTCCGGCACCCGCTTCCGCGCGCCGCGACCCGCCGTGGGAGCAGGAACCGCTTCCGCTCGTGCTGCGCGTCTTCCTCGTCGTCGCGCTCTCGGCTGCGCTCGGGTACGCGCTGGTCGTGACACCGCTCGCGCTCGTCGGGCACTTCGCGAAGGGGCCCGTGCTCCTCGGCGCCGCCGTGATCGGCGCGTTCGTCGCGGTCGTGTGGCTCCGCGCGCTCGGTCCGCTTCCGCGTCCCAAGTTCGACGCGCCGGTCGTCGTCGCGCTCGCGGGGATTCTCGCGATGACGGCGCTCAACTTCCGCTACGCGTCTCAGAACGTCGTCCAGGACCGTGACCCGGGCGCGTACCTCGACACCGGCCGGTGGTTCGCCGGTCATCACACGTTCTTCCTCGACGGGCTCACCGGCGCGTTCACGGCGCATTCGCAGTTGCGCATCGCAGGTGCAGGCTTCCAGGCCGGTGCGCCCGGCGGGCGGATCTATCCCCAATTCCTGCACCTGTTGCCCGCCTTCCTCGCCGGTGCGCAGTGGATCGGCGGCGAGAGCCTCCTGTTCCGTGCGAACGCGCTCTTCGCCGGGCTGGCACTGCTCGCCTTCTACGCGTTCGCCCGTACGTGGATGCGCTCGGCGCTCGCGACGGTCGCCGTGCTCATGTTGGCGTTCAACCTCGTCGAGCTGCTGCATTCGCGGAACGCGTACTCGGAGATCCTGAGCCAGGTCTTCCTGTTCGGCGGGCTGTGGGCGCTCGCCGAAGCGGAACGGGTGGGTCGCCGGCAGCTCCTGTTCATCGCGGGGCTGTTGCTCGGTGTCACCTGCATGGTGCGCATCGACGGCTTCGTCTATCTCATTCCCCTGACGATCGTGGGCACGATCCGACTCTGGCACGCGCAGTCCGAGGGGGCACCAGCCGTGCGCCGCGCGCGCGAGACGGTCGTCGCGGTGGCTGCCGGCCTGGTCGTCCCGTGCATCCTCGGAGTGCTCGACGGCGTGCGTTTCTCGCGTCCCTATCTCGACGACAACAAGTCGTTCCTCGTCGAGGTGCTCGCGGGCCTGATCGTCACGGTCGTCGGGTGCGCCGTTGCGCTACGGATGCGTCGCCGACGCGGTCAGCCGTTCTTCTCGCGTCGCATGATGCGTTGGCTCGGGACGGGCGCGGCGTTCGCGATCGTGGCGCTGACTGCGTACGCCTGGTTCATCCGTCCACACGTGCAGACTGCATACCAGCTGGCCCGTCCGGCCGGTGGCATCTTCGATCTCCGCACCGACGTGCTTCCCGCGAAGATCCGCGTGCGGACCTACAGCGAGTTCACCGTCACGCGGCTGAACCTCTTCCTGGGCGCGACCACGATCATCGGCGCGGTGCTCGGCGCCGCCTACGTCGCGCGCCGCATCTTCACGCATCCGCGTGATCCGCGGTTGCCGTTCCTCATGATCTTCGGCGCGACCACGGCGCTGTACGTCTGGCGGCCGTCGATCGCGCCCGACATGGTCTGGTTCCTGCGCCGGTTCCTGCCGGTGACGATCCCGGGTGCGGCGCTCTTCACGATGGTGCTCGCCGAGGAGCTCGTACGGCGCCGGCACCGATGGACGCGCGCGGCGGCGGCGATCCTCGTGATCGGTGGGTTGGCGTTCCCGCTCTACCTGTTGCCGCATTATGTGCTGCGGCGCACCTATGTCCCGCTGTACGACGGCGTGACGGCAGCCTGCAACCGCGCCGGCAACGACGCCGCGTTGCTCGTCGTGCAGAGCGCTTCGGTGATCAGTGGGCCGCAATACCGCTACCCGCAGGCGTTGCAGGCGTTCTGCGACGTTCCGGTCGCGACGGCGCCGCCCGGTCTGCCCGCCGACTTCTACACGACGCTCGCGAACGAATGGAAGCGTCAGGGTCGCCAGCTCGTGGTGATCGCGAACCTGCCTCAGGCGCTCGACGCCGTCTCCGGCACCGCGCAGGTCCTGGAGCAGACCAGTTACCGCGTGCTCCAGCGCACGAAACGCCGCCGGCCGACGACGTTCGAGCAGGTGGCGCTCGTGTTGTGGTTCAAGCGCGTTCCGGTGACGGGTGCCGGAACGTGAAGATGAGCGTCGGGACCGCGACGAGCCCGGCGCGCAGGATCGAGTCGGGAGCCGAGAGGACGGCGCGCATCACGGGTGACGGTTCTTCGACGGCGGCCATGACGCGCATGGCGTCGAGGCTGCGCTCGCGCGCGTCGAGACCGACACGCGCGAAGAGCTCGCGGAGCTCGGGCCGGCTGAGCAGCCGGCAGTCGTAGCGCTCGCCGCGCCGGGCGAGCCGGACGTAGCGCGACTGGAGTTCGACCGTGGGAAGCCACGCAAGGCCCGGGAGACGGAAGTGCGGTTCGAGCGGTCCCCAGCGGTTCGGTACCGCGAGGTAGCCGGTGCCGCCGGGGCGCAGAACCCGCGCGAGCTCCCGGAGGTGGCGTTCCTGGTCGGCGCGGCCTCCGGTGTGCTCGATGCAGTGGTTCGACACGACGAAGTCGAAGAACGCTTCGGGGAAGGGCAGCGTGGTTCCCTCGCCCAGATGGAACTCGTAGCCGTCCTTCTCGACGCGCACGTCGACGACGTCGACGCTGTGGACTTCGCCTTCCGCGCCCACGGCGTCGCCCAGGCTCGCGGCGATGACTCCCGCGCCCGTACCGACGTCGAGGACGCGCCGCCCGGCGAGCGGGCCCTCCTGACCGAGGATCGCGGCGATCTTGCGCGCCTTCTTGCGGCGGGACTCGACGTCGAGGACGGCATGGGGAGCGCGCATCGCGCCGGGCGTCGCTTCGCTCATCGGCACGCAGCGTACGCGCCGTCTCCGCGTCGCCGTCGAACCCGAGCGCGCGACCGCGTGCCAAGCTACGGGTGATGCCGGCGACCGATCAGGACGGGCTCCTCGCGCCCGCCGGTGGGGCGGTCGTGAGCATGCCGGCACCGGTTCCGGTGTGGTTCGGCACCATCACGGCCGCCGCGCTTGCGCTCGTTTGCGGGTTCGGACTCGTCGGCTTGGCGCTCGCCGTCCTCGGCGTCTTCTTCGCGGTTCTCGTGTGGCCGCTCGGTGCGCTCGCGAGCGTGGCGCTGTTCCGCTGCGTGAACCTGCGTTCGCCGGTGCCGCGTGGCGGTGCCGGCACGACCGCGACGGCCAGTGCGATCGCCGCGCTGATCGTCGCCGTCGGGTCCGCCGTCGTCGGCGTGGCGCACGCGGGTCAGCACGTACTCATCGACCGCGACGGCGGCGCGTACATCAACACCGGGCGGTGGCTCGCGTCGCATCCCGGACTCGAGTTCCGTGCCGATCTCGGGCCGTTCCATCACGTCACGGGTCTGTTCTTCAGCTCGCCCGCGGTGTACGGGCACGGTCAGATGCACTTCCAGTTCTCGCACCTGCTCGGCGTGCTCGTCGCCGAGGCGCGCTGGCTCGGCGGTGATCACGCGATGTTCGCCCTCAGCCCGATTCTCGGGGCCATCTCGCTGATCGCCTTCTACGCGTTTGCGTGCCATGTCGTGCGGCCGGTGTTCGCGCTCGTCGCCACGGCGGCGCTCAGCGTCGACGTCGTGCAACTGCATTTCACGCGCGACGCCTATTCGGAAGTGGTCCAGCAGCTCGTGCTGTTCGGCTGCCTGTGGCTGGTGTCGACACGCGGTCTCGATCGGCGGCGCGCGCTCTTCGCCGGTGTGCTCCTCGGGACGACGGTCGCGGCCCGGATCGACGGCCCGCTCTATCTCGCGGGTGTGCCCGTCGTCGTCGGGTTGCTGGTCGCGCGTCGCCGGCGCGCGGTCGTGCCCGATGGCGGCAGCGCGCTCGATGGCATCGCCCCCGAAACGGTGATTCCCTTCGTGCTCGGGGTCGCGATCGTCACGCTGCTCGCGATCGTCGACGTGTACTGGCGGGTACCCGAGTACGCGCGCGAGATCGGGTCACGGGTGGTGTTGCAGTACGTCGGCCTCGCGATCGCGACCGTGGTGGCCGTCGCGTTGGGGCGCACGGCGCCGCGCTGGGTTCCCCGCGTGTCGAGACACTCGTGGCTCCCGCTCGCGCTCGGCGGGCTCGCGGCCGCGGCGCTGGCCGCGATGTGGCTCGTACGCCCGTTTCTGCAGCACATGCGCGGCCGGCCGATCACCCTCGTCGCGCAGATCCAGCAACGCGACGGGCTGACCCTCGACCCGGCGCTCCACTATTACGAGAACTCGATGCGTTGGCACGCGTGGTACCTGGGTCCACCCCTGCTCGCACTCGCCGTCGCGGGAGTTGCGCTCGCGATCCGCAGCACCCTGCGTCACGGTTCCTTCGGGCGCTGGCTGCTTGTGGTCACGTTCGCCGCGACGGGTGGAATCTATCTATGGGACGCGAACATCACCCCCGATCAGCTGTGGGTGATGCGGCGATTCCTGCCGATCGCGATCCCGGCGTTCGTGCTCTTCGGCGTGATGGTCATCGACGGGATCGTCGGACGCGGCGGGCGGATCGGTGCCGTTCTCGCGGTCGGAGTGGCTGTGGCCGCGATCGCGTGGCCACTGTCGGCGAGTGTTCCCGTCTGGTCGGAGACGACGCAGGCCGGCGTGCTCGACGCGGTCAACGCCACGTGCCGGGCCCTCGGCCCGAACGCGGCGGTGATCGTCGCGCCGGGCACGACGCCGTTCCACGCCCGGATCCCGCAGACGCTGCGGACGTTCTGCCACGTCCCGGTCGCGCAGACGCGTCCCGACTTCGACCCCGCGAACTACGCCCTGCTCGCGCGGCAGTGGCGGGCACAGGGTCGCGTGCTCCAGATCGTCGGCGAGTCGCGTGAGAACGTGATGTCGGTGCTGCCGGGTCTCGACCCACACGTGACCGCGCGTGTCGTCGACTCGCACGAGCTCGTGCAGACCGTTGATCGCCCGCCCCGCCACTACGTGACGCACGTGTACTCGTTCGCGATCGCGAGGGTGCCGCTGTCGTAGCGGCACGGGGCGACGCGGTCAGCCGCCCGTCGTGGCCGTGCAGTCGTTGTCGTGGTGGATCAGCGAGGTCTCGACGACGATGCGGCCCGGGCGGCTCGCGACGATCTCGGTCCACGGGCCGGCACCCGGCTGTACGCAACCGGGACCCGACGCGATGCTCCACGCGGGGGTGTAGCGCACGCGCACCGTCGTTGCGCCCGCCGCGGTGGCGTCGAGGACGATCTGGTCGGGTGCCAGCGCGGTGAGCCGGCCCGGCCCCGACGTCATCCCCGGCGAACCGACGACGCGCCACAGCCGCCAGTGCGCGTTGTGCCACACCGGTTGCAGGTACGGCTGGCCCGCTTCGATGAGCTTTCCTTCGGCACGCGCGGAGTAGTCGAGCTCCACGTCGGGGAGTGCGACCCAGCTCACGCCGGAATCGTCGAGCCACGTGTGGTAGCTCTTCGACGTCAGGTCGCTCTTGCCGTAGAAGAGCGGGTTGTCGTTCATGTCGACCTGACGTTCCCAGCCGCGCGCGAGCGGCACGTGCGGGGCCACGTACGCGGCTTCCCAGTGGTTGGCCGTGAAGGGGATCTCGATCCGGCCGATCTCGTGCTGGCGGCCGAGGGCGTCGATGAGCGGCTGGTAGTAGTCGGCGACGCTGGCCGACTGGTTCTGGTTGCTCTCGATGATGGCGGCGATGGCGGGGCTGCCCTGCCAGATGAGCAGGGGCACCGCCAGCACGAACAGCGCGCGCTTCTTGTAGAGCGACGCGAGCGCGACGAGTAGGGCCGGGCCGAAGGTGACCACGAGGCGCTCGAGGTTCCCGCCGATCGGATTCGGCACGACGAACACCGCCACCGCGGTGAGGCCGTAGAGCACGAGTCCGAGGCGCAAGGCTTGCTGGCTGACGGGGAGCCAGCGGATGCCCGCCGCGCACACGATGACGATGAGCGCCAAGTCGATGCCGAGGAACGGGAACGGACCGGTGCTCGGGAAGATGAGCCCGAGCACGATCAGCGGCACCGCGGTGATGACCGTGAGTGCGACGAGCGACGCGCGGTCGCCGCGTGGCGACGCGAGCGCCCACGCCATGAACGCGAGCATCAGGAACGCGCCGGCGACCGGGCTGAAGAGCGGGCACACGATCGCGAGGAACACCGTGAGCACCGGCTTGCGCGACCGCGCCGCGAGGATGGCGAGCAGGCCGACGGCCTCACCGGCGAGGAAGGGGAGCTGGCCGATCGCGACCGGGCCCGCGGTGCCGACCGCGAAGAGGATCCCGGCCGCGAACGCCCTCCGTCCGAAGTGACCCTCGATGAGGCGGGCGAAGGCCCACGCCGCCGTCGCCGCGCTCAGGGTCGCGACGCCGTAGAGGCCGAGCACGGCGCCGAACGGCGGGAACAACACGGAGTACGGCAGCTGGTAGTGCCCGCCGTACCAGCCGTTGTCCCAGAGCACGAAGCCGTGGTCGCGGAAGAGGGCGACCCGGTACACCTGCGCCGGGATGTCGGGTCCGCGCCAGCCGAAGACGCGCACGATTGCCGCGCACAGCGTCGCGACGGCAGGCGCGGACCACGACCGGCGAGGTCGCAGGTCGAGCCGTTGCCATCGAAGTGGCTGGTGGGTCGTGGCCGTCTCGGTCATCGCGGCAGGTGCGTCGTTTCGTGACTTCGTGACGGGTGGCGGCGCTGGTGGCGGCCCTCGTCGCGGCCGCCCGGTGCCGGTGGCAGGGGCGCCGACATCCGGTGTTCAGGCTACTGCTCGAGACGCCCGGAACCGGGCTTCCATTCCCGCTGCGAGCGAGTGTGCTGGTCAGGCAGGGCGGGGCCGGCGAGGCAAGCCTCCCGAGGCGCTCCCAGGTCCCGAATTGCGGACGTTCGGCCGTGGCAACGCGGCCGCCGTTCTGGCGCGATGGACGGGAACGGGATCGCACTCGCGACGCGGCCCAACGGTGGACGGGAGCGTCGCCCGGCGGGAAGGAGACGGCCATGCGGGTGCTCGTTGCGTACGGATCCAAGCGGGGTGGGACCGAGGGGTTGGCAGACATGATCGGCGCCGCGTTCACAGCTGCGGGCGTCGAGGCCGTGGTCGAGCCGGCCCGTACCGCACCACCGGTCGACGGGTTCGACGCGGTGGTGATCGCGGGCGCGCTCTACGCGATGCGCTGGCACCGCGACGCCCGGCGTTTCGTGCGCCGTCGCGTGGGCGAGCTCGAGCAGGTGCCGGTGTGGTTCGTGAGCAGCGGCCCGCTCGACGAGACCGCCGAGAAGCGCGACATCCCGGAGGTGCGCCAGGTCGCGTCGCTGATGGCGCGTGTCCACGCGCGCGGTCACGTGACGTTCGGTGGGCGGCTCGAGCCCGACGCGCGAGGGTTCCCTGCCTCCGCGATGGCAAAGCGCGTCTCCGGCGACTGGCGCGACCGCGCGCACGTCGACGCGTGGGTCGCGACGGTCGTTGCCGAGTTGCAGCGGATGGCGCCGGCCGTCTGATGCGCGTCCTGGTCTCCGACGGCTCCGGGAGCCCGCCGCGGTTGCCTCGGCGCGTGGGCGTGAGCTTCTCGACCTCGAGTGAGCGCGAGGCCCTGAGCGGGTTCCTCGATCAGCAGCGTGAGGCGTTGATGCGCAAGGTGCGGGGCGTCAGCGACGGTGACGGGGCATGTGACCCGGCCGACCTCGCGACGCGGGCGTACTCAGAGCGCGACGAGACCGGCGTTGGTGGGCACGAACCCGCACGCGTCGAAGTAGAACCCGCGCAGGTGGTCCTCGAAGTCGACGTGCAGCCACTCACACCCGGCGGCGCGCGCTTCTCTCACCGCGACGGCGACGAGACCGGTGCCGACACCGTGGCGGCGCGCGCTCGCGGTCACAAGCGTGTCGAGGACGAACGCGTGGACCGCGCCGTCCCACGCGACGTTCACGAAGCCGACGAGCTCGTCGCCGCGGTGCGCGCACACCCACCCGAGGCTGTGGCGATCGAGCTGCGCGTGCCAGTCGTCGTCGAGCACCGCGTGGTCGAAGCCTTCGGCATGGAGACGGTTGAGCACCTGATTGTCGAACACGCCTCGCCAAGTGAACGTGATCGTCACTGGTGGGGCCCGAACTCGAAGATCAGATCGAGTGTCTTCTGTACCGAGCGGTCGACATCGCCGATCGTGCTGCGCCCGAGGGCCCACGATCGGAGGCGGGTCGCGAGGACGCTGTTGACGGTCTCGACGATGGCGGCTGCCGTCTCGGGCTCGGTCGACGACAACGCGCCCGTGAGCGTGCTGACGTTGCGGGCCGCGAACTGGTCGAACAGCGCGCGCGCGTTCGGATCAGGAGAGCTCTCGATCAGGATCTCGACGCGCATCATCTGGGGGTAGCGCTCGAACGCGCGGACCGCGCGTCGCATGAGCGCGCGCAGCTCGGTCTCGTCGCTCGGTGCGTCCGCGCGCTTCGACGGTTTCCGAGCCGGGTAGTTGGCGGCCCACTCGAGGAGCGCCGCGGCGTAGAGATGCTCCTTCGAGGTGAAGTAGCGATAGACCGTGCCCAGCGCGACGCCGGCCTCCCGTGCGACGTCGCGCATCTGGATCTCGTCGTACTCGCCGCCGTGCTCGAGGAGCGAGGTCGCGGCGCGAACGATCCGATCGCGCCGCTCCTGCTGCCCGCGGGGGAGGGAGTCGGGGTCGGGGTGCAGGGCGACGACCGAGGTTGACATAGAACGAGAATCTTATACTAGTCTTGGAGTATGACGCCGAAGCCGCAGCACTACACCCTCATCTCCTCCGACACGCACGCCGGAGCGAACCACAAGACGTATCGCGAGTACCTCGATCCGGCATATCACGAGGACTTCGACGCGTGGCGCGAGAAGTACCGGAACCCGTGGAAAGACCTGCGCGACACCGACTTGCGCATCCGCAACTGGGACAACGAGCGGCGCGACGCCGACCAGCACGCCGACGGTGTCGTCGGTGAGGTCGTGTTCCCCAACACCGTGCCGCCGTTCTATCCGGGCTTCGTCCTGTTCGCGGGGCCGCCCAAGCCCGACGACTACGAGCACCGCCGTGCCGGCCTGCAGGCGCACAACCGCTGGCTCGTCGACTTCTGCGCCAGCCGGCCTGGGACGCGCGCCGGCATCGGGCAGATCTTCCTCAACGATGTCGACGACGCGATCGAGGACGCGACGTGGATCGAGGAACACGGGTTGCGCGGCGGAGTGCTCATCCCCAACATCGCGCCCGACGTCAAGTGGGTGAAGCCGCTCTACGACCCTTGCTACGACCGGCTGTGGGCCGCGTGCCAGGACATGGACATCCCGGTCACGCTGCACGGCGGCACGGGTTCGCCCGACTACGGCAAGTACCCGTCGACGCCGATGATCATGATCTCCGAGGTCGGCTTCTACAGCCTGCGCCCGTTCGTGCACATGCTCCTCTCCGGCGTCTTCGAGCGCTTCCCGCGGATGAAGTTCGTGATCACCGAGGCTTCGGCCGCGGTGTTCCCGCCGCTGCTCAAGCAGCTCGACCAGACGATCGCCAACGTGCGCAAGGGCGAGATCGGCGAGCTCAAGTACACGTCCGAGAACGCGATCCAGCGGTCGGCGTCGGAGTACTTCATGCAGAACGTCTGGATCGGAGCGAGCTTCCCCGGCCCGGCCGATTGGGCGGCGCGTTCGGTGCTCGCTCCGGGCCGGTTCATGTGGGGCAACGACTACCCGCACGACGAGGGTTCGGGGCCGTACACGAAGGAAACCTTGCGCGCGGTCTTCCACGACGTGCCCGAGGTCGAGCTGCGTGACGTGCTCGCGGGCAACGCGGCGAAGCTCTACGACTTCGACCTCGACGCGCTCGCGCCGCTGGCCGAGCAGTACGGCCCGACCGTCGAGGAACTCGCGGCCCCGCTCCGCAACCTGCCAGACAAGCCCAACGCAGCGCTGCTGCGCGCCGCCGCGCCCGCGGGCGTGTAATCCACCGACGCCTCCGAGATCCTGCGGGATGCCGCGGGGGTGACGTCTCGGGCAACCTGCCGAGACCGGAGTGCAATGCTGCGGTCGCCGCGCACCGTCGCCGTACAGTCGCCCGATGAAGGGCGGGACTCGGTTCCGGTGGTTCCTCGCGGTGATCGTGTTCGGCGCCCTCGCGATCCGCTGCGGGTACATCGTCGGCGCGCAGAGTGGGCCGTGCCCGTCGCGCGTCGGCGACTTCGTGGTCGCCGTGACACACAGCGGATGCCTTGGAGGCGAGCACTTCGTCAACGACCAGTACTGGTACAGCCTGAACGCCGACCGGGTCGCGCGCGGTCGGTTCTTCGAGGCCGGACCGCCGTCGAACGCTCCGACGGCCGCGCACCCGCCGCTCACCGTCCTGGTCCTGGCAACCACGTCGTTCGCGTTCGACCATCTCCCGTTCTCGGAGCTGCGCGAGAGGCCGGCGACCAATCTGAACGCCTCGCTCGAGACTCACGTGCGCGAGCAGCGCTACACGATGGCGTTGATCGGAACGATGGTGGTGCTGCTGGTCGGCCTGCTCGGCCGGCGCATCGGCGGAGACCGCGTCGGGCTGATCGCGGCGCTGGTCGCGGCCGTGTATCCGAACATGTGGATCCCCGACGGGCTGCTCTTCTCCGAGCCGATCGCGCGGTTGTGCATTCTCGCCGCGCTGCTTCTCGCACTGCGGGGCCGGGTGCGCGCGTCGGTGCCGGCCGTTGTTCGGTCTCGGCGTCGTCGGTCGGCCTCGCCGCGCTCGCGCGATCCGAGCTGTTGCTGCTCCTGCCCGTGCTCGCAATCCCGCAGGCCTGGCTGCTGCGCGGCGCGGGCATGAAGAAGATGCTCGTGGTCGTGCTCACCGCGACGGCGGGCACGGCGGTGGTGGTCGGGCCGTGGATCGCGTTCAACATGTCCCGGTTCGAAGACCCCGTCTACATCGCGACGAACGACGGCATCACGCTCGCGGGAGCCAACTGCGACGCCGCATATCACGGGCCGGGCATCGGGCTGTGGGTCACCGGTTCGTGCACCGCGGTCTCCGCAGGGACCGACCATCCGGCCGACGAGTCGCAGGTCTCGGCGGCCCAGCGTTCGAAGGCGTTCTCCTACATCCGCGCGCATGCCCGCCGGTTCCCGCTGGTCGCCGCGGCCCGCATCGCACGGACCTGGGACGTGTACCGCCCCGCCGACATGGTCGGATACGAGGTGAACGAGAACCGGCCGCGTTGGGCGTCGTGGGCCGGCCTGTTCTCCTTCTATCCCGTGTTCGCCGGCGCGATCGCCGGCGCGGTGGTGCTCGCGCGCCGTCGTGCCCGTCACATGTTGTGGATCGTCTGCGCCCCGGTGCTGACGGTGACGATCGTCGTTGCGCTCACCAGGGGCAGGTACGTCTTCGTGCGGTCGCCGAGCCAATTCTCGCGGTGCTGTGTGCGGTGGCGATCGGCGCCGCGCTCGACCACCGGCGTCCCGCGATGTGAGCTCACCCGAACCCGAGCGGGTGCAGGCTCACTGCTCGCCGACGTTGGTCTCCTGGGCCCGTTCGGCGATGCGGAGAAAGGCGACGATGTCGGCTCGCGCAAGAATCGTCTCCGGGTGCGCCGAGCCGTACACGCGATCATGATCCTCGAGCAGTCGCCGCAGGACTCGCACCGCCTCGTCGACGTCGCCGGACTCGTACTGACACCTCGCGAGGTAGGCGCGCGTCAAGAGCGTGTCGGCGTGGTCGGGACCGAGGAGCAGCGTTTGGCACTCGAGCTGTTCCTGCAACGCGATGATCGATTCGTCGAACCGTCCAGCGGTGAACAACTGCTGGCTCAGTTCGAATCTGGATCTCAGCGTGTCGGGGTGGTTGACAGGGAGGACGCGCATTTGGACATCCAAGACGATGCGCGACTCGCTGATCGCCTCCTCGAGGCGATCAGCGTCTGCCAGTGAGCATGCGAGTTCCGTCCGCCTGAGCAGCGTGGCGGGATGTTCGGCGCCCAGCACGCGAGTGCAGTCGTCGATCAGCACTCGCAAGTCGGTGATCGCGGCGTCGACCTTGCCGGATTCGCGGAGGAGGCTGATGATGGAGTCGCGCATGTCGAACGCGCTGGGGTTATCGGCACCGTGGATGCGGACGAGATCGTCCAGCAACAGCCGACGTTCCGTGAGTGCCTCGTCGAAGCGAGATGAGTAGGCGAGCCAGACCGCCTTGACCGTCCGGATCTCCATGGTCTCGCGGTGGCCGGGCCCGAGCACGCGTGTGGCATCGTCGAGGAGTTGTTGGATCTGGGTGAACGCGTCGCCGTCGCCGTACCGTTTCGCATGAAACGCGAACACCCGTCGAGCTCTCAGTGTGTCGGGATGATTCGGGCCGAGTACTCGCGTCCGGTCCTCGATGACGCGTCGCATCTCGGTGAGAGAGTCGTTGACGCCGTGCTCGGTCTCGACGTCGTCGAGACCTTCGGAGACCCACAGCCAGAACGCGTAGTCGGCCCGCCGATCCAATGCTCTGGGATGGTCAGACCCGAGGACCCGCGCGTCGTCGGCCAGTAGCTTCCGAAATTCGCTCAGCGCGTCGGCGCGATGCCCCGACCGTGCGAGCTGTACGGCGATCATGAGCCGGGATTGCAGCGTGTCCGGATGGTCGGGGCCGAGGTGGCGTACCTCGTCTTCGGACAGCGCGCGAGCTGCCGCGAGCATGTCGGACGCGCGACCAGCGACTTCGAGGTGAAACGCCATGTTGTAACGAATCGCGTACGTGTTTGGGTGTTCCGGGCCGTACACGGCTGTGCAGTCGTCCAGGAGTCGTGCGAACTCGTCGAGCGCTTCGTCACTGTGCTCCGACAATTCCAGGCATTGCGCGAGGCCGTTGCGCAACTGGAACGTCGCAGGGTCGTCAGGCCCGAGGATGCGTCGCGCGTCGTCGACGAGCGTGCGAAATTCGGCGATGGCGTCGTCGTCGACGCGCCCCTCGTCGAGCAGGAGCTGCGCGAGCTGCGCGCGCGTCCTGAGCGCGTCGGCGCCACCATGGTCGTCGGCGTCGCGGGTCTGATCTGCGAGGAGCGATCGCAGCTGAGAAGCTGCTTCGTCAGAGCGTCCGGCTTGACCCAGCCACGACCCCAGGTCGCGGCGCGCTTCCCACGTTTCGGCGTGATCTCGACCGAGGATCGCGGTGCGCTCGTCGAGGAGCTGCCGGGCTTCGGTGATCGCCTCGACGACCCGGCCCGACTCGCCCAACGCGCGAACAAGAAGCTCGCGCGCGTCCATGACTGCGCTGTGGTCGGCTCCGAAGACGGTGGTGTACTCGTCGAGCATGGCTCGAGCCTTCGTGACCGCGGGTGCCGGCCTCCCTTGTTCGAGCAACGCGGTGACGTGGAGGCCGTGCAGCGCGCGCGTTTCGGGGCTGGGCGGTGATTCGGTTTCGTCGAACGCCGACGCCGTCAGCTGCTCGACCGATTTGGCGTCACGCGGTGAACGCGCGAGCTCTCGCGCGAGCGTGAGCATCGCGGACGCCGCATCGACGGCGGTGTGTACTCCGATGGCATGCAACGCGACAACGAGTCGGGCGCGGTGCCTGGTCTCTTCGGCGCTCGCCGTTTCGGTCAGCGCATCGGCCGTCAGGGTCTCGGCGATGGTGGCGAGAAGGTCATCGTCGAACTCGTCATCGGCGAATTCGTTCGCAATGTGTCGTTGTTCGGGTTCGACGAAGCGCCGCAGCCACGGATCGAGCTCCCGCACCCAGCCGTAGTGGGATTCGGCCTGTGCGAGCGTCGAGGGCGATGGCGCACCATCGGCGGCGAGGTCGGAGGCGGCCGCGGCGAGTACCGCCGCGACGATCCGCGTGTCCCACCGGTCGTCTCGGAAGCCCCAGTCCTCGCTGACCGCGTCGGGAGTCGCTGCCGACGCGATTGCGAGCGCGTCCTGGATCGGCCGCGGTAGCTCGTCCCACGCCGCGCGGTACAGATCGGCGATCTTGCGTGGGAGCTGGTGCAGGTCCGCTTCATCGAGGTGGATGGCGCCGGCGCCGTCGTGCAGTCTGCGGAGCCGCCCGAGATTGGCGGCGACCTCCAGGGCCAGCGGGTTGGGGTAGTGCTCGACGAGGAGATGGACGCTGTCGTCGTCGAGTCGCGGAAGCGCATGGCGCACGATCTTCGCGAGGTCGTCCGGAGCCAGCTGTTCGAGGCTGATGCCCGAGAACAGCGGCGCCGATTCGTCATCAGGATGTTGCGTCACTCGCTGCACTCGGTTCGGAGGAACGCGAGCGAGGAACTCCGAAACGGGCTTCGTTCGGTCGTCGATCTCGCCCGGCCAGGTGGACGTCACGACGAGAATCGCGGCGCGCGGAGCCTGGACCAGGCGCGCGAGGAGGTCGACGAGGCTGGAATCCGCGAGATGGATGTCCTCGATGAAGATCACGATGGGCAAATCGGGGATGGCGAGCCGCGGGATCGTGACCGCAAGTTCGTCGACGAGATCCGGGTCGCCCCGCTTGGTGGCATCGAGGGTCTCGACCGACTGCAACCGCGTCACGAAATGCTCGCGAGCGGGGATCGCGTCGGCGGCCCATCTCGTCAGGAGCGCTGCGAGCCCGAGCCCGATGCTCGAGAGCGGGATCTCGATCGCGACCTCGACCAAATTCTCCGCGATCGATTCGACGGCGGCCTCGCCCGCGTCTCTCCTGCGACGGCGCGCGCCATGTCTGACTCGCGCGCCCAGGCGCGCGTGTCGAGCCCAGCGGTGCTCGAGATGGTCGATGTGGACGCGCAACTGGTTGAGATCGTCGGCCAGCGACTCGGTCGGAGTGCCGTGTCGAAACGCGCACGAGACGCCCCACCAGAACCATTCCGGTTCTGACCCCGCCGCGCGCGTGGGGCGTTCGGGATACACGCGCTTGCGCCGTCCTTCGGGTGTCGACAACGCCCGCGCGTCGCCGGCCGAGTCGAGCAGCGTGTTCGGCCAATAGTGCGGCACGCGCTGTCGTTCCTCGGCCAGACGCTTGTAGAACTCCTGTACCACGCGCGTCTTTCCCCATCCGGTCGGTGACTCCAGCGATATCCAGAGCGGCTCGCAGGTCGTACGCACGCGGTCGAACGCGTCGAGCAGCGCCTCGACGAGAGCTATGCGCGATGCACCGACGAATGGAGACTCGACGCTCGCTGCGTCGGGATGGTCGATCAAGGCATCGAGCCTATGGCAACTCGGCCGGCTTCCGAGCGAAGGGACGGCCGCCTCGTCTCCGAGCGATGCGACCATCATTTCACCGATGCGCAGGTGTGTTTCGGCCCGCGCGTGTCGGATCGACTCGTGGGCGAAGGTGGAGTCGAAAGGGGAAGCGTGGCGACCGCGACGATCGGTACGAGTTTGAAGCACGTCGTCGCCGGTGGGGGAGGGCAGCGCCGCGTACACCGATCCCGAACGTCCCAGCCGCCACCATTGCAGCGTCGCGCGTCGCCCTGATCGTCGCCTGGCTCCTGGATGCGGGTTTCCTGTTCGCGTCCGCGATCGCGGCCGGGCTTCGCTTAGTCAACACCGCGGGAATCTCCAGGAAACGCACAGGTTCGTGTGGCCACAATGATTCGTGAATCGAGCCGCACGCATTCTGGTGGTCGAGGATGACGACAACATCCGTTTCGTGACGGTCGCAGCGCTACGGCTTGGCTCGTTCGACGTGACCGAAACATCGACGGGCCGCGATGCGCTTGCCCGGTTGAAGGTCTCGGGTGCCGAACCGGATCTGCTGGTGCTCGATGTGATGTTGCCGGATCTCAACGGCTTCGAGGTGTGCCGACGGATCCGTTCGGATGGCATCGACGTGCCGGTCGTGTTCCTGACCGCGCGCGACGCGACCGAAGACCGGCTGCGGGGCCTGACGATCGGTGGCGACGACTACCTGACGAAGCCGTTCAGTGTCGAGGAGCTCGTTGCGCGTGTGCAGGTGATTCTGCGACGCGTCGGCAAGGAACGACGCACGCAGGTGCTCCGCGCGGGCGAGGTCGTGCTCGACGACCACTCGCGGATCGTGCTGAATGCGGGGATCGAGGTCGCGTTGTCGCCGACCGAGTACAAGTTGCTCCGATTCCTGATGCGCAATCAGGGGCGCGCGCTGTCGCGCGCGCAGATACTCGATCACGTGTGGGACTACGACTTCGATGGCGAGGCGACGGTCGTCGAGACATTCGTGTCGTCGTTGCGAAAGAAGATCGAACGCGGCGGTGGCCCGCGCCTGATCCACACCGTTCGCGGCATGGGCTACCGGCTCCAAGGTTGAGCCGGTGACGCTCCGTACGAGGCTCGCCGTCGCGGCCGGCTCAGTTCTTCTTGTCCTGCTCTCGGCAGGCGTACTCATTCCGAGGCTCGTCCGTGCGTCGCTGATCGACCAGGTCGACGCGCAGCTCACCTCGTCGCTTCCTATCGGGCTCGGTCTGAGCAGTGGTCGCGCATTTCCTGCCCCGGATGTCGATCGTGCGCAGGCGACGACATTGAGCGAGATCTACATCGCGCGGGTCGAGGCCGGCAAGCAACACCCAGTGGTGCGACCGGCGTCGGTGTCGGGCCGTGAACCCGTATTGCCTTCCCGCACGTCCCCGCGCACCGGCGCGCCTTCGCCGGAGACGGTCGGATCGGTGCACGGTTCAGGGTCTTGGCGCGCGGTGCTGATCGCGTTGCCGGACGGGTCGAAGGTGTTGCTCGCGCTGCCGCTCGACCGCGCGAACGCGACGTTGCGCCGCATTGTCGTTGCCGATCTGATCGCCGGCGCGGTGGTGCTGCTCTCGATCGGAGCGGCGTCTTGGTGGCTGCTCCGTCTGGGGCTGCGACCGATCGCTGAGGTGACGGAGGTCGCCGACGCGATTGCCGGTGGTGATCGCTCGCGACGAGTGGGGGAAGCGGCATCGGGGACCGAGGCAGCTCACCTGGCTCGCGCTTTCAATCTGATGCTCGACGAGCAGCAGGCGACCGAGGCCCAACTTCGCCAGTTCGTGGCCGACGCGTCGCATGAGTTACGGACGCCCGTCGCCGCGATCGGTGGATTCGCGGATCTCTGGCGCCAAGGCGCAATCGATCACCGGCAGCTCGCCGATGTCATGCGCCGCATTGGCCAAGAGAGCGCGCGTATGCGCGGCTTGGTGGAGGATCTCTTGCTGCTCGCCCGACTCGATGAAGGACGGCCTGTGGTGCGCGAGAACGTCGACCTCGCCGCCCTCGCCGCGGATGCGGCGCTCGACGCTTCGGCCACGCACCCGTCGCGGCCGGTCATCGTGGAGGCGCCAAGGCCGATCGTAGTGGAGGGCGACGCGGCCCGACTCCGCCAAGCGGTCGCGAACCTCGTCACCAACGCGCTTGTGCATACCGATGCGAAGGCGACCGTGACGGTGCGGGTCGAACGCTCAGGAAGCTTCGGCGTGGTGAGCGTGATCGACAGCGGTCCGGGTATGAATGCCGAGGACGCGCGCCACACGTTCGATCGGTTCTGGCGCGCGGATGCTTCTCGTTCGCGTGCCGGCAGCGGGCTCGGCCTCGCGATTGTGCGCAGCATCGCCGATGCCCATGGCGGCCGCGCGAATCTCGAGACGATCTCGGGCTCGGGAACCTCGGTGCGAATCATGATTCCGCTCCTCGGCGAGAGCCAGCCTGTGCAGGAGGTCCTTTCCTGAAGCTCATTCGGGAGTCGGTACGGCAGCGTTGAGGTCGATGCGGCGAACGTTCAGCATCCGGTGAGCCTCCGTGCAATCGCTGCATGGACGCCACGTATGGATCGCGTCGCATTTGCCGAAGTTCGAGTTGCGGCGGTGCTGGTTGCGCAGCCAACTGGAACGTCGTCGCCCGCGAATACCGCCAGGCTTCACGCAGTTATTTCGCAGACTGAGTCGATACGGTTTCACTTCGCTGCGGTGGTGCCGCCGCGCTATTTGCCAACAATGGAGATGCGCATGTTCGACAGGTCGACGGGCCGTTCATCGGCTCTCGCGCGCGGCGCAGTGCTCGCGTTGTTGCTTGCGGTCGCAACCGCTTGCGGTGGTTCGTCGTCGCCCAAGGTCGCGGCCGGCGCGAGCACGACGACCGCGCCGGGGGCCGGGAGCGCGTCGGGTTTCGCGGCGTACGCCTCGTGCTTGAAGGCGCACGGCGTCGACTTGGGTTCAGGAACGCAAGGTCCCGGTGGCACTCCGCCGTCGGGCGTCACGCCCGGGCAGGGCGGGATCCCCGGCGGTGGGGGTTCCGCAGGGACGCCGCCGTCGTTGCCGAAGGGTGTCACGCAGAGCCAGTTCGATGCCGCGGAAAAGGCATGTGCCTCGAAGCGGCCGACGGGCGGCTTCGGTGGCGGCGGGGGTGCCGGCGGGCAGGCGGCGATACAGGCGTACGTGAGTTGCCTGAGCGATCACGGCGTGAAGGTCACGAGTTCGAGCGCGGCGACAACGGCTGCCGGCGCGGCGCCGACGCCCCAGTTCGATCGCAGCGATCCGAAGTTCGCGGCCGCGAACAAGGTGTGCCGGGCGTTGCTCCCGAGCGGCGCGACGACGACAACGACGGGCTGATCCCGATGAACGGCGCGACAAGACGGACGGTTTCGGAGGGACTTCGATGAGCAGGTTCATGACTCGGCGGGTGATCACCAACTCGGTGCTCGTCGCCGCGGCCGCGGCGCTGATCGCGGCCGGTGTCACGTCGATCGGTCCGAAGGCGTCGGCGCAATCAGCGTCGACGACGACGTCGACGGTTGCGAGGGGCACGGTGCTCTCGAGTGTGACGGCATCGGGAAACGTGGCGGCGTCGTCATCGGTGTCGGTGAACTTCACGACCGGCGGCAAGCTCGTCGCCGTCTACGTGAAAGCCGGCCAGCAGGTGAAGGCCGGTCAGGCACTCGGAGCGATCGACGCGACGGATGCACAGGACGCCGTGGACAACGCGCAGGCGAGCCTGACCTCGGCGGAGGCGAACCTCCAGCAACTCCTGGATGTCGAAACTCCGTCGCAGCGGACCCAGGATGCGATCTCGATCGAGCAGGCCCAGCAACAGGTTGCGACCGCACAGGCGTCTCTCGCGAATGCGCAGACGAACGCGGCGCAGGACGCGGTCGTCTTGCAGACGGCGGTGAATCAAGCTCAGGCACAGCTGAACACCGACGAAAGCGCCTCGCCGGTCGACAAGACCAAGGTCGCGCAGGACAAGAACGCGCTGACGAATGCGAAGAACAGCCAGGCGAGTGGGCTCATCAAAGACGAGCAGCAAGTGCAACAGGCCAACCTCTCGCTCCAGAGTGCCCAGCTCTCGCTGAAGAGCACCCAAGCGGCCGTCGCGGTGAAGCAGCAGGCGCCCCAGGCGGGCACACTCGCGCAGGCGAAAGCATCGGTCGTGCAGGCCAAGACGACCTTGGCCGCGGCGAAGAAGACCCTCTCGGAGACCACGCTGACGAGCCCGACGGCGGGCACGATCGCGAGTGTCTCGGGCTCGGTCGGCGACTCGGTGTCGGGTGGCGGATCCACGGGTAGCACGGCGGCGAGCGCATCATCGACGGGTTCGAGTACCGCGTCGACCTCCTCCGCCTCCTCCTCCTCCTCCTCCTCCTCCTCGACTTCGAGTGGCTTCGTCTCGCTGACCGATCTCGACACACTTCAGGTCACGGCCGGTTTCAGCGAGAGCGACGCCGTGAAGGTGAAGGTCGGCCAAGCCGCCGCGGTGACGTTCAACGCGCTGCCGAACGTCAGCGCCAGCGGCACCGTCACCTCCGTCGCCCTGACTTCGACCGTCGTCTCGAACGTCGTGACCTACGACGTCACGGTCGTCTTCGACGGGCACGTCGCTTCGGTCAAGCCGGGAATGACAGCTTCGGTCGCGGTGACCACGTCCGAAGCCGAGAACGTGCTGAACCTGCCGTCCTCGGCGGTCCCGACCACGGGCACCACCGCAAGAGTGCAGGTTCTCCAATCGAACGGGAAGACCGCGAGCCAGACGATCGGCATCGGTCTGCGAGGCGACAACGCCGTCGAGATCACCAGCGGCCTGAAATTGGGCGACAAGGTCGTCACCACCGTCAGTACCGGTGCCGGCACCGGTACCGGAACGGGCACTTCCGGCTTCCCGGGAGGTGGCCTCCCGGGTGGCGGCGGCCTCGGCAGGGGTCTCGGATGAGCACGCCGGGAGAGACGCAACCGGATCGCGTGCACGAGGTTGGCGAGCGACACGTGATCGTCGTCGATCGCCTCTGGAAGACGTATGAGATGGGCGACATGCAGGTCCACGCGCTGCGCGGTGTCTCCCTTGCCGTCGAGCGCGGCGACTTCGTAGCGATCATGGGCGCGTCCGGGAGCGGCAAGAGCACGCTCATGAACATCTTGGGCTGTCTCGATCTCCCCACGACGGGGCGGTACTTCCTCGACGGCGTCGACGTCAGCGCACTCGAAGACAGCGAGCTCGCCGAGATCCGCAACCGCAAGATCGGATTCGTCTTCCAGAGCTTCAACCTCATTGCACGTACGAGCGCGCTCGCAAACGTCGAGCTTCCGCTCGCTTACGCGCGCATTGGCAAGAGCGAACGGCGTCGGCGCGCGAAAGAAGCAATGGACGCCGTCGGTCTCGGCGACCGGCTCGAGCACGTGCCGTCGGAACTGTCGGGTGGCCAGCAACAGCGCGTCGCGGTAGCACGAGCAATCTCGAGCGACCCCGCGTTGGTGCTCGCAGACGAACCGACCGGCAATCTCGACACGCACGCGACCCATGAAGTGCTCGAGATCTTCGAACGGCTCAACCAACTCGGGCGCACGATCGTGATCATCACGCACGAGACTGACGTCGCTGAGCACGCGAAGCGGGTCATCAGGCTCATCGACGGCCGAGTCGTCGAAGACCGCCGCCGAGCCGATGTCCACGGGCCGCCGCCCTTGCACGGCGCGATCCTCGCCCCGACGGGGGCGCTTGCATGATCGTCGAAAACCTCGCCATCGCGGTTCGTGGCATCTTCACAAATCGGCTGCGTTCCGCACTCACGATGCTCGGCATCCTCATCGGCGTCGGCAGCGTGATCCTGCTCGTCGCCGTCGGTACGGGATCGTCGGCCGCGGTGAAGAAACAACTGAGCTCGCTGGGCACGAACACGCTCACGGTCTTCAAGTCAGGAGGCTTCGGAGGCCCCGGTGGCGGGAACCGAACCGGGACGCAGAGCCAGTCGGTGACGTTGACCGCAGCCGATGTGAAGGCGTTGCAAGACAAGGTGAACGCACCCGACGTGAGTGAAGTCGCACCGACGGTCAACGCGTCCGCTACCGGCACATACCAGGGCAGCACCTATACCCCGAACCAATTCACCGGCACAACGGCGAACTACGCAGCAATCAGCAACGACCAGATCGACCAGGGACAGCTCTTCACCACGACCGACGTCGAACAGCACAACAAAGTTGTGGTGCTGGGCACGACCGTGGCCACGAACCTCTTCGGTAGCGGCACGAACCCGGTCGGCCACACAGTCCAGTTCGGCAGCGCCTCGTGGCGGGTGGTCGGCGTCCTCAAGTCGAAAGGCACGAACGGCATCCAAGACCAAGACGACGTCGTTCTCGCGCCGGTCACCGCAGTCCAGGACGCACTCACTGGCTCGACGGGCGGATACAACGGCATCACCCTGCAGGCGAAGTCGAGCAGCCGGGCGGCCGCCGCGCAGAACGAGGTGGAATCGATCCTCGGCTCCCGACACCCGAGCACGACGGGCACGTCGAACTTCCGCGTGCTCAACCAGGCGAGCCTCGTCGCGACGAGCAACTCCACAAACCGTGTGCTCACCGTGCTCCTCGGAGCCGTCGCCGCGATCTCGCTCCTCGTCGGTGGCATCGGGGTCATGAACATCATGCTCGTCACGGTGACCGAACGCACCCGTGAAATCGGTATTCGCAAAGCGATCGGCGCGCGTCGCACCGACATCCTCGGACAGTTTCTCGTCGAGGCGATGTTGTTGTCGCTCATGGGCGGCATCGCCGGCGTCATCGCGGGTGTCGGCGGGAGCCGGTTCAAGATCGTCGGCATCCAACCGGTCGTGCAGCTCTACTCCGTCGGGCTCGCGTTCGGTGTCGCGCTGCTCGTCGGTCTCTTCTTCGGGATCTACCCCGCGAATCGAGCCGCATCACTACGACCGATCGAAGCCCTCAGGTACGAGTAGGAGCATGGTATGGCCGCAGCCGAGAACGACCAGAACGAGGATTGGAGTGCCGCGACCGTCGCGGTCAGCACCGTCGGCCCCGACGGCGAACTCGATCCCGACGCACAAGACGGCATCGAGGCCGTACTTGGATTCGAGCTGCCACCGCCGACCGCAAAGGCCCGCCGCTCACGGCTCAATCTCGCCACCGCCGCGCTCGTGATGATGACCCTCGCCGCCGGCGCGTTCTACGCCGGCGTCAGCATCGAGAAGTCGCACGCCACCTCGTCGACGACCGGCAACCTCGCGGCCGCGTTTGCGCGTCTCGGCGCCGGCGCCGGAGCCGGAACCGCCGGCACCGGTGCGGCGGGCGCGGGTGTGACCGTCGGCACGGTGAAACTCATCGACGGCAAGAACGTGTACGTGACGACCACCTCGGGCACCATTACGAAGGTTGTCATCGGCTCGGCGTCGACCATCACCGTGACGAAGGCCGGCAAGACAACCGACGTGAAACCCGATGACAACGTCGTCGTGCAAGGCGCAGCCGCCAGTGACGGCAGTATCACCGCGACTTCGCTCGCCGACAACGGCAGCGCCGCGGCCGGGGGCGGCGGCCTTCCCGGCGGCTTCGGCGGACTCGGTGCCGCTCAGCCGTCCACGCCCGGTGGCGCGGGCGGCTGAGCTCACGATGCCCAGCGTGAGCAACAACCAGCGCGTGCGCCGGTTCCAGTTCGGGCGCAGGCGATCAACCAGGATTTCGAGCGGCGACGATCCCACCGACCGGTCGAGCCGCGCGCTCGTCGGGATCCTCGAGCAGGAACCGCTATCACCGGGCGCGCTCCTCCTCGAAGTCATGCAAAACGACGATCCGACGAAACCCCTCGTCATCTTCATCACCGAACGCGGCGAGTCCAGCGCGAGCGAGCGCCATGTCGTCGAGCGTTTCCAGGCCTCGGGCATCCTGGTCAGTGAGATCTGCTGTCCGCTCTCGAAGAGCTACTCGTTCGCCCAGGCCCGCGACGACATCTTCGCGAGTCACGTCTGGTTCGCTCATTCGCAGAACGTCTTCGACCGTTCCCGAATCGTGCTGTTCGGCGCGTCGATTCACGGCAACCTGGCCGTCGAAGCGGCCATCGCGACGGGCAGCCCCGCTGTCACCTGGTCGGCGCCGCTCGACCTCCTACACCTCGACGACCCGAACCGCGCCGCGGCCATCGTCGGCGCCCCAGGCGAACAGGAGGTCCGGCCCACATCGGCCGCCCGAGACGATCTCAGAGCCCGGATCGCAGCGTTCGCTCCCGATCCGAGCACACGCGAGGAAGCCTCACCCGCCTACCACCTCCATTCCGGCTGCGGACCTCTCTATCTCGTCAACTCCCTCGACGAGGCTGTCCCTGCGACCCAAGCCCTCCACATGCAGGCCGCGCTCACGAACGCCGACGTCCCTGCGACCCTGCAATTCATCCGCGGGTCGGCTCACGCGTACGAATACCTCGACGCAGCAATCGAACCGACCATCCATTTCATGCAGACCGCAACCCGAAGGCAGACCGCTCGGTCCTGAAGAACAGCGATGCAGGAGTTTTCCGAAACGACGGGCAGGCACGGACGAGGGTGAACGCCGGCGCCCGCGGGATGCACGCGGGATTGCGTGGGTCCTCTCGCCGCCAAACGCGTGCGCCGTCGTGCCTCGCGGTTGAGGCGCGGTCCTACGAGTCACGCGGCGCCGTAGCGAGTGCCGTCTGACCCACCTGCTCAAGGTCGCCACGCCCGACGGCGGACCTGCGGCTCATGTGAGCGCGGGTTCGAGGTAGCCGCCGTCGGTCTCGAGCAAGCCGGTGAGCAGCCGGTCCGGGCGCCAATCTTCGAAGCGGTCCTCGGTTCGGTCGCGGCCGAGCCAGATCTCGAGATCGCGGAGCTGGTCGAGCACCGCGGCGCCCAGGAGCAGCGCGCGACCGTGGACTGGATCCCGTTCACGAGCTGCGATGGCGAACGCGTCGGCGCCGGCGTCGTTGTCGGACCGCTGCCCGTCCTCGGACACGAGGGCCTCGCACACCAACCGGCACAGGTCGATCTCCACCGGGCCCAGCACGGCGAACTCGAAGTCGAGGAGGGCGACCACCTCGCCGTCCCACAGCGCGTTCATCAGCGCGAGGTCGCCGTGGTTGACGACCTGCTCGACGACGGGCGCGGCTCGGTAGTAGTCGCCGATGATCTCGTGGAACCGCGACTGCTGCCCATCCGGCAGACCCAACGCAGCACTGACGCGATCGGCGGCGGCCGTGGCGTCGTTCGCGGTTGCCGGTATGAAGCCCGCGTGCGATCCGACGAGCAGACGGAGCGAGGGCGTGGCGTCGTGCACGACCCGCACGCGCGCCCACAGCTGGCGGATCGCTCGACGCCGCTCCTCGGGTGTCAGCGTGGGCCACGCCTCGTGCAGGTTCTGGCCTCGAACCTCCTCGGTCACGATCCAGTCATGACCCTCGATCGTGCCCGCCCCGAGGATCTTCGGGTGTCCGACCTCGGGCGGCAGCGCGCGCACGAGCGCGACCTCGGCGGCCATGCCGTCGACGACTGACGTGTTCGCGATCCGCACGGCGAGGCCACCACCGACCCAGGTCGCGTTCGAGATCCCGAGAGCCCGGCGCATCCCGCGGAGATCACCGCCGTGCTGGGCGACGACTTGGGCAGCCAGAGACCAGACGACGGCAGCCTCCGTCGGGTCGCGGTGCTGGTCGAGCCAGTGCGTCTCCGCCTCGGGCTCCTTCATCGCTGGGGCGACCAGTTGTGAATACCCAAAGCCTCAGCTGCTGCGCCTATGTCCGGTAGCGGAGTGTCCAAGAACGCCACGGTCTCCGACGTTACGGCGCCATGCCGGCGGTCCTCTGATGACGGGTGCAGTTCCCGGCGCCACTCCCGTGGTTGGGTGAACCTGATCGCCGGCCCCGTGTCGGTACATCGTCGGGCGTCTGCGCCTTGGGAAAAATGTCCACCGGGAGTCGAGTGCGCCATTCCTACGCTTGGTGGATGCCGCTCGAACATGATCCTGCGTACACCTCTACGTTCTTCGACTCGTATGGCCAGCGGGAGTGGGATCGACATGAGACGAGCTGGGCTGCGCGTGCGAGTTTCGCGATTCATTGTCGATACCTCCACGAGTTCGTGAAGCCAGGCAATGTTGTGCTCGATGCCGGCGCGGGGCCAGGCCGGTTCACGATCGAACTTGCTCGCCTCGGTGCTCAGGTGAACGTCGCGGACGTGTCGCCGGTGCAGCTCGGCCTGAACGAGGAGCGCGTGCGCGCCGAGGGCCACGAACAGGCCGTCTTGTCGAGGGACGTGCTCGACATCTGCGACCTTTCGGTGTTCGAGGACGCGAGCTTCGATGTTGTCGTCTGCTACGGCGGCCCTCTCAGCTACGTGGGTAATCGAGCAGCGGATGCGCTACGCGAGCTGTGTCGAGTCACGCGACCCGGAGGACACGTGTTGCTCAGCGTCATGTCGCGCCTCGGGGCGATGCGGACCTTCCTGCCGCTGGCATTGGAAGAACGCCGAATGTTTGGACCTGGGCACTTCGACGGGCTCTTGGCGCACGGCGACCTCGTGCGGGAGACCAACCGCGGTCATGAATGTCACATGTTCCTATGGCAGGAGCTCTCCGAGCTGCTTGCCCACCACGGAACGGTGCTCAGCGCGTCGGCGTCCAATTTCCTGACCGCCCGCGACGACGAACTCCTCGAACGGGCGACCGACGCCGAACAAACGTCAGTGCTCGCATGGGAGCTGGAGGTGTGCCGCGAACCGGGCGCGCTCGACGGTGGCACGCACATCGTGGCCGTGCTCCAAACCGCCGCTTGAAGCCACCCTCGGCAACCCACAACGCACCGGATCAACGTGACCCCGAACGCCGGGTCGCGGCGCTTCCCCGGTCGCGAACGTTGTCGTGGGATGATTGCGCTCTGACGTCGCTTCGTGGCCGTCTCGCTTACGGCCTTGGCCCACGCCCAGGGTGGTGAGTGCTGTGTCAGGCGGCGGTGCGTCCGCCGTCCACGCTGAACACGGCGCCGGTCACGTGTCGTGCGTCATCGGAGAGTAGGTGCACGACCAAAGCTGCAACTTCCTCGGCGGGCACCAGCTCGCCGAGTGGCACACTCGACAGCCCGCCCTCGATGTGGCCCGGGATCCTTTGGACCATGGGCGTATCGGTCAGACCCGGAGCGACGACGTTGACTCTGATGCGCCGAGGCGCGAGCTCGAGCGCGAGGGCACGAGCCGCGGCGTGAAGCCCCGCCTTCGCGGCAACGTAGGCGAGCCTCCCTTCGCGGGGGCGGATGGCCATGGATGATCCGCAAACGAGAAGCGAACCTCCGTCAAGGACGTGAGCCAGCGATGCGACCAGCGTCGAGACAGCACCGGTGAGATTGACGCTCAGGACCCGGTCCCACTCTTGCCAATCGAGATCCTCGACCGGAACCGGCGCCGGGAGGATCGCCGCGTTCGCGAACACCCCGTGGAGCGGACCCAACACTGCGACGAGCGCATCAATCGACGAAGCGAGGGCGATTCGATCGGCAACATCGGCGACGCGTGCTTCGACTCGACCGCCGTCGTCTTGCAACGCAGTCACCGTCGATGCCAGAGCATCACCGTCCGCATCGATGACTCCAACCAACGCCCCTTCTGCCGCGGCCCGGCGTGCCGTCGCGCGTCCGATGCCGCTACCGCCACCCGTGATCAACACCGTGCGGCCCACGAGTCCCAAGCCCATGAGGTCACGCTACCGATCCACCCGGTCAACTCGTGAGCAATAGGCCGCGCATCCGGCGCTGGACCAGCACGCGCCCATCGCGATCCACTCGACGCGCAACACCCAAGCTGGACGAAGCGTCCCCGAACACCGGGTCGGTGACGCGTTATCCGGGCGCTCGGGGGCCTCGCGCTTGCAATGGCGAACACGCCCATGTAAGCCGCAGATTGCCGGGATGAGCTGGCTTCCCAATCTGGTCCGCTGGTCGACACCGGCTGGCGAGGTTCCTGACGCGTTGGGTGATCCGCTGGTCGACGCTGATCTCGGAAATCGCTCTCGAACGCACGGCGTGGTTCGACCTGGCGGGCGGGGTGATGCTCGTGGT
Source organism: uncultured Actinomycetes bacterium (assembly GCA_963761175.1). Lineage (GTDB taxonomy): Bacteria > Actinomycetota > Acidimicrobiia > IMCC26256 > PALSA-610 > CAVXFZ01. The sequence continues at coordinate 9,127 of CAVXFZ010000006.1, read as the reverse complement.
CGACGGCCGCACGTCTGCTGGGGAGATGCGGCACCCCTGCTTCACCTCACGTGGGCCCGACCAGCGCCAGGTCGCGTGCCTGGTGGTTCGTCACAGACAGAGATCGCCAACTCGCAGGTGCGCTGCTCGAGCGAGCAGATCGGAAACATGGCGCGGAACGACGGCCGGCGCGATCGTGATGCGGTGACGGGGCGTTGGGACGCGAGCGCGGCGGACGCGGTGGCGGCACAGGCGCGCTACTACGACCTCTACGCCTCCGACTACGTCAACCCGCTCGCACCCTCGAACCGTCGGGCGCCACGGCCCCTTGGACCGACGGCGGCAGCCGACCTCATCGACCATGTCGCTCCCAACGGTGAGGTACTCGAACTTGCCTGCGGGCCCGGTGGCTTCACGGCCGAACTGGCGCGCCACGCGGCAACCGTCACCGCCATCGATGCGTCCGCGCAGATGCTCGCCCGCAATCGAATCGAAGTCGATCGGCAGAACATCACGTACGTGCAGGCCGACATCTTCGAGTGGAGACCCGACCGTCGATACGACCTCGTGTTCTTCGGGTTCTGGCTGTCGCACGTTCCGCCAGTGCGCTTCGACGACTTCTGGCAGCGGTTGCGGACCTGTCTTCGCGACGGCGGTCGTGTCGTGTTCGTCGATGAAGATGATCGCAGTAGAAGCAATGACGAGATCCGGATCGAGGACGGCGTCCCGCTCGCGGGCCGCCGGCTGTCTGATGGCCGGAGGCTGGACGTGATCAAGGTGTTCTGGGAGCCGGACGTCCTCACGGCGCGGTTGCATTCACTCGGTTGGACCTTCACCATCCGGCGCTTTCACGACATCTTCATGTACGGCGAAGGAACGCTCTCGCGCGACTGATGGCGGGCACTCCACGAGAAACTCTCGATCGATCGATTGCCAGGCCTACGTGCTCAGCCTGGCGAGATCGGGCCGGGTTCAGAGGGCTAGGAGACCTCGGTGCGGCGGCCCGCCGTGTCGGCGCCATGAGCACTGAGAACTTCAGCACCCGCAATGTCGTGGAGGTGTTGCCCGCAGAGACGGCGCGCTTCGGCCACGTTCGTGCTGCCGTCGTGGTGCGAGCTACTGCAGCACGCTCCTCCGAACACAAAGACCCGCGCCCACTGCGAGCCGTAAGCGGATGTTCGGGCGCGCTGTAATGGCGCACAGGTTGACTGATTTGAAGACGACCGGGCCAGGACGGGTGACGGGGTCCCGGCATCCGCGACCAGGGCCGTCGATCTGTACTGTGCGCGCTTCGCGAGGCGATCGGACCGAAGCATCGCGGCTCGACCGAACGAGCGTCTATCGCTCAGAAGCGTGCGTGGCGCGCGACTCGCGGTAACTGGCCGCACCGATCGTCACGAGACACGCGGCGACGAACAGAGGCTGCGCGATCAGCCACCACGGCAGCGAGACACGGTGCGGAAGATTGTGCGAGATGTACAGATCGAGCGCGAACCACGAGGCGCAGCTGAGCACGGATATCACGGTTTCGGTGAGATTCCACACGGGCCGCTGCATCGCCCATCGACGCCGCACCCACTGCGGCGCGCGGAGCGCCATGCCGGTGCACGCGGTGGCGAACAACACGTCGAAGATCAGGAAGCGCCCGGCCGCCACCCATCCATTCTGACGTTCCGCCAGGCGATCTGCGAACCCCCAGAGCAGCACAGCGTCGACCTGCGTAGAGCGAGAAGCGCCGTCATTGATGCCGGACTCGAGGAGGACACGTGTTCATCATTGGAGTCGACCCGCAGAAGGGGTCGCACACTGCTGTCGCGATCGACGGCGACGAACGGCTCGTCGGTGAGCTCTTGGTGCGTGCGGATCGCCGCCAGCGCGACCGGCTGCTGTGCTGTCACGGGCCACAACCCATCGCACCCGAACACCCCCGACGACCAGCCCCTTGACACAAACAGAGCCAGGTTCGCGCAGTCGCCGGTTCGGGGGGGTGTAGAAACCGAGGGGATGGAGCCGGGTGCGTTGATCGCCAGCGGGCGCGATGGTGACATCTTCGAGTTCGGGGACGGCCTCGTGCTCCGCAAGGCTCGTGACGGGCGCAGCATCGAGCACGAAGCTCGCATCATGCGTTACGCGGCCGACCATGGCTACCCGGTTCCCGTGGTACACGAAGTACGCGCCAACGGTTCCGAGATCGTCATGGAACGTATCGACGGACCGTTGATGATGGACCCGATGGCGAGACGGCCGTGGACGATACGCCGCTATGCGTCGCTGCTTGCCGATCTCCATGACCAGCTCCACCAGATCCCTGCGCCCGGGTGGCTCCGTCAAGGCTTCGACGCTGGCGATCGGCTCGTGCATCTCGATCTCCATCCACTCAACGTGCTTCTGTCGGCGCGGGGCCCGGTGGTGATCGACTGGTCGAACGCGGCGCGCGGCGAGGGATTGAGCGATGTCGCTCTCACCTACGTGCTGCTGACGTGTCCGCGGATGCCGGGACCGCGTGCCGTGCAAATCGCGGCGCAGCCCGCTCGGGTCGGCCTCGCTCGGCTCTTCACCCGGCGCTACCGGGGCAGAGACCTCGACGAGCGCATCGCGGTCGCAGCCGACCTCAAGACGCTTGACCGAAACATGATGCCCGACGAGATCGCCAACCTGCATCGCCTCGCTCACCGGATGCGGCAGAAGACACAACGAGGACCCGGGTCAAACTGACTCACGCAGACGGCACAGATCTGATGCGCCTCTCGGGGTCAAGCGACGATTTCGGTTGATGCGACGATCCGGCGTTCGCAGAACGAACGCGGATCGGGCAACCGGTGCGGGTTCGCGACCGCAGGCGCGCGGGGCCCCGGTTAGCGTGGCGGTGTGGAGGGCGACACTCGGGTCAGCCGGTATCCCCTGACCGGCGTGGGCCGCGCCACGATCGCACGTCAATGGGATCTTGTGCATCGCGCGGTCGAGGTGTTGTCGGAGGACACGCGCTTTCTCGCTGCCTGGCTCGTTGGCAGCCTCGCGGTCGGCGATGCCGACCCGTGGAGTGACATTGACCTTCACTGCTGCGTCGCCGACGACGCCGTTGACTCGCTGCGCGACGGTGGATGGAAGGAGGTCGTCGACCGGATGACGCCGACCGTGATGGCGACGGAGTTCCATCCCGGAGCGTTGGGCGGCTATTGCATTACGCCGGACTGGGTCCACCTCGATCTTGCCCCTGCGGCACGATCCGCGGTCGAGGGACTGGAGCGATCACCGTTCGTGACACGTGCCTGGTGCCGCTACTGATGGCTGAACGAGGTGTACAGCGTGCGGGCGGCAACAAGCGTCAGCGTTCGTTTCTCACTGCCGAGCAGTACGGGCTACTCACCTCGTTGCCGCCGCTGGAAGCCACGCTCGACAGTGTGATCGACTTTCAACTTGCGCTTGCTCGCATCTTCCTGCCGCGTGGCCGCCTGCTGGCAAACGCAACCGGGGGTACCTGGCCGTACGCGTTCGAGTCAGCGACGCTGCGACACCTCGAAGACGCGCTCGGCGCGCGACTCCAGATCAGGTAGTCGCGCCATGACTGTCGTTCGGCACGCCACACACACCATGATGAACGGCGTTGAACGAGCGCGGTCGCGGGGTTGGCGCGGGGTCAGCCATTTCGCGTCGGAAGCTGGGGATGACGAATGCGCCGCGCGGTTCGGGTGAACTGTGGTGGGAAACCTGCCCGCTTGCCTGTCGGTTTGCGAGTCGAGCCGGTGTCGAACGCCGAAGCGGTGTCAGGCTGCGGACGGAGGTGATCACGAGGAGCCGGCCTTCGTTTCGTGCCGCCGAACTGTGCGTTGTCGAGACCTGGGGGGTGCGGAAGTCGTTGTCTGCCGCGGTTCCTTCTCGGTACGGCCGGAGCGACTGGGCGCCGTCCACGGCTCCCGCGCGTTGAGGCGGTCGAGCTCCTCGAGATGACGACGGCTGAGTTGTGCGAGCTTCCGTGAACCGAGCTGGGTAACTCGGAGCCGCACGACGCGGTGGTCGTCGGGATCGACCCGGCGGCGCACGAGACCGGCTTGAACCGCACGATCCGCGAGACCGACTGCGCTGTGGTGGCGGAGGAACAGGAGCTGTGCGATGTCGCCGATTGTCGGACCTCGCTCGTCTTCGTGGCCTCGGACCGCCAAGAGCAGCTGGTGCTGCGCTCCAGTGAGCCCCATCGCCTCGGCTTGTTCCTCGCTCCAGTGAAGGAACCGGCGAAGCTCGGTGCGGAAGGCGAGGAGCCGTTGGTAGTCGTCGTCGTTGAGTCGATCCCTCGTCATCGCGAGTTAGATCGTACTACGATATGTATGCTGTGCGGCGTCGGAAGCGGTCTCACGAAGTGATCAACGGTCTCTTCCTCGGGATGGAGCCGCGCGTCGTCGGACTCGTGCTCGTCGTCGGTTTCGCCTCCGGCGTCGTCGGAGCCGTGTATCTGTTGGTGTTGCACCTGCTGCAGCACGCGCTGTGGCCGACGGAGTGGAGCGGCGCCATTGGCTTCGCGATCTTGGGAGGCGTTGGCCTCACCGTGGGGCTCGTGACGCGTTTCGTCGGAACACCCGGCGACGTCGAGCTGATGGTTGACAACATCCACGTCTCGGGTTCGGCGACGAGCGTGCGGATGCTGCGTTCGTTGCTACCGATCTCGTGGTTGTGCATCGCGTCGGGCGGAGGGATGGGTCCGGAGGCGCCGCTTGTTCAGACGACGGGCACGCTCGCGTCGTGGGCGGCGAAGCGCTCGGGGCTCGTCGTGCGGGAATCGCGGGTGCTCACAATTGCGGGGATGGCGGCCGGATTCACCGTTCTCTTCGGCGCTCCGCTCGGGTCGGCGATCTTCGCGCTCGAGTTGTTGCACCGGCGGGGCCTCCAGTACTACGAGGCGTTGCTCCCCGCGGTGTTCGGGTCGCTCGCCGGCTACGTCGTGTATGTGCTCGCCACTGGCGCGGACCTCCGGCCGATCTGGCATCTGACGTCGCCCGTGGCCCTGCGAGCGAGCGACCTGGCGTGGGCGGTCGGCGCGGGTATCGGCGGCGCGTTGCTGGTCACGGGCTTCACCTACCTGACAACGGCGCTTCGCTTTTGTTCGCGCAAGCTTCATCCCGTGCTCCGGCCGCTCATCGGCGGGTTGATCCTTGCCACCCTCGCACTCTTCTCGACCTACTCGCTCACATTCGGTGAGACGCAGATCAACGACATCGTCTCGCGGCATCGCGGCACCGCGGCGTTCTTCGCCCTCGCGGTGCTCGCCAAGCTGCTGGGCACCTCAGTGACGTTGTCAGCCGAATGGCGAGGTGGTTTCATCATCCCGTTGTTTTTCATGGGGACGTGCCTCGCCCGAGCCCTTCATGTGCTTGCCCCCGGAACGAACGAGGCCGTGATGATTGCCGCGTGCATGGCCGCGACCAACGCCGGCGTGACGAAGACACCGATCGGTTCGACGCTGGTCGTGAGCGAGATGGCCGGATTCCGCCTCCTACCGACGACGCTCATCGCAACGGTCGTCTCGTTTGTGCTGACGAGCGAGGTCGGACTCATCGAGACCCAACGCGAACGGGACGTCGTCGGAGAACAGCCGAATTGAAAGACGCCGAGCGATCGGTGACCACCTAGTTGTTCTAGGATATGGTGCAACAATTAATGCGGACGGACTTACTTCTCGGGTCTGCGTCCGCAGGGTCGAGAATTCGGATGGGAACGTGATGAGTGCGACGACGCTGCAAGAACAGGCTCGGGCACTCGGCGACGCGACTCGGCATGGAATCTTCCGCTACGTCGCCGATGCCGACCGGCCGGTCGACGTCGCGGAGCTCACGGAGTTTTTCGGCTTCAACCACAACGCGATCCGGCAACACCTGACGAAGCTCGTCGAAGCCGGCTTGGTAACCGAAGACCATGCGCCGAGCACCGGACGTGGACGTCCGCGGCTCGTGTACCGCCTCGATCCGTCGGCGGAGAGCCGCTGGGGGGTCACTGGGCCGTACGAGCGTCTGAGCCTTCTGCTCGTCGAGGTCCTCCGGAGCGGGGGCTCGGCTGTCGAGGTAGGCCGCCGTTCGGTCCGTCGTCAACGCCTTGGTTCGCGTGCCGAGGCCGATCCGGCCGCCGTCGTCGTGGAGGCGATGGAGCGCCAGGGCTTCGACCCGGTAGTCCGAAGTCGTGGGATGGGCATCGAAGTGGTGCTGCGCAACTGTCCGTTCGAGACGGCTGCACTTGCCGACGCGGACACGGTCTGTGCCATTCACCTGGGAATCGCACAAGGGGTCGCCGCTCTCACCGGTGGGCGTCTCATCGTCGACGACCTCGTACCGCACGACCCGCGCCGGGCCAACTGTCAGCTCCGGATGCATCTCGAGAGCGAGACCGATACGGCGAAACGCACGCCGCGGCGCGCCACCAAGCCCGACCGTCAGGGCCGATGAGCGCGTGCCGCGCGTTCGATGCCCGGCAAGTGCGCACGCGACCGGACCGGACCCATGAACGGTAGATCCGCCGGCTGGGACCAACTCGACCGGCGTCCGACGGAAGATGCCTCTCGGGTCGGGGCTGGCGACGAAGGTGGCGAGTCCGCTTGCCTGGCCCACCTCGTCTGCGACGAGACCGGCGCGATCTCGACGGTCGCAGACCTTGCTGTCGGGGCGCGTCCTCGACTCCCTTCTCCAGATAAAATCTAGGATATACTAGAGAAAATCAGCGACGGCACCGCCGCTGGGGAGAAGGAGGCTCACGATGCCGATGCCCGCCTCAGTGAAGAGCTTTCACACCGCCTGGCTGACCCCGCAAGGAGGGCAACCGCATCCCGTGCGCTACGCCGTCGATGGGCAGCGCCTGGTCTGCTTCGGCGACGACACCCTCGCGCACGTGCCGGACGGCAGCCGGGTCTCGGTGTCGATCCACGACATCGCGGGTGGTCAATCGCGCGAAGCGTTCACCGCGTCGCTTCGACGCCTGACTCCCGATGACGTCGACATGAACGCGCTCGCCGAGCTCCTCGCGCACGTGCCACTTGGTCGCACCATCGAAGAGGTGCAAGAAAGCTTGGACGAACAGCGTGCGCATCGACGCGTGGTCGAGATCGTCGCTTGACGATGACCGAGTCCGTGACGCCACCAGCCGATCGTCGCTCCCACTTTGCCATCGACGACGTTGCCGCTGCGGTGACCATCCAAGCCGGCGCCGTCGTGTCGAAGGTCGTCTACCGCGACGCGATGGTCAATGTGACCGTGTTCGGTCTTGATTCCGGTGAGGAGCTGACCGAGCATCGCGCGGCTCGGCCTGCGGTGGTGCAGGTGCTGGCCGGTCGGCTGCGCTTCACCGCCAACGGCGAGGAACTCGACGCCGAGCCCGGATTCTGGTTGCACATGTCGTCGGGGACTCCTCACTCGCTCGTGGCTGTCGAACCGACCGTGATGCTGCTCACCTTGCTCAAGCCCGACGGTCCGTCATGACTGTCGGCGAAGCAGAGCGACGATCGCGCGATCTCGACACTCGCGGACAGATCCACGACCTGGTCATCGAGTTCTATCGGGAGATCATGCTCGACCCTCTCCTCGGCCCCGTGTTCGACGAGGTTGCGGAGGTGGAATGGCCGGTCCACATCCCGAGGTTGATCGACTTCTGGTGTCGCGTACTGCTCGGCCAACCTGGCTACGACGGGTTCATCCTCAACGCGCACCAGCGCGTGAACGACATCAAGAGCTTCGAGCCCGCAATGTTCGATCGTTGGTACTTGCTGTTCGTCGCGGCGGTCGACGGCGGTTGGCAGGGTCCGATTGCAGATGCCGCGAAGGTTCACGCGCAACGAATGGCGACCGTTCTCTGCCGGCGCCTGCTCGGCGTCGAGTGGCAGGTTCCGGGCGCGCTCGTCGACGCCGAGCCCGAACCGATCTCGGGTCGAAGGTGACCCACGACCAAACGCCGCGTACGCGTCGCGTCGAAGCGGAAGCGCCCACGCATCCTCGCATGAAGGCGGCGTTGCTCATGATCGGAGTCGTCGTTGCGATCGTCGCATTCGCGTCGATCAGTACGTTCGGTTCGCACTGATCTCGATGAGTGGGAGGTTCGGATGGAGGCCAGCGTCCGCTCGAAGGGCACGAGCGTAGGGCCAACGATGATGGCTTCGGTTGTTGTCGTCGCGCTTGTGGTCAGCATGCTCAGTCTCGGTGTCGTTCTCGACAAGACCAACCGGCGAACCGCTGTCGCTGCCGCCACGGGCGGTGCGACAACCGCCGCGGCGCCGGCGTTCAACCTCGGCGACTCGGCGCCGGATGGGTTCAAGGCCCGCGATCCGAACGCACCGAAGCCGAGCACGCAGCCGGCCGGCACCTTGCACAAGGCGACCTTCGACATCGAGGAGAAGCAGGTCGAGATCGCGCCTGGCGTCTCACAGCTGATGTGGACCTACAACGGCGAGGTGCCAGGCCCGATACTGCGGGGGAAGGTCGGTGACCGATTCGAGATCACCATCGTCAACCACGGAACGACGGTTCACTCAATCGACTTCCACGCGAGCCGGGTCGCACCGAACGTCATGATGCGGATGATCGCTCCCGGCACATCGTTCGTCTACAAGTTCACGGCAACGCACTCGGGAATCTTCATGTACCACTGCGGGGCTCCGCCGCTCCTGGAGCACATCGCCATGGGAATGTATGGCGCCGTCATCATCGACCCGCCCGACCTCGCTCCGGTTGCCCACGAGTACGTGTTCGTGCAATCCGAGCTGTATCGAGAGAGCAATCCGTCGGAGGCCGTCGATTACAACAAGCTTCTGAACGCACAGTGGGACGCCGTCGTGTTCAACGGCTACCTGAAGCAGTACGTGGCCCGTCCGATCCACGTGCAGCCGAATGAGAAGATCCGTGTCTGGGTCATGGACGACGGACCATCCGACATCTCGTCGTTCCACGTCATCGGCACGATCTTCGATTCCGTGTACAAGGAAGGCGCGTACCTCCTCCAGCCGAACGGCAACAACGGCGGTGGTCAGGCCCTCGATCTCGCGCCCGCCCAAGGTGGCTTCGTCGAGTTCGAGCTCCCGGTTGCGGGTATCTACACATTCATCACACACAAGGCCGCCGACGCCGCGAGGGGAGCAGCCGGCGAGTTCATCGCCGGCAGTGTCCCGGCCAACGCTGCAGGC
>CAVXFZ010000005.1:0-11236 GCA_963761175.1 uncultured Actinomycetes bacterium | reverse complement strand
GTCACCTCCATCTAAGGACGAGCCAGCCGCAAACGTGAAGAGGCGAACGTCCGAACCACTTGCACGGGAGGGCTTGCGCGCTCACGCGGTGACCTTCGGCTCTTCCCGCGCGCGGTCGCCCGGTCCGACGATGGGTTCGAAGCCGAGGAGGCGAGGCCAATGCGGGCAAGCGTGGGTGATCGCATCGTGGTCCGGGGGCATCGCGTCGGAGAGCGGGACCGCGAGTGCGAGGTGCTGGAAGTGCGAGGCGCCGACGGCGGCTCGCCGTACTTCGTGCGCTGGGGTGACGGTGGGCACGAGGCGCTGTTCTTTCCCGGCCCTGACGCGACCGTGATGCACTCGGCGCACGCGTCAACGGGACATCGCGACTGAGAGGAGCAGCGTCATGCGCAGCAGCGAAGCCGTGCGTCGCTCGGCAGTCGGCATCGGACCTGAGCGGACGATCCGCGAAGCCGCGCGGATCATGGACCAGGCGGGCGTCGGCGCGCTGGCCGTCATCGATGGCGACGACCTGGTGGGGATCGTGACCGACCGGGACTTGGTGCGTCGCGGTCTGGCCTGTGATCTTCCGCCCGACGCCAGAGTGGACGCGGTCATGAGCGCTCCGGTCGTCACTGTCGACGCGGATGCGGACCTGCACGACACGTTCTCCGTCTTCCGGACCAACGCGGTTCGCCGACTGGCGCTCGTGCGGGCGGGTCGGTTCGTCGGCATGATCACTGTCGATGACCTGCTGATCGACCTGGCCGCCGACCTGTCAGACATCGCGCGGCCCGTGACCGCCGAGGTGATCTTCGGTCACCACGACAACCCGTTGCCCGTCACGACCGAGGGGTAGGGAGCCGGCGCCTCGACCGGGTCGGGAGCTCTGTTCTCCGTGCGCATGAGCGAGGAAGAGCCCGACCCCGCCGGTCGAAGGCCGCGCCGCGTCAAGCCCGCGTGGTCTGCTCGGTGGCGTTCCTTCGGTCTTGTCGACCTCGACCGCGTGTCGTTGTGTCCGGACGCAGGTATCGGCGGGTCGTGCGACGTTCGGCGTGACCGGCGTTGTCTCGGATCGTGTCGAGGTCGGTACCGTCGGCGTGCGCGGCCGTGACGTATCGGCGTCGCAGCGTGTTGCCCGAAACGGGCTGGCGCCGTCCGGCGGCTTGCGCGACTTGCTTGACGAGGTAGTCCACGCCGAACCGGGTCAACCGCTCCGGCTCGCGACCGCGCCGTTCGCTCAAGACCAGCGGCCCCGCGCGACGCCGCCCGAGGTATCTCCGCACTGCGAACGCCGTCTCCGCGTGCAGGTCGATCGTTCGCGACCGGCGATCGCTCAGGCTGAGGGTCATGCGTGGCGGTCGGCCGCGCACGTCGGATGCGTCGGCGCGGACGACTTCGCCGACCTTGCATCCATCGAGCATCAACAGCCGGATCAGGACCGCCGACCGTCGGCCGATGCGGTCCGCGGCGGCGAGAAGCGCCTCGGCGTCAGCGTCGCTGAGCAGCTCCGCGGTGCTCTCGGGCTCCACGTTCGGTCGTGCGATCTCGGCGTTCGCGAGCGGCGCGGCTTCGGTGCCGTTGGCGGACGCGTACGTGGCGAAGGAAGTGATGGCGCAGAGCCGGCGCGCGACCGTCGCGGGGCTCGCGCCGGCGACTTCGCAGGCGGTGCGGTAGCGGGCGACATCGCCGGCGTCGATCGTGAGCAGATCGACAGTGCCGCGGCCTCGGCACCATGCCGCGAGATGGTCGAGATCGGCCCGGTACGCGGCCCGCGTGTTCTCCGACCGGCAGCTGTCCAAGAACCCGGCGATCGCCAACGTCACCCTCACCGCCTGGGGGTCCGAACCAGCATGCGCCATGCACCGATGATGCCCAAGACGCGCTTGACAGTCAACATAATGACCAACCATTATGTGTCGAGAAGGAGGAGTTGGGACGCCCCGATGGGCGTCGTGAACCTGGAGGTAGCCGTGACCATGCTCATGCGTTTCGATCCTCTGCGCGAGTTCGACCGTGTCTTCGACCAGGCGTGGAGCCAGACCCGCCAGGCCAGCGTCCCGATGGACGCCTACCGCCACGGTGACAACTTCGTCATCCAGCTCGATCTGCCCGGCGTCGACCCCGCCTCGATCGATCTCACCGTCGAACGCAACGCCATGACCATCACGGCCGAGCGGCACTGGGAGCCGGTCGAAGGTGACCAGGTCGTGGCGAGCGAACGCCGCCAAGGCACCTTCACGCGTCAGCTGTTTCTCGGCGATGGCCTCGACGCCGACAAGATCCACGCCACCTACGAGAACGGCGTCCTCACGGTCACGGTTCCGGTCGCCGACCGAGCCAAGCCACGGCGGATCGAAGTCACCGGCGAGCACCGCAAGGAAGCGATCAGCACGGCCTCCACGTAGCTGCCCGAGCCTTGCATGGGGGATGGGTTTCCCGATGCGCCAGACACGGGAAGCCCATCCCTACGTCTCGGAGTGGACCGCCCCGGGGGGATGAGCAGTGTCGAGCCGTCAACGGGTGCCGGCCGCGGACCTCTACGCGCGGCTCGGCGTCGAGTCCGACGCGTCAACAGCCCAGATCAACGCGGCGTATCGGCGGCTCGCACTCGCACTCCACCCCGACTCCGCCCAAGCCCACGGCGGTGACCCTGCGGCACTCCAGCGTGTGATCGACGCGCATCACATTCTCGCCGACCCGCAACAGCGGCAACGCTACGACTCCACGCGCCGCCCGGCAGCACCCCGAACGTCGCGATCGCAGCCGGCGGTCAAGACTACGTGCCCGGTTTGCAGAGGAACGGGAGCTCTTCGGCGGCTCTGCGATCGCTGCGCCGGTACCGGACACGTGCTCTCACGCTCACCGTGGCTTCGAACGCCAAGCCCTTGCGTGGCCTGCCACGCGACCGGCCAGCTCCTCGCGCGTTGCGGCGCGTGCGGGGGCACCGGCGCAACGTTGATGGTCGTCGAGTGACGGGTCGCGTCGGAACCGGACGATCGCCCTGTTCACGGCACCGAGCTCACGCGCTCGCGTGCATGGAGTCGAACCAGGCCAGGGCGTCGGTCGCGGTGTCGGAGTAAGCGTCGGCGCCGAGGCGCGTTGCGTGAGCCGCGTCTGTGACCGCGCGGCCGCCGAGGAGCACGGGGACTTCGCGCGCCGCGTGGATCGCCTGGATCGTCTCGGACACGACGTGGTCGCCGACGGCGACGGAGACGGCGATGCCGACGGCGGTCGTCCGGGCTTCGTTCGTGACGATCTCGGCGAAGGATGCGGCCGGTGTGTCGGCGCCGAGGTCGCCGACGGTGAAGCCCCGGCCTCGGAGGGGGTCGCCGAGGAGGGCGGTCGTGAGGCCGTGGCGGTCGCCGGCGGGCGTTCCGAGCACGATGAGACCGCGCGTGGGGCCGCGCCGGGTGAACAAGGGTCCGAGGCGGCCGACAAGCCGGGAGGCGAGCGCGCTGGCGCGATGCTCGTCGGCGACGCCGATACGGCCCGCTTCCCATTGGTCGCCGACGGAACGCATCGCCGGTGCGAGCGCGTCGAGGTAGAGCTGCTCCGGGGTGAAGGCCGACGCGAGGGCGTCCTGGCTGAGGCGCCAGGCCTCGGCCTCGTCGCCTTCTACGAGGAGGACGGAGAGCTCGGCGGCATAGTCGCGCCGGGCGGAGCGGCCGCCGGGTTTCTTGCGTCCGGGTGCGCTCGGCTCGCGCAGTGCGGTGATGCTCGATCTCGGGACGTACCAGTGTTTGCCGCGGCGTTCCGCGACGAGCCGCCCGGTCCGGACGTATCGATATGCGGTCATGTAGTGCACGTCGAGCAGGTCGGCAGCTTCTTGCAGGCTCAGCTCGTCGTCTGGGTTCTTGTTCGAGTTGGCCATGGGACGGCTCAGACCGCGATCGAGTCGAACTGGGTTCGTGCGCGCGCGGCGGTGTCGTGACGCTCGGGGTAGCCGTGTGCGGTGTAGAGGAGCTGGGTCGCGCCGATGTAGCCCTCGTCGAATCCGGCTTCGCAGTATGCGAGGTAGAAGTCCCAGAGCCGGCCGAACCGAGCGTCGAGCCCGAGTGCGGGGAGCTCGGTCCTGCTCGCGTCGAGGTTGGTGCGCCAGCGTCGCAGCGTCTCGCCGTAGTGCCGGCCGATCTGGTCGACGTTGCGCAGCGTCAGGCCGTTGCGGTTCGCGGCGCCGGTCAGCGCGTCGATCGAGGGCAGGCAACCGCCGGGGAAGATCGCGGCCTTGATGAAGTCGGTGTGGCGCTTGAGCCGATCGAAGCTCGTGTCGGGCACGACGATCGCCTGCATCGCGAGCGCTCCGTCGTTCGACAGGAGGCTGCGCAGGGATGCGAAGAACGCGTCGTACTCGCGCCAGTCCACGGCTTCGATCATCTCGATCGCGACCGCTTTGTCGAAGGTGCCTCGCAGATCCCGGTAGTCGCGGTCGAGCACGCTGATCTGGTGCTCGAGACCGGCTGCTCGAACACGTTCGGTCGCGAGCTCGTATTGCGCGGGCGAGATGGTGGTGGTGGTCACGAGGCATCCGTAGCGTTCGGCGGCGTGCAGCGCGAAGCCGCCCCAGCCGGTCCCGATCTCGAGGAGCCGATCGCCGGGGGAGAGGTCGAGCGTGCGTGCCAGCCGATCGAACTTCGCCCTGGACGCGTCGGCGAGCGTCATCCCGGGAGCGTCGAAGATCGCGCACGAGTACGCCATCGTCTCGTCGAGCAAGTGCCGGAAGAAGTCGTTGCCGAGGTCGTAGTGCGCTCGCACGTTGCGCGCGTCGCGGTCAGGGTCGGCTCGCCGCGATCGCGCGATCGGGTCGAGGAGGGGGGTCACGAGTCGATGCAGCGCGTCGCGGCGTGCGCTGATCGTCTGCAGGCTGCGGAGCGCGAGCCGCAGCACGCTCGTGAGGTCATCAGTGTCCCACCAGCCGTCGGCGTAGGACTCGCCCAGGCCCACGCTGCCTTCGCGCAGGACTCGCTCGTACGCGCCGGGTTCGTGAACATCTAGGTGGACGTCGATCGGCGCGCTCGTCCGAAGGTGACCGCGTTCGCCGAAGTGTGAGTGTCCGGTCGGGTCGACGAGCTCGAGCGTGCCGTCGTGTACGCGATGCAGCAGACGGTGCACGATCGCACGCGCCATTCGACCTCGCCGGGTCATGCGTGGACCTCCTGCGCAGTTCGCGACGGGTGACGGTATACGGGCACGCGGGTGAGGAACAGGCTCAGCGCTTGGCGGTAGATCGCGGCCGAGACGCGTAGCGGCAGCATGGGATGGCGCAGGAGAACGCCGAGCGCGTGCCTGCGGTCGAGCGTCCGTCGCGCCAAGGCGAGGCTTGCTGTGAATATCGTCTCGCCGTCGCGCACGACGGCGATGTCCAGGTGCAACCGGTCGCCCGGTGCGGTCCACGACACTCGATAGTCGACGTCTAACGGAAGGAACGGCGACACGTGCATGGCCTTGGACACGACTTGCGCGCCGGTATCGGCGCGGGCGTCGATGACATACCAGTGGCGTTCGCCCCACGGCGTGTTCGTGACCTCGAGCACCAGGGCGTCGAGCGCGCGGCCGTCGGCACTCCAGCAGTAGTAGACGGTCAAGGGGTTGAACAACCAGCCGAACGTCCGCAAGTGCGCCAGGAGATAGACCGAGCCGACGGGGCGGCGCCCCAGGCGCTCCTCGACCAGCTCGCGTACTGCATCACCGAGGGGGCCCGGTCGCCCGTCGAAGAAATCGCGTCGCCGGAAACGCACCGCGGCGCGGCGGCGCGCCGACCAGCCCGGCAGCTGGTCGAGCGAACCCGGCAGCGCATCGACGTCGAGATAGGCGAGGAACAGCCGCGGGGAGAACTCGCGCACGACCGGCGTCAGGCGACGATGCGTTGCGGTGCCTTCATAGAGCGCGACGGTGCTCATCGAACGTCTCGGATCGCGCGTGCAACCTCGAGGGCGCTCTGCACACCGTCCTCGTGGAACCCGTAGCCCCAATAGGCACCGACGAAGTAGATCCCGCGAACGCCCTGGATCTCGCGCCGGCGTTGCTGCGCACGGATCGCGGCCAGGTCGAACACCGGATGCTGGTATTCGAGCTCGGCCAGCACGAACTTCGGATCGATCGCGTCGGTTCGGTTGAGCGTGAGGAGGATCGGCCGTTCGGAGGTGATCGCCTGGAGTGCGTTCATCCAGTACGTCACGGTCGCGCGCCGCCCGCCGGGATCGACCCAGTAGTTCCAGCTGGCCCGCGCAAGGTCACTCTTGGGCAAGAGGCGCGCATCGGTGTGCAATGTGGCCGTGTTGGGCTGGTAGGAGATCGAGCCGAGCACGGCCCGCTCGGACGGGCTCGGGTCGGCGAGCATCTCGAGTGCCTGGTCGCTGTGCGCGGCAATGATCACCCGATCGAAGCGCTCCGGTCCGAGATCGGTCAGCAGCTCGACCGTGGAAGCGGCGCGGTCGGACGTGTCGGCAACGACCTTGTGCACCGGGGCCCCGAGCCGGATCCGATCGGCAAACGGCGCGACGAGCCGATCGACATATTCACGAGACCCGCCGCCGATCGTGCGCCACTGCGTGCGGCTCGCAAGACCGAGCAGGCCGTGGTTGTGCATGAACCGGGCGTAGGAACGCATCGGGAACCGCGTGAACGTCGACGGATCAGCTGACCAGATCGCGCTGCCGAACGGGACGAGGAACTGCTCGACGAACGACCTGGAGTACCGGCCGCGACGCAGGAACGACTCGATCGACTCGTCACCGGTGCCGTCGTCGCCTCCGGCAACCGCTAACCGATCGGCGCCCTGCCATCGCGCCTCGTTCGTCACGAGCCGGCGCGCGGCCCGATTGAACCGCACGATGTCGCCGAGCAGACGCAGGAACGAAGGACGCGTCAGGTTCCGCCGCTGGGCGAACAACGTGTTGAGATTCGACCCCCGGTATTCGAGCCCGCTCCTGCCATCGGTAACACTGAAGCTCATCTCCGTCGGTTGCGTCTCGACGCCCAACTCGCGCAACAGGGCCGTGAAGCCCGGGTAGTTCGCCTCGTTGTAGACGATGAATCCGGTGTCGACCGCGTGCCTGATGCCACCGACTTCGACGTCGACGGTATGGGCGTGTCCGCCGACTCGCTCGTCGGCCTCGTAGAGCGTCACGTCGTGATCGCCGTGCAGGGCGTGTGCCGCGACCAGGCCCGACACGCCGGTGCCGACGATCGCGATCCTCACGACGCCTCGATCTCGGGCCGGGCTCCGCCACGAGCGACGCACCAATTCCAGAGCCGTTCAGCTTCGCCTTCTGGCGTACGCGTCCAGGGAAGCACGGTGGTTGCCCGGGGCCGGCGATCGAGCCAGAACGCTCCGTTCGATTCGCGGGCCTCCGGCGCGGCGGCCAGCCACGCCATGGTGTCGGCGCCCTGTTCCGCCGATCGGAGCAGTGGGTGCATGACGCGTCGGAAGCCGGGCAGCGACTCCTGTACGCCTGGCGTGTCGGCCCACCCCGGGTGCATCGCATGAAATGAGATTCCCCGCCCAGCGGGATGACGTGCCCACAGGGCGGTCAGTACGACTTGGGCGCGTTTCGCGTTGGCGTAGGCCCGCACACCGTCGAACGGTTCGGGCGGATGTTCGAGCGCGCCGACGTCGAGACGCCGCGTATACATCCCGCCGGAGGACACGGAGATGACCCGAGCATCCGCGCTCGCGTGCAGCAGCGGGAGCAACCGTGTCGTCAAGAGGAACGGTGCAACGACGTGCACCTGCGCGGTGAGCTCGACATCGTCGACGGTCATGCGTCGCTCGTGAACGAGCGCACCCGCATTGTGGATGAGCACATCGACGCCAGGAACCAATGCGGCAAGTTGGGCCGCCGCGGACCGCACCGCATCCAGCGACGCCAAGTCGGCGACGATGGTCTGAACGCGCGCTTCGGGCGTGGCGGCCAGGAGGGACTGTCGTGCGGCATCGGTGCGGACCGCGTCCCGTCCGACCAGCCACAGATTGGTGCCGCGCGGCGCCAGGAGATGCGCGGCGGCGAGGCCGAGCCCGCCCGTCGCGCCGGTGATGACGACGGTGCGGTCCTGGAGATCAGGTTGTGGTGTTGTGTCCCAACTGAAGAGCGCACGCCGCGCCGCGAAGCCGACACGGCTGAAGCTCCCGACGACCGTGAGCTCGAGCGCGTGGTCGGCGATGACCGCGGCACGTGGTGCCGAACTCATCGCGCCACTTCCGCCCGCAGGCGTTCGCGCAGTCCGACCGCGGCGCGGTCACCGATGCGCCGGAAGGCGAGTGCAAGCAGGGGGCCGGCGAGGCGGGCCAGGCCCTTCGGCTCGAGGCGAGCGTCATACGTGACGATCGTCGCGCCCGACGTCGCGTCGTCCGCGGCCGAATCGGCCGATGCGTACGCGAACGTGATCGTGTCGATCGAACGGACGAGCGGAGTCTCGGCTCGCAGGACAACCCGAGTGCTCGGTTCGAACTCGATGATCTCGTATTCCAACGGGACAGTCCGCCCCAAGATCCCGGCGCGCAGCGCGAAGCGCGATCCGAGCCCCACGGGCTCGGATGTGAGCATCGTCCCTTCGGCGACACCGGGATCCCAATCGGCGGCCCGGTCGAAGTGGCTGAGGTCGGAAAACGCCTGGTCACGGTCGATATCCGTGGTGATGTGCGTGAGGTAGCGAGGCATGACAGTAATTTAGCACTAAATGATGCTCCGGGCGACTCGGGCGTCCGAACGTCGTGTCCGGGAGCCTCACGGTTCGCAGAGCCGCGTCAACCGCCAGGTCCTCGTACGCGGGAGTACCAGGTCGGGCATCTGGGGAGCCGTCTGGTGGTGTCGGCGGGAACGGCCGGCTACCGGGCGTGCTCGCCGGAGGCCTGAGCCGCCCGCTTCTCGCGCGCCCGCTGCAGCACCGCGAGGATCGTCTCGGGGTCTTGGGCGCCGGGGATGGCGAAGCGGGAGTCGACGACGAAGAACGGGACGCCGGTGCAGCCGATCTCCTCGGCCCGTTCCTCGTCCGCGCGCACCTCGGTCGCGTAGGCGTCGCTGCCGAGCACCCTCTCGACGTCGTCGGCGTCGAGCCCGGCCGAGACCGCGAGCGGGGCGAGCGCTTCGGGCAGGCCGATCGCGACGCCCTCCTGGAGGTACCCCGCAAGGAACCGTTCCTTCACCGCACCCTGGATCCCGCGGTCGCGCGCGAGATGCAGCAGCCGGTGGGCGTCGAAGGAGCGGCCCCAGCGGGCGCGGTCGAGGTGGTAGTCGAGGCCCTCGGCGGCCGCGAGGTCGGTGATGCGCTGGTACTCCGCGGCCGCGGCTTCGACGGTGATCCCGTACTTGCGGGCCACGCGCTCCGCCGACGATCCGTCGCGCACGGGCGGCGCGTGCGGGTTGAGCTCGTAGCTGCGCCACGTGACCTCGACCGGGTGGCCGAACGACGCGACCGCCTTCTCGAAGCGGCGCTTGCCGATGTAGCACCACGGGCACACGACGTCGGACCAGATCTCGACCGGCATGACCGTGGCCGGCGGCGGCGTCGGGGAACCCACGCCGGCCATTGTTCCAGACCGAACCGAGGAGAGCGTCGGGCCGATCCGCTACGGGCGGCCGGAGAAGTGCCGGAACGCAAATGTGGGCGCGAAGCTGATGCCGTGGACGACCTGCGACTCGAAGACCGCGCCCGCATCGAGCAACTCGCGATCGCGTACGCCTACGCGGTCGACGACAAAGACTGGAGCGCGTTCGAAGCCCTGTACGTGCCCGACGCGATCATCGACTACCGATCCGCGGGCGGTATCGCGGGTACGCCGGCCGAGGTTGCGGCCTGGATGGCCGGCGTGTCGGAGATGTTCTCCTGGTCGATGCACTCGATGTCGACGCAGCGCATCGTCTTCACCGAACCCGACGCCGCGACCGGCTCGGTCCACGTGTTCGCGCGCTACGGCCTCGTGTGGGAGGGCGCCGAGGAGCTCATGGACGTGAGCGCGGTCTACCACGACACGTATGTCCGCACCGAGGCGGGTTGGCGCTTCGCGTCCCGACGGGAACAGACCAACTCCGTCACCGGAGGCCGCTTCGCCGAGCTCGTGCGAACAACGTTGCCGCGATGACGGCCGCGCGGTTCCCAGCCGATCCGCACGATCTCACTCCCGAGCTCCTCACCCGCGCCGCTCGCGATCCGACACCCGGCCGTCGAGGTCGCGTCGGTGAAGCTCGCTTCCGTCAAGCGCTGCGGTGAAGGCGTCGCCTCCACGGCCGACCGGATCGTGCTCGACCTGACCTATGCAGCCGGTGCCGACGGTGGTCTCCCCGATCGCATGGTGCTCAAGACGATGCTCGTCTCCCCCCACGCGCCCGGAGCGATGTACGAGACCGAGGTTCGGTTCTACAACGAGATCCGCCCTCAACTCGACATCGAAACACCGCATGCGTACGCCGCGGCGTTCGATCCGGCATCGAATCAGTTCGGCGTGCTGCTCGAAGACCTCACGGCGCGCGGTGCGCGATTCCCCGATGCCACCCGGCCCGTCGGCGTCGACGACGTCGCGGCGATTCTCACGCAACTGGCCCGGCTGCACGCTCGGTTCTGGTCCTCGGACCGCTTCGCCGGCGACCTCGCCTGGGTTGCGACATCGAGCCACGGTGGGATGTCAGGCATCTTCGAGCGTCACGGACTCGAGATCGTTCGCGACCAGATACGTCGTCACTCGTTCAAAGCTGACCTGATCGCCCCACTCGGCGCCGGCCTCGACGAACTCTGGGCCGCGCTCAACGTCTCCCGAACGCTGCTCGCCACCGCGCCCGAGACCCTTCTTCATGGCGATACCCACATCGCAAACACGTACCTCCTACCCAACGGCACTGGCGGGCTTCTCGACTGGCAACTCCAAACCCGCGGCTGCTTCGCCCACGACGTGATCTACCTCGTCTGCACCGCACTGCCGACCGAGATTCGACGCGTCGAACAACACCGGCTCCTCGAGCACTACCTCGTCGAGCTCGCCGACCATGGGGTCACGGACGTCCCGAGCACCGACGAAGCATGGGAATGGTGCCGACGCGCGGTGATCTGGGGGCTCGTCATCGGCTGGCTCATCACACCACCCGAGAACTACGGCACCGCGATCACCATCGCGAACACCGAACGGATGGTCGCCGCCGTCGCAGACCTCGACGCCATCGCTGCGCTCAGCTCCCACGAACCGCCATAGCGGAATCCGTCTCCCGATGTGGTCGGTCGCACCCGCACCAGCACGCGGCGACGCCGATCCGTCATTCGAGACCCG
>CAVXFZ010000004.1:0-87153 GCA_963761175.1 uncultured Actinomycetes bacterium | reverse complement strand
GGAGAACTGCAGGTCAGCGGGGGTCTCGGCCCCCGCTGATTCGCGTACGCGTGCCCGCCCCGAGGGCAACGGTTGCGCGACGGAGGCGATCGACGCCAGCGCGTGTCAGGGCTCGAAGCGGTACCCGGATCCGCGGACGGTGACGATGTGGCGCGGGACGGCGGGTTCGTCCTCGATCTTCTTGCGGATCCGGTAGATGTGCTCGGCGACGGTCGTGAGCCGCTGCCACTCCAGCCGGGAACCCCACACGTCGTTCAGCAGCCGCGCGTGGGTGAAGACCTTGCGGGGCGACGCGGCGAGATACGCGAGCAGGTCGAACTCGCGCGCCGTGAGCGAGACCGGCTCGTCGCGCAGGAACACCTCGCGGCTCGAGACATCGATCGACAGGTCGCCCGCGACGATGTTCTCGCTCGGGTGGGACGGTTCGCTCGACCGCCGCAACACCGCACGCGCCCGTGCGACGAGCTCCCGGTTCGAGAACGGCTTCACGACGTAGTCGTCGGCGCCGAGCTCGAGTCCGAGAACTCGATCGACTTCACTGTCGCGCCCCGAGATGACGATCACCGGCAGTGAGCCCTGCGACCGCAAGGTGCGCAAGATGTCGAACCCGTTGCCGTCGGGAAGCCCGAGATCGAGCAGCAGGAGATCCGGTCCCGCCTCCTCGATTCCCCGGATGCCGGTCTCGCCGTCGCCCGCCTCCACGACGTGGAAGCCGTCTCGCTCGAAGATCTCGGCGATGGTCGCGCGCAGGTCGGGTTCGTCGTCGATGATCAAGACGGTGGTCATGGGCGGGGACTCTTCCGATACTCGGGGAGGAGGATCGCGACGGAGGTACCGAGGTTCGGTTCGCTCGTGACGCGAATCCGCCCGCCTGAGCGGACGACGACGCCGTGCAGGGTGGCCAGGCCGAGCCCGGAGCCGTCGGCCTTGGTGGTGAAGAACGGCTCGAACATGCGCTTCTTCCCGACCTCGTCGATGCCGTACCCGGCGTCGCTGACGGTGAGGACGACGAGCCGCCGCGTGCCGTCGGCGCGCACCTCGAGCTCGTTCGTCGTGGCCAGGCTGATGCGCCCTCCGGTCTTCATCGCGTCGCGCGCGTTCAGTACGACGTTGACAATGCCCTGTTCGAGCTGCGCGCGGTCGGACCGTACGACGGTGTGCTCGGCCGCGAGGTCGAAGTCGATCGAGTACGTGACGCCGAGCACGTCCGTGAGCAGCACGGCGAGCTCGCTGATGACCTCGTTGACGTCGAAACGTGACCAGTCGAGGTAACCGTGACGGCTGAAGCGCAGCAGGCTCTGCGCGAGGGTCTGAACTCGTGCCGTCGATCGCTCGATGCGGGAGAGCGGCGCGCGCATCGGACCAGCGGCGGGTAGCTCATCGCTCAGGAACTCGAGGTTCGAACGCATGATTGCGGTCACGTTGTTGAGGTCGTGCGCGAGCCCGGCGGCGAGGCGCCCGAGCGATTGCAGCTTCTGGGCGTGAAGCAATTCGCGCTCCAACGCGCGCGTCTCGGTCAGGTCTCGGATGATGGCGGTCGTGACGATCTCGCCGTCGATCGATGACGTGGACACACTGGCGTCGACCGGAACGGCGTGTCCGTTGCGGCTGACCGTCGACGAGTCGGATCGAAACTCACGATGGTCAGGGTCCTTCCGGGCAGCAAGGACGTGCACGAGCAAGCCGTCGTCGTCGATTCCCATGCCGAGCAAGGCGGTGAGGGGCTTGCCGAGGACCGAATCGGCGCGCCGTGCGAACAGGGCCTCGGCCGCGCGGTTGAAGAGGACGACATGGAGCGCGCCGTCGACGCACACGATCGCGTCGGACGCGGCGTCGAGCACGGCGGCCATGCGCGCCCCCGACGGGTCGGTGTCGGTCATGCGCGCGACCTCGCTGCTCATGCGGCGAGCGATGCCGACGATGCGCGCGTCGTGACCGGAGGCGGGATGGGCGTCGTCACCGGAAGCGCGAATGGTGCGCAAGGTGATCTCGATCCAATGGGCGAGCCCGCCGGGGTGGATCACGCGCAGACGCGTCGTGGTCGATTCGCCACTGCGCAACCGGCTCACTGCGTCGGCCATGGTGCCTTCCTGGCCGATCAACGACAGCGCCTCGCCGAGATCAGAGACCGCCAAGCCGCTGGGATCACACCCGAGGATGCTGACGGCCGCGCCGTTCGCGAACTCGATCGTCTCCGCGTGATCGGTCACGAACAACCCGACGGGCAACGACGACAGGACGCTGAGCCACAGTTCCCGCTCGCGGGCTGCGAGCCTGAACGACGTGGACCGCTCGAGCAACGACCACCGGATGCCTGCGCTCCGACCGTCGGCACGCTGTGAGATGAGTGCCTCGAACGAGATGATGATCCGATCTCCGTCGTCACGATCGATCGAGGCCTCGATGCGTGCCGCTGCACCCGGTGCTCCGAGGTCTTGCAGGAACCGCGCGAAGCGCGCGCGGTCGGGCTCGGCAATCAGGTCGCACAAGCGAGCACCCGCGAGTCGCCTGCGCTCCACGCGCAGGATGGTGACGGCGGCCCGGTTCGCGCCGTCCACGACGCCGAAGGGGTCCGTGAGCAGCGAGGGAATGGGCGACTGTTCGAAGTAGTCGCGATAGCGATTCTGGGCGTCGGTGATGTCGGTCGACCCAAGCATTGGCTTCCAGCTATTGGCAGTCGCGGGGATCGGGAACGATCCGAGCCGTGTTTGTTGGGTGGTTCACGTGACTGGTGGTTGCCATTGTGTCGCGAGGGTGGGTCGCGCGCGTCGATGGGGCGGCGGTGCCGCCGATGCGCGCAATCGGGACTCGCATACGGGACTTTCGGCTCTGCCCGCTCTCGGCGCCGCGTCATTACTCTCCTCGTTGACATGTGCGTGACGGCCTCGCCGTCGACGTGTGCGTCCGTCGCCGGACCCGGGGCGTGGCGGCAGTCGAGAGGAGAGTGACCGATGAGCTCGGCACTGAGGCCCAGTGATGTGGAGCCGCTCGGTTCTGGCGCACCGGCTGAGGCGATGCGCCGCGTCCTGCTGATCGGCCCGCCGGGTTCGGGAAAGAGCTCACAGGCGCGCGAACTCGCGTCGAACCTCGGGATCCGGCATCTCTCGAGCGGCGAGATGCTGCGCGAGGAGGTTCGCCGCGCGAGCCCGATCGGGCGGCGCGCCGCGACTTACATGCACGCGGGCGAGCTCGTCCCCGACTGGCTCGTCGAGCTCTTGCAGGAACGCCGCCTCGCGGAGGCGATCGACAGTGGCTTCGTGCTCGACGGCTACCCGCGCAACGCCACGCAGGCGAGACGGCTGATGCGTGCGGTTGGCGACCGACCGATCCAAATGCTCGTGGAGCTCGTCGTTCCCGACGAAGTGGTGTTCGACCGGCTGTGCCGTCGCTTCCAATGCGGGCAGTGCGGCGCGATCACGCCGTCGGCGGAGCACCCCGTCTGTACCGAGTGCGGGGGAATCCTGCGGCGGCGCACCGACGACAACGACGAAGTCGTGCGCGCACGCCTGGCGCGCTACCACGAGCTGCTGGACCCGATGCTGGCCGACCTCCAGAGCATCCCGCTCCATGTCGTCGTCGACGGCGACCGGTCGCAGGAGATCGTGGCGAGGGATCTGTTGCGGGTCGCCGGTCCGCGCCGGCCGGCCCCGGTCGGCGGCGGTCGGCCTTCGCTCACCAGCTGAGCGGGATCGCCGGTTCCGAGCTCGGCACCGGACGCACCCAAACGCACCGAAACGACCGGAATCCTCAAGCGGGTACGCAAGGGTGCCGATCCGGGGGGCATGAAACCGGCGGGGCCGGGGGGCTCGTGGCGCGGGCGCCTCATCGCCCTCACGTTCATGCTCGTAGCGGCGGCTGCCGGTTGTACGCGTGGGAACGCGGCCGTGCACGGGCGCATCGTGCAGGTGCGCGAGCGCGACTTCGCACTGACCCCGAACGTCGAACGCGTCCCCGCCGGCCTGCTGACGTTCCGAGTGCACAATGCCGGGCCTTCGACGCATGAGTTCCTGATCGACCGCACCTCTGACGCCGCGGACGCGTTGCCCCTGGGCACGAACGGCATGACGGTGAACGAGGACTCACCCGCGCTCATCCCGATCGCTTCGCTCAACGCGATTCGGCTCGGCCAGACGCGCGACCTCACCGTCCGCCTCGCGCCCGGTCGCTACGTGCTGTTCTGCAACCTCGAGGGTCACTACCGCGGTGGGATGTACGCGGCGATCGAGGTTGTGGCCTGATGGGGATCGACGACCCGAGCCTGTTGTCGCGGCGCCATCGCTTCCTCACCGTGGTGAAGGGGCAGCGTCGCATCGTCGCGATCATCATGTCGTTCGTCGTGTTGATCTGCGCGATGGTCGCCTACAACGGCTGGGGGCTCGCCCGGGAACGCATGACGCCGCTTGTCGTCGACGTCACGTCGCGGCAGCGAACCTACGTGGAGCGTTACATCAAAGACGTGCTGCTCACCCTCGACGGTGAGCCGGCAGATCCTCACGAGGACCAGCGCGCGCTCGAGCTCAGCGCCGACTCGCTGCTGCACGGTGGACTGGTGCCGGCGCCTCAGGGTGGCTTCGACGACCTCGTGCGGATTCCCGCACCGGCGAGCGCGACGATCCGAATCAAGTTGGCGCACGAGCGCGATCTCATCCACCAGCTCGTCGACGAGGGGCAGACGCTCATGCTCGTCGGCAAGGACAGCCCGTCGTACGCGGCGACGCTGTTCCTCGTGCGGCTCACGGCCGCGCAGCTGTCGAGCGTGACTGCCGACGCCGCGGCCGAGGAGGCGCGGGTCGCCCGTGACTCGCTCAACCGGCTCCTGTGGGTCGAGGTTGCACTCGGTTTGCTCGGCGCGGTCGCCGCGATGGGGATGGGCCTGCTGCTGTGGCGGGCCGCGAAGAAGCAGTCCGAGCGCTTCCGGTCGCTGGTGCACAACTCGCTCGACCTCATCACTGTGATCGACGAGCGCTCGATCGCGTTGTACCAGAGCCCGTCGTCGAATCGCGTGCTCGGGTACGCGCCGGCCGACGTCGTCGGCAGCAAGCTCACCGACTTGTTGCACCCGAGCGACAAGGGACGAGTGGTGAAGGCGTTCGCCGACATCTACGACCAGGCCGAGGCGACGGCCGCGCTCCAGTTCCGCTTGAGGCATCGCAACGGTACGTGGGTGACGATGGAAGGCACCGTCGTGAACATGCTCGCCGACCGCGCCGTGGGCGGGTTCGTCGTCAACACGCGCGACGTCACCGAACGCGAACGGGTCGCGGCCGAATTGGCGACGGTACGCGACGCGGCGCTCGAAGCGTCGCAGATGAAGTCGCAGTTCCTGGCTTCGATGAGCCATGAGATCCGCACACCGATGAACGCGGTGATCGGGCTGTCGGAGCTGTTGGCCGACACGCCGTTGAACCCGGAGCAGCGCCGTTACGTGACGGGCGTGCAGGGCGCGGCCGAGGGTCTGCTCGGAATCATCAACGACATCCTCGACTTCTCGAAGGTAGAAGCGGGGAAGCTGCAGCTCGAGAGCGTCGATCTCGACCTCGGGTTGCTGCTCGAGGACGTCATCGGGCTCTTCGCCGATTCGGCGCGCGCGCAGTCGTTGGAGCTGCTCGTGCACCGTCACCCCGGACTTCCGACCGCGCTCCGCGGTGACCCGACGCGGCTGCGTCAGGTGCTCGTGAACCTCGTGTCGAACGCGGTCAAGTTCACGAGTGAAGGTGAGGTCGTGCTGAGCGCGGCCCGAGTGGCCGAGACGCCGACGGACGCGACCATTCGCTTCGAGGTGTCCGACACGGGGCTCGGGATCGCCGCCGAAGACCAGCGGCGCATGTTCGACCCGTTCTCGCAGGCCGACTCCTCGACGACGCGGCGCTTCGGCGGCACCGGCCTCGGGCTCGCGATCGTGCGACAGCTCGTCGAGTTGATGGGTGGCCGGCTCGGACTCGACAGCCAGGTGAACCGGGGCAGCCGGTTCTGGTTCGAGTTGCCGCTCGCGAAGCAGGACGCGCCGATCGTCGCGATGGAGCCGCGCTTCCAGGACCTCGGGTCGCTGCGCGTGCTCGTCGTCGACGACAACGCCACGAACCGCTTGATCCTTCACCAGCAGCTCTCGTCGTGGGGCATGGATCCCGACGAAGAGGCGGGTGGCCAGGCCGCGCTGATGCGTATGCACGCGGCGGATGCGCAGGGTCGTGGCTACGACGTCGTGATCCTCGACCTGAACATGCCGGAGATGGACGGTCTCGAGTTGGCGCGACGCATCGGTTCCGACGCGGGGATCGGCGGCGCCAAGCTCTTCTTGCTCAGCTCGTCGGGGAAGGTAAGTGACCAGGTCGCGCAGGAGTACCGGTTGAGCGGCGCGCTCGCCAAGCCCGTGCGCCAATCCGAGCTGTTCAACTGTCTCGCTTCGGGCCTCGGTCTGCGCCCCGAGACCGTCACACCGGCAATTGGTCCGCCTTCCGAGCGCCTCACCGGCCGGGGCCGCTTGCTGCTCGTCGAAGACAACGCGATGAACCAGCTCGTGGCCACGAAGATCATCGAAAAGCTCGGGTTCACGGTCGACATTGCCGACAACGGGATCGAAGCGCTGAAGATCATCGCGGTCAACCATTACGACGCGATCCTCATGGACTGCCAGATGCCCGAGATGGATGGCTACGAGACGACGACCGAGATCCGCCGACGCGAGCATGTCACCGGGCGTCACATCCCGATCATCGCGATGACGGCGGCTGCGATGGAAGGCGATCGCGAGCGGTGCCTTGCGGCGGGAATGGACGACTACGTCACGAAGCCGGTCCGCACCGTCGCCGTCGATGCCGTGCTCGCGCACTGGGTCACGGCGCGCGCCGACAGCGAGACCGAGCCGCGGACTGGTGTCGCGCCGGCTGCGGACGAGTCCGAGATCGAAGGTATCGAGGCGACAGGATCGGAACCCGCGATCCTCGATCCGGTGCGGCTCGCGCTGCTGCGTGAGCTCGACGACGGCGACGGCACGCTCTTGACTGCGCTCGTCACGGAGTACCGCGCCGACTCCGCGCGCCTCCTCGCCGCGATCGGTGGCGCGATCGACGAAGGAGACCCGCAGATCGTCGAGCAGGCCGCACACACGTTGAAGGGTGCGAGCGCGAACCTCGGCGCCAACGACCTCGCCGAGCTGGCCGGCACGCTCGAGGCGTTTGCGCGTGCAGGCGCGCTGGCGACAGGAATCGAGTTGTTGGAATCCATGCGTGCCGAGCACCGGCGCGCGTGTGTCGCCCTCGACGAGCTGTTCGTGGGGTTCTGAGATGCGAGTTCTGGTGGCAGACGACGAAGCGACCAGCCGATTGCTCGCGCAGCGCGCGATCGATCGCCTGGGACACCACTGCGACGTCGCGGTCGACGGCACGACTGCATGGGACATGCTGCAGGCGAATCGGTACGACGTGCTCATCACCGATTGGATGATGCCGGGCCTCGACGGTCCGGAGCTCTGCCGGCGAGTCCGCGCGGCGCGCGCGGAGAGCTACACGTACATCCTGCTCGCCACGTCGCTGAGTGCCGACTCCGAGGTGATCGCCGGCATGCAGTCCGGCGCCGACGACTACCTCGTCAAGCCGGTGAACCCCTTCGCGCTCCAGACCCGGCTGATTGCAGCGCAACGCGTCACCGAGCTGCACCACGCGCTCTCGCACGCCAAGTCGGAGCTCGCCAAGCTCGCGCGTACCGATCCGCTCACGCAGCTCAGCAACCGGCTGCGGCTGCACGAAGACCTCACGACCGTGCACGAGCGCGCCCGGCGCGCGCAGCGACCGTACGCCGTCGCGCTGTGCGACCTCGACGACTTCAAGGGCTACAACGACTCGCACGGTCACCTCGAAGGCGACGAAGTGCTCCGGCGGATCGGTCACACGATCGCCGATCAGTTGCGCGCCGGCGACGGTGCGTACCGCTACGGCGGAGAGGAGTTCCTGATTCTGCTGCCCGACGAGAGTCCGTCGGGTGCGGTCGTTGCGATGGAGCGCTTGCGCGCCGCGATCGAAGCGCTGGCGATCCCGTATTCGCGCCATCCGCGCCCGGGGATCGTGACGATCAGCATTGGCATCGCGGGATACGACACGGAACGCGACGAGAGTGCAGCCGAGATCCTCCAGGCTGCTGACGCCGCGCTCTACCGGGCGAAGCAGCACGGCCGCAACCGCGTTGTCGCGCCCGGCGGCGGTGCGGGAGTCGCATACGCCACCTACCCGCGTCCCTGAGCGGCCGGATCCGTAGACTCGCCCGCCGTGGCTCCAACCGAGGCGTGTCCCGCCGGCGCGGCGCGCTGATGCGCACGCTCGTCGTCGGCGGCACCGGACCGACCGGCATACCCCTCGTGCGCGGGCTCGTCGAGCGCGGTCACGACGTCACCCTCCTGCACCGCGGAGCGCACGAGCGAACCGAGACGCCGCCGGAGGTCGTGCACCTCCACCGCGATCCGTACGACGAGGCGCAGCTGCGCGATGTATTCGCGGCCGCGCGGTTCGACGTCGTCGTCGCGATGTACGGGCGGCTCCGCCGCATCGCCGAGCTGACCGCCGGGCATACCGATCAGTTCGTCTCGGTGGGCGGCGTGCCCGCCTATCGCGGCTGGATGAACCCGTGGCTGGCGCATCCGGCGGGAGTGCCGGTTCCCGTCGGCGAGGACGCCCCGGTGGTGCGGGATCCGGCCGAGGACGAGAAGGGTTACCGGATCGTGCGCACGGAGGAAGCGGTGTTCGCAAGCCATCCCGGTGCCGCGCACTTCCGCTACCCGTACGTCTACGGGCCGCACCAGCTCGTGCCACGCGAGTGGCTGGTCGTGCGCCGCATCCTCGACGGGCGCCGTGTGATCGTCGTCGCCGACGACGGCCTCACGTTGCACCATCACGGCTACACCGAGAACCTCGCGCACGCACTGCTGCTCGCGATCGACCAACCGGCCGCCGCGGCCGGGAAGGTCTTCAACGTCGGCGACGAGGAGGTGCTGAGCGTGCGCCAGGTCGTCGAGCTGGTCGCGAGCGCGCTCGGAGTCGATCTCGAGATCGTGTCGATGCCCTACGAGCTCGCGATCCCGGCTCGGCCGCTGCTCACGCAACCGCTGCCGACGCACCGCGTGCTCGACCTCGGCCGCGTGCGCCGCGATCTCCACTACCGCGACGTCGTTCCCGCGCGTGAGGCGATCGCGCGCACCGCTCGCTGGCTCGCCGATCATCCGTGCGAGCCGGGAGGACAGGAGGAGATGGTGCTCACCGACCCGTTCGACTACGCCGCGGAGGACGCGCTCATTGAAGGCTGGCGTGCCGCGCTGGCGTCGGTTCCCGAGGTTCGCTTCGCACGCGAGCCGGGCTACGGGCTCGCATACAGCGGCCCGGGTGGACGACCGCGCAGCCGGACGGAGTTCGACGCATGAGCACTACGGGTCCGCTGGCCGGTATCCGCATCATCGATCTGTCGATCGCGCTCACGGGCCCGTACGCGGTCGCGCTGCTCGGCGATCAGGGTGCCGACGTCGTGAAGGTCGAGCGACCCGGGTTCGGCGACATCGGTCGCTACGTCGGCGTCTCGGTGAACGGCATGAGCGCGCTGTATCAGATGTGCAATCGCGGCAAGCGCGGCCTCGCGGTCGACGTGCACACCGACGCCGGTCGCGACATCCTGCACCGGCTCGCCGCGGACGCAGATGTCGTCGTGCAGAACTTCCGTCCTGGAGTCGTCGAGCGGCTGGGGATCGGATACGACGACCTGAAGGCCGTGAACGACCGCCTGGTGTACGCGTCGCTCTCGGGGTTCGGACCGGTCGGACCGTACGCGCACAAGGGCGCCTACGACACCGTGATCCAGGCCTACGGCGGCTTCGGCGCGAACCAGGCGGATCCGCAGTCGGGTGAGCCGCGTTTCCTCAACCAGGCCGCGGCGGACAAGGTCACCGCGCTGTACGCGGCGCAGGCGATCACGGCCGCGCTGTTCGCGCGCGAGCGCGGTGGCGGCGGCACGCATGTGCAGCTCACGATGTTCGACGCCGTCGTCTCGTTCTTGTGGGCCGACGCGGCGGGGAACGAGGTCTTGCAAGACGCCGACCACAGCCAGCCGTCGAGCTTCGTGCAGAACTTCAAGCCGTTCCGCTTCCGCGACGGTTGGGGGATCTGCACGCCGACATCCGACGCCAACTTCACCGGGATGTGCCGCGCGCTCGGTGTCGACGGGTACGACGATCCGCGCATCGCCACGATCGGTCAACGGATGCAGCACCGCGACCTCACGAGCAAGATCATGGAGCGCTGCTACGCGGCCGCGGCGACGATGACGACAGCCGCGGCGATCGGGGCGCTCGAAGCCGAGGCCGTTCCGTGCGGAGTGGTGATCGCGCCCGCAGAGCTGCACCTCGATCCGCACGTGCGGGAGATCGGGCTCCTCGTCGATTCCGAGTCGCCGGCTGTTGGTCGGCTCCGGCAACCGCGGCATCCTGCGCAGTTCGGCGACGCGCGCCCGGAGCTCGGGGGTGGGGCACCGCGGCTCGGGCAGCACACCGATGCGATCCTCGCCGAGCTCGGGTTCGCCGACCGTGTCGACGAGTTGCGGGCCGCGGGCGTCGTCGGCTGAGCGATCAGCGCAGGCGCGAGGCGACGCGGTCGAGCAGCTCGTGGAGATTCGGTTCGGATGTGACCGCGCGGGCCGCATCGAGCGTCATCCATTGCAACGGAGCCGCGTCCGATTCGGCGCAGATCGTGTCGGGCGCGTCGGTCGCGACGAGGTAGCGGAGATCGGCGTGCTCGTGGGCGGGCTCGTCGCCGGAGGCGCCGACGGGGACGATCACCACCTGCACGAGAGCGGGCGCGCCGTCGCGGGGGAGTCCGCGCAGATCGGTGAGACCGGTTTCTTCGTGCGCTTCGCGGATCGCGACGAGCCACGGGTCGTTCTCACCGGGGTCGCCGTGACCGCCGACCTGGAGCCATCGTGCCATCCGGGGGTGCCACCGGAGCAGAACGCGCCCGCTCGCGACGTGCGCGACCAGCACCGACGCGGTGACGTGCAGCGCGCCGTCCCGCGACCAGGGATCGCGCGTGCCGGCCAGTGCACGCGTGCGTGCGACGTCGCGCACCTCGTCCGCGCCGGTCCCGCGGTACACCGCGAGCGTCTTCGAGAGCGGATCGGGCCCGGATCGGTCGGCGCGCACGGCGGCAATCTCAGCACGCGGCCGCGGCGCGGAGTGCCCTCGGCGGACGCGAACCGACCGAGGGGCCGCGCGGCCTGGAGCAGTTGCAGCAGGCGGGCCGCGACGTCACCAGAGAGCCCCGCAACCGGTCGTAGTCTGGAAGCAGCCTCCAGCGGCCGCCCAGAGCAGCCGATGATGCCCTCGACCCCCGGGAGGGCCCGTGTTCGTCGACGGATCCGTCCATCAACTTCCCGACATCGATCAGTCCGAGACGTCGGAATGGCTCGACTCGCTCGACGCCGTGATCGACATCCGCGGCCGGTCCCGCGCGCACTACTTGCTCGCGCGGCTGATGGAACGGGCGCGCGAGAAGGGCGTCGGCGTTCCTGCGATGGTGCAGACCGACTACATCAACTCGATCCCGGCCGAGCACGAGCCGTGGTTCCCGGGTGACGAGCCGCTCGAGCGCCGCATCCGCGCGTTCATCCGCTGGAACGCCGTCGCGATGGTCGACCGCGCCAACCACCGTTTCGACGGGCTCGGTGGCCACCTCTCCACCTACGCGTCCGCCGCGTCGCTGTACGAGGTCGGCTTCAACCACTTCTTCCGCGGCAAGGCCGACGGCGGTGCCGGCGACCAGATCTACGTGCAGGGCCACGCGGCCCCGGGCGTCTACGCCCGCGCGTTCCTCGAGGGGCGCCTGCGCGAAGCGCAGCTCGACGGCTTCCGTCGCGAGACCGACGGCCACGGGCTGCCGAGCTACCCGCACCCGCGGCGCATGCCGCAGTTCTGGGAGTTCCCGACCGTGTCGATGGGCCTCGGCCCGCTCAACGCCGTCTACCAGGCGCGCTTCAACCGGTACCTGCTGAACCGGCGGCTGGTCGACACGAGCTCGGCCCGCGTCTGGGCGTTCGTCGGCGACGGCGAGATGGACGAGCCCGAGGCGATGGCCGCGCTGTCGCTTGCGTCCCGCGAGGGCCTCGACAACCTCATCTTCGTCGTGAACTGCAACCTGCAGCGCCTCGACGGTCCGGTCCGCGGCAACGGCAAGGTCATCCAGGAGTACGAATCGATCTTCCGCGGCGCGGGCTGGAACGTCATCAAGGTCATCTGGGGCACCGCCTGGGACGAACTGCTCGCGCGCGACGTCGACGGCGTGCTCGTCAACAAGATGAACACGACGGTCGACGGCGAGTTCCAGAAGTACGTCGTGGAGTCAGGTGCGTACATCCGTGAGCACTTCTTCGGACCCGATCCTCGACTGCGCAAGATGGTCGAGCATCTGAGCGACGAAGAGCTGCAGAAGCTCCCGCGCGGCGGTCACGACTATCGCAAGGTCTACGCGGCCTACAAGACCGCGGTCGAGCACGAGGGCACGCCGACCGTGATCCTCGCCAAGACCGTGAAGGGCTGGACGCTCGGGCCCGACTTCGAGGCCCGGAACGCGACCCACCAGATCAAGAAGCTCACGGTCGCCGAGCGCCGGCTGTTCCGTGACCGGCTCAACATACCGGTCAGCGACGCAGACCTCGAGGCGGAGCTGCCGCCCTATTTCCATCCCGGTACAGGCTCGCCCGAGCACGAGTACCTGATGGAGCGGCGCCGCGCGCTGTCGGGTTTCGTGCCCGAGCGGGTCGTGCGCGCGTCGAAGACGGTGATCATGCCCAAGGCCGAGCTGGTGGCGCCGTTGCTCGAGGGCACCGGCGAGAAGGTGCAGGCATCGACGACGACGGCGTTCACGCGGTTGCTCAAGCTCTTGCTGCGCGAGCCCGAGTGGGGCGAGCGGGTGGTGCCGATCGTGCCCGACGAGGCCCGCACGTTCGGTATGGACGCGCTCTTCAGCGACGTGAAGATCTACTCACCCTTCGGCCAGAAGTACGAGCCCGTCGACGCCGGTCTGCTGCTCTCGTACCGCGAAGCGAGCAACGGGCGCATCCTCATGGAAGGGATCACCGAAGCCGGCGCCATGGCGTCGTTCACCGCGGCCGGCACCGCGTACGCGACGTGGTCGCAGCCGATGATCCCGTTCTTCATCTTCTATTCGATGTTCGGCTTCCAGCGGGTCGGCGACCTCATCTGGTCCTTCGGCGACTCGCGTGGCCGCGGGTTCCTGCTCGGCGCGACGGCGGGACGTACCACCCTCACCGGTGAAGGCCTGCAGCACTGCGACGGCCAGAGCCAGCTCCTCGCGACCGCGTTGCCGAACTGCCGCGCGTACGACCCTGCGTTCGCGTACGAGGTCGCGGTGATCGTGCGCGACGGGCTCGCGCGCATGTACGGGCCCGAACCGGAGGACTGCTTCTACTACCTGACCCTGTACAACGAGAACTACGTGCAGCCGCCGATGCCCGCGGGCGTGGAGGACGGCATCGTGCGCGGCCTCTACCGCTACCGGGCCGCGGCGGGAGAGGCGACCCACCGCGCGCAGATCCTCGGCAGCGGTGCCCTGCTGAACGGCGCGCTCGACGCGCAGCGGATGCTCGCCGACGACTGGGACGTTGCCGCCGACGTGTGGAGCGCGACGTCGTACAAGCTCCTGCGTGAGGACGCGATGGCGTGCGAGCGCTGGAACCGGCTGCACCCGACGGAACCGCCGCGCACGCCGTACGTGACGGCGGCGCTCGCCGACACCGAGGGACCGGTCATCGCGGTGAGCGACTACGTGAAGCTCGTGGCCGATCAGATCGCCCGGTTCGTCCCCCGGCCGTTCGTCCCGCTCGGCACCGACGGGTTCGGCTTCTCCGACGTCCGCAGCGCGCTCCGGCGCCACTTCGAAGTCGACGCCGCGCACATCGTGGTCGCCGTGCTCGACGCGCTCGCGCAACAGGGCGAGGTCAAGGGCACGACCGTGGAGGATGCGATCCGGCGCTACGGCCTCGACGCCGACGCCGCCGATCCCCGCACGACCTGATTCCCGGCTCCCGCCGGGCCCTCAGTCCTCGGGTCGGTGGTCGGGATCCCAGTCGTCGAACTCGTCGTCCTCGTCGTCGTCGAGCTCGTCGTCGTCGACATCGGCCGCGTGGGAGTCGTCCAAGACATCGGCGAGGGTCGCCTCACCCTCGCGGAACATGCCGTCGTCGTAGCCCTGCTTGAGCTGGCGGGCCTCCCGAAAGCGGCGGGCTCGTCCTTTTCTGGGCACGTCGTCACCTGCCTGGATCTCGTACACAACATTCTGCCGCACCGCAGACCCACCATGTGTGAGCGCAGCGCCCGAATTCTCCCGATGGGTCCCGTCATCGACTCCCGGTGGGGACTCGATTTCCCCAGCGGTCGTGGTGCACGAGCGCCGGCACCGGCTGAGCGGGCGGGCTCACGGGAGCGGGCGCCGCCCGGGGCCAGCCGAGGGGGACGACCGCGACGGGCGCGACGTTCCAGGGGAGCGCGAGCGTCCGGCGGGCCTGCCACCCCGACCATACCGGCAGGGTCGTGACGGTCGCGCCGAGACCGAGGGCATGCGCGGCGAGCACGAGATCCTCGAGGGCGGGAAAGACCGAGGCGTAGTAGCGAGCCGCGTTGAAGGCCGGGAACACCGGCCGGGCACCGTGGAGGCACGCGACCACGACGACCGGCACGTCTTCGAAGTGGTCCGCCTCCCACTGGCGGGCCTCGATCACGCCCGAGCCGCGCAGGCGCAGCAGGCGCCGGTAGACCGCCCAGCCCTGGCGGTAGATGCGCGCCAGCTGATGAAGGCGGTCGGGGTCGCGCAGCACGAGAAACTCGCAGCGGCGGTGCGTCCCGAGCGCCGCGCCGGCCGCGAGGTCGAGGCACGCCTGCACGGTCGCGTCGTCGACGGGGTCGTGGCTGAGCGGCACGAGGGCCCGCGAGCAGGCCGCGACGGCGTCGAACGGCAGGTGCAGCCGATCGCGGACGTCGTCGAAGCTCGGCATGCCTTCCCCCGGATGGCCGGCGGCGCTCCGCCCGGCCGTGTGCCTGCGCAGGCTAGCGTCCGCACCGCCGGGCTCGGGCCGATCGGGTGGGAGACCTGATGACCGATACGTTGCTTGCACTCGCCGCCGCGATCCGAGCCGGCGAGTGCTCACCGGTGGAGGCGCTCGAGGCGGCGCTCGTGCGCATCGACACGATCGACGGGCAGCTCAACGCCTTCTGCGACCTCCGGCCCGACGTTGCGCGCGCCCAGGCCGAGGCGATCGGCGCGGCGCTCGCCCGCGGCGAGGATCCCGGCCCGCTCGCCGGCGTGCCGGTCGCGGTGAAGGACCTCGAGGCGGCCGCGGGCTTCCGGACCACCTACGGCGACCCCCTGCACGCGTCGGATCCACCCGCGATGCGCGATTCCGTCGAGGTCGCGCGCCTGCGCGCCGCGGGCGCGGTCGTCGTCGGTAAGACGAACACCCCCGCGTACGGGCTCCACGCCGAGACCGACAACCTGGTCTTCGGGCCGAGCCGCAACCCGTGGGCCACGAGCCGCTCCTGTGGCGGATCGAGCGGCGGCTCGGCGGTGGCGGTCGCGAGCGGCATGGTTCCGCTGGCCACCGGCTCCGATGGGGGCGGTTCGATCCGCATCCCGTCGGAGACGTGTGGGATCTGCGGGTTCAAGGTCACCCACGGCGTCGTGCCGGGGGGCGACGACGACCCACCGGCCTGGGGGCACCTGTCGACACGCGGCCCGATGGCGCGCACGTTCCCGGAGATCGCGCTCGCGCTCGACATCGTGAAGGGCATCTCGGCGCGCGACCTCCTGTCGTTCGATCTCGCGGGATCGTTCGCCGCCGCGGCTGCGCAGGCGTCGGTCGAGGGGCTGCGGCTCGCGTGGTCGCCGACGCTCGGTCACGCGCGCCCCGACGCGAGTGTGCTCGAGCGCTGCGAGGCCGCGCTCACGCAGCTCGAGGCGCACGGCGCGCGCGTCATCGAGACCGTCGACGACGTGTTCGGCGAGAACCCCGCGGGGCCGTGGGCGCAGCGCGCCGCGGCCGGTTCCTGGCACCTGCTGTCGAGCGGAGGCCCGGGATGGGAGGAACGGCTGCTGCCCCAGGCGCGTTTCGTGCCCGCGTACGGGGAGCGGCTCACGGGCGCGCAGGTGCACGCGGGCGACGTCGGCGCGCACGCCGCAAACCTGCGCCTCGCCCAGCTCTGGGAGCGCGTCGACCTGCTCGTCACCCCGGGGATGGCGACGGTGCCCCCGCGTGTCGGTGAGCTGAGCCCCTACGGCGCGGGCTGGGCCGCCGACTACACGCTCGCGTTCAACCTCGTCCGCGCCCCGGCCGCAGTGGTGCCCGCCGGTTTCGTCACCGACGACGGCGACACGTTGCCGGTCGGGATGCAGCTCGTCGCGCCGCGGGGCGCCGACCTGGCACTGATGCGCGCCGCGGCGGCCGCGGACACGATCCTCGGTTTCAGTGCCCGGCGCCCGCCGGTGACGGCGGTGGGCGCGAGCTGACCGCGGTCAGGCCGCCGCCGCGACCTTCGGGCGCGAACCGAGCGTGCGCCAGAGGGCCGGATAGCTCGGGTACTCGAGCCCGTCGCTCACGTAGCCCGACTCGACGAGCACGCGGTGGAAGCGGTGCAGGTTGCGCATCGGGATGCCCGAGTCGACGTGATGGGCGAGATGAAACCCGATGGAGTACGGCACCATCACGAAGCGGGCGATCGGCCGCTGCCGTACCGAATGCGTCGTGTTGCGCCGATCGGACGAGCGTTCCATGCCGCCGTGCTCCGCGATCGAGCGCAGTCGGTTGATGACGCGCCACACGGTGAGGTGGGGGAGCAACCACAGCAGCGGCCAGATCCACGGGTGGCCGAGCGCGATGCCCGTCGCGCAGAGCACGACCTGCACCACGAGGATCCCGCGGGCCTGCGAACGGATCGCGGCGTCGTCGGAGGTCACGCCGCGGAGCAGACCCTTCATGAGCTTCACGCCCGTGCGGCCGGTGGCGTCGCGCACGAGCTTGCGGCGCAGCGAGTCGCGCGAGATCGGGTAGCCGCGATACAGCGGGATGTCGGGCTCGTTGGGCCCGAACTCGTCGCGGTGGTGGTTCATGTGCCCGCGCCGGTAGAGATCGACGGGCGTGAAGGTCGGGAAGCCGAGCAGCCAGCGCCCGACCCAGTCGTTGAGCCGGCGGTTGCGGAAGAGGAGGCGGTGCGCGGCCTCGTGCATGAGCGCCGCGATCTGCGCGGTCGCCCGACCCATGAGCAAGAACGCGACGACCCACACGAACGGGTTGTCGAGGCGGATCGCGACCCAGATGATCCCGATCGTCTGGGCCCAGGCCGAAACGACGCTGATGCCGTTTCGCACCGACGGGATGCGCCGCAGGTCCTCGCGCAACGCGGGCGCGGGGCGCCCGTTGGGCAGCACCCGCTCGTCGTCGGGCTCGCGCAGGAGGGCCGGGTCGGGGAGCATCGTGGTCGCCACGGACACCGATGTTACACTTTCCGAACAGATGCGTCGAGAACGTAATGGAGTCGATCCCGCGTCGGCCGAGCTCCTCGAGCACCCACTGCGGGCGCGATCGGTGATCGGCAGCCTGCTCCTCGGCGTGCACCCGCCCCGGCTCCCGGGCGCACGGATCGTCGAATGGTGCGCGCGATTCGGGATCGCCGAGGGGACGGCCCGGACCGCGATGAGCCGGATGGTCGATCGCGGCGAGTTGCGCACCGACGGCGGCCTCTACGAGCTCGCCGGGCGGGTGCGCGCGCTGCAACCGGCGCAGGACTGGAGCCTGGCCCCCGACCTGGCGCCCTGGGACGGGAGCTGGCGGCTCGCCGTCGTCGGTGGCGCCGCGCGCGACCCGACCCGTCGGGCCGCGCTGCGCACCGCGATGCGCCGGCTCCGATTCGGCGAGGCCCGCGAGGGGGTCTGGACCCGTCCCGACAACCTCCCACGCGCGGCCGCACCCGAGGAGTCGTGGCGGGCCGTCGACGCGCAGTGCGCGTGGTGGAGCGCGACTCCGGAGACCGATCCCGGTCAGCTCGCGGCCGAGCTGTTCCTGCCCGACAGCTGGGCCGGGCGCGCCCGCGACCTCGTCGCTCGGCTCGAGGCCGTCACCACTGAGCTCGCCTCCGGAGCCGAGACCGCGCTCGCGCCCGGCTTCGTGATCGGGGCGGCCACGCTGCAGCACGCCCGTCGCGACCCGCTGCTCCCGCCCGCGCTGCTGCCCGCGGCCTGGCCCGGTGACGACCTGCGCGCCACCTATCGGCGATTCGAGACGACCTTCGCGACGACGCTCGCGGCCGTCCTGCGTCGCTAACGTGGCGCCCGGCGGAGACCCCGTCGCCGGCGTCCACCGGTTGCGTCCGAAGGGTTGCGATGCCGTACGTCGCCGAAGAGCTGCTCGACCAGGTGACCGCAGTCCTGCCCGACGTGGTCGCCCTGCGACGCCGGATCCACCGCCATCCCGAGCTGGGTCTCATCCTCCCGCAGACGCAGGCCGCAGTCGTCGACGCGCTGCACGAGCTGCCCCTGGCCGTCCGTACCGGTACGGCGATCACGTCGGTCGTGGCGGATCTCGAGGGGGGCGCAGGGGGCGGCCCGACGATCTTGCTGCGCGCCGACATGGACGCGCTGCCGATGCCCGAAGACACCGAGCTCGACTACGCGAGCGAGGTTGGCGGCACCATGCACGCATGTGGTCACGACGCGCACACCGCGATGCTCGTCGGCGCCGCGCGCGTGCTCTCGCAACGCCGTGAGCAGTTCGCCGGGGCGGTCCGCTTCATGTTCCAACCGGGCGAGGAGGGCTTCTACGGCGCGCGCCACATGATCGACGAAGGCGTTCTCGAAGACCCACACGTCGACGCGGTGTTCGCGCTCCACGTCACGCCGAACGCGCCGTCGGGTGTGATCGCGACGCGTGGCGGGCCGATCATGGCGGCGCCCGACGTGATCGAGATCCGGGTGCGAGGGCGTGGTGGCCACGCGTCGAGCCCGTACCTCGCGAACGACCCGATGCCGGTTGCCGCGGAGATCGTCACCGCGTTGCAGGTGTTCGCAACGCGCCGCATCGACACGTTCGATCCCGTCGTGATCACGATCACGCAGATGCACGCGGGAACGACGAACAACGTGATCCCCGAAGAGGTGTTCATGCAGGGCACGCTGCGTTCGGTTTCGGAGCGCAGCCGCAAGCTCGCGCTGCAGGGCATCGATCGCATCGTGCACCACGTTGCCGCCGCGCACGAGATGGACGCCGTCTTCGAACCGGTCGAGGGCTACCCCGTGACCGTGAACGACCCCGCGTTCGTCCGTTTCACGGAAGGCGTCGCCCGGCGAGTGCTCGGCGACCAGGCGTACGTGGAGATGGCCGCGCCGGTTATGGGTGCCGAAGACTTCTCCTACCTGTTGCAGCAGCGACAGGGCGCGTTCGCGTACTTGGGGGTGTGCCCGCCGGGCCGCAAGCCGACCGACGCACCGGCATGCCATTCGAACCGGATGACGATCGACGAGGGCG
Source organism: uncultured Actinomycetes bacterium (assembly GCA_963761175.1). Lineage (GTDB taxonomy): Bacteria > Actinomycetota > Acidimicrobiia > IMCC26256 > PALSA-610 > CAVXFZ01. Next base: position 67,599 of record CAVXFZ010000004.1, on the reverse strand, counting down.
CGCTGCGCAACGGTGTCGCGATGTACTGCGCGACGGCGCTGTCGTTCCTCGACGGCCAGCTCGGTTGACGCGCCGCGGCCGTCAGCTCGCGAAGATCCATTCGCTCATCGTGTGGACGCGCGTCGTGTCGAAGTCCAGCAGCGCGGTCACGTGTTCGAGCATGGTCTTCAGGTTCGCCTTCATGCGTTCCGGGTCGCCGTTGCTGCAATAGAAGCGCATCGGGTCGGTGAGGTCCTCGACGGTGGGCCACGCCTCCTCGACGATGCCGAGGTACGGCGGGGCACCGGGGGTGACGGCGCGCGCCACGGCGTTGCGCACGTAGCGGGCGCGCGGCTGGATCGCTTCCGACATCGGTGACTGGCGCGTGTGCCAGAAGGTGATCCACTCCTCGTAGGTGGTGCCGCGCTTCTGCTGCATGAGCGTCACGGTGAGGATGCCGGGGGAGCGGGTGCCGTCGGGCCAGTCGCGGGGTGGCGACCATTGGTTGCCGCCGTAGTCGGTGTAGAGCGATTCCGTGACGAGATACCCGGCGAATGCGTCAGAGTGCCGGCGCAGCGCCTCCTCGAAGGGCGCGCGCCGGTCGTAGGCATCGAGCCACAACGACACGACCGCGCGCACGGGAGGCTCGTCGTCGGGAAGCGGCAGCGGCGGCGGAACCTGAGCGGCGCGGTCGTCGACGTCGATCGTGAGGCGCGCCGGACCGAGGGAGAGGAGCTCCGGTGCGAGCGCTCCGACCACCAACTCCTCCGTCGCCGCGGGCGCGACGGGTTCGGGCAACCACAAGAGGTACGTCAGCTTCTCCATGGCGGTTCCCCTCGGTCACCGGTGCGGCGCGGACGCTATCGTGTGCGGTTCCGAGGGCGGTTAGCTCAGCTGGTTAGAGCGCGTCGTTCACACCGACGAGGTCGGAGGTTCGAGTCCTCTACCGCCCACCGCGCGTGCGCCGAGCACGCGACTCGCGCTCCGTCTCGGCGAGGCGGTCGCCGACCGGCGCTGGGACGGTCACGAACCGGCGGCGTGCTGCGCGGTGGGTTCGGTCCGCGTGATCTCCGGCCCGAGCCGCTCGGCCACGGCGTCGGCGCCGGTGTCGTCGTAGTGAACGCCGTCGGGGCGGGTGGCGAAGTCGACCGGGCAGCCCGTCTGGTGCACCACATCGGAGACGGTCATCGGTACTTCGTGCGCGACCGCATGCGCGATACGGCCTGTGACCACCTCGCGCGCGGGGTCGTACCAATCGCCGCCGGCCCGCGCGGAACCGGGCGGGACCCCGAAGCATGGAGGTACGAGCCAGACGACGCGCGCGCCGGTCGCGCTCAGCCGGCGGGCCGCATCGGCCACGCGCGAGCGGTACAGCGCGTCCCAATCGGGCCGGCCCGGTTCCGTCCAGGTGTGACCGCCGTCGAGCGATGCGTCGACGACGTCGAACGCGCCGAACAGCACGACCACGACGTCGGGTCGGAACGCGCGCAGGAGCCGGGGCCAACTCGCGCGCGTGCCGCACGAGTCGCGGGGCCGGGTGGCGATACCCCAGTAGCCGCGTTGCGGGATTCCGTCGACGAGCGTGCAGCCGACGATGCCGTCGTTCAGGACGGTGACGTCGTGGCGTGCGCCCCACCGCTCGATGCCGCGTCCCAACGTGATCGCGACGCTGTCGCCGACGACGAGCACGCGCTCCACGGCTCCGGACGTCCGTGCCGCTGCGTGCGTGCCGCCGGTCGTCGAAGCCGACGGCGAGACTGGCTCGCGGGCGCCTGCGCTCGCGAGCACGGACGCGACTGATCGTGCGGGCGCGAACGCGACGGCCGGTACCGGCGCGATCGCGGCGACCGCGACCGCGACCGTCGCGACTGTCGCTCCGGCCGTCGGTGCCGCGACCCAACGGCGGGGTCCGGTGAGCACGGCGCGCGTGCGCACGGGCCGCTCGAGGAAGCGCAGTGACACCGCCGCGAGTCCGAGGGTGCTCAGGGCGCGTGCGACGGTCAGCGGAAGTGGTGCGAGGCCGGTACGAGCCGGGGTGAGGAGGAGGAACAACGGCCAGTGGTACACGTAGACGCCGTAGCTGACGCGCCCGAGGGCGCGCAGCGGCGGCCGGGACAGCAAGGCCCGCACGGGGCCGGGTTCGCATGCCGCGACCACGACGGTGCCCCCGCTCAGGGCGACGGCGAGCAGACCGCCGCGAAAGAGGCCTGGGTCGGTGACCCGCGCGTGGAGATACGCAACGGCCAGCACGCCGAACGCCGGGACCCCGGCCGCCGCCACCAGTCGTGAGGCGACGCGGCCGCGCCGGCGATGCACGGTGAGCGCGGCGAAGAGCGCGCCGACCAGGAACTCGAGTGCGCGCGTGTCGGTCGCGTAGTAGGCGCGGTCGATGCTGTGCCGGGCGACCGCATGGGCGTCGACGAAGGACGCGAGCGCGAGGACGGCGAGGGCGGCCCCGACGATGCGGCGCCGGCCGCGGGCGAAGTGGAGCACCGCCACGATCAGCGGCGCCAGGACGACGTAGAACTGTTCCTCGACCGCGAGCGACCAGAAGTGCTGGAGTGGCGACGGCGTCGCGAAGAGGTCGGCGTACGCGCGCCCGGTGAGGAGGAAGCGCCAGTTGGCGACGTCGGCGCCGGCGGCGAGCGCGTCGAAGCGGAACGCGCGCGACGTGGTCGGGTCGTGCAGTACGAGCGCGACCCCGCCCGCCAGGGCGATCCCCGCGAGCGCGGCCGGCGCGAGCCGGCGCGCGCGGCGGGCAAAGAACCGTCGCAGCGCGATCCGGCCGGTTCGATGGTGCTCGTCGAGCAGGAGCCGGGTGATCAGGAAGCCGGAGAGCGTGAAGAAGGTCGAGACGCCGAGGAAGCCGCCGGCCAGGCGGCCGTCGTGGAACGCGAACACCGCCGCGACGGCGACGGCGCGCAGCCCATCGAGACCCGGCTCGTAGTGCACGACCGTGGTCGTCGCGGCGGTCGGCCGTCCCATCAAACCCCGGTGTAGCCGATCGGCGGGCGCGCGAACCAGTCTCGACGGGTGCCGCGTGCTGAACGCCGGGCGCCGCGGCGGCGGTGCCGTTCGGCACCACCGCTCAGAAGCCGAAATGACAATGCGCAGTACGTGATCGCGTCGCCGAGCGGGAGCCATCCGAGCGGCTTCCCGAATACCGGGTCCTGCGGCTGACCGCGCGAGGAGGCATTCCCGGCCGTGCGAGACTTGCGGTCGACACGAGGCGACGCGGGGCGAACGACCTCGAGAGGACTTGGTGCAGGCGGGAACACGCTTCGACGGACGATCGGATTCGCGCGCGCGCGTCGTCGTGCTCGTGCTCGTGGTGTCGCTCGCGGTCGCCACGACTGCGTGCGGAGGATCGCAGTCGGGAGTATCGAGGTCGACCACGAGCGCGGGCGGCCTCGCTCGTGTCGATGTGTTTGGCGACTCGCTCGTCGTGCAGGCAGGTGACGCGCTGCGCGGCGAAGGGCTCCTGCACGGCCTCGATGTGCGTGTCGCTGCCTACTCAGGGGCTGCGCCGTGCGACGTCGCCGCGCTCGTCCGCAGCGCCCTCGATGCAACCCCGGCGGCGCTCGTGCTCGCGTTCTCGGGGAACAACATCGGCCCGTGCATGGCGCGCGACGGGAAGCCGCTGCTCGGCGCCGCGTACTTCGCCAAGTATCGGAAGGATGTGGGCGCGATGGTCGCGGCGGCGACCGCGAAGTCCGTGCCCGTCTTCGTGGTCGGCCCACCGAGCTTTCCCGCCGCGCAAGACGTGCCCGACCGCGCCGCGCTCGCGGCGGTCCTGCGCGCGGCCGTCGCCGCGCGCACCGGCGCGCACTTCGTGGATCTCACGCCGGCCCTCTCGCCCGATGGCTTTGCGTGGAAGCGGCCGTGCGTCGCGGGCGAGACGGCCGCGCTCGGATGTCACGACGGCATGATCACCGTTCGGTCCGGCAACGGCATCCACTTCGACGCCCCGCGGTCGGTGCCCTGCCCGAGCGGGGGCGGGAGCTGTTCGTACACCGCGGGCGGGCATCGATGCAGCGCCGCGATCCTCACCGCGCTCGCGCCCGTGATCGCGAGCGCGTACCGGCCGGCACCGGCGACCGCGGGAGTGCCGGTCGTCGTAGCGGACGCGGGTTGACGTGGACGTGAATCCCGTCGCCGCCAGCGGGTTCGGGCGCGCGGCGGACGCGTACGAACGCAGCCGCCCGAGCTACCCGCCGGCCGCGGTGACGCTCCTGGTGCGGGAGCTCGGCATCGGGGCGGGTCGAACGGTGCTCGACCTCGCGGCGGGCACCGGCAAGCTCACGCGGCTCCTCGCGGGTTCCGGTGCCGATCTGGTCGCGGTCGAACCGTCGGCCGCGATGCGGGCCGAGTTCGCGCGTCAGCTCCCCGACGTCCCGATGCACGACGGTACGGCCGAAGCCATCCCGCTGCCGGACGGGTCGGTCGATGCCGTGGTGGTGGCGCAGGCGTTCCACTGGTTCGATGCGTCGCGCGCCCTCGCCGAGATCGATCGGGTGCTGCGCGGCGCGGGAGGTGTCGGGCTCGTGTGGAACGAGCGTGACGAGTCGGTGCAGTGGGTGGCGGAGCTGAGCCGCGTGATGCAGTGGGACGTTCGCATGCCCTACCAGGTGGGTACGGACTTCCGTGCCGTGCTCGACGCATCGGGGCGGTTCCGAACTGCGCAGCGCGCGCGCTTCGGCTTCGAACAGGAGCTCGATCGGGAGGGCCTCTGCGAGCGAGTGGCCACGACCAGCTACATCGCAGCGATGGACGCGGTCGAGCGCGAGCGCGTGCTCGACGCCGTGCGCGCGCTGGTCGCCGATTTTCCGGAGCCGTTCCCGCTCCCGTACGTGACGGAGGTCTTCTGGTGCGATCGTTCCGGAGGCGAGCAGGCCTGACCGGGACGCGTGCACACGGCCGTTGCGTTCGCGATCATGGTTCTCGCCAACCCGGCGCGATCGGGCTGCCAAACCCGCGTCGCGTGACAATCCGCCGCGAGAGAGGGGTTTCCCATGGCGATCGCCGACCTCGTTGCCTCGATCCTCGGTTCCGACCTTCCGATCTCGGTCCGCGCGTACGACGGCAGCTCCATCGGTGCGGCCGACGCGCCGGCGTCGATCGTGATCCGTTCGCCTGACGCGTTCCGCCGTATCCTCACCGCTCCCGGCGAGCTCGGGTTCGGTCGCGCGTACGTCGCGGGCGACATCGATCTCGAGGGCGATGTCTTCGCCGCGCTCGAAGTCCGCCATCGGATCCCCGCGTTCAAGCTCTCGGCGAAGCAGCTCGCGGAGATGGCTCGCCTCGTCGGCGCGAGAGGATGGCATCGGTTGGCGCCGCCACCCGAGGAGGCACGGCTGCGCGGGCGGCGGCACACGCCCGCGCGTGACGCCGCCGCGATCGCGCACCACTACGACGTCTCCAACGACTTCTATCGCCGACTACTGGGCCGGACGCTCACGTACTCGTGCGCCGTGTGGGCCGACCCGTCGGTCGGCCTGGATGCCGCGCAAGATGCCAAGCACGATCTCGTGTGTCGGAAGCTCGGGCTGCAACCCGGCATGAGACTGCTCGACGTGGGATGCGGGTGGGGCAGCATGCTGCTGCACGCGGCACGACACTACGGAGTGACGGGTGTCGGCGTGACGCTCTCGCAAGCGCAGGCCGATCTCGCCGCGAAGCGGATCTCCGAGGCCGGGCTCGCCGACCTGCTCAGCGTGCGCGTGCAGGACTACCGCGCGGTCAACGACGGCCCCTTCGACGCGATCAGCTCGATCGGCATGTTCGAGCACGTCGGCCTGAGCCGGCTCGACGAGTACTTCACGCAGCTGCTGCGGCTGCTGAAGCCGGGCGGGCGGCTCCTCAACCACGCCATCAGCCGCCCGTGGCGCGCTCGCCGCCGCGCCGCGTTCGCACGGCGGGGATTCATCGACAAGTACGTGTTCCCCGACGGCGAGCTGCACGAAGTCGGCACGGTCGTGACCGCGATCCAGCGCGCCGGTTTCGAAGTCCGACACCTCGAGAGCCTCCGCGAGCACTACGCCCTCACCTTGCGCGCGTGGGTGGCGAACCTCGAGCGCGAGTGGGAAGCAGCGGTGGCCGACGCAGGTGCGGGACGCGCTCGCGTCTGGCGGCTCTACGTTGCCGCGTCGGCAGTGAACTTCGAGGACGGCAACACGCAGGTGCATCAGGTACTCGGGGTCAAGGCCGAGGGCGGCCGCTCCGGTATGCCGTTACGACCGGCGTTCTGAATCGTCCGCCCGGCCGGTTCGAGGCCGTCGACTCGCACGCGCCGCCGGGAGTGGACGACACTCCTTCGATGCTGCGCCAAGCCGATTCCGACCGCGTGCGTCTCCTGACGCTCGACCGTCCCGACGTGTTGAACGCCTTCAACGAAGCGCTCTATGACGCGCTCGCGGAGGCGATCACCGCCGCGGCCGAAGACGACGACGTCGCGGTCGTGGTGCTGACCGGTACCGGGCGCGCGTTCAGCGCCGGCAACGACCTCGTCGAGATGGCGCAGCGCGTGACCGACCAGAACTTCGCGCCCGGCCGCTACGGCTTCCCGGGGATGATCGACCGTCTCATCGACTTCGAGAAGCCCTTGCTTCTCGCGATCAACGGGATCGGTATCGGGATCGGCGCCACGATCATCGGCTTCGCCGACCTCGTGTTCATGGCGAGCACCGCGTGGTTGCGGTGCCCGTTCACGAACCTCGGCGTCGCACCGGAGGCGGGCTCGAGCTTCACGTTTCCGACCCTGCTCGGGCGGCAGGCCGCATCGTGGGTGCTCATGAGCTCGGAGTGGCTCTCGGCCGAAGACTGCCGCGACCTCGGACTCGTGTTCCGTGTCTGCGAGCCCGACGCGCTCGTCGACACGACGCTCGAGTACGCGCGCCTGCTCGCGGCGAAGCCCATCAGCTCGCTGCGCGCGACGAAGCGGTTGATCACTGCACATCATCGCGACGCGATCCGCGCGGCGCGAGCCGCGGAGGACGCAGCCTTCCAGGTGCTGATGCAAGGTCCCGCGAATGCCGAGGCGCTCGCCGCGTTCGCCGAGAAACGGCCGGCCGACTTCACGAACCTGCCTCCCGGCTGGTGAGCGCGCCGCACTGCGAGGCGCGAGCGACTCGCTGGAGGTGCTGGAGCTCGATCATGAGCGGGAGCAGGTAGCCGATGTAGCCGTTCGTGAGCACGTAGTCGTGGGTGGGTCCGTGCGTGGTGCGCTCGGAGCGCTCGATGATGCGGACGCGATCGTCGCCACGCTGGAAGTCGCGGGCCCGGGTGAGGGTGGCGTCCAACTCGGCGATCGTCGCGACCTGCATTCCGAAGTGATCGAGCGCCGGCGCGTGAAGGTACGGATCCGCGGGCAGCAGGTAGACGAACTGGCCGTACGTCCCGGTGTTGAGGATCAGGGGGTTGCCCTTCTCGCCGGTGTTGTCGGCCTCCGTCCAGCCGAACACCGCGCCGTAGAACGCGACGACGTCGGCGCGCCCGTGCGCGTCGAGGACCGCGGGGTCGAGGCTGATCGCAACGTGATTCAAGCGGGGCGTGAAGGAGGGCTCCACGTCTGCGGCGCGGTCGTCGGTCATCGGTGTACCTCCGGGATCACGAGCACCTTGCCGGCGAGCTCACCGCGGCCGAGCCTGGCCATCGTCGGGCCGACGGCGTCGAGCGGGACGTCGTCGGGTTCGATGAGCAGATCGAGCGGCAGCCGGCCGGACGCGAGGAGATCGAGCGCGGCGGCGAAGCCGCCGGCGTCGTAGTTGTACGAACCGAGCAGGGTGAGCTCGAGGATGATCACGCGGTTGTGGTTGACGCGTGGAGCCTCTGCGCCCGTGCCGAGGAAGACGAAGGTCCCGGCCTTGTCGAGCTGGTCGAGCGCGGCTTCCGCGGCGGCCGGACGCCCCGAGCACTCGAACGCGACCGTGAACGCGTTCTCGACCGGGCGACCCATCGGCGCCGCCGGCAACCGGTCGGGGGTGACGGTCGCCGCACCCAACGCGGCCGCGCGCTCGCGCCGCGCCGGCGCCGGCTCGCTCACCGTGATGTCGTCGATCCCGGCGGCGCGCAGGACCGCGACCATCAACATCCCGACGGGTCCGGCGCCGGTGATGAGGACGCGGTCTGCGTCGCCGACCCGCGAGACGGTCTGCGCGTGCATTGCGATCGCGACGGGCTCGGTGAGCGCAGCCGACCGCAGCGACAGTGACTCCGGAATCGGCAGCAGTCGCGACGCGTCGACATGCTTGTAGCGCGTGAACGCGCCGGTGCCGCCGAAGTAGTTCGGTGCCGCGCGGCGCAGGCACACCGACGGGCGGCCGCTCCGGCACGCCCGGCACTCACCGCAACCCTCGGAGTCGGCCACGACCACCGGCGTCCCGGGTGCGATCCCCGTGGCGGTGGCGGTGCCCAGCTCGACGACCGTTCCCGACCATTCGTGGCCGAAGACCGCACCGCGGCGGCCCATGTGCTCGAGCACGAAGTGCAGGTCGGTGCCGCATATCCCACAGTGCGACACCTCGACGATCGCGCCCTCCTCGTGCAGTTCCGGTACCGGGATGTCGTGTACCTCCATGCGCCCGTCGCCGCCGTAGACCGCCGCCGGCATCAGCGCCGGCCGCGCGTTCCCGGTCACGGCGCTCTCCGCGGCCGGATCTGCGATGCGGTGCGCACGTAGCCGCCGGCCTCACGGATCTCGTCGGCCCACCCGACGAGCAGACCGACGAGCATGTCCAGGTCGTCGCCGAGCGCGTCGAGGGCCGGCTGCATCTGCCGGTCGGTCGTCGCTTCGATCTCCTCACGCGCGGCGCGTCCGGTGTCGGTGAAGCCGTCGGCTCCGAGCCATCCTCGGCTCGCGAGCCGCGCGGAAGCGGCGTCGAGCTCGCCGTCGCTCCATCCGCGCGACCGGATGTACGTGCGCGGCGGGAGGCGCATGAAGAGCTCCGTGAGGAGCCCGATCTCGATCGGGTCGAGACCGGCGCTCGTCCACGCGATGGTGTGGGAGTCGCCGCGGTACTCGCGCAGTTCGTCACCGAGGTGGAAGAAACGGGTGACGGGATCGGCGGGGCTGTCCCACTGGCTGCGCAGACCCGCGAACAGCGGGCGGCCCTCGACGCGCAGCGGCTCGACCGCTCGTTCCATGAGGGTCGCGGCTGCGTCGATGCCGGCCGGCGAGTCGCCGAGGATCCGCCGCAGCTGCGCGACCGCGCCGCGGCGACGCGCCGCGAAGATCGTCGGCGCGTCCGTGAGCGTCCAGCCCGCCTCGACGCCGGGGACGACGATCGCGGGGTTGAACACCGCGAACGCGGCCGCGACGACGTGTGGTGCGACCTGGCCCATGAGCGACCCACGGCTCGTGAAGTACGCGGTCGACTCCGGGAGGGCGACGCCGCCGATTGTCGCGGGGCTGGCGCCGAAGCCGAGCGCCTCGTAGGCGGCGTGGCACTCGGGCGCGAAGTAGACCTGCCCGATGCACGGCTCGAGCGCGGCGGCCAGCGCACGCGCCGCGTGCGCCGTATGAGTGTCGTCGATCACGAGTTCCCCCCTCGATCGGGACGGATCCTACGGATCCTGCGCCCGAGCGGCGCGCGGCACCGATCCCGTCGTTACGCTGCCCGCACCGAGACGCCCGAAAGGGGTTGGGAACGATGGCGGTCCCCGAGATCGTCCACTGGGTCGACGGCAAGGCGTGGGAGGGCACATCGGGCCGGACTGCCGACGTCACCGATCCCGCGACGGGCGCGGTGACGCGCACGGTCACCCTCGCATCGGCGGCCGACGTCGACACGGTCGTGCGTCGTGCGGGCACCGCCGCCGGGGAGTGGCGTCGGGTGTCGCTGAACCGCCGGGCGCGCGTCCTCTTCGCATTCCGTGAACTGCTCGAAGCGCGCAAGCGCGAGCTGGCCGCGTGCGTCACCGCCGAACACGGCAAGGTGCTCGCCGACGCGCTCGGCGAAGTGAGTCGCGGTCTGGAGGTCGTGGAGTTCGCGTGCGGGATCCCTCAGCTGCTGAAGGGTGGCTACTCCGAGCAGGTGTCCACCGACACCGACAGCTACTCGATCCGCCAGCCGCTCGGTGTCGTCACGGGGATCACGCCGTTCAACTTCCCGGCGATGGTCCCGATGTGGATGTACCCGATCGCCATCGCGTGCGGGAACGCGTTCGTGCTCAAGCCGTCGGAGCGGGATCCGTCGGTCTCGAACCTGGTCGCCGAGACCTGGTGGGACGCCGGCCTTCCCGACGGCGTGTTCAACGTCGTGCACGGCGACCGTGAGGCCGTCGACGCCCTCCTTGCGCACCCGGGCGTCGCCGCGGTGTCGTTCGTGGGCTCGACGCCGATCGCGCGACACGTGTACGAGACCGCGGCCACGAACGGCAAGCGGGTCCAAGCACTCGGCGGCGCAAAGAACCACATGGTCGTGCTCCCGGACGCGGATCTCGACGCCGCCGCGGACGCCGCGGTCAGCGCGGGCTACGGCTCCGCGGGCGAGCGCTGCATGGCCGTCAGTGTCGTCGTCGCCGTGGATCCCATCGGAGACGACCTCGTCGCGCGGATCGTCGCGCGGATTCGGGGCCTGCGGGTCACCGACGGGCGCGAACCCGGCGCCGACATGGGTCCACTCGTGACGCGCGCGCATCGCGACCGCGTCGCATCGCTCGTCGACGCCGGCGAGCGCGAAGGAGCCACACTGGTCGTCGACGGGCGCGGCTTCTCCGTCGCCGACCGGCCCGACGGGTTCTGGCTCGGGCCGTGCCTCTTCGACCACGTCGGGACCGAGATGTCGATCTACCGCGAGGAGATCTTCGGGCCCGTGCTCAGCGTCGTGCGGGCCCACACCTATGACGACGCGATCGGCCTCGTCAACGCGAATCCGTACGGCAACGGTGTCGCACTGTTCACGCGCGACGGCGGCGCGGCGCGCCGGTTCCAGTACGAGGTCGAAGCCGGGATGGTGGGTATCAACATCCCGATTCCGGTGCCGATGGCCTACTACTCCTTCGGCGGATGGGGTGACTCGCTGTTCGGGGACACGCACGTGCACGGGGCCGACGGCGTGCACTTCTACACGCGCGGCAAGGTCGTCACGAGCCGGTTCGGGGATCCCGCATCGCGCGGTCCGGATCTCGGCTTCCCGACGAACCGCTGAGCCGGGTCAGGGCTCGGTCGCGCGCGTCAGTACCGGGCGCGGCGCATCGAGCGCGCCGACCGCGAGTGTCGATCGTGCGGCGCTGAACGTCGTCGGGCCGGTGGGATCGAAGCGGTCGGCGGCCACCGGTGTGACTCCGCCGCGCGCTGCGGCGTCGGACGCGCGCCCGAGCGCGATCACGTCGTCGAGCAGCGCTCGCGAGTCGCGATCGAGCAGCGCGAGGTCGTCGGAGACGAGCGCGAGGCCGCCGGAGATGCCGACGGCGAGGGCCCAGGCTCGGGCCTGATCGGGGTCGAGCGCGGTGTCGCGCGTCCGCAGCATCACGCAGTCGGGATCGTTCAACCACAGGCGCCGGTGCATGAACGCGCGGGCGAGCGTGCTCACCCACGCGTGGCGTGTCGCCGGCACGGTGTGCTCGTAGCCCGAGACGTCGACGGGCACCGCAACCATCTCCCAGCTGGGAGCGACGTCGGGGCCGATGCGCATCGCGTCGACGACGCCGACGACGGCACCGAGCGGGCAGCCGCAACCGAGGATGAAGGTGTCGGCGCCCGCGCCGCGCCGGATCGCGTCGTACCCGGCGCGGACCCGTTCCGCGGGCGTACGCGACGGATCGGCGTAGCGCCCGCCCAGCGCGGCCGAGAAGGTGAAGTCGAGCTTCAGGTACCGGTAGCCCATCGCGACGAGCGCGGCCGCGGTCCCCTCGAGGTGCTCGAGGACCTCCGGGCGCGTCGTGTCGAGCTCCCACATGAACCCGCCCCAATCGGGGTTCCACCAGCCGACCAGCGGGTCGTCGCGATCGTCCGCGCCCGCGAGCCACTCGGGATGGGTGCGCGCGAAGATCCGAATCGGGGGCCGCGAGGAACGGTGCGAGCCACAGGCCCGGCGCGCAACCCGTGGCCGCGATCGCCGAAGCCGCACCCTCGACCCCGGAAGGAAACCGGTCGTTCGTGACGAGCCAGTCGCCGATCGCGGCCTGGAACCCGTCGTCGAGCTGGAACACGTCGAACGGCCACTCGCCGGCGAGCGCGAGATTGGCGCGCAGTGCGGTCTCGGAGATCGACGAGAAGTAGTGATACCAGGAGCACCAGCCCACGATGTAGGGCGCCGAGACGCGCGCGTGCTCGCGGGCGCCGACGCCGTCGGCCCACGACGCGAGCAGTGCCTCGGGGTCGCCGCGAGCGACGGACACCCCGTGCAGCTCGCGGCGTGCTCCTGCTGCCAGCTGGGCACCTCCCAGCCAGGCTTCGGCTCGCACCCTGAGGCGCCCGGATTCGGCGCGCACACGCAAGGTGCCCGCGTGCGCCGCGCCGCCGTCGAAGCCCACGAGCAGCGCGTCGGCGCCGTCGGTCGCCAGCACGACAACCTGCTCGGACCGCACCTCCCCGGCGGGCGCAACCTGCGGATCGGCGTGGTGCACGAGGCGTAGGAACGCGAGCCCGGTCCCGTGCGACGGGTCCGGGTCGCCGAGACGACGGGCGCCGGTCGGAGACCACGACTGGTACCCGTTGACGAACACGCGGGCGCCAGCAGGTGCCGCGGCGAGATCGAGGTCGACCACGACCGCGTCGACCCGGACCGGCGCCGGCCCTCCGTTGACGACCGACCACTCCAGGTGACCAGGTCCGGGCTCGATCATCACCTCGACCGCCGCCGGGCTGTCGCCGGCGGCCACCCGTACCGCGGTCGCGGCGATGGTGAAGTCCACGGCCGGGAGCCTAAGAGGCCGGCGACTCCGCTCGCGGCCCGTCACGAGGCCCGCGGCGAGCCGATGGGCGGCCCGGGCGCATTGTTCGCCCCGGACCCTCCAGGACGACCGGTCGCGTGCCGATCTGAGAGGAGCTATGGCAGCTCTGCACGACGCCGAACGGCGCCGCCTCCTTGAGGTGCGCGGCCTCCACCCATCGGTGCTCGCTGCTCGTCCTGCATCCGCTGGTCACGGCCGTCCATGGCTTCGGGGCCGACGCCGGCGACACCGTCGTGGAGCGCCTCGGCCGGCTCGGCGCTCCGCTCGGGCCGTCGTGCACGGGCACCGTCGACCTCGGCGGCCACGTCGTCGAGCTGCGGGACGCCTTCACCGACCCCGAGAACCGACCGACCGTGTTGCGCGCGCCGATGCTCGTCACCGAGATCTCGCGCCGGCGCGCGGCCGACGCGGCCGCGGACGCCGCGGCCCGCTCCGCGCGCGCCGCCCGCCGCGAAAGCTGCCTGGCGCAGCGTGACCGGCTCATCGACCAGCTCGAACGGCTGACGGCGCGCGCCGACGAGATCGAGCAGCAACTGCGCGCGCCCGAGAACCACGTCGGCGACGAGGAGATCGAGCGCCTGCTCGCCGCGGCGCGAGTTGGGGATCGGCCGCGTCCGGGCGCGATCGTCGGCGCGCTCATCGACGAATGGGACGCGATCCTCGCCGAGCGCAAGGCACGTGAGTTCGGACCGACGGTCGAGAAGGCGCAGGCGAATCTCGACGCGGTGCGGGCGCGCATCGCGCAGAAGCAGGACGCCAGCGCGCCCGAGCGCGAGCTCCTCGCGCCCGAGGGCATCGCACGCGTCCAGGAGCTGCACGCGGCCGTCGAGCGGCTCGCACAGAGCCTCGACGAGCGGCGCCGTTCGGAGCGCAAGGCCGCGGCGCGCGAGCTCGTCGCCGCGGTCGACGCCGAGCGCGACGCGCTCACGACGCTCGGCTTCGAGAGCTACGCCGCGTTCCTTCTCGCGCTGGCCGAGGGTCGCGTCGAGGAAGACGCGCGCCACGACGACGCCGCGCTCAGCACGGCCGAGGCCGCCCTGTCGCGGGCACGCGACCGCGAAGCCGTCCTCACCTCGCTGGGCGAACGCGAGCTCGATCTGCGCGCCCGCGTCACCCGGATGCTCGGGCGCTTCCCCGGTCCCGATGTCGGTGCGGAGCTGCGGGCCGGTCACGAGGCGACCGTCGTCGCGCCGTCGAGCCCGCGTGATCGCCTGGCAGCGGCGTTGCGCAGGGCGGGTGTCGAGGTCGCCGAGGACGAAGACTCCGATCCGATCCCCGCGGCCGAGGCCTGGCTCGCGGAGACCGGCGATCGGTCCGGCGAACGCGCCGCGCTCGAACGCGACCTCGCGGAGATCGACCTCGAGGGAAGCCGCGTCGACGAGGAGCTCGAATCCGCAGAGCAGGAGCTGGCCGCGGCCGAGCACGATCTCATCGCCGGTGTGGGCGGGTCACTCGCCGGTCGCGAGGCACCGATCGTGCTGGCCTCGGTCGAGCCCGGCGAGCTGGTCGAGGCGCTCGTCGAGCTGACCGGCGCGACGACGGTGCCCCTCGTGATCGGGGAGTGTTTCCGCGAGCTCGACGCGAATGGCGCGAGCGCCGCTCTCACCGCTCTCGTGACGCTCTCGCGACACCGCCAGGTGATCGTCGTGTCGGACGCCCCGGTCGTGCGCGACTGGGTTCTCGATCTCGGCCTCGGCGGCGCGCTGTGGTCGGCGGCGGAGCTCGACCGGGCCCTCGAGGGCGAGGAAGCCGAGCGCGCGGCCTCGATTCCCGTCCCTGTCGAACCGCTCACCGGCTTCGGGACCGAGCTCGACCAGCACGTCGACGAGGGTGTCCGGCCGACGCTGCGGGACGCCAGCTCGTCCCCACTGCCCGCGACCGACGGCGTCGAAGCCGTCCTGGCACCCCGCGCCGACGACCTTGGCGATGCCGATGTCGGGGCCGATGCCGCCCCCGACCATGGCGAGCATGCCGGGTCGGCGCCGCACCCGGCCGAGGAACCGATTCTGGCCGAGCTCGTCGACGTCGACGACGCGCCCCGATCGGCGGCGGCCGCGGCACGCGCCGCCGAAGCGGAGCCCGCGCCGGCCCGGCGCGCGCGCGGTGCCAAGAAGCCGAAGCCGGCCAAGACGGGATCGCAAGCCGCGAAGGCTCCGTGGGAGGGCCGGTTCGACACGACTCGCGCGCGACCCGTCCCGGGCACGAGCAAACGGTCCGCCTCACCGGTGCCCGAGGGCGAAGCACCGCTGGCCCTCTGCGCGCAGCACCGTGGCGTCGTCACGCGCCGGCGGTGTGCCCGCTGCGGAGAACCCGCTTGCGACGAGTGCCTCGTGGTGATCCGGCGTAAGCGGCCGCCGGTGTGCATCGAGTGCGCGATCCTCGAGTCGGGCGTGCGGTCCCGCCGCATCTCCGGCGGCTGAGCAACCGGCCCCTCGCCGCGACCGCGACCGTAGGCTGCAACCGTGGCGGACTCGATGCGAAGCCGGCTGCGCGCGCCGGTGCACGCGCCGCTGTCGGGCGATCCCGGCGACCACCTCGGGCTTGCCGACAAGGACTCGGCGCAGGCGCGGGCGCAGGCCCGGGTCGAGCGGCTCGCGGTGTTGCAGAACCGGCTCTGGGGTGAGCACCGCCGCAGCCTGCTGCTCGTGCTGCAAGGACTCGACGCCGCGGGCAAGGACGGCACGGTCCGCCACGTCTTCACCGGCGTGAACCCGCAGGGTTGCCGGGTGGTGTCGTTCAAGGTCCCGAGCGAGAACGAGCTCGATCACGACTACCTCTGGCGCGTCCACGCCCGCTGCCCGCGGCGCGGCGAGATCGGCATCTTCAACCGGTCCCACTACGAGGACCTGGTCACGACCTACGTGACGGGACAGATCGATGCCCGCGTCCGCGAGCGACGATTTCGCACCGTACGTGACTTCGAGCATCTGCTCGTCTCGGAGGGCACCGCGGTCGTGAAGGTGTTCCTGCATCTCTCGAAGGACGAGCAGCGCGAGCGGTTGCAGGCGCGGGTCGACGATCCGGAGAAGCGCTGGAAGTTCAATCCCGGCGACCTCGACACCCGCGCGCACTGGGACGCGTACCAGGCCGCATACGCCGAGGCGATCGCCGCGACCTCGACCGACGCCGCACCCTGGTACGTCGTGCCCGCCGACCACAAGTGGGTCCGCAACTACGCGGTCTCGAGTCTCGTCGTGGAGGTGCTCTCCGAGCTCGACCCGAAGCTGCCGGCCGATCCGCCCGGCGTCGAGGGAACCGTCGTTCGGTAGCCGCGGTCCGGGGTGGGGGCTAGCTTCGCCGGATCGACCAGGGAGGAACCATGTCGACACCGGAGCAGATGCGCGCGACCGTCGATGGCTACGTCGACGCGTACCGGCGCAACGACCGCGCCGCGCTGCTCGACTTGTTCGCGCCCGACGCCGAGTGGACGGACCCCGTCGGTACGCCGACCCACCACGGCCGCGACGGCGTCGCCGGGTTCTGGGACGCGACCCGTGAGCTCGCGGAGTCGATCGTGCTCGAACCCCGCTACGTGGCGGTCTGCGGGGACGAGGCTGCCCTCGTGATGGAGATCCACACCATGGTCGGCGGGGCGGAGCTGGTGATGGACGCGGTCGACATCTTCACCTTCGACGCCTCCGGCCGGATCCAGACCGGGAAGGCCTACTGGGACCTCGCGCAGGCCCGCCCGGGTGGTGCGTGAGGGCACCGGGCGACGGTTCTCCGAAGGGCCGACTTTCGCAACCGGGTCCGCGTCGGCAACAATGTTCTGGCGATGAATGTCGAGTCCCGTGATTCCGTTTCGCTCAAGCCGGCCGAGCTCGACGAGTTCGGTCACGTGCTCCAGTCGGCGGGCCTGCCGCTGAGAGACGAGGAGCTCGACCGCCAGATCGAGCAGTTCCCCCTCGTCGTGCTGGTGACGCTCGACGGCGACATCCAGGGGTTCATGTTCGGTTCGCTCGAGCGGATCGGCGGCACGCCTTCCATCCTCTGGGGGCTGGGCGCCACCCGCCGGGGCCGCGACGGCGCCGCCGCGTTGAAGCTCATGCCGGGCGAGCTCGCCCGCCGGGCTGCGATCTCCTTCCCCGACGAGGACGTCCTCGTCGCGACCCGCCTCGCGCACCCGGCCGCGTACACGCTGCTCACCAGCTACGCGAACGTCGTGCCCCGTCCCGGTTACAACCCGAGCGGCGAGGAGCGGGCCTGGGGCCGGCGCCTCGCGAAACGGTTCGGCCACGACGGCCACTTCGACGACCGCAGCTTCCGGATCAAGATCAACGGCCGCAAGCCGCCGATCGTCCCGATCCTCGACGCCACTCCGCTCAAGGCGACCGGCGGATCGAAGGTCGTCCAGCTCGTCGGCGCCCACGACCCCGCGCGGCGAGGCGATGATCGCCTTCGGCTGGGCGGTGTCCGAGGCGCTCGCCGCCGGCACCTTCACCGCCGCAGGCTGAGCGCGCGTTCCCGCCACCCGTCGAGCTCGGCGCGCAACGCGTCCGGATCGGACAGCGGCGCCCGGCACGAGAACCGTTCGCAGACGTAGGCCGTCGCGCCGCCGCCGACGGCGACGCGGCCTTCGAGCAGCGGGCTGGCCGCGGCGGTGCCCGGGGATCCGTCGCTCGTGAGCAGCACCGCGCTCGGCAGGAGGCGCCGCGTCACCTCGGCCCGTAGCGCGGCACGTCCCGGATCGTCGGCCGAACCGACGATTGCGATCTCGAGCGGGGGAAGGACCATGCGCTCGACGGCCTGGAGCAGTTCGCCGAAGCCGACCGGATGCCGCGTGGCGATCGGCGCGACCGCGACGACGATCTCGCTCGCCAGCTCCTCGGGACGGGCCTCCCCGGTGAGCGCGGCGAGCCGCAGGAGCGCACCGGCCGCGAGCGAGTTCTCCGACGGCGTGGCGTTGTCCTCGTAGTCCTTGGGGCGGACGATGAGCGCCGCCGCGTCCGATCCGGTGGTGAAGAAGCCGCCGCGCTCGTCGTCGTGGAAGAGGCGCGCAAGGTCGTCGGCGATCGCTCGGGCCTCCCCGAGCCACGCGGGATCGTCGAGCTCGGCGAGGGTGACGAGCGCGCCGAGGAGCGCAGCGTGGTCGTCGGCGTACGCGAGGTGCCGGGCGCGTCCCGTGTCGGGTCGCTCCGGTGCTGATTCCTGCCACGAGCGCAGGAGCCGGCCGTCCGTGCGGCGCAGGTTGGCGAGCAGGAAACGGACCGTGGTGGCAGCCGCTTCCAGCCAGTCGTCGCGCCCGAAGACGGCGCCGGCCTCGGCGAGCGAGCGGGCCGCGAGGGCGTTCCACGCGAGCAGCACCTTGTCGTCGAGTCCGGGGCGCACGCGAGTGGCGCGGCGCTCGAAGAGGGCGCGCCCGGCGCGACGGACCGCGGCGGTGGGTTCCTCGTTGCGGTCGACGACATGCAAGATGTTGCGGCCCTCGAAGTTGCCGTTCGCGGTCACGCCGTAGAACCGCACGACCTCGGCCGCGTCGGGGCCGCACACCTCCTCGATCTCGGCGAGCGACCAGACGTAGAAGCGGCCCTCCTCGCCCTCGGAGTCGGCATCCTCGGCGGACGCGAACCCGCCGCCCGGCCGGCGCAGGTCGCGCAGCAGGTACGCGATGGTCTCTTCGACGATCCGCCGGTAGCGCGGCGAGCCGGTGATCACCCAACCCTGCGTGTAGGCGCGGAGCAGCAGCGCGTTGTCGTAGAGCATCTTCTCGAAGTGCGGGACGAGCCAGAAGTTGTCGGTCGAGTAGCGCGCGAAGCCACCACCGATCTGGTCGTACATCCCGCCCGCCGCCATCGCGTCGAGCGTGGTGGTGATCATCTCGAGGATCGCGGGGTCGTCGTCGGTTGCGGTCCGCCCGCACAGGAAGGCGAGGGTCATCGCGGGCGGGAACTTCGGCGCCCGCCCGAAGCCGCCGTACTGGGGCTCGAAGCTCTGCTTCAGGCCGGCGACGGCGGCGTGCAGAGTGTCGACGGTCGGGCGCCGTGCCGTCGCGCCCGCGGCGGCGGCGTCGGTCGCGGCGCTCCCCAGCGCCGCGGCGATCTGCCCGGCCGACTCGAGCAACTCCCCGCGCCGGTTCGCCCACGCGTCGCTCACGGCCTCGAGGACACGGACGAACGCGGGCAGGCCGTGGCGGTCCGCGGGCGGGAAGTACGTCCCCGCGTAGAACGGGCGGCCGTCGGGCGTGAGCCACACGCTCATCGGCCAACCGCCGCTGCCCGTCAGCGCCTGCACGGCCTGCATGTAGACCGCGTCGACGTCGGGGCGTTCCTCGCGATCCACCTTCACGTTCACGAAGTTCGCGTTCATCACCGAGGCAACCGACGGGTCCTCGAACGACTCGTGCGCCATCACGTGGCACCAGTGGCATGCGCTGTACCCGACGGAGAGGAAGATCGGCAGGTCGCGTTCGCGGGCCGCCACGAGCGCGTCGTCGCCCCACGGATACCAGTCGACGGGATTGGCCGCGTGCTGGCGCAGGTACGGACTCGACTCGTCCGCCAGCCGGTTCACGCGTCGAGTCCGTCGACGGCGGCGTTGCGGGCCCACCGGTAGTCGGGCTTTCCCGACGGCGAGCGCCGGATCTCGTCGACGCGCACGACGCCGCGCGGCATCTTGTAGCGCGCAAGGTGGCCATCGAGGTGTTCCTGCAGGTCCGCGAGGCTGGGCGCGGCGCCCGGGCGCGCCTGCACGACGGCGACGACCCGTTCGCCGAAACGGGGATCGGGAACCCCGACGACGACCGCGTCGAACACGCCCGCATGCGACTTCAGTGCGGCTTCGACCTCTTCGGGGTAGACCTTCTCGCCGCCCGTGTTGATCGACACCGAGCCCCGGCCGAGCAGCGTGATCGTGCCGTCGTCCTCCTCGACCGCGTGGTCGCCGGGCACCGACCACCGTTCACCGTCGACCATCGGGAACGTGATCGCCGTCTTCTTGGGGTCTTTGTAGTAACCGAGGGGGATGTTCCCGCGGCGAGCGAGCATGCCGACGATGCCCGGTGGGAGCGGGCGGAGGTCGTCTCCCAGCACGCGGGTCTTGTCGTCGAGGCGGAATCGCGGCGCCGGCGCGACGTCGCCGCCTGCAACAGTGACCGATTGACCCTGCCCCCCCGTCTCCGACGCGCCGTAGCCGTCGACCACGACGACGCCGGGGAGGCGGTCCACGAGGTCGTGCTTCAGCGTCGGCGAGAGGATCGCGCCACCGGAGAGCACGACCCGGCAGCACGAGAGGTCGAGGCCGAGGTCGTCGTCGAGCGCGTCGAGGAGCGGGCGCGCGAACGCGTCGCCGACGATCACGAGGAAGTTCACCTGCTCGCGCGCGACGAGCTCCCAGAGTCGGACCGGCACGAGGGTGTGGTCGGGCGAGATGACGACCGTTCCGCCGAGGAAGAGTGTCGAGAAGGCCATCCAGTGCGCGGTGCCGTGAATGAACGGGCACGCGGGCAGACAGCGGACGCGCGGTGCGAGGCAGCGTCCCGCGATCTCTTCAGGTTCCTTGATCGCGGCGCCGCCGCCACCTCCGCCACCCATCGCACCGAAGAACACGTCTTCGTGGCGCCACATGACGCCCTTCGGCATGCCCGTGGTGCCGCCGGTGTAGAGGATGTACAGGTCGTCGCCCGAGCGCTCGTCGTAGTCGCGCGCGCCGGCCACGGCGTCGAGCGCGGTGTCGTAGTCGTCGGCATCGAGGGCGCGCAGGTCTCCGGTCGTGTCGTGCCCGTCCGCGACGGCGATGAAGGTCTCCAGCAGGGGGAGCGCGTCGTGGATCGCGCGCAGCTTCGGAGCGAACTCCGCGTGGAAGACGACGGCGCGCGCATCGGAGTCGCCGAAGAGGTAGCGCAGCTCGTCTTCGACGTAGCGATAGTTGACGTTGATCGGCACCGCCCGGATCTTGAACGCGGCGAGCATCGTTTCCAGGTACTCGACCGAGTTGTAGAGGTACGCAGCGACATGGTCGCCCGCGCCGAGGCCGCGCTGGAGGAAGACGTGCGCGAGCTTGTCTGCGCGCGCGTCGAGCTGCGCGAAGGTGATGCGGCGGTCTCCGTCGACGACGGCGAGGTGATCGGGGATGGTGTCGGCGACTCGTTCCCAGAGATCGGCCAGATTGAAGTGCATCCCACGCTCCGCTCCGCCCCGGCCCGCCGCGGCGACCGTAGCGGTCGCGATCGCCGACGGTCGAGAAACGCCGGTCCCGGCCCGACTCCCTAGACGCCGAGCCGAGTCAGCGCGTCGGCGACGGGGCGGAACGCATCGTGTGCGAAGGCCGCCCTCGCGTCGGCGCCGGCCCGGGCGCAGTCGTCGGCGCCCTCCCACAGCGCGGCCTCCACCGGCGCGAGCTCTGCCCGGACGGCCGCGAGGGCATCAGGGTCGGTTTCGACCCGCTCGCGCAGTGTGGCGAAGCGCCACCACTGGGCGGCGTCCGCGAGCTGGGGTGCGACGAAGGGTGGGAACGCGGGCACGAACACCGACGCGCACGGGCTTCCGAGCGCGAACCACGCACGTGTCGCCTCGTCGGGATCCACCGGTAGCTCGCACACCATCGACGCGGTCGTCGTGTCGGCCCCGCGCGTGTGCATGCACACCGTGATGCCCGACCAGTCGGATCCGATCTCGTCGGGGAGGGCCCGCACGTCGTCGGGGTTGCTCCCGGGCGCACCCCACGGACCGGAACCGTGGTGTCGCAGGGTCGCGACGATCTCGCGCGGCGTCGTCGCCGCCGCCGCACAGGCGTGGGTCGCGTCGAGACGGAAGTCGGCGATTCCCGTAGGCACGCGCGCGTCGCGCCACTGGTCGAGATCGGTGCCGGCCGCGATTTCGGGCGACGCGACGGTCCACGAGTCACCGAGGCTCACCCGGTTCGAGATCGCGTCGCCGGCGCGGGTCGGGCGCGCCGCGAACCGGCGGCCACTCGTCTCGACGATCCAGCCGCGGTGCGGGTCGGCGAGGAGGAACGACGAGAAGTACGGCTCGTCGCGGTCGACTTCGCCGCTGCCGCCCTGACCGTGCTCGGCGAGGAGCGCGGTGAGCACGCGCAGTCCGCCGTCGGCATCGCGAGCCCGTTCGAGAACGAGGCGCACGAGGTCCATGCCGAGGAGGCCGGTCGGTTGCGCGTGCGGGTCGTCGACCGTCCAGATCTTCTCGTTGCCGACCACGACCCGGTGCTCGTTCAGACCGTGCTCGGCGCCGCGCAACCACTCGGGCCGGGAGACGACCGCCGCGGCGGCGCCCGGGTCGGGAATGCTCAGGTACTGCAGCTGCGCGGTCCCGGCACCGTGACGGTCGTGGGACTCGACGACTTGTGGCTCACCCGGCGGCCGGTCGGAGTTCTTGGCGAACAGCGTCCGGTCGGGTCGGTGCACGCAGAGCGTGTCGCACATCAGCCGAGCTGCGCGGCGAGGTGCGTCGGCGTGAGCGGCTCGCCGGTGGCGCGCTCGACGAGGGCGTCCCATCGCAGTGCCGCGCCGGGCCGGAACACGTGCTCGACAAGCGCACGGCCGGTGTCCACGCGATCGACGACGCCTCCGTGATCGCGTTCGAGTGTGGTGTGCAACTGGGACGCGAACAGCTCTCCGTAGAGGTAGTTCTGGTAGTAGACGGGCGCGACCGCGAGGTGGATCTTCGCGGCCCAGTCGGGTGCACTGCGGTCGTCGGGACGGGGGACGAGCTGGTAGCGCTCGACGAGGTCCCACCAGCGCGCGTCGTGATCGGCTTCGGGGTCGGCGTAGAAGGCCCGTTCGAAGTTCGTCATCACGAGGACCCAGCGCGCGAAGACGAGGAGCTGCGCGCGCTGCGAGGCCCGGAGCGCGGTTGCCCGGCGGTCGATGTCGGCGGTGTCGATACCGGCGACGGTCGTGAGCCACTCGGGGTCGCGCGCGAGCCGTCCGAAGAACATGGCAATGCCCTCGGTCGTGAGCGCGTGCATGGTGCGCAACAGCCACGGCAGCCCCGTGTCGACCTCCGCGAAGTAGGTGCCGTGGCCGAACTCGTGGAGCATCGTCTCCATCCAGCGCTCGTTCGGCGTGACGTTGCACAGCACGCGCACGTCGCCCTCGCGGTCGATGTCGATGCAGAACGCGTGCTGGTTCTTCGCGGCGCGTGGGTAGAGGTCGCTTCGCTCGAGCACGTCGCCGACGTCGAGGCCGATGCCCGCATACGTGCGAACCGTGAGCGCTTCGAGATCACGTTCGGCGAAGGCGGCGTCGAGGTCGGCGTCGGCGTTCGCCGGCGCGTTCTGGAAGAAGGGGTCGTCGTAGTGCCAGGGCCGGAGCTCGTCGGGCCGGCAACCGAACCGCGGTGCGAGCCGCTCGTCGAGGCCGGCCTTCCATTCGCGAAACGGTGCCGCCGTCGCGGTGTCGACGGCGGCGAGTGTCTCGAAGAGCCGTCCCTCGTCGAGCTCGGAGGTGCCGAGGGCGAGGGCGAAGTGGTCGCGGTAGCCGAGCTCGCGGGCCGCGCGGTTGCGAAGCCGTGCGAGCTCCCGAACGCGGTCGGCGACGACCGCGCCGACGGTCTTGGACGCTTCCCACGCGGCGCGCCGGTGCGCGGTGTCGTCGCTCGTGCTCAGGATCAGCGCGATGTCGTTGTCGTCGGCTTCGGAGCCGTCGACCTCGGCGCGATGGTTGGCGAAGGTCGACTCGACCGACACCTGGAGCTCCACCAGCTCGCGGCGAAGATCGGCGGGGATCTGGTTGGGCGCCAGCCAGTCGTAGAGCACGGCGAGCTGGCGGGTGACGAGCGGATCCGGCTCGACGGCGGCGCGCGCGCCGCGCACCGCGGCGAAGGCGTCGGGATCTGCGAGCGCGTCGGAGAGCGCGACGTCGCACTGCACGCGCTGTTGTTCCGACTCCGGCCCGGCGTGCACCGCCGCGTTCCACCAGGCGCCCTCGGTCGCGACGAGCAATGGTCGGAGCTGCTGCTCCAAGTCGGTGACGAGACGGCTCGCCTCGCTCATGCGCGCGGCTGCCGGGAGTGGCGGCGGGTCACCGGAACCAGATGCGCTGGTAGTCGCGGCTCATCGGGTGGAGGAGGAGCGCGACGAGCGCGCCGTCGAACAGGACGGAGATGAGCCCGTTGAAGGTCGTGAGCGCGTCGGGCAATCCGAAGAGCAGGAGGACGACGACGAAGTTCACCAGTGCGGATGCGACGGCGAGGCCGTAGCCCCACTTCTTGTCGTTGGCGGTGCCGAAGGCGCCGACGGCCATCGCCACGAGCACGAGGATCGAGACGTAGCTGCCGAGCAGGAGGCCGAACGCGGCGTTGATGTAGAGCAGGACGACCGCGCTCTGGAGGGTCTGCGGCTGGTGCTGGTTGAACCAGTGATAGTCGTTCACCGCTCCATTGTGCCCGATCGCTCCGCTGAACCGGGCACGGTCGCGGCGTCCGTGTCGCCGAGGACCCGGGCCCGCAGCTGTCCGCAGGCGGCGTCGATGTCGACGCCCCGATTGCGTCTCACGGTGGCGTTCACGCCCTCGGCCCGCAGCACGGCGGCGAAGGCGGCGATGCGATCGGGGCCCGACGGCCGGCCCGCGAACCCTGCGGTGGCGTTGAGCGGGATGAGGTTCACGTGCGCGCCGCCCGGAAAGCCGCGCAGCCGGCCCGCGAGTGCGCGGGCCTGGTGGGGATGGTCGTTGACGCGCTCGATGCACGCGTACTCGAAGGTCACCCGCCGCCCCCGACGACGCGCGTGGTCGCGCGCGGCGTCGAGCACCTCGGCGATGGGGTAGCGCCGGTTCAGTGGTACGAGCGTGTCGCGCAGTGCGTCGTCGGGCGCGTGCAGGGACACGGCGAGGGTGACGGGGAGCGGACGCTCCGACAGCGCGCGGATCCCCGGCACCACGCCGACCGTCGAGACGGTGAGATGCCGGGCCGACAGTCCGAGGTCGCGGTGCAGTCGCTCGACCGACTCCCAGACCGCGTCGAGATTCGCGAGCGGTTCGCCCATCCCCATGAACACGACGTTGCCGACGCGCTGCGGCGACTCGTGCGCGGCCCGCACCACCTGCTCGACGATCTCCCCCGAGTCGAGGTGCCGGCTGAATCCGGCCTGACCGGTGGCGCAGAACGTGCATCCCATCGCGCAACCGGCCTGCGACGAAACGCACACGGTCGCTCGCTCGCGATACCGCATGAGCACCGTCTCGACCTGCGCGTCGCCGCTCGCGCGCCACAACCACTTGCGGGTCGAGCCGCGGTCGCCCGTCGCGACGGTGACGAGCTCGAGGCTCAGCGGCAACGCGGCGGCGAGCCGATCACGAAGGGCCTTGGGCAGGCTCGTGATGGCTTCGAGCGGTCGCCGGGCGGTCCAGAGCCCTTCGAAGCACTGCGTCGCGCGATAGCGCGGCTCCCCCCACTCGGCGAGCAGCTCCGCGATCTGCTCGCGGGTGGCGCCGTAGCGCGTGTGGGGCGGCTCCGCGCGCACCTCGGGCGTGGAGACGGGCGGACCGTTCACGTGTCGCTCGCGGCGGTCCCGACGCGGCGCTCATAGGCGCGGTCGACCCGGTGGATCACGAAGCCGAGGTCGCGGTAGAGCGCGAGGGCTCCGGTGTTCTCGGCCGCGACGAAGAGCATGCCGACCGTGATGCCGCGGGCCGCAAGGCGTTGGAGTCCCTCGACGGCGAGCGCGCGGCCGAGGCCCCGACCCTGGCGGCTCGGGTCGACGCCGATGACGAAGATCTCGCCGACCGTCGGTTCCGTGTCGGTCGCGGGATGCACCTTGAGCCAGTCGAACCCGGCCAGACCGTCGCCGTCGAGCGCGAGGAGGAACAGCTCGGGATCGAACCACGGCTCGGCCATCCGACGTGCGAGTGTCTGCTCGGTCCAGCCGCCCTGCTCGGGATGGCCCGCGAACGCCCGGTTGTTCACGTGCAGCCAGGCGGCTTCGTCGTGACCGGGCTCGAATGCGCGCACGGTCGTGTCGGGAGGGAACGTCGCGTGCGCCGGGATCGGGAGCCCGACGCGCATCTGGTAGAGGTCGCGCTGCACCCGGAATCCGTGGCTCGCGAGGCGCGCGTCGTCGTCGGGCGTCGGGTCGAAGACCCAGAGGATCGCGCCGCCGCCGCCGTGTGCCGCGGTGTGGCTCGCAGCCGCGTCGAGGAGCGCACCGACGAGCGCGTCGAGGAGCGCACCGGCGAGCGCGTCGTCGCGCGCGTGCGGGCGCAGCGCCAGCCCGAGATCCCAGTGCGACGGTGAGAGCGTGTCGCTGCGCGCGACGTGCAGGTAGGCGTCGGGTTGGCCGTTGCTTCGCGCGACGAACCCGGTCGAGTCCGGCGCCGGCCGGTCGAGGTCGCGCCACACCGCGTCGCCGAGCGCGGGGTGCCCGGTCGCGTCGAAGACGGCGCGGTCGAGGGCGGTGATCACCTCCCGATCGGAGGGCCCCGCGGCGACGATCTCGGGGCCGGGCACGAGCCGGAGGGTACCGCCTGGTGCTTCGGGGTCGGGCGGTACGCTCCCGGATCATGGCCCGTCCCCGAGGTGCGAGAACGCGCGCCGACCTGGCGCGGCAGCGCCTCGCCGAGCTCTACCCCGACGCGCGCTGCGCGCTCGTGCACCGCAACGCGTACGAGCTGCTCGTCGCGACGATCCTCTCCGCGCAATGCACCGACGAGCGCGTGAACATGGTCACGCCCACGCTCTTCGCGCGGTATCCGACACCCGGTGATCTCGCGGGCGCCGATCCGAGCGCCGTCGAGGAGATCGTGCGTTCCACCGGGTTCTTCCGGGCGAAGACGCGCAGTCTGCTCGGCATGGCTCAGGCCGTCGAGGCCCGCTTCGGCGGCGAGATCCCGCGCGACCTCGACGACCTCGTGACCCTCCCGGGAGTCGGCCGCAAGACGGGCAACGTCGTCCGCTCGGTTGCGTTCGATCTTCCGGGCCTGCCCGTCGACACGCACGTCGGGCGGCTCGCCCGCCGCCTGAAGCTCACGAACGAGACCGATCCCGTCGCGGTGGAACGCGATCTCGACGGCCTCGTCGAGCCCGCGGAACGGGGCCGGTTCTCGTTGCGTCTCATCGAGCACGGGCGGCGCGTCTGCCTGGCGCGCCGGCCGCGTTGCGAGGCGTGCGCGCTCGCGCCCGACTGCCCCTCCGCCGGCACGTTCGCTGCGGTCGCCCCGACGAAGAAGTCGGCGCCGAAAGCACCGGTGACGAGGAAGTCGGCGCCGAAAGAACGGGCGACGAAGAAATCGGCGCGGAAGGCGAAGACGAAGCCGGTCGCGACGAAGGTGACGCGCGGGTGAGTGGTGGTCGCGTCACGGTCGAGCGCGCGCGGGTCGACGACCTCGTCGAGTACGCGACGTTGCGCGAGCAGGGCTACGCGCTTCCCGGGACCCGGGAAGACTGGGTGGCCCGCGTCGCTCGCGACCCGAAGCTGCGCATGCTCGGCGCACGCCGAGACGGCCGGCTCGTCGGCATGCTGAACGTGCTCGCGTTCGCCCAGTGGTTCGGCGGGCGCGCGGTGCCGATGGGAGGTGTCGCGTCGGTCGTGGTCGCACCGGAGGAGCGGGGCCGGGGCATCGCGCCGCAGCTGCTCGACGCCGCGATCGGCGTGATGCGCGACGACGGCGAAGCGATCAGCACCCTCGGCCCGGCCACCTCGTGGGTGTACCGCAAGTGCGGGTGGGAGCACGGCGGTCGCTACGCCGTCGTCACGGTGCGGACCTCGGATCTGACCGCGCTCCCTGCGGGGCCCGAACGCGAGCGGCGCGCCGGCTCCGACGACCGCGACGCGATGATCGCGGTCTACGACCGCGTCGCGCCGAACCGTCCCGGGTACCTTCGTCGCCCCGACTGGTTGTGGGCCGACCGCCTCGCGCCCGCGCCGCACCGTTACGAGTACGTCGTCGAACGCGACGGCGTCGTCGACGGCTTCGTCACGTATACGCAGTCGCGCCAGGCGCGCGGGTACGCGGTATGGGTCGACGACCTGGTCGCGGGGCACGCCGACTCGGAGCGGGCCCTGTGGCGCCATCTCGGGGCGCACGGCGCGCAGGCCGACCGCATCACGATCGCGGGCGTGCCGGTCGACGCGCTCGCGTTGCTCCTGCCGGAGCAGACCATCCGGCCGCTCGGCCAGCAGCTCTGGATGACGCGCATCGTCGACGCGCCCCGCGCGATCGCGCGGCGCGGCTTCCCGTCGGGTCTGCGTGTCGACGCCGCGTTCCGCCTCGCCGACGCGCGGGTTGCGGCGAACGACGGGTGTTGGCGCCTGGTCGTCGACGGTGGCGAGGGGCGGCTCGAGCGAGCCGACGCCGGGCCGGCTCCCGATGGCGAGCTCAGCATCAACGGGTTCGCGTCCCTCTACACGGGCTGGGCCACGACCGGTGTGCTCGCGGCCGCCGGTCTCGCCCGGGGCCTGTCGGGTGCGGTGGGCGCCTCGCTCGACGCCGCGTTCAGCGGCCGCGAGCCCGTGATGTGCGACGACTTCTGACGCGCGTCAGCCGCCGAGGAGCCGGGCCGCGCGTTCGAGTGAGCGCCGTGCGGTGACGAGCGCGCGCTCGGCCGAGAACAGCTCGGACGCGATCGCAGAATCGGGCGTCGAGCCGTACGACTCGGCCAGCTCGCTGACGCGGCGGCCCAGCTCCTCGACCTGGGCCACGATGCTGGAAAGGAGGGCGGTGTCGCCGGCGGGCATCCGGCCATGGTGACCGCCGGCGCCGCCCGACGCCAAGCGGAGCGGTGAAACGAGGCGGGGGAACGCGGGGTTGCCTCGGTAGGCTCGGGCCTTCCCCATGCTCAGCCGACTCGATCTCCGTGGTTCCGTCGCCGACCCGGCCGCGCTCCTCGCGCGCCCGGCGGGGCCTGATGCCGACGTCGTCACCGCCGTCCGCGAGATCATCGACGCGGTGCGCGAGCGGGGCGACGCCGCGCTGCGGGAGCTCACCGCGCGCTTCGACGGGTGCGACATCGACGCCGTCCGCGTCCCACGCTCCGATCTCGACGACGCGCTCGACGACGTCGATCCGTCACTGCGCGCCGCGCTGGAGTTCGCCTCCGACCAGATCGTGGCGTACCACGAGTCGCAGCGGGCGGCGGACACGAAGCACGAGCGGCGCGGGGTGCACGTCCGTGAGCTCGTCGTGCCGGTCGACCGGGCCGGCGCGTACGTCCCGGGGGGCCGCGCCGCCTACCCGTCGACCGTGCTCATGACGGCGATCCCGGCCCGCATCGCCGGGGTGCCCGAAATCGTGCTGTGCGTGCCGCCCGACGCCGCGACGGGCAACCCGCCGGCGGCGACCCTCGCCGCCGCCGCGCTGGCCGGCGTCGACGAGGTGTACCGGATCGGGGGCGCGCAGGCGATCGCCGCGATGGCCTACGGCACGGAATCGATCGCGCCGGTCGACGTGATCGTCGGGCCCGGCAACCGGTATGTGGCGGCGGCCAAGCGCGAGGTCCAGGGCATGGTCGGGATCGAGTCGATCGCCGCGGAGTCGGAGCTGGCCGTCGTCGCCGACGACACCACGAACCCGGAGTGGGTCGCGGCCGATCTGCTGGCGCAGGCGGAGCACGGCCCCGGGGGGACCGCGATCGTGATCACGTGGAGCGAGCACTTCGCCGACGTCCTCGACGCCCGCCTCGCCCGCCGGCTCGACCGCGCCGTGCGCCGGGACGAGGCGGCGGCGACGCTCGCGAGCGGCGGCCGCATCATCCTCGTCGACTCGCCCAACGACGCGATTGCGGTCGCCAACGCGATCGCGCCCGAGCACCTGCAGCTCATGAGCGAGGACGCGGAGCTGCTCCTGCCCGGCGTGCGCCACGCGGGCGCGGTGTTCTGCGGACCGTATGCGTCGGCGGTCGTCGGTGACTACGTGGCGGGTCCCAACCACGTCCTTCCCACCGGCACGACGGCGCGCTTCGCGAGCGCGTTGCGAGTCTCGAACTTCCAGAAGCACATGCACGTCGTCACCCTCGACCACGACGCGTTCGTGCGCATCGGTCCGTACGTCAAGGTGCTCGCGGAGAGCGAGGGTCTCGACGCGCACGCGGATTCGATCCGGGTGCGCGAGGAGGAGGCGTGAGCGCGTCCGGTGCCCTGCCGCCGCGCCTGCAGCCCCGCGACGACCTCCGTGCGCTCGAGGGTTACCACTCGCCGCAAGTCGCCGTCGCGGTCCGACTCAACACGAACGAGAGCCCGTTCCCCCCACCACGCGAGTTCATCGACGAGTGGCTCGGCGCGATCGCCGCCACCGACTTCAACCGGTACCCGGATCGTGCCGCGTCCGCGCTCCGGGGCGCGCTGGCCGCGCGCCTCGCACAGCCCGAGGCCCGGATCTTCGTCGCGAACGGCAGCAACGAGGTGCTCCAGACGATCTTGCTCACCTACGGCGGCGCGGGACGCGCCGCGCTGCTCTTCGAGCCCACGTATGCGCTGCACTCGCACCTCGCGCGGATCACCGCGACGGGTGTCGTGGAGGGCGAACGGGGCGACGAGTTCGGTGTCGATCTCGAGGCCGCGGTCGAGCTCGTCGAGCGCCATCGCCCCGCGATCGTGTTCCTCTGCAGCCCGAACAACCCCACCGGGACCGTCGAGCCGCGCGAGACGGTCGACGCGCTCCTGACTGCCGTCGCGGGAGTCGGCGGGCTCCTCGTCGTCGACGAGGCGTACGGCGAGTTCGCCGATTGGAGCGCGCTCGATCTCGTCGACGACGCGCGCCCGCTCGTCGTCGTGCGGACGTACAGCAAGGTGTGGTCGCTCGCCGCCGTGCGACTCGGGTTCGCAGTCGGGCCGGAGTGGCTGGTCGGCGAGCTCGAGAAGGTCGTGCTGCCGTACCACCTCTCGGTACCGACGCAGCTCGCAGGCCGGCTCGCGCTCGCGCACCGCGACGAGATGGAGCGACGCGTCGCGATGCTCGTGGAGGAGCGGGGGCGGCTGTTCGCCGCGCTGCGCGCCCTCGACGGCATCGACGTCTTCCCGTCGGGCGCGAACTTCCTGCTGTTCCGCGTCCGCGGCGACGGCCGCGCGCTGTGGAAGGCACTGCTCGGGCACGGCGTGCTCGTGCGCGACTTCTCGCGCTGGCCCCGGCTCGACGAATGTCTGCGCGTCACCGTCGGCACCCCCGCCGAGAACGACGCGTTCCTGGGCGCGCTGCGCGCCGCGTTGGAGGAGATCGCGTGAGCATTCGGCAGTCGCACCAGGAACGCGCCACCGCGGAGACGAATGGTCGTCGTGGATCTCGTCGTCGACGGCACCGGGCAGATCGACGTCACGACGGGGATCCCGTTCCTCGACCACATGCTCGCCCAGCTTGCGAAGCACGGTGGCCTCGACCTCACGCTGTCGGCGCGCGGTGACCTCGACGTCGATCTGCACCACACGGTCGAAGACGTCGGAATCACCCTCGGGACCGCGGTGCGCGAAGCCCTCGGCGACAAGGCGGGCGTACGGCGCTTCGCGAACGCGCTCGTCCCGCTCGACGAGGCGCTCGTGCAGGTCGCGCTCGATCTCTCCGGGCGCCCGTTCCTGGCGTACGGCGTCGATCCGGTCGCGGAGTGGATCGGAACGTTCGATCCGCAGCTCGCGGAGGAGTTCTGGAAGGGCTTCGTCGACGGCGCGCGCGTCACGCTGCACCTGCGCTCGCTCGCCGGTCGGAACGGCCACCACGTGATCGAGGCGTCGTTCAAGGGCGTCGCGCGCGCGTTGCGCGACGCGGTGCGCGTCGAGGGCACGGGCGTGCCGTCCACCAAGGGCGTGCTCTGACCATGGCCGGCCCGCCGGGCCGTTCGGGCCGCGTCGCGGTGCTCGACTACGGCATCGGCAACCTGCGCTCGGCCGAGAAGGCCCTTGCGCACCTCGGCGCCGACGTCGTGCTCACCGCCGATCCGGCGATCGTGCGCGACGCGGCCGGGGTGGTGTTGCCGGGGGTCGGGCACTTCGGTGCCTGCATGGCCGCCCTGCACGACGCGGGCCTCGAGGGGCTGGCACGCGACGCGGCGGCGTCGGGCCGTCCGTTCCTCGGCGTGTGCATCGGCATGCAGATGCTCTTCGAGGGCAGCGACGAGGCGCCGGGAGTCGACGGTCTCGGCGTCCTGCCGGGCCGGGTGACGCGCCTGCCCGCGACGGTGAAGCTGCCGCAGATCGGTTGGAACACGGTGGAGCCGGTCGGCGGCTCGGCGCTGCTCGCGGGGTTGCCCGAACCCGCGTGGCTCTACTTCGTGCACTCCTACGCCCCCGAGACCGATCCGGAGGTGGTCGCCGGGTGGTGCGACTACGGCCGGCGGTTCCCGGCCGCGGTCGAGCGGGGGCCGGTGTGGGCCACGCAGTTCCACCCCGAGAAGAGCGGCGCTACCGGGTTGCGGCTGCTCGCCAACTTCGTCACGGCGTGTTCGGGCGGGAGCGCGCCCGCAGCCGCGGTGGCGGGCGGCGCGGCGCGCTGATGGACCTGTTCCCTGCGATCGATCTGCTCGACGGGCGCTGCGTGCGGTTGCAGCAGGGCGACTACGCGCGCGAGACCGTCTACGACGTGAACCCGGTCGACGTCGCGCGCGGCTACGAGGCCGCGGGCGCGCGCTGGATCCACGTCGTCGATCTCGACGCGGCGCGGTCGCGCGACGGAGGTGCCGACAACCTCCGGGTGATCGAGGCGATCTGCGCAGCGGTCGAGTGCCGGGTGCAGAACAGTGGCGGGATCCGCAGCGTCGAGGCCGCCGGCGACCGGCTCGCCGCGGGTGCGGCGCGCGTCGTGATCGGAACCGCAGCCGTCGAGCACCCGGACATGGTGCACGACCTCTGCGTGCTGCATCCCGGTCGGGTCGCGGTCGGGCTCGACGCGCGCGGTCGGGAGGTCGCGGTACGAGGCTGGCAGGAGCGGAGCGGCGCGGATCTCGTCACGACGGCCGCGAGCTTCTCCGACTCGGGCGTGAGCGCGATCGTCGTCACCGACATCGGTCGCGACGGGATGTTCAGCGGCCCCGACCTCGACGGCCTCGCGGCGGTGCTCGGGGCCACGTCGGTGCCGGTGATCGCCAGCGGGGGAGTCGCCGGCGTCGCCGACCTGCACGCGCTGCGCGCGCTCGACGTGAACGGGCGCCGGCTCGCCGGGGTGATCGTCGGTCGGGCCCTGTACGAGGGTCGGCTCGGCATCGAGGAGGCGGTTGCCGCGTGCTCGCAACCCGTGTGATCCCGTGCCTCGACGTCGACGCCGGGCGCGTCGTGAAGGGCATCCGGTTCGTGGAGCTGCGCGACGCGGGCGATCCCGTCGAGCTCGCGGCTCGCTACGACGCGGAGGGCGCCGACGAGCTCGTGTTCCTCGACATCACCGCGTCCTCCGACGACCGCGACACGATGGTGCACGTTGTCGAGCGGGTCGCCGAGCAGGTCTTCATCCCGTTCACGGTCGGCGGCGGAATCCGCGCGGTCGACGACGTGCGCCGCATGCTGCGCGCGGGGGCCGACAAGGTGTCGCTCAACACCGCCGCGGTGCAGGACCCGCCGCTCGTGCAGCGTGCGTCGGAGGAGTTCGGCGCGCAGTGCATCGTCGTCGCGATCGACGCGCGGCGCCGGCGCGCGCCCGACGCCGGATCCGACGCGCCACCGCGATGGGAGGTCGTGATCCACGGTGGTCGCACGCCGGTCGCGCGCGACGCCGTCGAGTGGGCGCAGGAAGCGTGCGCGCTCGGCGCGGGGGAGATCCTGCTCACGTCGATGGACCGCGACGGCACCCAGGCCGGCTACGACCTCGAGCTGCTCCGCGCGATCGGCGACGTGGTGCCGGTGCCCGTGATCGCGAGCGGCGGGGTCGGCACCCTCGAGCACTTCTACGCGGCCGTGCACGAGGGCGGCGCCGACGCGCTCCTCGCCGCGTCGGTCTTCCACTTCGGAACCTTCCGGGTTCGCGAAGCCAAGGATTACCTCGCGGCCCGCGGGGTCTGCGTCCGACCCTGAACCGGGCTGTCGGCGGGCCGCCGCAGGCGATCGAACCGCGGTTGACCTGGGCCTTCAGCTCCCTCTCCGCCTGGTCGTCGACGGGGGTTCCGAGGGCCGCTACCGTGCTCGGTACGCCGGAGAACAACGGCGTCCGAGCGAGGGGGTGCGATGCCCGACACGAACGGTCAGGAGCCCATCGGTCACGAGCGCTGCGTCGGAGACCAGTTCTTCCTGCGCTACCGGCAACTGCTCGATGCCGAGGACGCGGCGTTCGACGAGCTCGAGCACGCGTACGAAGACGGTGATCGCGTGCACTTCGAGAACGACCTTGCCGCATGGCAGGGCGCGCTGGTCAAGCGCCATTCGTATCTCGAACGCAACGGCATCGCGGCTCCACCGAGCCTCGCGGCACCGCCGAGCCTCACCCTCGGCTAGGGACGCGCGGCTCTCGTCGCCGCGCCGGTGAGCGCGTCGACGAAGGCGAGCGCGTGCGCCACGACCTGATCGGTGCGGCCCACGAAGAAGTGGCTCGCGCCCCGTACCACCTCGACGCTCGTCGCGCGCCAATCCGCGACCTCGCGTTCCACCTCGTCCGGTGCCCGGAACTCGTCACGTTCCGCGAGCACGAGCTGTTTCGGTCGGGGATCGGACGCGACGGCGTCGACGTCGTGAGCGAAGCGCAACGGGCACGCGACGAGCAGCCATCCCGCGAGCTCGGGAGCCACGCACGACATCGCGACGTCGGCCCCGAACGACCAACCGGCGAGCACGAGCGGGGCCGTCGCCGGCAGTCGCGGATGCAGGTAGCCGATGGCGGCGAGGGCGTCGAGGCGCTCCAGGTCGCCGCCCGCGAAGGTCCCCGCGCTGCCCTCGACCCCGCGGAAGTTGAAGCGCACGCACTCGACGCCCGCGGCGGGAAGCGCCTCGAACAACGCGCCGATCACGATGGAACGCATCGTGCCGCCGAACTGCGGGTGCGGATGGCACAGGACCATCCCGGCGCGCGCGGGGCCACCGTCGGGGCTCACGATCTCGGCTTCGAGCGTGGTGCCGTCGGACGCCGTGAGGACGAGCGCTTCGCGGCGCGTCATCGGGCCCCGACTCCGCGCGGGTGTCTCACGCGCCGCGGCCGAGCTGCGTGAGCACGAAGGCGAGGGTGAACGCCTCCTCCCGCCATGCGTCGTAGCGGCCCGACGGTCCGCCGTGCCCGGCCCCGAGGTCGGTGTGCAGGAGGAAGTCGCCACCCGTCGCGAGGTGGCGGAGCTTGGCGACGTACTTCGCCGGCTCCCAGTACTGGACGCGCGGGTCGTTGAAGCCGGCGGTCACGAGCAGGTTGGGGTAGGCCTTCGCTTCGAGGTTGTCGTAGGGCGAGTACGAGCGCATCACGCGGTACTGCACCTCGTTCGCGGGGTTGCCCCACTCTTCCCACTCGGTGACGGTGAGCGGGATGCTCGCGTCCTGCATCGTGCTCACGACGTCGACGAACGGAACTTCAGCGACCACGGCCGCGAAGAGGTCGGGCCGCAGGTTCGTGATCGCGCCCATGAGGAGGCCGCCGGCCGAACGGCCGCGCGCGACGATCCGCTTCGGCTCGGTCACGTGCGTCTCGACGAGGTGTTCGGCGCAGGCGACGAAGTCGGTGAAGGTGTTCGGCTTCCGCTCGAGCTTGCCGTCCTCGTACCAGTGTCGGCCCATCTCGCCGCCACCGCGCACGTGCGCGATCGCGAAGACCACGCCCCGGTCGAGGAGCGGGAGCCGGGTCTCGCGGAACGTCGGGTCGATCGACGACTCGTACGCGCCGTACCCGTAGAGAAGGACGGGCGCCGAACCGTCGAGCTCGACATCGCGGCGGTGCGCGATCGACATCGGAATCTCGGTGCCGTCGGGGGCCTTCGCCCACGCTCGCCGCGAGACGTACTGCTCGGGCTCGTACCCGCCGAGTACCGGCTGGCGCTTCACGAGCGTGCGCTCGCCGGTCTCGAGGTCGTAGTCGTAGGTGGTCACGGGGGTGACGAGCGACGAGTACCCGTAGCGGACGGTCGTCGTGTCGAACTCACGGTTGGAGCCGAGCCACACGCTCGCGGCGTCCTCGTCCTGCTCGATCGTGAACTCGGAGTGGTCGCCGAGGCGGTGGATCCGGAGTCGCTGGCCGCCGTCGGCGCGTTCGGACAGCACGAGATGGCCGGCGAACGCGCTCGCCCGCTCGAGCCGAACCGCGGGTCGGTGCGGGATCACGTCGAGCCAGCGGCCGGCGTCGGGCTGCGCGACCAAGGCGCTCACGAGCTTGAAGTTCTGCGCGCCGCCGGCGTTCGTGACGATGAAGAACCGGTCGTCGGTACCGTTCGTCCAGTGCTCGACGAGGTACTCGACATCGTCGCGGCGCGGCGCGACGACACGCGGTGGCGTCTCCGGCGTCGCGGTGGGAACGAACCACGCCTCTCCCGTCGTGCGCGAGATCGAGTGGATCAGCACGTAGCGACCGCTGCGGCTGCGCTCGAGGAAGACGTCGAAGCGCTCGTCGTCGTCGCGGAACACGAGCACGTCGTCGCGGGCCGAAGTTCCGAGCGTGTGCCGCCAGACGGAGTAGGGACGCATCGCGACGTCGGGGCGCGTGTAGAAGATCGTCCGCCCGTCGTCGGCCCAGGCCAGCCCGTAGTACACGTCGGGGACGGTCTCCGCGGTGTCGGTACCCGACGCGAGATCGCGGAAGCGAAGCTCGTAGCGCTCGCCGCCGGTCGTGTCGACGGTGTACGCCGCGAGCGTGTGGGCCGGGTCGATCGCGAGGTCACCGACCTCGAGGAACGAGTGTCCGGTCGCCAGCTCGTTCACGTCGAGGACGACGGTCTCGTCGCCGCCCCCGCGTGGACGCCGGCAGTGGATCGGGTACTGACTGCCCTCGACGGTGCGATGCGAGTACTCGAAGGGACCGTCGGGAACCGGCGCGGAGGTGTCGGTCTGGCGCACGTGTGACGCGATCTCGTCGTAGAGCGTCGCCTGGAGCGCGGCCGTCGGCCGCATCACCGCGTCGGTGTAGGCGTTCTCGGCTTCGAGGTACGCGCGCACGTCGGGGTTCGCGCGCTCGCGCAACCAGTACCAGTCGTCGACCCGTTCGTCGCCGTGCAGCTTCAGGATCGTGGGCAAGCGGGCCGCGCGAGGCGGGCGGGAAACATCGGCCATGGCCGGCGAGTCTCGCGGCGGGCGCGAGCGTCGGTGGTTCCGACGGAACGCCGGGAGCGCCAATGCTTCCGGTGTTCCGAACGCCCGCGGCTACGCTCCGCGCATGGCGCCGGCCCCCGTCACGACCCCCATCCCGTTCACCGACGAGGAGCTCGCGGCGGTGGCGTACAACGACGCCGGGCTCGTCGTCGCGATCGTCCAGGAGGTCGATTCCGGCACGGTCCTCATGGTCGGCTGGATGAACCAGGAGTCGCTGCGCCGCACCCTCGAGACCGGGCGCACGTGGTTCTGGAGCCGGAGCCGCCAGGAGTACTGGTGCAAGGGCGAGACCTCCGGCGATCGCCAGTACGTCCGCCGGGCCGCATACGACTGCGACATGGATGCGCTGCTGTTCGTCGTCGAGCAGGAGGGGCGGGGCGCGTGCCACACCGGCGCTCACTCGTGCTTCTTCCGCGACTTCGGCGGCGGCGCGACGCCCGGGAACGCTTGAGCGCGCCGCCGGACGTTCGCCCGACGCGCGAGGAGTTCGTCGCGCGGTGCGGGGAGTACACGGTCGTTCCGGTGTGGTGCGAGGTACTCGCCGACGTCGAGACGCCGCTGTCGGTCTTCGTGAAACTGGTCGGCGAGCGCGAAGGGTTCCTGCTCGAGTCGGTGGAGCGGGCCGAGCGCTGGGGACGCTTCTCGTTCCTCGGCCGTGACCCGGCCCTCACGCTCGTCGTGCGAGGGAAGCACGTGGAGTTCGTCGACGGTCCGGCGCCTCCCGGCGTGCCGACCGACGACGGCAGCCTCGCCGCGCTCGACGCGCTCGTCGCGCGGTACCGCGCCCCGGCGCTTGCCGACCTGCCGCCGTTCCACGGCGGCATCGTCGGCTGGCTCGGCTACGACACCGTGCGCGAGATCGAGCGGCTGCCCACCGTGCCGCGCGACGACCAGGGCCTCCCCGACGCCGTGCTGTGCCTCGCCGGCCAGGTCGCCGCGTTCGACCACTTCCGCCAGCGGCTGTACCTCATCGAGAACGTCTATCCCGAGCCGGGCGCGTCCCGCGCGACGCTCGACGACGCGTACGACCGCGCGACGGCGCGCCTGGCCGACGCGATCGCCGACCTCGGGCGGCCGCTCCCGTACCTGCCGACGCCGCCGCCGGGCGACACCCTCGACGCGCTGCCGGACGTGCGGCGGGGCACGTCGAGCGACCAGTACGCCGCGGCCGTGGAAGCCGCGCGCGAGCACATCCTCGCGGGCGACATCTTCCAGGTCGTGCTCGCACAGCGCTTCGACCTGCTCGGCGACTTCGATCCGTTCGCGACGTACCGAGTGCTGCGGCTCGTGAACCCGTCGCCGTACATGTACTTCCTGCGGCATCCCGAGGCGACGATCGTCGGGTCGTCGCCGGAGCCGATGGTGCAGGTCCTCGACGGGCGGGTCATCAGCCGCCCGATCGCAGGGACGCGCCGGCGGGGTCGTACCGAGGAACACGACCGGCGCATGGCCGCGGAGCTCGCCGAGCACCCGAAGGAACGGGCCGAGCACGTGATGCTCGTCGACCTCGCACGCAACGACGTCGGCCGCGTCGTGACCTTCGGGACCGAGCAGGTCGACGAGCTGATGACGCTCGAGCGCTACTCGCACGTCATGCACCTCACGAGCCAGGTGTCGGGCGAGCTCGTCGCGGGAAAGACACCGGTCGACGTGCTGCGCGCGACGTTTCCGGCCGGCACCGTGAGCGGCGCGCCGAAGGTCCGGGCCATGGAGATCATCGACGAGCTCGAGCCCACCAAGCGCGGGCCGTACGCGGGAGTCGTCGGCTACGTCGACTTCTCCGGCAACCTCGACACCGCGATCGCGATCCGCACGATGGTGTGGCGCGACGGCGCTGCGAGCATCTCGGCCGGCGCGGGCATCGTCGCCGACTCCGTCGCGACCGACGAAGACCTCGAGTGCTCCAACAAGGCCGGCGCGCTGCTCACCGCGGCCGAGGCCGCGCGCACCCTCTTCCCGGTGAAGAACGACCGTGGCTGACATCGCGCCCGACTCGTACAGCGATCCGGCCTCCGAGTACGAGCGCCTGCGCTCGGCCGCGGCGGTCGTCGACCGCAGCGCCGGTGGGGCCGTGCTCGTCACGGGTGCCGACGCGCGCACCTTCCTCGACAGCCTCGTCTCGCAGGACCTCGCGGCGCTCGCCGTCGGCGAGGGCGCACACTCGTTGCTGCTGCAACCGCAGGGCAAGCTCACCGCCGATTTCCGGGCCCTGCGCGTCGGTCCGGAGGAGTTCTGGCTCGACACCGACATCGGTGTGGGCGCCGTGCTCGCCGCCGGCTTGAACCGGTTCAAGATCCGTGTGAACGTCGACGTACGCGACGTCAGTGCGGAGCACGGCCACCTCGACGTCCTGGGTCCCGACGCCGTCACACGCGTCGCGACGATCCTCGGCGTCGATGTGCCCGCGCCGGCTCATGCGCACGTCGCGTGGCGCGACGCGCGGGTCGTGCGCGTCGCGCACGCCGCGCTCCCTGGTGGTGGTGGGATCTCGCTGCTCGGGCCGCGGGCGACCGTCGAGGACGCCGGGGCCGCGCTCGTCGCCGCCGGGGTCGCGCGCGCCGGGCTCCTCGCCGCGGAGGCGGTACGGATCGAGGCCGGGATCCCTCGCCAAGGTCTCGACCTCGACGAGTCGCTCATTCCCCAAGAAGCCTTCCTCGACCAGGACGCGGTGTCGTTCACGAAGGGGTGTTTCCTCGGTCAGGAGCTCGTGTGCCGCATCGACACGCGCGGGC
Organism: uncultured Actinomycetes bacterium; assembly: GCA_963761175.1. Taxonomy (GTDB): domain Bacteria; phylum Actinomycetota; class Acidimicrobiia; order IMCC26256; family PALSA-610; genus CAVXFZ01. The sequence goes on along the minus strand of CAVXFZ010000004.1, from coordinate 27,925 downwards.
ACGTGAACCGGCAGCTGCGCGGGATCGCAGTGACCGGCGACGTGGTGCCGGCGGCGGGCGCGGCGCTGAAGCTCGGCGACCGCGACGTCGGCCGCGTCACGAGCGCCGCCCGCTCGCCGCGCCTGGGCGTGGTCGCGCTCGCGCTCGTTCGCCGCGAGGTGGAGCCGCCCGCGGCCGTCACCGTCATGATCGGCGACGACGCAGTCGCCGGCGAGGCCTGCGCGTTGCCCTTCAGCTGATCGGCACGGCCGGCGGAACCGCGCCGCGGCGCACCGTCACGACGAACCGCGTGCCGGATCCGGCCGCGCTCTCGACGCGCGCGCTTCCGCCCATGGCGACGGCCAGTTCGCGCACGATCGCGAGGCCGAGCCCGGTCCCGATCGCGCGGCCCGGTGCGCCGCGGCCGGTGTACAGCCGCTCGAAGACGCGATCGCCTTCGCCCGCGGGGATGCCCGGCCCGTCGTCGTCGACCGTCACGACGACCGAAGCGCCCGCGCTCACGACGCCGACGCCGTACCGCGCTCGACGCGTACTTGAGGGCGTTCTCCACGAGGTTTGCCACGATCTGACCGAGGCGCTCGGGGTCGAGATCAACCGGGATCGGGGCGGAGTCGGCGACCGTCAGTGCGAGGTCGAGGTCGATCGCCTGCGGGCGGAAGGCGTCGACCGCGTCGCGCACCACGTCGGAGGCGTCGACGGGGCGGGGTCGGAGCGAGAACTGGCGGCTGTCGAGCCGTGAGAGATCGAGCAGGTCGCGCACGAGCCGTTCGAGGCGCCGGGCCTCCGACGTGATGACGCCCGCGGCCTGCTTGCGCGCGTCGGGATCCTCGCCGTCGAGGGTGCCGTCGGCGAGCGCCTCCGCGTACCCGCGGATCGACGTCAATGGTGTCCGCAGGTCGTGGGAGATGCTGAGGAGGAACGCGCGTTCTGCACCGCGCGCGGCTTCGAGCTGCGCGGCCATCGAGTTGAGCGCGTTCGCGACGTCGGCGAGCTCGTCCTCGGCGCGCGGATCGAGGGTGACGCGCGCGCTCAGGTCGCCGCTCGCGAGGGAGCGGGCCGTCGACTCCACGGCGGCGAGCGGGTGGCTGAGCCGTCGCGCAAGCGCGAGTGAGAGCAGGACGCACGCGAGCAGCGCGCCCGACGCCGCCAGGAGGAACGCGGGTACGGCCCGGCGCGGCAGGTCGGTCTGCACCGGCTCGGTGAGGATGAGGACCGGCAGCTCGGTTCGGCCCGCGATGGACGCCAGGGGCTCCGCGAGGAACGCGAGGCCACCGCGGCGACCGGTGACCGTCGCGCCGCCGCGGAGGTCGGCCGGCAGCAGGTCCGTGGCCGCCACCCCCGCCGGCAACGTGAAGAGATCGGAGTCGGCGGTGCCCGCGCCGGCGAGCACGGTTCCGACGCGCCCGAGGTCGGCGACGGGCACCACCGCGCCCTGGGTGTCGAGGAACACGAGCCGGGTGTCGGAGAGGCGGAGCGCGCCGCGGATGCTCGTCAGCGCGCGCCGCGCCTGGGCCAGGCGGGTTGCGGGTGGCGCGCTCGCCGCCTGCGTCAGCGCGGTCGTGAGCTCGGTGACGTCGTTCTGCACGGTCGGTGCCTTCGCGCGCAGGTCCCTCACCGCCGCGCGCTGCGACGTGCCTTGCACGAGGACGTACGTGACGCCACCGGCGATCGAGAGGACGACGACCGCGATGAGCAGGAGGCTGCCGAGTAACCGGGTCCGCAGCGTCGGTCGCCGCCGATTCACGGCCCGCCCGGCCGGTCGAGCCGGTAGCCGACGCCGCGCACCGTCTTGATCGGCACCGCGTCGGCCACCTTCTTGCGCACCTGCGCGATGTGCACGTCGACGGTTCGCGCGTCGCCGAACCAGTCGTAGCCCCACACGCCGTCGAGGATCTGCTGGCGCGAGAGCGCGAGGCCGGGCCGCTCGGCGAGGAACCGCAGCAGCTCGAACTCCTTCGTCGTGAACTCGACGACGGCGTCGCCGACGCGCACCTCACGCCGCCCGACGTCGATCGCGACCGTCCCGACCTGGATCACCTCGGTGGTGGCGGCGCCGTCGGTGCGGCGCAGGACCGCCTTCACGCGGGCCACGAGCTCGGCGGGGGAGAACGGCTTGGTCATGTAGTCGTCGGCGCCGAGCTCGAGCCCGAGCACGCGGTCGATCTCGCCGTCGCGGGCGGTCAGGAAGATCACCGGGATCGCGGACGTGCGGCGCAGGCGCCGGCAGACCTCGAGGCCGTCGATGTCGGGGAGCCCGACGTCGAGCACCACGAGCCGAGGCCGGTGCGCCTCGATCGCGTCGAGCGCACCCTGGCCGCTCGCGGCCTTCACGACCCGGTAGCCATCGCGGCTCAGGTACAGCTCGACGAGGTCGGCGATGTTCGTCTCGTCGTCGACGACGACAATCGTTCCCCGTTCCATGGTGACCCATCGTCGCGAAGAACCGGTGGGCAGGTGATGATCCCCACGTCAGGGCCGTGTTAGGTCTCCAGCCTTCCGGTTCTCGCGATCTCGCCGAGCCACGACGCGCTGGGCTTGGGGGTCCGGCGCTGGGTGCGGCGGTCGACGGCCACGAGACCGAACTGGGGCACGTAGCCCATCGCCCACTCGAAGTTGTCCATCAGCGACCAGTGGAAGTAGCCCCGCACGTCGAGCCCGTCGGCGAGGCAGCGGGCGACGCCCTCGAGGGCCTCGGTCGTGTAGCGGATCCGCAGGTCGTCGTCGGTGGTGCCGATGCCGTTCTCGGTGACGTACAGCGGCACGCCGGTCGCCTCCGCCGCGTACCGGATGGCGGCCTCCAGCGCCTGCGGCCAGTACTCGTAGCCCATGTCGAGCACCTCGACGCCGGGTTCGGGATCGGTCGGAAGGCCGCGCTCGTCGAGGCGGACGCGCGAGTAGGCCTGCACGCCGAAGTAGTCGTCGCCCCGCGCCGCGTCGCAGAACTGGCCTTCGTGGCCGGCTCGGGCGCGCGCGAGTGCATCCTCGGCGCCCGGCGGCGCCCACCAGTCGTTCATCGACAGCGTGAGCCCGAGCGGGAAGTCTCCGGGGCCGGACTTGATCGCGTCGTAGGCCTTGCGGTGCGCGGCGATGAGGTTCTCGTTCGCGAGGCCGTACGCCTGGAAGTCGCGCCGGCCCGGAGGGAACACCGCGGACACGTAACCCATGAGCGACACGATGTTCGGTTCGTTGATCGTGCAACCCATCCCGATGAGGTCGCCGAGCGCGGCGATCGATCGCTCGCAGAAGCGGGTGAAGCGGTCGACGATCGCGGCGTCGGCCCACCCGCCGCGTGCCGCGAGCCACCTCGGGGTCGTGAAGTGGTGGAACGTGACGACCGGGATCACGTCGTGTTCGAGGCAGCAGGCGAGCATGCGGCGGTAGTGATCGAGGGCGGCGGGGGAGAACTCACCGTCTTCCGGCTCGATCCGCGACCACTCGAGCGAGAACCGGTACGCGCCGAAGCCGAGGTCGGCGAGGAGCCGGATGTCGTCGGGGTAGCGCCAGAAGTGGTCGACGGCGTCGCCCGAAGGTTCGCGGCATCCGCTGTCGGCGCGGTGCTCGAACTCCCACCAGTCGTTGTTCCAGTTGCCGCCCTCGGTCTGGTGCGCGGCCGTGGACGTGCCCCAGACGAATCCCGCGGGGAAATCGATCGTCATGGGTGCGGACACTACCGGCGGGGTCGGCGGGTGCGTCTGTGCCAGGCTCGCGCCGCATGGGTGTGCTCGACGAGATCCTGGCGGTGAAGCGCGACGAGATCACCGTGCTGCACCAACCCGCGACGCGCGATCGCATCCGGCAGGCGGCACTCTCGATGCCGGCGCCGCGCGACTTCGCGTCCGCGTTGCGACGGCCCGACGGCCGGGTCGCGGTGATCGCCGAGTTCAAGCGCCGATCGCCGTCGAAGGGGGAGCTCGCGCCCGACCTCGAGCCGGCTCCGACGGCCGTGAGCTACGCCGCGGGGGGTGCGGCCGCGCTCTCGGTGCTCACCGACGGGCCGTTCTTCGCGGGGAGTGTCGCCGATCTCCAGGCCGCGCGGGAGGCGACCGAGCTGCCGGTGCTGCGCAAGGACTTCGTGATCGACGAGGTGCAGGTGTTCGAGACCCGCGGCGTCGGGGCCGACGCCATGCTCCTCATCGTCGCCGCGATCGCCGACGACAGGTTGCTCGCGGAGCTGCACGGGCTCGCGGTCGACCTCGGGCTCGCGGTACTGGTCGAGACCCACGACGAGCACGAGCTCGACCGGGCCCTGGCCGCGGGCGCGCGGATCGTCGGCGTCAACAGCCGCAGCCTGCGCACCTTCGCGGAAGACCTTGCGGTGGCCGAGAACCTCGCGGCCCGAGTGCCGGCCGATGTCGTGCGCGTGGCGGAGAGCGCGGTGCGTTCGGTGGCCGATGCGCGGCGCATGGCCGACGCCGGGTTCGACGCGGTGCTCGTGGGCGAGGCGCTGGTCCGAGCGGCCGATCCGGCAGTCGCTCGTCGCGGCGATGGCGGCGGCGCCGTCGCTCGGGGTGGGCCGACCCCGTAAGGTTGTCGGCGTGTTCGTCAAGATCTGCGGCATCACGACCTCGCACGACGCGCTCCTCGCGACGGCGGTCGGCGCCGACGGTCTCGGCTTCGTGTTCGCCCCGAGCGTGCGCCAGGTGCAGCCCGCCGACGTCCGCGACATCGTGCGCCGGCTTCCGCACGGCATCACGACCGTCGGCGTGTTCCGCAACGAGCGCCCGGAGCGGGTCGTCACGATCGTGGCCAAGGTCGGGTTGCACGGGGTGCAGCTGCACGGCCACGAGCCGCTGAGCGAGGTGCGCTGGATCCGTGAACGGGTGCCGTTCGTGATCCAGGCGTTCACCGCGGGCGATCCGGCGATGGCCGCCGCGGCCAACGGTCCGGCCGACGCGGTGCTCGTCGACTCGCCGAACCCCGGCTCGGGGCGGGTGTTCGACTGGACCCTCGCCGACGGCGCCCCGGGTGGCGTGAAGCTCATCCTCGCCGGCGGGCTCACCCACGACAACGTCGCGGAGGCGATCGCGCGGGTGCGGCCGTGGGGGGTCGACGTCGCGAGCGGGGTGGAGTCGACGCCCGGCCGCAAGGACGCCCGCAAGCTGCGCCTCTTCGTCGAGGAGGCCCGTCATGCGGGGGAGCGCCTCGCCGACGCGCGTCCGCGCACCGAGGAGCTCGACCTCGCCTCCGCCGAGCGCGAGCCGGGCCGCGAGCGTCCCTTCGACTGGATGCTGGACGCGTAATCGCGCTCGCCGGGCTCCGGCGGCGATCGGGCCCGCGCAAGGGTCGCGGTCGGTTGGGATCGCGGGGGCTGGGGTGCGGCGCGGTGACGCTTCGCGAACTCCTCACACGCGCCTCGCGCCCACCGCGCGCGCGGAGCCGAACGTCTGGGCCGGCAGCACTTCGCCGAACCCCTACGACATCCGGAGGCCCCGATGTTGAAGCGATTCCTCTCCACCACGATCGCCGGCGCGACCCTCGTCGCCGGCGCCTTCGCGTTCGCCGCCGTTCCCGCGAGCACGGCCGGTGCGAGCACGTGCCCGTCGGGCGTGTGGCCCGCCGCTGCCGAAGGGCGGCCGACCGCCGCCAAGCCCGGCATGACCGGCGTCGCACTCTGGCACGACAAGTACGGCTGGCACCTGCGCGAGAGCGAAGCCGGCCGCGACCGCGCCGTGTTCGCCGGCACGATCAGCACCGACGGCAAGCTCGTGTCGGTCCGGCGCCACCTCGAGGGCGGTGACGTGACCGTGCGTCCCGGGCCGCATTCCGAGGCGTACCGCTTCACGAATTACGGCGGGCTCGACGGCATCGACTTCGGTGTCGCCTGCGGCTCCGGCTTCCGCCTCACTGCCTTCCTCGACGGTCACCCCGTGCCCGCGAGCCACATCGTGATCGGCGCGCACAACGTGCACCCGAGCAGCCAGCCGATCGTGATCAAGAAGGTCGCGGCCTGACGCGACCACCCGCTCGATGCGGCCCCCGGCCCTCGGCTCCCCCGGCGCGTGGGCCGGGGGCCGCGTCGCGCTGCGCTCACCACGGGATGCTCCCGTTCGCCACGAGGGGGCCGTCCCGTAACATGTCCCGACCCGGGCGGCTGCGAGACCGCCCGACCCGCCCGTGCCAGCCCTGCCAGGAGCCCGGATGCCCGTCCCCTCGCGTGGCGTCGCCGTGCAGCTCGATCCGCCCGGTCCCGAACCCGTCGGCCTCGGGCGTTTCGGCGAGTGGGGTGGGCGCTTCGTCCCCGAGACCCTCGTGCCTGCGCTCGAGGCGCTGGAGGCGGAGTTCCGCCGGGCCTGGATCTCGGAGGAGTTCCGGGGCGAGTACGCCGCCCTGCTGCAGTCGTACGCGGGCCGCCCGACCCCCGTCACCGAGTGCCACCGGCTCTCCGACCGCCTCGGCGTGCGGGTGCTCCTGAAGCGCGAAGACCTCACCCACACCGGCTCGCACAAGATCAACAACGTCCTCGGCCAGACCCTCCTCACTCGGGGCATGGGCAAGCAGCGCGTCATCGCCGAGACCGGCGCGGGCCAGCACGGCGTCGCCACCGCCACCGCGGCCGCGCTGTTCGGCCTCGACTGCACCGTCTACATGGGTGCCGTCGACGTCGAGCGCCAAGCGCTCAACGTGTGGCGCATGCGCCTCCTCGGCGCGGAGGTCGTGCCGGTCACGTCGGGCAGCGCGACGCTCAAGGACGCGGTGAACGACGCCATGCGCGAATGGGTCTCGAGCGTCGAGAGCACCCACTACTGCCTCGGTTCCGTCATGGGCCCCCACCCCTTCCCGTGGCTCGTGCGCGAATTCCAGAGCGTCGTCGGCAACGAGGCCCGCCGCCAGTGCCGCGAGATCCTCGGCGGCGCCGACCCGCAGCTGGTCGTCGCGTGTGTCGGCGGAGGATCGAACGCCATGGGCACCTTCGCCGGGTTCCTCGACACCGACGCCGAGCTCGTCGGGGTGGAGGCCGGCGGCCTCGGGCTCGAAACCGGCCATCACGGTGCCGCCGTGAACCGCGGCGTCCCCGGCTTCGTGCACGGCATGCGTTCGCTCTTCCTCCAGGACGAGGACGGCCAGGTACTCGAGGCGTCGTCGATCAGCGCCGGGCTCGACTACCCGGGTGTCGGCCCCGAGCACGCGCAGCTCGCGGCCAGCGGCCGCGCCCGGTACGGGGTCGCAACCGACGAGGAGGCGCTCGCCGGCTTCCAGCTCCTCAGCGCGACCGAGGGCATCGTCCCCGCGCTGGAGCCCGCGCACGCGATCGGCTGGCTCGCCCGCGAAGCCGGGCGTTCCGTGCCGCGTGGCACCACCGTGCTCGTGACGCTCTCGGGCCGGGGCGACAAAGACGCCGCCCAGGTCGCCGAGCGGCTCGGGGAGCTCGGGTGAAGCTCGAAACCCGATTGCGCGCGCGCCGAGACGCGGGCCACAAGCTGCTCGTCCCGTACGTCACCGGCGGGCTCGGCGCGTCGTGGTGCGACGTCGTGCGCGCCGTGGCCGGCGCCGGCGCCGACGCGATCGAGATCGGCATCCCGTTCTCCGATCCGATCATGGACGGCAAGACGATCCAGGAGGCCAGCCAGCGGGCGCTCGAGCTCGGCGCGACCCCGATGAGCGTCCTTGTCGAAGCGGCGACGATCGACGTCGACGTCCCGCTCGTCGTGATGACCTATTACAACCTCGTCGCGCACGCCGGTCATGAGCGCTTCGCGCGCGCGCTCGTCGAGTCCGACATCGACGGCGCGATCGTTCCCGACCTCCCGCTCGACGAGCTCGACGGCTGGGGCGACGTCGCCGGCGAGCACGGCGTCGAGACCGTGCTGCTCGCGTCGCCCACGACCACCGACGCGCGCCTCGACGCGATCTCGCGCGCGCTCGCAGGGATTCGTCTACGGCGTCTCGCTCCTCGGCGTCACGGGGGAGCGCAGCACCCTCAACGACACCGCGCACAAGATGGGCCGGAGGCTGAAGGCCGCGACCGACAAGCCCGCACTGCTCGGTGTGGGTATCTCGACGCCCGAGCAGGCCGCGGAGGCCGCGGCCGCCGCCGACGGCGTGATCGTCGGCAGCGCGCTCGTCCGGCGGCTCCTCCAGGGCGGCGGTCCCGCCGAAGCCGAAGCCTTCGTCCACACGCTCCGCGGCGCCCTGTCGTGATGGTCGCAATCGCTCGACGCAACGAGTGCTGAGTACGGAGGTCGGAACAGGTAGGTTCCACCGCTATGGCCGAGAAGATCACGATGAACGCCGATGGCACCCTCGTGGTGCCCGACAACCCGATCGTCCCCTTCATCGAAGGCGACGGTACCGGCGTCGACATCTGGCCCGCGTCCCAGCTCGTCATGGACGCCGCCGCGAAGAAGCACGGCAAGACGATCGAGTGGAAAGAGGTGCTCGCCGGCGAGAAGGCCTTCAAGGCCACCGGCGACTGGCTGCCGCAGGAGACGGTCGACGTCTTCCGCGAGTACCTCATCGGGATCAAGGGCCCGCTCACCACGCCCGTCGGCGGCGGCATCCGCTCCCTCAACGTCGCGCTGCGCCAGATCCTCGACCTCTACGTGTGCCTGCGCCCGGTGCGCTGGTTCCAGGGCGTGCCGTCGCCGGTGAAGCATCCCGAGCTGGTCGACATGGTGATCTTCCGGGAGAACACCGAAGACATCTACGCCGGCCTCGAGGTCGAGGAAGGCACGCCCGGGGCGAAGCGGCTCATCGAGATCCTGAAGGCCGAGTTCGGCTGGGACATCCGCCCCGACTCCGGAGTCGGCATCAAGCCGGTCTCGATCACCGGGTCGAAGCGCCTCGTCCGCGCCGCCATCCAGTACGCGCAGCGCCGCGGCCGCGCATCGGTGACGCTCGTGCACAAGGGCAACATCCAGAAGTTCACCGAGGGTGCGTTCCGCAACTGGGGCTACGAGGTCGTACGTGAGGAGTTCGCCGACGTCGCCGTCGGCTGGGACGACTGCGGCGGCGACCCCGGCGACAAGATCCTCGTGAAGGACAACATCGCCGACATCACCCTCCAGCAGGTGCTCACCCGACCGACCGACTTCGACGTGATCGCCACCACCAACCTCAACGGCGACTACCTCTCCGACGCGCTCGCCGCGCAGGTCGGCGGGATCGGCATCGCGCCGGGCGCCAACATCAACTACGTGACCGGCCACGGCATCTTCGAGGCGACGCACGGCACCGCGCCGAAGTACGCGGGCCAGGACAAGGTGAACCCCGGTTCGCTGCTGCTCTCGGGCGTGCTGATGTTCGAGCACCTCGGCTGGCAGGACGCCGCCGACGACATCGTCCGCGCGCTCGAAGCCACCATCGCGGATCGCGTCGTCACCTACGACTTCGCCCGGCTGATGGACGGCGCCACCGAAGTGAAGACGTCGGCCTTCGCCCAAGCCGTCGTCGACCGGCTGTAACCGGCCGCCGCGGGCCCGCCCGGGTCCTGGTACGACACTTGTTGCGCATACGCAATGGTCGTCGTACCAAGCGAGCGGTTCAGTCGAACAGGTAGTACGAAACGGTCACGCCGCCGGTCGTGGTGCTGCTCATCACGGCGAGCGCGTCGTCGCCGATCACGAACTCGGGTCCGTTGACGAGATATCCGATCGACGCGGTGATGGTCCGGTACTGCGCGTGGCCGGCAGCGTCGATGCGACCGAGCAGGTAGGTCGACGGTGAGTCGGGGCTTTGACCATTGTCGCTCGACGGGAACTGAAGCACGAAGGCCAACGTCCCGTCGCGCAACAACCGCGCGCTGCGCACGGCGACGAAGGCGTCCGAAGCCGTGATCCGATACTCCCGGCCGGTGGCAGACACCTTCAACGTGAAGGTCCGCGACTCCTCGGGGTGGATGTCGACCGTGACCGGGGTGGGCTCGGGGACCGCATTGAACAGGCGGGTGTAGGTGAAGTTCGGTCCGATCTCACGGAGTAGTGGAGTTCGCGTGTTGTGGTCGGTTACCGAATAGACGAAATCATCGATGATCGACAGCGAGGTGATCGGTACCTGCGATATCCCGGGCCAGTTGCCAAGACGCGTGCCGTCGGGGCCGAACTCCGCGACGTCGCCGACCGTCGCAACGATCACATGACCGTTGACATCGAACGCGGCCGCGGTGACCGCGGGGCTCGCGAGTGCGATCTGGGTAGCGGACGAAGCCCCGTGAGAGAAGCGCACGATGCGCGACGTCGAGTGGTCGAGCAGCTGGATGTCGCCGAAGCCCGTGGCCGTGAACGCCAACGGTCCGCCGCTTGCGCCTTCGCCTTGTGGCGTGTGGAACGCGACCTCGTCGTCGGCTGTGCCCCACGCGAATGTCTTGCGGTACGACGCCTTCGCCGCGGGCAACTGGTCGACCGCAGGAATCGTGCTGAGGATCGGCGACCCGGGGACAGTCGTGCTCGTCGTCGGCGCCGGTGTCACCGGGGTCGCCGCCGTCGGCGTCGTGGTCGTTCCGGTCGGGCGTTGCGAGCTCTCGGTGTCGCGGTCGACCGCGACGAAGACGATCGCGGCGACGAGCGCGACGGCGGCACCGGCTGCGCCCATCGTGGCCCGTCGATTGCGGGCGCGCCGGGCGATGGCCCGTTGTGTCCGGTGCAGGCCCGCGCCGCGGTCGGGCGCGATCCCGTCGACGAGCTCATGCAGCTCGGAAGCGAGAAGCTCGGCGTCGTGGTCAGTCGTCATCGCGTGACCCCAGGTTCGTGCGCAGCGCAGCGAGTCCGCGCGCGGTGGTGCTCTTCACCGTGCCGACGGAGCAGTGCATGACCCTCGCGGTCTCGGCTTCCGAGAGGTCCTCGTAGTAGCGAAGGACGATCGCGGCGCGCTCGGCGTGGTGGCAGCGCGCGCAACGCGTGCGCGAGCACCGCGCGATCGACGACGGTCGTATCGAAGCTCGGACCGTCGTCACGGTCGCGGCGCGGTGCCGGGAAGCGCTGCGCGAGCGAGAAGCGGCGGCCGCGCATACGCACCTCGTTGCAGATCGCGCTGCGCAGGTAGGGCCAGAAGTCGTCGACCTTGCCCTTGGCCCACTTCGGCCACACCTTCGCGATCGCATCGGCCGCCGCGTCCTCGGCCGTGCACCCGTGACTCGGCGCGAGCAGCCACGCGAGGCGCACCGCGCGCGGGTAGTACGCGTCGAAGAGCCCGTCGAAGCGCGCCGGAACGCCGTGTTGCAGCTCGACGGCCGGCAACGACGGCGGTCGTGTCGTCGCCCCCGTCGGGTCCCGCCGTCGCCATCCTCACGCCCCTCAGATGCGTCACGCCCCGCGAAGGTTGCTTCCTGGTACGACGTTTGTCCCGCATGGGGGACGAACGCACGACCAAGGACGGGTGCGGCGAGAGATCGGCGGCTCAGGTGAGCTGCTGCACCAGGCGCGTGAGCGGCTCGTGGAAGTGGGGGAGGAGCTCGGTGCCGCCCAGGCGCAGCGCGGCGTTGTCGAGCACCGAGTTCGCGGGGCGGGGAGCGGGGCGGGGCGGCTCGAGCTCGGCGGTGCTGATCGGCTGCACCCGCTCGGGGTCGAGGCCGGCCGTGCGCAGCACGTCGCGCGCGAACTCGAACCAGCTCACTGCACCCTGGTTCGTCACGTGGAAGAGGCCGGTGCGCCGCGAGACGACCAGCCGCTCGATCATCGTCGCGAGGTCGTCGGCGAAGCTCGGGTGGCCGCGCTGGTCGGCGACGAACGACAGCGTGTCGTGCTCGCCCGCGAGCCGCAGGATCGTCTTCACCATGTTGGCGCCGTACCGGCCGCACACCCACGACGTGCGCATCACGGTCGCGAGCGGGTAGGCGAGCGCCTCCGTCTCGCCGCCGAGCTTCGAGCGCCCGTACATCGACACCGGGTTCGTGCGGTCCCACTCGACGTAGGGATCGGGCTGGGTGCCGTCGAACACGTAGTCGGTGGAGATCGTGAGGAGATGCGCGCCGGTGAGCGAGGCGGCGTCGCGCACGAAGCGCACCGCGAGCGCGTTCGCGAGGAACGCGCGGTCGTGGTCGCCCTCGCACGCGTCGACGGCGGTCCACGCCGCGCAGTGCACGACCGCGTCGGGGTGCGTCGCCGTGATCGCCTGCATCACCGCGTCGCGGTCGGTGACGTCGAGCGCGGCGTGGTCGGCGCCGATCACCTCGTGGTGCGCCGACGCGGCGAAGCGTTCGCAGACCTCGCGCCCGACCTGCCCGCCCGCGCCGGTGACGAAGATCTTCACGAGCCGCCCTTGAGCGGCTCCCACCACCAGCGGTTCGCGCGGTACCACTCGACCGTCTCCGCGAGCGCCTCGTCGAGCGTGCGCTGCCGCTTCCAGCCGAGCGCGGTGACCTTCGCGATGTCGACCGAGTAGCGGCGGTCGTGGCCGAGCCGATCGGTCACGTACTCGACGAGATCCTCGCCCTTGCCGAGCAGCGCGAGCAGCTTGTCGACGAGGTCGCGGTTCGGCGTCTCGTTGCCGGCGCCGATGTTGTAGATCTCGCCGGCCGTGCCCTCCCGCAGCACGAGATGCACGCCCGCGCAGTGGTCGTCGACGTAGATCCAGTCGCGCTGGTTGAGGCCGTCGCCGTAGAGCGGGATGGGGACGCTGTCGAGGAGGTTCGTCGTGAAGAGCGGGATCGCCTTCTCGGGGTACTGGTACGGGCCGAAGTTGTTCGTGCAGCGGGTGACCACCACGGGAAGCCCGTACGTGGAGTGGTAGGAGAGCGCGATCAGGTCGGAGCCGGCCTTCGACGCCGAGTACGGCGATCGCGGTTCGAGCGGGTCGGTCTCCTTCGACGAGCCGACCTCAACCGATCCGTACACCTCGTCGGTGCCGATGTGGACGACGCGACCGATCTCGAGCCGGCGCGCGACGTCCATCACGATGTTCGTTCCGAAGCAGTTCGTGTGGATGAAGTCGTCGGGCCCGGTGATCGAGCGGTCGACGTGACTCTCGGCCGCGAAGTGCACGACCGCGTCGTGACCGGCCATCGCCGACTCGAGCGTCGCGGGGTCGCAGATGTTGCCGTGCACGAACGCGTAGCGCGGGTCGTCGTCGACGTCGCGCAACGTCGAGAGGTTGCCCGCGTACGTGAGCGCGTCGTAGACGGTGACCTCGTCGTCGGTGTGCGCGAGGACGTGCCGGACGTAGTTGGAGCCGATGAAGCCGGCGCCCCCGGTGACGAGGATCTTCACGTGCGCATCGGCCACGCGGGCCGGACACGGGCCTCGAGGTCGCGCCGGCGCGGGTTCGCCTGGTCGCGGTCGGAGAGCACCGGATCGGTGACGCCCCAGTCGGCGGCGATCTCGGTGTCGTCCCACGCGACTCCGAGCTCGTCGGCCGCGTTGTAGTAGCCGTCGACGAGATACGTGATGGTCATGTCGGTGAGCGACGCGAAGCCGTGGGCGACGCCGGGCGGGATGAGGACGCCGCGGTGGTCGTGCTCGTCGCCGGCGCGGGCGCCGAGGTCGAACGACATGGTGGCGCCGTCGGTGGCGGATCCGGTGCGCAGGTCGTGGAGCACGATGCGCGCGGTGCCGAACGGCACGTACCAGTAGTCGGCCTGGTGCAGGTGGTAATGGAGACCGACGATGCACCCGGCCTGACGGTCGGCGCGGTTGCTCTGGATCATCTCGCGGCCGCCGGGGATCCATTCGCGTCGGTAGGTTTCGACGAAGAGACCGCGCGGGTCGCGGTGCACGACGGGGTCGACGAGGTAGACGCCGGCGATGGTGTCCGATTCGGTGACGGTCGCCATGGGGAAGCGCTCCGAACTACTCGAGTTCGATCCGGGAGTGGTCACCCAGCATGAGCCGGCTGGCCTGCGGTCGGAGCTGAGATCGTACGACCTCGACGTCACGGCCCAGTAACGAGTCCTGGATGCGGTGGACGCCGATGATTCGGCTCCGTTCGAGAACGACGGAATGCTCGATCTCGGCGTCGACGATCTCGCAGTCGGCGGCGATCGAGGTGAACGGGCCGATGTAGCTGTCGACGAGCTTCGTGTTCGCCCCGATGATCGCGGGGCCCCGGACCGTCGAGTGCTCGAGCACCGCGCCGGCTTCGATCACGACGCGGCCGTCGACGCGGCTGTCGCCGTCGACGACACCGTCGACGCGCGTGGTGAGGCTCTCGAGGATCAGCCGGTTGCAGTCGAGGAGGGGATCCTTCTTGCCGGTGTCGATCCACCAGCCTTCGAGCACCTCGTGCAGGACCCGATGCCCGTGCTCGATGAGCCACTGGATCGCGTCGGTGATCTCGAGCTCGCCGCGCGCGGACGGCGTGATCGCCCGCACTGCGTCGTGGATCGTGCGGTCGAAGAGGTAGACGCCGACGAGCGCGAGGTCCGACGGCGGGTCGGCCGGCTTCTCGACGAGCCGCAACACGTGGCCGGCGTCGTCGACGGCCGCGACCCCGAACTGGCGGGGGTCGTCGACGTGGGCGAGGAGGATCTGCGCAGCGGCCGGCGGGACGTCGTCGTCGCCGAGGCGCGGCGCCCGGTGCCGCTCGTGTTCGAAGCGCTGCACGAAGCCGTCGAGGTTCTGCTGGAGCATGTTGTCGCCGAGGTACATCACGAAGTCGTCGTCGCCGAGGAAGTCGCGCGCGATGAGCACGCAGTGGGCGAGGCCGAGCGGCGCGTCCTGTGGCAGGTAGGTGACGCGGGCCCCGAACCGGGAGCCGTCGCCGACCGCGGCCTCGATCTCGGCTCGGGTGTCGCCGACGACGATGCCGATGTCGGTGATCCCGGCCGCGACGATGTCTTCGAGGCCGTAGAAGAGGATCGGCTTGTTCGCGATCGGCACCAGCTGCTTGGCGCTGGTGTGCGTGATCGGGCGCAGCCGGGTTCCGGCTCCGCCGGAGAGGATCAAGGCCTTCATACGAGCGGGCAGTTGTACCATGCCGGCCCAATGGCGCACGAGACTCGCACCGACTGCGACCTCTGCGAGGCCGCCCGGATCACGCCCTGGTTCCACGAGGACGAGGTCTGCTGGATCGCCGAGTGTGAGATCTGCGCGACCCCGATGGTGGTGTGGCGCCGCCACGGGACCGAGCCGCCCGCCGCCGAGCTCGCCCACATGCACGAGCGCCTCGCCGCCGTCGTCGCCGAGCACTTCACCTACGAGCACTACGTCGACGACAACATGCGCAACATCCCCGACCACTACCACGCTCACGCTCGACCCCGGGGAGGCTTCTTCGGTCACGGCCTCCGGCGTGCGAGCACGGGGTGACCGAGCCGGGCGAGCTCGTCCTCACGATCGATCTCGGGACCTCGGGCCCGAAGGTCGCGCTGTTCACTCCGGCGGGTGCGTTCGTCGACGGCGAGTTCGAGCCGGTCGAGCTGCAGCTCTCGCCGGGCGGCGGCGCGCAGCAGCGCCCGGCCGACTGGTGGGACGCGATCACGGTTGCGAACACCCGGTTGCTCGGACGCGCCGCCGTTCCCGCGGCGCAGATCATCGCAGTGTCGGTGACGTCGCAGTGGTCGGGAACCGTGCCCGTCGCGGCCGACGGGACGGTGCTGCACGACGCGATCATCTGGATGGATTCCCGTGGCGCTCGCGCAGATCGCGCGACTCGTCGGCGGGCGGGTCAAGGTCTCGGGCTACGACCCGCGCAAGCTGCGCACCTGGCTGAAGCTCACCGGTGGCGCACCCGCGCACTCCGGCAAAGACCCGATCGCGCACATCCTTTGGTTGCAGGACGAACGACCCGACGTCGCGCGCGCGACCTGGAAGTACCTCGAGCCGAAGGACTACCTCAACTTCAAGCTCACCGGCCGCGCCGCGGCGACGTTCGACTCGATCGTCGTGCACTGGCTCACCGACAACCGCGACCTCGACCACGTCGACTACGTGCCCGAGCTGCTCGCGCTGGCAGGCATCCGGCGCGACCAGCTTCCCGATCTCGTTCGCGCGACCGACGTCCTCGCGCCGCTCCAGGCCGCGGCGGCGGCCGACCTCGGCCTCCCGGCCGGGATTCCCGTCGTCGGTGGGACGCCCGACCTGCAATCGGCGGCCGTCGGCTCCGGCGCGGTCGGCGACTTCGAGGGTCACCTCTACCTCGGCACCTCGAGTTGGCTGACCTGTCACGTGCCGTTCAAGAAGACCGACGTGCTGCACGGCATCGCATCGCTCCCGTCGCCCCTGCCCGGCAAGTACTACGTCGCCGACGAGCAGGAGACGGCCGGTGCGTGCCTCAACTACCTCCGCGACCGCGTCTTCTTCCCCGACGACGGTCTCGGCACCGGCCCCGCGCCGGCCGACGTCTATCGCCGCTTCGACGATCTCGCCGCTCGCGCTCCTGCCGGGAGCAACGGGGTGATCTTCACGCCCTGGCTGAACGGCGAGCGCACGCCCGTAGACGACCACACCCTGCGCGCCGCGTGGGTCAATCAGTCGTTGTCGACGACGCGCGCCGACCTCGTGCGAGCCACGTTCGAGGGCGTCGCGTACAACTCACGGTGGCTGCTGGGTGTCGTCGAGAAGTTCGTCGGACGGCCCTTCGCATGGCTGAACGCGATCGGCGGTGGTGCGAACTCCGATCTCTGGTGCCAGATCCACGCCGACGTCCTCGACCGGCCGATCCGCCAGGTCGAACACCCGATCCGCGCGAACGCGCGCGGCGCCGCACTCATTGCGGGTCTCGCACTCGCGCGGATCTCCATCGTCGACATCGGTCGCGCGGTCACCGTGACCCGCACCTACGAGCCTCAGCGCGAGCACCGCGCGGTCTACGAAGGCTCGTACCGGGAATTCCGCTCGTTCCACAAGCACAATCGCGCCATGTACCGCCGGCTCAACGGAGGAACCGCATGACCGCGACCCGTCCGTCCGACGGTGCGCCCATGCCGATGCGGGACTGGGGGCTCGTCGGCGTCGCGGAGCTGGCTCGGCCGGTGATCGTGTCGCCACACCTCGACGACGCGGTGCTCGGGTGCGGGCTGCTCATGGCCGAGCACGCGGGGGCCGTCTGTCGTCACCGTGTTCGCGGGCAACCCGCCGCAGTACCCGACGCCGATGCGCTACTGGGACGTGCAGGGCGGGTTCGCGCCCGGTGACGATGTCATGGCCGCGCGCCGCGCCGAAGACCACGCCGCGCTCGCGATGCTCGACGCGACCCCGCACCACCTCGACTTCGTGGAGCACACCTACCGGCCCGGCGACGAGCCGGTGCCGCCGGGTGACATCGCCGGGCCGCTGCGCCGGGCGATCGAGGCCCACGAGCCCACCGCGGTGATCGCCCCGTTCGGACTCGCGAACCCCGATCACGATGTCACCCACCAGGCCGCGATGCTCGTACGGGAGCAGATGGGCGCCGGCGACGGCAACGGCGATGGCGTCGCCTGGTTCTGCTACGAGGACAACGGCTACAAGCACATCCCCGGGATGCTCGCGTGGCGTGTGGCGCAGCTCTTCGACGCGGGGGCGTGGCCGACGCCCGCCTGCCCGACCGTGTCGAGCGACCTCGCGCGCAAGCGGGCGGCGATCGACTGCTACCCCACCCAGCTGCTCGCGCTCGAGGACGACTGGCACATCATCGCCAAGCTCGACGCCCCCGCGCCCGAGCAGATGTGGCGGCTCGCAGCGCCGCCCGACGGCTGGGGCCGGTTCTTGACCCGCTCCGGCGCGGACGGGCAGCCGTGAGCACGCGCCGGCCCTCGCGGCGTCCGAGCCGTTCGTTCGCCGCGGTCGCGGGCGCGGCCGCGGTCCTTGCCGGGTGCCTCGCGATCGGGCCGCTCTTCCTTTCGACGGCGGCCACGGCCGCGACGCGCGTCGAACTGCAGGGCCGGTGCCCCGGACAGGTGGGCGCGAACTATCTCGGTCCGTACGAGGGCCACGCGGCCATCGTCTCGACGTTCGGCGCGCTCGCGCGGCAGGTTCCCGGCGCGGCCGCGCCGGTCGTCACCGACGTCTCGACGTCGCTGGCACTCACCCTTTCGCCCGACGACGGCGTGTTCCGCGCCGCGACCGCGGTGACGCGCACCGACGCGCTCGCGCACCTCGATCTCGTGGCCGGGTCGCGCTCGGCGGCCGCAACCGGTGTCTACGTGCCGGACTGGTTCGCCGAGAGCCACGCGGTGAGGGTCGGAGCGCGCCTCGCGCTGCAGGCCGGACCCGCGCCCGTCAGCTCGGTCCCGGTGGCCGGGATCTACCGCGACGTCATCGGCGGGCCTCACGCCGAGTACTGGTGTCCCCTCGAGCACGACTTCCAGACCAATGCGTTCGCCGATCACCGGCCGCCCGTCCTGATCTTCGACCGGCGCGGTGCCGCCGCGCATCGCGCGCTCTTCGCGCACGGGCAGACGATTTGGGAACTGCCACTCGCGGCTCATCCCAGCGCGAAGTCGACGGCCGCGTACGCCGCGCACCTCGAGCCATTGCGGCGCGCCGGCGCGCGGCTCGGGGTCCAGTACCGAATCCCGAACGTCCGGAGCCAGGTCGCGTCCGATCTCGGCTTCGTGGTGACGCGCGCCACCGAAATTCGTTCGTTCACGGGCGCGAACATCGCGCCGGTTCGCTGGTCGGGCGCGCTCACGGGGCTCGCGCTCGTGCTCGCCGCCGCGCTCCTGTTCGTGCGGCGCAACGGCCGCGAGTACCGGATCCGCATCCTGCGCGGCACGCATCCCGCCCGGCTCGGGTTGCAGGCCGCAATGCGGACCGCGCCCACGGTGCTGTTCGGCGCGGTCGTCGGCACCGCGGTGACCGCGATCCTCGTCCGCGGGTTCGGTCCGTCGGCCGACGTCGACAGTGCGGCCCTGGGGAGTGCGGCGCGGTTCACAGTGATCGCGGTCGTGGCGACATTGGCCGTCATGGCGCTCACCGTTACCGTCGGGGTGCGCACCTTCGACCGGGCCCGCCGGCCGGTCCAGCGGCACTGGCGATGGATCCCGTTCGAGTTGGCGGGTGCGGTGGTGAGCTACGTCGCGTTCCGTCACCTCGTCGCCAGTGGCGGTGTTCAGCTCTCCGGCGCCGACCTCTCCCGCATCGATCCGTGGGCGACCTTCTTCCCGCTGCTGCTCGTCTGGACGGTGCTCGTCGCGCTCGGCCGGCCCGTGTTCCTCGTCCTCAGCCGGCTGCGCACACTCGGGGCGCACCGCCGCCCCTCGGTGATGCTCGGGCTGCGGCGCGCGGTCTCCGATCCGGTGCTCAGTGTCGTCACCAGCGCGGCCGTCGCGTTCTGCCTCGCGACGTTCGTGTACGCGTCGACGCTGTCGACGAGCATCGGCGGGTCGCTCCAGGCGAAGGCGCGCCAGAACGTCGGGGCCGACGTGCGCGTCGCGATGACGAGCCCACCGCGCCTCGACGCCGCGCTCGCAACGCACGCGACGCACGTGGTGCGCGGGCAGGGTTCGTACGGCGGACAGTCGGTCACCGTCCTCGGTGTCGACCGCGCGACGTTCTCCCGTGCCGCGTTCTGGCGCGACTCGTTCGGCGGCTCGCTCCACGCGCTGCTCGCCGCGATCGCACCTCCGGCTCGTGGTGCGCTGCCGGTCGTGATCGCGGGCGACCGAGCCGCGCCGACCGACACGACGATTGCGATCAGCCAGGGGACCGAGACTGCCGCGCACGTCGTCGCGGAGACGAACCTGTGGCCGTCGATGCAGCTCGGCCAGGTGTTCGTGATCGCCGACCGCGCCGCGCTCGCGGCACGTGGCATCCGCGGCGTCGACGAGGTGTGGGTGAGTGGCGTCCCCGGGTTCGTGCCCACCCAGCTCGCGAGTCACGATGCCGGAGTTCTCTACACCGTCGGGCTGTCGAGCGTTCTCGACTTCAACGACGCCCTGCCGGTGCGCTGGTCGCTCGGCCTGCTGGGCGCGCTCGGCGCGGTCGCGGGTCTGGCGTTCGCGGCGGTGGAGCTCGCGATCGTCGACAGCCGGGCGCGCGCTCGCCAGCTCGCATATCTCCTCTGGCGGCGCATGGGGATGCGCGCGCGGGAGCACTGGGTCGCATGCGCGGTCGAGCTCGGGTTCCCGGCCGCGCTCGGTGCGGCCGGCGCGATCGCGGTCGCGCTCTTCACGGTGCGCGTCGTGATCGGTCACCTCGATTCCCTCGCGTCGCTGCCGCCGCCCGCGGCGTTCGTGTTCACTGCGCGACCACTGATCATCGGCGCCGGTGTCGCCGTCGCCGTGCTGGTCGCGCTCGTCTCCTGGAGCCAGCGGGTGACGGGTGCGGGCGATCCCTTGGAGCTGATCCGTGTCGCCGAGTAGTTCGCCGGTGCATGTGCCGGGCACCATGGCGGATCCGGTGGTGCGGGCGCGCGCCGTGGAGCGCGTCTTCGCCGGCGGCTCGGAGCCGGTCGTCGCACTGCACGGCGTCGACCTCGACGTCGCGGGCCGCGGCCTCACCGTGCTCACCGGGCCGTCGGGATGTGGGAAGACCACCATGCTGTCGCTGGTGATCGGCACCGAGGTCCCCGACGCGGGATCGGTGGAGGTGTGCGGCCGTGAGATCGGTCGCCTCTCCGCGGCGCGCCGCCGGCGGCTGCGGCGCGACCGGCTCGGCATCGGTCTCGCCCGCCCGAGCGACAACCTGCTCGAACGGCTCGACGTCGGTGCCAACGTGCGCGGCGTCGCACGGCTGCGGCGCGCGCACGTCGACGTCGACGCGATCCTCGCGCCGGTCGGCCTCGGCGGTCGCGCCGGCGAACGGGTCGACGCGCTCTCGGGCGGCGAGCAGCAGCGGCTTGCGATCGCGCTCGCGTTCCTCGGGCAGCCGGCGCTGGTCGTGCTCGACGAGCCGACCGCCGAGCTCGACGCCCGCACGGGCCGCATGATCGTCGAGTACCTGCGCACCCGTCACGGCGACGGCGCGCTGCTCGTCGCGTCGCACGATCCCTACGTCGTGGAGGTCGCCGACATGGTCGTGACCCTCGAAGCCGGGCGGCGGGTCGCGTGAGCGCGGTTCTCGAAGCCCGCGACATCGCGAAGGGATTCGGCGCCGACCGGGTGCTCGACGCGGTCTCGTTGCGGATCGACGCGGGCCGCCTGATCGCGGTCGTCGGGCGGTCGGGCTCCGGAAAGACCACCCTCGTGTCGCTGCTCGCGCGCTTCGCCCGCCCGGACGCGGGCGTGGTCGACGGGGTCTCGGACGCGTGGCGCGAGATGGCCGTCGTCCCGCAGACGCTGGGGCTGCTCGAGGAGCTCACCGCGGCCGAGAACGTGAGCGCCCCGCTGCGGTTGCAAGGAACGAATCGCCGCGACGCGTCGCGCGCGGCGCGCGCACGGCTCGCGGAGCTCGACGTCGCCGGCGGTCGCCGATCGCCTCGTGTCCCAGCTGTCGGCCGGCGAGCGCCAGCGGGTCGCGATCGCGCGCGCGCTCGTGGGCGACCCGCGTGTCCTGCTGGCCGACGAGCCGACCAGCCACCTCGACGCAGCGTCGCGGACGCTCGTGATCGACGCGATCACGAGCCGGGTCGCGCGGGGGATGGCCGCGGTGCTGGTCACCCACGACCCCGCGGTGCGCGCAGTCGCCGACGAGGTGCTCGATCTCGGCGGCTGACGGTGGCCGGCAACCGCTACTTCGCGGGGAGCAAGGCCACTGCGTTCGGCGCGACCGCGTTGCCGTAGTGCGGGGCGTCACCGAACGGCCGCACGGTGCCGTCGCTCGCGAGGATCCAGTATCCGTTGCCGCCGGGGGACCGGTGGATCGCGCGCGCCGGCGCGGGCAGCCCGCCCTGCCCCGATCCGTGGAACCGCGCGTCGCCGAAGCTGAAGATGCCGCCGTCGTCGGCCAGCAACCAGTACCCCTTCCCGCTGCGGGTCGACGTCATCGCGACGATCGGCCGGTTCAGGTGCATCGCGCCCGTCGAGCCGTGAAAGCCCGCGTCGCCGAAGCTGAACATCCCGCCATCGGACGCCACGAGCCAGTAGCCGTGGCCCGACGGCGTCGCGGCCATCCCGACGATCGGGCGATTGAGACGGAGTGCGCCGGTGGAGCCGCGGTACGTCGCGTCGCCGAAGCTGAAGATGCCGCCGTCGGACGCGACGAGCCAGTAGCCCTTGCCGCTGCGCGTCGACGCCATGCCGACGATCGGCCGGTTGAGGTGCTTCGCTCCGGTGGAGCCGTGGAAGCCCGCGTCGCCGAAGCTGAAGATGCCGCCGTCGGACGCGACGAGCCAGAAGCCGTGCCCCGCCGGCGTCGCGTCGCCGCCGACGATTGGCTTCGCCAGCGCATGGAGCGACGGCTTCTTGCCCGCATGACCGACCGCCGCGATCGCTCCGGCCGCGGTCGCGACCCAGTAACCGGGACCGGAGCCGCCGGTGCTCGCGGGCGGCGGGGTCAGCGTCCCCGGTCCGGCGCGGAAGAGGTCGAGGTGCGCGAAGTTCGCCCCGACGACCCGGCTCTGCGGCGCGCCGAACCACGTCGTCCCGATCGTGCCGTAGACGCTGCGGAAGTCGACGTTCGGGACGAGGTTGCCGTACTGGTCGAGTCCTGACGCGCTGAGCGACGGTTGGACGCCGTGAAGACCGCCGTTCACCCGCCCACCGATCAGGAAGACCGCGTTCGCGGTGCCGTGGTCGGTGCCCGCGCCGTCGTTCGACTCCGGTCGGCGCCCGAACTCCGAGAACGTCATGATCACGACCCGGTCGGCCCAGGCGGGGTTCAGGGCTCGGAAGAACGACGCGATACCCGCGTCGAGGTCGGCGAAGAGCGCGGCCTGGTTCGACGGCTGGTCGGTGTGGGTGTCGAAGCTGCCGAACTCGGTGTTCAGCATGCGGATGCCGAGGTTCGCGTTGATGAGCCGTGCGCACAGCACGAGTTGCCGTTCGAGGTAGCCCGACGGCTGTGCGCCCTGGTACGCAGGCTGAATCTTCTGGGTGAGATCCATGAGCCGGTTGTCGGTGACTGCGAGCAGGTCTCCCCACGGGCCGAGCCCGGTGCCGGCGTCGCCGAACGACGCGAGCGCGTCGAACATGCGCCGGTCGCTGATGTCGCTGCGGTCGATCCCGAACGCGCCGCCGATGTTCAACGGCAATCCGCTCGCGCGCGACACCGCGCCGGCGAGGTGCGGTGGCACCGACGACCCCACGGTCGCGCCGTAGAGCCCCTCGGACGCGGCGTTCGGGAAGCCGTCCATGATGCGGCCGGCCCAGCCGGTCGACGGCGACTGCGGCGCGCCGCCCCAGCCGTTCATCCAGATCCCCATCGACGTGAAGTGCGACAGGTCGGGTGGCTGGTAGCCGACCCCGCGCACGATCGCGACCTGCCCGCGGTCGTAGAGGTGCTTCACCTGGCTCAGCGCGGGATGCAGGGCCATGCCCGAGCCGATGTGCAGCGCGCTGTCGGGAGCGATCGCGATGTTGGGCCGGAGGCTGTGGTAGCGAGCGTCGCCGATCGGGATCACGGTGTTGAGCCCGTCGTTGCCGCCCGACATCTGGATGAGCACGAGGATGCCGTCGCGCGGGCCGACCGGCGGTGCCGCGTACGCCTGCAGGCGGCTGAGCATCGGTCCGAACGCCGCCGCGCCCGCCCCCGCGGTCGCCCACTTGAGCACGGACCGCCGGCTCACCTCGGGCGTCGATTCGACGAAGCGCTGGAAGCGCTCCTCGGTGCCGAGCGTCGTCACGATGCCCTCCCTAGGCGAGGTTGAAGTCGGGGCTGAGCATCGTCAGCGTCGTGAGGTTGATGTATTGCCAGTCGGTCCAGGCGTGATGGTCGGCGCGCTGCTTCGTGAGCCAGCGTTCGAGCTGGTATCGCGTCGCGGCCGACGGCTGTTCGATGCCGAACGCGTCGAACGCGGCCTGCACCGCGTCGTGCACCGACAGGCCGGGCACCTGGTTCAGGAATCCGGCCTCGTGCGCGGGCCAGGCGACGTTGCGGGCGAAGTTGGCGCGGGCCCAGAGCGCGGTCGTCGACACCCAGTACGCGTTGTTCTTCCAGCCCGCGACGTTCGGTGGCTCGAACAGCGCCTGGCCCATGTCGTCCATGTACCACTGCGGGTTCGCGTCCTCGGCCGTCATCCCGAGCGCGCGCAGGGTCGCGACGACCCACTCCACCGGGCTGCGCACGAGTCCCTGCGTCGCGGAAGTCGAAAGGAACTCGGGGCGCAGCAAGATCGCGCGCACGAGCTGCGCGATGTCGAGGTCGCTGTCGTAGAAGGCCTGCGCCAGCGCGTCGAGCACGGTCGACTCGGGGCTCGAGTACGCGAAGTAGGTCCAGAGCTTCTTGGCTACGAAACGCGCGACGGTCATCTTCTTCGTGGTGTTCTCGCTCAGGATGTAGTCGATGATCGCGGGACCATCGAAGTTCCGCGTCGCACCCATGAACGTCTTCATGCCGTTGTCGTGGCGGCTCGAGTAGAAGTGGTAGACCTCGCGGTCGGAGTCGAGGGTGTTGAATCCGGTCCACGCGCGCGCGGAGGCCTCGACGTCGAGCTGCGTGTACTGGTTCACGCCGAGGGTGAACAGCTCCATGAGCTCACGGGCGAAGTTCTCGTTCGGCTGGCCGACGACGTTCGGGTCGTTGTCGAGGTAGATCAGCATCGCCGGCTGCAATGACATCGCGTGCACGAGGTCGCGGAAGTTGCCGAGCCCGCCCGACCGGAACCGCGAGTTCTGCTGATACATCAGCAGCATGTCGCCGACCTTCGAGTTCTGCGTCGCGAAGTGACCGTGCCAGAAGAGCGCCATCTTCTCCTGGAGCGGCGTCGTCGACGTCGCCATGCGGTCGAACCACCATTGCTGGAGCCGGTACTCCTTCTCCCAGTCGCCGATGTCGTCGGTGAGGAAGCTCGGTTGCGTGTCGGGCGGCGCACCGGTCATGTCGAGCAATTGGTCGACGGTCGTGTCGAGTGGTTGAGCCGCGTACGTCGTGATGTCGCTCGCGCTGCCTCCGAACCCTGCTCTCCGCAGCAGGTGCGCGATGTCGGCTGGCGTCGGCACTGATCCCCCGTTTCGTGCCCCGTGGGGAAGGGATCGGCGAGACGCCCCCCGTTTCTTGAACGCGAAGGTCCAGAACGCGCGCGAAGCGCTTGATCGACGCGCGGGCTACGGCAGGCCCGCGCCCGCAACGTCGACGCGGCACGATCGGATACGGCCGGGACGCGCGGCCGTGTTGTCGGCCGCCAGCCCCATCTTGGACGTGCAGACGAACAGTGTGCGGCGATCGGCGCCACCGAGCATGCACGCGAACGCGGGGCCGTCGGTGTCGATCGTCTCGAGGACCTCGCCGCCCTCCGCGACGCGCAGGCAGCGGCCGCTCATCGGGCACGCGAGCCAGATCGCACCCTCGGCGTCGAGGCAGATGCCGTCGGGAGTCGCGCCGTCGAGCGAGGCCCAGATGCGGCGGTCGGTGAGGCTGCCGTCGGGGGCGATCGTGAACGCGGTGAGGCGCGCGGCCCAGCTCTCGCCGACGATCAGGGTCTTGCCGTCGGGGGTGATCACGGTTCCGTTGGGGAACAGCATCTCGTCGGCAACGACGCGCGCCGCACCGTCGGGTTCCACGAGCACGAGCGTGCTCGGCTTCGGGGGCGCGCCGGCGTCGAGGTCGAAACCGAAGCTGCCGACGTAGGCGCGTCCGCCGGCGTCGACGACCATGTCGTTGCAGTGGAACACTGCGAGGCTGGCGAGCTCGGCGACGAGAGCAAGTCCGTCGGGATCGAGGCGGAGCAGGCGCTGGTCGATCATCGACACGACGAGGAGCCGGCCGTCGGTCGTCCAACCGAGGCCCGACGGCTGCTGGTCGACGCGCACGATCTCCTCGACGCGGCCCGATTCCGGGTCGAGTGCGAGCACTTGGTGCGCATGCTGGTCGGAGAAGAACAACCGCCCGTCGTGCCAGCGTGGTCCTTCGGGGAACGCCAATCCCTCGACGTCGGTCTTCAGGTCAGTCATCGTCGTCCTCTCTCGCGCCGATCGGGGCAGTCTCGTCCACGAGGGCGAACGGAAGCGCGATCCCGTCGGTGCCGGGCGGAGCCGACGGGCTCAGCTCGTCGAGCTCGCGCCCGAACGACTCGGGGAGGCCCGGGACCACGAGCGCCGCGAGCAGCGCGGCGATTCCACAGATCGCGATCGCGCGGCCGATCCCGCCGACGTGATCGGAGAGCTGTCCCGCGAGGACGAGCCCACCGGCCGACCCCGCGACGCTGATCGCACCGAGGAACGCGTTCGCGGTGCCGCGCACCTCGGTGGCGAAGAGCTCGGCGGCCAGCGTCGCGAGGATGATCCCCGCGCACGCGCCGCTGACGGTCGCCGCAGCCGACATGAACCACAGCGTCGGGCCGCCGGTGAGGAAGAACACCATCTGCGTGCCTGTCGCGATCAGCAACGAGATGCTCGCGAGGGGGCGGCGGTGGCGGCGCTCGGCGAGGCGGCTCGCGAGGAGGAGGCCGCCGATCCCGGGCACGACGGTCGTCACCGCGAGCAGGACGACGATTCCCGAGCCGGAGAAGTTGCGGACGTCCTGGAGGTAGCGGTTGGTGAGTTGCGACGAGGGCGCGTTGAAGACGCTCGTGAGGATCGCGATGAGCGCGAGGAACGCAAAGCGCTTGCCGTAGGTCGGGCCGAGCACCTCGCGGAGTTGCCCGCGCGTGACGCGGGTCGAGACGATGGCGTGGTAGCGGCGGGTCTCGCGCAGCTCGCGCGCGATGCGGGGAACGATGAGCAGGATGAGCGCGCTCAACGCGAAGGAGACGCGCCATGCCTGGCGGCCGTGGTCGCCGATCGGCAGGGTCACGACGGCGAACGAATATCCGAAACCACCCGCGAGTGCGAGCATCGCGGTCGAGAAGGCGCGCGCGCCCTCGGGTGCTTCCTCGACGACGGCAATCGCGGCGACTGTTAGCGTCGAGTTCACGAACGCGCGGGTGAGGATCTGCAGCGCGGTGAACGAACCGAGCGTCGGCGCGAAGGCCGAGAGCGCGTTGGTGATGCACACTCCGACGACGCCCGCGAGGATCATCCGCCGCCGGCCGACGCGATCCGCGAGCGCGGTCGCGATGATCGACACGAGCACGCCGGCGCGGGTGATCGCGAGCGCGCCGCCGAGGCGCGCGTCCGACGCGTGGAACGCGTTGGCGATGAAGTCGGAGTTCTGTCCGAAGAGCCCGCCGCAGAACGCGGCGACCGCGCTGGCGGCGGCGGCGGCCGAGAGCAGCGCGGCCTGGCCGTCGTCGAATCCCACGGTGGGCAGCGCGGCGAGGCTCTTCGGCGGCGACGGCGGCGGCGTTCCCGCGATCGCGGCGGCGATCGTCGCGGCCCCGTGGCGCGCGCTGCGGCGCAGCACCGTAGCCACGAGCGGCCCGATCGCCCACATGAAGAACGGCAGGGAGAAGTCGCTCACCGCTTCGACGAGCACGTCCGTGTGCTCGGTGTCCGCCGCAGTCGCTGTGACCACGAGCTCCGCGTTTCCGGCGCCGACGCTCAGGGGCGCGCGGAGCGGTCCGCGGGGCGCTCCGGTGACTGCGAGGCGATCGCGGGCGACCGCCTCCACCTCGTCCGCGGGCGCGTCGACGCGAACGACCATCCGGCGCTGCACGTTCGGCATGCTACGGCCCGGTGCGTCGGATCCGGCCGACGCCCGAGGGAGGACGACATGACCCTGGCCGTCGGCGACAAGGCTCCGAGCTTCTCGTTGAAGGACCAGCACGGCAAGACCGTGAAGCTGTCGGAGTTCAAGGGCCGCAAGCTGATCGTGTACTTCTACCCGAAGGCCGACACGCCCGGTTGCACGACGCAGTCGTGCGCGATCCGCGACGCGCACCCGCAGCTCAAGCGCCTCGGCGTCGCAGTCGTGGGCATCAGCCCCGACCCGCCCGAGAAGCAGTTGAAGTTCGACGACAAGTACTCCCTCGGCTTCCCGCTCCTCGCCGACACCGACCACGCGGTCGCGGAGGCGTGGGGCGCCTGGGGCGAGAAGTCGCTCTACGGCAAGAAGTACCTGGGCATCATCCGCTCCGCCTTCGTCGTCGACGAGAAGGGCAAGCTCGCGGGCGTGTTCTCCAAGGTCTCCCCGAAGGAAACAATTCCGTCGGTTACCAGGGT
>CAVXFZ010000003.1:0-255253 GCA_963761175.1 uncultured Actinomycetes bacterium | reverse complement strand
AGCTCGTCGTCGATCTCCTCGAGCTCGCCCGACTCGACGCGGGCGACCGCACCCAGGCGATGGAGGTGGTCTCGGTTCGCGCCGCGCTCCTCCGTGCGCTCGCGGACACGGGCGAGCAGTTCGCCACCGAGGTCGGCACCGACCTGTACGCGCTGGCCAATCCGGCCCGCTTCCAGCGCGTCGCCCGCAACATCGTCGAGAACGCACGGCAGCACGCCGGTGGCCTGACCGACATTCGCGCGCGCCGATCGGGCGATCGCGTCGTGATCGACTTCGACGACGCCGGTCCGGGTGTACCCGAGGAACAGCGCGAGCAGATCTTCGACCGCTTCCACAAGGCGGACCGATCGCGCTCCTCGGCGGGTAGCGGGCTCGGGCTGGCGATCGCGAAGGAACACGCGCTCGCGCAGGACGGGACGTTGAGCGTCGTCAACACCGAACGCGGCGCGCGCTTCACCTTCGAGCTCGCCGCTGCGCCGGCACCGCACCACGCGACCTGAGCCCGGGCGTGCCGCGATCCCTCCGCGGCGCGCGCCTGCAGACCGGCCGCTACGGTCGCCGACGACCGCGCCGGCCTCATCCACTCGACGAGGATCCCCGATGGACGACACGAAGGCCTTTGCTCCCGCGCACGAGCTCGCTCGGGCCGTGCGCGCGAGGGAGGTGACGAGCCGGGAGCTGCTCGAGCTCTTCGCGGGGCGCGTGGCCCGTCGCAACGGGAGCGTCAACGCCGTGGTGACGCTCGACCTCGACCGCGCGCGCGAAGCGGCCGACGCAGCCGATGCCGCACTCGCTCACGGTGAGCAGGTCGGCCCGCTGCACGGCCTGCCCGTGACGATCAAGGATGCGATCGAGACCGAGGGCATCCGCTCGACCGGCGGCGCGCGCGAGCTGAAGAACTACGTGCCTGCACACGATGCCACCGTCGTCGCGCGCGCGAAGCGCGCGGGCGCGATCGTGTTCGGCAAGACGAACGTCCCGCGCTGGTCTGGTGACCTGCAGACCTACAACGACATCTTCGGAACGACGAACAACCCGTGGGACGTCGAGCGCTCGCCCGGCGGCTCGTCCGGTGGTGCGGCAACGGCGGTCGCGTGCGCCTTCACGAGCTTCGAGATCGGCACCGACATCGGCGGGTCGGTTCGCATCCCGTCGCACTGCTGCGGCGTCTTCGGGTTGAAGCCGACCTTCGGCGTGATCCCGCAGCGCGGGTACCTCGATCACGTCGGTGGAGGGACGACCGACGCCGACATCAACGTGTTCGGTCCGATCGCCCGCAGCGCGGCCGATCTCGACCTCCTGCTCGACGTGCTCGCCGGACCGCTCGATACCGCCGCGGTCGCCTGGCACCTCGAGCTGCCGCCATCACGGTTCACCGATGCCGACGGGTTGCGCGTCGGGGTGTGGTTCGACGAGCGCGCGGCGCCGATCGATCGCGAGTACCGCGCGCTCCTCGGCGCGACGGCCGACCGGCTGGCGAACGCCGGCGCGCGCGTCGAGGAGTCACATCCCAACGTCGACTTCGTTCAGCAGGTCGAGAACTTCAACGCCATGATCCTTCCCGCGATCTCGCCGTCGCTCGACGCCGAGTTGCAGGACCCGCTCTCGGGGAGCCATCGCTCCTGGCTCCAGCTGGAGGAGTTGCGCACCTCGCTCCGCGCGCGCTGGGCCGAGTGGTTCGCGGACCACGACCTCCTCCTGTGCCCGGTCATCAACACGCCGGCGATCCGCCACGACCAGCAGGGCGACTTCATGACCCGCACCGTCGAGGTCAACGGCACGCCGCGCGCGTACACCGACCTCGTCTCGTGGCCCGGCCTCGTCGGCATCACCGGGCACCCGTCGGCCGTCGCGCCGGTCGGCCGCACCGCGGGCGGCCTGCCGGTCGGCATGCAGATCGTGGCCGGTCACCTCCGCGATCGCGAAGCCGTCGCGGGCGCACGAATCGTCGAGTCGCTCGTCGGTGGCTTTTCTCCCCCACCAGCGTTTGCGTCGCGCGTCACTGGTTCACTCACGCGAGAAGGCCCCGCGGGTGCGGGGCCTTCTGCGTGACGGGCCGGACGTGCGGTCAGGCCGCGATGCTCACCATCGGAGCCTCGATCGCCTTGCCCGCCATCGAGCCGTAGGCCGGTGCCGCGCCGAAGCCGGCGACGCTGCCGTCCGACTGCACCAGCCAGTAGCCCGAACCTTCGGAGGTCGCCGCGATGCCCACGGTCGGCGGGTGCGCCGAGCGCGCCGAGCTCCCGAAGAACTTCGCGTCGCCGAAGGCGAACACGCCTCCATCGCGCGCGGCGATCCAGTAGCCGTGACCCGACGGCGTCGCAGCGATCCCGACGGCCGGGCCGTCGAGCGCCGTCGACATCATCGAGCCGTGGCTCACAGCGTCGCCGTATGCGTAGACCGCGCCGTCGGCGCCGAGCAGCCAGTACCCGTGACCGTCGGCGGTCGACGCGATACCGGAGACCGGCGCGTGCATCGGCTGGCCGACCCGAGAGCCGTAGAAGGCCGCGTCGCCGAAGGCGAACACGCCCGCGTCCTTCGCGGCGAGCCAGTACCCATTGCCGGACGGCGTCGCCGCGATCCCGACGATCTCGGCTGCGATGTGGCGGTTGAGCATCGAGCCGTGGAAGCCGGCGTCGCCGAAGGAGAACACGCCGCCATCGGCCGCGACGACCCAGTAGCCGCGCGAGCTCGGCGTCGACGCGAGGCCCACTGCGGCCGCGTTCAGGTGCCGACCGTGCATCGAGCCGTAGAAGCCGACGTGACCGAAGGTGAAGACGCCACCGTCACTCGCGCCGAGCCAGTAGCCGGGTGCGGTCTGCGACGTGCCCGCGAAGCCGTTGCCCGCGGCCGGACCCGACGTTCCGATCGCGTTCGTCGCGACGACCCGGAAGGTGTAGTAGCCGCCGTTCGCGAGGCCGGTGACGGTGCACGACCGCGCGCCTGCCGACGCCGTGCACGTGCCGGCGACGTGACCGTTCGCGTCGTACGCGGTGACCTCGTAGCCGGTGATCGGCGAGTGGCCGTCGTCGCCCGGCGCGGTCCAGCCGACCGTCGCGGACCCGTCGCCGCCCGTCGCGTGGACACCACCCGGCGCTGCGGGGGGGTCTGCGTTCGGCACCTTCGTGCCGCCCTGCACGCACGACGGGTCGTACGTGCCGCTCCACGTGAGCTTCACGTGGATCGTCCCGAAGCTGCCGGTCGCGCCGGTGAAGGTGACGACGAACTGCGGCAGCGCGTACTGCGTCGAGAGGTGCAGGTCGGTGAGATCGGTCGCACCGTTGCCGTCGAGCGCGTGCGTCGAGACGCCGGGAATCGCGTCGCCGTTCGCGGTCTCGAAGTCGACCGCGCCGCTCGTGTACTCGCTCGGATCCGGTGAGGTCACCTTGAGTGTCGTCCACGAGCTCGGGACGCACACGTCGTTCGCGGCCACGAAGCTCGACGCGAACACGCGGATCGGCGCGTCACCGCAACCACTGCCGGTATACGCGTCGAAGTTCTGGATCTGCTCCGAACCGCTGTCGGCGTTGACCCACAGGCAGCTCGGCCGCTGCGGGTCGGCATTCACGGTGTAGAGCAGGCTCAGGTTGTCGAACGCGAGCGGGAAGTTGTCGCACTGCGCGCTGCTCGAGTAGTCGTAGCAGCTCACGTAGTCGCTGCCGTTCGGAACGTACACGCGGCTGTTGATCGTGACCGCGGGACCGTTGAGCACCGAGTTGCTCGGAACCGCCGCGGCCAGCCCAGTGGGCGTCGCGACGGTCGCGCCGGTGAAGTCGAAGCACGGGTCGCTCCCGATCGGGAGGCACACGCCCGTGGCGGTTCCCGAGCTGTTGAGCAGCGGGAACGGCGCCCCGTTGACCGTCGAGATCGTCTGCGGCCAGGAGCCACTGCACGTGGCCTTCGTCGTGGCGTCGAAGCACGTGAGCTGGAAGCCGTCGCTGTTGTCGTACTGGATCATGACGCGGGTGCCGGTGGCGGCGATCGGATAGCCGAAGCCCGTGTCGGACGGATCGGACGACCCGAGACCAACCGCGAACGGCTGACCGGCGCACGCGGCTCCGGTTGCGAGGTCGAAGCACAGCACCGTGTCGCGGGTGCCGGTCACGGGTCCGGGCGTGTCGTTGAACATGTACCACTTGGTCCCGATCAGCACCGGGTTCGACAGCGCGCTGTAGGAGCTGATCGGCGAGTCGCCGACGCCGGTGAGCGCCGTGAACCCGCAGAACAGATCGGTCGCGTCGACCGCCAGCGTGGTGTCGATGCACACGACACCACCGGTGTCGTCACTCGAGCGCGTCGCCTGCACGTAGAGGTGACCGGAGCTCTGGTCGACCTCCATGGCCGGGTGCATGCCCGTCGCGAAGTCGTTCCCGCTGCCGTCGGTGACGGTCTTGGGTGCCGCCCAACACGCCGACGCGTCGCTCTGGTTGTGGCAGTTGATCCGCAGGTTCGTCTGGTGGTGGAACACGTTGAAGAGCTGGTCGGACGTGAAGGCGACCGCCCAGCCGTCGCCACCGCCGCTCGCTCCCGAGAAGTTCGACGACGGCGGGGCCGGCAGCGTCACCGTCGACGAGTAGGTGACCGCGTCGGCGGCATGTGCCGCCGGCGCCAGGCTCACCACCGCACCGACGGCGAGCAGCGCCGCGCCCATGGTGCGAACGAGCGCGCGAGTACCGCGCGCTGATCGATGCCCGAACAAGATGCAACCTCCTGCAGCCTCACCCTGAGCAGCCGGACCGTCCGGACCGGCTGCAACCCCCGCCCGCCGGGGCAGGCGGTCCTCCCATCGGCGAGGAAGGGCCGACCTGAAGCAGTCGCGCCGTTCGCGCTCAACCGCGCGCGGCGACGCGGACCGGGCAGACACCACGCGAGGCGGTCATGATCGGGTCATCCGGGACCGGGTGAACCCCACGGGGTGCTCGTGCGTGTGAGGGAGTGGGATGGCGGGTGGGCAAGCCGAGATCGAGACCTTTTGCGCCCGCGTACACCCGCGGCTCGTGGGCGCGCTCACCCTCCATTGCAACGATGCCGAGCTCGCTCAGGAAGTCGCGCAAGAGGCGCTCACGCGCGCCTGGCAGCACTGGAAGAAGGTGCGCGCGTACGACGCGCCGGAGGCATGGGTGTTCCGGGTGGCCTTCAACCTCACGGCGTCGCGCTTTCGGAGACGGGCCGCGGAACGGCGGGCGTACGCCCGCGCGCACGGGCGCGCCGAGGAGACGGCATGCACACCGGACGCGACCGATCGGCTCGTCGTGCGCGTGGCCGTCGCGACGTTGCCACCGCGTCGAGCGCGCCGCGCTCGTGCTGCGCTACTTCGCCGACATGCCCGTCGACGAGGTGGCGCTGGCGATGAACTGCGCGCCGGGCACGGTGAAGTCGTTGACATCGAAGGCGATCGACTCGTTACGGGCGCGCCTCGGAGTCGAGATCGAGGAGCACGGGCGCGATGACTGACATCCGCGAGTTGCTGCAACGCGCGGTGCGGGAGCCGGCGCGCGTCGACACCGACTCGATCCGGCGCGGTGCGCGGCACCGGCAACTGCGCTTCCGGATCGCGGTCTCGGGAACAGTCGCGGTGGTCCTCGCCGCGAGCGCGGCCGCCGCGGTGCTGACGACACGTCCCGGCGGCGGGCGCACCGTCGTCGCGACCACACCCACCAACACGCAGCCGGCGTCGACGACCACCCCATCGCCACGCCACGACGGTGATCCGTGCTTCCCCGACCAGCTCGTCGTGATGTTCGGCGGCTTCCGTCTCGAAGGCTCGAGCGCCCGGGGATCGGTGACGTTCACCAACGTCGGTGCCAACCGCTGCACGCTGAGCGGCGAGCCGGTGGTGAAGTTGACGAACGCGGTCAGCGCCACCCTGCGCGTCGAGGATCATCCCGTCGCGACCACGACCACGAGCCAAGGATCCGCCGGGACCGTCACGCTCGCCGCCGATCCCCCGACGAAGGCCACCGTCGCGCTCGTGTGGACCAACTACTGCGGGCCGCCCGCGGGCCGCCTCGGAGTCCTCGTGACGTTCGGCTCCTGGGACACGCCGGCGCGCGCGCTGGCAAGCCCGGCCGCGGCCGCCGACGCGAGCCGGATCGGACCGTGCGACGACCCGCGCCACGTCTCGGTGCTCGAGGTCTCGCCGGTCACCGCCGGCGGCGTCCCGAGCCCGTAGGCGGGCCCGGGACGGGCCGTCAGTTCGTCGCCGCGGTGAGGTCGTAGACGGTCACGCCGCTGATCGTCCGGGCCGTGAAGTGGCCCGCGACCCACGACGCGATCTCGCTCGAGCTGCTCGACGTCGTGACGCCGCCGGGTCCGGCGCCGATACCGGTGCCGCCGGCGATGTAGTAGTGGATCCGGCCCTCGCCCACGTACTGCTCGAACTGGGCGAGCGTCGGCGTCGGGTCGGTGCCGTTGAAGCCGCCGATCGACATCACGGGATCGCCGGTCGCGAGCTGGTAACCGGCGGCCGAGTTCGAGTTCACCGTCGCCGCGACCCAGGTGTAGTCGCCGGCGTCGGTCTGCAGCGCGGCGACGAGCTCCGCGCCCGGAGTCGTGGCGTCGAGGAAGCCACCGCCCGCGCCACCGCGCCCGGCGGTCGCGCCCGGAGCGCCGTTCCCGTTGACCGTGCCCTTGCCAGTGCCGGGTCCGTTGTTGCCGAGCGCGCCGGGAGGCGCCGCGAACCCTCCGCCTCCGGGGAACGCGCCGCCGGCGCCACCCCCGCCGGGGAGGTTGCCCTGGGCGCCGGTGGGCGCCCCGCCGGCGAACCCGCGCGGCCCCAGCGCACCCGGGCCACCAGGGCCACCGGCGCGCGCGCCGACCACTGCCGGGCCGGCCGAGGGGATCGCACCCGAGTGCGGAGTCGTCGCGGTGTCGAGCGCGTAGGCGACCGGGCCGGCGAGCGCCGCGAAGAGCCCCGCGACCGCGACGACCACCGCGACACTGCGCAATCCGTGCAGGACCCGCGGCGTGATCGCGATGCCGATCGCGGCTGCGATACCGGCGAGGAGCACGAGCACGCGAAGCGACGGGAGCCACTGCGGGCTGCGCAGGAGCAACCGGTACGACGTGTAGCTCGCGGTGAGCACCGCGACCGCGAGCACACCGCGGGCGAACCACTGCTCGCGGTGCCGCCAGAGGAACACGCTGCCCATGCCGACGAGCGCGCCGATCGCGGGAGCGAGCGCGACGGAGTAATAGGGGTGGATGATGCCTTCGGCGAAGCTGAACACCGCGGCCGTGAGCACCAACCACCCGCCCCACAGCACGAACGCGGCGCGCGTGCGATCGGTACGGCGAGCGCGAGCAGTGATCACGAGCACGCCGGCGAGCAGGACGAGCGCCGCGGGGACGAGCCACACGACCTGACCGGCCCAGTCGGACTGCCACAGCCGGCTCCAACCGGTGGGCCCCCAGCGTGAGCCGGCCTGGGCGCCGCCGCCGACGCTTCCCGTCTCGTTGCCGGTGATGCGCCCGAAGCCGTTGTAGCCGAAGATCAGGTCGAGGATGCTGTTGTTCTGCGACCCGCCGATGTACGGGCGGCTCGACGCCGGCCACAACGCGACGATCGCCACCCACCATCCCGACGCGACGACCAACGCGACGGCCGCGACCGCGAGCTGGCGAACGCGCTGCCACAGGCGCGGCGGGCCGAACAAGAGATAGACGAACGCGAAGACGGGCATCACCACGAACGCCTGCATCATCTTCGTGATGAACCCGGTACCGACGAGCGCGCACGCGAGCACCAGCCAGCGCGTGCGGCCATCTTCGAGCGAGCGCACCATCGCGTACGCCGCGGCGGTCAGCAGGAGCACGAGCAGCGCGTCGGGATTGTTGAAGCGGAACATCAACACCGCGACCGGCGTCGTCGCGAGCACCGCACCCGCGATGAGCCCCGCGGCCGGGCCGAACCCGCGCCGCACCGCGGCGTAGAGGATGCCGACGGCTGCGACGCCTTCGAGCGCCTGCGGCACGAGGATGCTCCACGCGTTGACGCCGAAGATGCGGGCCGAGATCTCCATCACCCACAGCGCGGCCGGCGGCTTGTCGACGGTGATGAAGTTGGCGGCGTCCGACGATCCGAAGAAGAACGCCTTCCAGCTCTTCGTACCGGCCTGCACCGCACCCGAGTAGAAGGCGTTCGCCCAGCCCGACGCGCCGAGGTCCCAGAGGTACAGCGCGGCGGTCGACGCGAGGAGCAGCAGGAGCGCGGGGCGAACCCACGCGGGGTCTTCGGGCCGGCCCCGCACGACGCGGGGCACCCGGCGGCGGTCGGGAACGGAGGCGTCGATCTCGGCGAAGCGCGCGTCGTCGAGGTCGGGTACCGGATGTGCGGATCGTGGTCGTGGTCATGGCTCCACCCTGAACGGGAAACCTGGGAGGTTTCCGAGGTCGATGTCTGCGAACGCTGCGAACTCGCTGCTCGGGCGATCCGAGGGCGGGGCGAGAACGCGCCGGTCGTGCGATCCGAGGGACGGCGGCGGCGGGAAGGCCGGTTCGGATCCGCGCGGGCGCGCGAAGACGATCCGGTCGAGGATCACGAACTGCGCGATCCAGACGGTGCCGAACGCGGCGACGTTCGCGAGCTCGATCGCGATCGTGCGCAGCGCCGGCGCGAGGGCCGCCCCCGTCGCCCACGTCGCGACCAGGCTGACGGAGAGAGTCGAGAGCACGAGGCCCGCGAACGTGAGCGCGCAGAACGGCCCGATCTCGGCCATCAGCGAGCTGCGACCGGAACGCCGCCACACCCAGCGCCGGTTCAACTCGAACGACGGGACGATGCCCGCGCTCGTCGCAACGACGTTCGCCCAGCCCGGCGTCAGCGCGCGCGTCGCGACGAGCGTTCCGAGCACGGTCAGGCTGAGCGTCGTCGACACGGCCGACACCGCGCCGTACCGCAGCAACCGCCGCAGCGTGCGCATCAGGCGCCGCGACCGGCGGGCTCGGCGAACACCCAGCGCCGCAGCAGTGCGAAGCGCACCCCCGCGGCAGCGGTGTTCGTGACGGTGAGCGCGAGCAGCGCGAGCCCGATCGAGGAGACTCCGGCGGCGGCGAGGATCAGCAGGGTCACCAGCGTCAACGCCAGCGGGAGCCCCGCGAGCGCGAGGGCGGCCGAGTAATGGCGGGTGCGCCCGGCGCGCCCTCGCAACGCGAACGTGAGGCGCCGGTTCGCCGCGGTGTTCGCGATCGAGCAGGCGAGCAGCGCGACGACGTCGGCGCCGAACCAGCCGAGAGAGGACGCGAGCAGCACGAACAGCACGCCGAACACGAGCGTGCTCACGAGCCCGATCGACGCGAACCGCGCGAGCTGGCCGCCGAGACCGTCGGCAACGCGGGCATCGTCGCCGACGGCCCCCGGCGGGTCGATGGCCGCGGTACCGGTCGCGAACCGGCGCAACATGCGCC
This sequence comes from uncultured Actinomycetes bacterium, assembly GCA_963761175.1. Lineage (GTDB taxonomy): Bacteria > Actinomycetota > Acidimicrobiia > IMCC26256 > PALSA-610 > CAVXFZ01. Next base: position 245,848 of record CAVXFZ010000003.1, on the reverse strand, counting down.
AGATCCCGCGCACGTCGGCCGCGGCCGTGCTCACGACGTCGACGCGCGAGTCGGCGTCGTCGATCCAGTCGACCGGCACCTCGTGGATGCGCAACCCGTTGCGCTCCGCGAGCAGGAGCAGCTCGGTGTCGAAGAACCATTCGTCGTCCTCGACCATCGGGAGCAGCGCGCGGGCGACGTCGGCACGCACCGCCTTGAAGCCGCACTGCGCGTCGGAGAAGCCGCTCCGCAACGTCGTTCGCAGCAAGAGGTTGTAAGTACGAGAGATCAGCTCCCGCTTCGGGCCGCGCACGACGCGCGCTCCGGGCGCGAGCCGAGTACCGATCGCGAGGTCGCTGTGTCCGGAGAGCAGCGGCGCCACGAGCGGAAGCAGTGCGTCGAGATCCGTCGAGAGGTCGACGTCCATGTACGCGACGACGCGCGCCACGCTCACCGACCACACCGCGCGCAGCGCCCGGCCGCGGCCCTTGCGATCGATGCGAACGGCGCGCACGCCGTCGAGCTCGGCGGCCAGATCGGACGCGATCGCCCAGGTGTCGTCGGTGCTCGCGTTGTCGGCGATGGTGACGAGCCACGACAGCGGGAAGCGCTGGGTCAGGTATCCGTGGAGTCGACGGATCGAGGGCGCGAGACCGGCGGCCTCGTTGTAGACGGGGACGACGATCTCGACGGCCACCGTGCCCACGGGTGCCGGCGGCCCGGCCGTGGCGGTGTGCTCGCCCGGGTCACTTCGCTCGGTGGACCGGAGATCGATCGTGTCGCTCGTGCTCATGAGGAGAGCGTGAGACGCGGGGCTGAGCGTGCCCTGCACGGCACCTGGGAACTCGCGCAGAGCCTCGCGACGGATTTGTGGCGCCGAACGGGGTCGTGGGTACCCTCGTCGCGTGCAGGTGCTGCATGACTCCGGCCCCCTCCCCGACTTCGATCGGGGCAGCGCGGTCACCATCGGGGCCTTCGACGGGGTCCACATCGGCCACGCGGCGCTGATCGCCGAGACCCGGCGGATCGCGGCCGAGCTCGACTGTCCGAGCGTCGTCGTGACCCTCGACCGGCACCCCGCCACGGTCGTGCGCCCCGAGTCGGCGCCGCCGCTCCTCGTCGACGACGCGCAGAAGCTCGAGCTCCTCGCCGCGACGGGCGTCGACGCGGTGCTCATCGTGCACTTCGACGGCGAGCGGTCGCTCGAGGACTCCGAGGACTTCATCCGCGAGATCGTCGTCAACGCCCTCCATGCCCGGGCCGTGGTCGTGGGCGAGGACTTCCACTTCGGCCACCGCCGCCGCGGCGACGTCGCGCTCCTCGACCAGATCGGCGTCGAGTGCGGCTTCAAGGTCGCGGGCCAGAAGCTCGTCGGCCTCGCCGACCTCGACGGACCGGTGTCGTCCACTCGCGCCCGGGCGGCCGTCGCAAGCGGCGACGTCGCCCTCGCGACGCGCCTCCTCGGCCGGTTGCCGGAGGTCCGCGGTGTCGTGGAGCACGGCGACCACCGAGGCCGCACGATCGGCTTCCCCACCGCGAACGTCGCCGTTCCCGGCGACATCCTTCTGCCCGGCGACGGCGTCTACGCGGGGTGGTACATCCGGCCCGATGCGAGCATCCACGCGGCCGCCATCAACATCGGGCGCCGGCCCACCTTCTACGAGGCGACCGGCCAGCTCCTGCTCGAGGCGCACCTGATCGACTTCGACGACGACCTGTACGGCGAGTCGGCGCACGTGCGGATCGTCGAGCGGCTGCGCGGCGAGGTCCGATTCGACGGCATCGAATCTCTGAAGCGGCAGCTCGTCGTCGACGTCGACGCCGCCCGCGAGATCTGCGCGTCGCGCGAGCTCGGCCGTTGAGCCTCCTACCCCGTTCGCGTCGATCGGCCGCCCGGTCCGATGCGCACGGGCGCGATCCGCACGAGCACCCGGTCCTCACGCGTCATCGCCTCGCGGTACGCGTCCCAGTCGGGGTGCTCGCCGGCGATCCGGCGGTACGACTCGACGAGGCCGTCGAGCGCGGCGGGCAAGGGCACGATCTCGGCCGTCCCGTCGATCTGCAGCCAGTCGCCGTAGAAGTGGTCCGACATCACGCAGATCGACGCCCGATTGTCGGCGCGCAGATTGCGCACCTTCGTCCGCGAACGCACCGTGCTGAACATGACGCGGTCGTCGTCGTCGACCGCGGCGACGATCGGCGACAGGTGCGGGCTGCCGTCGCGCCGGTACGTCAGCAGGACCGCCCGGTGATTGTCGGTCAGGAAGTCGCCGACTCCATCGAGTGCACCCATCCGCCCCTCCCTTCGTCTCGTAACGGCGCCGCTTCCGCGGGCCTTGCGACTGGAAGAGGCTCATAATATGGTCTGACCATCCGTCCAACAGACGGTCGGCCGGTTCGGATCACCGAACCCGACGCGACGGGAAAACGCCATGCCGATCACCGGGATGAACCACGCGGTCCTCTACGTCCGCGACACGCGTCGCACCGCCGAGTTCTACGAGCGCCTGCTCGGGTTCCACCGAGTGATCGACGATCCGCGCGGTGCGTTCGTCTTCATGCGGGCGCCCGCCTCCGCGAACCACCACGACATCGCGTTCTTCACCGTCGGGCCGGTCGGACCGTCCACCGCGGGGCGGGAAACAGTGGGTTTGTACCATTTGGCCTGGGAAGTTCCCACACTCGAGGAGCTCGAGCAACTCCGCGACCGGCTCGTGGCCGAGGGCGCCTTCGTCGGGGCCAGCGACCATGGCGCCAACAAGAGCGTCTACGCGAAGGACCCCGACGGCCTCGAGTTCGAGGTCATGTGGCTCGTGCCGCCCGACCGGTGGGGAGCCGAGGAGCACGAGGCGATCATCCGCCCGCTCGATCTCGCTGCCGAGCAGCGCCGCTTTGCCGACGTCGGCGAGCCCGGACGGCCGTGACCGACGTCCGCCCGCGCTTCGACCCGATCGAGCGCCAGACCGTCTCCGAGGGCATCCGGGGCGCGTTGCTGCAGAGCATCCGCGCGGGCGCCCTCCTCCCCGGGAGCCAGTTGCCCTCGGAGCGGGCCCTCTGCGAGGAGTTCGGCGTCGCCCGCACCTCGGTGCGCGAGGCGATCCAGGGCCTCGTGTCCCTCGGCGTCATCGAGAAGCGGGGAAACCGCTCCTGCATCGCGGAGGCGCTTCCCGGGCTCGACGCTCGACCAGCGCGACGACCGCAAGCGCCGCGTCGAGGAACTGTTCGAGGTACGCCGCCTCGTGGAGTTCCCGATCGCCCAGGCTCGCGACCTGCCGGGCGAGTGTTGCCGACCGCGTCGAGATCGTCGCGATCGCGCGCTCGTTCAACGCCGGCATGACGCTACGGGAGTTCCGCCTCGCAGACCGCGCCTTCCATTGGGCGGTCGCGCGCAGCTGCCGCAACGACACGCTCGCCGAGCTGTACGGCAAGGTGCTCGACGCGCAGTTCAGCTCCGTCGAGCTCGATTCGCTTCTCGAGTCGAGCTCGAACCGCCGGGTCGTGAAGCAGGTCATCCACGACTCGGCCGCGATGCACAACGAGATCGCCGACGCGATCTCGGCAGGAGACCAGAGCCGCGCGATCAGCGCGGTCGAGGGTCATCTCGGCCAGGTCGAGAGCCAACTGATCGCCCGAATGGTGTGAACCAACGCGGCAGGAAAGCGAAGGAATCGTGAGCGAGCGTTATATCTGGCGGTTGAGCGACGACGCGTTCCGCGAGGTGAAGCCGGGCTTCCGGCGCCGCATCTTCAACGGCAACGACCTCTCGCTGTGCTTCCACCGCATCGCAAACGGCGCCGGCCCGACGCCCTACGACGGCCACCCCGAGAACGAGCAGTTCGGGATCATCCTGCGGGGGGAGCTCGACTTCCGGCTCGGTTCCGAGGAGCGCACGCTGCTGAAGCCCGGCGACGTGTACTGGGCGCCGCGCAACTACCCGCACGGCGACAGCCACTTCATCGGCGATCCGGAGACCGGCGAGACCTGGATCCTCGACATCTTCGCCCCGCCCCGCGAGGAGTACCGCAATGGCTGATTGGCGCCTCGCGGTCGACATCGGTGGGACGTTCACCGACGTCGTGCTGCTCGACGGCGCGTCGGGACGCGTCACCGTCGACAAGACGCTCACGACCCCGGCGAACCCGCTCGACGGCGTCCGCGCCGGCGTCACCGCGGTGCTCGCGAAATCCGGCGTCGAGCCGTCGGAGATCACGGCGCCGATCGTGCACGCGACGACGCTCGTGACGAACGCGCTGATCGAAGGGAAGACGGCGCGTGCCGCGATGGTCACCACCGCCGGTTTCGGCGACACGCTCGTGATCCGCAACGAGCACCGCTACGACATGTACGACCTCCAGATCGAGTTCCCGCCGCCGCCGATCGCGCGGGAGCTCACCTTCGAGATCGCCGAGCGCACCACCGCCACCGGTGAGTGCCTGCGCGAACCCACCGACGCCGAGATCGACGCGCTCGCCGACGAGCTGCGGGCCGCCGACGTCGAAGCCGTCGCGGTCTGCTTCCTCCACTCCTACGCGAACCCGGCGAACGAGCGGAAGGTCGCCGCGCGCCTCGCGGATGCGCTCGGCCTCCCCACCTGTGCGTCGAGCGACGTCGCGCCGCAGATCCGCGAGTACCCGCGCATGGTCACCACCGCGTGCAACGCCGCGACGATGCCGGTGATCGGTCCGTACCTCGACGAGTTCCAGCGCTGGCTCGCCGATCAGGGATTCGGCGGGGCGCTGCTCATCATGCTGTCGAACGGCGGCGTCGTTGCCGCGGCCGACGCGGCGCGCACCCCGATCCGCATGGTGGAGTCGGGACCGGCGGCCGGTGCGCTCGCCGGCGCGTGGCACGCCGAACGCCTCGGCGAGGCACGGCTGCTCTGCTTCGACATGGGCGGCACGACCGCGAAGTCGTGCCTCATCGAGAACTACGAGCCCGACCTCACCACCGACTTCGAGGTCGCGCGCGTCTACCGCTTCAAGAAGGGTTCCGGTTTTCCCGTCACCGTCCCGTCGATCGACCTCGTGGAGATCGGCGCCGGCGGCGGCAGCATCGCCCGCGTCGACCAGCTCGGCCTGCTCAAGGTCGGTCCCGACTCCGCGGGCGCCGAGCCGGGCCCGGCCGCGTACGGCCGCGGCGGCACGAGTGGCACCGTCACCGACGCCGACCTCCTGCTCGGGAACCTCGATCCCGGGTTCTTCCTCGGCGGCGACATGACCCTCGACCTCGGCGCCGCGCGCGCCGCGCTCGAGGCCGTCGCCGGGCCGCTCTCCGTCTCGCTCGACGACGCGGCCGCGGGTGTGCAGGAAGTCGTGAACCAGAACATGGCATCAGCCGCACGCATGCACGCGGTCGAGCGCGGCGTCGACCTGCGCGGCGTGTCGGTGATCGCGTTCGGCGGCGCCGGGCCGGTCCACGCGTGCGGCGTGGCCGAGCTGCTGCAATCGCCGCGCGTCGTGTTTCCCGCGAACGCGAGCGTGCTCTCCGCGTTCGGAACGCTGGTGACGCCGGTGCGCATGGATCATGCGCGCAGCTACGTGCGGCGCATCGATCTGGTCACCGACGACGAGCGCGAGCGGCTGCTCGACGAGATGCGCGACGAAGGTCGCAAGGTGCTCTCGGCGGCCGGCGTCGCGGCCGGCGCGGTGCGGTTCCGTTACGGCATCGACGCGCGCTACCAGGGTCAGGGCAACGAGATCACCGTGTGGCTCGGTGAGGGCGAGACGTTCCCGGTCACCGTCGCCGACGTGGAGAAGTCGTTCGCGTCGGAGTACGAGCGCGTCTACGGCATGACGATCCCCGACGTCCCGGTCGAGATCGTCACCTGGCGCGTCTCGACGTTCGCTCCGGCGCCGGCGCTCAGCCTCGCCCCCAACGTCACTGCTCACGCGGGCGCGGTACCGAAGGGTTCGCGCCCGGTGCGGTTCGCCCGCCGGGCCGAGCCTCTCGACACCCCGATCTACCGGCGCGGCGAGCTCGCCGTCGGCGATCGGCTCGAGGGCCCCGCGATCGTCGAGGAACGCGAGACGACGTGCGTGCTGCGACCGGGTTGGCAGGCCGAGGTCAACGGCGACGGCTCACTCATCGCGACCCGCACGGGCGGATCGCGAAACGACTCGGAGGACGGCCGATGATCGACGCCATCGAGCTCGAGGTGGTCTGGGCCAGCCTCATCAACACCGTGAACGAGCAGGCGAAGGCGCTGCAACGCTCGGCGTTCAGCCCGATCGTTCGCGAGGCGGGCGACCTCGCGAACGCGCTCTTCGACCGCCGCGGCCGCATGGTCGCGCAGGCGGTCACCGGCACTCCCGGCCACATCAACTCGCTCGCGGTCGCGGCCGCATGGATGCTCGAGGAGTACCCGCTCGAGTCGCTCGAGCCGGGCGACGTGCTCGTGACCAACGACCCGTACAAGACGGCCGGCCAGCTCCTCGACGTCACCGTGCTCGTCCCGGTGTGGCGAGGCGAGCGCATCATCGGGTTCTTCGGGTCGACGATCCACCACACCGACGTCGGCGGGTACGGCATCGGCGCCGGCGCGCGCGACGTGTTCGAGGAAGGGCTCTGGATCCCGATCACCAAGCTGATGGTGCGCGGCGAGCGCAACCCCGAGGTGTGGAAGTTCATCCTCTGCAACGTGCGCCAGCCCGAGCACATGGCCGGCGACCTGCACGCGCAGATGGCGTCGGCGGAGGTCGGCGCCAGCCGCCTCAACCTGCTCTGCGACACGCACGGCTTCGACGACATCGAAGCGCTCTCCGACGAGATCCTGCGGCGGTCGGAGGAAGCGACCCGCAGCGCGATCCGTGAGCTCCCGGCCGGGACGTACACGGCGGAGTCGACCCTCGACCTCGCCGATGGCTCGGAGATCGTCGTGAAGTGCGCCGTCACCGTCGATCCCGAAGCGGGCACGATCCTCGTCGACTACGAGGGTTCGTCAGGCGCGAGCCCCGCGGGCATCAACGTCGTGAAGAACTACACGCACGCGTACACGACGTTCGCGATTCGCAGCGTGCTGAACCCCGAGATCCCGAACAACTACGGCAGCCTGCTCCCGATCGAGGTGAAGGCGCCGCTCGGCAGCATCGTGAACGCGCAGTCGCCGTCGCCGTGCACCGCGCGCCACGTCGTCGGGATGTTCCTGCCGATGCCGTTGCTGCGCGCGCTCTCCCAGTTCGTGCCCGAGAAGGTCATGGCCGAGGGCGCAGGGGCGGTGTGGACGTGCCAGGTGAGCGGGCTCCACGAAGACGGGCGCCCGTTCATCACCGCCATGTTCAACTACGCCGGCGGCGTCGGAGCACGCGCACACAAGCCGGGCCTGTCGGCGACCTCGTACCCGACCGGCGTCGCGTCGGTGCCCGTCGAGGTGGTGGAGTCGACCGCGCCGCTGCGTTTCGTGCGCAAGGAGCTGCGCCTCGACTCTGCGGGCGGGGGCGCAGAGCCGGGCGGTATGGGACAGGTGATCGAGTTCACCGTCGACAACGGCCGCGACTGGACCCTGAACGCCGTGACGAGCCGGCTCGCGAACGCGCCGGCGGGTCTCTTCGGCGGCGGGTCGGGCGCGGTGGGCTCGTTCGTCGTGAACGGTGAGCCGGTGCGCACGCAGAAGCGCATCGACCTGCATTCGGGCGACCTCGTCCGCCTCGAGCTCCCGGGTGGCGGCGGCTACGGCGAGACCGAGAACGGCGGGACATGAGCACGCCGGCGACGTTCGCGCAGCGGTGGCGAGAGGCGGTCGCGGCCGCCGGGGGCGCACCCTTCCTCGTGTGGGAGGACGCCGACGAGCACGTCACGTCGTGGACGTACGCCGAGTTCGACGCGCTGGTCGCGCGGGTTGCGGGAGGCCTCCGCTCGCGCGGGGTCGGACCGGGCACGTCGGTGCACCTCGCGTTGATGAACTCGCCCGCGTTCGTCGCGGTGTGGCTCGCGACGACGCAGCTCGGCGGCTGGATCGTGCCGTCCGACCCGAAGGCGACCGCACCGGAGATCGCCGGGCACGTGGCGCGGACCGGCCCGGCCGTAGGCCTCTACGCCATCGATCGCGGCGACGTGTACCGCGCGGGCGCGGCCGGCGGGCCCGAGCTCGTCGCGATCGACGAGGCCGACGCCGAGGTCGGCGCGCTCGCCGGCGATCCGGTCGCGCTCGACGAGCTCGCGCCGCCGCAGCCGCGCGACCGTGCTGCGGTGATGTTCACGTCGGGAACGACCTCGGCCCCGAAGGGAGTCGAGGTCACGCAGGCGAACTACGCGTTCTCGGGCGATGTGATGGGGGCGGCCGCCGCGCTCACCCGCGCCGACCGCCAGCTCGTCGTGCTGCCGATGTTCCACGCGAACGCGCAGTACTACTCGTTCGCCTCCGCGATCTCCGCGGGGGCGAGCGTCGCGCTCGATGCACGCGTTCTCGGCGTCGCGGTTCCTCGCGCAGGCCGCCCGCCACTGCGCGACCCACGCGAGCCTCTTCGCGGCGCCCATGCGGATGATCCTGGCTCGCGGCGCGACCCCGGTCTCCGGGCTCGCGCTGCGTCACGTCTGGTACGCCCAGAACATCACCGACGAGCAGTACGCCACGCTCTCCGATCTCTTCGGCTGCCGGCCCCGCCAGCTCTACGGGATGACCGAGACGATTCCCGCCGTGCTCACGAACCGGGCGCTCGACCCGCTCCCCGCGGCGATGGGCCTGCCGACGCTCGGCTGCGCGGTCGAGCTCCGCCGCCCCGAAGACGGTGGTGAGGTCGCGATCGGCGAGGTCGGCGAGGTCGTGATCGGTGGCACGCCGGGCCTCACGCTCTTCGCCGGCTATCTCGACGACCCGAAGACCACCGCCGCGGCATTCCGCGACGGGTGGTTCCGCAGCGGCGACCTCGCCACCTGCGACGCCGACGGCCGCTTCTTCTTCTCCGGGCGCGGCAGCGACGTGCTCAAGGTCGCGGGCGAGAACGTGTCGGTCGTCGAGATCGAAGCGGTGCTCAGCGAACACGCGTCGGTGCTGGAAGCCGCGGTCGTCGGCGAGGCCGATCCGATCCGCGACGAAGTGCCCGTGGCGTTCGTCGTGCAACAGCCCGGCCGCCCCGCGCTCGACGTCGACGAGCTCACCGCGTTCTGCGCCCAACGGCTTGCACCCGCGAAGCGGCCGCGCCGGATCGAGCTCGTCGCGGAGTTGCCGCGCACGTCGGTCGGCAAGATCCGCAAGTTCCTGTTGCAGCACGAGGTGAACGCGTGACCGCCGCCGGATCCGTGTTGAGCCCCGAGATGCTCGCGTCGCTCGACGCTTCGATCGCGCCAGTCGACGAAGCGTCGATCCTTCCGCCCGCGCTCTACACGTCGGAGGAGTTCTACGCCTTCGAGCTCGACGCGGTCTTCGGACACGACTGGCTCTGCGTCGGGCGCGCCGCGCAGGTTCCCGAACCGGGCGACTATCGCACGGTCACGATCGCGGGTGAACCGCTGATCATGGTGCGGACGAAAGCCGGTGAGATCCGCGTCCTCTCGGCGGTCTGCCGCCACCGCGGCATGGTCGTCGCCGAGGACGCCGGGAACTGCTCGCGCTTCACCTGCGCCTATCACCACTGGAGCTACGACCTCGACGGCGCGCTCGTGGGCGCACCCGCGATGGAACGAGCGGTCGACTTCGACAAGGCCGACTTCGCGCTTCCGTCGCTCCCGGTCGAGATCTGGCACGGCTTCGTGTTCACCAACTTCGATCGCGGCGCTGATCCCCTCGCTCCCCATCTCGCAAAGATCGATGCCATCCTCGATCACTACGACCTCGCGACCGCCACGACGATCGACGGCCCGACCCTCACCGACCTTCCGTGGAACTGGAAGGTGATGATGGAGAACTTCAACGATCCGTATCACGCCAGCCGGCTGCACGGACCACTCCAGACGTTCGCGCCGTCGCACCTGAACGACTTCCTCGAGTGGGACGACGGCGACGGCGCGATCGCGCGGATCCAGCACTTCACGCAGATCGACGGTTCCTTCAACCCCAGCAAGAAGTGCCTGCTGCCGGTGTTCCCGAGCCTCACCGAGGAAGAACGTTGGCGCGGCGGCTTCGTGTTGATCCCGCCGACACTCGCGCTCGCGATCGTTCCCGACGAGGTCGCGTACTTCGTGATCTCCCCGGAAGGACCGGGCGCGATCACGATCGACATCGGCTACTGCTTCAACGAGGCCGCGACCAAGGACCCGATGTTCCCGTATCTCTTCGAGGCGGCGAACGCGGGCGTCAACAACTTCAACGTCCAAGATGTTCACGCGGACGAAATGGTGCAACGCGGGTTGCGGTCGCGTTTCGCACCTCGTGGGCGATACTCATGGCAAGAAGAGACACTTCGTCAGTTCAACCGCTGGCTCGTGAGTCGTTATCGACGCCATTGGCCGCGTGCAGCAGGCGGTCCGGTCTCGTGAGCGCGGGCGTGGGGGCCAGAAAGCGAGGGCCCTGACGACGACACCGACTCGAAGCGCACAGAAGCGCAGACGTCCGACCACGCGAAGGGAGAGCAAATGGCAACGAGCACGATCGGGAGTTTGTTGGTCGGCTCCTCGAACGTCGCGGCCATGAAGGACTGGTACCGCAGCGCCTTCGGGGTCGCGGAGAACGACATGGGCGCGTTCGCGTTGGGTCCCGTGCAGCTCTTCATCGAGGAGCACAGCGAGGTGAGCGGCCCGGCGAAGGAGCCGGCGCGCATCGTGATCAACCTCGACGTCGACGACTGCAGGGGGCTCGAAGCCCATCTCGCGGGCCAAGGGGTCACCTGGGTCCGAGAAGTGGAGCAGATGCCGTTCGGGCTCATCGGCACCGTGGCCGACCCCGACGGCAACTACGTACAGATCATCCAGTGGGGCGCAAGCCCTGAGGCACACAAGGAATCGTGATTCAGGACCCAGCGGGCCGAGGTCCGCAACGAACCTCCGAGGGGGCAATGCAATGACAAGGCGAACACTGCGATCGGTGACGGTCGCGTTCGTGGTCGCGGCAACGGCGTTGGCGGCTTGCAGCAGCAGCAAGAAGGCGACGACGACGACTGCCGGGAGCGCCACGACCGCGGGCGAGACCACGACGACGGCGAAGACGTGTCCGGACGGACCGTGGAGTTGGTGCAAGCAGGCCGACGGCGGCTACCTGCCGACCGGGGAACCCGATGTCAACGGTGACGGCAAGGTCGTCATCGCGGTCGTGAGTCCCGGCGACACCCACGACCACGGCTACTACGAGAGCTTCGTCGACGAGGCCGACAAGTTCGCCCAGGACAACGGGTGGACCGTCAAGACCGTCGACAAGGTCCCGGACTCGCAGGCTGCGGAAGCGGCTCGCAACGCGTGCCGGCAGAACCCCGACATGGTCGCGATCGCGGCGAGTGAGTTGAAGGACGCGATCCCGGTCGCGCAGGAAGATGTCTGCAAGGGCACGGTCTGGTACGTCGCCGGTGGTCAGGGCGTCGAGCAGACGAACTACTTCGTGCAGACGAACGACATCGAGAGCCAGTCGGCCTACGCCTCGGGCGTGGCCGCCGGCCTGCTGATGAAGGCGGCGAACAAGACCAAGGCCGGGTTCATCACCGGTCCGCAGGCCAGCTTCACGAGCGACTTCTACAAGGCGTGGCTCGTGGGCATCAAGTCCCAGGTGCCGTCCGCGACCGGCGTCGCCACCTACACCGGTGACTTCAACGACTCCGGCAAGGCGGTCGAGGCGTACAACGCCATGAAGGCGCAGGGCATCGGCATCGTCTACCCGTACCTCGGTGGCGCGACCTTCGCGGTCGCCGGCGCCGCGGCGAAGGACAACATCCCGGTCCTCACGCCCGGAACCGACAACTGCGCGGTGACCGACCCGCCGTTCGCGATCTCGGTGATCTTCAGCCCCGGCGACTACTTCGCCGGCGCCCTCGGGCCGTTCAAGGACGGCAAGCTCGAGGTCGGGAACGCACTCACGTTCCACATGGGTGCCGACCCGGTGCCGACGGTGAAGATCTGCAAGCCGACCGGTGACCAGGCGACGGTTCTGTCGCAGGTCATCAGCGACATCGGCGACGGCACGATCAACACCGGGACCCTCACCGGCCTCAACGACTACAACGGCTACGTGCCGGGTCAGTGAGGATTCGTCGCCCATGACGACGGTCACGTCGACGGAGGGGGAAGTGCCGGGCACTTCCCCCTCCGCGGCGATCGAAGTGCGAGCGATCACGAAGCGGTTCGGCGCGGTGACCGCGTGCGACGCCGTCGACCTCGTCGCGGGGCGCGGTGAGATCCACGGCGTGCTCGGGCAGAACGGCGCCGGCAAGACGACGCTGATGAACGTCCTGCTCGGGCTGGTGACGCCCGACAGCGGCCAGATCCTCATCGACGGCCGCCCGGTGGTCATCCACGACCCCATCGAGGCGGCCCGCCTCGGGCTGGCGATGGTGCACCAGCACTTCAGCCTCATCGGGCCGCTCACCGTCTGGGAGAACATCACGCTCGGCGAGAGCGGTCCCATCGACGAGAAGCGCGCGATGCACCGCGTCGCCGAGACGGCCGAGCGCTACGGCCTCGCCGTCGACCCGAAGGCACGCGTCGACCAGCTCACCACCGGGCAACGCCAGCGCGTCGAGATCATCAAGTGCCTGCTCCGCAACCCCGACGTCTTCATCCTCGACGAGCCGACGTCGGTGCTCACGGTCGCCGAATCCTTCGAGCTGTTCGGCGTGCTCCGGAGGGTGGTCCAGGAGGAGAACCGCGCGGTCATCCTCATCAGCCACAAGCTCGACGAGGTCCTCTATGCCACCGACCGCGTCACGATCATGCGCAGCGGCGCGGTGGTCGCTCGGCTCGAGACGAAGCAGACCGACTCTGCGGAGCTCGCGCGCGAGATGATCGGACGCGTCGTCTCGCTGCGCACGATCGGCGCCGCGATCGGCCATCTCGACCTCGACGACGTCGAACCGGGCGCCGGCGGCGCGGCTGCTTCGGCCCCCGCGGCCGAGACGACCAGCGCGTCGACTCCGCGGGCGGATGCGGTGCTCTCGATCCGGGGCGCGACGGTGCGCGGCGCGGACGGGCGCCTGCTCCTCGACGGCCTCAGCCTCGACGTGTGCCGCGGCGAGATCGTCGGGCTCGCGGGCGTGGAAGGGAACGGGCAGAAGGCGCTCGGCGATCTGATGTCGAGCCTCGTGCATCTCGCTGTCGGGTTCCGTCGAAGTTCTCGGCCGGCGCGTCGACTGCGGGCGCCCCGGCGCCATGGCGAGCGCAGGCATCGGCGTCATCCCCGAGGATCGCCACACGTCGGGTTCGGTGCTCGACATGACCGTCGCGGAGAACCTCATGCTCGGCGACATCGACCAGGTGTGCAGCCGCAGCTTCGTGAACTCGAAGCGGATGCGCGCGCTCGCGCGCGAGCTCGTCGCGCAGTTCGAGATCATGGCGTCGTCCGTCGACGCGCCGATGCGTTCGCTGTCGGGCGGGAACCAGCAGAAGGTCGTGCTCGCGCGCGAGTTGTCGCGAGCGCCGCAAGTGTTGATCGCGGCCCAGCCGACGCGCGGGCTCGACGTCGGCGCGATCGAGTACATGACCGAGCGCCTCAAGGCCGCGGCCGAGAGCGGGATCGCGGTGCTGCTCATCTCGACGGAGCTCGAGGAGCTGCTCGCGCTCGCGCACCGCGTCGCGGTCATCCACCGGGGTCGCATCGTTGGAGAGATGGACCGCTCCGAAGTCGACGTCGAACGCCTCGGGCTCATGATGGGAGGCCAGGAGGCATGAGCGAGCGTCCGCGAGGCGGGTATCCCGCCGAGCAGCGAGCGTGGCCGAGTCGCAGCGCGGAGACCAGAGGCGACCGGAGGGGAGCCGGCGGTCGGAGCGCCCGAACACGCGGCCCGGCGCCGCAGGCGCCAGGAGCGGAAACATGAGCGAGCGTCCGCGAGGCGGGTATCCCGCCGAGCAGCGAGCGTGGCCCAGCGGCCCGGCGCCGCAGGCGCCAGGAGCGGAAACATGAGCGAGACGTTGATCGCGCCGGCGGGGGCGGGGGGCGGCGCGGCACCCGAGCTCGACGCACCGGGCGCCGATCGCATCGCACGCCTCCGCACGATCGGGTACACGGTCTTGCTCTACGTGCTGTCGATCGCGGCGGCGTTCGCCCTCTCGGCGCTGCTCGTCGCCGTCACGCACGGCTCGCCGAAGACCGTGTTCACCGCGATGTACGACGGCAGCGTGAAGGGTTGGGGTTCGTTCGGCTACACGCTCGACTATGCGGCGCCGCTGCTCATCGTGGCGCTCGGCACGATCATCGCCGTGCGATCGGGGCAGTTCAACATCGGTCAGGAAGGTCAGCTGATGATGGGCGCGCTGGCGGGCGCGCTCGTCGCGGTCAAGGTCCACGGTCCGGGCCCTCTGATACTCGTCCTCGCGCTCCTCGCCGCCGCGGCCGGCGGCGCGATCTGGGCGGGGATCGCGGCGCTGCTGAAGTTCTGGCGCGGCGTCGACATCGTGATCAGCTCGCTCCTGCTGATCTTCCTCGCCGCGCAGGTGCTCAACTACGCGTTGAACAACCCGTGGTTCATCCAGGAGCGCGTCGGCGGCGCCCAGCTGGCCGAGTCGGATCAGGTCTCCGGCCATGTGCGCCTGCCCCGTTTCGGCCACTACCCGAACGCGAACATCGGATCGGGCTTGATCCTCGCGATCGTGCTCGCGGTCATCATCGGCATTCTCATGGCCCGCAGCCGATGGGGCTTCCGGCTCCGCATGCTCGGTCTCAATCCCGTCGCGGCGCGGCGCGCGGGTGTGAGCGCCGCGGTCATGGGCGGGATGGCCGTCGTGCTCTCGGGCGCCTTCGCCGGTCTCGCCGGCGGTGTGATGCTCACCGGCACCGCGTACCGGCTCACTCCGACGTTCTCGAACAACGTCGGATGGGACGGCCTGCTCGTCGCGCTCGTCGCGCGCAACAACTCCGGCGTCGCGATCGCCACCGCGCTGCTGTTCGGCGCGCTCGAGGCGGGCGGCAGCTTCCTCTCGACGGCGGGCGTGCCGACCGACCTCGTCAACATCGTGCAGGCGCTCGTGGTGCTCGGGGTGGTCTTCCCACCCGCCTTCATGCAACTGCAGAAGCTGCGCCGCGATCGCGCCGCCGCCAAGGCTGCGATCGCCGCGCCCGTCGAGACCGCGGGGCTCGCGGCATGAGCGACATCACGACGATCCTGTCGAGCGGCGTTCGGTTGAGCGCGCCGCTCGCGTTCGCGGCGTCGGGCGAGTACGTCGCCGAACGCGCGGGGACACTGAACATCTCGGTCGAAGCGATGATGCTGAGCGGCGCCTACGCGGGGTTCGTCGGCTCCGACATCACGCACAACGCCGGCGTCGGCCTGATCTTCGGCGCGGCCGTGGGGATGGTGATCGGGTTCATCCACGGCAACCTGAGCCACCGGCTGCAGGCGAACACCTTCGTGGTGGGGCTCACGCTCAACGTCCTCGCACTCGGGCTCACGAACTACCTGCTGAACACGATCCACACCGAGCACCCGAAGCAGGTGGGCATCCTCACGATCCCCGTCTTGTCGCACATCCCGATCGTCGGGAAGCCGATGTTCTCGGAACGATGGCCCGCGTTCCTGCTGTATCTGCTCGTCCCGTTCGTCTGGTGGATCATGCAGAAACGGCGGTGGGGCCTCGAGTTGCGATCGGTGGGCGAGAACCCGAAGGCCGCCGACGTCACCGGCATCAACGTCAACAAGCGGCGGCGCCAGGCGTTGCTGTGGTGCGGTGCGCTCTCCGGTCTCGGCGGCGCGTATCTGTCGGTCGCGGAGGTCGGCACGTTCAACAGCAACATGACGGCCGGGCGGGGCTTCATCGTGATCGCGGCGGTGATCTTCGGCGGCTGGACGTTGCGGGGCACGATCTCCGGTTGCTTCCTCTTCGGCGTCGCCGACGCGTTGCGCCTCGCCCTTCCGGCGCTCGGCCACAACCTGAACCCGGAGCTGCTGATCTCGGCGCCGTATCTCCTCGCGCTCCTCGCCATGTGCTTCTTCGCGCAACGCGTCCGCCAGCCCGGCTCCCTCGCCCAACCCTTCGAACGCGGAGCGATGTGAGAGCCGCGCTGCATCGGACGCACGGGGGGCTCGAGGTCCTCACCGTGGAAGAGGTCCCGGATCCGGTTCCGGGGCCGCGCGACGTGCTGATCGCGGTGAAGGCGACGGCGCTGAATCGCCTCGACCTGTTGCAGCGCGAGGGCCCGGCGCTCATCCCCGGCTTCGCGCTGCCGCACATCGCGGGGATGGACGTTGCCGGCGAGGTCGTCGCGGTCGGCGACGAGGTCGAGAGCGTCGCGGTCGGGACGCGCGTCGTGGTGAACCCGGCGTTGCAGTGCGGCGAGTGCGAGTGGTGCCGTTCGGGTGAGGATCGCTACTGCCCCGACACCCGCGTCGTCGGCGGGAACCACCCGGGCGGGTACGCGCAGCTCACGGTGGTACCGGCCACGCACGTGTACGAGATCCCCGACGGCGTCGACTACGCGGAGGCGGCCGCGGTGCCGACGACATGGTCGACGGCGTGGAAGGGGCTCGTCGGCACGGGCAAGATCCGCGTCGGCGAGACGGTGCTGATCCACGCGGCGGGCAGCGGGGTGAGCGTCGCCGCGATCCAGATCGCCAAGCGCGCGGGCGCGACGGTGGTCGCGACCGCGGGCACCGACGAGAAGCTCGCGCACGCGCGCACGCTCGGCGCCGACGTGACGGTGAACAACCGCCGCGACGACTTCGTGGCGGCCACCCGCGCCGCGACCGACGGCCGCGGCGCCGACATGGTGTTCGACCACGTCGGCCCCGCGCTGTTCCAGCAGTCGCTGTTCGCGCTGCGCAACCGCGGCCGGCTCGTGTTCTGCGGCTCGACGACCGGCACCGACGCGACCTTCAACCTGCCGCACGCCTACCACTTCGGGCTCTCGTTGCTCGGTGTCGAGCCGTACAGCCAGGCCGAGTTCGAGGAGATGCTCGCGTTCTACTGGACGGGCGGATTCGACCCGGTGATCGATTCCGAACTGCCGTTGGAGGAAGTCCGCGCCGCGCAGGAACGGATGCAACAGGGCAACCTGTTCGGCAAGATCATCCTCCGACCGTGAACGCAACGGCCGACCCCGGCGCCGTCTGGCGCGTCATCAACGGGTTCTCCTCGTACTGGCTCGTCGTCGCCGCGCTCGAGCTCGGCGTCTTCGAGGAGCTGGCAGGCGGGGAGCGCAGTGTCGAGGAGCTCGCCGCCACGACCGCGTCGTCGGCACACCACCTCGCAGTCCTCCTCGACGCGCTCGCGGCCATCGGTGTCGTGACCGCGGCGAGCAGGGGCTACGCGTCGACGCCCGAGAGCGACACGTTCCTCGTTCGGGGCGCGCCGCGATTCATGGGCGATCTCGTCGTCCACTCACCCGGGCGCTGGTCGAACTGGACGCAGCTCGCACAGACGGTCCGCACGGGTGCGCCGCCCGAACCGGTCGATGACGACGCGGCGTTCTACGCGACGCTCGTGCGCTCGACGTTCCCCACGCAGTACGCGACCGCGCAGCGGACGATCGCGCTGCTCGACCCCGACCTCGCCGCGAGCGTACGGACCGTGCTCGACATCGGCGCGGGTGCGGCGCCGTGGGCGATCGCGTTCCTCCAGGCCCAACCGGCTGCGAACGCCGTGGTGAACGACCTTCCCGGCATCATCGAGCAGAGCGAGGACAGCCTCGAGCACCATGGCGTGCGCGATCGGGCGACGCTTCTCCCGGGCGACTACCGCGTCGCAACCTTCGCCGCGGGCACCTACGACGTCGTCGTGCTCGGACACGTGTGCCGCGGCGAAGGCGCGACCGGTGCGCCCACGCTCATCGAGCGAGCCGCGGCCGCGCTGGCGCCGGGCGGATTGCTCGTGATCACCGATTACTTCGTCGACGACGACCGTTCGGGCTCGGTGAACGCCCGCCTGCTCGGTGCGACGATGATGGCGAACACCGCATCCGGCGCCACCTTCACCACCCGACAGTTCCGTGACTGGGTCGCGGGCGCCGGACTGCACGTCGTCGACGTGCTCGAGCCGCTGCCCAACAGCCCGGTCATGCTGGCCCGAAAGGAGGCGCCGCGATGACGACCACGGCCCCACCCACCTCGCTGCTCACTCATGTTGCGTTGCCGGTTCGCGACCTCGACGCGACGCTCGCGTTCTACGAGCGGTACACGACGATGGTGAAGATCCACGAGCGCACCGACGCCGAGACCGGCCTGCGCTCGTGCTGGCTCGCGAACGAGCGTGACATCACCGAGGATGCGGCGCGCTTCGTGATCGTGCTCATCCAAGGCAAGCTGCCGCGCAACGTGGTGGGAGACGCGGTCGAGGAGAAGTACGGCTTCCTCACGTCGATCAGCCATCTCGGGATCTCGATGGACTCCCGCGCCGACGTCGACCGGATCGCGGCGATGGCGAACGACGACGGCTGCCTCGTCCTCGGTCCGATGTACCGCAACGAAGTCGTCGGCTACATCTGTCTCGTCCGCGACCCCGACGGCAACAACCTCGAATTCTCCGTCGAACAAGTCCTCGGTTAGGAGCAGACGTGCCCGGCAAGGAAGCGGTCGACACGCTCGTGACGCGCACGCTCGTGGTCACGATGAACGACGCGCGCGAAGTGATCTCCGACGGCGCCGTCGCGATCCGCGGCACCGACATCGTCGGCGTCGGAAAGAGCGCCGATCTCGAAGCGCGCTTCGATCCCCGCGAACGGGTCGACGGGTCGCGCGCGGTCGTGGTCCCCGGTCTGGTCAACACGCACATCCACATCACCGGCGAACCGCTCACGCGCGGCTACGTCCCCGACGACACACCGTTCGAGGAGAACGTGTTCGCGTGGCTCTGCCCGCTCTACGCGGCGTACACCGAGGAAGACGAGCGGCTCTCCGCGCAGCTCGCGGCCGCGGAGATGTTGAAGAGCGGCACGACGAGCTTCCTCGAAGCCGGAACCATCTGGTACCTCGACGCCGTGGTCGACGGCCTCACCGAGATCGGCATACGCGGGCGGGTCGGGCGTTGGATCTGGGACCTCCCACCCGAGCCCGCGAAGTACGCGCAGACGACCGACGTCGCGATCCGCGAACGCGGAGGCGGTGTTGACGCAGCACCGCAGCGACGCCGGCGGGCGCATCCAGGGCTGGTCGATGGTCGTCGGCCACACGACGTGCACCGACCCGCTGTGGCGCGCCGCGCGCGAGCTCGCCGACCGCTACGAGACGGGCCTCAACTTCCACATGTCGCCCGCGGCGATGGATCCGGAGAGCTTCCTCGCACAGTTCGGCCGGCGCCCGATCGAGCACCTCGACGAGCTCGGCGTGCTCGGCTCCGACACCGTGCTCGTCCACTGCGTCCACGTCGACGACAACGAGGTCGCCATCCTCGGCCACCACCACTGCAGCGTCGCCCACTGCCCCACCACCGCGCTCAAGGTCGCGTACGGCGTCACCCAGATCGGCAAGATGCCCGAGATGGTGGCCGCGGGCGTGAACCTGACCATCGGGATCGACGGCAACAACGCGTCGAACTACTCCGACATGTACCGAGCGACCTATCTCGTCGCCGGCCTGTTCAAGGACGCGCGGCGCGATGCCACGATGTTCCCGGCCGAGCAGGCCTTCGCGATGGCGACCCGCGGCGGCGCCCGCGCGCTCCAGGCCGAGCACGAGATCGGGTCGATCGAGGTGGGCAAGAAGGCCGATCTCGTGCTCCACGACCGCGACCGCCCCGAGTGGACACCGCTCCTCAACGTCGCGAACCAGCTCGTGTATGCAGCCGACGGCCGCAGCGTGCGCACCGTGTTCGTCGACGGTGTGAAGGTCGTCGACGACTACCGCCTGACGACGATCGACGAGGAACAGCTCTATCGCGACGCGCAGGCGGCGGCCGAACGCATCGTCGAGCGATCGGGACTCCCCGACAAGGCCAAGTGGAAGACGGTCTGACGACTCGGCCGCGAGCCGACAGCGCAGAAGCGAGAAGAGAACGCAGTGAACGACAGCGATCAGAGCGACGAGTGGTGGGTGGGGATCGCGCACGCGTTCAGCGCGCACGTCCGTGAGGAGCTCGGCATCCTCGAGGCCTACCAGCGCCTCGCGGAACGCACCGAAGACGAAGGCACCCGCTTCCTCCTCGGCCTCATCCTCGATGACGAGCACCGCCACCACGAGCTCTTCGAACGGTTGGCGAGCGCGGCCCGCGCCGAGAGCGGCGCGGGCGTACCCGCGCCGCCGAAGCCCGACGCCGCCGATCGGGCCGAGCTGGTCGCGGCAACCGAGCGGTTCCTCGAGGTCGAACGCGAGGACGCCGAGTCGCTGAAGCGCCTGCGGCGCGAGCTCAAGCCCATCGCCGACCAGACGATCTGGCGATTGCTGGTCGAGCTGATGGAGCTCGACACCGAGAAGCACGTGAAGGTGCTCGAGTACCTCCACGCCCGGTTGAGATCGCACCACCACGATTCGTGACTTCCGGCCTGTCGGCCGCCCGCCTCGTCGCGCCGATACCCGGGAAGCGGATGCGATCTCCCGCACCCGCCCACCCAATCGGTGAACCACGAACGAGAGGGAGTCACTCCCGTGTTGAGCAACCTCAGGGCCCGCAGGGACCGCGAGGAGGGGTTCACGCTCATCGAGCTGATGGTCGTCGTGCTGATCATTGCCATTCTCATCGCGATCGCCATCCCCACCTTCCTCGGCGCCCGGCAGCGGGCACAGGACCGGGCGTCGCAGTCGAGCCTCCGCAACGCGTTGACGGCGGCGAAGACGGCGTACACCGACAACAGCGACTACTCGAAGTCGACCTCCGTCGACCTCGGGGCGATCGAGCCCAGCCTCACGTACAAGGCCGCCGGCGTTGCGTCGACCGGCCCGAAGGACGTGAGCGTCGCGGTCTCGAACGTCAGCGGCACCGACAGCCAGATCTGGGCTGCGGCCGTGCTCTCGAAGTCGGGCACCTGCTTCTGGATCAAGGACGTCGCTTCGGGAGCGAATGCCGGCACGACGTACGGGGCGGGTGACGACACCACCTGCACCGGAACCGACGCCCTCGCCGCGGCGAGCGCCGCCTGGTAGCCGCACAGCTCCGAAAGACCACGCATCGACCCGGGCAACGGCGCCCGGGTCGATTCGCGCCGGAACAAATCCGCGCGCCGTCGCGGTCGGGCCTCCCTACCCTGGCGTGCCGTGGATCCCGACCTTCGCGCCGTCGTCGCGCACTACGAGTCGATCCGGGAGGAGGATCGCCTCGCCACCGGTACCGGCGGGCTCGAGTTGCTGCGCACGCAGGAGGTCCTGCGCCGCCATCTTCCGGAGCCGCCGGCGCGCATCGTCGACATCGGCGGCGGTACCGGCGCGCACGCGGCCTGGCTCGCAGCCGCCGGTTACAAGGTGCACGTCGTCGATCTCGCGCCCCGGCACGTCGAACGGGTGCGCGCCGATCTCGGCGGGCGCGGGGTGACGGCCGATCCGGGCGACGCGCGCGATCTCGCACTCCCCGGCGCGAGCTTCGACGCCGCGTTGCTCCTCGGTCCCCTGTATCACCTCGTCGAGCGGGCCGACCGGCTGCAAGCGCTCCGTGAAGCGACGCGCGTCGTGCGGCCGGGCGGCGTCGTCGCGATCGGTGCGATCAGCCGGTTCGCATCGCTCTTCGACGGCCTCGCGCGCGGCTTCCTGTTCGACCCCGAGTTCCGCGCGATCGTCGACGGCGACCTGCGCGACGGCGTCCACCGCAACGACGCCGCCCGCCCGAGCTGGTTCACGACCGCGTACTTTCACCGCCCCGACGAGCTGCGCCGCGAGATCGAAGCGGCGCCGCTCGCCGTGATCGAGCTCGTCGGCCTCGAGGGTCTGGCGGGCTGGCTGCCTCAGCTCGACGGGGAGTGGGGTACCGGCGCCGGGCGGGCGACGATCCTCGACGCGGCCGCCGCGATCGAGGCGGAGCCCTCGCTCCTCGGGCTCAGCGCGCACCTCCTCGCCGTCGCGCGCGGACGCAACGCTGACGCCGCGTCCGACGTCGCACTGAGGCCGCTGCGGAGTTCTCGGCCCTCGACCCAAGAAACTCCACGTCCGGCGACACTTGTTCGTTGATGGAGGTCGACGACGCCGAGCGCCGTGGATTCGAGGCTTGGTACCGGGAACAGCATCCCCGGCTGGTCGCGTCGCTCATGCTCATCTGCGGCGACGTCACGCGGGCGTCCGAAGCCGTCGACGAGGCATTCGTACGGGCACTGGTCCGCTGGCCGCGCGTCCGTGAGATGGAGCGTCCCGGTGGCTGGATCACGATCGTCGCCCGCAACGCGCTGCGCGAGCTCCAGCGCTCCGAACGCCGCCGCACGCGACGCGAGACCCTGACCGCAGCACCCGTTGCGGGCGGTGTGGAGTCGCACGAACATGCCGTCGCGGTTCGCGACGCGGTGAACCGGCTCCCGCGGCGCCAGCGCGAAGTCGTGGCGCTGCACTACCTCACGGGGCTGACCGAGCGCGAGGTCGCGCTGGTTCTCGGGGTCGCACCCGGAACGGTCGCGCGCACCCTTCACGACGCCCGCATCGCGCTGCGGTCGGCCCTCGCGGAACCCGAGACGAACGAGGATCACCGATGAACGACATCGCAGAGGAGCTCGCGCAGGTTCTCGAGCTCGTGCCGCCCCCGCCGCCGTTCACCGCCATCGCGTCGCGCGCGGGCCAGCGGCGACGGGTCCGCCGCATGCGGCAAGCAACCGCGCTCGCGGCCGTCGTGGCCATCGTCGTCGCCAGCGCCGTCGCCGTCGACCGCGTACACAACAGATCGGCGTTGTCACTCCGGATCGGGTCAACGCCACCGAGCTCGCCTCCGTCCGTGCGCTTCGACTCGCCGATCGGTGACGACGGCCCGCTGCCCTTCGACATCGCGTACGGCGACGGATCGGTTTGGATACGAAGGGACGGCGACGTCGAGCGGATCGACCCATCTGGCCGCGTCGTCGCGCGCATCGCCGTGCCCGGTGAAGGCGATCCGCACAGCATCCTCGTCACTCCGACCGCGGTATGGATCGGATCGTCGTTCGGCCGGCTGGTGCGCATCGATCCGGCAACGAATCGCGTCGTCGCGTCGCTGCCCATCGCGGCACAGTCGATGGTCGCGCAGGGCGGTCTGGTGTGGGTCCGGACGAGCGTCGAGTTCGCGGCCGTCGATCCGCGCACCAACCGGATCGTGCGTCGGTTCTCACACCTGAACCGAGCGGCACTCGCGGCGACGCGCGACGACCTCTGGATCATCAACGGCTGCTCCTGCCTCGAACGCGTCGACCCGCGCACGCTCGTCGCAACCGACGTCCACATCGACGCCGAGTCGATCCTGGCAACAAGCTCCGACACCGTCTGGATCGTCACCGGTACGACGACGATCACGGAGATCGACGCGCGCACCGCGAAGCCGATCGGACAGCCGATCGACGTCCACGGCCTCGAACCGGCCGGCACGATCCGGGGCCGTATCCTCTTCGTCGGCTCACTCACCAACGCCGGCGCCGGCATCGCGGCGTACGACACGCGTACTCACGCCGTGCTCGCCCGCAGCCGGCCGGTACCGGCGACGGTCATGGTCCGCGTCGCCGCGACGCCCGCGGCGACCTGGATCATCGGCGACCGCCTCTCCCGGTTCCCCACGACGACCGACTGAATCGACACGCGCGGGCCGCGGGCCGAAAGGTGCACGTAAGGTCGTCGGCAGTGATCCGCCGGGGGAAGCCTCTCGCCGTCTGCGTCGTCGTGCTGACGCTGACCAGCGGATGCACGCGTGGGCACGGGTCGAACGCCGTACCGAGCACGCACGGTGTCGCCGCACCGACGACGGCGGCTGCCGTCGCGCTGCCGTCGCTGCCGCGCCAACCCGCCGGCGTCGCGTTCCCAGGTCTTCGGTGGACGCGCGGCCCCCTGCCGGCCGGTGTCGCGCGGACCGACCTGGATCGCGACGTCACCCGGGCCTTCGCCTCCGGCGCCGCGGCACGGGTGCGCGCCCTCGTCGTCGTGAAGGGAGGCGAGCTCGTCTACGAGGCCTACAACCGGCCCGACCGAGCCGACACGCTGATGCCGTCGTGGTCGATCGCCAAGAGCTTCACGTCGGCGGTGATCGGTCTGCTCGTCGGCGACGGAAAGCTCGACGTGGACGCGCCGGCGCCCGTGAAGGCATGGGCCGATCCGAACGATCCTCGCCACGCGATCACGATCGACCAGCTGCTCCACATGTCGAGCGGACTCGCATGGAGCGAGGACTACTCGAACTCGTCGGGATCCGACGTCTACGGGATGCTCACCGCGCCCGACGCGTCCGCGTACGCAGCGGCCAAGCCCCTCGTCGCCACGCCCGGAACGCAATGGCAGTACTCGACGGGCACCGCCGCGATCCTCGCGGGGATCGCCATCGACACGCTCGGGGGCGAGCGGCCGGCCGAGCACTACATCGTCACGCGGCTCCTGCGACCGCTCGGCATCACGAGCACGCGGTTCGTCCACGACCGGAGCGGCCGCTGGTTCGGGGGTCTCGGCGCCGACTCCACCGCGCAGGACTTCGCCCGCTTCGGCCTGCTCTACCTGCGCGGCGGGATCTGGAACGGAAGCGCGATCCTTCCGAAAGGTTGGGTCGACTTCACCCGCACCGCGAGCTCCACCAACGACCGCTACGGCACGCTGTGGTGGCTCGGCACCGAGCCCGGAGCGTTCACGGCCATCGGACTCTCCGGGCAGTACGTCATGGTCGTCCCGAACCTCGACCTCGTGGTGGTCGTGACCGCGACGTCCGACACGCCGTCGTCGGCGCTCCTGCGTTCCGTGTACGCACGCTTCGCCACCGCCGCGGCGGGCGGCTGAGCACGCGAGCGCGGCGCGGCCGTCCGCGACGTCGCTCGACCGACCCGACCGGTCACTGTCCCGCAGCCGCTCGGTGCGTCCTCAGCGAGCGGCGTTCATCGAGAGGCCTCGGTCGCCCCGGCGAACCGGGCGACCTCCTCGCGGCAGTACGCCCAGAACGGGTCCGCGGTGAGCTCGTAGTACCGCTCCTTCTGCACCGACGGGAGCGCGGTGAGCAAGCCGGCCTCGACGAGCCGCAGGAGCTCGGCCCGCACGACGCTGTCGGCGAGCCGCAGCTCCGCGGCGATCTCACGCGCGGTCACGAGGTTGCGCCGGGCCACGCACTCGCCGATCCGCAGGCGGTGCCGGTTCCCGAAGAGCAGCTTCGAGCGGGTCTCGAGGTCCACAGCTGCACAGTGAAACGCGAATCGCGTTACAAGTCCAGAATGACAAGGTTGTGATTCGGCACCTTCGGCGCGTCGGCGCTGGTCAGGACGCTCGGTCGGTCGTCGCGCGCGCGTCGCATGACGCCCGACGAGCGGCTCGGCGGCCGGCTTGGCGACGAGCTCGTCGACGAGGCCCAGCAGCTGGCGCACGTCGATCGGCTTCGTCAGGTACGCGTGCGCGCCCTGCGCGAGGAGCCGTTCGATCTGGTTCTCGGTGGCGTCCGCGCTGAGGATCACCACCGGCACGGCCGCCGTCGCCGGGTCGGAGCGCAGCGCGGCGAGCACCTGCGCGCCGTCGGTGTCGGGGAGGTGGAGATCGAGCAACACGAGCGCGGGGTGCTCACCACGCGCGAGCTCGAGACCGAGGCGGCCCTGCATCGCGGTGACGAGCGTGAGGTCGGAACGGGTGCCGAGCACCTGCTCGATGAGCCGCACGTTCGCGAGGTTGTCCTCGATGTAGAGAACGGTGCGGCGCACGGGATCCGCGTGCGTGACGCGCGCGGGCACCGGCTCGGGATTGAGGCGCCGATGCTGTTGCAACGGGCTCTCCACCCGCGGGAGCTCGATCCAGAACCGGCTGCCCTGCCCGGGCGTCGATTCGACGTCGAGCGAGCCACCCATCGCTTCCGCGAGGCAGCGCGACAGCGCGAGGCCGACACCGGTGCCTTCGACGTTGGTGTGCTCGGCGCCGAGCCGCTCGAAGGGCTCGAACAGCAGGGCGCGCTGCTCGGCCGCGATCCCCGGCCCGGTGTCGGTCACGGTGATCCGCAGCTTCCCGGCGTCGGGAGCATCGGCGCTCCCGACGCTCACCGAGCCGCCGACGCGGTTGTACTTCACCGCGTTCGACAGCAGGTTGAGCAACACCTGGCGCAACCGCTGGCGGTCGGCGAGGACGTGTTCGTCGGCATGGCGCAAGTTGGTCGTGAGGGTGATCGAACGATCCAGGGCGAGTGGGCGGACGAGGTCGAGCACGTCGCTCACGACCTCGCTCGGAAGAACCGGTTCACACGACAACCCGAGGTTGCCGGTCTCGATGCGCGAGACGTCGAGCACCTCGTTGATCAGGTCGAGCAGGTGGCGGCCGCCCTTCGCGATCTGCGCGACCGACGCTTCCTGCCGATCGGTGAGCTCGTCGAGCTCGAGCAACTGCGCGAAGCCGAGCACAGCGTTGAGCGGAGTGCGCAACTCGTGGCTCATGCGCGACAGGAACTCGCTCTTCGAACGGTTCGCGTTCTCGGCTTGGGTGCGCGCCGTCTCGAGATCGGCGAGCGTGTCGCGCAGCTCTGCGGTACGCGCGTCGACGAGCGCGAGCGCGTACGCGCGGCGGCGCAGCACGAGTGCGATCACGGCCGACAGCACCACCGAGCCGAGCAGGCCGAGCGCGAGCACGGTCCATGGCAGCGCCCGGGAGAGCGACCCCGTGAGCGGGCGCCGGCTGGCCGTGACGAGGAACCAGTGGTCGGCGCCGACCGTGACCGTGCGCCGGTCGACGGTGCCGTGGAGCGGACCCAGGCTCGTCGTCACGAGCACCGCGTCGGGATCCGCGCGGCGCCGCGTACACCTCGCCCTCCAGCTCTTCGAACGGCGAGTTCGCGGCCGCCGGCGCGGCGCGCACCGGCCCGAGCACCGTCTCCTCGTACACGACGAGGCCGTCGGAGCGGGCAGTACGCGAAGGCGAGGTGCCGATCGGGCGCCGTCGCCGGACCGCTGATCTGCGACACGAGGTCGTGCGCCGCGACCGCCCGCTGCACGAGCGTGAGCTCCTCGCCGTCGAGCGAGTGCCCGACGGGCGCGCCGGCACCGATCGCGGCAACCGGAGTGAAGAGCGCCCCACCGCCCCGCACCACGTCGATGGCCACGACGCCGTTGCGCATGAGCGCGCCCGCGCTCTCGGAGAGGACGCGCTGATCCGACGGGCTCGCCGCGTACACCGACCCGAGCAGGTCGAGCGACGTGCGGACCTGGGTGACGGAGTTCGTGAACAGGGCCGCGACCTCGCCCGAGCGTTCGTGAAGGAGCAGGCGCTCCTGGTCGTGTTCCTCGGCGCGCAGCGCCGAGAACGCGAGCACGGTCGTCACGACGAGGATGCACGCCAACCCGACCGGCAACCACCGCGCCACGTGCCCGCCACGACCGCCGCGATCGGCGTCGATCTCGCGCGAGCCGCGCCGCGTTCGGATGGTCGAGTCGGGAGCGATCATGGCATCGGCACCGGTACGGGAGCCGCCGACGGCAGCGCCGCGGGCCGGCCGAGGAAGAAACCCTGGCCCCACCGCACGCCGAGGTCGCGCAAGACCGCGAGCTCGCCGGGCGTCTCGATGCCCTCGGCGACGACGGTCGCGTCGATCTCCTCGGCGAACCGCACGAGGCCCGTTGCCAGGGCCTTGCGCGCGGGATCGACCTCGATGCCACGGGTGAGCATGAGGTCGAGTTTCACGACGTCGGGGCGGATCCGCAGCATGTGGTTGAGACCCGCGTAGCCGGCGCCCGCGTCGTCGACGGCGACGCGCATGCCCTGCTCGCGCAGGTGCGCGAGCGTGCGATCGAGCGCCCCGTAGTCGGCCACCCGCTTGTGCTCGGTGAGCTCGAGCACGATGCGGCGACCCGGCACGCCGGCGAGTACCGCGTCGAGCAGCTCGGAACGGACGGTCGTCGGCGCGATGTTCAGCGCGAGGACCGACGACGGCGGCAGCGCCTCGAACTGCGTGAGCGCGCGCTCGACGGCGAACAGCTCGAGCTCGACCCCGCGGCCGATGCGCGTCGCCTCCGCGAACCACTGGTCGGGTGAGCGATACGGCGGGGCGGCGAAGCGCGACAACGCCTCGTACCCCGCGACCGCGCCGTCGTCGAGCTCGACGATCGGTTGGTAGACGATGCGTAACCCACCCGGTGCAAGCGCGCCGTCGATCCGCGCGTTCGCGGCGTCGCGCTCCGCCTCGAGCCGGCGCGCCCGATGCTGGGCGCGGTCGAGCTCGTCTTGCAGCTTCGCACCGCGCTGTTCGAGCCGGCGGTGCAACGCGCGCGTCTCGAGCAGATTGCTCACGCGCAGCAGCACCTCCATCCGGTCGAAGGGCTTCGTGAGGAAGTCCTTCGCCCCCGCCGCCAGCGCGCGCCGGCGCGCGTCGGCATTGACATCGGCGGTCAGCACCACGACCGGCAGGAACTCGTCGACCGGAAGGCGCGCACGGAGCTGCTCCAGCACCGCAAAACCGTCGAGCCCGGGCATGTGCAGGTCGAGCAACAGGATGTCGGGCCGGCCCTCGAGACACCGCTCGACGGCCCGGCTCGAGTCGAGCAACCCCTCGACGTGGGTCGCGCCCGCCGTCTGCAACACCGCTTCGAGCAGGCGGACGTTCGCCTCACCGTCATCGACGATCAGGATGCGGGCCGCCCCGATGAGATCGGCCGCCCACTCCGGTACGTCGCGCGCAGCCCGCGTCGCGCGGGCGGGATCCACTCCCACACCATGGTCATCGGGACCTTCACCCCCAAACCTGAGGAGGAAGTCCTGAACCCGGATATCACCGGCAAAACGGGCAAACTGTCATGTCCGCGCGACCGGATCGATCGCGCCGTTTATGTCCCCGCGATCGGGTCGATCGCGCGCTGCGCCAGGGCGATGATCGTGAGGAGGGGGTTGAGGCCCGACGCGGTCACGAAGAGGCCGGCGCCGGCGACGAAGCAGTTCTCGACACCGTGCACGCGGCCGGTGTCGTCGGCCACCGACGTCGCCGGATCGCGGCCCATGCGCGTCGTGCCGAGCGCGTGACCGGCGAACATCCCGCCCGGCAGCGGCGACACCGCGCCGGCGACCTGCGCGGCACCCGACGCGCGCAGGAGCTCGATCGCGCGGTCGACGAGATGGCGCGCCTGCGCCCGATCCTGCGCGTGCGGGCGGTAGGTGATGCGCAGCGCGGGAAGCCCGTTCGAGTCGCGCACGATCGGATCGAGCGTCACGCGGTTGTCGGCCTGCGGCAGGTCTTCGCCGAGGACGTAGATCGCCTGGTGCCGCGGATAGGCCCGCGCGGCGAACTCGAGGAGTCCGTCGCCGTAGCGCGGGACGCCTTCGGGGAGCGGCAGGGTCGTGTCGAGGGCGCGGGCGAACGCGAGCGGGCCACCGGTGAAGGCCGCCGGCATTCCGCCGTGCAGTACGCCACCGCGCGCGAACGCGGCACCGCGCGCCTGCGGCCGACCTTCGTCGTGATCGTCGATGCCCACTTGCTGGGCCGGGCCGCGATCCGCGTGCAACGGCTCGTCGTAAACGCCGTACGCGACGCCGCCGGTGTGGAACGTGAGGTGCCGGCCGACCTGATCGGAGGCGTTGCCGAGGCCATTCGGGTGCCGCGGCGACCGGCTCAGCAGCATCAGGCGCGCGACGTACGGCCCGTTCGCGGCGAGCACGACGACGCGCGCGGGCTGTTCCTCGTGGGTACCGTCGGCTCCGACGAACCGCACCGCGCTGACACGCCCGTGCGCATCGTCGACGATGTACGTCGCGGTGCCGCGAGCCCGCACGACGAGGTTGCCGCTCGCCTGCGCGGCGGGGAGCACGGTCGTGAGGGTCGAGAACTTCGCGTCGCGCGCGCACCCGTAGTACGTGCACAGCCCACACAGGTTGCAGCCACTCGCGCCGGCCGCGTCGCGCGAGCGGATCGCCGACGGCGGCGAATACGGATGCCAGCCGAGCGTGCGTGCCGCGTCGGCCAGGCGTTGCGCGCCGACCGATCGCGAGCGCGCCGGGTACGGGAACGCGGCGCGGCGCGGCGGTTCGTAGGGCTGCTCGCCCACGGTGCCCGCGACGTGCGCCAGCGCCTCGGCCGATTCGTACCAGGGTTCGAGCTCGGCATAGTCGATCGGCCAGTCGGCCACCGAAGTTCCGGCGGGCACCCCCTGTTCCGATGCGACGCGGAAGTCCGACGGGTGGAAGCGGTACGCGAAGCCACTCCACACATGGGGCCCACCGACGCCGGTGTTCGCGCGCGATCCACGATCCGACGGAAGGCGGGCCGTCGTCGTGCACCATCACCTCCGGCTCCGACCAGAGCAGCCGGTGGTCGACGACGTGCGCGACCTCGTCGTCGTCGAACGCGACGGATCGAGGGCCGGCGAACGCGGGGCCGGCCTCGATCGCGACGACCCGCAGCCCGCGGTGCGCGAGCCCGGCCGCGATCACACCGCCGGCCGCGCCGAGCCCGACGACGCAGACGTCGCAACGCTCGTGCGTGATCACTGCGGCTCCGGGTACCCGCGCGCCTTCGGCGATCCCCCGAATCCGAACCGAGCCCAGCCGACGCCGTCGCGATTGCCGCTGCGCGCGGGATCGCAGAGGAACCCTTCCCATGCCCAGGCGCGCAGGCGCGCGAAGAGTGCACGCGCGGCCGGCGCGTCGCTCGCCGCGAGGGCGGCGACGAACGCACCGGGATCGCCGCTGCGCACGAGCACCGCGCGCAGGCCGGGGAGTTGATCGGCGTCCTCGGTCGCGAGCCGCCCGGCGACGTAGTCGACCGCGCCGGCCTCGGTCGCCCCCGCGCCGGAGGTGGAGGGCAGGATCACCGCGAGGATCGCGGCGAGCGCGGCCCGCTCGCCGGCCGTCAGCTCCGACTCGGGCGACTCAGACGGATCCGGAGCCATGCACGGCCTCGTGCAGGCGCGCGAGAAGCTTCGCCGGGTCCGGCGAACCCCAGACGTTGCGACCGAACGCGATGCCGGCCGCGCCCGCCTGCACGACTCCCGCGGCGAGCGCGACGACGTCGTCCTCGGAGCTCATCTTCGCCCCGCCGAGCGCGACCACGGGCACGGGGCACGCGTCGACGGCGGCGGCGAACTCTGCGGTCGCGCCGGGGCACACCGTCTTGACGATGTCGGCGCCGAGCTCCGCGCAGATGCGCGCACCGCGCGCCACGTTGTCGATCGTCCACGGAACGGCCTGACCCCATCCGCCGGGAATCGATTCCGCCATCACCGGCAGGCCGACCTGCTCGCACTCGCCCGCGAGGCGCGCGAGGCGTTGCAGCGACAGCTGCTCGTCGGGGGCGCCGGGAAACACGAGGATCACGACCGCGTCGGCACCGATCGTGACCGCCTGTTCGACGGAGTACAGCAGGCCCGAGATGTCGGCCGCGGCGCGCTCGCCGACCTCCGACGTCCCGCCGTCGACGCGCAGCACGAGACCCGCATCGGCGAACGTCGACGCGTTCGGCGCGCGCGACCTCCCATGTCGCGAGGATCCCGTCGGGGCGGCCCTTCGCGATCGCGCGCATCGGCTCGCCGCGCGGCGGGCCCGCGCCCATGTAGGCAGCGTGGTCGAGCGCGACGAGGACCGTGCGGCCGTCGGTGCCGACGAAGCGACCCGCGCGGCGCTGCTTGCCGGCTCCGACCGCGGACAGGAATGAATCGGCCACGATGCTCCTCTCGGTGGCGCCACTCACGGCGATGCTACGACGCGACCTGGCGGCGGAATTCGGCGCTGTCCCAGTAGTCGACGCGGTGCGCGATCAAACCGTCGGCGACGCGGAACCGGAACATGCCCCGGATCGCCACTGGCTTGCGCGCCGACGGCTCGCCGAGCCAGTCGAACGTCATGCGATACGCCGCGGCCGCGTGCGCGCCCTCGACGATGAGCTCCTCGACGTCGTAGTGCAGGTCGGCGAACTCGGCGAGGAAACCGGCGAGCCGGGCCCGGTAGGCCTCCCGTCCCTGGAGTCCGTGACCGAGCGACGACGTGTGCTCGTTGTCGAAGTCTTCGGTGACGCACGCCGCGATCGCATCGACGTCGTGGTCGTTCAGCGCATCGAGGTAGCGCTGGACGGCCGCGCGCGTCGACGCGGTCACCCCTTCTCGCCCCAGATCTCGGAGATCGTCGCGTACACCTTCTGGTTGTGCGAGAACTCCACGATGTTGCCGTCGGGATCCTCGACGAAGCAGACGTAGCCGATGTGCTCGGCGAGATCACGCGGCGGCATCTTGAGCGCACCGAGCTCCTTGGCGCGCGCCGCGATGTCGTCGACGTCGTCGCGGTTGGGCAGCTCGATGCCGATGTGCGCGAACGGCTTGAGGATCGGCACCGGCTGGCCCGGCTCGACGTCGAATTGCCGGCCGACATCGGGGAGGAACTCGGCGATCACGAGCACGAAGGGGTCGACGACCTGCTGGTCGTTCGACAGCCACGCGCCGCGCCCGTTCTCGTCCTGGTTGCGCGCCACGACGACCAGCGGCGTGAGCGAGGTGTAGAACGCGATCGAGCGGTCGAGATCGCTCACGGGAAGCGCGACGTGGGTCCAGCGGGGTGCCGTCAGCTGGGTCGGCATGATGTTCTCCTCGTCACTGGCGCCGGGCCGGGGTCGGGCCGGAAGGATCGGGATCGGCAGGGATGGGAGCAGTGAACTCGTCGGGGGCGAGCGGCGTGGCGACGTCGTCGCGCACGACACGCATGAGGTGCGCGGCGCGGCCTTCCCAGGTGGTCGGCGGACCGACGCGGTAGAAGGGTGAGCGCAGGTTGCCCATGAGGACCGCCACCATGCTCGTGTCCTCCTCGTTCGTCTGCTCGAGGTTGGTGAGCTGGGCTTCCTGCTCGGCGACGTCGTCGGTGAGCCCGTAGATCCGCGAGAAGAGCCGGGTGCAGTCGGGGGCGACGGGGTCCGCGCGCACCAGGATCAGTTGCGTCGGATACGGCAGCGGCGTGAGGTTCGGGTAGATGAACTCCGCGTAGTGACCCTTGAGGTCCATCTCGTCGAGGTCGCGCCGGCCACCCGACGGGTCGTCGTGGTCGGCGTGCGGCTTGTACCCGCTCGTCGTGCGCCCCGCGAACCGCACGATCGTGTCCATCTGCTTGCGGTCGCGGTTGAGACGCCGGTGGACGAAGCGCACGTGGTAGTCGTCGTTGGAGTTCTCGCAGAACGCCTTCCAGTTGATCGGGTACTCCTGGTCGAGCTCCCGGTGGAAGCGGTGGAACGTCTCGATCTTGTAGCGGTCGTAGCGATCGACGATCGGCGCGATCCATTCACGGAACGGCGGCGTCTTGTGCGACAGGCACCCGAAGACCAACTTGTCCCACGCGACGAACACGCGGATCGGGATCAGGCCGAAGTCCGCCCGATCGAATCCGGTCGGGTACATGCGCTCCTCGTCGGGAACCGTGACCAAGCGGCCGTCGAGCGCGTACGACCAGTTGTGGTACGGGCACGTGAAGTGCTTGCCCGTGTTGCCCGCCGCGTCGAAGCACAACCCCGACGCGCGATGCCGGCAGTTGTTCAAGTACCCCGCGATCGAGCCGTCCTCGGTGCGCACGACGACCACCGACTGGTAACCGATCCGGCCGGTGATGAAGTCGCCCGGCTCCCGCAGATCT
Source organism: uncultured Actinomycetes bacterium (assembly GCA_963761175.1). GTDB lineage: Bacteria > Actinomycetota > Acidimicrobiia > IMCC26256 > PALSA-610 > CAVXFZ01. Next base: position 212,252 of record CAVXFZ010000003.1, on the reverse strand, counting down.
TCGGTGTCGCCCAGCCACACCCACGACCGCGCGAAGACGCGGACCATCTCGAGGTCGAAGAGGTCCTGGTCCCAGACCTCCCACGGCTGCAACATCGGCGACGCCGACGTGGGCACGAGCCCCGACAGCTCGCCCTCCCACTGGCGGCGCCGTTCCTCGATCCGGTTGACGGCGAGCACGTCGCTCTCGGGCTGCATGGAATGCAGGCTACCGGCGGGCGCGACCGCCAGCGATGTGCCGCGAGCACAGCCGCAACCGGTCATTTCTCGGTCAGGACCAGGGCACCGCGCCAGGAATTGTCCACCAGGCACATGGATCGTCGCCGCCGGCGTCCCTAGATTCGCGCCCGCATGATCGTCTTCGACCCCGCCGAGCACGAACCCGGAAAGTGCCAGGGGGTGCTCAGCCAGGTGGTCGTGCCGCGGCCGATCGCCATGATCTCGACCGCGAACCAGGACGGGCTCCCCAACGTCGCGCCGTACAGCTACTACATGGCGATCACGGGCAAGCCCATGTACGTGGCCGTGACCATGGGCGCGCTGCGCGACATCGATGGGCGCCCGAAGCACACGTTCCGCAATGCCACCCGTTCGGGTGAGTTCGTGATCAACGTGACCACGAACCGCATCCGCGACCAGATCGAGGTCGCGGCGATGGAGTTCCCCGACGAGATCAGCGAGCTCGAAGAGCTCGGCTGGTCGACGATGCCGTCGCAGATGGTGAGCCCGCCGTCGATCGTGGAGTCGCCCGCGCACCTCGAGTGCCGCGTCCACCAGATCGTCGACCTCGGCGACCCGAACGTCGCGGGTTCGGGGGTGCACGTGGTGATCGCGGAGGTCCTCTGCATCGTGCTCGACGAGTCGATCGCGACGCCCGACTACCGCGTCGACCCGCTCGCGCTCGCGCCGATCGGCCGCATGGGCTTCCCGTACTACACCGAGGCGATCCCGGAGTCGGTCTTCGAGCTCGAACGCGATCCCCTACGCGATCTGGAGCCAGACCGCCGCCGACGGCTGACGCGCGCCCTCACAAGGCTTCTCTCACCCGAGCCGCGCATGTGATCGTTTCGAGCAGGCCGTCGTACATCGAGGCGCCGGGGCGGCACACGGGTGCGAGGTTGAGGCTGACGCTGTCGAAGCCGAGGGCCGCGGCGGCGACGCACCGGTTCGACGCATTCCTCGGGGGTCCCCGCGATGGCGAAGCGGGCGACGAGGTCGTCGTCGACGAGCGCGTCGAGCTCGGGCGGGTCGTAGCGGTCGGTGTCGAAGTACCAGCCGGTCGCGGCTGCGATCGCGGCTGCGGAGGCTCGCGAACCGTTCGGGATCGATGTCGAGGTCGGCGGGCGGCGCGACGACGAGGTAGTGCGCCACGTAGCGCTTCACGCTGCGACGCGCGAGCGCACCGTCGCTCGACACGCACAGCGTGAGCCTCGGCGCGACCTCGACGGAGCTCGGCGTCGCGACCAGCGCGCGCGGCGCCTTCCGCCAGCCAACCGCGATACGTCGCGGCCGTCGCCGGCGAGAGGTAGCGCGCGCCGACGAGGGCGACGTCGGCGAGCTCACCGGCGAGCTGCATCACGCCGCCGGCTCCGGGTTCCGATCGAGATCGGGACCGGTTGCTCGGGAACGCGCTGCAGCCGCGACCCCGTGCGCCGGGAAGATCTCGCTGTCGGAGTCGAAGGTCTCACCGACGAGCAGCGCGTGGATCATCGTGACCGCGGCCCGCAGCGTCGCGACCGGGCGCGGGTAGGCGATGCCGAACGGCTCGAGCCCGGCACCCACTCCGATCCCGAGGAACGCGCGACCTCCCGAGAGGTCTTGCAGCGTGGCGACCGCGGCGGCGAGCGCCGCGGGATGCCGCGAGTACGGGTTCGTCACCATCGCGCCGATCTGCACCCGCTCGGTGGCCATCGCGCACAGCGCCTGGACCACGAACGTGTCGGGCCAGAGCGCGACGTCGGAGACGCCGAGCCGGTCGAAGCCGGCGCGCTCGACCACGCGCGCGAGCTCCTGCACCTCGCGGGGCCCGACGCCGGGGCTGATCTCGGCTTCGAGCGTCAGCGCCATCGGTGCGCGATCAGGCCGCGGGGTCGGGCGGGATCGGCGCGGTGAACTCGTCGGGGGCGAGCGGCGTGGCGACGTCGTCGCGCACGAGGCGCATGAGGTGGGCGGCGCGCCCCTCCCACGCGGAGGGCGGGCCCACCCGGTAGAACGGCGAGCGCAGGTTCTCCATCAAGACGGTCACCATGTCGGTGTCCTCCTTGTTGGTCATCTCGAGCTCGCGCACCGCCGCCTCTTGCTCGGCGGGATCGGTGGCGAGCCCGTAGACGCGCGAGAAGAGCCGGGTGCGATCGGGTGCGATCGGGTCGTTGCGCACCATCAGCAGGTGGTTGGGTTGGGGTAGCGGCGTGACGCTCGGGTAGATGAAGTCGGCGTAGCCGCCGCGCAGGTCTTCCTCGGGGAGATCGTTGCGGCCACGAGCGCCGTCGTAGTCGTCGCGGTGCGGCTTGTACCCACTACACGTGCGCCCCTCGAAACGCACGATCGTGTCCTGCCCCTTCAGCTTGTAGTTGAGGCGCCGGTGCACGAAGCGCACGTGGTAGTCGTCGTTGGAGTTCTCGACGAACGCCTTCCAGTTGATCGGGTACTCCTGGTCGAGCTCGCGCGAGTAGCGGTGGTAGCGCGCGAAGCCGTAGCGGTCGTAGCGCGCGACGAGCGGCGCGATCCATTCACGGAACGGCGGCGTCTTGTGCGAGAGGCACCCGAAGACGAGCTTGTCCCACGCGACGAACACGCGGATCGGGATCAGGCCGAAGTCGGCCCGATCGAATCCGGTCGGGTACATGCGCTCCTCGTCGGGAACCGTGACCAAGCGGCCGTCGAGCGCGTACGACCAGTTGTGGTACGGGCACGTGAAGTGCTTGCCCGTGTTGCCCGCCGCGTCGAAGCACAACCCCGACGCGCGATGCCGGCAGTTGTTCAAGTACCCCGCGATCGAGCCGTCCTCGGTGCGCACGACGACCACCGACTGGTAACCGATCCGGCCGGTGATGAAGTCGCCCGGCTCCCGCAGATCTTCGGTGTCGCCCAGCCACACCCACGACCTCCCGTAGACGCGGACCATCTCGAGGTCGAACCGCTCGCGGTCGTAGACCTCCCACGGTTGCAACATGGGTGACGCCGTCATCGGCACGAGCGACGACTGCTCCGTTTGGCTGCTCAGCACAGGGCCCGACCCCTCTCCCCCCGACTAGACCGGGGACCGCTGTACCGTACCGACGCCCCACGACCGGGCATATGTGCTGGAGGCACGACATGGAGCACCGACTGCTCGGCCGGACCGGGATCCGCGTCAGCCCGCTGTGCCTCGGCACGATGATGTTCGGGGCGTGGGGCAACGCCGACCACGGCGAGTGCGTCCGGATGCTGCACGCCGCGCTCGACGCCGGGATCAACTTCGTCGACACCGCCGACGTCTACGCCTTCGGCGAGTCGGAGGAGATCGTCGGCGCCGCGTTGAAGGGCCGCCGCGACGACGTCGTGCTCGCCACGAAGGTGAACAACGCGATGGACGACGACGTCAACCATCGCGGCAACTCACGCCGCTGGATCGGGCGCGAGCTCGAAGCGAGCCTGCGCCGCCTCGGGACCGAGTACGTCGACCTCTACCAGATCCACCGCCCCGACCCCGACACCGATATCGACGAGACGCTCGGTGCATTGAGCGATCTCGTGCATGCCGGCAAGGTGCGCGCCATCGGGTGCTCGACGTTCCCGGCGGAGGAGATCGTCGAGTCCCAGTGGGTCGCGCAGGCGCGCGGCCGTGAACGGTTCCAGACCGAGCAGCCGCCGTATTCGATCTTCGCGCGCGGCATCGAAGCCGACGTCCTGCCCACGTGCGCGCGCCACGGCATGACCGCGATCGTGTGGGCTCCGCTCAACGGCGGCTGGCTCACCGGCAAGTACCGGCGGGGCGTCGAGCCGCCGAGCGGCTCGCGCGCGGTGCGCGAGCCGGATCACTTCGACTACGGCGACCCGATCCGCGAGCGCAAGCTCGACCTCGTGGAGGAGCTCGCCAAGATCGCGGCCGACGCCGGTTGCTCGCTCACGCACCTCGCGCTCGCGTTCGTGCTGCGCCATCCCGTCGTCAGCGCGGCGATCGTCGGACCGCGCACCATGGAGCAGCTCGTCGACCAGCTCGGCGCCGACACCGTCGAGCTCGGCGACGACGTGCTCGACCGCATCGACGAGCTGGTCGCACCAGGCACGAACCTCAACCCCCGCGACGCCGGGTACGTTGCGCCGGCGCTCACCGACCCGACCCTGCGGAGGCGGCGATGACCACCAACCGGATGCTCGAGACCTGGCGCACCGGCGGCCACCTCATCGGCGGGTGGTGCGTCACCGGGTCGCCGCTCGCCGCGGAGATCATCGCGACCGACGGCGTCGACTACCTCTGTGCCGACTGCCAGCACGGGCTCATGAGCTACGACGCGATGGTGCCGGTGTTGCAGGCCGTCGCGCGCACGGCCACGACGCCGATCGTGCGGGTGCCGTGGAACCTGCCCGACCACATCGGCAAGGCGCTCGACGCGGGCGCCGAGGGTGTGATCGTGCCGATGGTGAACACGCGCGAGGAAGCCGAACGCGCCGTGGCCGTGTGCCGGTACGCGCCCGAAGGCAGTCGCAGCTTCGGACCGGTGCGCGCGGGGCTCTTCCTCGGCGCCGATCCGCCCGCCGTCAACCGCCAGATCGCGTGCCTGGTGATGATCGAGACGATCGGCGCGGTGGAGCGAGCCGACGAGATCTGCTCGACCCCCGGCGTCGACGGCGTGTACGTCGGCCCCGCCGACCTCGCGATCACGATGGGTCTGTCGCCGTCGTTCTCGGTGCCGTCGAAGGAGCACGCCGACGCGATCGAGACCGTGCGCCAGGCGTGTGCGCGCGCCGGGATCGCGGCCGGGATCCACACCGGTGGGGGTGCGCAGGCCCGCCAGTACCTCGAGCAAGGTTTCTCGATGGTGACGATCGCGACCGACGCCGCCATCCTGCGCGCCGCGGCCGCGGCCCAGCTCGCGATCGTGCGCGGCACCGCAACCGACGCGGGCGGCTCCGGCGCGGGCTACTCGTAGGTCGCGAAGGCCCGCCGAACGGGTCTCGGGACGGGTCGCAACAAACCGTTCACGATCGCGAAACCGACCGGGTGCGCAACCGCTGCTATCACAAGGGCCTTCCCCGATCCCGGAGCCCGATGCTGCTGCAATCCGACGACGGCCCGATCGACGGCGCGCACTACCTGCCCGCCCGTCCCGAGCAGGTGCGGTGGGGCTGGCTGCCCAATGCCGCGAGCCGCCCCGTCCTCGCGGTCGCCGACGGCGACACGGTCACCATCGACACGGTGTCGCACGAGGGCATCCTCGAAGACCAGGGCCGCGACCCGGTCGCGTACTTCGCCGAGTTCGGCGTAAAGGCCGGCGACGTGCTCGACGACGCGCGAGCGATCGCGGCGTCCGACCTCGCCCACGACTACGAGGGCGACGGGCCACACGTGATCACCGGTCCAATCGACGTCGCCGGCGCGCAACCGGGAGACCTCCTCGACGTCGAGGTGCTGTCGCTCCACCGGCGCGCGCCGTACGGCCTCGTCTCCGCCCGTCACGGTTACGGCGCGCTGCCCGGCGAGATGCCCGAGACGCCACCGCCCGCGCCCGGCGCGAGCGCGCAGTCATGGCGCGACTACCACAGCGTCTACACGTTCGCGACCGTCGAAGAACGCGACGGCCACGCGCTCGGAACCCTGCCGTTGACCAACGGGGGCCGCGTGCGCTTCCCGCTCGCACCGTTCATGGGCATCATGGCCGCCGCCCCCGCGACCGACGCGCCCGTGCACTCGGTGCCGCCCGGGCTCTTCGGCGGCAACGTCGACGTGAACCTGCTCGGCGCCGGTTCGCACTTCTACCTCCCGGTACAGGTCGCGGGCGCGCTGTTCTCGGTCGGCGACCCGCACTACGCGCAGGGCGACGGCGAAGTCGCGTTGACCGCGTTCGAGGCACCGCTGCGCGGCACCTTCCGCCTGTCGGTGCTGAAGGGCGGCGCGGCACGCGCCGCGGTCGGCGAGCTGCATGCGCTCGTCGCGCAGGACGCGCAGCACTGGATCGTGATGGGCCTCGACGCCGACCTCGACGAGGCGATGCGCGACTGCGTGCGCAACGCCCTCACCTTCCTCACGAGCCGCGTTCCGATCGACCGCGCGACGGCGTACGCCTACCTGAGCGCGGCCGTCGACTTCGAGGTGTCGCAGGTGGTCGACGGCGTGAAGGGCGTGCACTGCCGGATCCGCAAGTACGCACTTCGAGCCCGGGCTGCTCGACGGCTGAGCCGCATCACCGCGAGCTCACCGGCCAGCGACGTGACGCCGTCACGTGCGTCCGCTTGGCCTGCGGACTCCGCCGGTTCCTTACGCTGTTCTGTCTCCATCCGGGCCGGTCGGACCGCCCGCCAACCGGTCCGGGTGGGGCGCCAAGCCCCCGACTAGGCCGGCCTCGGGGTGGATCAGCCGCCCGGGACCGGCGGCGTGACGCCGAGGCGGGCCGCGTGGGCGAGCGTCGCGTCCCACGAGGCCCGTCGATCGTGACCGTCGTCGCGCTCGCCCGGGCCCGGGCCTCGGGCTCGCCGGGGAGCACGACGGGACGCGCCGGATCGATCGGAGCCGACGATCTCACGTAACGCGCGAGCTCGTCGGCGTCGCCAACGAAGCCGGCGGGCGGGCGGATCGCGAGCAGCGCGAGGTTGTTGCCGCGCGTGGTGTCGGTGATCATCTCGCCCGCGAGCAGCGTCGCCATCATCTCCACGAGCAGGCCGAGCGCGCTTCCCTTGTGCCCGAAGATCGCACCGCCGAGCGGTTGCAACGCGCCCGGCGGCTGCGCGTACAGCGCGTTCGGATCGGTGGTCGGCACGCCGCTCGCGTCGCGCAGCACGCCGTCGGGGACCGCCACGCCCTGGTTGCGCGCGTAGCGCACCCGACCCTCGGGCGTCGCGCTCGTGGAGAAGTCGGCGACGACCGGCTCGCCGCCGGTGGGAAACGCGTACGAGATCGGGTTCGTTCCGAGGCGACCCTCGCGACTCCCGAACCACGCGACCGAGTGTGTGTACGGCGGTGTCGAGCAGAACCCGATCGCGATGAGGCCGTCGCGCGCGAGCGCTTCGGTCCACGCCCCGATCCGGCCGAGATGGCCGGCCCGCCGCACCACCACGATCGCCGTCGCGCGTTCCCGTGCCCGTTCACGCGCGACGTCGACCGCGCGCGTGGCCGCGACCTGACCGAAGCATCCGTCGGCGTCGAGCACCACCGCGGTCGCGTCGTCGCGCTCGACGCGCGGCACCGCGCTCGGATCGATGCGGTGCATCGCGATGTCGTCGAGGTACTGCGGCACGCGCAGCACGCCGTGCGACGACAGCCCGGCGCGGCTCGCGTCGATCAGATGGTCGGCGACGTCGCGCGCGTTCGCCTCCGACGCGCCCGCGGCCACGAGCAACGCAACGACGAAGGCGTGCATGACCTCCGGATCGAGCTCGATCGGCGCGCTCACTCGGCCGGCGGCTTCCACCACAGCACGATCTGGTTGCCCCACGGATCGCGGAACGAGGCGTGATAGCCGTCGAAGGTGTCCCAGTACCCCTCGTCCCACAGCTTCGTCGCGCCGAGCGCGACCGCCTTGTCGACGTAGTGCTGCGCCGGCTGGTCGACGAGGATGTACGTGCGCGGCTGCAACCCCGAGGGTGTCGCCGCCGCGGCCGCCGCGTCGGGGTTCGGGTCTGGAGTCTGGGTCGCCGACGAGAACAGGCCGAGGTGCAGGCCCTCGCCGGGAACGATGCGGTGGAAGTCGCCCTGCGGCTTCGGCTCGATCGTCCAGCCGAACAGCTCCTCGTAGAACTTGGTGGTCGCGTCGATGTCGGGCGTCGGGAAATCGACGAAGACGAGCGTGTTCGGCATCAGTTGCTCTCCTTGTTGTAGGTGCCCTTGTCGCGCCAGAGCACGATCTCGATCCCCCACGGATCGCGGAACGCCGCGTGCCGCCCGTCGAACTCCTCCCAGTAGACCTCGTCCCACAGCTTCGTCGCGCCGAGGCCGAGCGCCTTCTCGAGGTAGGTGGGCGGGTCGTCGACCATCACGTAGATGCGCGGGATCGGGCCGCTCACCGGCGTGGTCTCGAGGTGCATGCCGAGGTTGGGCTTGATGCCCGGCAGGATCTCGTGGAACTCGCCCGCGGGCCGGCGGTTCACGTGCCAGCCGAAGAGGTCCTCGTAGAAACGGGAGCTCGCCTCCGGGTCAGGCGTCGGCATGTCGACGAAGATCATCGGATTGGGCACGGTTCCTCCTGGGTCACGGTGTTGCGAGGCGGGCCGCGGCGGCGTCGCCGAGCGCGACGAAACGGCGATAGCCGTCGCGGTAGACGGAACACGACTTCGGTTCGATCACGTCGACGGCGGGGCGCGGCCACGAACCCGACGCGCCGACTCCCGGCTTCGGCCACCAATCGAGCGCGGCACCCGCCGCGAGCGCGGCGCCGTACGCGGCGAGGTCGGGGTACTCGGGGATCTCGACGGGCCGTTCGAGCACCGCGGACTTGATCTCGCACCACAGCCGGCTGCGCGCCGGTGAGCCACCGCACACGACGACCTCCGCGCGCACGCCCTGGTCCGCGAGCTCGGCCGCGATGTGCGCGAGGCCGTACGCGGTGCTCTCGAGCAACGCGCGCGCGAGCTCGGCCGGGCCGGTTTCGGGCCCGATTCCGACGAGCTCGGCGCGCAGCTCACGGTTCCAGCGCGGCGCGCGCTCGCCCTCGAAGTACGGGAGCGCGAGCACGCCGCCCGCACCTGGTTCCACCGTGGCCGCGAGCGCGAGCAACTCATCGAGCGACCTGCCGGTGACCGTCGTCAGCCATTCGAGCGCGAGGCCGTGACTGCTCACCGGTCCGCCGACGATGTCGACGCCCGGCGCCGCGCTGCACAAGGCGTACAGGCCCTCGGGGCGCGCGCCGCTCGCGACCGCGACGCCGAGCCCGCCGGTGCGTCCGCCCGGGTCGAGGGCGCGACCGGGAACGTCGGTGCCCGCGGCCCAGAACGCGAGGTACGCGTCCTGCGCGCCCGCCACGAGTGGCGTGCCGGGCGGGACCGCGTCGGTGCCGTCGGCGACCCCGACGACCTCGCCGGTGAGCACGACCTCGCCGTAACCCTCGAGCTCCGGGTCGCCGGGCCAGCGCCCCTGGCGCGCCGGCGCACCGAGCAGGGTGAGCATCCAGTCCCAGAGCTGCATCGGCAGGGCGTCGCCGCCGGCCTCCGCGCGCAGCTGCTCGTACTGACGCTGGTGCTGGCCCTCGGGCGATTCTGTCGCGCCGGCCGGATGGCGGCACGTGAACGCGAGCCCCGACCCGGCGGGAACGGTCGTCGGGCTCTGACCGCCCATGCAGACGGCTTCAGGCGCGCCGGCGTCGCGTACCGTCGCGCGCAGCATCTCGAGCGCGGCGGCCAGACCGCGCCGCCACCCTTCGGGATCGGCGCGCCCGGCCGGCGCAGCCACGGTGTTCTGGTAGCGCGCGGCGGCCTCGCCGCGCACCACGCCGTCGGAGTCGAGCGCGAGCGTGCGCACGGAGCTGCTGCCGAAATCGACACCGACGACGAGCCCAGAGCCCATTGCCACGCGTGAGCCGGCTACTGACCGACGAGCACGCGGTACACGGGCGAGCTCGACGCGAGCATGAACGCATCGGCGACGTCGGCGAGCGCGAACCGCGCGGTCACGAGCGCGTCGAGGTCGGCCGCGAGCGTGCCGGAGCGGATGAACCCCGCCGACGTGCGCCAGTCCTGCGGCTCCTGGCTGTAGACACCGATGATCGAAAGCTCGTGGTGATGGATCGCATCGGGCGACAACGCGACCGCGAGGTCCTTCGGGAACGCGCCGTACACCACGACCGTGCCGCCGACGTCGCAGAGCGCGACCGCGAGCTCGAGCGCGCCCGGCGCGCCGGCCGTCACGAACACGACGTCTTGCTTCCCGCCCGTCGCGACGGCCGCGTCGGGCTGCGCGACCCACGCCGCGCCCGCCGCGCTCGCGTCGGCGAGGCGCGACTCGCTCACGTCGACGACGCCGACGGCCGCGGCACCGGTGTGGCGCGTGAGCGCGAGGTGCAGGCGGCCCATGTAGCCCGCGCCGACGACGGCGACGCGATCACCGGCGCGGAAGCCGCCGAGCCGCACCGAGTGCGCAACGCATGCGAGCGGCTCACCCATCGACGCGTGCTCCGGCTGTGCGTCGCCGACCGACCACGCCTGGCGGGCCGGGACCCGGACGAGGTCGGCAAGGCCGGCACCCATCGAGATCGTGCCGTTGCTCAGCGCGCCGCCCTGCGGCCGCCGGCACAGCGCGGTGCGGCCCCGCCGGCACGCGTGGCACGCCCCGCAGCGGGTGAGCAGGTCGAGCGTGACGAGCTCACCGACCTCGGGCACCCCCGGCAGCCCGGCGACGTCATCACCGCGCGCGACGACGCGGCCCGCGACCTCGTGGCCGGGGGCGACGGGATAGATCTGCTTCTCGCCGACGAACAGCCGGCGCTCCATCGTGCACAACCCGCACGCGGCCACCTCAACGACGAGCTCGTCCGGGCCGGGAGCGGGCGTCGGCTCGTCGACCAGCTCGACGGTTCCCGGCGCGGTGACGACCGCGACTCTCATGGATTTGTCCTCTCGATCGCTGCGACTCAGGACGACGGGATGTGCGGCCAGCGGTGCGGCACCTGGATCCCGGCCCGGGCGAACAACCTGCCGGCCGCGTCGGTGGCCTCGGCGCGCAGACCGGCGAGATCGACCGTCGTGCAGCGGCCCTCGCGCACGACCTCGCGGCCCGCGATGAGCACGTCGCGTACCGACCGCCCGTCGGTCGACCACACGAGCTGCAACGCGGTGTCGCCCCGCGGCGACCACTGCGGCGCGGTCGCGTCGTGCACGACGACATCGGCGTACTTCCCGGGTTCGAGCGAGCCGATGTCGTCGCCCATCCCGATCGCTTCCGCGCCGCGGATCGTCGCCATCTCGAACGCCTCGTGCGCACCGAACCACGTGGGATCGACGCGCGAGTCCTTCGCGATCCCGGCCGCGAGCGCGGCCGCGCGCAGGATGTCGAGCTGGTCGCCGGCGTTGGTGGCGTCGCAGCCGAGCGCGATGCGCCCGCCGCGCTGGAAGATCTCGCCGTGGCGCCCGTTGGGGCCGACGCCCTGCCCGAGCCGGAAGTAGGCCCACGGGCAGTACGCGACCGCGGTCGAGGTGCGCAGCAGCGCGTCGATCTCCGCGTCGTCGAGCCAGACCGCGTGCGCGAGCAGCAGGTGCGGGCCGAGCACGCCGAGCTCGTCGAAGTGCACGAGCGGGCGGTGACCGAAGCGCTCGAGGTACACCTGCGCGTCGGACGACGACGGCGAGATGTGCATCGTCATGCCGGTGCTGCGATCGCGCGCGAGCTCCGCCGCGCCCGCCAAGAGCTCGTCGGAGGCGAGGCTGTGGCCGACGAGCGTGACCCAACCGGTGACCGTCTCGCCGGGACCGCCCGGGAACGCGTCGAGGACCGCACGCTGGCGGTCGAGGACTTCCGCGGCCGGCGCGGCGAAGGGGCCCTCTTCGATGTCCCAGCCCCAGGTTCCGATCGTGCCGCGGATGCCGACGTGCCGCATGCCCGCGGCGACGCGGTCGGGGTGCGCGACGGTGCCCGCCTCGATCAGCGTCGTCACGCCGTTCAGCGCGCTCTCGGAACTGGTGAGCGCCGCGGAGAGCTCGTCGTCGCCGCCGGTGTGCGCGCCGTGCAGCGGCACCGACCAGTCGAAGATCGAGCTGCCGGGCGGGAGGTTGTCGGGGATGCAGCTGCGGGCGAGCGGGTCGCCGGTGAGGTGCTGGTGCGCGTTCACCATCCCCGGCGTCACGACGCAGTCGCGGGCGTCGAGCTCGGGAGTGCCGGGCCAGCGGGTCCGCAGCTCGGAGGTGGAGCCGACGGCGACGATGCGGTCGCCCGCGATCGCCACGGTCCCGCCGAGCAGGACCTCGCGCCGGGGGTTCATCGTGACGACGTCGCCACCGGTCACGAGCAGGTCGGCGGCGGGCGCCGGTCCGGAGCCACCCGAGCCACCCGGCCCGGACTCGGGCCCGGTGTTGTGCTCAGAACCCATCGTCGGGCAGCGTACCTGGGCCTTTGCGGCCGTTGCATCGGGGCGCGGGCACAATCAGACTGCGCACGGGTATGCGCCTGGCACAACGCGGAGGGACCATGACGCGCCTCGATCCCAGCTGGCTCGACACCGATCCGTACCCGCAGCTGATCGCGGGCGAGGAGCGGCGCGACGGCGCGCCCCAGCCCGTCGTCGACCCGTCGACGGGCGACACGGTCGCGCACTGGGCGGAAGCGACGCCGGCCGAGGTCGACGCCGCGACCGGCGCCGCGCGCCGGGCCTTCGACGAGGGCGAGTGGCGGCGCATGCCGCTGGCCCGCCGGGCCGAGGTCCTCGACGCCGCGGCCACCGCGATCCGGGCCGCGACGCCGCGCCTGGCTGCGCTCGAAGCGATCGACACCGGCAAGGCCGTCGGCGGCGCGATCACCTACGACCTGTACGAGGCCGCGACCGCGTTCTCCTACGCCGCGGGCGTCGCGCGCGACCTCCACGGCGACGTGCGCCGCAGCTCCTTCCCCCCCGACCTCATGCCCGGGGGCGGCCCCGAGATCCTCACGCTGCGGATGCGCGAGCCTGCGGGCGTCGTCGCCGAGCTGCTGCCGTGGAACGGCCCGCTGATGACGGGCAGCCAGCGCATCGCGGCCGCGCTGGCGGCCGGCTGCGCGATCGTGGCGAAGCCGCCCGAGGAGGCGGTCGTCACCACGATCGAGCTCGCGCGCATCCTCGCCGCGTGCGGCCTGCCGCCCGGGACGCTCAACGTCGTGCTCGGCCCCGGCGAGACCGTCGGCGAGCAGCTCGTCGCCGACCCGCGCGTCGACGTCGTGAGCCTCACCGGCAGCGTCGAGACCGGCAAGCGCGTGATGCGGATCGCGTCGGAGCGCTTGGCGACGGTGAATCTCGAGCTCGGCGGCAAGGCTCCGGTGATCGTGTTCGCCGACGCCGATCTCGACGGCGCGGTCGGATGGTCGATGATGGCCGCGTTCGTGAACATGGGTGAGGTCTGCGTCGCCGGCAGCCGCCTGCTCGTGGAGGCATCGGTGTACGACGACGTCGTGAACGGGGTCGCGGGTGCGGCCTCCGGGCTCCCGATCGGCGACGCGCTCGATCCCGACACGTTCATCGGCCCGCTCATCACCGACGCGCACGCCGTGCGTGTCCGCGGTTTCGTCGACCGCGCGGTGAGCGACGGTGCGCGCGTCGTCGGCGGCGGAACCGTTCCCGACGGCAGCCCCGCGACGTTCATGGCGCCAACCGTCGTCGGCGACGTCGCGCCGGGCGCGGAGCTCGAGCAGAACGAGGTGTTCGGTCCGGTGCTCGCGGCGATGGCGTTCACCGACGAAGCCGACGCGATCCGGATCGCGAACGGGACGCGCTACGGCCTCAACGCCACGGTGTTCACCCGCGACATCGAGCGCGCGTTCCGCCTCGCCGAGCAGCTCGACTGCGGCGAGGTGAACGTGAACTGCCACTTCTCACCCGACATGAACGGCGGGCGCGGTGAGCCCCGCCGCGCGAGCGGCTCGGCGCGCACCGGCATCGAGAGCTACACCGCGTTGAAGGCGATCAACCTGCAGGTGCGCGGGTAGCACGCACGCACGCGAGCATCACGCTCGTCACGCCGACGCGAACGAGATCGGAACGCGCACGCTCGCCGTCGGCTCGAGGGAGCCGCCGTCGTTCACCACGATCACGCACTGCGAATGGGCGGCGTCGCACACGCCGGTTCCGACCGCGCCGGTGACGACCGTGATCGCGACCGACCCGGAGCCGGTGGGATCGGGGTGGAGGATCGCACCGTGCTTCAAGTCGCATGCCGTCGCGTCGGTGCCGACGCGCTCCGAGCACTGCACCACGTTCACCGTCTTGCCGGGCGTGTAGCCCGACCAAGTGACCGTGACCGACTGGCCGTCGACGAGCCCGTCGTGGGGCGTCGCCGTCGCCTGGAGCGAGCGGGGCGCGCTCGTCGGCGAGGTCGGAATCGTCGTCTTCGAACCCGCGGTCGCGTCGAAGACGATGGTCGCCGCGCCCGCCGTCGCATCCTTGGCAATGCGAGCTTCGGCCGTATCGTCGTGCTCGAGATAGGCGCGGAAGAAGTCGGTCGTCGCGCGCATCACGCTCGTGAAGGCCTTCCCCGCGAGCGCGACCGGCGAGCCGTGGTCGCCGGCAGGGATCGTGAGCAGGCCCTTGGGACCCTGTGCCGCGTTGAACGCGTCGACACTCGCCTCGTACGGCACGAGCGTGTCGGCGGTGCCGTGCACGAACAGCAGCGGTGGCGCGGCCGCGAAGTCGGGACTGCCGTCCGGGAACGTGAGCGCGTCACCCGCCATTACGACCGCGGCCTTCACGCGCGCGTCGTGACAGCAGGTGTTCGTGGCGAGCCCGATCGTGGTGATGCCTCCGAGCGAGTGGCCCGCGGCGCCGATCGCGTCCGGGTCGACGAGGCCGGCGAGCACACCACTCGGCTGCGCGGCAGCGTGCAGGACCTCGTCGATCACGAAGCTCACGTCGGCCGGTTGGTTCGTGTAGTCCTGCGCGTTCGGACCGCCGCGCGCCGCCGAGTTCGTGAGCGGGAACGCCGGCGCGGCGACGACGAAACCGGCCGCGGCCCAGCGTTGCAGGACGGGCTGGTAGCCCTCGGGCGAACCACCGAGGCCGTGCGCGAACACGATGAGCGGGTACGGACCGTCGGCGGTGTCCGCCGGCGCGCCGCTCACGGCATCTCCGCCCGCGCTCGGCGCGCCACGTGCGGGGTAGAAGACGAGCGTCGCGAGCGTGCGATCGGGACGCGCCCCGGCGTCGCCGTTCACCGCGGTCGGGCGGCTGGAGTCGACGAACGTCTCGCGCAGGAGCCCGACCGCGAACGACGGCGACGACTTCTCCGCCGGCTTCGCGACCGTGGTGGTCGGCGCGGCGTTCGAACCGTGGCTCGAACACGCCGCCGGCACGGCCACCGCGGCGAGCGCGGCGAGCACCACGCCGAGCCGAGCCCCCCGTTCACGCACCCTCGGAATCTAGGCGCCCGACACCGGCGCGGCACCCGCGTCGTGGACGGCGGCGAGCACCTCGCGCGCGACGAGCGCGGCCTGGAGCTGGAACGCGGCCTCGGCGTCGAACGGATCGAGCGGCAGCAGCTCGCGGATCTTGCCCATGCGGTAGCCCACACTGTTGCGGTGCAGGTTGAGCTGCTCGGCGACGGCGGTGCGACTGCCGTGCGTGCGGAACCACGCGGCGAGGGTGTCGAGCAGGTCGGTGCGGCCCAGGATCGGGCCGAGGTGCTCGACCACGAACGCACGCAACCGTTCGGGAGGGACCGAGAGCAGCAGACCCGCGAACCCGAGCGCCGCGTGCGTCAGCTCGACGGTCTCGGGACGCGCGCGCAACATCGCCAGCACGGCCTCGGCTTCGCGAAACGATCGCGCGGTCTCGTGCACACCCACGACGACGGGACCGCACGCACCCAGCACCGGCGCGTCGCCAACCATTCCCGAGAGCCGCGTCCGAACGCGCGTCAACTCCGCGGGAACGTCACCGGCGAGGACCGTCCAACCGAGCGGCCCGTCGTCGCGCACCGGCATCTCGATCCAGCTCAGCGCGGTCGCCCAGGTGCGGCGGTTCGTACCGTCGTACGCGAAGACCGCGGCCGCGTGCGGGCGATCCAGCGCGAGGCCGAAGCGTTCCGACGCCCGCGCGACTTCGTCTTCGTCGCGCAGTGAGCCGAAGCGCAGCTCGTCGATGAGCCGGCTCGCGCTCTCCGCTCGTGCTTCGGCCATCGCGTCGCGACGGACGGCTTCGATCGCGATCGCGTCGGTCGCGGCATCCTGCAGCCGGGCCGTGGCGGCGTCGACCGGCGACTCGACGAGGAGCACACCGACGCGGCGCGGACCGGCGGTCACCGGCCGGGCGCGGCCCTCCCAGCCGTCGGTGCAGACGGCCGGGTTGGCGCGGTCGCGCGCGAAGAGCGTGCTCACCTCGGCCGGATCGAGGCCGCTCGCAGGACCGGCGTCGGAAGCCGCCAGCACGCCGCCGTGCACGCCGACGAGCCGCACCGCGGCGCCCGTCGCCTCGGCGATGCGCCGCAGGAGCGCGCCCCAACCGGCGCCTGCGAGCGCGAGGTCTTTCAGCTCGCGTCCCAGCTCGGCGGGGGTCGGCCCGAGGCCGTCCCTGGAAGACTCGTTCATCGGAGGCGGAAAGCGTAATCCGCCCACGAACGGAGGCTCGGTGGAACTGCTACAGGCGGGCGCGGGTGCGATCGACGGGGAGCACTACGTCACGTCGACCCCGGAGACGGTCCAGTGGGGGTGGCTGCCGAACCGCACGAGCACGCCCGTGCTGCGGGTCGCACCCGGCGCCACCGTCACGATCGACACGGTCTCGCACGAAGGCATCCTCGACGACCAGGGCCGTGATCCGATCGCGTTCTTCGCTCGCTACGGCATCGACGCCGGTTCGGTGCTGCACGACGCCCGCGACATCGCGGCGTCGGCACTGGAGCACACGATGTTCGTCGACGGCCCGCACGTCGTCACCGGCCCCGTCGCGATCGACGGCGCCGAACCGGGTGACGTGCTGCGCGTCGACGTCTTGTCGCTCGTCCCCCGCGCCCCGTACGGCTGCCTGTCGAACCGGCACGGCTGCGGCGCGCTTCCCGACGAGCTGCCCGCCACGCCGCCGATCGAAGCGGGTGCGGACGCGCTGCATCCGGAGCGCTTCCACACCGTCTGCCACTTCGTCGCCGTCGACGACACCGGCGCGCGCCCCGTGGGCGTCCTCCCGTTCGGTTCCGGGCGCGCGGCGCGCTTCCCGATCCAACCGTTCATGGGCATCACGACGGTCGCACCCGCGACCGACGCACCGGTGCACTCCCGCCCGCCGGGCCGGCACGGCGGCAACCTCGACGTCAACGAGCTCGGCGCCGGCTCCAGCCTCTACCTGCCGGTCGCCGTGCCGGGCGCGCTCTTCGCCGTCGGCGATCCGCACTACGCGCAGGGCGACGGCGAGGTGTGCCTCACCGCGCTGGAGGCGCCGCTGCGCGCCACCTACCGCTTCACCGTGCTGCGCGGCGCCGAAGCGCGCCGAGCCGCCGGACTCCTGCGCGAGCCGTTCGGCGAGACGGACACGCACTGGATCCCGATGGGGCTCGATCGCGACCTGAACGAGGCGATGCGCAACGCGGTACGCGCGGCGCTCGACTTCCTCACCGGGCGTTTCGAGATGGATCGGGCGACCGCCTACGCCTACCTGAGCGCGGCGGCCGATTTCGAGATCTCGCAGGTCGTCGACGATGTCAAGGGTGTCCACTGCCTCATCCGCAAGCACGACTTCGCCGAAGCCTGAACGCCGGCGCCGCGCGTGCGAACATGCCTGCGTGAGTCAGTTGATCTCCGTAACGGGCGGCTCCGGGTTCATCGGCTCTCATGTCGTCGACGCGCTCCTCGGCGCCGGCCACCGCGTGCGCGTGATCGACCGAATTGCCCCGATGCAGCCGGAGGCGGAGTGGCGCGGCGTCGACCTCCTCGATGAGAACGCGCTCACGAACGCGCTCGCGGGGTCCGACTTCGTGTTCCACCTCGCGGCGATGGCCGACGTCAACGACGTCCTCTCGCGACCGGCCGAGAGCGTCGCGCTCAACACCCTCGGGACGGCGACGGTTCTCCAAGCCGCGCGCCGGGCCGACACCGGCCGGGTGATCCTCGCGAGCACGGTCTGGGTGTACGCCGCGACGCATGGCGACGTCGTCGACGAGGACACGCCCTTCGACCTGCAGCTCGACAAGCACCTCTACGTGTCGGAGAAGCTCGCCTCGGAGATGTTCTGCCGCGACTACGCGAACCTCTACGGCCGCCCGTACACGGTGCTGCGCTACGGCATCCCGTACGGACCGCGCATGCGCAGCGATCTCGTCGTCGCCGCGTTCCTCGAACGCGGCCTGCGCGGCGAAGCGATCCGCATCGACGGCGACGGCTCGCAGGGCCGCCGGTTCGTGTACGTGGAAGACCTCGCCGCCGCGCACCTGCTCGCCCTCGCGCCGGTCGCCGAGAACCGCACGTACAACCTCGAGTCGACGGAGACGACGTCGATCCGCGACATCGCGCTGCACGTGCAGGCGCTCGTCGGCGACGTCGAAGTCAGCTTCGGTCCCGCGCGGCCCGGCGACTACCGCGCGCGCGAGGTGCGCAGCGACCGCGCGCGCGACGAGCTCGGCTGGCACGCGCGCACAGCCTTCACCGACGGGCTCGCCCGCACCCTCGGCTGGTACGTCGCCCAGGGCGCCGCGCCGGTCGCCACGCCCGCGGTACCGGCGCCCGCGGCGAGCACCTCGTCGACGCCGGAACGAGCGGCTGTGGTCGGCACGCGCGCGCGGCGGCGCATCGCCGTCGTGCCCGCGTACAACGAGGAACCGACGGTCGTCGGGGTGCTCGACGCGCTCGCTCCGCTCGTCGACGAGCTGGTCGTCGTCGACGACGGCTCGACCGACGGGACCCGCGCCGAGGTCGAACGCTGGCTGACCGGCCAGCCGCACGCCCGGTTGCTGTGCCACGACGTCAACCAGGGCATGTCGGAGGCGTACCTGCTCGCCCTCTCCGACCTGCAAGCGCGCCTCGAGGCCGGGGAGCTCGACGCCGACGACCTCGTCTTCACCGTCGATGCCGACGGTCAGCACGACCTCGCCGTGCTCGACGAGCTCGCGGACTCGACCGTCGCCGAGGGACTCGACGCGATGCTCGCCTGCCGTGACCTCTCGTACCACGGGCCCTTCAAGCGCGCCGGCAACTGGGTGCTCAGCATGTGGGCGAGCGTGTGGGCGGGCATCCGCCTTCACGACGTCGAGTCGGGTTACCGCGTCTTCCGGCTCGGCGCGCTGGCGCACGCGCTCGACTACTACTCGGGACACAAGTACAGCGAAACGGTCGAGGTCGCCGTGGTGATGGGCCGCCTCGGCTATCGCGTGCGCAACGACCACGTGGTTCCCGTTCCGGTCGCACGTTCCCGTACGAGCATCACCGACGCGGTGATCGACGCGACGATGATCCCGATCGCCGCGTGGCGGGTGTGGAAGGCCGACACCCAGCGCCGGGCCCCGGCGACGCTGCCGATCACCGGCGTCGTCGCCCTGCTGCTCGCCGTCACGGTCGGGCACGGCGTCGATGCCGCGCTGCCCGCAACGCTCGGTGCCGCCGCGGCAGTCGCGGCCGCGCTTCTCGTGCGCCGGCTGGTTCCCGGCGGGGGTCTGCCGTTGATGGGCGCAACCGTCGCGATCGTCTCCGCGTGGTTGGCGGGCCAGCAACCCGATCTCGTGAGCACCGTCTTGCTCGCCGTGCTCTTCAGCGCCGGCCTCGCGCTCGCGTCACCGCCATCGCGCGCGTTGAAACCTTGGGTTCTCGGCGCGAGCGGCGTCGCAGTCGTCGCCCTGCGGATCGACGACCACCGCACCGCGCTGCTGCTCGTGGCGGTCGCCGTCGCCGTCGCCGAAGCGAGCCTGGGTTTGCTGCGCCGCCGCGCTCGCGCACCCGCGCTGCGCATCCGCCGCGCCGCGGTCGGCTCGACCGTCGTCGCGACCGCGGCATTGATGACGCTGTACTTCGGTGCGAGCACGGTGAGCGCGACCTGGTTCGGTGGCGGCGTCGTCCACGGGCCACGCGGGAGCAACGAGGTCGCCCTCACCTTCGATGCCGGCCCCGATCTGGCCGCGACCCAGGCCCTGATGCAGGTTCTCGGCGCGCAGCACGTACCGGCCGCGTTCTTCGTCGTCGGCGAGGCCGCACGCAAGAACCCGCAACTCGTGCGCGCGCTGTACGAGCAGGGATTCCTCGTCGGCAACCAGTCGTACCACGGTGACGGCTGGCGCTGGATGGACCCGCGCTACCCGGAGCTGGCGCGAGCCCAGAAGACCGTCGCGAACGTCCTCGGCGGAGTGTGCCCGGCCTGGTACCGGCCTCCGCGTGGCCGCAAGACGCCCTTCATCGCCGCCGCCGCGCACGACCACGGCATGAAGATGGTGCTCTGGGACGTGTCGGCCGGAACCGCGCCCGCGTCGGACGCATCGGGCTACGCGCAGCATGTGCTCCGCCAGGTGCAGGGCGGGTCGATCATCGATCTGCGCGCGGCCTTCGACGACGACAGCGCGGCGGGACGCGCGGCACTGCTGCACGCGGTGCCCGAGATCATCGCGGGCCTGCGCGCTCGGCACCTGCAGCCGGTGCGCCTCGACCAGCTGCTGGGCGCCGCGGCGTACACGGTCTGCACCTGATCCGCGACGCGTGTCGGACGCGAGCGGGCGCCGCGCTCAGTAGCCGACTGCGCCGCCCGTGAGCGCGCGCGGATCCGACGCTCCCGAGTAGGTCTCGCCCACTTCGATGATGTGCGCGTGCCCGGTCGGGTAGGCGAAGGCATCGATCGCGTCGACCCGATGGCCCTTCGCGCGCGAACTCCGGGACCCACGCGGCCGGGGCGTGCGCCTCCACCTGGACGACGATCGCGTCGGGATCGTGCCAGGTCGAGAACGTGCTGACCCCGCTCGCGAGCACCCAGCGCGGCGCGGCGAGCGCTTCGGCCGGCGACTGCCCGAGCAGCAGCACCCGGGCGAGGAGTTGGAGGAGCACCTGCGGTTGGCTGTCGGCGCCCATGGTGCCGAGCAGCGCACGCAACCGACCGTCGGGTCGGGTGACGACGAGGGGAACGAGCGTGTGCGGCGGGCGGCGGCGGGGGCCGTACTCGGCCGGGTGCCCGGCACCGAGCGAGAACCCGAGACCGCGATTCTGGAGGAAGACCCCCACGCCCGGCACCACGAGGTGCGCGCCGAAGCCGGCCGCGTTCGACTGGATCAGCGAGACGCCGGTGCCGTCGCGGTCGATCGCTTCGAGCGCGATGGTGCCACCGGCCGCCCCCGGTGCCGCGAGGTGCGCGGCGCGCGCAACGTCGATCGCGCCGCGCCGCGGCGCGAGCCGGGCCGGCGCGACGAGCGCGTCGCCGTCGGCGTGCTCGTGCAGCACCGCCGGTCGATCGTGACCGGCTTGGATCGCCGCCTCGATCAACAGGTGTGCGAAGTTCACGGCGTCGGGATCGCTCGGGAGGTCGAGGCCTTCGGCGATCCACGCGCCCGCGAGCGCGAGGTAGCCCTGCGAGTTCGGGGGCATCGTCCAGAGGTCGTGACCCCACGCCCGCGCGCCGAGCGGTACGACCCACTCCGCGTTCGGCGCGCGCAGGTCGTCCGGCGCGTACTCGCCCGCGCCGAGCACCCCGAGGTTGGCACCGAACTCGCCCTCGTAGAACCCGGCCCGCCCCTCGCGCACGATCGCCTCCAGCGCGCGCGCGTTTCCGGGCCGCCGGATTCGCCGGCCGACCGCGTCGGGGAACGGATCGAAGGCGTCGTCGAGGTGCGCGACACCTTCCAGCCGCGGGAACGCCTCCACGAGCAGCGGCGCGGCGGGAAAGCCGTCGCGCGCGTACGCGATGGCGGGTTCGAGCACGCGGCCGAGGTCCAACCGTCCGAAGCGGGCGTGCAACGCGAGCCAGCCGTCGACACAACCGGGCACGGGAACCGCGCGGATGTCGCCGCGTAGCGGCAACTGCACGAGTCCCTCGTCGCGCGCGCGTACCGGATCGGCGCCCGAACCCGATCGGCCCGACGCGTTGAGCGTGTGCGGAGGTCCGTCGCCGGTGTGTACGAGGGCGAAGAGATCGCCGCCCATCCCGCACATGTTCGGGGTCGTGACCGCGAGCACCGCGCTCGCGGCAACGGCGGCGTCGGCCGCGGTCCCCCCGGCGCGCAACATCGCGACCCCGGCACCCGCCGCGAGATGGTCGACCGCGCACACCATGCCGTTGGGCGCGTGACGGGAGACGAACGGCGCGAACGGGGTCACGGCCGCGAGGTTAGGTTGCCGCTTTCACGCGTCGCCGAAGCGCAGCGCCGTCCCGTCGGCGGTCACGAGCGAGTAGCCGCCACCCGACTCCGACGCGACGATCCCCACGACCGGCTCGCGAAGATCGTTGCCGGCGGCGGAGCCGTGGAAGGTGGCGTCCCCGAAGCTGAAGACGCCGCCATCCGACGCGACGAGCCAGTAGCCGTGACCGGACGGCGTCGCGGCCATCCCCACGACCGGTGCGGCGAGACGCAACGCACCCGTCGACCCGGCAAAGCGCGCGCCGCCGAAGCTGAAGATGCCGCCATCCGACGCGACGAGCCAGTAGCCGTCGCCACCGGGTGCCGGTGCCATCCCCACGACCGGTCGATTCAACCGCAAGGAACCGGTCGAACCGAAGAAGCGTGCGGAGCCGAACCGGAACACGCCTCCGTCGGACGCGACCAGCCAGTAACCGCGACCGTCGGGAGCGGCGGCCATGCCGACGACCGGCCGGTTGAGGCGCAGCGAACCCGTCGAGCCGTAGAACGTCGCGTCGCCCGACGCGAACACGCCACCATCGGCCGCGACGCGCCACAGCCCGGCCGCGCTCGGCGTCGTCGCGGCGCCCACGACGACCCACCCGAGCGGTGAGAGCGCGGGTTGCGAGGGCGCGCTCGCCGCGAGCGGACCCGAGAGCCATGTGACCGCGCCGAGTCCCGTCACCGTGGCCAACGCACCGTGCGGCCCGCCCGCGCCGCCCATGACGTCGGCCACGACACGCGACGCGTGCAGGGCTCCGCCATCCCCGACCCACTCCCAGTGCCACGCTTCCGGGCAGGCGGTACCGAGCAGCGCGAACGCGGGATGGTTCCATCCCCATGTGCGTGCGTGCGCGTTCAACCAGCGCTCCGCGGCCGAGTTCGGATCGGTGAGCGAATGCCCGTCGACCGTCAGATCGACCGCCTTGCCCCAGCCGTGCATCGATGTGCCGACGGTCGCAGTCGGGCTGATCGTCGCCGCGCACGCGCAGTTCCCGTTCGTGCACGCGCCGGCGCGCACCGAGATCTGGTCCGCGAGGGGCCGGTAGCAATCGTCGGTCGCGAGATCGATGCCGTCGGCGCGTGCCGCCGCGAGCAAGTGCGCGAAGCTCGCCGCCGCTTCCTTGTACAGGCGGCACGTTCCCTCCACCGTCACGAGCTCGCTCGCGGCGACGAGCCCGTTGCGCTGACCGGGGATCGGCGCGGGGCGGTTCCCCGGCGTGATGGGGCTCGCCGCGGTCGCCGCCGCGGCCGCGGTCGCGCCGGTGAGCGGGACGACGGCACTCATCGTCGCGAGCAGCAGGGTCGCGACGAGCCAACCGCCGCGACGCATCGCCGTGTCCGTCATGGTCGAGGTCATTCCCCCAGTATTGCGTTCGTACCCGCCGGCGCGGCCGTACGCTGCCGTCCGATGGGATCCCGAGTCGGCGGATCAGCAGTGCGACGCGTCGTAGCCGCGGATTCCGAGCAGCTGGTCGAGCCGTACCGCGTGCAGGCCATGTGCCGCGAGGCCCCGCATGATGATGGGCAGGGCGCCCAGCAACACGTTGCGATCAGCCGTGAGATTGCCGTCGAGCCCGTCGTGCAGGTCGATGATCGAGCCGGCACGCACGTGCCGCAGCACGCGGCGCGCCACCAACTCCGGATCCTTCGTCGCCCAGTCGCCCGCGGAGACGTCCCAGCCGACCATCGTCATGTGCTTCGTGTGCAACGCGTACGCCATGAACGGTGTGTGCTCGCCGTGCGGCGGGCGGTAGAAGGCGGGGCACACGCCGAGGTCGTGCCGGAAGACCTGCTGCGTGCGTTCGAGCTCGGGGTACCGCGGATCGAGCCAACGCCACTGGTCGTGATGGTAGGAGTGGTTCCCCAGCAGGTGGCCGTCGGCGAGGAGGGCCCGTGAGATGTCGGGCCGCTTCGCCAGCGCCTTCCCGACCGAGAAGAACGTGCCCTTCACACCGTACGAATCGAGCAGGTGCGCGATCTTCATGGTGTCGTTCACGTTCGGCCCGTCGTCGAAGGTGATCGCGACGACGGGTGCGGTACGCGGTCCGTGGCTCACGATCGCACCGAACCACGATTCGGTCGGCGAGTTCGAGCCGATCCAGCCGCCGAGGAGCAGGGTGGCCACAACCGTCACGACGACCACGACGCTCGCGCCGCGCCGGCGGTGCGCGCCTGCCTCGACGCGCGAACGACCGGGAACGGTCCGCACCCCGGCAGCCGCGACGCCGACGGCCGCGCCGAGCACGATCGACAACATCGCGAGCAGCGGCGACTCGTCGGTCTGGGTGGTCAGCCATACCGCGAGCACCCCGGAGATCACCGCGGCGCCGAGCGCGACGCGCCCCCTCCCCGCGGTCGCCCACCAGGTGAACACGGCGGCCGCGAACGCGAGGAGCGCGTCGGCGAAGGCGCCGGGCGCGCCGCTCATCGTGCGTCAGCGCGCCGCGGCGCCGGTTGCATCGTGACGGAGCCGACATGGTTCCGCCGGTCGGGAACGGTCGCCGCCGCGCTGGTCGCGCTGGCCTGGATCGTGCTGCTCGCCCGGATCCTGCGCCACCGCATCTTCGTCTCCAGTGACACCATCAGCAACTACGCGCACGTCTGGTTCGTGAGTCGCGTGATCGTGCATGCACACCGCATTCCGTATCACATGCGAGTCATCGGGCACGGTCGAGGGCTCGCGTTCCCCTACGCGTTCGTGCCATGGGTGTCGGCCGCACTCCTGCGACCGCTGTTCGGTGACTGGGTCGTCACCCTCTGGCTCGTGCTCGGCACGGTCGGTCTCGCGGTCACGACGTTCTGGGCCTTTCCCGAGCTCCGGCGGGGCTGGTGGTTCGCGATCGTGCTCTCGAATCCGTTCGTCGTGCTCGGAACGGTCCTCGGCCAGCTGCCCTTCGTGTGGGCAATGGGCTTCCTCTTCGCGGCCATCGCGTGCTGGCGGCGCGACCGGCTCGTGTGGGGCGCGCTGCTCGCCGGTGTCGCACAGGCGACGCACGCGCCGGTGCTCGTGCCCATGGTGGCGTTGCTCGTTCTCGCGTGGTTGCCGTGGGAACGGCGCCGCCGTGCCCTGTTCGCCGCGTACGCAGCGTCGCTTCTGATCGCCCTCCCCGCGATCTGGCTCGTGTTCCAGACGCCCGCGTACACCGACTCGTCGATCGGGGTGCGGTTCGCGAACCTCGGCGACACGGCCGGGCCGCGCCTCGTGGTGCTCGCGCTGCCGATCGCGCTCGTGCTCTTCCGCAGGGTCGCGCGCCCGTGGATGCTCCCGCTCGTCCTCGTCGCGTGCCTCGCGGGCAATCTCGCGTTCCGCGCCTACCAGTCGGAGACGCGCCAGGCGTGGCGGGGGCTACGCACCACACCGGACCAGACGATCGTGCCGTTCCTCGAGTCGTCGCAGTTCCGCCATCATCTGATGTACCGCGTGCTCACGACGAACGACAAGCGCATGAGCATGTACCAGGTACTCGAATACGGCGGGCGGCTCGACTCCGAGTTCTTTCCCGAGAGCATCGTGCGCAAGACGTGGACCGACTCGCGCGCGTACTGCGCGTTCCTCGCGAGCCGGCGCGTCGACCGCGTGATCGTCGCCCGCCACTACGACATCCGGCTGCGCAAGAATGAGCAGCACCTGCTCGAAGCCCTCTCCGCGGGCGACCTGCACGGCTGCGACGCGCTCGGTATCACCGTGCGCCGGCTCGCGCACTACCGCAGTTTCGACGTCTACGCGCTGAGCCGCGCCACCACCTAGCCGAGCGCGTCGATCGTGCTCAGCGCATGCGCCGAGCCATCACCGCGCGGAGCGCGTCGAGCACGCGGTCGGCCTCTGCGGCAGTCATGTCGGAGTGCACGGGCAGGCACACCTGCCGGGCGCAGACGTCGTCGGAGGTACCGAGACCGTGACGCGCGAGCCCGGCGAAGACCGGCTGGCGGTGCAGCGGCGTCGAGTAGACCTCGCCACTCATCGAGACACCGAACTCGTCGCGCAGCTCGCGCTTCAGCGCGTCGCGATCGCCACCCGGCGTGAGCAGCGCGACGTACTTGTAGTAGTTCGTCGAATCGGCGGGCACCGACACGGCGTCGACACCCGGAATCTCTGCGAGCCCCGCGTCGTACCGCGCCGCCGCGGCGCGGCGCGTCGCGATGAACTCGTCGAGCCGGCGGAGCTGGACGCCTCCGACCGCCGCGTGCAGCTCGCTCATGCGCCAGGCGGATCCGAGCCGGATGTGCTCGCCGCCGAGGAACCCCGCCTTGCCCTGATCGCGGTAGACGCGCGCGTCGGCGTCGAGGTCGGGATCAGAGGTCACGATCATGCCGCCCTCACCGGCCGTCATCACCTTCGTCGGGTAGAACGAGAAGGCGCCCGCGACGCCGAACGATCCCGCCGCGGTCCCTTCGAGGGAGACCCCGTGCGCGTGGGCGGCGTCCTCCACGAAGAAGAGTCCGCGCGCCGCGCACAGGTCCCGGACGGCGGGCGTCTCAGGGCTCACGAAACCGCCGATGTGCACCATGACGACACCCGCAGTGCGTTCGGTGAGGGCCGCCTCGACGGTCTCGACCGAGAGCGCGAGCGTGGCCACGTCGACGTCGGCGAGCCGTACCGTCCCGCCCGCGTGCACGACCGCCGCCGCGGTGGCGAAGAAGGTGTTCGCGGGAACGAGCACCTCCGCGCCGTCGACACCGAGATGGCGCAGCACGATCTCGATCGCGCTCGTGCCCGAGCTCACCGCGATCGCGTGGGGAACGCCGTGACGCTGCGCGAACGCCGCCTCGAACGCCGCGGTGTTGGCTCCGAGCGTCAGCGAACCGGACGCCAGCGACGCGTCGACGAGCGCGACGATCTCGGCACGGTCCTCGGGCGGGAAGACGAGCCGGGCCGCGGGAATCGGCGGCGGATCCCCGGTCATCGCGCGTTCCTCCATCGTCGTTGTGCCAGCGGGCCACGGCGCCACGGCGGTAGGAACGCTCGCGTCGACGCCCGCGGAGCGTAGCGGCGGCTCAGGGCACGAAGACCAACGCGACGACGCCGGCGATCGCCACGAGCACCGCGAAGTCGAGCAACCCGGGGCGGCGCGCCGCGTCGGCGATCGACCCGAACCCGCCACGCGCCTCGATCGCGTCGGCGAGCTCACGGCTGCGGCGCAGGGACACACTCGTGGCGGCAACGAGCAGATCGACCGGTTCGCGCAACTGCGCCCGGAAGCCGTCGCGCTGCAGCTCCGGCCGCAACCGCCGCGCGGCAAGAAGGACGCGCAGCTCCTCGCCCAGGAGCGGGAAGCAGCGCACACAGAGCGCGATCGCGACGGTGATCTCGTCGACCGGCAACCGCACGACGCGGAGCGGTCGCAGCAGCGTCGAGATCGCGGGCGCGAGCTCGGCCAGGCGGGTCGTCCACGCGACGACCGCCGCGAGCACGAGGAGCGCGACGCCCAGCACGAGGAACCGGCTCCACTCGTCGAGCGCGCTGCTGCTGACGACGAGACCGAGCACTTTGCGGTGCGGGGGCGGGCCCCAGATCACCTGGAAGAAGCCACCGAGCAGGACGACGCTCAGGATCCACGACGGGATGCGCGGGACAGCGGTGCGCGGGATCCGCGCCGCGAGCAGGGCGACGATCACGATCGCACCGACGAGCCCGAGCGCGCGCCACGTCGGGCGCAACGAGAGCGCGAGGCTCGCGCACGCGACCGCGACGATCTTCGTGCCGGCCCAGAGCCGGTGCACCGGGGTGTCGCCCTCCAGGTACCGGAACCAGCGCAACTCGACGTCGCGCGAGCGAAGCCGGGACGCGCGCGGCGCGGGCGGCTCGACACCCGTCGACGCCCGCGCCGCCATCAGGCCTCCTCCGCGTCGAGGAACGCGCTCACGGCGCCGAGCGCGTCGGCCGGCTGCGAGAGCACGATCTCGCCGTCGCGCAGCGCAACGACCCGATCGACGGCGGGCGCGAGCTCGACGAGGTCGTGGGAGACGATCACCAAGCCGATCGCGCGCGCGGCCCGCAGCCGTACGAGCACCGCGACGAGCTCGGCACGCGCGTCGTCGTCGAGACCGGCCATGGGCTCGTCGAGCACGAGCACCGGCGCGTCACCGGCGAGGAGGCGGGCGAGCGCCACCCGGCGTTGCTGGCCACCGCTCAGATCGTCGATCGCACGCCCGGCGAACGCGGCCGGAAGGCCCACGAGCTCGAGCGCCGCGCCCACCCCGATCGAGCCGCGCGCGACGGACTCGAGCTCGTGGCCCACGGTGTGACGCAGCAGTTGGAGTCGGGCGTGCTGGAACCCGAGCCCGACCCGCCCGACCTGCTCGACGACGGGCTCCCCTTCGAGGAGCGCCTCGCCCTCGGTCGGTGTGAGCAAGCCCGCGAGGATCCACGCGAGCGTCGTCTTGCCGGATCCGTTCCCGCCCACCACGAGGATCGCGTCACGCGGTCCGACTTCGAGATCGATGCCGCGCAGCGCGCGGTGGGCCCACGGCGTGCCCGCGGAGTACACGTAGCCGACACCGCGCAGTTCGGCGACGGGCGCGCGCGTCGCCGCGAACGACTCCGCCGAGCCGTCGGCGGCCGCCCATCTCGGTTCCGCGTGCGCGGCCGCGCGCTGCCACGCCTCGCGCCGCTCCTCCGCGGCGGATGCCGCGGTCGCGCCGGCCGCCGCCGGCGTGAGCGCGATCACCGCGTCGGCCACGACGATCTCGTCGCGGCGGTGCGTCGCGTGCACGACCGTCGGCCCCTCGGTGCCCGGCAGGCTGCGAAGGAGGCGCAGCAACCGGTCGCGTCCCGCGGGGTCGAGCATCGCGGTCGACTCGTCGGAGACGAGCAGCGCGGGCCGCCGGGCCAGCGCGGCCGCGACCGCGAGCCGCTGGAGCTGACCTCCGGAGAGCGTCGCCGTGTCGCGGTCGCCGAGCCCGGCGAGGCCGACGGACCGCAGCACGCCCTCGACGTCGGTCTCCGTTCCCTGTGGCAGCCCCCAAACGACGTCGTCGCGCACCCGCACCCCGAGCACCTGGCTCTCGGGCCGCTGGAACACGAACGCAGTGCCGCCCGCGCGCCCGAGCGCGACCGATCCCGGCCGGTGCAATGCCCCACGCGTCGGCGCCGCGCCGGCGAGGAGCCGCGCGAGGGTCGACTTCCCCGCGCCGTTCGGGCCGGTCACCGCGACGAACCGGTGCGCCTCGATACGCGCCGTCAACGGTGCGAGCGCGTCGGCCGTGGCACCGGGGTAGCGGAACCCGACTGCATCGAGCTCGACGGGCACCGGACCCGCCGCGCCGTCGGGCCGGCCGTCACCGAGCGGGACGCGCGGCACCGCGTCCGCGAGGCGGCCGATCACGCGGCGGGCGATCGCGTACGCGGCGAACGAACCGACGAACACGAAGACGAGCTCGACCGCGGGGACGAGCAACCACCAGTGCGTCGTCAGGTACCGCACCGCGCGGTCACCGAAGCGGGCCACGCGGATCAGCCCGAGATGGACTTCGAGCCGCCGCAGCGCGGTCCAGGAGTTGTGTACCTGGTCGAGTGCGAGCTTCCGGAGCCGGGCGAACAACGCGAGCAGTCCGACGCTGATGGCCGCGATCGGCGGCCAGAGCACGAGCACTGCGGCGCCGGCCGCGCGCGACGGGCCCCAACGGCGCCGCATCGCGAAACCCACCATCGTGCTGATCGCGGCGGTTATTGCGAGGTTCGTGACGACCGCGGTGCCGCCGACGAGGAAACCGAGCGCCGACGCGGCGACGAAGCCCACGAACACGACCCGGATGCGCTGCCGCACCGCGAGCAGCACGAGCGGCACGCAGGCGGCCGCGAAGAGGGCGCCGCCGAGCGGCAGCAGCCACCCGAGCACCACGAGCACCAGGGCGAGGTCGGCGAGCACCGCCGCCTCGGCCAGCTCGGCCGGGGTCAGAGGCCCGCGACGGCGCGTCACGTCAAGACGGCGCCAACGCCTCGGCCATCTGCACCGCGTTGAGGGCCGCACCCTTGCGCAGGTTGTCGCCCGTCACCCAGAGGTCGATCGCGCCCGGCTGCGACGGGTCCTCGCGCACCCGCCCGACGAGCACCGGATCAATGCCGGCGGCGTCGAGCGGCGTGGGGAAGCCGTCGCCGTCGTCGACGAGGGTCAGCCCCGGCGCGGCCCGCAACCGCGCGACCGCCTCGGCCTTGTCCATCGGCCGGCGGAACTGCAGGTTGGCCGTCATCGCGTGGCCGACATAGACGGGAACACGCACGCACGTCGCGGAGACGCGGATGGCGTCGTCGTGGAGGATCTTGCGCGTCTCGCGCACGAGCTTCCACTCCTCCGACGTGTACCCGGCCTCCTTCACCGAACCGGCGAGCGGGATCACGTTGCCGGCGATCGGCTTGCTCCACACTCCGCCGGCCTCGACGGCACCCGGATTCGCTCCGGCGCGGCGCAGCGTCTCGCCCGCACCCGCGTACTTCGTCCACTGCTCGTCGAGCTCACGGAGCCCCGGCTGCCCCGCACCCGACGTCGACTGGTACGTGGAGACGACCATGCGGTCGATCCCCGCGGCGCGGTGCAAGGGTGCGAGCGCCACCACGAGCACCATCGTCGTGCAGTTGGGGCAGGACGCGATGTTGCGCGGGATGTCGCGCAGGTCGTCGGGGTTCACCTCGGCGACGACGAGCGGGACGTCGGGCTCCATCCGGAACGCGGCCGACTTGTCGATCACGATCGCGCCCGCCGCCGCGGCCTGCGGCGTCCACTCCTCCGACAACGGGTCGTCGACGTCGACCACGACGAGATCGAGCCCGTCGAAGCACCCGTCGCGCAACACCTCACAGGTGACCTCGCCGCCCGCGAACGCGAGCCGCCGCCCTTCCGAACGCGCCGACGCGTAGACGCGTAGACGGCCGACGGGGAAGGCGCGCTCCTCGAGCACGCGCAGCATCTCCTGGCCGACGAGTCCGGTCGCGCCGACCACGCCGACGTCGAGTGCCCCGGCGCGCAGCCCGGTCATGGCGCGACCTCGAGCGCGAACGCCGAGTGCAACGACCGCACCGCGTGCTCGACGTCGGCCTCGCTCACGACGCAGGAGATCCGGATCGTCGACGTGCTGATCATCTCGATGTTGATGCCGTCGTCGGCCAGCGTCTGGAACATCTTGGCGGCGACTCCCGGATGGGTCTTCATGCCCGCGCCGACGAGCGAGACGCGCCCGACCCCCGAATCGGCGCGGTAGCCCCGGGCCTCGGTGTCGACGACGATCTTCTCCATCACGCCGACCGTGCTCCCGACGTCGGCCCGAGGCACGGTGAAGGAGATGTCGGTGGCCCCTTCGGTCGACACGTTCTGCACGATCATGTCGACGTTCACACCCGCGTCGGCGAGCGCGTGGAACACGAGCGCGGCGACGCCGGGCCGGTCGGGCACCTGCTCGATCGTGATCTTGGCCTCCGAGACGTCGTGCGTGACGCCGGAGATGATCGCGCCCTCCATCATGGGGACCTCCTCGACCACCCAGGTGCCGGGGGCCCAGGTGAAGCTCGAACGGACGTGCAGGGCGACGTTGTGGTTGCGGGCGACCTCGACGGAACGCATCGCGAGGACTCGTCCTCCCGTCGCCGCCATCTCGAGCATCTCCTCGAAGGAGACGCGTGCGAGGCGGCGGGCATCGGGAACGATCCGCGGGTCGGCGGTGTAGACGCCCTCGACGTCGGTGTAGATCTCGCAGACGTCGGCATTGAAGGACGCCGCGAGCGCGACGGCCGTGAGGTCCGACGCGCCGCGGCCGAGGGTCACGATCTCCTTCGCGGTGGAAACGCCCTGGAATCCGGCCACGATCGCGACCTGGCCGTTGGCGATGGCCTCGCGGATGCGGTCGCCCTTGATCTCGATGATCTTCGCCCGCCCGTGCTCGGTGTCGGTGACGATGCCGGCCTGTGAACCGGTGAACGAGACGGCCGGGACACCCAGGTCGTTGACGGCCATCGACAGCAGGGCCATGGAGATGCGCTCGCCCGCGCTGAGCAGCATGTCCATCTCACGCCCGGTCGGGTGGCTCGAGACGTCGTGCGCCAGGCGGATGAGGTCGTCGGTCGACTTTCCCATCGCGCTCACCGCGACGATCACGTCGTTGCCGTCGCGCCGGGTGCGGGCGATGTGATCGGCGACCGCTCGGATGCGATCGGGATCGGCGACCGACGTGCCGCCGAACTTCTGAACGAGCAGCGCCACGGGCGTCAACGGTACCAGCGGCCCCGAACGGCTCCGTTTCGAATTGACTCCTAGACTGCCCCGCCGGACCCGACCGGGAACGGAGCATCACCGCATGAACTACCACCGCATGAACGACGCATGAGCGAGCAGGCATGAGCAAGGCAGACCGGCGAGCGCGCAAGCGCGAGAACAAGCTCTCGGCCCGGGCGGAACGGGAGGCGGCGCTCAAGCGGCACCGCCAGCGGCGCTCGTTCATCACCAGCGCCGTCCTCGTCGCGGTGATCGCCGGCGTCGTGGCGCTCCTCGTCGCGACTGGGAGCAAGAAGCCGAAGAAGGCGACGACCACCACCAAGGCGACCACCACGACATCGGTTGCGCCGACGACCGCGCTCCCCGCGTTCACGAAGACCGCGTGCAACACCACCAAGCCCGCACCGATGGCGACCCGGCCGACCTTCACCAAGGCGCCGGCGATGGCCATCGACGCGACCAAGACGTACACCGCCACCCTGACGACGTCCTGCGGCACGATCACCGCCACCCTCGACGCGAAGAACGCCCCGGTGGCGACGAACAACTTCGTGTTCCTCGCCCGGCAGCACTTCTACGACGGGCTCACCTGGCACCGCATCATCCCGAACTTCGTGATCCAGGGCGGCGACCCGAAGGGCGACGGCTCCGGCGGGCCCGGCTACTCGGTGAAGGGCGAGACACCGAAGGACGGCTACCCGATCGGCGCGCTCGCCGCCGCGAAGACGTCGCAGGAGCCCGACGGCACGATGGGGTCGCAGTTCTACGTGGTGACCGGCACCGACGGGACGACGCTGCCCGACCAGTACGCCCGCTTCGGTGAGGTCACAAAGGGTCTCGACGTCGCGCGCACGCTCGAGTCGTTCGGCGCGACCGACGGCACCCCGACGCGGACCGTCTACATCTTCAAGGTGGCGATCTCGGAGTCCTGATACGCGGTCTGGGTGCCCTCGGCGTAGAGCGTCACCGCGCCGGCTCCGAGCGCACACCACGGCGCGTCGGGCGGGCGCACGAGGGCGGTGTGCTCGTCGATGCCCGCGAGGACCGCGTGCTCCGCGAGGAGCTCCACGGAGCGCTGCTTGAGGTGCGCGGCGGCGGTGCCGTGGTACGGGAAGACCGCCAGGTTCGCCACCAGCCCGAGCCCGACGGTGTACGCGCCGCCCCGCGGGTCGACCATCGGGTCGCCGAGCACGGTCGCGCCCGCGCCGGACGCCGCGAGGACGCCGCCGCTGCGGTACCCGCCGGCGAGCACCGCGTACAGGTCGGAGTCCTTCAGCACGGATCGCAGGTGCAGGGGCGAACCGTCGCAGAGATAGACGAACGCGGCGCCCTTCACGGCCTTCACGAGCGCGTCGTCCTGCGCGTCGCGGCGGTTGAGCACCATCACCGGCCGCACCCGGACACCGAAGCCGCCGAACCAGGCCTCGGCCCGCTCGACCGCGTGCTCGGGCCGCTCGAAGGCGGCCGCGGTCGGCAGCACGACGACCTCGTCCGCGCCCGAGATCTCGAGCAGGAGCTCGTCGATCGGGCGGCAGCCATCCGTCCACTCCCCGCCCCCGAGCAGCGCGAGCGTCCCGCGCGCCTTGCGTGCAACCGTCATGGGTGCATCCTGACCCATGGCCCTGGTCCGCGGGAACTACCGCCCGGTAACCTTCGACGATGACGGTCAAACGAGTCGGAGTCGTCGGGTCGGGGATCATGGGTTCGGGCCTGGCGGAGGTCTGCGCCAAGGCCGGCTTCGAGGTCGTGGTCCGCAGCCGCGCGCAGTCGAGCGCCGACGCGCTCGTCGCGGGACTCGAGAAGTCGCTCACGCGCCAGGTCGACAAGGGCCGCATGGAGGCGCCCGAGCGCGACGCGATCCTGGGTCGCGTCCGCGCGGTCACCGACCTCAGCGAGCTCGCCGACTGCGACCTCGTGCTGGAGTCGATCGTGGAGGACCTCGCGGCGAAGCAGCACGTCTTCAACGAGCTCGACCGCATCTGCGGGGAGACCACGATCCTCGCGACGAACACGAGCACGCTCCCCGTCGTGGAACTGGCGATGGAGACCGGCCGGCCCGACCGCGTCTGCGGCATCCACTTCTTCAACCCCGCCCCGGCGATGGCCCTGGTCGAGGTCGTCCGGGCGATCACGACGTCGGACGAGACGGTCGCCGCCGCGGTCGGGTTCGCGGAGAGTTGCGAGAAGCAGGCCGTGCAGGTCCGCGACCAGGCCGGCTTCATCGTGAACGCGCTGCTCTTCCCGTACCTCAACAACGCGGTGAAGTTGCTCGACGCCGGCGTCGCGACCCGCGACGACATCGACACCGCGATGAAGGGCGGCTGCAACTTCCCGATGGGACCGCTCGCGCTGCTCGATCTCGTCGGCCTCGACACGAGCCTGGCGATCCTCGAGGCCCTCTACGCCGAGTTCCGCGACCCGAACTTCGCGCCCGCACCGCTGCTGCGCCGCATGGTCAGCGCGGAGCGCCTCGGCCGCAAGACGCGCGAAGGCTTCTACGACTACCGCTGAGCGGACGGTGCGGGCGAGAGCCGGCCCCACACTCGAACCCGGTTCTCGCCCGTACGTCCGCTCGTTGCGGAGCGAGTCTGCGCTCGCTCGGCACCGCCGTCATGAGCAGAGAATTGCTCATGGATGAAGCTGGTACTACTTACGACGGTACGTGATGCGTAGGCTGGTTCGATGGACGCCCCAGGGATGGTCGGCCGGGAACCCGTCATCCGGCGGCTGCTCGGCGAGCTCGCCGAGCACCGCAGCGTGGTCATCGCCGGCCGGCGCGGCGTGGGAACGACGGGCCTGGTCCGCGGGCTGATCGCCGCCGCCCAGCCGCCTTCCACCGAATGGATCATCGGGGCCGCCGCGCTCGCCACCGTCCCCTTCGGCACCCTCTCTCCCCGCGCCACCGGCCGCGTCCCGGCCTCGGCCGCGAACCTCCACGAGGTCGAGCACCACTACCTGGAGACGATCGGCGACGGCTGGCTCGTCGTCGACGACGGCGAGCACCTCGACGATCTCACCGCGACCCTCGTGCTGCGGCTCGCGCGGGCGGGAACGACGGTCGTCGCGATCGTCCACGCGAACGACCTCGCCCCAACGGCCCTCGTGGAGTTGTGGGGTGCCGACGTCGCCACCCGGGTCGAGCTCGAACCGCTCGATGTGAACGCGACCGCGGCGTTCGCGGCCGCGCTCGCGGGCGGACCGCTCGACCACGGCGCGCGCAGTGTGGTGCAGCGGCTCACCAACGGGTTCCCGCGCTACATCCGCGAGCTCGTGCTCGGAGCGCTCGCCGACGGTTCGCTCGTGCCCGGCCCACACGGCTTCACGGTCACCGGACCGGTCTGGACCTCGAGTCGGCTGCGCCAGTGCGTCGAGGCGCGCCTCGCGCTCCGCGACGAGACCGAGAAGGAGCTTGCACGCGTGCTCGCGGTCGGCGGCAAGATCGCGCTCAGCGCCCTCGAACGGTTCGAGTGCATCGACGCATTGAGCGAGCTCGAGCGCCGGACCCTCGTCTCCATCGTCACGAACGACCGCGACGCCGACGTCGGTTTCACGCATCCGATGTACGCCCCGGTCGTCGCGGCGGCGATCTCCGCGCTCGACCGGCGCCGCATCGCGGCCCGCTTCCTCGACATCGTCGGCCGCGACGGCGATCTGCGCAACGAGGACCTGGCGAACATCCCCCGCTGGCAGCTCGACGCCGGCCGTCCCGTCGATTCCGATCTCCTCATCGGTCTCGCGCGCACCGCACGCGACGCGTTCCCGCCCGAGCTCGTCGGGCTCCTGCAGCGCGCATCGATGCAGTCGGAGACCGAGTTCGGGTCGCGCCTCGTCGCCGCGCAGACCGTGTACGGATCCCATCAGGTCGACGGCGAGCGGCTCTTCCGGGAACTGGCGGAGACCGCCGCCTCCGACGCGCAACGGGCCGACGTGGCGCTCGCGCACGCGACCCGGTTGGTCCTCGACAGTCACGACGTGCCGGCCGCGCTCGCCGTGATCGACCAGGCGTTGGCGGCCATCGTCGATCCGGTGCGGCGCGACTCGCTCGCGGCCGACCGCGCGACGCATCTCTCGAACGTCGATCTCCCGCCGGCGATCGCCGCCGCGGCCGAGGTGCGGGAACGCACCGACGACCCGCGCGTCTACCTCAACGCCACGATCGCCGAAGCCGGTGCCGCGAGCTGGGCCGGTGACCACGAACGGGCCGACGCGGTCGCGAACGCCGGGCTCGCCTTTCTCGAGACCCACCCGCAGTTGCGCATCCCCGCCGAAGTCCGCCTGCAGCAGGCGTTGACCCGCTCCCGGATCTTCCGCGGCGACCTCGTCGGCGCCGAGGCGCTCGCGCGCGACCTCCTGCACACGGCGCTCGCGACGAACCAGCAGGCCGTCGCAGCCGGTCACGCGTTGAGCCTCGCGTTCGCGCTGCTCGAACGCGGCCGCGTTCGCGGAGCCGCTCGCGATCCTCTCGAGCATGTGGGAACGGTGGCGGGGGCACTTTCCCCGCTCGATGGAGGCAACCGATCTCCTGCTCGCGCGTGCGCTGGCGCTCGCGGGCGAGGAGGAGGCGGCCACCACCCTGCTCGCGGAGATCGACGCAACGGACACGCAGGTCTTCCCGCGGGCGCACGGGCTCGCCCTCCAGGCGCGCAGCTGGGTGCACGCGATGGCGGGCGACCTCGGACGCGCGGTCGAGTGCTCCCTCCTCGCGGGCGCGGCGTTGCGCGACGGCGCCCACGCCGGTCTGGAGGCCTACGTCGTCCACGACCTCGTTCGCTTCGGCCGGCCCACGCTGGCTCGGCCACGTCTCGCCGAGCTGGCGTGCGAGCAGCGGCCACGGGTCGCCCAGGAGTTCCTCGCGCACGCCGTCGCGCTCGACGACCTCGACGTCGTCGCGCTCGGCGAGGTCGCGGAACGCTTCGCCGCGGGAGGCCTCGACGTGTCGGCGGCCGAAGCTGCGGTCGAGGCGAGCCGGATCGCGAAGGAGCGCGGCGAGCGCCAGGTGGCGCTGCGGCTCGCGGCGCGCGCGCGCGAGTTCGTGACGGGCGTCGACGGGCCGCCGACGCCGGCGTTGCGCGACCGTCCGCAGTTCCTCACGCGACGGGAGAGCGAGGTCGCGATGCTCGCCGCGCGCGGCCACTCGAGCCGTCTCATCGCGCAGCGGCTCGGGATCACGGTGCGAACGGTGCAGAACCTGCTGCAGCGCGTGTACGAGAAGCTCGACGTCCACCGGCGCGCGGACCTCGCGCCGATCGTGCTCTCGGGTGAGATCCCGGACGCGGTCGAGCCGGCGGCCGGCATGTCGAACCGCATGGCCTCGAGCTGAGCCCGATGCCCGCTCGAGGTGACACGAACGGCACCAGCCGTGAGAATGGAGCCGTGGCCGACCGGGACCGTCCGTGGGTGATGCGTACGTACTCGGGGCATTCGTCGGCCCGAGCCTCGAACGAGCTGTACCGCACGAACCTGGCGCGCGGCCAGACCGGGTTGTCGGTGGCCTTCGACCTTCCGACCCAGACCGGCTACGACCCCGACGATCCGATGGCACGCGGCGAGGTCGGCAAGGTCGGCGTGCCGGTACCGACCCTCGCGGAGATGCGGACGCTCTTCGATGGCATCCCGATCGAGGACATGAACACCTCGATGACGATCAACGCGACCGCGATGTGGCTCCTCGCGCTCTATGTCGCGCTGGCCGCCGAGCGCGGTGTGGATCCGGCGCGGCTCGCCGGCACGACGCAGAACGACATCATGAAGGAGTACCTGTCGCGCGGCACGTACATCTTCCCGCCCGAACAGTCGCTGCGGCTGACCGTCGACCTCGTCACCTACACGGTCGAGCACGTGCCGGCGTGGAACCCGATCAACGTGTGCTCGTACCACTTGCAGGAGGCCGGCGCGACTCCGGTGCAGGAGATCGCCTTCGCGCTCGCGACCGCCACCGACGTGCTCGACGCGGTACGCAGGTCGGGCCGCGTCGCCGAAGCCGACCTCCCCCGTGTCGTCGAGCGGATCTCGTTCTTCTTGAACTCGGGCATCCGCTTCGTGGAAGAGGTCTGCAAGGTCCGCGCGTTCACGCAGCTCTGGGACCGCCTGACCGCGCAGCGGTACGGCGTCACCGACCCGAAGGCCCGGCGCTTCCGCTACGGCGTGCAGGTGAACTCGCTCGGGCTCACCGAGGCGCAGCCGGAGAACAACGTCCAGCGCATCGTGCT
The DNA here is from genome assembly GCA_963761175.1 of uncultured Actinomycetes bacterium. Taxonomy (GTDB): domain Bacteria; phylum Actinomycetota; class Acidimicrobiia; order IMCC26256; family PALSA-610; genus CAVXFZ01. Next base: position 173,747 of record CAVXFZ010000003.1, on the reverse strand, counting down.
CGAGATGCTCGGCGTCACGCTCTCGAAGCGGGCGCGGGCGCGAGCGGTGCAACTCCCGGCGTGGAACGAGGCGCTCGGTCTCCCCCGGCCGTGGGACCAGCAGTGGTCCCTGCGCATCCAGCAGGTGCTCGCGCTCGAGACCGATCTGCTCGAGTACGACGACATCTTCGACGGCTCCGTCGTGATCGAGCGCACGACCGCGGAGCTGGCCGACGCCGCGTGGACCGAGTTCGAGCGGATCCTCGCCGCCGGTGGCGCATTCGCGAACATCGAGGAGCTGAAGGGCGAGCTCGTGCAGTCGCACGCGCAGCGGGTGCGACGCATCGAGTCGGGCGAGATCCCGATCGTCGGCGTGAACACGTTCACCGAGTCGGCGCCGTCGCCGCTCACCGAGGAGCTCGAGGGCGAGGCCTCGTTCCTCGTCGTCGACCCGGCCGCCGAGCACGACCAGGTCGCGGCGCTGGCTTCCTGGCGTGCGCAGCGCGACGGCGCGACCGTCGATGCCGCGCTCGCCGCACTGCGCGACGCGGCGTCGGCGCCGGACGCGGAGCTCATGGGCCCGACGATCGCGCTGGCCCGCGCCGGCGGCACCGTCGGAGAGTGGGCCGGCGCGCTCCGGGCCGTCTTCGGCGAGTACCGCGCGCCGACCGGCATCGGGCGGGTCACCGCGACGACGTCGGCATCGATGCTCGCCGTACGCGACCGCGTGCAGGCTGCCGATCGCGGGCGCCGCCACCCGATCCGGATCCTCGTCGCCAAACCCGGCCTCGACGGCCATTCGAACGGCGCGGAGCAGATCGCCGTCGCGGCCCGCGACGCGGGGATGGAGGTCGTGTACCAGGGCATCCGGCTCACCCCGGAGCAGATCGCCGCGGCGGCCCGCGACGAGGACGTCGACGTCGTCGGCCTGTCGATCCTGTCGGGGTCGCACCTCGCGCTCGTGCCCGCGACCGTGGCCCTGCTGCGCGCGGAGGGTGTCGAGTCGCCCGTGGTGGTCGGGGGGATCATTCCCGAGGCCGATCGGGCGACCCTGCTGGCGGCGGGGGTCGCCCGGGTCTACACCCCCAAGGACTACCGGTTGGCCGGGATCATGGACGACATCGCCGATCTGGTTCTGAATGGCACCTCAACGGGCGTCGACGGGGACACGAAGGCTCAGGCAGGCACCTCGCGTGGCCGATGAGTAGGCGCATGGTCGACCGGCGCCTCGTCCTCTCGATCGCAGCTGCCATCGTCGCGCTGGCGACGGGCGTGCTGACGGTCGTCGTGAGCCAACCCGCCTTCGGGGTCATCGCGGGCGCGGCAGGGGTCGTCGCCGCGGCGGCGGGCGCGGCGCTGGCCGCCCAGCTCCGCCACACCGAAGCCCGCCTCGCCGGCTCGCTCAACGACGTGCAGCGACTGCACCGGGAGCTCGACGCCGTCGCCGCGATCCTCGAGGAAGAGGCGAACCGGCGCGACGGCGACGACCAGATTCCCGTCGCCGGATCCGAGCACGCCTTCGACTCGACGACGGGCCTCTACGACGAGCGGTACTTCGCCGTGCTCGTCCAGCAGCAGGTCGCCGCGGCGCGGCGGTCGCTGCGACCGATCTCGGTGGTGATCTTCGAGATCGACGGGCTGCACGCGGCGGACGCGGTCACCCGCGACCAGGCGCTCGGTGTCGTCGGCGACGTCGTTCGACGCACGCTCCGCGAGAGCGACAGCGCGTGCCGCCTCGGCGACCTCATGGTCGGCGCGATCCTCGAGGACACGTCCGAGACCGGCGCGGTGTGGGCCGCGGAACGGGTCCGGGGGACGCTCCTCGGTTCGCCGGTCGGTGACTCGCTCACCGTCTCCGCGGGTGTCGCCTGCTACCCGACGCACGCGCTCGGCGCCGCCGAGCTCGTCGCGCAGGCGGGCAAGGCACTCGACGAGGCACGCCGGCGCGGTGCGGACCGCGTCGAGACGGCACCCGAGGCGTAGCCGAACCGCGACCCTGAAATGGGGCCGGCCGGTTACGACACGGTCCCGTAGAGCTCCTCGATCTCCCGCGCGTACTTCGCGTGCACGCCGCGGCGTTTCAGCTTCATGGTGGGAGTGAGCTCCTCCGAATCGGGGAGCCACTCGTCGGTGAGGAGCTTGAAGCGCTTGATCTTCTCGACCTGCGAGAAGCGCTCGTTCGCCGAGTCGACCTCGCGCTGCACCTCGGCGACGACCTCGGGCACCGACGCGAGCTGCGCGAAGGGTGCGTCGATCCCGTGCTGGCGGGCCCACACGGGCGCGACCTCCGGGTCGAGGACGAGCAGCGCGGAGACGAACGGGCGATCGTCGCCGATCGCGCAGGCCTGGCCGATGAGCGCACCGGCCTTCAGCGCCGCCTCGAGGTTCGCGGGCGAGATGTTCTTGCCGCCGGCGGTGATGATCAGCTCCTTCTTGCGGTCGACGATCTTCAGGTAGCCGGCTTCGTCGAACTCGCCGATGTCGCCGCTGTGGAACCAACCGTCGGGGTCGACCACCTCGGCCGTGCGCTCCGGCGCGTCGAGGTAGCCGCGGAACACGTTGCCACCCCGGCAGCAGACCTCGCCGTCCTCCGCGAGCCGCACCTCGATCCCCGGCATCGGCGGGCCGACCGTGCCGGCGCGTACACGGAACGGCGTCCACGTCATCGGTCCCGTCGTCTCGGAGAGCCCGTAGATCTCCGACAGCGGCAACCCGAGCCCGCGGAAGAACCGCAGCATCTCGAACGGGATCGGTGCCGCGCCGGTCACGCAGATGACGGCCTGGTCGAGCCCGAGCAGCGAACGCACGAATCCGAGCGTCGCGTCGGCGGTCTCGAACGCGGCCGCGAGATCGCCCGACGGTTCCTCGCCCCGCGCCCGCAGCTCCGACACGTCCCAGCCGACCGCGAGCGTGCGCTCGAACTCCGCGGCCTGGCCCGCGTCACCGGCCACGGCGGCCTGGAGCGTCGCGTACGCCTTCTCCCACACACGGGGCACCGCGAAGAACGTCTGCGGCCGGGTCGCGGTGAGGTACGACACGACCTGGCCCGCCTCCGGGCAGGTCGTGACCTCGAAGGCGACGCCGATCGCGAGGTAGTGCGACGACATCCGTTCCGCGATGTGCGCCATCGGCAGGTACGACACCGCCCGCCACCCGGGCTCGACGTCGACGGTCGCCCGGTAGCACTCGACGGTCCAGAGCACGTTGGCGTGGTCGAGCATCACACCCTTCGGCGGTCCCGTCGTCCCCGACGTGTAGATCACGGTCGCGAGATCCGACGGTTGCGCGATGCCCGCGGCCGCGTCGAGATCGACGGGCGCGTGCCCGAGCAGGTCGGCCCACCGTTCCACGCCGGGAGGAACGTCGGCCTCGACGTGGTCGACGAGCACGACGTGGCGCAGGTGCGGTAGCGAGGCGCGCACCGACAGCACCCGTTCGAGGTACACGCCGTCCTCGACGATCGCGGCGACCGCGCCGCAGTGGCCGGCCAGGTACGCGATCTGGTCGGGCGCGGAGGAGTTGTAGATCGAGACCGGCGTCGCGCCGCACAGCAACACCGCGACGTCGGCGACGTGGAACTCGGGTCGGTTGCGCATCAGGAGCACGACACGATCCCCGGGACTCACGCCCAGCGCCCCGAGCGCGCCTGCGAGCCGCGCCGCGCGCGCCGCGTACTCGTCCCACGTCCACTCCGAGAACCCGTCGTCGCCGTTCTTCGCGCGCAACGCGACACGAGACCCGAACTCCGCGACGGTGTCGGCGAACTGCCGCGCGACCGACCGCCCCGCGATCGTGCGCTCGAAGCGCGCCCGAACGTCATGCAAGCCGGTGTTCATGCGCCGTCCCCCGTCTCGTCGAGTTGTGTGAGCTCCGCGAGCACCGCATCGGTATCGGCGCCGAGCGCCCGCCCGGCATGGCGCACGACGGCCGGCGTCTTCGACAACCGCGCGACCGGTCCCTGCATGCGGATGCCGTCGACCTCGATGATCACGTCGCGCGCCCGCACGTGCGGGTCGGCGATGAGATCACCCATTCGGTAGACGGGCGCGATCGCGGCCTGGGCTGCGTCGAACGCCGCGAAGACCTCGGCCGACGGCCGTGCCCCGATCCACGTTTCGACGATCGCGTCGAGCTCCGTCCGATGCGCGGCCCGGCTCTCGAACGACGCGAACCGCGCGTCGTCGGCGACACCCAGCAATTCGAGCACGCGGCGCGCCACCGTCTCGGCCGACGTGGAGACCGCGACCCACTCACCGTCGGCGCAGCAGTAGGTGCCGCGCGGCACGGAGTACGGGATGCCCGAACCGAGCCGCGGCTGCTCGTAACCGAGGTGCGCGGCGGCCGACGGCAGCGCGCTCATCATCTGCAGCATCGACTCCAGCAGGTTCACGTCGACGACCTGGCCCTCGCCGGTGCGATCGCGGTGACGCAGCGCGACCATCACCGCGAACGCGCCCGCGATCGCGGCGACCTCGTCGGTGAGCGCGATCGGCGGCAGGAGCGGCGGACCGTCGGGCTCACCGTTGATCGCCGCGAACCCGCTCATCGCCTCGGCCATCGTCGCGAAGCCGGGCCGCGACGCGTACGGACCGGTCTGGCCGAACCCCGTGACCCGCAGCACGACGAGAGCCGGATTGCGCGCGTGCAGCACGTCGGGACCGAGGCCGAGTCGCTCCAGCGTCCCGGGCCGCAGGTTCTCGATCAACACGTCGGCGCGGTCGAGCAACTTCAGCATCGTGTCGTGACCGGCCGGATCCTTGAGGTCGAGAACGATGCAGCGCTTCCCCCGGCCGAGCAGCTTCCAGGTGTACGAGTCGCCGCCCTCGGGCGGAAACCAGCCCATGCGACGCACGCCGTCGCCACCCGGCGCCTCGACCTTCACGACCGACGCGCCGAAGTCGGCAAGGTGTCGCGCGGTTCCCGGACCCGCGAACACCGTGGCCATGTCGACGACGCGCAGACCTTCGAGGGCGTCCACCGCCGGGAGGATAATGGCGACATGACCTGGCGGATGCCGGCCGAGTGGGAGCCCCACGAGCGCTGCGTGATGGCCTGGCCGGCCCGAGCCGAGATGTGGCGGGGCCGGTTCCGGCAGGCCAAGCACGATTACGCGCGCGTTGCATACGAGATCGAGACGACGGAGCCGGTGCTCATGGTCGCGCCGCCCGGCGCGGGCGCCGAGGCGCGCGAGATGTGCGGCGGAGTCAGCGTCGAGGTCGTCGAGTGGCCGATCGACGACTCGTGGTCGCGCGACACGGGTGCGATCGTCGTCGTCGACGAGAACGGCCGGCGCGCCGGTGTCGATTTCGCGTTCAACTCCTGGGGTGAGAAGTTCCTCCCGTACGACGAGGACGCCCGCTTCGCGCGCCGCATGTGCGACGCACTCGGCCTCGAACGCATCGACGCCGCGCCCTTCGTCCTCGAAGGCGGCGGGATCACGGTCGACGGCGAGGGAACGCTCGTCACGACCGAGCAGTGCCTGTTGAACCCGAACCGCAACCCGACCCTGACGCGAGACTCGATCGAGACCGAGCTGCGCACCCGCCTCGGTGTCGAGACGATCGTGTGGCTCCCGTACGGCATCGTCGAGGACGACGACACCGACGGGCACGTCGACAACGTGTGCGCGTTCGTCGCGCCCGGCCGAGTCATCGCGCAGACGACGAGCGATCGCGACGACCCGAACCACGACCGGTTGCAGCGCAACGTCGCCGTACTGAAAGCGGCGGGGCTCGACGTCGTCGAGCTCGACGTGCTGCCGCGCACGGCCGTCGGCGACGAAGCCGTCGTCGTCCCGCCGCTGAACGCGTACGTCGCGAACCGGCCTGGTGATCGTGCCGGTGGTCGAGGGCGATCCCGGTACGAAGCGTGCCCTCGAGATCTGGCGAGACGTGTTCCCGGATCACGGGATCATGGACGTCCCGGGCGAGGTGCTCGCCTACGGTGGCGGCGGCGTCCACTGCATCACCCAGCAGGTTCCCCGATGACGATCCGCATCATCAGCCGCGCCGGCCAGGTCCCGGACTCACCCGCCCGCGTCGACGCGCCCGAACGCGCGCCCTTCCGCGTCGGCGCGGTGCAGCACCGCTGGAACCCCGACCCGAAGGACCACGAGGCCGCGATCGCCGAGGGCGTGCGCGCCGCGGCCGGTGAAGGCGCGCAGCTCGTCTGCCTCCAGGAGCTCACGCTCTCGCGCTACTTCGCGGTGACGCCCGACGGCCCCGCGGCCGCCGGCGCGCGACCGGAGCCGCTGCCCGGCGGTCGCACCCACGACTTCGCGGCCGCGCTCGCCACCGAGCTCGGGATCCCCGTACACGCGTCGCTCTACGAGGCGGCGGTCGACCGCGACGACGGCAACGACGGCGCGCTCGGCTTCAACACCGCCATCGTGGTCGCGCCCGGCGGTGCGCTCGTCGCGCGTACGCGCAAGCTGCACATCCCCGTCACCGCGGGCTACCACGAGGACCGCTACTTCCGGCCCGGCAACACCGGACACCCCGTCGTCGCGATCGGCGCCGCGCACTTCGGCTTCCCGACGTGCTGGGACCAGTGGTTCCCCGAGCTGGCGCGCGCGTACTCGCTCGGAGGTGCCGACGTGATCGTGTACCCGACCGCGATCGGCTCCGAGCCCGACCATCCCGGCTTCGACACCGAGCCGATCTGGCAGCAGGTGATCACCGGGAACGGGATCGCGAACGGCACGTTCATGATTGCGGTCAACCGCATCGGCGAGGAAGCCCCGCTGCGGTTCTACGGATCGTCGTTCGTGACCGACCCGTACGGGCGCGTGCTCGTGCAGGCGCCACGCGACGAGCCCGCGGTGATCGTCGCCGACCTCGATCTCGACGCCCGCCGCGACTGGCTCGCGCTGTTCCCGTTCCTCACGACGCGCCGGCCCGACACCTACGGCCCGCTCACCGAGATGACCGGGCCCGCCGCGGAACCGACGCTCACCGCGCCGACCGAGCCGACGGAGTGGATCTAGAAGGGCTCCGCGAAGCAGCGGTCGCCGAGCCCGCCGAGCGCGTAGTCGCGATAGAGCCCCACGAACATTGCGCGCGTGCGTTCCGTCCACGACATCGCGTCGGGTGCCGACACCCGGCGGGTCACCTGCGTGTAGCCGCCCTCGTACACGCGGTACTCGGCCCACGCGCCCGGGTAGTCCTTCACGCACGCGATCTCGACGATCGGCACGTCGCGCGCCACGGCGAAGCGGCGCAGGCGGGTGCGGTGCGTGTGGCCCGCGAAGTAGCCCGCGATCGCCTCGCGCCGCGCGATCACCGCGCAGAGCGCCTCGCTGTCGTCGGGGTTGATGCCGAAGTAGGTGGGGCTGCGCTCGTCGGAGGCCGGATCCCACGGGTGGTGATGACCGAACACGAGCACCGGGTCCGGCGACTCCCCGGCCAGCTCGTCGAGCCACGCGAGCTGTCCACCGTCGAGCGCACCGCGATCGCTGCCGGGGACGACCGTGTCGAGCACCGCGAGGGTCACGCCGTCGAGCTCGACTGCGAAAGGCCCGGTGCGCGCGATCTCGTTGGTGATCATCGCGTCGTGGTTGCCGCGCACGTGATGCATGCGTTCGCCGAGGCGCGCGGTACGCGACGCAGAACTGCTCGTACTCCGCCTCGGTCCCCTTGTCGGTGAGGTCGCCCTTCACGACGATGGCGTCGGGATCGAGATCGAGCATCTCGTCGATCGCACCGTGGTTCATGGTCTGCGGGTACGGCGGCTCGCCGGGCTCGGCGTGGAAGACCGGACCGATCTCCTCCTCGGTCCCGAGCAACCCACAGCTCGTCTCGCCGAAGTGCACGTCGTTCGCGGTCGCGAACGTCGCGAGCAGGCGACCGGCGGGGCAGGCGAGGGTCGTGACCTCGGCCGGCAGCAGCGGCGACGGCTCCGTCCCGTCGACGTGCAGCGCGTAGGGCGTCGCCGGCTCGAGGCCGGCAATCCGGGCCGAGTGGTACCGGCCCGTGGTCGTGGTCTCGCGCCCGCCGACAGCGGTGGTGACGCGCTCGTCGGTGTCGGTGCGGAAGGTGACGACGACCTCGTCGGGACCGACCGAGAACAGCTCCGCGTCGTGGATCACGCCGAGAGCGTAAACACTTGGGCAACCGGGGGGTTCACGAGGGCATGGACGATCACGATCTCGCAGCCCTGCTCAACCGTGCCGCGCCCTCGGCTGACGCCTCCGACCCGGCCCTCGACCGCATCCACCGCCGGGCCGGGCAGCGGATCCGGCGGGCGCGCCTCGCGACCGCGGTCGCCGCGGTCGCGACGGTGGCCGGGATCGGCGCAACCGCGACCGCGCTCGGCGGCAGTGAGCACGCCCTTCGCTCGGTCCCGCCCGCGGCGGTCACGACGACGAACGGTGCGCCCGACGCCTCGTCGACGACGGTGCCGGCCGAGAGCAGCTCGACGACGGTGCCGTCCGAGGAGCAGCTCGACGACGCTCCCGCCGTCGAGCGGTCGCTGCCCGGACGGCAGCATCACGCTCACCATCGACCCGAACTGGCTCGGAACTGCCGGCGGTCGCCACTGGTCGGTGGTCGCGACCCTGCACGCGCCGTCGGCCTGCACCTACGGCGGGGGCTTCGACGCCTCGGTGCAGGACGAGCAGGGCAACCTGATCGCGGTCACGGGGAATCCCGCGAGCGGCGATCCCAACCCGGGAGTCGGCGCGCCGATCCTGCCGCCGAACGTACCGACGAACGTCGCGTCGCTCGGATGGTCGAACCCGTGCAGCGCAGGTCCGGTGCATCTGAACGTGAGCTTCCACGACTCGAGGTACGGCAGCGGGGCGCCCCTCCTGCTGCCTCAGCAGGCGTGCGCCGACGGACCGATGAGCACGTCGCACTTCCAGATCGAGCCCGCCTCGTGACCGACACCGCGACGGACGCGATCCCGATCGCGGTCACGACCCCACTCGAGTTCGACGACCTCTACCGCGAGCACTACCCCCGTCTCGTACGCGCGCTCGCGATCGCGGGCGCGGGGAACGCGGCCGAAGACCTCGCGCAGGAGGCGATGGCGCGCACGCTGGCACGGTGGCGGCACGTCCGCCGGGGCACGAACCCTCCCGGCTACGTGTACACGACCGGGTTCCGCCTCCTCCAGCGCCACTTCCGCCGGGCGCAGCCGGCGTTGCTCGACACCGGCCCGCGCGTCCCGGGTGCCGAGGGCGCGATCGTCATGAACATCGTGGTCGCGCAGGCGATCGACGCGATGCCGGCCGCACGCCGCGCGGTCGCCGCGCTCTGCATCTCGCTCGGCTGGACGACCGACGAGGCGGCCGGCGCGCTCGGCATCGCACCGTCGACGGCACGCGTGCAGCTCCACAAGGCCCGCGCCGACCTTCACCGCGCGCTCGGAGAACCGGAACCCGACGCGGATCGCTAGATGCGCGAGCGGCGCGCGATGCGGCCCGAGAGCCGCCAGGGTCCGCGTTGCAGCCCCGCGCGCTGCGCGGCGCGGCGCGACGCGTCGACCCACATGCTGAACTGGTCGGTCTCGGCCGCTCGGCGGCCACGAGCGCGACCCTTCGCTGCTGATCGAGCACCGTGATGGCCGCGACGATCGCGGCCGCCTCCTGCGCAGTCGGCGCGGGATGCACGGCGTGCACGACGTGCACGGCGGGATCGCTCACAGCGGGCTGTTCCCGTGCTTGCGCGACGGGAGCTGCTCGCGCTTCGTGCGCAGCATGCGCAGCGACCGTACGAGCACCTGGCGCGTCTCGCGCGGGTCGATCACGTCGTCGACGTAGCCTCGCTCGGCCGCGTTGTACGGGTTCGCGAACCGCTCGGTGTACTCCTCGACCAGCTCGGCGCGCCGCTGCTGCGGATCGCCGGCCTTCTCGATCTCACGCCGGAAGATGATCTCGACGGCACCGTTCGGGCCCATCACCGCGATCTCGGCCGACGGCCACGCGAACGCGAGGTCGGCGCCGATCGACTTGGAGTTCATGACGACGTATGCGCCCCCGTATCCCTTGCGAGTGATGATCTGGACGCGCGGTGTCGTCGACTCGCAGTACGCGTACAGCAACTTGGCTCCGTGGCGGATGATGCCGCCGTACTCCTGGTCGGTACCGGGGAGGAAGCCGGGCACGTCGACGAACGTCACGAGCGGCACGTTGAACGCGTCGCAGGTCCGCACGAAGCGGGCCGCCTTCTCCGACGCGTCGATGTCGAGCGTGCCGGCGAGCACCTGGGGCTGGTTGCCGACGATGCCGACGACGTGGCCGTCGATGCGGGAGTAACCGCACACGATGTTCATCGCCCAGAACGGGAAGACCTCGAAGAACTCGCCGTCGTCGACGACCGATTCGATGACCTTTTTCATGTCGTAGGGCTTGTTCGGCGAGTCGGGGATGAGCTCGAGCAGGTCGTCGCAGTAGCGCTCGGGGTCGTCGGTGGGCTCGAAGTACGGGGGATCTTCGAGGTTGTTCGACGGCAGGAACGACAGGAGGTAGCGCACCTGCTCGAGGCACTGGTCCTCGTCGTCGCACACGAAGGTCGCGACACCCGATTTCGACGCGTGCGTCATCGCGCCGCCGAGCTCCTCCTGGGTGACCTCCTCGCCGGTGACGGTCTTCACGACGTCGGGGCCGGTGATGAACATGTGCGACGTGCCCTTCACCATGAAGATGAAGTCGGTCATCGCGGGCGAGTACACCGCGCCGCCCGCGCACGGCCCGAGCACGACGCTGATCTGCGGGACGACACCCGACGCCTTCACGTTGCGGTAGAAGATCCCGCCGTAGGAGTCGAGGGAGACGACGCCTTCCTGGATGCGCGCGCCGGCGCCGTCGTTGAGCCCGATCATCGGCGCGCCGACCGACTCCGCGAGATCCATCACCTTGTGGATCTTCTCCGCGAACACCTCGCCGAGCGCGCCGCCGAACACCGTGAAGTCCTGCGCGAAGAGGAAGACCTTGCGGCCGTCGACGGTGCCCCAGCCGGTGACGACGCCGTCGGTGAGCGGACGGTTGTTCTCGATCCCGAAGCCGTACGCGCGGTGGCGGGCGAGCATGTCGAGCTCGACGAACGAGCCCGGGTCGAGGAACTTCTCGATCCGCTCGCGCGCGGTGAGCTTGCCCCGCGCGTGCTGGCGCTCGACGGCCGCGGGGTTGCCGGCGTGGCGGGCCTCTTCCTTCAGCTTCGACAGCTGGTCGATGCGCTCCTCGACCGGGTGCGGGCGGACCGGGGCGGCCGGCTCCGCCGCCGCGGAGTCGTGAGCGACCGCGATTTCGTGGTCGTCAGGTTCCAGATCGGATACGTCGGCCATGTCGGACCAGGCTAGTGGCCGTCGCCGTCGAGCCCGCAGCCCGGTGCCGCCGGGTGCAGCCCGCGATCAAGCGACCGTTGCGAGCACCTCGGGCCACTTGGGGACGACACCGAGATGGCCGACGTCGTCCCACGACACCAGCCGGGCACCGGGGATCCGGTCCGCGTAACAGCGCGCGTCGGCGTGGTTGTGACGGTCGAGCAGGGCGTCGAAGACGACGGTCGGCGTCGCGATCGTCGCGAGCCGGAATCCCCAGTCGAGCCACATCGCGACGAGGTCCGACGCGACGCCGATCGCGCCCTGCACGAGCGCCTCGGTCACCTGGTCGACGAGCATCGGGTAGTGCGGCCCCCGGAACACCGCCCCGTCGGCGCCGCGGCCGCGGCCGAGGAACGACGGCGGGTCCGCGAGGAACGGCGTCATGTGCCGCACGATCGCGCGCACCGATCGTTGCGGCTCGCGTCGCGCCATCTCCGCGGTCGGTCGCTGGTAGTCACCCAGCGCGTCCCACGCGCCCGGCACCTCGTCGAGCGGGCCCGGCGCGCTCACGAGCGCGAGAGCGGTGACGCGTTCGGCCGCACCGTGCGCGGCTCCCACCGCGAACGGACCACCGCCCGACCACGCCACGAACGCGCAGCGCTCGACCGCGAGATGGTCGAGCAGCGCGCCGACGTCGCCGGCCGTGTCGCGCACGCACCGATCGGGCTGCGGCGCCGATCGTCCGTAGCCCGGGCGGTCGTAGGTGATGAGTCGTACGCCGGCCGACGCGGTCGCGCCGGCATCGGGGCAGAACCGGCGCGAACCGGGCGCGCCGTGGAAGCACACCACCGGACGGCCGGCCGGATCGCCGAACTCCTCGTACGCGAGCGCGCGCCCGCCGGCCACCCGGATGAGCGGCAAGCCGCTACTCCTGCACGAGCTCGATGAGCGTGCCGAAGGCGGTCTTGGGGTGCACGAACGCGACGGTCGTGCCCCGGCTGCCGGGGCGCGGCGCGTCGTCGATCACCCGATGACCATGGGCCTTCACCGACTCGAGCGCGGCCGCGCAGTCGGAGACGCGGTAGCCGACGTGATGGATGCCCTCGCCCTTCGCGTCGAGGTACTTCGCGACCGGCGAGTCGGCGCGCGTCGGCGTGAGCAACTGGATGTAGGAGTCGGCCACCTTCAGCAGCGCCTCCTCGACCCCGTCGCGCTCGACGACCTCCCGGTGCTCGACGTCGCAGCCGAAGGTGTCGTGGTAGTAGCCGATCGCGCCGTCGAGATCGCGCACCGCGATCGCAACGTGGTCGATTTCGGTGAACAGGCTGCCGGTCGGCACGATCAGGCCTCCTCGAAGCGACGGAACAGCGTGATCTGGTCGAGGTGCGGCGCGCGCAGCTCGGGATCGGTGATCCCGAGCCCTTCCTCGGGCGCGAGGCACAGCACGCCGAGCTTGCCCTCGCTCTCGTTGCGGTGCACCGCAAGCGCGGCGTCGGCGGTGTGCTCCAGCGTGTAGACGCGCGAGAGCGTCGGATGGATCCGCGCCTCGCACACGAGCCGGTTCGCCTCCCACGCCTCGCGGTAGTTCGCGAAGTGGCAGCCCTTCAGCGTCTTCAAGTTCATCCAGAGGTAGCGGTTGTCGTACTCGATCATGAAGCCCGATGTCGCCGCGCACGTGATGATGAGCCCGCCGCGCTTCGCGACGAACACCGACGCGCCCATCGTCGAGCGGCCGGGGTGCTCGAAGACGATGTCGACGTCGCGCCCGATGAAGCCGCGGATCTTCTTGCCGAGCCGCAGCCACTCCTTCGGGTCCTGGGTGTGCTCGTCCGACCAGAACTGGTAGTTCTCGGCCTTGCGGTCGATCACGTGCTCGACGCCCATCGCGTTCAGCAGGGCGGCGCGCTTCGGCGACGACACCACTCCGACGGGCGTCCCCCCGCCGTTCAGCACGTACTGGCACGCGTACGCGCCGATGCCGCCGCTCGCGCCCCATACGAGCACCGACTGGCCCTGCGACATCCCCGACCCGTTGCGGCTGACGATCATCCGGTAGCTCGTGGAGTTGCACAGGCCGTTGCACGCGGCTTCCTCCCACGAGAGGTGCGCGGCCTTCGGCATGAGCTGGTTGGCCTTCACCACCGAGATCTCGGCGAGGCCGCCGTAGTTGGTCTCGTAGCCCCAGATCCGCTGGTTCGTCGCGAGCATCGAGTCGTCGTGCGCGGACGGATCCTGGTCGTCGACGTGGTTGCACTGCACGGTGACGCGGTCGCCCGGCTTCCAGTTGCGCACCGCGGAGCCGACGCGCAGCACGACGCCCGCGGCGTCGCTGCCGATCACGTGGAACGGCTGGTCGTGGCGCGCGCCCCAAACGCTCTCCTTGCCGAGCCGCTTCAGGAACGGGAAGGTCGGCAGCGGCTCGAAGATCGAGGTCCACACGGTGTTGAAGTTGATCGCGGAGGCCATCACCGCGACGTAGGCCTCGTCGGGTGCGAGCTCCGGCAGCGGGAACTCCTCCACGTGCACCGAGCGGCGCGGGTCCTTGTCGACCGACGCGACTCCGGCGAACATCTCCGACTCGTCGGCGCGCACGAGCGCGCCGCGCGCCGTTGCCGGCACGGGCAGCGCGCCGATCTCCTCGCCGGGTGCACCCTCGAGGATGGCGGTACGGATCGCATCGATCTCAGACATGGGTGTGCAAGTTATCGCTCTCGTCGCGCCGGATGCCCAAGGGGTTTCTCGACTGGAGCTCCGGCGGCAACGCGGCGTCGACGACGTCCTGGAACGTCACCGGCCGCAGGAAGCGCCGCACCGAGTGCTGGCCGACCGACGTGAACCCCGAATGCGTCGTCGCCGGGTACGGGCCGCCGTGGTGCATCGCGGGCGCGATCGCGACACCGGTCGGGAAGCCGTTCCACACGAGCCGCCCGACCCGTTCCACGAGCGCGTCGCGCAGGGCGAGCGTGGCGGGCGTCGCCGATTCGGCCGCTTCCGCGTGGATCGTGCCGGTGAGGCTGCCGGGGATCGCGCGCGCGACCGCCGGGAACGCGCCGTCGTCGGCCCGCACGACGACCGCGACGGGGCCGAAGTGCTCGTCGAGCAGATCGGGTGACTCCATGAACGTGCGCGCGTCGGTCTCGAGCACCGTCGCCGCGACCCCGAAGCCCTCGGCGGCGACGGGCCCGCGCGCCAGCACCTCGACGTGCGGGATGCGCTCGGTCTGCGCGACCTGCTCGGTGAGACCGTCGCGGATCTGCGCGCTGAGCAGGTGGCCGGCAGGCGCGGCGCGCACTGCGGCTGTGACGCGTGCGACGAACGCGTCGCCCGCGGCACCCTCCGGCACGACCACCACCCCGGGACTGGTACAGAACTGGCCGGTGCCGTTGAGCATCGACGCGACGAACCCGTCGGCGATCGCGTCGCCGCGCGCGTCGAGCGCGGCCGCGCTGACGAAGACCGGGTTCACACTGCCCATCTCCGCGTAGACGGGAATCGGGACCGCGCGGGTTGCGGCGAGATCGGCGAGCGCGCGGCCACCACGGCGCGAGCCCGTGAACGCGACCGCGGTGATCTCGGGCGCGAGTACGAGCGCGCGGCCGACAGCGCTGCTCGCGCCCTCCACCATCGCGAACATCCCCTCGGGCGCGCCCGCGCGCGTCAGCGCCCGTTCGACGAGCGCGCCGCAGCGGCGCGACGTCTCGGGGTGCGCGGGATGGGCCTTCACCACGACCGGGCAGCCCGCCGCGATCGCGGCGACGGTGTCGCCCCCGGGCACCGAGAACGCGAACGGGAAGTTGCTGGCCGCGAAGTTCGCGACCGGGCCGATCGGTACGAGCATCCGGCGCAGGTCGCCGCGCGGCGGCACCGCCTCGGGATCGGGCGCCGCGAGCACCGCTTCCACGTACGAGCCGTCGGCCACGAGCGCCGCGAAGGCGCGCGCCTGCGCGGTCGTGCGCGCCCACTCGCCCGCGAGCCGCGCGGGACCGAGCGCGGTCTCGCGGTCGGCGGCGTCGAGCACCTCGTCGCCGTTCGCGGCGAACGTGTCGGCGAGGGCCTCGAGCCAGCCCGCCCGCTCGCGGTTCGGGCGGTGCCGCACCGCGGCGAAGGCGTCGGCCGCCGCGGCCGCCAGGGTGGCCACCTGCGCGGCCGTGGTCTCCGGGTACTCGCCGATCGCCGCGCCGGTACGCGGGTCGCTCGCCACGAAGGTCGTCATCCCCGAAGCATTCCCTCGATCCCGCCGACCTGCCCATTTCCGGTTACCGACGAGTAGCAATAGACTCGTCATCTGCTTTCGACTCGGTGGAGGACCCCATGCCCGGTTCGGTGATCGTCTCGTCGGCCCGCACACCCATCGGCAAGCTGTCCGGTGCCTTCGCCGGCCTGTCCGCCACGGACCTCGGTGGCAAGGCCATCGCCGCGGCCCTCGAGCGCGCCGGCATCCCCGGCGACCGGGTGCAGTACGTGATCATGGGCCAGGTGCTGCAGGCCGGCGCCGGCCAGATCACCGCCCGCCAGGCCGCGTTCAAGGGCGGGATCCCGATGAGCATCCCGGCCCTCACCATCAACAAGGTGTGCCTCTCGGGCGTCAACGCGATCTACCTCGCGGATCAGATGATCCAGGCCGGCGACGCCGATCTCGTCGTCGCGGGTGGCATGGAGTCGATGACGAACGCGCCGTATCTCCTCCCCGGCGCGCGTGCCGGGCTGCGGATGGGCAACGCCGAGGTCGTCGACTCGATGATCCACGACGGTCTCTGGTGCGCGTTCGACGCGGTGCACATGGGCGCCGGCACCGAGGCCTACGTCGGCAAGGTCGGCAACATCAGCCGGGAAGCCCAGGACGACCTCGCCGCGAAGAGCCACGAACGCGCCGCCGCCGCGCAGAAGGACGGCCGCTTCGCCGACGAGCTCGCGCCGGTCGAGATCCCGCAGCGCAAGGGCGACCCGATCGTCGTCGACCACGACGAGGGTGTCCGCCCGGGTACCACGATGGAATCGCTTGGCGGCCTCCGCCCCGCGTTCAGCAAGGACGGCACGATCACCGCGGGCAACGCCTCGCAGATCTCCGACGGCGCGGCCGCGGTCGTCGTCGCGAGCCGGGCCGCCGCCGACGCCCTGGGTCTCACGCCGATCGCCGAGCTCGTCGGCTTCGGCATGGTCGCGGGCCCCGACGCGTCGCTGCTCCACCAGCCGTCGAACGCGATCCGCAACGCGCTCGAGCGCTCGAAGCTCTCGCTCTCCGACATCGACCTCTTCGAGATCAA
This sequence comes from uncultured Actinomycetes bacterium, assembly GCA_963761175.1. Lineage (GTDB taxonomy): Bacteria > Actinomycetota > Acidimicrobiia > IMCC26256 > PALSA-610 > CAVXFZ01. The sequence goes on along the minus strand of CAVXFZ010000003.1, from coordinate 157,242 downwards.
CGAGGCCTTTGCCGCGGTCGGGATCGCGTCGATGGCCGACCTCGGCATCGGCGACGACGTCGTCAACGTGAACGGCGGCGCGATCGCGCTGGGTCATCCGGTCGGAATGTCGGGAACGCGCATCGTGCTGACGCTCGTCAACGAGCTGCGCCGCCGCGGTGGCGGCACCGGTGCGGCCGCGTTGTGCGGCGGTGGTGGCCAGGGCGACGCGGCCATCGTCCGCGCGCTCTGACCCGCTCCGCGTCCTCGCGTCCCGAACCGACCGTGCCCGGCGCAGGAGCCGGGCAGGCCTAACGTCTCGGCGATGCAACCTTCGCCGTACGGGGACGGCCGGCCCGCTCCCGGGCTGCGCCCCCTCGGGGTCGGCGAGGTCCTCGACGTCTCGATCAAGCTCTACCGCAACAACTTCCTCGCGCTCGCGAAGCTGGCCGCGCTCGCGGTCGTGCCGTTCCAGGTGCTCACGGTGCTCGTGCAGCTCTCGTCACGCCCGTCGCACTCGACGGCCACGAACCTCGGCGGTTTCCAACTGACGCCGTCGGGCGACGCGCACGACGCCAGCGTCCGGTTCGCAGGCGCGGTCATCGTGATCGTCCTCTCGCTCGTCGCCGGCTTCCTCGCGACCGGGGCGTGCACACGCGCGGTGTCCGACGCGTACCTCGGAGGCGGGAAGGCCGACGCGCGCGCGTCGATGCGCGTCTTCGTCCAGAATCTCGGGCCGCTCGTTTGGGTGAACCTGATCGCGGTGATCGGCATCTCGATCGGATCGGTCCTGTGCTTCGTGCCGGGGGTATGGCTCTACGTGTCGTGGATCGCGGCGACGCCCGCGATCCTCATCGAGGGATCGCGGGGCTTCGGCGCGCTGGGCCGGTCGTTCCGGCTCGTGCGGCCGCGGTTCTGGGCGGTCCTCGGGGTGGTCGTGGTGAGCTACCTGCTCACGGTCGCGGTCGGGATCCCGATCAGCGCGTTGCTCGTCGGCCTGGTCTTCGTGACCCGCAGCACCGACAGCACCGCCTACATCCTGGCGAGCGGGATCGTCACGACCTTCACCCGGCTGGTGACGACGCCGTTCGTCGCGGTCGCCTACGTCGTCACGTACTTCGACCTGCGCGTGCGGCGCGAGGCGCTCGATCTCCAGCTCGTCCTCGACCGCCTCGACAGCCCGCTGCAGGCGGCACCCGCCGGCCCGAACCCGCCGCCGCCCTGGACTGCACCAACCGGCTGGGGCCAGCCCGGCTGGAGCGCGCCCGCCGCACCGGGCTGGGGCCAGCCCGGCTGGGGCCAGGCCCCGCCGCCACCGGCGCCTCCACCACCGCCCCCTCCGCCGCGGCCACCGGCACCACCGCCGCCGCCTCCGCCACCACCGCCGCCGCCGCCGGGCAGTACGCCGTGACGGCCCTCGCCGCCGTCGACCCCGGCCAGGCGCGCGAAGAAGCGCGCCGCATCCTCGCGGGCCGCCGCTACGGGTCGGGCACGGTGCCGCGACCGCTGCACGGGATCCTGCGCTGGATCGGTGACCGGCTCTCGCCGATCGGCCGCTGGATCGGCGACCGCTTCTCGTGGCTGCCGGGATCGGGCGCGCTCTGGCTGTGGGGAACGCTCGCCGTCGCACTCGCCGTCGGGGTCTTCTTCGGCGTGCGGCGCGTCCGCGAGCGTGCGTTCCCCACCGGGAGCGGTGACCAGCGCGTCCCTGCCGGCGGGCACGGGCGCGACGACCCCGACGCGCTCGAGGCCGCCGCGATCGACGCCACGGCCGCGGGCGACGACGCGCTCGCGGTCCGGCTGCGGTTCCGCGCCGGCCTGATCCGGCTCGACCGCGATGCGCACGCGATCACCTACCGCGCGTCGATCGCGACGGCGGCCGTGCGCGACACGCTCACGTCGGAACGCTTCGACGATCTGGCCGACACCTTCGAGGCCGTCACCTACGGCGGGCGCGACGCCGAGCCCGCCGACGCCGACGTCGCGCGCCGCGACTGGCCCGTCGTCGTCGACTCGGCGCGCCGCCGATGACGAGCACCCCGGCCCCCGACGCCGCGACCCGTGCCACCGGCCCATGGGCCCGGCTCCCGATCGCGGCCAAGGTCGTCGTCGTCGTTCTCGCCGCGGCGCTCGCGGTGAACCTCTTCGCGCGTTTCATCGACGATTCCACTGGTGGGAGCGGGTCGCCGGGCGGCCGCCCGGTGTCGTCGTACGCGACGCAACCCGACGGCATCGCCGCGTACGCGGATCTGCTCGGGCGCGAGGGTCATCCGGTCGAGCGAACCCGACAGCAGATCGCGAAGCAGATCTTCGATCCCACCACGACCGTCGTCGTGCTCGAACCCGACACCCTCGACGCGAACGACGTGGGCGTGTTGCTCGCGTTCGTCGTCAACGGCGGGCGCCTCGTGGTGGGCGGAACCCAACCCGCGTACCTCGGCGCGCTCGGCGCCGCGCCGCCGGAGTGGTCTCCGGGCGGCCCGGACAGTTGGAACGTCGTCGACCCGTCGCTCGCGCCGATCACCCGGATCGCGGGTGCCGGGGCCGGCCGCTTCGTCACCGCCGGCGCAGGTACCGCGATCGTCGGCAACGGCGTCGACGCGCTCGTGGTGCAGTCACGGGTCGGGCGCGGCACCATCGACTTCGTCGCCGATTCCTCGCCGTTCCAGAACCGCTACCTCGCGAGCGCCGACAACGCCGCGCTCGCACTGACACTGGCCGGTGAGCCGGGGCGGACCGTCGTGTTCCCCGAGTTCGTGCACGGCTACGGTCCGGCGCGCGGCCTCGCCGCGATCCCGACCGACTGGAAGATCGCACTCGTCGTGCTCGCGCTCGCGGCGCTCGTGCTGATGTGGGCGCGCGGTCGCCGCCTCGGTCCGCCCGAGGACGAATCGCGGCCCCTGCCGCCCCCGCGCGCCGCGTACGTCGACGCGCTCGGATCGACGCTCGCGCGCACCCACCGTCCCGCACCCGCCCTCGAGATCGTGGCGCGCACCGTGCGCGCCCGGGTCGGCGAACGTGCGGAGCGCGACGAGTTCGCGCGCCGCGCCAAGGTGTTCGGGTTGTCGCAGGAGGAGATCGACGCGGTCCTCGCGCCGATCACCGACGAGCATGTCCTCGCACTCGGGCACGCGTTGAGCCGGGTCGAGCAGGCCACGAGGAGGAGTCGAGCGTGAGAGAGCTGCGCGACCGGGTCGTGTCGGAGGTCGCCAAGGTCGTCGTCGGGCAGGATCACGTCGTCGACGTGCTCCTCGCGGCGACGACCGTCGGCGGTCACGTCTTGCTCGAAGGGGTGCCGGGCGTCGCGAAGACGCTGCTGGCCAACGCGTTCGCGCGGGCGCTCGGTGTCGAGTTCCGGCGCGTTCAGTTCACCCCCGACATGCTGCCGTCCGACCTCACCGGCACGATGACGCTCCGCGCCTCACCGACCGGTACCGACCTCGCGTTCCGCCCCGGACCGGTGTTCACGAACCTGCTCCTCGCCGACGAGATCAACCGCACGCCGCCGAAGACGCAGTCGGCGCTGCTCGAGTCGATGCAGGAACGGCAGGTGAGCGTCGACGGCGTCGCGCACCCGCTCCCGACGCCGTTCCTCGTCGTGGCGACGCAGAACCCGATCGAGTACGAGGGCACCTACCCGCTCCCCGAGGCGCAGCTCGACCGCTTCCTCGCCAAGGTCGACGTCAACTATCCGAGCGCCGCGGACGAGGTGGCGATGCTGCGGCTCACGCACCGCGGCACCGCTCCGGCGACGCTCGCCGACGTGCGCACGGTCGTCTCGGGAGCCGAACTGCGCGACGCCGGTACGCGCGTCGACGCCGTCACGGTCGCCGACGACGTGCTCGCGTACGTCGCCGCGGTCGTGCGCCGCACACGCGAGATACCGAGCGTCTCGCTCGGTGCGAGCCCGCGCGCGGCCGTGCACCTGCTCGCCGCGGCAAAGGCGGCCGCGTGCATGGTGGATCGCGCGTACGTGATCCCCGACGACGTGCAGGCCGTCGCGCGAGCCGTGCTGCGGCACCGCCTGCTGCTGCGCCCCGAAGCGGAGCTCGAGCGGTACACCACCGACGACGCGATCGCGAGCGTGTTGAGCTCGGTCCCCGTCCCGCGGTGAGCCCGACGCCGCGCGCGGCGTACGCGCTCGGGATCGTTGCCGTGCTCGCTCTCGCGTTGCCGGTCGCGGTGGCGATCGCGCTGGCGATCGCGGTCGTGGTCGCGACGGCCGCCGACGGCGTGCTCGCACGCCGGCCGCCTCGCCTCACCCGTTCGATGCCGCCCGTGCTCGTGCGCGGGGTGCCGGGCGCGCTCACGGTCACCGCGGCGGGGACCGGGGGTCGGCACGTGCGCGTGCGCCAGCCCGCGGTTCCCGACGTCGCGATCCACCCGGCGGAGGCCGACGGCCGGCTCGCGGCCACGATCACCGCGCGGCGGCGCGGCCGCCACCGCCTGCCGGCCGTCGCCGCGCGCCGGCCCGGACCGCTCGGCCTCGGGAGCTGGCAGTACTCCGGGGGCGGCGACACCGAGGTGATCGTCTACCCCGACGTGCCCGCGGCGCGCCGCATCGTCGTGGCGCTGCGCCGCGGACGGTTCCGCGATCCCGGGCGGCTCACGCGTGGACCACTCGGGCTCGGCACCGACTTCGAGTCGATCCGCGACTACGGGCCCGACGACGACATCCGCCAGGTCAACTGGCTTGCCACGGCGCGCGCCGGACGGCCGATGAGCAACCAGTACCGCGTCGAACAGGACCGCGACATCGTCTGCCTCCTCGATGTCGGCCGGTTGATGTCGGCGCCGATCGGCGACCGCACGCGCCTCGACGCCGCGCTCGATGCACTCACCGCGGTCGCGCTCGTCGCCGAGGAGCTCGGCGATCGCAGCGGTGCCGTCGCGTTCGACACCGAGATCCGCCGCCAGGTGTCGACGCGGCGCCGCAACGGCAACGCGGTGATCGCCGCGGTCTTCGATCTCGAACCGCGCGCCGTGGACAGCGACTACGAGCTCGCGTTCCGGACCGTCGGCTCCGCGAAGCGAGCGCTCGTCGTGGTCTTCACCGACCTACTCGACGAGGCCGCGGCGCGCACGCTCGTCGACGCGGTCCCCGTCCTCGCGCGCCGTCATGCGGTCGTGATCGCGTCGGTACGCGACCCCGACGTCGAGGCCGTGATTGCAACCTCACCGCGCGATCGCGGCGACGTGTACCGCGCGGCCGTCGCCCTCGAGCTCCTCGAGGACCGCCGGCGGGTGGTGGCGCAGCTCCGCCGCGCCGGTGCCGACATCGTCGAAGCAGGGCCCGACGAGCTGGGCGCCGCCTGCGTGCGCGCCTACCTCGAGCTGAAGGCGCGGGCGCGCATCTAGGTGGAGCTCGCCTCGCCCACCGGCGGGCGCACCGGCGCGCCGCGCCAGAGCACGAGACCCCAGTAGAGCGCGCCGAGCCCGAACCCGATCACGAGCACGGTAGGAAGGCCGAGCCCCGCCGGGGTCACGAACCCTTCGACCAGCCCCGCGACCACGAGCCACGGCGCGGTGCCGAGCAGCATCTGTACCGCGGCGGACGCCTCGGCGCGCAGCGCCTCGCCCCGGCGCCGGTAGCCCGGATCGACGATGGCCCATCCGATGCGGAGGCCCGCCGCCGCCGCGACGCAGATGCAGCTCAGCTCGAGCACACCGTGCGCGGTCACGAGCTCGAAGAACGGGCGCCCGTTGCCCGCGCCGATCGAGAGTCCCGCGACGGCGCCGAGCAACACGCCGTTCTGCAGCAGTACGAGCGCGGTTCCGAGCCCGAGGAGGATGCCGCCTCCGAACGCGAGCGCAGTGACGGTGATGTTGTTGGTGAAGATGCTGCTCGCGAGGGCAGCCTGATCGCTCACGCTCACGCCGAGGTCGGCGCCGGCCGGCCGTGGCTCGGTGACGCGCTGGTACTGCGACGGCACGAGACCCGACGCGCGTCCCGGATCGCGCCACGCCCACGTACCCGCGAGCAGCGCGGGCAGGAAGAGCAGGAGGATCGCGACGAGCAACGGGACCGGTCGTTCGCGCACCCGGCGCCAGTAGCCGCGCGACACGAACTCCACGGCCGCGGGGCGCCGGGGCTCGGAGTCGTACACGAGGTGCCGGCTCTGCGCGACGAGCCGTTCGAGGCGCGCCACGATCGGATCGTCGGGGAAGCGCCGACGCGCGAACGCGAGGTCGGCGACGCTCTCGCGATACCGGGCCCCGAGCTCGCGCACACCCTCGGGTCCGAGCCGTTCCGGGCTGCCGCCGAGCCTGCTGCGCGAGCGCTTCGAGCCGGGTCCACGCAGGCGCTCGGGCGATGCTGAACGCGTCTACGTTCATCGGGTGACCCTCGACGACCGGCTCACGATCGCGACCCCCGAGGGCATCGACGTCGACCTCGTGCTCGCGGGGCTCGGTTCACGCCTGATCGCCCGTCTCGTCGACACCGCCGTGCAGTTCGGGATCATCATCCCATTCGCGTTCCTCACCAGCGCGGTCCAGAACGGCTGGTTCCTCGCCGTCGTCTTCATCGTCAGCTTCCTTGCGATCTTCGCGTACGACGTCGCGTTCGAGGTCCTGGGCTCCGGCCGCACGATCGGCAAACGCGCCGCCGGCTTGCAGGTGGTCCGCTCCGGTGGTCAACCGGTCAACTTCGGCGCCAGCCTGATCCGCAACGTGTTCCGGCTCGTCGACTTCCTCCCGTCGCTCTACCTGCTCGGCGCGTTCTGCATCCTCGCGACGCGCGCCAACCAGCGGCTCGGAGACCTCGCCGCCGGAACGGTCGTCGTGCGCGAGCGGCGCGGGCGGCGCCAGACCACGAGCTGGGCGAGCTACGCGCGCCCGACCGTGCCGATCGAGGCGGTCGCGGGATGGGACGTGAGCGCGGTCACACCCGCGGAGGTCGCCGCACTGCGCGCGTTCGTCGACCGGCGCCTCACCCTGCCCAACGACACCCGGTACCGCATCGCGTGCGAGCTCGCCGACGCGGCTCGCCGCGAAGGTCACCGGCATCCCTGCCGGCGTGCACCCCGAATACGTGCTCGAAGGCGTGCTCGTCGCGAAGGAAGCGCGGCGGTAGGGCGCGCACCCGGATCGGTCGTAGGCTGAGCCGCCGTGACCGCCACGGCCCCCGCGACCGTCAGCACGCGCGACGCCCGCCTCGGTGCCGGCGCGATGCTCGGCGCGGCGACGGTATGGCACTGGGTTCCCGTGCACCCACCGCTCGCGTGCCCGCTGCGCACCTTCACGGGGATCCCGTGCCCGCTGTGCGGCATGACCCGGTCGGTGGTGGCCGGGATGCACGGCCATGTCGTGCAGTCGCTGCGGTTCAACCCCGGCGGGCTGCTCGTGATCGTGCTCGCGGTGGTGATGCTGCTCGGCTTCCGCCTCGAACGTCTGCGCGTCTCCATGTGGGTGTGGCTCGGCGCGCTCGGCGCGCTCTGGGTCTGGAACATCGGGTTCAACCCGACGTTCCACTAGCGCCCGTCGGCGACGCGCGCGAGCGCGCGCCGCAACGCGGGCGCCGCGTTCGCGACCCACGCGGTGTCGCGCTCGCGCGCGATGGCGTCGAGCGTCGCGTCGGCGATGCCGTAGACACGCCGCGCGTTATGGCTCAACATCCGCTCCTTCGCGCCGGCGTCGAGGGGCGGGTACCCGAACCGTTCCTGCATCCACTCCGGAATGGTGAAGGCGCGGAACGCGTCGATCAACGGTTGCGGTGAGCCGTACCAGATCGAGTCGGTGCCCCAGACGATGCGGTCGGGTCCGAGCGCGACGAGCAGCTTGCCGAGCACGTGCGCGGCCTCGCGCGGCCGGCGCAGCATCAGGTACCACGTCGTGCCCAGCTCGGCGTACACGTTGCCGTCGCGCGCGATGCCGGCGGCGGCGAGCGACGCGACGAGCCGGTCGACACCGCTCGGGGCGGCGCGGCCCGGGTCGTACGCGCCTTCCTCGCCGTGCGGATCGCGTTCGTAGCCGGAGTGGTACACGACGAAGGTGAGGTCTCCGAACGCGGCGGCAGCGGGACCGATGTCGCGCGGCGACGCGGCCGCGACCGACGCGTCGGGGATCGGCCCGCCCAGACCCTTGTGCGCGGCGACGACGCGCGGCCCGAGCGCGCGCACCCGTTCGAGGAACGGGACACCGATCTCCTCGTCGTCGAGGAACCAGCCACCCGTCGGCGACGCCGCGGTCGGCGGGCCGTAGAGCGTGTACACCTTCCACCCCGACGGCTGCAGTTCTTCGCGCCAGCCTTCCATCGCGTCGAGCTCGCCGGGCCCGAGATTCGGGTGCACGATCGTGTGCGTGAGCACCCGTCCCGATCCGGTGTAGCGCTCCACGACCGCGCGCGCCGCGGCGATCTGCGTGTTCGTGAGCACGTTGCCGTCGGTCGCGCCCGGCGTCGAGGTGAGCAACGCAACCGCGGTCTCACTCGTGCCGAACACGAGGCTCGCCCACGCGCCCGCGTCGATCTCGCGCGGATCGACGCCGCGAGCCCACCGCTGCGGGTCGACCATCGTGAGGAAGCCTGCGAGCGCGTCGGCGTGCGCCCCCGACCAGCGCCCGGGGTCGACGAGGTGCGTCTGCACATCGATCACCGGCGCGTTGCCCGCGAACGCGGCCTCGGCCGCGTCGAGATCGCGTGTTGCGGACTCCGGGACCGCGAAGAACCCGCCGCCGTGCTCGGCGTCGAGGGCCCGCAGCGTCGCCGCGGTGCCGCGCCGGTCGGCGGCGAGCTCGTGCTCGGCCATCCCCAAGGCGCGCGCGTCGCTCGCGAGGGCGTCGGCGACGCGCGCGGCCGCGCGCCGTTGCGGCCCCGACCATGGCACCGGCGCGTACTCGTCGCTCGCCGCCGAGCGCAGCAGCGGCGGGACCGTCGTCACGCGCGCCTCCGAAAAGTCGACTTGAACACTCGGGATTGCGCCCCTACCCTCGCCGGGTCGCGCCCGACGGGCGCAGGACTGAGGAGCACGCCATGGCCGACTGGGGTTTCGAGACGCGCCAGGTGCACGCGGGGGCCGTCCCCGACCCGGCGACGGGCGCACGCGCCACACCCATCTACCAGACCACGAGCTACGTCTTCCGCGACACCGCGCACGCGGCCGCACTGTTCGGGCTCGAAGAGCTCGGGATGATCTACACCCGGATCATGAACCCGACCCAGGCCGTCTTCGAGGAACGGCTCGCGGCGCTCGAAGGTGGCGTGGGCGCGCTCGCGACCTCGAGCGGCCAGGCCGCGGAGACGGTCGCACTGCTCAACCTCGCGGAGAACGGCGGCCACATCGTCGCGTCCGCGTCGCTCTACGGCGGCACGTACAACCTCCTGCACTACACGCTGCCGAAGCTCGGCGTGACCGTCACGTTCATCGACGACCCCGACGACCTCGACGCGTGGCGCGCCGCCATCCGCCCCGAGACGCGCGCGTTCTACGGCGAGACGATCGGGAACCCGAAGGGCGACGTCCTCGACTTCGGCGGCATCAGCACCATCGCGCACGACAACGGCATCCCACTCGTCGTCGACAACACCGTCGCGACGCCGTACCTCTGCCAGCCGCTGCGCCACGGCGCAGACATCGTCTTGCACTCCGCGACGAAGTTCATCGGCGGGCACGGCACGTCGATCGGCGGCATCATCGTCGACGGCGGCAAGTTCGACTACGTCGCGAGCGGCCGGTTCGCGAACTTCACCGAACCCGACCCGTCGTACCACGGGCTCATCTTCTCGCAGTTGCCCGAGGGCCTGCGCCCCGCGCAGTACATCCTCAAGGCCCGCCTCCAGTACCTGCGCGACATCGGGCCCGCGATCGCGCCGCTCAACTCGTTCCTGTTCCTCCAGGGCGTCGAGACCCTCAGCCTCCGCATGGAGCGCCATGTGCAGAACGCGCAGGCGGTCGCGGAGTGGCTCGAGGCGCGCGACGAGGTCGAGTGGGTCGCGTACCCGGGTCTGAAGACGAGCAAGTGGCACGCCCGCCAGCAGCAGTACCTGCCGAACGGCGGTGGGGCGATCATGGCGTTCGGCATCAACGGCGGCATGGACGCGGGGCGGCGCTTCATCGAGGGGCTCGAGCTGTTCAGCCACCTCGCCAACGTCGGCGACGTGCGCAGCCTCGCGATCCATCCTGCGTCGACGACGCACTCGCAGCTCACCACCGACGAGCAGATCACGACCGGCGTCACGCCCGATCTCGTGCGCCTCTGCATCGGCATCGAGACGGTCGACGACATCCTCGCGGATCTCGACGCGGGGTTCCGCGCCGCGAAGAGCTCCTGACCACCGTGGCGGCTCGCGGGCGACGCGTGCGGGCGCGCCGATGAGCTCGGTGTGGCGGCCGGGTGACGAGCCCGGCCGCCGCCGGTTCGTGACGCTCGCCGAGCCCGTCCCGCTCGAGACCGGCGGCCGGCTCGCGCGCCTCGACGTCGCGTACGAGACGTGGGGGACGCTCGACGCGCGCGCGTCGAACGCGGTCCTCGTGCTCCACACGCTCACCGGCGACTCGCACGCGGCGGGCCCGCCCGGTCCCGGGCATCCGACCGCCGGCTGGTGGACGACGATCATCGGCCCCGGCGCGCCGATCGACACCGAGCAGTTCTTCGTGGTGTGCCCCAACGTGCTCGGCGGCTGCCAGGGCACGACGGGCCCGTCGTCGGACGCGCCCGACGGCCGTCCCTACGGCTCGCGCTTCCCGGTCGTCACGCCGCGCGACCAGGTCGCGGTGGAGGCGCGGCTCGCCGACGCGCTCGGGATCGAACGCTTCGCCGCGGTGATCGGCGGTTCGATGGGCGGGATGCGCGCGCTCGAATGGGCGATCGGGTTCCCAGGGCGCGTCGCGCAGGCGATCGTGCTCGCGGTCGGCGCGGCCGCGACGGCCGAGCAGATCGCGTTGTGCTCGTTGCAGAACCGCGCGATCCGCGCCGACCCCGATTTCGCAGGCGGCGACTACTACGACCGCGCGGTGCGCCCCACCGCGGGGATGACGCTCGCGCGCGGCATCGGCCACGTGAGCTACCGCTCCGAGCACGAGATGGAAGAACGCTTCGGCCGCCGCCCGCAGGGCGACGAGAACCCGCTCGCCGGCGGGCGCTACGCGGTCGAGTCGTACCTCGCGCACCACGGCGAGAAGCTCGAAGCCCGCTTCGACCCGAACACCTACGTCGTGCTGAGCGCGGCGATGAACCACCACGACGTCGGGCGCGGCCGCGGTGGAGTCGTCGCCGCGCTCGCCCGTATCGAGGCCGAGGTGACGATCGCGGGCATCACCTCCGACCGCCTCTACCCGCTGCGGCTCCAGTTCGAGCTCGCCGAGCACATCCCCCACAACTTCGGCGTCGACGTCATCGACTCCCACGTCGGCCACGACGGCTTCCTCGTCGAGCACGAAGCCGTCGGCAAGATCGTGAAGCGAGCCCTCACCGGCTGAGGTCGCGTCGTCCCTCGAGGGCGCGGCCGAGGGTGACTTCGTCGGCGTACTCGAGGTCGCCGCCGACGGGGAGGCCGCTCGCGATCCGGGTGACGAGCAGGTCGAGCGGGCGGAGCAGCTGCGCGAGGTACATCGCCGTCGCCTCCCCCTCGACGTTCGGGTTCGTCGCGAGGATCACCTCCTTCACCGCCTCCGCGTCGATCGCGCGCGAGCAGCTCCTTGATGCGCAGCTGATCGGGCAGCACGCCCTCGATCGGTGAGATCGCGCCCTGCAGCACGTGGTAGAGCCCGCGGTACTCACCGGTGCGCTCCACCGCGACGATGTCGCGCGGTTCTTCGACGACACAGATGATCGTCGGGTCCCGCCGCTCGTCGCGGCAGTAGAGGCAGAGCTCGCCTTCGGAGATGTTGAAGCAGCGCCGGCACCACGACACCCGTTCCTTCGCCTCGACGATCGCGCGCGCGAGCCGCTTGGCATCCTCGGGCGCGGCGCGCAGGAGGTAGAACGCGATGCGCTGCGCCGACTTCGGCCCGATGCCGGGGAGCCGGCCGAGCTCGTCGATGAGCGACTGGACGGGGCCTTCGTAGACCGACATGCGCAGGGCCCCGGTCAGCCGAGGCCGAGTCCGCCGCCCAGGCCGCCGAGGCCGAGCGAACCGAGGTCGAGGCCGCCGGTGATGGAGCCCAGCCGGGTCGACTGCAGCTCGGCGGCGCGGCGCAGGCCGTCGGCGACCGCGGCGACGACGAGGTCTTCGAGCGTCTCGACGTCGTCGGGGTCGACGACCGCCGGGTCGATGTGCACGCGCTGCACCTCGCCCGAACCGGTGACGGTGACCTTCACCATCCCGCCGCCGGCACTGCCCTCGACGGTCTCGGTGGCCAACGCGTCCTGCGCGCTCGCCATGTCGGCCTGCATCTGCTGCACCTTGCGCAGCATCTTCATCTGGTCGGGTGTCGCCATCGCGCTGCTCCGAAGCTCGGGGAGGTCAGGGGGGAAACGGAGGGGCTCAGGACCGGGGACGTTCCTCGACGATCTCGGCACCGAACGCCTCGATCAGCCGGGTCTGCGAATCGGCCGGCATGTCGGCCGGCGGCGCGTCGACGGTGTCGCGCAGGTCGATCATGTCGTCGTACGTGTCGTCGGGCGGCGGTGGCGGTTCGCTGCCACTCGCGGCGGACGCCGCCGGGGTCGCGGTCGCGCCCGCGGGGCCGCCCGCGACGAACGCGTCGGGCGCGTCGAAGTCGTGGCGGCGCAGGGAGAAGCTCGGAAGGTGCCCGAGGTGCTCGGCGAGCGACGCCTTGATCGCGGCGGCCTCCTGGCGGAAGCGCTTGTTGATGGCCTCGAACCGCACCGGGCGCACGCCGAACACGATGACGCCACCGTCGACGGAGATCGGCTGCGCGTCCTGGATCGCGGCGCGCACCGGCGGCGCGAGCTGGGCGAGCGTCGCGCTCCAGGCGAGGATCACGTCGTCGAGGTCGAGGGGGCGGTCGACGACGTCGGTCGCGAGCCCGATCTCGGCGTCGGGCGCCGCCGCGTTCGGGGTCGCGGGTGCCGACGCCTCGGGTGATGGCGCGCTCGGGCGCCTCGCGCGCCGCGACGCGAGATGCGGACCGTCGCCCGCCGGGCCGGTGCCCGCATCGGCGGTGGCATCGGCGGGCGCGGCCGGCGCGGGTGCGGATCGAGCGGTCGTGGCGCGGCGCGGCGCCGGGCGTTCGGCGGCGGGGGCGGCGGCGGGGCTGGCCGGCGCTCCTGATCCGCCGATCTCGGCGAGCTTGCGCTCCAGCCGGTCGACCCGTTCGAGCAGCGCGTCGATCGAGCTGCGCGACTCGCGGCGCGCGAGGCGCACGATCGCGACCTCGAGGATGAGGCGCGGGTCGGGCGCCGAGGGCGCGCGCACGTCGACGATGGCCTGGCCGAGCGTCTCGATCGCACGCGTCATGCCCGCGGCGCCGAGGTCGGTGCCGAGCTCGCGCAGCGTCGCGATCTCGTCGGCCGGACCGTCGTAGGGCACGCGGCCCGACGCCGCCGCGAGCACGAACGCGTCGCGGAGCGTCTTCAGCAGGTCGTCGGCGACGCGCCGGGCGTCGACGCCTGAGGTGAGCACCGCGTCGAGCGCGGTGAGCGCGCCGGCCGGGTCGTCGGCCGCGATCGCCTGGAGCACCATGATCCGGCGGCTGAACGGTGTGTCGCCGAACACCGCGAGCACCTGCTCGGTGTCGAGGCGGCCGCTGCCGAGCGCGAGCGCCTGGTCGAGCAGCGACAGCGCGTCGCGGTCGGAGCCCGCGGCCCGGCGGGCGATCAGGGCGATCGCCTCCGGCGCGGCCTCCACGCCTTCCTGCTCGAGGATCAGCGCGAGATGGCCCTGGATGTCGTCGATCGACAGCAGGTTGAAGTCGAAGTGCTGGGTGCGGGAGCGGATCGTGGGCAACACCCGCTGCGGCTCGGTGGTCGCGAGCACGAACACCACGTGCGCGGGCGGTTCCTCGAGCGTCTTCAGCAGCGCGTTCGCGGCCGCGGTGCTGAGCATGTGGACCTCGTCGACGATGTAGACCTTGCGTTTCGCCGACCCTGCGAGGCCGAGGTTGACGCTCTGCACCAGGTCGCGCACGTTGTCGACGCCGTTGTTCGACGCCGCGTCGAGCTCCGCGAGGTCGAAGAAGCCGCCCGCCGCGATCGCGACGCAGTTCTCGCAGTGCCCGCACGGCTCCGCGTCGGGCTGGAGGTCGAGGCAGTTGAGCGCCTTCGCGAGCAGGCGCGCGGTCGACGTCTTGCCCGTTCCGCGCGGCCCGGAGAAGAGGTACGCGTGGCCGACGCGGTCCTCCCGGATCGCGTTGCGCAGCGCGGTGACCACGTGCTGTTGACCGACGAGATCGCCAAAATGCTGCGGCCGGTACTTGCGGTACAACGACTGCGAGGCCACCGCCCGACACTACCGCCACCCGCCTGCGGGGTGGCTCGCCCGCGCGGTCGATCAGGCGACCCGGCGGCACCCGGGAGGACCCGCTGAGAGCTGCTTCCTTCCGGACCTGACTCGGTTCACGGGATCCCGTCGCGCCGGACCCGACCGCGCCGCGGGCGAGCCACCTCGGAGGCGAACCTCGGAGGCAGGAAGCGTACCCGCACTACGATCGCCGCTCCTCGGGAGGGATGCGAGAGCGGCCGAATCGGCACGCTTGGAAAGCGTGTGTGGGGCAACCCACCGTGGGTTCGAATCCCACTCCCTCCGCTCGATGACACCGTGCCGCCACGCCACGAGCGTGACCGCTCGGCGGAGGGGGAGGACCGGCATGCGACGGCTCGGACGAAGAATCGCGACCGGCGTCGTCCTGAGCGCGATGCTCGCAGGCCCAACTGCGGCAACCGCAGTGCCTGCCAGCGCGGCGACCGTCTCCTCGGTCGGCAGCATCACCAACTTCCCGTCCGACACCGGGTTGCCGTGGGACTTCGTACCTGGTCCCGACGGCGCGATCTGGTTCACGAATCGTGAGAGCAACTCGATCGGCCGGATCACGACGAGCGGTGCCATCTCGTCGTTCCGGGACGCGACGATCGGCGATCCGATGGAGATGGCGGTCGGTTCCGATGGTGCCCTCTGGTTCGCCAATGCGGCCAAGGACTCGATCGGCCGGATCACGACGAGCGGCGCGGTCTCGTCGTTCACCGCGCCGACGATCGACGACCCGCGGGGCGTGACCCTCGGACCCGACGGCAACATCTGGTTCACCGCGCTGGCGTCTCGGGTGGTCGGCAAGATCACACCGTCCGGTGCGGTCACGACGTACTCGAACCCGGACATCCTCAATCCGCTCGGTATCACGGCCGGGCCGGACGGCAAGCTCTGGTTCACGATCGATCCGAACGATCCGTTCTCGACCACCGGCTTCATCGGACGCGTCACCACGACCGGGCAGTTCGACTACATCTCGGTCCCGAACATCGACCGACCCGACCAACTCACGACCGGTCCCGACGGCAACGTGTGGTTCACGAACACCGACAGCGACAGCATCGGGCGTGCGACCTCGAGCGGAAGCGTGTCGACCTTCACGGCTCCTTCTGTCGCCAGCCCACACGACATCACCGTCGGCCCGGACGGCAACATGTGGTTCACGAACCTGTACGGCGGGATCGGCCGTATTACGACGTCCGGAACGATCACTCCGTTCGCCGCGAGCGCGCGGGCGACGGGCATCACCACCGGACCCGACGGCAACCTCTGGTACGGCGACCAGGTCGATGGCGTCATTCGCATGACGCCCGGCGGCGCGAGCACGGCGTTTCGCGGTACGGGGATCGACGGCTCCTATCTCGGAGTCGCGGGGAACGGCAATGTTTGGGTCGCGAACTACTGGAACCACGACTTCGCCCGCATGACACCGAACGGTGCGGTCACGATCGTGACGGATCCGGCGATTCGCTACCCGAACTCCGTGGTCGGCACGCCCGATGGGGGCGCGTGGTTCGCCAATGGCGACCCCAGCCGCGGTCTCGGTCGCATCACGCCGAATGGGTCGGTGTCGACCAACACCGATCCCGGCATCGGCTTCGTGACGGATCTGGTTGCTCTGCCCGACGGCGGCGCCTGGTTCTCGAGCTGGTACCCGCACACGATTGGGCACGTGCAGCCCGACGGTACCGTCACCTCGTTCGCGGATCCCGGCATCGTTGCTCCGCTCGCGGTGACGCTCGGTCCGGACGGCGACATCTGGTTCGTGAGCTATTTCCCCGACGGGCACCAGGAGATCGGGAAGTTGACCCCGGCCGGTGCCGTCACGATGTTCGCCGATCCCGCGATCGCGTTCGGGCAGTTCTTCCCCGAGCTGATCGCCGGACCGGACGGCAATCTGTGGTTCTCGCTGTATGCATCGGGCCGGATCGGCCGCATGACGCCGGCCGGCTCGGTCACCACGTTCGATGGCCCCGAGATCGGCGCGCCGTTTTCGCTCGTCGCGGGACCCGACGGCAACATCTGGTTCACCGATCTCGAACGCCAGGCGATCGGCCGCATGACGCCGGCCGGTGTGGTCACGTCGTTCTCGGACCCGACCGTCCACGATCCGACCCGCATCGTCGCGGGCAGCGACGGCGCGCTGTGGTTCACACAGAGCAACCATTCGGTGTCGCGGATCATCGCGGTCGAGGAGTCGAGCGTCACGTTCACCGCGCGGTACTCCGCGTCGCGATGCGCGACGTACCAAGCCCTCGCCAGCGGGCTCGGCCTCGCATCTCCCGCACCCGTCCTCCAGCTCGGGATCGCGATCTTCGAAGCACTCGTGGCGAACGGGAGCGCCGCGCCGGTCGCGGACCCAGTACCGAACGAAGGGCCGTGTGAGATCACCGTCTTCTGGCCCGCGGCCGAGGCGGCGCGCCTCGCCGACATCGCGCAAGCCTGGGGACTCACCCTCGACGAGCTACACCATTACGGCGGCGAGCTCGTCCTCGTGATCCTCTACATCCTGTCCCTCTCGCAGCACGGTGCCATGTAGCGAGAGCGATCGGCGCGACACGGTTGCTCGCTCACGCCACGACGGTTCAGCTCGCGGGTTTCACCAGTTCGTCGACGAGCGTGTCGGCGAGCCATTCGGCGTATTGCGCGGCGTCCCACGCGAGCACGGTGCGAAGGAGCAGGAACACGTCGATGCTGCCGATCGCCCACATGGTGTCCGCGCTCCGTGAGTGACGGTGGCGCAGCCGATGCTCGGGAACCATGCCGATCATGGTCCCGAAGGTCTCGCGGCGGCGTTGATGGGCGGCGACCAGATTGGATGCGGCCTTCGGGTCGACGGCCGCGGCCTCCCGGTAGGCGATCCAGACCGGCGCGAGACGCTCGAGTGTCGTGGCGATCAGCCCCGCGAGCATCTGCACTTGGCGCACGGGATCTGATTCCGCGGTGACGGCCACGAACTCGGGCCGGTCGACCAGCATCACTTCCTGATCGTCGCCCGCAACCGCGAGATCCGTGACGAGGTGCAACAGGTCGGCCTTGCTGCGTCCCGCCGTGTACACCGACTGCAGGGCGACACCGGCGTCGCGGGCGATGTCGGCCATCGTCGTGGCGACGTAACCGCGCGACAGGAAGAGGTCGCGCGCGGCCCCGACGACTCGGGCGCGGGTCGCCGAGCGCTCTTCCTGCGCGCGTTCGCGGCGGCGGCGGGAGTCGTAGGGGCGCTTGCCGTCGGTCGCCATCGCGCTTGACATTAGAGCAAACATCTGCTCAGAATATTGGTCTAAGCTAAATGCCGAACTCGGGAGGGCTTCCCATGCACACCTCATCCGCAACCACCATCAGCCTCGGCGGCATCGAGGTCCGGTTCCTCGTCGAGGCCCCCGAGTCCGACGGCACCGCGACGGTGTTCGAGTGCGCGGTCGCGGGCGGGGCGCCGGTGCCCCCGCCCCACAGCCACGACGCGTTCGACGAGACGGTCTACGGGCTCGAAGGCGTCCTCACCTTCACGATCGACGGCCGCGCCCGGCAGATCGGGCCGGGCGACTCGGTCTGCATCCGGCGCGGCCAGGTGCACCAGTTCGTCAACCCGGGTGGCGTCGACGCGAAGTTCCTCTCGGTCGCCACGCCCGGCGTCTTCGGACCCGACTACTTCACCGACATCCGCGCCGTGCTCACCGCCGCCGCGGGCGGCCCACCCGACGTCGCCGCACTCCTCGGTGTGATGCGCCGTCACGGCCTCACCCCCGCCTGAAACGACGAACTCGAGCGGCCCGCCCGGCCGCGCCGGTCTGGCAGGATGTCGACGGTGGAACCGCGCGCAACGGATCGGGAAGTGCAAGACGGGACGGCCTCGCGGCTCGTCGCGCTGTGCTTCGACGCGAACGATCCGCGGCGGCTCGCGCGCTTCTGGGCCGACGCGCTGCACTGGGAAGTCGCCGGCGACACGGGCGATGTCGTCCGTCTCGTGCCGACCGACGGCACCCGATTCGAGATCTGCTTCGTCCCGGTCGCGGAGCCGAAGGCGGGCAAGAACCCCATCCATCTCGACCTGACGAGCACGTCCGCCGCCGACCAGCGGGACTCGGTCGCGAGCTTGATCGCGCTCGGCGCGAGTCACGTCGACGTCGGTCAGGGACCCGACGACAAGCACGTCGTGCTCGCCGATCCCGAGGGCAACGAGTTCTGCATCATCGAGCCGGAGAACCAGTTCCTGGCCGGCTGCGGACGCCTCGGATCGATCACGTGCGACGGGTCGAGGGAGGTCGGGTACTTCTGGAGCGCGGCGCTCGGATGGCCGCTGGTCTGGGATCAGGACGACGAGACGGCGATTCGCGCGCCCGACGGCACCGGCCCCTTCGTCACCTGGGGGGGGCCGCCGATCCCGCCGAAGGACGCGAAGAACCGCCTCCATCTCCACATCGCTCCGCCCGAGCACAGCGACCAACAGGCGGAGGTCGACCGCCTGGTCTCCCTGGGGGCGAGTCGAGTCGACATCGGCCAAGGCGACGCGGAGTGGGTGGTCATGGCCGACCCCGACGGCAACGAGTTCTGCCTGCTGCGCGCGCGGGCGTGAGCGGCGTCGCAGGGGCAGCGGCCGCCGGCTTCAATCGGTGATCGCGGCGTAGGCGCACGTCATGAAGTCCTGGGCGATCGCGGGCGGGCGCGGCGACGTCTGCGCCGCGTTCGTGAGCAGGATCGTGACGAGGTCTTCCGACGGGTCGTTGTGCCACACGGTTCCGAGCCCGCCGTCCCATCCGTACTGGCCGACCGGCGCGGCCGGGTGCTCGCGGCGGGTCACGACGCCGACGAGGAAGCCCCAACCCCGCGCGTCGAAGTCGTCGGGGAAGAAGCCGCTCACCGCCTTCTGCGCGGGCGTGAGCTGGTCGGTGATCATCGTCTCCGCCGACGGGCGCGACAGGAGCGGCGCGCCGCCGCGCAGCAGCATCTGCGCGAACGCGAGGTAGTCGTCGGCCGTCGACACCAGTCCCGCGCCCCCGCCGGGGAACGCGGGCGGTGCGCTCCACTGCCCGCGCGGTTCGTCGAAGACGCTGAGCGCGCCGGTCTCGGGATCGGTGAGGTAACTGGTGACGAGCCGGTCGCCGTCGTCCGAGGGCACCGAGAACGCGGTGTCGGTCATGCCGAGCGGTTCGAAGACCCGCTCGCGCAGGAACGCCTCGAACGGTTGGCCCGACGCCCGCGCGATGAGCACGCCGAGCACGTCGGCACCGGTGTGGTACAGCCACCGCTCGCCCGGTTGGGCCATCAGCGGCAGCGTCGAGAGGCGGCGCATCCACTCGTCGGGCGCGGGCGGGAGCTGCGGTTGCGGCGGCCCGACGCTCAGCTGCAGCGGCGCGGCCACGTCGTTCACCGGGCACGGACCGAAGTAGCCGCCGAAGCCCATGCGGAACGTGAGCAGGTCGCGCACGGTGATCGACCGGTGCGCGGGGACGGTGTCGTCGACGGGACCGTCGATGCGGCGCACGACGCGCCGGTCGGCGAGCTCGGGCAGGAACCGCTCGACCGGTTCGTCGAGCCGCAGCACGCACTCCTCGAGCAGGATCAGCGTCGCGACCGCGGTGATCGGCTTCGACATCGACGAGATGCGGAAGATCGAGTCGCGCCGCACGGGCGCGTCGCCGCCGACGGCGGTCGTGCCCATCACGCCGACGTACGCTTCGCCCCGCCGGCACACGAGCGCGACGAGACCCGGCGCGGTGCCCCGCTCGACGTGCGCGGCGAGGATGTCGCGAAGGCGGCCAAGTCGGTCGGGCGAGAGTCCGGAGCGCTTCATGACGAAGCAGACCTCGGTTCGGCTGTGAACTCATCGCGCGGTGGCGCGAGATCCCGGATCGGACGGAGCCGCACCCACGTGCCGCCTGCGTCGAGCACGGCATCGATCTCGCACCCGGCGGCCGCGGCGAGCGCGGCCAGGCGGACGTCGTCCACGTCGTGGGCGGTGAAGGTCTGCTCGAACCGTTGCGCGCCGATCTCGTAGACGACGGTCGCGGTCATCGTGCCCGGTGCGTCGTGCGAGACGGCGACCAGCGAGATCACGACCCCGTCGCGCTCGTTGCGCGCCGGCTCGGCGGTGTCGACCCAGCCGGGTGCGTGCCGCTCGACGAGGATGCAGCCGCCGGGCGCGACGTGGCGCGCGGCCGTGGCGAGGAACGCGGCGCTCTCCCCGTCGTTGATCAGGTAGCTGCCCATCAGCACGACCGGCCAGCGCCGGGGCGCGAGGTCGAGGGTGAGGATGTCGGCGAGGACGGGCTCGGCCGCGGCGTCGATGTGGCTGAGCATCTCGGCGCTGTTGTCGACGGCGGTCACCGCATGGCCGCGGCGGACGAGCTCGTTGGTGACGCGGCCGGTGCCGCAGCCGAGCTCGAGGATCGCGGCGGGCGCGGGGATGGCCTCGTGGATGGTGGTCGCATCGTCGGCGCCGGGTAGCGACAGGTAGAGGAGCACCGGGCTGCCGTCGGGCGCGACGCCGGGGCCGCTCACGCGGGGCCGATCTCCACGCCGCCCACGCTAGATCGACCCGATCGCGATGCTTGCAACTGCAATCAACGCGCTCGGCGGCATTTCGCGTGGGCGTCGAGCGATCAGCTGGGCCGGGCGAACGGCGCGGTCGTGCCGCCACCGCCGCCGCGCCGCTCAGTCGGGAAGCATCGGCGGCGAGAAGCCGGGATCGCGCCCGAGCAGCACCGCCCGCGTCACCGCCGCCGACCCGAACCGGTCCCGCACCCCGTCGAGCGCGGCGTCGAGCGAGCGGCCGCGATCGCGGTCGAGGGGCAGGGTGAGCTGGGTGACGCCGTCGTCGAGGTTCGCAACCGAGATCCCCACCAGCGTCACGCCCTGCCGCTCGATCATCGGCGTCGCGGTGGCGAGCAGCGCACGCGCGACCCGCAGCACCGGCTCGGTCTGCGCCGTCGCGCGCGCCATCGTGTGCGACCGGGTCGCGCGCGAGAAGTCGTCGAAGCGCAGCCGCAGCACCACCGTGCGGCCGGCGCGATCCGCCGCGCGCATGCGGCGCGTCACGCGGTCGACCAGCCCGACGAGCGCGGCGTCGAGCGCCTCGGCCGATGTCGGTGCCCAACCCAGCGCACGCTGCGAGCCGATCGAACGCCGGCGCCGGCCACCACGCACCGGCCGCGGGTCGAGATTGTGCGCGAGCGCGTACAGATGCCCGCCCGACGCGCGACCGAGCAGCGATCGCAGCGTGCGCGGGTCGAGCCGTGCCACCTGGCCGACCGTCATGAGCCCACGCGCGTGCAGCTTCTCCGCCGTCACCGCGCCGACGCCCCACAACCGCTCGACCGGCAACGGGTGCAGGAACGCCTCCTCCTCGTCGGGCGGGACGACGAGCAGACCGTCCGGTTTTGCGACCCCGCTCGCGACCTTGGCGAGGAACTTCGTGCGCGCCACGCCCACGGTGATCGCTAAACCGACCCGTGCCAGAACCTCTCGGCGCAACCGCGCCGCGATGTCGGTCGGCGTCCCCCGCAACCGTCGGAGCCCGCCGACGTCGAGGAAGGCTTCGTCGATCGACAGCCCCTCGACGAGCGGCGTCGTGTCGGCAAACACCGCGAACACCGCCTTGCTCGCGTCGGAGTACGCCGTCATGCGCGGCGGCACGACGATCACGCCCGGGCACAGCCGCCGCGCCTGGCGCCCGCCCATCGCGGTGCGCACGCCGAACGCCCGAGCCTCGTAGCTCGCGGCGAGCACGACACCCCCGCCCACGATCACCGGCCGCCCGCGCAGCTTCGGGTCGTCGCGTTGCTCGACCGACGCGAAGAACGCGTCGAGATCCGCGTGCAGGATCGTCGCCTCGCCGTCTCCCGACACGAACACATGTTCGCATCCGTGGCGCGGCTTCGCCAGGGTGAAGCCGTCCGAAGCCCCGGCCGCCGGCACGGCCCGTGGCAGGCTCAGGGCATGAGCGCGCTCGACCGCCGGTCGTTCCTCATCGGCGCCGGCGCGTCGCTCGTCGTGCTGGGTGGCGGATCGACGGCCGCGCTACTCATCCGGCACGCAACCCATCACACCAAGCACCTGCCCACCCAGGGCCGGCTCGGCGCGCTCGCGGCGATCCTCGGCGATCCCGAACCGGCGCGCCGGATCGGCGCGATGTACGTCGCCGACCACCCGTCCGCGCCGACGACCGATCCGCTGAAAGGTGTCGTGACGGACGACCCGCGCGCGCAGCGCCAGACCGACCTCGTGCAACCGGTGCGCGACCGCGCGCACAGCGACTTCTTCACCCGCACCCTCGTGCCGGTCGCGGGATGGATGCTGCCGCAGTCGATCGCGGAGCTGTGCGCGGTCGCGCACCGCGAGCTCGGCTGATGAAGTTCGAGCAGGCCGACAAGATCCGGCGCGACAGCGTCGTGACGGCCGACCTCTGCATCGCTGGTGGCGGACCGGCGGGCATCGCGCTCGCGCGGTCGCTCTCGGGAACCGACCTCTCGGTCGTGATGCTCGAGAGCGGCGGCGTCGACTTCGACGACGCGAGCCAGTCTCTCGACGAAGGCACGTCCACCGGCGACAAGTACGACGTGAACGCGACCCGCGTCCGCCAGCTCGGCGGCGCGACGAACCACTGGGCCGGCTGGTGCCGCCCGCTCGACCCGCAGGACCTCGCCGCCCGGGCGTGGATCAAGCACAGCGGCTGGCCGTTCGGACGCGAGGTGCTCGACCCGTACTACGACAAGGCGCGCACGCTGCCGAAGCTCACACCGGGTTCGTTCGCGCTCGCCGACCTCGTCGCCGACCCGTCCGCCGGCGTCGAGGCGCTCATCGACAACGCGTCGGTGACGACGTCGGTGTTCCGGCTCAGCCCCGGCCCGGTGCACTTCGGCACCGAGTACCAGAAGGACCTCGAAGCCGCCGCGAACCTGCGCGTCATCCTCGGCGCGAACGTCGTCGGCATTGGAACCGGTGCCGGGCAGGGTCACGTCGACGACTACACCGTCGCCACGCTCGCGGGGAACCGCTTTCGCGTCACCGCGAAGATGTTCGTGCTCGCACTCGGCGGCATCGAGAACGCGCGCGTCCTCCTGGCGACCGCGCCCGCCGGCGGCACCGCGATCGGCAATGGCCACGACCTCGTCGGCCGCTACTTCTTCGACCATCCCGAGGTGACCGCCGCGACGATCGTGTGCTCGGGACGGGTGCCCTCGAACTATCAGGGCGGGCGTGCCGACTACGTGCGCACGACGCTCGCGTTCACACCCGAGTACCTCGCCGAGCACAAGCTGCCCACCGTCACCTTCGTGATCGAGCCATTCCCGTGGAGCGAACCCACCGATGCCGACAAACGCGTCGACCCCGGCGACGTCGCCGCAGTGCTGCGCGCGGTCGAGGGCGGCGAGAGCCAGCCGTACTCCTTCTACATGCGCTGCGAACCGGAGACGAACCCCGACAGCCGAGTCACGCTCGGCACCACGAAGGACGAGCTCGGCATGCCGCGCGTGCAGATGCACT
Organism: uncultured Actinomycetes bacterium; assembly: GCA_963761175.1. Taxonomy (GTDB): domain Bacteria; phylum Actinomycetota; class Acidimicrobiia; order IMCC26256; family PALSA-610; genus CAVXFZ01. Next base: position 133,412 of record CAVXFZ010000003.1, on the reverse strand, counting down.
GGGAGCTCGGCCCGAACGACCGGAAGAACTACCGCACCGCCCTCGACCAGATGACGCGCGAGCTCGGTGTCCGTGGCATCGGCTGGTTGCGCTACGAGCCGGAGTCGTTCGGCAATGCGAAACAGCAGTTCTTCTACGGCGCGCACCACATGGGGACGACGCGCATGAACGAGGATCCCGCGCTCGGCGTCGTCGATCCGAACCTACGCGTGCACGGCGTCGACAACTTCTTCGTCACCGGCAGCTCGGTGTTCCCCGCGTGCGGCTACTCGAACCCGACGTTCACGATCCTCGCGATGACGTTGCGGCTCTCCGACCACCTGCGCACGCTGCTCGCATGAGCACACCCGCGATCGCGCTCGAGCCGCTGATGGCGATCGCGCTCGAAGAGGCGCGCGCCGCGCTCGCACACGACGACGTCCCGATCGGCGCGGTTGTCGCGCGCCTCGACGACGGCCGCGTCGTCGCGCGCGCCCACAACGAACGCGAGCAACGCCACGACCCGACCGCGCACGCGGAGGTGCTCGCGCTGCAGGCCGCGTCGAGCGCTACGGGCAGCTGGCGCCTCGGTGGGCACGTGCTCGTGTCGACGATCGAGCCGTGCCCCATGTGCGCGGGCGCGGCGTGGGCGGCACGCGTCGACCTGCTCGTGTTCGGCGCGCCCGACCCGCGCGCGGGCGCCGCGGGATCGCTCTACAACCTCGCCGCCGACCCTCGCCTCAACCACGAGATCCCCGTCGTCGCGGGCGTCGAGGCCGCCGCGTGCGCCGCGCTCGTGGAGGAGTTCTTCGCCGCGCGCCGGCGGTGATCACCCGGCCGAACACTTCCGGGCCGCCGGGAGCGGTGTCGTAACATCCCCGCCCGGAGGGATGCGAGAGCGGCCGAATCGGATGGTCTCGAAAACCATTGTGCCTCCGGGCACCGTGGGTTCAAATCCCACTCCCTCCGCCACGTACTGCCGCAGATCGGAGCCGGTGTCCGATGGACGCCGGCTCCGTGCGGCCGCATTCCGACGAACGCGGTGACGCAAGACTGGACACGGTGAGCGATACCGACGAAGCCGACGATCCGGTCCTGCCGTCCGTCGCGGCGTACAGCGCCCACGCGGCGGAGTACGAGGCGCAGCACGCGGCGAAGCGCGCGCCGGAAGCCGAACGGTTCGCCCGCTCGCTGCCGGTGCCGTCGCGCATCCTCGACGCCGGCTGCGGGCCGGGACGCGACCTCGCCCGCTTCGTCGCGCACGGCCACGACGCCCGCGGCGTCGACCTCAACCCGGTGTTCGTCGCGATGGCGAACCGGTACGCGCCGACGATCGAATGCGACCTGCGCGATCTCGCCGCGCACTTCGCACCCGACCAGTTCGACGGGATCTGGGCGACCGCGTCGCTCGTGCACGTCCGCGAAGCCGACACGCGCACGGTGCTCGCGCAGTTCGCGGCGCTCCTGCGCGCCGGCGGCCGGCTGCACGTGAGCCTGCGGTGCACCGGTGAGACCGGCTGGCTCGACGAATCCGACGGTCGCCGTTGGTACACGGTGTGGGGTCCCGACTCGGCCGCCGCCGCGGTCGCCATCGGCCGGCTTCGCCGTCGACGAGGTCGTGCCCGGCCAGTACGTCGAGGTCTGGGCCATTCGACCCTGATTTCATTGCGTCTTTCGGGCGACGGCGCCTTGTGATACGAACATATGTTCGCTATACTCTGACCATGCCCGACGCACTCGCCGCCGCGGTCGACCAACGCATCTCGACCGACGTCTCGTTGCTCGTGGACGCGGCGGTGCGCGCCGAGTACGTCGAGGTGCGGAACGCGATCGATCGGCTCGAGGCGCACGCGGCGCGGCTGCTCGCGAGCGCGCATCACCGGCAGCTGCGCTGCGCCGAAGGCATGGCGTCGACGCCGTCGTGGTCGCAATCGCTCACCGGCCAACGCTGGACGGACGCGAAGGCCTCACTCGATGCCGGCCTCGCGTGCGAAGAGCTCGCGCTCACGGCCAAGGCGTGGGCGCAGGGCGAGATCTCGAGCGGCGCGGCGCGCACGATCGCGCGCGGGCGGAAGGCCGGCCACGAAGCCGTCTATGCCGACGTCGAACCGACGCTCGTCGCCTTCGCGGCTGCGCGCGACCACCGCGGCCTGGACGCGATGATCCGCCACTACCAGACCTGCGCCGACGCACTCGACGACACCGAGCCCGCGGATCGCAACCACCTGCACCTGTCCCCGGCCGGGAACCGGTGGGTCGTGAGCGGCGATCTCGACGATCTCGCCGGTCACACGTTCGCCGCCGCGATCGACGCCGCGACCGATGAGTGGCGCGAGGGCGAAGGCCGCAGCGCCGCCAGGCGGCGCGCCGACGCGCTGACCCGGATCAGCCGCTTCTTCCTCGACCACGGAGACGTTCCCCGCCGCGGCGGCGAGGTCCCGCACGTCAGCGTCGTGATCGACTGGGCGTCGATCCGCGACGGGCTCCCGTGCCCGCTCACGCCGGGCGTCGACGGCCCGACGTTGAGCCCGACCGAGATGCGGCGAGTGCTCTGCGACGCCCGGGTGTCGCGCATCGTCGCCGGGCCCGACTCCCAGCCCCTCGACGTCGGCCGATCGCAGCGCACCGTCCCCCGCTGGATCCGCCGCGCGGTCGTCGCCCGCGACCGGTGCTGCCGGTTCCCCGGCTGCGACCGCCCGCCGCAGTGGTGCGAGGTCCACCACGTCGAACCGTGGGAGTCGGGTGGCGAGACGGCGGCGACGAACCTCGTGCTGCTGTGCCCGTATCACCACCATCTCGTGCACCGCCGACGATGGCGAACGATCTTCGACGGCACCACGTTCTCCGTGCGCGACGGCACCGACCGCGTCGTCGGGACGACGAGAAATCGCAACGCGGCGCGCGCCTGCTAAGAACCCGCACGATCCGGGTCGCGTCCCGGCGCCGCGAAGTCGGACGGGTTTTCGATGTCACTGGAAGGCAAGGTCGCCATCGTCAGCGGCGCGTCGCGCGGCATCGGTCGCGCGCTCGCGGTCGGGCTCGCGCACGAGGGGGCGAAGGTCGTGTGCTCGGCGCGCAGCACGAAGCAGGCGCCGGGCGAGCTCACGGGCACGATCGACGCGACGGTCGAGCAGATCCGGGCCGCGGGCGGCGAGGCGATCGCGGTGCGCTGCGACATCGGTGTCGCGAACGACATCACCGATCTCGTCGACGCGACGATGAGTGCGTACGACCGCGTCGACGTGCTCGTGAACAACGCGATGGCGTCGACGCGCGGGCTGTTCGCCGACACGACGGTCGAGATGTGGGACGAGTCGATGCGCATCAACGTCCGCAGCCTGTTCCTCACCGCGAAGGCCGTGTTCGGCCCGATGCGCCAGCAGGGTTCGGGCAGCATCATCAACATCTCGTCGGGCGCGGCCGACCCGAACATCGGCCCGATGATGCCGCCCGGCTACAGCACCTACAGCGTCGCGAAGGCCGCGCTCGAACGCTTCAGCACCGCGCTCTCGGTGGAGCTGAGCCCGCTCGGGATCGCGGTGAACGCGTTGCGGCCGGGCGCGGTGAAGACGGAGCAGAGCGTGCACGAGCTCGGCGAGGACCACGACTGGACCGGCTGGGGCCCTCCGGAAGCGGTCGTGCCCGCGCTCAACTTCCTCGCCGACCAGGACGGTTCGGGCTTCACCGGGCGCATCGTCGACTCCACGCAGTTCGGTCTCACCTGGCCCGACCGCCCCTGAAGCGCGCCGCGCCCGCTCGTTAGATTGCGGCGGTGCGCACCGAACCGGTCGTCCTCGTCCACGGTCTCGGCTCCTCGTTCGAGCACGGCTGGCGGGAGGGCGGCTGGATCGACCTGCTCACCGACGCCGGCCGGCGCGTCGTCGGCGTCGACATCCTCGGCCACGGCAATGCCGACGCGCCCCACGACCCGGCCGCGTACGCGCACCTCGAACGATCCGTGGAGCAGGCGCTTCCCGACGAGCCGGTCGACGCGATCGGCTTCTCCCTCGGCGCGCAACTGCTCGTGCGGGTCGCAGCCGCCGCACCCGAGCGCTTCGGACGGTTGGTGCTCATCGGCGTCGGCGCCAACCTCTTCCGGACCGACCGCACCGACGCGCTCGCCGACATCTTCGAACGCGGCGTCGAGCCCGACGACATCGGCGCGCGCGTCTTCGTGCAGCTCGCGAAGAGCGCCGGCAACGACCCCCTCGCCATGGCCGCGCTCCTGCGCCGGGAGGCGGAGCCTTACACGGTCGAGGAAATCGCGCGCGTCACGTGCCCGACGCTGGTGATCATCGGCGACCGCGACTTCGCGGGACCACCCGATCCACTCGTCGACGCGCTCCCCGATGCGCAGCTCGTGACGCTCAAGGGCGTCGACCACTTCCGCACCCCCACCGAGTTCGCGTGCCTCGACGCCGCGCTCGAGTTCGTCGACGCGGTGCCGTGACGCTGGAACGGGTCGTCGAGCCCGAGCTCATGATCGACGAGGAGCAGGCGCGGCAGTACTCCGAGGCCGACTTCTCCGAGCCCCATCAGGCCGCGGTCGACGCGTTCCGCGCGCACTTCCCCGAGTTCGACGCGGGGCGGGTGCTCGACGTCGCCTGCGGCCCCGCCGACGTCACGACCCGCCTCGCCGTCGCGCTCCCGCAGGTCACGTTCGTCGGCGTCGACGGCTCCGAACCGATGCTCGCGCTCGGCCGCGAGCGCGTCGCCCGAATGGGCCTCGCCGGCCGCATCGAACTGGAGCAACGGCTCCTCCCCGACCCGACGATCGCGGCGCTCGGGCCGTTCGACGCGGTGGTATGCACGAGCGCGCTGCACCACTTCCACGACCCGATGGCCCTCTGGCACGCCGTGCGCGACGCATCGCGCGCCGGAACCTGCGTGCTCGTGAAGGACCTCATGCGCCCCGGCTCGATCGAAGCCGTCGACCGGCTCGTCGAGCTGCACACCGTCGGCGAACCGGAGCAGCTCCGCACCGACTACCGCAACTCGCTGCGCGCCGCGTTCACGATCGCCGAGGTGCACGCGCAGCTCGCCGCAGCGCGCCTCGACGGCTTCGCGGTCGACGCCGTGAGCGACCGCCACCTCCTGGTGACGGGAACCGTCAGACCGGGGTGAGGCCGAGGTTGGCGTAGATCTCGCGCGTCGCGGGCGAACGGTTCAGCGTGTAGAAGTGCAGGCCGGGCGCGCCGCCGACGAGCAACTCGTCGCACAGGCGCGTCGCCTCCTCGATGCCGACTCGCCGCACGGCCGCGGGATCGTCTTCGACCGCATGCAGCTTCTCGGCGAGCCAGGCGGGGAACTCCGAGCCTTGCATCTGCGCCATGCGCTGGATGCCGCCGATGCTCAGCACCGGCATGATGCCGGGGATCACGGGCTTGTCGACACCGAGGCGTGACAGCGTCTCGACGAGATCGAAGTAGTGGCGCGCGTCGAAGAAGAACTGCGTGATCGCGAAATCGGCGGCCGCGAGCTTCTGCGCGGTGAAGTGCCGGTCGGTCTCGATGCTCGCCGACTGCGGGTGCGGCTCGGGGTGCGCGGCGACCGCGACCGAGAAGTCGCCGAGCGAGCGGATGAGCTCGACGAGATCCGACGCGTAGCCGAGCTCGCCGGGCGGCAGGTCGAGCTCGGCGGGCGGATCGCCCCGCAGTGCGAGCAGGTTCTCGATCCCCGCGTCGCGGTAGCGCTCGACGATCTCGGTGAGCTGGGCCCGGGAGTGCGCGGCGCACGTGAGGTGCGCCATGGCCGTCATCGACATCTCGCGGTGGACGCGCGTCACGATCTCGTGGGTGCGCTCCCGGGTGCTGCCGCCGGCGCCGTAGGTGACCGACACGAACGACGGGTGCAGCGGTTCGAGCTCCACGAGCGCGCGCTCGAGCTGGGCCTCGGCCTCGGGCGTCCGTGGCGGCGAGAACTCGAAGGAGTAGCTCCGGCCCCGGTCCAGGATCTCCCGGATCTTCACCATCGCGAGATCGTACCGGGCGGCACGTTGTCGTCACGCGGAGTGGCCGGATAGGGTCCGCCGTGAGGCGAACGGGGGGAAACGGATGTTCGGTTCTCGAAAGTCGCGGCTCGCGGCGCTCGCACTGGCCGCCGGCACGCTCGCGGCGTACTGCCTGCCGGCAACGGCGGCGGCGCCCGCGACCGCGGCGTTCTCGGTGCAGGGAAGCGTCGAGCAGTTCGCGGTCACGCACGCGACGCCGGGTGCGACGATCACGTTGCAGGACGGGAGTGGCCACGACGTCGCCTCCGGCACCGTCGACTCCCAGGGCAGCTACCTGTTCCGCGAGGTCCCCGCCGGTCCGGGCTACCGCGCCGTCGAGAACGACGGCGGCGCGATCACGCGGTCCGCGCGCACGAAGGTGCTCTCCCCCGACTGGACGCCGCCGCACAGCTTCTACGCGAGCCAGCAGCTCCAGGTCGGCTTCGGCTTCGTCACGATGCGCGACGGCACGAAGCTCTCCGCCATGGTGTCGCTACCCGGTCCCGCCGACCAGGGCCCGTACCCGACGGTGATCGAGTACTCCGGCTACGACCCGTCGCACCCGGGCTCACCGCAGCCGAGTGAGTTGCTCGCCGGGCTGCTCGGGTACGCGACCGTCGGCGTCAACATCCGCGGCACGGGCTGCTCCGGCGGTTCCTACGACTACTTCGAGCAACTGCAGTCGCTCGACGGCTACGACGTCGTCGAGGCCGTCGCCGCGCAGCCGTGGGTGCTCGACCACAAGGTCGGCATGGTCGGGATCTCCTACCCCGGGATCAGCCAGCTGTTCGTCGGGCAGACGCAACCCCCGCACCTCGAGGCGCTCGCGCCGCTCTCGACGATCGCCGACACGTACCGCAGCACGCTGTATCCGGGCGGCATCTTCAACAACGGGTTCGCGCTGTCGTGGGCGCAAGAGCGCCAGAACGCGGGCAAGCCCTACGGCGAGGGTTGGGAGCAGGCAATCGTCGACGCCGGCGGCCCGAACGGCGCGCAGTGCGCCGAGGACCAGCTGCTGCGCCTGCAGAACCCCGACATCATCCAGAAGATCGACGACAACCCCTACTACGCGCCGGCGGGCGACGCGCTGTCGCCGATCACGTTCGTGAACAAGATCAACGTTCCGGTGTTCCTCGGCGGCGCGTGGCAGGACGAGCAGGTCGGGCCCCAGTCGGCCGACATGCTCGACCAGTTCACGTCTTCGCCCGACCAGCACTTCATGTTCACGAACGGCACGCACGTCGAGGCGCTCTTCGCGCAGCTCCAGCGCTGGAGCGAGTTCCTCGACTTCTACGTCGGCCACCGCATCCCGCACATCCCTGCGCTGTTCCGCGCGCTGGCGCCGACGATCTACTCGGCCGGAGCCGGTCTCAACAACATGACCCTGCCACCCGACCGCTTCGACGGCTACACGAGCTACAAGGCCGCGCTGAAGGCGTACCGCAAGGAAGCCGACGTCCGCATCCTCTTCGAGAACGGCGCCGGCGATCCTGCGAACCTCGGCAACCCGGTACCGACGTTCGAGCACAGCTTCTCGCAGTGGCCGCCGAAGGAGACCGCGCCGACGACGTGGTTCTTCCAACCCGACCAGAAGCTCACGAAGCAGGCACCGACGATCGCCAACGGCGACGCGCGCGGCAGCACCAGCTACGTGTACGACCCGACCGCGAAGCCCGCGACCGACTACTCCGGTTCGTCGGGCTCGATCTGGACGGCGAATCCCACCTACGACTGGCGGCCGCTGCCGCTCGGGAAGGCCCTCGCGTTCGACAGCGCGCCGCTTCGCAACGACGTGACGATGGTCGGCACCGGCAGCGTCGACCTGTGGGTGCAGTCGACCGCGGCCGACACCGATCTCGAGGTCAACCTCACCGAGCTACGCCCCGACGGCCAGGAGCGCTACGTGCAGAGCGGGTGGCTGCGTGCGAGCCATCGCAAGCTCGACCCGGCGCGCACGACCGCGACCCGCCCGTGGCACACCGACCTCGAAGCCGACGCCGCGCCGCTCCCCGCCGGTCAGTTCGTCGAGGCACGCGTCGAGCTGATGCCGTTCGCCACGGTGTTCCACGCCGGTGACCGCATCCGCATCACGGTCGAGGCACCCGGCGGCAACCGCCCGTTCTGGACGTTCGACTCGCTGCCCGCCAACGGCGCCGTGACGAACGAGATCGCGCACTCGGTGAGCTACGCGTCGAAGGTCGTGCTGCCGGTGATCCCCGGCATCCAGGTGCCGTCGTCGTTGCCGCCGTGCCCGTCGCTGCGGGGCGAGCCGTGCCGCACCGACTACGGCAACGCGACACCCACCGGTGTCTCCGCGCATCTCCGCCGCGCCGGAACGGCCGTCGTGAAGTGGCACGCACCCGGCACCGTGCGCCCCGGCGACACGATCACCGGCTACACGATCCGCGACGTCGTCACCGGAACGAGCACCGGCGCCGGCCCGACCGCCACGTCGGCGACGATCACCGGGCTCGACCCGGGCGCGCACGCCTTCACGGTGGAGGCCGACTACGGCAACAGCACGACCAGCGGGGTCTCGACTCCGTCGCACACCGTGACCCTCGCGGCCCTTCGCGTCCGGTAGCCGCGCTTCGGGCCCGCATGGCAGACTTCAGCGCCAGCCGGTCGCCAACGAGAGGGTCCCGATGACGACGACCGAACCGGTCGCGAAGAAGGAGCGCTGGAGCTTCTCCTGGAAGCACCTCTACGACGAGGTGGTCACCACCGGGTTGTGCACCGGCTGCGCGGGCTGCGTCGTCGCGTGCCCCCACGACGTGCTCGGCTACGACGACCTCCTCGGCGTCTACAAGCCGGTGCAGATCGAAGCCGACTACGGCGGGCCGCGCGACTGCAGCCACGGCGACAAGGCGTGCACGTCGTGCACGCGCGCGTGTCCACGCTTTCGCGCCTGGGAACCCGACATCGACGACTTCCTCTTCGGACGGGCCCGCCACGGCGACGAGCTCTCCGGCGTCTACAAGGACATCGTCCTCGCGCGCGCCGCGGATCCGGAGCTGCACGAAGTCGGCCAGGACGGCGGCCTCGTCTCCGCGATCCTCGTGTACGCGCTCGAGCACGACATCATCGACGCCGCGCTCGTGTCGTACCTCGAGGGCGACGGCACGACGTGGAAGGCGATTCCCGGGATCGCGCGCAACCGTGAGGAGGTGATCGCGTCCGCCGGCAGCCGCTACACGTACTCGGCGAACACGATCGCCTACAAGGATCTCGAGAAGGACGAGGAGCGCATCGCGCTCGTGGGCATGTCCTGCCAGTCGTCGTCGCCACCGGTGATGAAGCAGCGCAAGGCCGGCAAGGTCGCGCGCCGCTTCACCCTCAACATCGGCCTGCTCTGCAGCAAGACGTTCGACGACGCGATCTTCGAGGAGCTGTTCGAGGCGAAGTACGGGCTGAAGAAGGCCGAGATGAAGAAGATGAACATCAAGGGCGTGTTCCAGATCTGGATGAAGGACGGCTCGTACCACGAGGTACCGCTCAAGGAGTGCCACGCGTGGACGCGCGAGGGCTGCAAGATGTGCCCCGACTTCGCCGCCGAGCACGCCGACATCTCCACCGGCGGCATCGGAGCCTTCAACGACTGGACGCTCACGGTCGTGCGCACCGACGTCGGTCGCGAGCTGATGGCGGCGATGCAACGCGACGGCGTGATCGAGGTGCGGCCCGGCGACGACGATCCCGGCGCGATCGCGCTGATGCACAAGCTGTCGGCCCGCAGCCGCAAGCGCTGGCCCGAGTTCGCGATCGACGCCCCGCGATTGATCTCGTAGCACCCGATCCGATGCGCGTCGTCGCGATGGTGCCCGACCTCATGGACCGATCGCGGTTGAACAGCGCGATCACCGGCGTCGAGTTCGCACGCGATGCCGACGCGTGCGCGGAAGCCGACGTCGTGATCGTCGACCTCGCCCGTCACGCAGACGCCGTCGCGCGCGTGCGCGCCGTTGCGCCGGCGGCGCGCATCGTCGGCTTCGGTCCTCACGTCGACACTGACGCCGCGGCCGCCGCGCGCGCGAACGGTGCCGATGCCGCGTGGCCTCGGTCGCGCTTCTTCCGCGACCCGGCGGCCGCGCTGCACGCGGCGGCCGGCGACGCGGAGTCCTGAGCCGCCGGCCGGCCCTCGGCGCGCCATTCGTCCCGATTCGTCCGCAAGGGGCGCCCGATCGGTAACCCGGGCGGCGCCACGGGGGTCGAACTGCGGATGACCAGCCTGCTTCCCCGCATCGAGGCCGCCGCCGAGTCGGGCGGCACGATCCGCTTCATGGGTTCGGCCGGATCCGGCGCCCCCGACGGTGACTGCATCACGTGGGGCGAGCTCCACGACGACGCTCGGTCGCCATGGCCGCCGGCCTTCAGGCCCACGGGGTCGCTCCCGGCTCCCACGTCGCGATCCTCGGCCCGACGACCCGCGCGCTCGTGACCGCGATCGAAGCGACGTGGCTCGCCGGCGCGGCCGCGGTGATGCTCCCGATCCCGATGCGCCTCGGCTCGGTCGACGATTTCGTGCGCCAGACCCGCGCCCGCCTGCGCGCGTCCGACACCGCGCTGCTCGTGATCGACCCGCAGCTCGCGCCGTTCGTGAGCCCCGAGCCCGGCGACCCGCCCCTCGTCGGTCTCGACGAGCTGGCACGCGGACCGGGCCGTCCCGACGCGTCGCGCTACGAACGCCCCGCCGACGATCCCGACGCCCTCGCGATCCTGCAGTACACGAGCGGATCGACGTCGGACCCGAAGGGCGTGATGCTCCCGCACCGCTGCGTCGCCGCGAACCTCGACGGGATCGTGACCGCGGGGGGACTTACTCTCGACGACGTCGGCGTGTCGTGGCTGCCGCTCTATCACGACATGGGTCTCATCGGTCTCCTCGCGACACCGATGACGACCGGCATGAGCCTCGTGCTCGCGGCGCCGCAGGACTTCCTCGCCGCACCCGCGCGCTGGATGGAATGGATCGACGCGTTCGGAGGCACCTGCAGTGCCGGACCGAACTTCTCGTACGTGCTGGCCGGACGCGCGTTGCGCCGGCTCCACGGACTCGACCTGAAGCGGTGGTCGCTCGCCCTCAACGGCGCGGAACCGGTCGACCCCGCTTCGGTCGAGGCCTTCGCGAGCGCGGGCGCCGCGCACGGCCTGAACCGCGGCGCCGTGTTCCCCGCGTTCGGCATGGCCGAGGCCACGCTCGCGGTGACCTTCCCGCCGAAGGGACGCGGGCTGCTCGTCGACGCGGTCGACCGCCGGGCGCTCGAGGCCGACCAGTACGCGACGCCCGTCGCACCCGACCACGCCGAGGCGCGATCGCTCGCGCTGCTCGGCCGCCCCGTCCCGGGAATCGAGGTGCGCGTCTGCGACCGCTTCACCGGCTCCGAACGCCACGACCGTGAGGTCGGCGAAGTCGAGATCCGCGGCACGTCGGTGACGCCGGGCTACTACCGCCACCCCGAGGCGACCGCCGCCGCGTTCCACGACGGGTGGTTGCGCACCGGCGACCTCGGATACCTCACCGGTGGCGAGCTCGTCGTGTGCGGGCGCATCAAGGACGTGATCATCCTCGGCGGCCGCAACGTGTACCCGCAAGACGTCGAGCGCGCGGTCGCCGACGTCAACGGCGTGCGGGCCGGGAATGTGATCGCGTTCGGTACGGAGGGCAAGCGCGGGCGCGAATCGCTCGTCGTCGTGGCCGAGAGCAAGAGCGACGAGCTCGAACAGATCCGCGCCGCGGTGAAGAGCGCGGTCTACGACGCCGTGGGTATCCCGCCCGAAGACATCGTGCTCGTACGCCCCGGCTCGCTCCCCAAGACGTCGTCGGGGAAGCTCCAGCGCGCGCTCTGCCGCACGCGCTACCTCGACGCCGAGCTCGAACCCGCGACGACGTAGCCGTTCTCAGAGGTGCGCGAGCGGGCAACATGGGGGATGCAACCTCGGCTACACGAGCGGCCAGGGGTAGTTGTGGTAGTCGTCGTCGGCGATCGGGAAGCGATCGCGTTCGAGGAGGTGCTGCGCGTCGGGCGGCCGTCGCGGCGATCTCGGCCGGTGAGAGCAGGTCGGCAAGGCGGTGCACGAGCCCGTTGCCGAGCGCGGCGAGCAGGCACTCGAGCCCGTCGCGCTCGACTGGCGTGAGCTTCTCGCCGCCGAACTCCCAGATCACCGTACGCAGCTTCCAGTGCTCGTGGAACGTGACGCCGTGATCGATGCCCCAGACGTGGTCGCCCGCGCCCAGCAGGCAGTGACCACCCTTGCGGTCGGTGTTGTTCACGACGATGTCGAAGATCGCGAATCGGCGCATCACGTCGCCGTGCGTCGGCAGCAACGTGAAGTAGTGCTCCTCGGGGTCGTGGTCGACGAAGCGCTGCACCGATCCGATCCCGAACGGGCCGTCGCGCAACACGGTGTCGGGGACGAGCTCCCACCCGAGCGCTTCCGACACCTCGTACGCGGCGACCTCGCGCTGGCAGAGCGTGCCGGTGCGGAAATCCCAGAGTGGGCGCTCACCCTGACGGGGCTTGTAGATCGCAAGCAGCTCGCCGTCGTCGCTCGCGCAGCTCGCGAGGAACGTGCCGTTCGACGACCACGGCATGCGGCCCTCGATGTCGAGCTCGCCGTCGCGCAGCAGCCGGCGCGCGACGTCGTCGGCGACGGGCGGTCGGCTCGGCCAGCCGGATGCGGCCGGCGCGCCCGAGCTCATCGTCAGTTCCAGCGCGGGCAGATGTGCCCGGACGGATCCATCGGCCGGTCGCACAGCGGGCAGCTCGGACGCCCGCCGGCGACGGCGGTGGCACCCGTGCGCGCCATCGCGCGCAGCTGCGCAGCGCGTCGCGTAGAGGCGCGCGACATGCCCTTCGGCCTCTTCGAGGCTCGGCGGTGCCTCGTCCTCGTCTTCGACCGCGGTCTCCCGCAGCTCGAGCAGGACGAGCTCGCGCTCCGGATCGAAGCCGAGACCGATGAGGCGGGCGCGGAACAGGGGAACCGCCTCCGCGACCGGAGCGTCGATCGCCGAGACCCCGGGCACCGACTCGGGATAGTCGTCGTCGAGGCGTTCGAGGAACTGCTCGGCCTCGGCCGCGAGGAGCGCGACCTGTTCCTTCTCCACGAGCACGCTGAGAACCGCGGAGCCCTTGCGCGCCTGGATGAGGAACGTCCGCGAACCGGGGATTCCGAACGCGCCCGCGCTGAGCGTGTCGACCGGGTCGAACTCGATGATCTCGGCCATCACCGCGCGCCCCCACCGTCGGACGGCGCCGCGTCGGACGGCGGCGCCGGGGCCGCGGGCACCAACTCGTCGAGGGTGCCGGTGTCGTTGTACTTCAGCAGCATGACGCCGAAGGCGTGGAACTCGAGCACCGTGACCGACGCGGCTGAGACGCTGATGCGCTGGAACAGGTCGAGGTGCATCCCGGCATAGTGCGCGATCGCGGCCTTGATCGGATCGGCGTGGCTCACGACGACGACGGTCTCGTGCGGGTGCTGCACGACGAGGTCTTCGAGCGCGCCGATCATGCGCGACTGCATCTCGCGGATCGACTCGCCGCCCGGGAACCGCGCGCGCGACGGCGAGACCTGCACGACCTTCCATTCCTCCGTCTTCGCGAGGTCGGAGATCTTGGCGCCCGTCCAGTCGCCGTACTCGGCCTCGATCACGCCGTCGAGCGGCACGACCGGCAGCTCGTGGCGCGTCGCGATGACCTGCGCGGTCTGGGTCGTGCGCTCGATCGGACTCGCATAGATCGCGGCGACGGGCAGTGCGGCGAGCCGATCGGCGGTGCGCTGCGCCTGTTCGACCCCCGTCTCCGACAGCGCGATCCCCGGCATCCGGCCCGACAGCATGGGCCCGGTCTGCGCGGTGACGGCGTGGCGCACGAGCACCACACGCGTGGGCGGACGAGGCGTTTCGTGGCCGTCAGGACCGTCGGTCGCGGGCGCGGACTCGGGCGCGGCGTTCGTCGCCGGCTCGGTGCGCGCGTCGGTCGTGGTCATCGGGGATCGATGCTATCGGTGCCGCTTTGCACGCCGAACCGCGTGAACGTGACCGGACACCTCTAGCATCGGGTGCATGACCGACGTGCCCCTCACCGTCGGCGGACCGCCCGAAACGGTGCTGCCGCCCGAATCGGAGGCGGCACTCACCGCGCTCGAGCACGCGCGCCAGGAACCACTCGAACGCCGCCGCGACGCGGTGTCGAGCGTGGTCGAGCGCTGGCCGGCCTTCCTCGACGGTTGGGCGCGTCTCGGCGAGCTCGCCCGCGACGACGTCGAGGCCTACGCCTGCTTTCGCGTCGGTTACCACCGAGGCCTCGACCGCCTCCGCCAAGCCGGGTGGCGGGGCGCCGGGTACGTGCGCTGGCGTCACGAGACGAACCGAGGCTTCCTTCGGGCGCTCGAGGGCCTGCGCCAGAGCGCGGCGGCGATCGGAGAGGCGCCCGAAGAAGCCCGCTGCGCGGAGTTCCTCCGCCAGCTGGACCCGGAATGGCACCGACGGAGCGAGTAGCGTCGATCGTTCCCAACCGCGCCCCCGATCGGGAGGATGAGGATGAAGCGAGCGCTCATCACGGGCATCACCGGCCAGGACGGGCGCTACTTGTCGGAGTTCCTCGCCGCCAAGAACTACGACGTGTTCGGCCTGCTGCACGGGCAGAACAACCCGAAGCGCACGCTCGTGCAGGCAGAGAATCCCAGGCTCGAGCTGGTCGAGGGTGACCTGCGCGACCTGTCGTCGCTCATCGCGGTGATGGAGCAGGTGCAACCCGACGAGGTGTACAACCTCGGCGCGATCAGCTTCGTCCAGCTCTCGTTCCGCCAGCCGGAGCTCACTGCGGAGATCACCGGGCTCGGCGTGCTGCGCATGCTCGAAGCCGTCCGCATCGTCGGCGGCCCGCAGAACAACCCGATCCGCGTCTACCAGGCGTCGTCGTCGGAGATGTTCGGCAAGGTTCGCGACGTCCCGCAGACCGAGCGCACCCCGTTCCATCCGCGCTCGCCGTACGGAGTCGCCAAGGTCTTCGGTCACCACATCGCGGTCAACTACCGCGAGGCGTACGGCATCCACGCGAGCTCCGGCATCCTCTTCAACCACGAGTCGCCGCGGCGCGGTCAGGAGTTCGTCACCCGCAAGATCACCACGGCGCTCGCGCGCATCAAGCTCGGGCTCCAGGACGGCATCAGCCTCGGCAACATCGATTCCCAGCGCGACTGGGGTTACGCGGGCGACTACGTCGAGGCGATGTGGATGATGCTCCAGCGGGACGAGCCCGACGACTACGTGATCGCGACCGGCGAGACGCACAGTGTGCGCGAGTTCCTCGACGTCGCGTTCCGGCTTGCGGGCTACGAGTCGTGGGAACCGTACGTGCGCCACGACACGCGCTTCGAGCGCCCGTCGGAGGTCGACCTCCTCATCGGCGACGCGAGCAAAGCGCGCGACGTGCTCGGGTGGCAGCCGCGCGTCAGCTTCGAGCAGCTCGTGAAGATGATGTACGAGGCCGATCTCGCCGAGGAGAGCAACGCGCTCGACCGGGCCTGACCTCGGCCTGACGCGGCGCCGGCCTAGAGCTGCGCGGCCACTTGGCGCGCCGCGATGAGCACCGGGTCCCACAACGGCGAGAACGGTGGCGCGTACCCGAGATCGAGCTGCGAGAAGTCGTCCGCCGTCATCTCGCCCCAGATCGCGGCGGCGAGCACGTCGATGCGCTTCGCCGCACCTTCGCGTCCGATCACCTGCGCCCCGAGCAATCGCCCGTCGCGCCGGTCGGCGAGCACCTTCACCTTGATGGGCTTCGCATCCGGGTAATAGCCCGCGCGCGTCGTCCCGTCGATCACCGCGGTCGCGAACTCGAAGCCCGCGCTCGCGGCCTCGCGCTCGTTGAGGCCGGTGCGGCCGATCTCGTGGTCGCACAACTTCGTCACCGCGGTGCCGATCACGCCCGGGAACGCGAGGTAGCCACCGGTCGCGTTGGTGCCGACGACACGACCTTGCTTGTTCGCGTGGGTGCCGAGCGCGATGTTCACCGGCCGCCGGCTCACCCGATGGAACGTCTCGACGCAGTCGCCGGCCGACCAGATGCCCTCGACGCTCGTCGCCATGCGCCGGTCGGTGACGATTCCACCGGTCACGCCGACCGCGATCCCCGCGTCGGCTGCGAGCTTCGACGCCGGTCGCACGCCCAGCCCGAGCACCACGAGATCCGCCGGCAACGATCCTTCCGTCGTCTCGACCGCGCGGAGCGAGCCGTCGGACGCGTTCGTGAACGCCTCGACGCTCGTTCCCAGCCGCACCTCGATACCGAGGCCGCGCAGCGCGTCCGCGACGAGCGCGCCGATGTCGGGATCGAGCGTTCCCATCGGCTGCGGAAGCCGCTCGACGACCGTGACGTGCAGCCCGCGGCGATGCAACGCCTCCGCCATCTCGAGCCCGATGTAGCCACCGCCCACGACGACCGCGCGTTGCGCGCCGGCGTCGACCGCACCGCGCAACGACAGCCCGTCGGTGATCGTCTGGATACCGAAGATGCCCGACGAGTCGGAGCCGGGCAGATCGGGGCGGACCGGCGTGGCACCCGTTGCGATGATGAGTTGGTCGAACGGCTCGCGCCGCTCACCCTCGGGGCCACGGACGAGCAGCGCGCGCGCGTCGACGTCGATCGCGACGACATCGTGTTCGAGGTGCACCGCGATGTCTCGCCGCGCGAACTCCGCGGGGGTGCGCGCGATCAGGTCGTCGGAGTCGGGAACGAGGTCGCCGACGTAGTACGGCAACCCGCACGCCGACCACGACGTGTGCACGCCGCGGTCGAACACCACGATCTCGAGCTCGCTCGCATCCTGGCGCCGCCGAGCCTGCGACGCCGCGCTCATCCCGCCGGCATCCGCCCCGATGACGACCAGGCTGTGCTTCATGGTCGCGCTCGCTGCGAGGCGGGATACCCGCCTCGCGGACGCTCGCCGCTCCGCACGCGGGATGGGAACGAATTGTTCTCGTGGCTCACGGACTCCTCTGGTCGCGCTCGCTGCGAGGCGTACGTCATGCGGTCACGGACTGGGTGGCGTGGGCGAGGGCGGCTTCGGCTTCCTCGACGATGCGGCGGACGAGGTCGCCGGCGGGGACGAGCGTGTGGATGGCTCCGACACCCTGGCCCGACGGGTAGCACTCGCGGCTCGGGTCGACCGGGGTGTCCTCGTCGCCGCCGAGGTGCAACGCGTTGTTCTCGGCCGCGACGCCCATCTGCTCGGGGAACTTGCGCAGGACGTCGGGGTGCTCCTCCACGTACTGGGTCCAGTCGTTGCGCACCGCGCGCAGCGTCTTGCCCGTGAAGCCGCGGCTGATCACGGTGCCGTCCTCGGCGGTGCGCAGCAGCGCATCCTTGTATCCGGAGACCGTGCGCGCCTCGGGTGTCGCGATGAACCGCGTCCCGATCCAGACGCCGTCGGCGCCGAGCGCGAGCGCGGCCGCGAGGCCTCGGCCGTCGAAGATGCCACCGGCCGCGACGACGGGAACGCGCTCGCCGACCGCGTCGACGATCTGCGGAACGAGCGGCATCGTCGCGACGGTGCCGGTGTGGCCGCCGGCCTCGGTGCCCTGCGCGATGACGAGATCGCAGCCGGCTTCGACCGCGGCCTGCGCGTGACGCACCTTGCCGCACATGCTCGCGACGAGCACACCGCCGTCGTGGCAGCGCGCGACGACGTCGCGCGGCACACCGAGCCCGGCCACGAACAGCGACGCACCACCGCTCACGATCGCGGCGATGTCGGACAGCATGCGGTCGGGCATCGCGGCGAGCAGGTCGACTCCGAACGGCGCGTCGGTGAGCTCCCGCGTCGCCGCGATCTCCGCGACCATCTGCTCGGAGCCCATTGCCGCGGCGCCGAGCGTTCCGATCCCGCCGGCGTTGCTCACCGCGGCCACGAGCGCGTGGTACGACACGCCGCCCATGCCCGCGAGCATCACGGGATGTTCGATCTGCAGCAGGTCGGTCAACCTGGTTCGCATCAGTGATCCGGCCCTCCGTCGTGGAGCGGTGCTCTCGAATTCGCTCTCCGGGTGAGTTCCCCGGCCCAGCCTCCGGGGAGGGTAGCGTCGGACCTCGTGGAAGGGCCGCTCGTCGGCGTCATCATGGGCAGCGACTCCGACCTGCCGGTGCTCCAGGGCGCGATCGACGTCCTGCGCGAGTTCGGCGTGGTCCACGAAGTGCGTGTCGTCTCCGCGCACCGCACCCCCGACGTGATGGCCGAATACGGCCGCTCCGCCGTGTCGCGAGGCCTCAAGGTCATCATCGCGGGTGCCGGCGGGGCCGCGCATCTGCCGGGCATGACCGCGTCGTACACCTCGTTGCCGGTGATCGGCGTACCCGTGCCGCTGAAGTACCTCGACGGCATGGATTCGCTGCTGTCGATCGTGCAGATGCCGGCCGGGATCCCCGTCGCGACGGTCGGCGTCGGGAACGCGCGCAATGCCGGATTGCTTGCGATCCGCATCCTCGCGACCGGCGATGACGGGTTGCGCGCCGCGCTCGACCGCGCCCGCGCCGACCTCGCGGCGATGGTCGCCGAGAAGGACGCGCGGCTCCAGGGATCCTGAGCCGCGCGCCGCTTTCGCCTTCGGCTACTCCGTCGCGATCGCCTTGAGCATGTCGAGCCGGGCCGCACGGCGCGCGGGCCAGATCGCCGCGAGCGTCCCGAAGATCGCGCCGAGGAACACGAGGATGAGCAGCTGGCCCGGCGGCAGGCTCAGCTGGTCGATGCCCTGGTCGCGCAGCGCCTGCACGAGCGCCCAGCCGAAGAAGATCCCGATGATCAGCCCGAGCAGCGTGCCGAACAGGGCGATGATCACCGACTCCCATCTCACCGTCGAGCGCACCTGCCGGCGGCTCATGCCGACCGCGCGCAGCAACCCGATCTCGTGGGTGCGCTCGAAGATCGACAGCGTCAGCGCGTTCACGATGCCGACGACGGCGATGATGATCGCCATCAGCAACAACGCATAGATGAGGTTCAGCAGCTGGTTGATCTGCTTCGCCTGATCCGCCTTGAACTGCGCGCGGTCCTGGAGCTTGCCGTTCGGGTACTTCTTGATGACGCCCGCGAGACCCTTCTGCACCGTGGCCGCGTCTGCGCCCGGCGCGGTCTTGATCATCACGACCGCGTCGGACTGGTCGGTGAAGTTCTTCTGGTAGTTCGCGAGCGAGATCACATACGGGCCGGCGAGGGCCTGCTCGTCGTAGATCGCGCGCACGGTCAGCGACGAGTGGCCCGTCTTCGCGTACTGGATCGGGACCTGTGAACCGATCGTCCAGTGCTTCGACTTCGCGACCGTCTTGTAGATCGCGATGCCGTCGGATCCGAGGTCGCGAATGTTGCCCTTCGAGACCCCGATGTCGAAGAACTCGTCGACGTGCAGCGGGTCGACCGCCTCGACCTGCTTCACCGAGCCCGCGACCTTCATCGAACCGATGCGGAGCCCGGCCGCGGCCTGCACGCCCGGAACCTTGCGGACGTCGGCTTCGATCGCGGGCGGCAGTGCCGCACCGAAGCCCGACGTGTTGATGATGAAGTCGGCCTTCATCTCCGAGTCGATGACATGGTTGACCGACGCCTTCGCCGAAGCCGCGAAGATCGTGACGAAGCCGACGAGCCCGACGCCGATCATCAGCGCGGCAGACGTGGAGGCGGTGCGCTTCGGATTGCGCATCGCGTTCTCACGCGCGAGCTGCCCGGTCACGCCGCGCAGCACGGGCAGCGGAGCACCGAGCAGTCGAGCCGCCGGGCGCGCGAGGAGCGGTCCGAGGATCGTGACACCACCGAAGATGACGAGCGCGCCGACCGCGATCTTCGGCCCGCGGTTGCCGCCGCTGCCGAGCAGACCGTTGAGCAGGTTGAAGACGCCGAACAGCGTCACGAGCACGCCCGACACGATGCGACCCACGCTCAACGCGCTGCGATCGAGGGCGACGTCGCGCATGGCCGCGATCGGGGAACGCGCGATGCCTTCACCACCGGGATGAGCGACGCGAAGAGCGTCACGACGAGACCCACCACGAGCGACACGATGATCGTGCCCGGCTTCACGACGATCCCGCCCGCGGGGATGTCGATGTTCAACGCCGCGAGCAGGGCCTTCAACCCGATCGCGAGCCCGATGCCGCCGAAGATCCCGATGACGGACGCGACGAGTCCGGTCGCCGCGGCCTCGAACAGCACTCCGGTCGCGACCTGGCGGCGAGACGCGCCGATCGCACGCAGGAGCGCGTTCTCACGCGTGCGCTGCGCGACGGTGATCCCGAACGTGTTGTAGATCACGAACGCGCCGACGACGAGCGCGACGACCGCGAACACGAGGAGGAAGACCGTGAAGAACTTGAACTGATCGTGGAAGTCGTTCTGCGACTCCGAGACGACGTCGGCGCCGGTGACGACCTCGATGCCCTTCGTGCCCTTCAGTGCGCTTTGGATCCGGTCCACGATCGTCTGCTGCGATACGCCCTTGTCGGCGGCGATCGAGATCGAGTCGACCTTTCCGGGCACCGCGAGGAGCCGCTCGGCGACATCGGGGCGGAAGAACACGAGCGACGCGCCTGCCGCGCTGTCTGCGGAGCCGAACTTGCCGATGCCGGCCAGGTGGTAGAGCGCGCTCTTGCCGGTCGCGGAGACCGGGATGACGCGCACCTGGTCGCCGATGTGCAGCTTCCCCCGGTCCGCGGAGCTCTTGTCGATCACGATGTCGTTCGCCGCGGTCGGAGCCTTGCCGGCGACGAGATTGATCGGGTTGAGCGTCGGGCTCGGATCCCATGCGAACGCGAGCGGGGGCGGCCCGTTCCCGCTCGCGTTGAGCGCCTTGCCGTTCTTGCCGACGATGATCGCGAAGCCCGACACGCTGACCTCGGCGTCCTTGACGCCCGGCACCTGGCGGATCACGTCGGCGAGGCTCGCGTCGATGCGGTTCCGTTGCTGTTGGCCCTGCGTGTCCTTGAACTGCGACTCGCCGCGCACCTGCGCGGAGAGCCCGCTGTTCACGTTGCTGATGAGGTTGTCGAACGTGCGGGTGATCGTGTCGGACAGCACGAGCGTGCCGGCCATGAACGCGACGCCGAGGATGATGGCGATCGACGTGAGGACGATGCGCAGCTTCTTGGCGGCGATGCTCTTGAGCGTGACCTTCCACATGGCGCGTCAGCCGCCGAGCTGGCGCATGCGATCGAGCACCGAGTCGGCCGTCGGGTTCGCGAGCTCGTCGACGATCTTGCCGTCGGTCAGGAACACGACGCGATCGGAGTAGCTCGCGGCGACCGGGTCGTGCGTGACCATCACGATCGTCTGGTGGTGGTCGGTGACCGCGGAGCGCATGAAGCCGAGGATCTCGGCGCCACCCTTGGAGTCGACGTTGCCCGTCGGCTCGTCGGCGAAGATGATGTCGGGGCGGCTCGCGAGCGCACGGGCGACGGCGACGCGCTGCTGCTGACCGCCCGACAGCTCCGACGGCCGGTGTGAGAGGCGCGACCGCAGCCCGACGATCTCGATCACCTGGTCGAGCCATTGCGGATCGGGATCACGGCCGGCGAGCGCCATCGGCAGGGTGATGTTCTCGATCGCGGTGAGCGTCGGGATCAGGTTGAAGGTCTGGAAGATGAACCCCAGCCGGTCGCGGCGCACGCGCGTGAGCTCACGCTCGTTGAGGGTGCTGATGTCGAGGTCGCCGAGCAGCACCTGGCCGGATGTCAAGCGGTCGAGCCCGGCGAGGCAGTGCAGCAGGGTGCTCTTGCCCGACCCCGACGGGCCCATGATCGCCGTGTAGCGCGCGGTCTCGAACTCGACCGAGATCGCGTCGAGCGCGCGCACCTCGGCGTCACCCTGTCCGTAGATCTTGGAGGCGGCGACGGCGCGCGCGGCGATGCCCGCGTTCGTGGGAGGGACGGTTTCTGGCATGGCAGTCATCAAGCGTACTTTCCAGGATTCGGCCGCGGGCTGGGGGAAGTGGCCGGCGAAGCCCAACGCTAGGGGCTCGGGGCCTCCGACGGCGAGGCCTTTGCCGTGTGACCCGTGTCACGTTCGGGCCCGGCACCGAGCTCGGTCTGCTGCGCTCGTTCCCTGCGGGCGAGAACGACAAACCAGACGGCGCCGACGAGGCAGAGCAGCGCGCTGACCATCGCGTTGAAGCGGACGCCGAACAACTTCGTCGCGGGGTCACTGCGCATCAGCTCGAAGAAGAACCGCCCGAACGTGTAGAGCGCGACGTACAGCGCGAACGTCTGGCCCGCGACGAAATGGAAATGTCGTTCGGCCCAGATCAGGACGCCGAAGACGAGCAGGCACCACAGCGACTCGTAGAGGAACGTCGGCTGGAACGTCGCGTAATGCAGGTACCGCGTGGGCCGGTGCGCGACGTCGATCTCGAGCGCCCACGGCAGGCGCGTCGGCCGCCCGAACAGTTCCTGGTTGAAGTAGTTGCCCCACCGCCCGATCGCCTGCGCGAGCACCACACCCGGCGCGATGACGTCGAGCAGCGGCATCGTCGGGAGATGGCGCTTGCGCGCCATGAAGATCACGCCGAGCGCGCCGCCGGCGACCGCACCCCAGATCGAGAGCCCGCCCTGCCAGATCTTGATCGTCCCGGCGATACCGCCGTCGGTCCAGTCGTACCCGGTGAACAGGTGATACACGCGTGCGCCGACCACGCCGCACACGACGACGACGATCCCGATGTCGCCGATCGTCCCCGGCGCGCCGCCGCGCGGCGACCCAGCGCCGTTCCGCCACCGTCGCCGCGACGAGCACGCCGATCGCGAGGCACAGCCCGTAGGCGTGCAACGGCACCGGTCCGAGATGGAGGATGCCGTGAGCAGGGCTGGGGATGAACCCGAGCGTCGTCATCGCGGCCGTCATGCTACGGGCTCGCGCACCCGGCCCTCCTGACGCGCTGCGACGCCCGCACGCCGCCGCCCTCAGCGGATCAGGCGCGACAAGCGCCGGTCGGCGAGCACCTTGCCGCCGGTCTGGCACGTCGGGCAGTAGACGACCTCGTGGGACTCGTACGACACGCGCCGCAGGTCGGTGCGGCACTCGGGGCACGGGAGCCCCGCCTTGCCGTGCACGGTGAAGTGGCCCCCGAGCTTCGGCTCCGAGAGGCCGCCGCGGCGCGTGCGCTCCCGTTCGAGACCGCCGGCGAGCACGGCGCGCACCGCGTCGAGCAGCCGGCGACGCGACGGCGCGTCGAGCCCCTTCAACGTCGCGTAGGGCGAGAGCCGGGCCCGGTGGAGCGCGTCGTCGGCGTAACCGCGGCCGACGCCCGCGACCGTGCGCTGGTCTCGCAGGATCGTGTGGATCCGGCGCCCGTCGGTGCCCGTGAGCACGAAGTCGGCGAACGCATCGCTGTCGGCCTCGGGACCGAGCGATCCGAGCGGCCCCTCGTCGCCTTCGGCGAGCACCCACCAGCCCGCCTTGCGCTCCGTTCCGTGCTCGCGCACGAGGATCCCGACCGGTCCCGCGAACCGCAGGCGCAGCACGGAACCCTTCGGACGGGTCCGCTTCGGTGGTTCCTCGATGTCGAGGCGACCGGCCTGGGAGAGGTGCACGAGGATCCGCGGGCCGGCGAAGTCGAAGACCAGGTACTTGCCCCGACGGCCCACACCGGCCACGGGGATCCCGAACAGCTGCTCGGGCGGGGGCACCACCGTCTTCAGTCCCGTGAAGCCGAGCGGCTCGTAACCCTCGAGCGCCACCCCGCGCAGGACGGCGTCGAGGCGCTCGGAGAGGGCCTGCATCTGGGGCATCTCGGGCACATCCGAGACGCTACCGGCCGGGACGTTGGGCCCAGAACGGACTCAGGTCGAGCGGCGGGACTGCCGATCATCGCGGGACGTGACACGGGAGAAGGGCGGTTACACCATGGCATTCAAGCGCCACCGCGGGGACTCCGGCGACAAGCACAAGGCCGCACCGGTCGAGGTGAGCAGCTTCCGGCACTCCTCGGGCACGGACCTGGAGAGCGTCGTCGGGATGCACAGCCTGGCCGCCGACGCGGCCGCGACGGCTCCGAAGGGCTACCGGGCCCGCAGCATCGCGGGCGCCACGAAGCGCAGCCGCTAACCGCGCCGGGCGCCGAGGCTCTCCGCGTACGTCGGGGCACCGATCGTCAACGCCGGGCCGGTTCCCCAATCGCGGCGGGTGCGCTGCGCGACGAAATCGGGGGCGGCGCGGGTTGCGGCGGCCCAGCGCTTCATCGTGTCGATCCCCTCGGGCAGCGACCAGAAGTCCTCTTCGAGGCGGAAGCGCCCGCCACCCGCATACTCGAGCACGGTGATGCCCGGGAAATCGATCGGCGACTCGGTCGGGTCGGGGTGATCGCGGCGGTTCTGCATCAGCACGACGACGCGATCGCCCTCGATGACGTGCCACTCGTACACGGTGTAGATCGAGCCGTACTCCTCCATCGTCGGCTTGATCCACGCGCGCACCTGCTCGCGTCCCTGCTTCGAACCGAGGACGTGCTCGATGTAGGTGACATCGTCGGTGAAGCACTCGTCGCACCACGCGTCCCAGTCCTCACCCACCGCGCCGAGCTCCCAGTACCGGCGGAACGCAGCCTCGACCTCGTCACGATCGAACGGTGTCGGCATCGTCATTTCCTCCTGCGGCGCGACTCGAGCCGGTTGCGGATCACCTCGCGGCGTTCCTGAACGTCGCGGTAGGTGAGCCGCTCGATGTCGGGTGGCAAGCCCATGGCCGCGCGGATCGACGCGGCGTCGAACACCGTCGCCAAGGACGGATCGATCCCCATCTCGGCCGCGAGCCGTTCGCCGTGGCGCGTCCCGATCTCGGCGTGCACCTGCTGGATCTCCTCGAGGATGTCGAGCTCGGGTGCCAGCGTCGCGATCGCGCCGTCGAGGAACATCATGTTCTTCACGAAGAGCATGAGCTCCTTCGGCGCGCGGGCGCCGTAGCCGAGCAGCTTCTTCGTGAGGTCCTGGAGCTGCGCGACGAGCTCGTCGGCCGACAGCGACGTGGGATCGATGACCGGCTGGTCGAGACCGAGGTCCTTCGCGACCGCGTCGACGTCGACGTCGGGTGGGAAGGCGCCGAGATCGCGCAGGGCACGGAGTTGGCCCATCACGTCGCCGGTCGTCGCGCCGACGAGGAGGAAGAGGAACGCCATGCGCTTCTTCTCGTCGAGCCGGCCGGTGATGCCGAAGTCCATGAGCACCGTGCGACCGTCGGGCTGCACGCGCAGATTGCCGCCGTGCAGATCGCCGTGGAAGACGCCGTAGAGCATCGCGCCCTCCATGAACGCGACGAGCCCCGCGTGCAACACGGCCTCGGTGTCGACGCCGGCGGCCTTCATCGCGTCGACGTCGTCCCAGGCGAAGCCGTCGAGCCGTTCCATCACGAGGACCCGGCGGGTGACGTACCGCGGGTGCGGGCGGGGGACGATCGTGGCGCGCTGGCCGGTCTCCGCGAGGACGCGCCCGATGTCGAGCATGTTCTCGGCCTCGAGCCGGAAGTCGAGCTCCTCGACGATCGTCTCCGCGAACAGCTCGACCAGCGCGGGCGGGTTCGCGAGCGCAGCCACGGGGATACGCCCGACCAGTCGGGGTGCGAGCCACGCCATCGCCTGGAGGTCCTGGCGCACGAGCTTCGCGACCTGCGGGCGCTGCACCTTCACCACGACGTCCTCGCCGGTACGCAGCGTCGCCGCGTGCACCTGCGCGATCGACGCCGCCGCGATCGGCTCCCGCTCGAAGCGGGAGAAGACGCGCTCCAGCGGGAGGCCGAGATCCGACTCCACGACCCGCCGCACGTGGTCGAACGACTCGGGTGGCACCCGATCACGCAGCAACTTGAACTCCGAGACCAGCTCCTCGGGGAACAGGCCCTCCCCCGAGGAGATGATCTGACCCATCTTGATGTAGGTGGATCCGAGGCTCGCGAACGCGACCCTCAAGCGCCGCGACAGTGCGAGGCGCCGGCGGGACGCGTCGGGCACCCGCTCCCGGACGTACCAGATCGCGAGCGCGCTTCCGACCCGGAAGAGGACGTCGACGAGGCGCCGCAGCGGTGGGATCCGGCGCGGCTCGAGCAACCGCAAGGACTCGACACGCGCGTGCTCTCGCAACGCATGCAGCCCCCGTCGCCACACCAGGGCGTCGAGATCGACGACCCAGGGCCCATGGTCGCTGAAGCCGCCGATCGCGAGGTCGGGAGCGGGGTTGGAATCGCCGGCTCCCGCCGGCGGCGCATCGGTCACCACGCCGTCAGCGTAACGGGCGCTTTGTTACGCCAGTCCGCCGCAGCGGCCGAGCCACGGGGCGGCGCCCTGCCAGTGGAAGAGGTCGAGCGCGAGCTGGTCCTGGTCGGCGACGCTCGCCACCGCCGGGTCGGTTCCGACGAGGTCGAGGCGGCCGGCGTGGCGCGCCGTGTTGTCCCACGTGGAGCGGGAGAACTGGTACGCGCCGCGGTACGTGCCCGACGGGTCGATCGCGCCGTAGCCCGTGTCGTACGCGGGCGGCGTGTGGCTCGACTCGTGCGAGCGCGTGCACACCAGGAACGGATCGAGGTGGTCGACGACCGGTGCGCGCGGCGCCTGCACCGTCCAGAAGCCGCCGTCGGGGCCGGAGGCGATCGCGACGATCTCGGTTCCCAACCCCGCCTGCGCGCCGACGGCGATCGCGTCGGCGCCGGTCCCGAAGCCGATCGCCGCGCCAGTGCGGCGCGCGATCCAGTAACCCGTGCGGCCGGGCGCGATCCCGACGACGTCGTCGACCGCGAACGGCGCAGCCGAGCCGGAGTACGTCGCGTCGCCATAGGTGAAGACGCCGCCGTCGCCCGCGACCAGCCAGTAGCCATTACCCGAGGGCGTCGACGCGGCGCCGACGATCGACGTGCCGAGATGCAATCGCGCGACCGTGCCGTGGTATTGCGCGGTGCCGAAGGCGAACACGCCACCGTCGGCCCCGATGAGCCAGTAACCCATGCCGTGCGGCGCGGCGGTGATCGCGACGATCGGCTCGTTCAGGTGCAGGCTCGCGGTCGAGCCGAGGTACGGCGCGTCACCGAACGCGAAGACACCGCCGTCGCGTCCTGCGAGCCAGTAGCCGCCACCGTCGCTCGTGGCCGCGACCCCGACGATGGGCTCGTTGAGCGGCGTGGCACCCGCCGAACCGAAGAACGCGGCGTCGCCGAACGCGAAGACGCCGCCATCGGCCGCCGCGACCCAGTAGCCGCGGCCGGAGCCGTCGGCGGCGATCGCCACGAAGGGCGCCGCCGGTGCCAGGCCGGTAACGGGACCGGCCGCGCGCGCGGAACCGAAGGCCCGCACCGCGTTGGTCGGCGCCGGCGCCGCGTACGCCGCGACCGGCCCGAACCCCGTGACGAGCGCGACGCCGAAGGCGATCACCAGGCCGGCAAGGGCACGGCTGGTTGTCCCCCGGCGACGGTTCCGGGCGCCGCCCGGCCTCGTCGTGCTTCCCCCTGAAACGACGTTCCGCCCCGTCGTCGTTGTGCTCGCAACCCCTGCGAGCTCGGGCGCCCCGGTATGGAACCGGGGATCGGATCTCCTGACGGTCATGTCAGCTTCCTTTCGTGCGCGGGGGGAGGACCAGAGGGAGGGCGAGAACGCGAACCGGGAAACGGCTGCGGGCTCCCCGTCGGGTCCCGACGTGGATCACAGGCACCGTAACGAGGGGGTCGGACGCCGGGTCCAACCCGGCCGTTCGCCGTTCCCGGGCACCCGAACCGGGCCAGCCCGGTCCCCGGCCTTGCGGGAGTAGGGCCACCGGGAACCGGCGTGACTTGAGGACCAGTCAAAAAATGGTTCCATCGGGTCATCGGACAAACCCACCGAAATCCCTCGGATGACACCCGATGAAGTTCAACCGAACGCGTTCACTCCATCACGCGACCGCGCGATCCCGCGGGTCGGCCGCGGCGGGGTCTTAGGTCCCGGCGGGAACCCACGATCGACCCGGGTGGGTCCGCTCGGCGATGTGTTGCACTCGCGAGCACGGCGAAGACATCGAGGAGGGCCTCATGGGTGCGCGGATCGTGATCCTCGGCACCGGGACCGGCGGCACGATGATGGCCAACCGGTTGCGGCGCTGCCTCCCGCGCGACACGGTGATCACGGCCGTCGACCAGGACGGCCGCCACGTGTACCAGCCGGCCCTGCTCTTCGTGCCGTTCGGGCTCGCAAGCGCCGAGGAGATCGTGCGGCCCCGCGAGCGGCAGTTGCTCCCGGGCATCGAGTACCGCCAGAGCGCGATCGAGCGGGTCGACGTACCGGATCGCGTGGTGCACCTGGCCGACGGCACCACGCTCGACTACGACGTGCTCGTCGTCGCGTCCGGCGTGCGCCTGCTCCCCGAGGAGACCGACGGCATGACCGGCCCCGGGTGGATGGAGAAGGTCTTCACCTTCTACTCCCTCGAGGGCGCGTCCGCGCTCGCCGGCGCGCTCACGCACTTCGAGGGCGGACGGCTCGTGATCAACGTCGTCGACATGCCGATCAAGTGCCCGGTCGCGCCGCTCGAGTTCGCGTTCCTCGCCGACTGGTACTTCCACGAGCGGGGCATCCGCGACCAAGTCGAGATCACCTACGTGACCCCGCTCGACGGCGCGTTCACGAAACCGGTCGCGTCCCACGCCCTGAACGGTCTGCTCGCAGAGAAGGGCGTCGAGATGGTGACCGAGTTCAACACGGGCACGGTCGACGGCGAAGGCGGCAAGATCATCGCGTTCGACGAGCAGGAGATCCCCTTCGACCTGCTCGTGACGATCCCGGTACACGGGGGCGCGGCGTACGTGGCCGAGTCACCCGGGCTGGGCGACGCGCTCGGGTTCGTCCCGACCGATCCCGCGACGCTGCAGTCGCACGCGGCACCGGAGATCTTCGTGATCGGCGACGCCGCGAACCTCCCGACCTCGAAGGCCGGGTCGGTGACGCACTTCGAGGGCGACGTGTGCGCGGAGAACATCCGTCGCTTCCTCGCCGGCGAGGCGCTCGACGCGACCTACGACGGCCACGCGAACTGCTTCATCGAGACCGGGTTCCACAAGGCGCTCCTCATCGACTTCAACTACGAGACCGAGCCCCTCGCAGGCCGGTTCCCGAACGCGATCGGTCCGATGTCGCTGCTCAAGGAGTCCCGGCTCAACCACCTTGGAAAGCTCATGTTCCAGTGGGTCTATTGGCACGCGCTGCTGCCGGGGCGCGACATCCCCGGGATCAGTTCGCAGATGCACCTCGCCGGCAAGTCCCGTACGACCGTCTGAGGAGAAGCAGTCATGACCACCCGCATCCTCGCCGGAGCAACCGTCGACGTGAACGACGAAGGCTTCTTCGAGAAGCCCGAACAGTGGAACGAAGCAATGGGCGAGCAGATCGCGAAGGAGGCCGGCATCGACACGATGACCGACCGCCACTGGCAGGTCGTGAACTTCATGCGCACGACATACCTCGACACGGGCTCCGCACCGTCGATCCGCGCGCTCGGCAAGACGTCGGGCGTTCCCATCAAGGAGCTCTACGCGCTGTTCCCGAAAGGCCCCGCGAAGCTCGCCGCGAAGATCGCCGGCATCCCCAAGCCTCGCGGCTGTATCTAGCCGCCGACCCCCAAGTGAGGCAGTCATGACTCAGATCGCGGAAGCACCCGCCGGCCACGAGGCCGCACCGGCGATCACCAAGGTGTCGATCATCATCTCGCGCGGGTCGCTCGAGGGCGCCTACCCCGGCCTCATCATGGCGAACGGCGCGCGCATGGAGGGCATCGACGCGAACGTCTTCTTCACGTTCTTCGGCCTCGACGCCATCCACAAGTCGCGCAACGCGCACATCAAGGTCTCGACGGTCGGGAACCCGGGCCTGCACATGCCGACGTGGCTCGGCGGCGTGCCCGGCGTGTCGAGCATGGTCACCCGCATGCTCGGCAAGAAGATGGAAGGGCTCGACATCCCTCCGATCCCCGAGTTCGTCGAGATGATCTCCGACTCCGGTGCCGGTCTGTACGCGTGCAAGGCATCGGTCGACCTGTTCGGCCTGACGCGCGACGACTTCATCCCGCAAGTCGACGGCATCATCACGGTCGGGGAGTTCTACGAGCAGGCCGCCGGCGCGCAGATCGTCTTCACCTGAGCACCGCCGTGAACACGATCGAGGTGTTTGCCGATGTCTGCTGCCCGTTCACGTACGTCGGGTTGCGGCGGATCGTCGCGCGGCGCGCGGAGCTCGGCGACGACTCGGTCATCCGCGTCCGCGCCTGGCCGCTCGAGCTCGTG
The DNA here is from genome assembly GCA_963761175.1 of uncultured Actinomycetes bacterium. GTDB lineage: Bacteria > Actinomycetota > Acidimicrobiia > IMCC26256 > PALSA-610 > CAVXFZ01. The sequence goes on along the minus strand of CAVXFZ010000003.1, from coordinate 103,177 downwards.
AACGGCCGGCCCCTCGATGCCCGGTTGATCTCCGAAGAGATCGCCGAGCTGCGCGCGCAGGTCGCTCCCGACCTGTTCAGCGGTTTCGATCCGCGCGCGTTCCCGTCGTCGTCGCTGCCCGCGATGGTGCTCGTCGCGGCCGCGTCCCGTGAGGACGCCGCGCTCGGGGAGCGGGTGGGCCTGGAAGTCCGCCGGCTGCTGTTCGAGGAGGGCCGCGACATCTCCGATCCCGACGTGTTGCGCGTCGTCGCACAGGGGCTCGGCGTGCCGGCGATCACCGCGGCCGACGAGCGCGCGCCGATCGAAGACTGGAGCGAGGGCGCCGACCGGGGCGTGATCGGCTCGCCGCACTTCTTCGCCCCCGGCCATGACTGGTTCTGCCCGACACTCAGCATCGAGCGGGTCGACGGGCGGCTGCGGATCTCGGGCCGGGCGGACGAGTTCGACGCGTTCGTCGACGAGTTGCTCGGCCGGCCGGCGCCGCACCACGGGTCGGCCGCCGACTGACGCGCCACGGCGCGCGGGTGGACCGTCGGGTCAGAAGTCGGCGACGCGCACGGCCGCCTCGACGACCACCGGGCACGCGAGCGTGTTCGCGATGAAGCATTCCCGGTGCGCGACGTCGCAGAGCTGCAATACGCGGCCGGCGTCGGTGCCCGGTGCCACCGTGATGCGGGGTCGAAGCCGGATCTCGCGTATCGCCATTGGCCGCGGCTCGTCGGGCATCGATGCTTCGGCGTCGTCGTCGTATTCGCGCACGTCGATGCGCGCGCGGGCGGCGACGGCGAGGAACGAGAGCAGCTGGCACGACGACGCGGAGAGCAGCAGGAGCTGTTCGGGATTGAGGATCGCGGCATCACCGCCGAAGGCAGGATCCGAGGTGAGCGTCAACGACGTCGCCGCGGGAGGAGCCGCTCCGGCATGGGTGCGGTCGTAGGTGTCGTATCCAGACGCGGTGCTGCCCCGCCACGTGACCACCGCGCGGTATTCGTGCGTCGCGCCGCTCACACCGCCAGCCTCGCGCGCGAAGGGTGCGCGCGGGGCGATCAATCTGCGAAGGTCGCGAGCTCTCCAAGCAGGTGAACCTCACTCTCGACGAGCTTGCGCCAGTCGTCGAGATGCAGGCTCTCGTCTTCGCCGTGGATGCGACTCGCGGGATCGGCCGGGCCGAGCAACAACGCCGGGATACCGCCGAACGCCGCAACGAACGGACCGACGAAGGGGATCGAGCCACCGACACCCATGAGGACCGGGTCGCGTCCGAACCCCGCGGCGAGCGCGCGCTGCGCGGCGACGAACGCCGGCGCGTCGGGCTCGGTGCGCCAAGCGGGCGCGCCCTCGCCCGGCGTGAACTCGAGCTCGAGACCCCACGGCGTGTGCCGTTCGAGGTGCTCGCGTAGCTGGCGCAGCACGTGGTCGGGATCCTGCCCGGCCGCGAGGCGCAGGCTCAGACGCGCCGACGCCGCGGCCACGATCTGATTCGACGACCCCGCGATCGGATGCGCGTCGAACCCGATGACGGTGAGCGCAGGCTGGTTCCAGATCCGTTCGTAGGGAGACAGGCTCGGCTGGCCGACGGTGCCGACGCCCGGGCGTACTCCGTACGCGCGGAGCAACGCGACCGCGTCACTGGGCAACTGGGCGAGACGCGCCCGTTCGGTGGGTGCGAGCGGTTCCACGTCGGCGGCGAAGCCGTCGACCACGAGCGCGCCGTCGTCGTCGACGAGCGACGCGAGGAGGCGCGCCAGCCCCTGCACCGGATCCGGCACGAGACCGCCGGCCATCCCGCTGTGCACCGGACCGTCGAGCGCGCGCACCGTGACATCGGCCGCCGCCAACCCACGCAAGGAGACGGTGAGGCCCGGGACGCCGACGCTCCAGTTGCCCGCATCGGCCAGCACGAGCACGTCGGCGCGCAGCTCGTCGAGATGCTCGGACAGGAAGCGCTCGAGGTGGGGCGAGCCGATCTCCTCTTCACCCTCGACGAGCACGCGCACGTTGCACGGCGGCGGCGAACCGGTCGCCAACCACGCGGAGACGGCCAGCGCGTGCGCGACGGCGCCGGCCTTGTCGTCGGCTGCGCCGCGCCCGTAGAGGCGGCCGTCGCGCTCGACCGGTTCGAACGGATCGCTCGTCCAGCGGTCGACGAAGCCCGGGGGCTGCACGTCGTGGTGCGCGTAGAGCAGAACCGTGGGCAGTTGCGGATCGTGGACGAGCTCACCGATCACGTACGGATGCGAAGGTCCCGTCCGAGCGAGCCGCACCGATTCGAGCCCGTGGGCGCGTAGCACGGCCGCAGTCGCCTCCGCGCTGCGTTCGACTTCGTGCGTGTGCTCGCTCGACGCGCTGATGCTCGGGATGCGCACGAGCGCTTCGAGCTCCTGACGCGCACCCTCGACGCCGTCGCGTGCCGCCGCGATCGCCGCGTCACGATCCGGTGCCCTCGAGGTCGCGCTCACGACATCGCCGCGTAGTGCGCCTGGAGGCGGCGCATGCCGCGCAGCCACCGGTCGTAGTCGTCGGCCTTGCGACGGAAATAGTCGAGCACCTGCGGGTGGGGCAGGATGAGGAACTGCTCGGCGTCGAGCCCGGCGACCACGGCGTCGGCGACCGCGTCGGGTTCGATCATCCCGTCGACGCCCGCGACGCCACCCTCCACCGTCCCGGCGGTCATGTTCGTACGGACCGCCTGCGGGCAGAGCACCGACACCTTCAATCCCTGATCTCCGTAGGTGATCGACAGCCACTCCGCGAACGCGACGGCCGCGTGCTTCGTGACCGAGTACGGCGCGGACCCGATCTGCGTGAGCAGGCCTGCGGCCGACGCCGTGTTGAGCAGGTAGCCGCTGCCACGGGCGAGCATGCGCGGGACCATCAGCCGGGCGGCGAAGACGTGCGCCAGGACGTTCACGCCGAGGCTGCGTTCCCACCCCGCGTCCGGCGTGTCCTCGCCTCCGGGCACGACAATGCCCGCGTTCGAGCAGAACAGGTCGATCGGGCCGTACGCGGCCTCCGCCGCGGTCACCAGGTTCGCGAGCTGGTGTTCGCTGCGCACGTCGGTGGGCACCCCGAGCCCGCCGGTCTGCGCGGCCACCGCGAGCAGCGCGTCCTCGTCGACGTCGGCGACGACGACGCTCGCGCCCTCGGCCGCGAAGCGGCGCGCGAGCGCGGCTCCGATCCCGTTCGCGCCACCGGTGACGACCACATGGCGGTCGGCGAGCCTCATTGCAGGCGGGCTCCTTCGTGATCGACACCGAGCACCTTCACCCGGCCCGTCGAGGCCAGGGCCGCCGCCACCGCATCGGCGGCGGGACCCGGCGCGCAGAGGGCGGCGACGGACGGACCGGAACCGCTCAAGTACGCGCACCATGCGCCGGCATCGAGCGCGGTCCGCAACGCGTGCCGCGACTCGGGGACACGCGCGAGACGGAGGTTCTGATGGAGGCGATCCTGGGTCGCGACGCCCAGCGCGACGACATCGCCGGCCGCGAGCGCGCCCACCATCAGCGCGGCATGACCGACGTTGAACACCGCATCCTCGAACGGCACGGTCGCGCCGAGTTGCGCGCGCGAAGCCTTCGTCGACGTCTCCCGTTCCGGGATCCACACGACGATCGCGAGCTCGATCGCGAGCGGCACCCGAGTGACCACTCCACCGGCAGCAACGACGAGCCCGCCGTGCACCGCGGCGGCCGCGTTGTCGGCGTGCCCTTCGAGCGCGGTCGCCTCCTCGAGCACACCGTCACGCGCGCGGACGATCGCGTGCCCGCGCTGGATCTCGGCGGCGAACAGACCGGCGACGCGCGCCGCCGCGGAGAACCCGAGCCCGCGTCCGCCGGGGATCTCGGCGCGCACCGTGACCGGCCCGGTACCGCCCGCGCGCCGGAAGGTGCGCACGGCGAGGTGGGCCTCGTCGCTCGGCTCGTCACCACCGATCGTGAAGTCGAGGTATGCCGTGAGCGCGAGCCCGAGCGCGTCGAACCCCGGTCCGAGATTCGCGCTCGTGGCCGGGACGCGGACCGTCGGCATCGCCGGGGCCGCGATCAGGAACCCGCCACGCGTTCCGCGTAGCTGAGCGGGAGGAGCTCCACGAGCTGCCCGTCCGGGTCGCGCACGAACACGCCGAGGCCGATGTTCGTGTCGGTCAGCACCTCGCCGCCGAACGCTGCGATCCGCCCCAGCACGCGCTCGAGATCGCAGCTCAGCGACACGTGCGTGAGCCCGGGCGCGTTCATCGAACGCGCGACGTACGCCTCGGTGCCCGCCGACGCGAAGTGCAACAACTCGAGCACGAACCCGTCGCGGCGGAGGTAGCAGGCCGTCATCCCGAGTGGTGGCGTGAGGCGTAGGAGCCGGGCCGACGGCTCGTCGGAAGGGTGCAGCTCCCGGATCTCCTCGAACTCGAGTAACTCGACGTAGAAGCGCCGGGCTCGCTCGAGGTCGGTGACGCACTGCCCGACATGGTTGAAGACGACCGTCACGCGCGCATGCTCGCGCACGACGCGCGGCCGCGCCATCCTCCGGGTCGAGCATGAACGAATCACGAGGAGCGCGCCGGTACGATCCGGAGATGCGAACGTGCGCTCGGTCCGGTTGTAGCGCTCCCGCGGCCGCGATCCTCACCTACGACCGCGACGCGCAGACCGCGTACCTCTATCCCGTCGACCGCACCACCGCGCGTACTCCGGGTGATCTGTGCGATCGCCACGCCCGTACGCTCGTGTTGCCGCGCGCCTGGCACCTCGACGACCATCGCGGCGCGGCGCTCCCCGCCGCGGCACCGCCCGCACCCGCGCGGCGCGCCGGGTCCGCACCGAAGCACCGGCGCGAACCGGTGCCGGCGGGGCGCGACGCGGGCAAGTGGGCCGAGGCGAGCCCGTCGCTGTTCGACGCGGCGCCGCGCGACGCCGAACGCCCGGGAGATCACACCCGCGACGCCCTTGCCGCTGCCGGTGCCGACGACGTTGCCGGTACCGACGACGCGGTCGCACCGGTGTGGATGCCGCGGTTCGGCCCCGACGTCGACCTCGACGGCGACCTCGACGCGCGCACCCCGCTCCTGCGCCGCGCGTTCGGCGCCCAAGGTGCTCAACACCCGTGAGCCCGAGTGGAGCGGTGAACCGTGCGCCGGGCGATCAGCCCTGGGCGGCGACGAGCTCGTCGACCAGGCTGCGCACGCGCCGGTTGATGTCGTCGCGGATGCCGCGTACGACGGCGAGCGGCTGGCCCGCCGGGTCGGAGAGCTCCCAGTCGAGGTAGCGCTTCCCCGGATAGACGGGACAGGCATCGCCGCACCCCATCGTGACGATCACGTCGGCCGCGCGCGCAACCTCGTCGGTGAGCGGCTTCGGGAATTCACGGGTCACGTCGAGCCCGAGCTCGGCGAGCGCCTCGATCACCGCGGGATTGATCTCGCTCGCGGGCTCCGAACCCGCCGAGCGCACATGCACGCGACCCTTCGCGTAGTGGTCGAGCAGCGCCGCGGCCATCTGCGAGCGCCCGGCGTTGTGGACGCACACGAACAGCACTTCGGGGGTGTCGGTCACGATGGCTCCTTGAACTTGGGCGAGGGCGCGCAGGCGATCGCGCGCGAACCGCTGCACGAAGATCGGCACGAATGCCTGCACGCGAGCACGCGACAGTTGGTCGACGCTCTCGGCGAGGTAGCGCTCGATCGTCTCCATCGAGAAGATGCCCTCGAACTCGGCGGCGAGGCGGGCGATGTCGGGTGCGAGGCGGGCGCGGGTGAGCGGATCGAAGGTCGTCATGGGTGGCGCTCCTGGTTCTCGTGGGGCAGGACAACGTCGTCGACGATCGACTCCATGTTCGGGTAGAGCGCGATCGCGCACGCGAGCCCGAGCGCACCACCGACGAGCTGCGCGCCGACGAATGCAGGTGCCGAGCCGGGTGCGATCCCGGCGAAGGTGTTCGACAGCGTGCGCGCGATGGTGACGGCCGGGTTCGCGAAGCTCGTCGAGCTCGTGAACCAGTAGGCCGCCCCGATGTAGCCCGCGACGGCGAACGGCACGGTGGCCGCGCGGGCCGAGCGGACGACGCCGAACACCACGACCACGAGCCCAAAGGTCGCGACGACCTCACCGAGGAGGTGGGCACCGGTCGCACGATGGTGCGTCGACCACGTGATCGCGTGCTCGCCGAACATCAGGTTGGCGATCACCGAGCCGAACGCGCCGCCGGCGACCTGCGCGACGATGTACCCGGCCACGGCGCGGTTGCTCATGCCGTGCAGCGCGCGGTCGGCGAGGGTGACGACGGGGTTCAGGTGCGCGCCCGAGACCGCGCCGAGCGCCAGGATGATCGCCACCAGCGCACCCGCCGTCGCGATCGAGTTCTCGAGCAGCTGCAGGCCCACGTCGCCCGGCGAGAGCTGCTGCGCGGCGATGCCCGAACCGACCACGGCGGCGACGAGCATCGCGGTGCCCACGAACTCCGCGAGCACCTGCCGCGCGAGCTCGAGGTCCGCGCTCGACCTGCCGTGGCCGGCGGCGCCTTCTGATGGTTTGAGCGGACCGATACGGTCCCGCAAACCCATCAGAACGCGCGATCCGGGCGGCGGCGCGGGTCCGGGGTCAGCAGCACGCGGGCGTGTCGGGCGCGGCGACGGCGAGGTCGGGCCGGCTCGCGCAACACGCGGCACCGGTCGCGGGATCGACCGTGCGCAGCTCGCCTCCGGGCATCTCGACGTCGGAAAGAACCGTGTAGATCTCCCAGGGCGCGCCGTCGGGGTCGTCGACCCAGACCTTGTCCTGGAGCGCGTAGCAGCACGCGACCTCGTCCTCGACTGCGGTCGCCAGCCCGAGGTCGGAGAAGCGCGCCTGCGCGCTCCCGACCGCCTCCCGGCTCTCGACCTCGACGCCCAGGTGGTTCAGGCTCCCCGGCTCGCCCCCGCCCTCGATGAGGACGAGCTTCAGCGGCGGCTCCGCCACCGCGAAGTTCGCGTAGCCGGCGCGCACCTTCGCCGGTGCGGTACCGAAGAGCTTGGAGTAGAAGTCGATCGCGGCGTCGAGATCGGCGACGTTGAGGGCGAGCTGGATGCGGGACATGGACGGCTCCCAGTAGGATCGACGGTCATCGATGCGATACCCTGACACATACATCGATGAACGTCAATATGAAAGTCACACCCGATTCGGAGTCCCGCCCATCCCGGGCGCCAGAAGGCCAGCAGCCATGCCGACATCCCGCACCGCCGCACCGCCGATCGCCACCGAGCTGTGCTGCCCGTCGGTCACCGCGTCGCCCCTCGGTGAAGCGGAGTCCGTCGAGCTCGCCGGCGTCCTCGCCGCCCTCTCCGATCCGGTACGGCTGCGGCTGTTCTCGCTCGTGGCCGCCAACGGGTCGATCTGTTCCTGCGACCTCGAGCAACCGCTCGGGCGGAGCCAGCCCACCGTCAGCCACCACACACGGGTGCTCGCCGACGCCGGCCTGCTCGTCGCGGAGAAGCGGGGGCGCTGGACGTGGTGGTCGATCGCACCCGACCGGCTTGCGGCGGTGCGGCGCGCGCTCGGCGGCTGAGCCGCGCGGGCGCGATCAGGGACGGTCGATCAACCGTTCCCATCCCGGCGGGGGCGGCGCGAGCCGCCAGTGCTGCTCGGGAACGCGCCCGGCGAGGCGCGACTGCAGCCCGTGTCCCTGCTCGAGCGGCGCGACCTGCGAGACGTAGCGGTACACCGCCTCGCGCTTGCGATCGTGGTCTTCGGTCACGGGCACGATCGCCGGTGTCGGCCAGCACCCCGACCGGAAGAGCTTCGCGATCCGCCACGCGAGCATCCCCGGGATGTGTTTGTAGCCATGGTCCTCGTAGGCCAGCCAGACCGGTCCGGGCCGCTCGTGCGCGAGCAGCACGCCGGCGGCGTGTGTGAGCTCGTGGTCGGGGTTGGCGATGCCCATCGGGACGAACACCGCCGTCGGCCGGTGCGCGTCGACCACCGGTGCGAGCGCGTCCGCGATCTCGCGCGGCGTCGCGCGCTGCTTCGGCTCGAGGTACTGGTGATCGACGAAGTCGAGCCACACGGGATCGGCCCCGAGCACCTGCATCGCGGCCCGATCCTCCTCGCGGCGAATCGCGACGACGTCGTCGCCCGCCACGAAGCCGCCGAGCGCGTCCCACTCGCTCGGTGGGTCGGGGTACGCGGGCGGCCACCCGCCGCAGACGGTCACGACCGTCGAACCGGGATAGCTGCCCAGCACGTGTGCGGCGCCCAGCGCCGCGTCGTCGAAGTGCGGCGAGACGACCATGATGCGCTCCAGAGCTCCGTCGGGGAGCGAGCCCCACATCGAAGCCGGCATCGCGGCGCTTCCTTGCTCGGCCATCGCGTCCTCCCGTCGGTCGGGGCGACGTTACGCGCTCAGCGCGCCAACCGAGCCTGCCCGTGGACGAACGCCCAGCGCGTCTCGGCGACCCGCGCGTCCCATCCACGCGCCGCAAGGTCGGCGGCGAGCTCCGGCGGATCCCAGTACCGCTTGATCACCCGGAAGCGCGATCCGTCGCGCAACTCGCGTTCGGTGACGGCGCCGGAGGCGCGCGCGTCCGTAGCCTCGGCGAGCTTCGATGCCGACCATCCGGCGGGACCGTTGGCGAGCGAGTGCGCGGGACGCGCCGAATCGAGGAAGAAGCCGCGACCGTCGCGCGTGACGCTGCGCGCCACGAGCGCCCAGAAGTCGTCCCACCGCGCGACCGGAACGTGGGAGATCCAGAAGGAGAAGAACACGACGTCGAAGCGGCGCGGCGGCACGAACGCGAAGAGATCGGCCTCGATGCGCTCGACTCGCTCGTCACCGTGCTTGGCCCGGTTGATCGCGAGCGTCTCCGGCGACGCGTCGACCACCGTCACACGATCCGCGTGGCGGAGGAGCTCGCCGGTCCAGATCCCGGTGCCGGCCGCGAGCTCGAGGACGTCGCCGTGGGGCGCGAACGCGTCGAGCGCGGCCCGCAGCTCCTCGACGTCGGTCCACCACGCGCGCACGAACTCCGGGCCGAAGTCGAACTCGCCGCGGCGATACCACCAGTTGTCGTACTCGGGCGCTCGCGCGCGGTAGTAGCTCGCCTGCTCGGCGAGGAGGTCGTCGTCCACACGCGGCAATGTACGCGAGGGTCGCTCGCGTACATTGCCGCGTTTCGCAGGGCCGACGTGCGCCCGCCGTGGATGCGTCAGGGGCCGCGGCGACCGCTGCGCAGGTGGCGGACGAGCCGGGCGCGTGCGGCGTCGCGGATCGCCCGATCCTGGCGTTCACGGCCCAGCGCGGCGAGGACGTGGGGGTTCGTGTACATGGCAGTGCCTTTCGCAAGCGCGCGCGGGCGCGCGGAGGAAGAACGGGAATTGAGACGCGAACCGGCTCAGGCCGTGGCGCGAAGTCGGTCCGCAGACCGGCGCGGCGGGACCACGGCCCGGTTCGAGTGCACGAACTTCAGCAGCATGGTCACCCCCTTCGAGACGCCGTCACGGTCGGATCGACAAGCCATCTTGGCCGACGAGCCGTGCGCCGGCCATCGAATTACGCGCCGATCGCGCGCACTCCTTCTCATCTTCGTCTCATCGCACTTGTGGAGATTGCGCAGGATGATCAGCTATTTCCAGGCGATCGTGATCGGCCTGCTGCAGGGCGTCACCGAGCTGTTCCCGATCTCGAGCCTCGGCCACTCCGTGCTCGTGCCCGCGTGGCTCGGGTGGGACACGTTCGTGAAGCAGCAGTCGCAGAGCGAGTCGCCGTACCTCGCGTTCGTCGTCGCACTGCACGTCGCGACGGCCGTCGCGCTGCTCGTGTACTTCCGTGCCGACTGGGTGCGCATCATCGGCGGCTTCTTCCGAACCTTGCGCACGCGACACATCGAGACGCCCGACGAACGCATGGCCTGGCTGCTCATCATCGCGACGATTCCCGCCGGCATCGTCGGCCTCGCGCTCGAGCACTCGCTGCGCACGCTCTTCGCGAAGCCCGTCGCGTCGGCGATCTTCCTCACCGTGAACGGCTTCGTACTCCTCCTCGGCGATCTCGTGCGCCGGCGGCCCGAGGTGCAGCGGCTCGTCGCGACGCACGCGACGAGCCGCAGCCAGTCGGAGGAGGGCCGGCGCCTCGACACCCTCGACTTCCGCGAGTCGATCGCCGTCGGGGTCGCGCAAGTGGGCGCGCTCTTCGCGGGCATCAGCCGGTCGGGGATCACGATGGTCGCCGGCCTCGTACGCGGTCTCGACCACGAAGACGCCGCGCGTTTCTCGTTCCTGCTCGCCACACCGATCATCTTCGCGGCCGGGGTCTACAAGCTCCCCGACCTCACCGGCCACCTCGGCGACGGCATCCGCGGCCAGGCCCTCGCGGGCGGGATCGCCGCCGCGATCGCCGCGTTCGTGTCGGTGCACTTCCTCGTGCGCTTCTTCCGGACGCGCAACCTGATGCCGTTCGCGATCTACTGCCTCGTCGCCGGGAGCATCTCGATCATCCGTTTCGCGTAGTAGCGGGTCGGCGGTCAGGCCGGCTGCACCGCGGCCGGCCGGCGGCGGGCACTGCCGCGCGGGAAGCGCAGCCAGATCCACGCCCCGACGCCGCCCGCAAGCGTGATCACGCCGCCCAGCGCGAGCGCGAGCCGCGGCGACCCGACCTGCGAGATCCAGCCGGTGAGCGGGCCGCCGAGCGGCGTGCTGCCGAGGAACACGAGCGCGTACAACGCCATCACCCGGCCTCGCATCCGGTCGTCGGAGCGCAGCTGGAGGGTCGAGTTCGCGGTCGCCATGAACGAGATCGCCGTCGCGCCCGTCGGCACGAGCAGGGCGACCGCGATCCACACGTTCGGCGCGAACGCCGTCGCGATGCTGAACGCGCCGAACCCGGTGGCCATCGTCACGAGCATCAGCGGCGTCGGCACCTCGCGCCGCGCCGCGAGGAGCGCGCCGCCGAGCGCGCCGACCGCCATCGTCGACGTGAGCAGCCCGTAGGTGCCGGCGTCGCCGTGGAAGGTGAACTTCGCCATCAGGGGGAGCACGACCGACAGGTTCATGCCGAACGTCGCGACCACGGTGACGAGCAGGATCGTGAGCTTGAGCTCGGGGGTCGACCAGACGTAGCGGAGACCGGCACGCACCTGGCCCTTCTCGCGTGGCGCCTTGCGCGTCGGGAACAGCTCGGCGGACCGCATCAACAACAGCCCCGCGATCACCGCGAGGTACGAGAAGGCGTTGAAGAAGAAGGCGAGCGACAATCCGGCGAACTTGATCACCACCGCGGCCACGGCCGGGCCGATGATGCGCGCGGCGTTGAACGTCGCGCTGTTGAGACCGATCGCGTTGGTCAGCTCGCTCGGCCCGACCATCTCGGTGACGAACGCCTGGCGGGTGGGGTTGTCGACGGCCGTCACACAGCCGAGCAGGAAGGCCATGACGAAGACCATCCACAGCTCGATGACGCCCGTCGCGACGAGCACGCCCATCACGACCGCGAGCGCCAGGGCGACCGATTGCGTGACGACGAGCACCCGGCGCTTGTCGAAGCGGTCGGCGATGATGCCGCCGACCATCGCGAACAGGAGCAGCGGCAGGAACTGCAAGCCGACGGTCACGCCCTCGGCGAAGTCGGTGTTGTGGGGGTGCAGCACCTGCACGACCAGCCAGTCCTGCGCGACCGTCTGCATCCACGTGCCGCTCACCGACACGAGCTGCCCGACGAAGAACAGCCGGTAGTTGCGGACGCTGAGCGATCGGAACGTGCTCCTCATTGCGGTTCGTCGATCCAGCGCTCGAGGATCGGGACGACGCGCTCGACGACCGCGCGCTCGTCGTGCTCGAGCTCGTCGAGCAGCGACGCGACCAGCTGGTTCCGCTTCGAGCGCGACCGCGCGAGGAGACGCCGCCCCTCGGGTGTGATCGTCATGCGCGCGACCCTGCGATCCGCGGGATCGACCGTGCGCTGCACGAGCGCGGGCTCCTCGAGCCCGCCGACGATCTTCGTCATCGTCGGGGGCCGAACCTGCTCGTACGCGGCAAGATCGCCGAGCGTGATCGGCCCGTGCCGCTCGATCGTCGAGAGCGCCGCGAGCTGCGACGGCGTGATGCCGATGTCGGCCTCCTGGCGCAGACGCCGGTTCAGCCGCGCGACGACGAGGCGCAGGCGCGCGCCGAGCTCGGTGGTGGCGGCGGTCTCGGCTGTCGGCGACTCGGAGTCGGTGTGCTTCGCGGCCATCGGACTTCTCGTGCGGGCTGGGCCCGTAGCTTCGGGATCGACAATGATTAGTTTAGCGAACTAATCAGTCTCCCCAACCGGTTTCCCGCCAGGGAGATTCCCGCGACTCCGGCGGGCGGGGAAGCCGTCGGTATCTTGGGGGCGTGACCCCCGCCCGGCGCCTCCCGGCGCTCGTTGCCGCCGCCCTCGCGGCCGCGTTGCTCGTCGCCGGCTGCGGGTCGACGTCGCCGAGCAGCGCGCCCACCACGACGAGCATTCCCGACACCGGCCACCCGTCGGGCCCGAACCCGTCGGACTCGTCACTGATGATCTGCGCCAAGGAGGCCCAGGACGACATCACCCTGAGCCTCGGGGTGAAGGCGACCGTGAGCACCCCCACCTGGGTGAACCACGTCTACACCTGCACGTACCAGTATCCCGACGGGGTCATCGTGCTCTCCGACAAGGAGCTCGACAGCGTCGCCCAGACCACCACCGTCTACAACGCCTACGCCGCGAAGCTGGGCCGCCGACCCGACCCGATCAGCTTCGGGCAGGGCGCGTTCATCACCACGAACGGGTCGGTGATCGTCCGCAAGGACTACAAGGTCCTCGACGTCGACGTCTCGGGGCTGCCGGCCCAGTTCGGTGCGCCGCCCCAGGACCGCTCCGACGTCGCGTTGACCATCGCGGCGACCGTCATGAACTGCTGGACCGGCGCCTGACCTGACGCGTCCGTGCCCGCCCGGTTTCTCAGCGAGCTCGCAGGAAGCTCTGGGCCGGCACCCGGGGCCGGCGGCGTACAACGGTCACCATGACCAGCGAAGACCACCCCCAGGAAGACCCCGGCCTCCCCTTCGACTTCGAGGCGTCCGAACCGACGGACGCCGCCGCCGAACGCGCGGCGCGCCTGGCCCGCCTGGCCGAGCAGCGTTCGGCGCGCGCGGGCGCAGGTCGCGCCCGGGCTGCGGCTCCGCGCCGCCGCCACGCCGCCGCCGGCAGCCGGGTCGCGGCCCTCGCCCTCAGCGTCGCCGCGACCGTCGGGCTCGGCACCGCCCTCGTGGTGTCGGGCCACACCACGACGGCGAGCGCGGCCAAAACGACCCAGACGATCGCGGGCGCGACGGTCGCGGCCGACGACGACTCGTCCGCGACGACCAAGGCGACGACCGCGAGCACCTCGGCGAGCGCCACCGCGAACACGGCCGCGACCGTCGCGAACACCTCGAGCCATGGAAGCTGAACGCACCTTCGCCGCGATGGGCACGACCGTGCACCTGATCGGCGTGGGTGACGGCGCCGACGACCTGCTCGCCGCCGCGCAGGAGCGCATCGACGGCCTCGAAGCACGCTGGAGCCGGTTCCGGCCGGCGAGCGAGCTCTGCCGCCTGAACGACCGGGCGGGCACGCCCGTGCGCCTCACCGCCGAGACCTACGACCTGATCGAGGCGGCCGTGATCGGTTGGGTGCGCACCCGCGGCCGCTTCGATCCGACGGTGCTCGGCGCGCTCGAGCACGCGGGCTACGACCGTTCCTTCGCGGATCTGCCGTCCGACCGCACCGAGACGGCCCCGGCCGCGGCGGCACCGGTTGGCTGTGGCGGGATCCACCTCGAACCCGACGAGCTCGTCGTGCAGCTTCCGCCCGGCGTGCGCCTCGACCTCGGCGGCATCGCCAAGGGCTACGCGGCCGACCTCGTCGTGGACGACCTCATGGCCGCCGGGCTCGACGGCGCGTGCGCGAACCTCGGCGGCGACGTCCGGGTGCGCGGGAGCGCGCCGAACGGCGGCCCCTGGATCGTCGACATCGCCGACCCGGCCGGCGGAGCCGCGCCCCTCGCGCGGCTCCAGCTGCGCGACGGCGCGGTCGTGACCTCGACGCGTTTGCAGCGCCGTTGGCTGGTCGACGGCGTCGAGCAGCACCATCTCATCGACCCTCGTACGGGAGCGTCGGCGTTCGCGGGCTGGGCGCAGGTGAGCGTCATCGCGCCGAGCGCCGCCGACGCCGAGGTGCTCGCCAAGGCCGTCTACCTCATGGGGACCGACGCCCGAGCGCTCCTCGACGAGTCGGGCGCGCAGGCGGTGCTGGTGGCCGACGACGGGCGCGTCGAGACGATCGCGCTCGAGATCGCGCCGGCCGCCGCGGTGGCCTGAAACCGGCGGTCAACCCGCGAGCTGGACGCCGAGATAGGCCGCGACGAGCGCGAAGAGCAGCGAGAGGCCCGCGCTCGCACCCGAGATCGCGCGGCGGCGCCGGGCCTGCGCGTCGTCGGTGGCGCGCGCGACGGCCGGGCCGGTGAGGAAGGCGTGCGCGCCCGCGGCAATGCCCGAGAGCGCGACCAGCGCGAGCTTCACCATCAGGGTCGCGAGGTACGCGCCCGACTGGTCGCCGACCTTGATCGCGACGAGGTTCCAGATCCCCGTCGCGACGAGCAACGCGTACGCGGGCCACGCGAACCGCTGGAACTGCCGAGCGACCGCGCGCACCGTCTCCGGCGGTGCACCGCGACGCACGACGGGTACGACGCCACCGAGTGCGATCTGGCCTCCCACCCACACGAACGCGCCGACGACATGCAGGAAGAGACGAACGGAATCCGCGGTGACCGGGAGCACGCGACGACCCTACCGACCGGTGCGCGACGCGACCGGACCCGGCGCGAGCGACCGGACGGCCGCGCTGTCGTAGCATCCCCATCGCTCGAGGCGGGGGGTTCGAGGATGCGCGTGCGTGAGCAGAACCGGATCCGGCGGGCGCGCGGGATCGCCGCCGCCGCGATCGCCATCGCCCTCGCGGCCGCGGCGTGCAGCGCGAACTCCACGGGCGGCAGCGCGCCGACCACGGGGGGCGGAACCGCGACGACCGCGAAGCCGGCGACGGTCACGACCGTCGCGGGCACCGGCCCGGGCGTGACCGCGACGAGCATCAAACTCGGGATCGCGCTCATCGACTACGCGTGCATCCCGGCCGCGTTCTACACGGGCATCCGCCCGGCCCAGCAGAAGGCGTACCAGGCGTTCATCGACGACATCAACGCGCACGGCGGCATCAACGGTCGCACGATCGAACCGATCTACAAGACGGTGTGCCCGCTGACCCCGACGCAGGGCCTCTCCGCGTGCACGTCGTTCGCCGACGACGCGAACGTCTTCGCCGTCATCGGCACCTTCGGCGACATCACCGGCGACGTCCCGCTCTGCGTGACCCGTCAGCACCAGCGGATCCTCATCACCTACGACCTCTCGCAGGACCTCATCGACAAGGCACCGCCGGGGCTGCTCCTCACCCCCGACATCCTCCCGGACCGGCGCGTGAAGGTGATCATGTCGCTGCTGACGTCGCAGCACACTCTCGAGGGCAAGACCGTCGCGATCCTCGCGGACTCCAACGCGAACGCGCGCGTGCAGCAGGTGATCGAACCCGCGATCGCGTCAACGGGCGCGAAGCGCGGCTCGACCGCGATCCTCACGATCAGCGGCACCGACACCGCCGCCGCGCAGTCGCAGCTCGACAGCTTCATCGAGAAGTGGAAGACCGAAGGCGTCGACACGCTGATGCTCGCCGGTGATGCCGTCGAGTCGAAGCAGTTCATCGAGAAGATCCGCTCGGCGTTCCCGAAGATGACGCTCATCGCCGACAGCACGGGCGTGTTGTCGGGTGCGCAGGACGAGGTGAAGGCGAAGGTCGTGCCCAACCCCTACGACGGGATCATCACAGCCGAGGGCCGCACCGGGCTGGAGCACACGAAGACGCCGCACTTCACGTTCTGCAAGAACATCTTCGAGAAGGCGACCGGCATCAAGGTTCCGTCGCCGAACGTCGTGATCCCCGCGGCCGGCGGCCGGGAGAACGAGATCTACGGCGAAGAAGAGGACGCCTGCGTGTTCGTCGAGATGTTCAAGACGATCGCGGAGAAGGTAGGGGCGAATCTCAACAACGCGAACTGGACCGCGACCGTCGACAACTTCGGCTCGATCGACATCATGTCGACCGACTTCGCGTCGCTGCACACCGGCAAGTACGACGCCGACAACACGTACGGGCTCGTCGCGTTCGACCCGACGATCGGCGACGCGGGCGACTGGAAGCGCGTCACCCCGGTCCTCGACGTGAGCGGCGACTAGCGACGCAGCTGGTTCCGGCGCGCCCGGTTACGGCGCGCTCTCACCGGGCGTTGCTGCGTTGGATCGCGCGCTCGTCGGTGCCGAGGTAGCTCGCGATGACCCGCGGGTCGTTGCGCACGGCGGCGGGTGCGCCGCTCGCGATGACCGCGCCGGCTTCGAGGCAGTAGATGCGGTCGCTGATGGAGAGGATGAGCGGCAGGTCGTGCTCCACCACCACGAGCGTCGCGTCGAGCTCCTGCTGCACGCGCGTGATCAGCGGGCCGAAGGCCTCGGCCTCGCGCTGGGCGACACCGGCGGTCGGTTCGTCGAGGCAGATCACCCGGGGCGCGACCGCGAGCACCGCGGCGAGCTCCACGATGCGACGGGTCCCGGTGGAGAGCTCGGCCACGAAGCGATCGGCGTACCGGCCGAGGCCGAGGAAGTCGATGAGCTCGGCGGCCTCCGACCGCTTCGCCCGCTCGGCGCGCGTCGCGTGCGGGAGCCAGAGGAGCGTGCCCCAGAACGGCGTCGCACCGCGTGCCTCCAGCGCGAGCTCGACCGTCTCGCGCACCGTCAGCTCGGGGAACAGGGTCGCCGCCTGGAAGGTGCGGCCGAGACCGGCTCGGGCGCGGCGGTGCGCGGAGAGCTCCGAGACGTCGCGGCCGAGGAGATCGACGCGGCCCGCGCTCGGCAGGAACCCTCCGATCGCGTTCAGCATCGTCGACTTACCCGCGCCGTTGGTACCGATGAGGCCGATGACCTCACCGCGCCGGGCGCTGAAGTCGACGCCGTCGACGGCGACGAGGCCGCCGAAGCGGACGGTGAGACCGCGCGTCTGCAGCACACCACCGTCGGCATTGACGAGCGCGACGTCGGTTGGCGGACGCCGCAACGAGACCGGCGGCGCGTTCAGCGTCTTCGTCGGCGCTTCGGGAAGCCGCTTCTCCAACCAGCGCAGCAACTCGCCGCGGGCCCAGAAGGCGATCTGGGTGAAGCCGCCGGGGATGTACAGCAGGATGACGAGCAGCCCGATGCTCGACGTGAGCAGTGGGATCTCGGTGTTCGTCGGCCAGAACGACGGCAGGCCGACGACCCACAGCGCGCCGGTGACCGCGCCCGCGAGGCTGCCGAGCCCGCCGATCACGGCCATCGCGACGACCGAGAGCGAGTCTTCGACACGGAAGAAGCGTTGCGAGTACGCGATGTCGACGACGAGGCCGCCGAGAAGCGCGCCGCCGTACCCCGCGATGAAGCCGCCAGTCGCGAACGAGATCAACTTCGCACGCGTCGGCGACACGGTGAGGGCCGCGGCCGCGGGCTCGTTCTCGCGCACCCCGATGATCGCCCGCCCGATCCCGCTCCGCCGCAGGTGCCCCATCACGACGAGCACCACGACGAGTGAGGCGAGCACGAAGTAGTAGTAGGCGCGGTTGCGATCGGCGAGATCGATCGGCCCGAGGTGACCCCGCGGGAACGTGACGGTCTGCGAGAACGAGCTGACCGAGAAGATCGGCCGGTGGAAGAGGTACTCCTCGGCCGCGATCGCGAACGCGAGGGTGCTGACCGCGAGGAGGAGGCCCTTGAGCCGCAGCGCGCCGACGCCCACCGCGATCGCGAACCCGCACGCGACCGCAGCGCCGAGGAACACCGACACGACGAAGGGGAACCCGTTCAGGTGCGAGTTGATCAAGCGCGTGGAGTGCCAACCGATGTTGATGCGCACGCCGCGCTCGAACGCGGCGGCGCTCAGCGCCCCCACTCCCGCGAACGCCATCTGCCCGAGCGAGAGCTGACCGCCCCATCCGGTCAACACCGTCACGGAGACGACGCAGATCGCGAACGCGAGGATCGTCGCGTAGGTGAGGTGGCGGCTCGACTCCGTGACGACGAGCGGGACGACGATGGCGACCACCAATGCGAAGCCCGCGAGCAGCTGCGGCATGCGCCGCACCCACCAGATCTCGCGCAGGCGTTCCGGCACCGGCGGGACGCGCGGTGCGAACGCGAAGCTCTCACCCCCGGCGTCGTCGGCACGGC
Source organism: uncultured Actinomycetes bacterium (assembly GCA_963761175.1). Taxonomy (GTDB): domain Bacteria; phylum Actinomycetota; class Acidimicrobiia; order IMCC26256; family PALSA-610; genus CAVXFZ01. Next base: position 84,866 of record CAVXFZ010000003.1, on the reverse strand, counting down.
GCAGCCGAGCGACGAGCACGAGCACCAGCAGGAAGAGCACGAACTGAACGAGCCCGGAGTTGTTCGAGAAGTTGAACGGCAGGAGCCGGTACAGCACCCCGACGGCCATCGCGCCGAGCACGGTCTTCGGAAACGACGTCATCCGGCCGACGAGCGCCGCCGTGAGCCCGAGCAGCAACGTGTCGGGGCCGATGCTCACGAGTTGCGACGAGTGCTGCTCGGTGGCCCAGAGGATCACCGCGATCGCGGAGAGGAATCCGCCGATGCTCCAGATCGCAGTGGAGACGAGCTTCGGGTTCAACCCGGTCATCCGCGCGAGGTCGGCGTTGGTCGCACACGCGCGCACGGCGTCGCCGAAACGGCTATGACCGAGCAACCACCAGAGTGCGAGCGCGATCACCGGCACCACGATCAACGTGAGGAGCTGCGCGCCCTCGATCGTGATGCTGCCCACGTGCCAGGAGGACGTGATCGGGCTCGGGAACGCGGTCTGCAGATCGCCGGTGCGGTAGTCGGGCAGCGCTCCGGTGACCGCCTGCGCGAGCTGCGCGACACCGATCGTGGCGACGAGCACGATGACGCGCTGGCGCGCGGAAGAGGCGCCGGATCACCGCGAGCTCCACGACCGCCCCGCTCACGGTGCCCACGATCACGACGCCCACGAGCGCCGGCCAGTACGGCCAGTGGCTCTTCGCCACCATGATCGCGAGCAGCGCCGCGGCCGGGACCCCGAGGTCGCCGACGGCGAAGTTGATCACCCGGCTCGAGCGGTACACGAGCACGATGCCCATCCCGAGCAGGGCGATGACGAGGCCGTCGACCGCGCCGCTGAACAGCAGGTTCGCGGTGAAGATCGAGGCGAGCATCACCCGCCCTCGGAACCGAAGAAGACGGCGCGCGCCAGGTCGTCGCGGGCGAGGAGATCGGCGGTGGCGCCCTCGAACCGCACCTCGCCCTTCTCGAGGAAGATCGCCCGATCGGCGATCGCGAGCGCGACGTTGAGCGACTGCTCGACCACGAGCATCGTCTGCCCCTGCTCCTTCAACCGGTCGATCAGCTCGAGCATGCGCTGCACCACGACCGGCGCGAGCCCGAGCGAGAGCTCGTCGATGAGCAGGACGTCGGGCCCGTGGATGAAGACGCGGGCCAGGGCGAGCATCTGCTGCTGGCCACCCGACAGGCTGTGCGCGACCTGGCCGCGGTGCGCGACCAGCTCGGGGAACAACTCGAGCACGGTCGCGATCTTCTCGGCGACGACGCGCTTCGGCGTGCGCTCGAGCCGCGCGCTCACGGCCAGGTTCTGCTCGACCGTGAGGCTCGGGAACACACCCTTGCCCCCGGGAAGCTGCACGATCCCGAGCTTCACCCGCGCTTCGGGCGCGACGTACGTGATGTTGCGACCGTCGAGCCGCACGACCCCGCGCTCGGGAACCTCCAACCCGCTGATGACGCGCAGGATCGTCGACTTCCCCGCGCCGTTCGTACCGAGCAGCGCGACGCACTCGCCGCGCGCGATCTCGAAGTTGACGTCGAAGAGCACCTGCACCGGGCCGTAGGAGAAGTCGAGGTTCACGAGTTGCAGCGCCGGCGGAGCCTCACCGAGCTCGAAACGCTTGCGGTGCTCCTCCCGCTCCTCCAGCAACTCCTCGACGACGAGCGAGAGATCGTTGCGGATGAAGCGGGCGCCGTTCATGAGTAGCAGTCCGCCGATGATGCTCGTCGGCACGTTGAGCACGATCACCGCACCGCGTACGCCGATGCCGTTCGTGAGGAAGTCGGCGATGATGCCGCCGAGGAAGCCGCCGACGAAGAAGATGTACATCGTCGCGAGCGCGGTCCCCATGCCCCGCAGCCGGTACGGCACGACCGCCTGCAACACGGGCGCGACCATCGCGAACGCGCACGCGGTGAACACGGCTTGCGGGACGCCGAGGATCACGAACCAGACCTGGCTGTGCGTCGAGAACTGCAGCGGCGTGAAGATCGCGGAGGGAATGATCAGTGCGCCGACGATCGCGAGGGCGCGGGCCGGGTTCTTGCGGTACACGCGGTCGAAGTAGCTGCCCACGAACGGCAGGAACGGCAGCGCGGCGACGCCCGAGAGGCTGATGATGAGCCCGCGCTCGAACACGTGCGTCGCGTGCAGGGTGTCGTTGAGGTAGAGCGTCGCGAGCGAGCCGACGCTGAAGAGTCCGAACCCGAGCGCGCAGAATGCGGCGATCGAGGAGCGGATCGTCGCGATCTTCTTGAGCCGCGCGAACGCGGCCTCCATCGAGATCGGCGCGGGGTTCTCGTCCTCGATGACCTCACCGAGCACGTCTTCCTTCTCGAACTGACCGCGAGGTGGTTCCTTGATGAAGAAGGCAGCGATCGCGACGATCGACACGGGGATTCCGAGGATGTACCACGCCCACCGCCAACCCTCCTGGCCGCCCGCCCACGTCGCGATCGCGGCGACGAGGATGGGGCTCGCGATGCCGGTGACCTGGGTCGCCAGGTTGCTGATGCCGGCCATGCGCGCGCGGATGCCGATGGGGTAGTTGTCGGCGAGGAGCGAGCCGTGGACCGGGATCGTGTTGGCCTTCGCGATGCCCGTCGCGAACCGCGTCCAGAACAGCATGAACGCGTTCACGGCGGTGCCGGAGAGGAACACGAATCCACCGAACAGCACGCTCGAGATGCCCACGATGGGCACGCGCTTCACTCGGTCGGCGAGCCAGCCCATCGGCACTGCACCGAGGACGAAGAACGCGGAGCTCGCGATCGAGATGAACACGACCGATCCGCTGCTGATGTGAAAAGTGCGGCGGATCTCGGGTTCGAGCACCTGGATCGCGGTGCCCTCGAGCTCGTCGAGCGCCACGATCAGCGTGAGCACGACGAACATCAGCTTCCCGCCGCGCGCGAGCGCTTCGCGCATGCTGACGGGCTCGGAATTCACGCCGGGCAACAGGTCGTCGGGGAAGATCACCTGCTCCCTGGCGCGCGCCTGCGCCTCCTGGCGCGCGGCCTCTTCCTCGAGGACCGCGGCCGCGAGGGCGGCGGCGGGCGGCCGCTCCGTGCGGCGCCCCGCGTCGGTCGCGTCGTCCACCGCCCTCCCCTCGGGCGCCTGCGGCTCGGACGCCGGATGGTATTCGCTTGCTGACGCCGGCGTCAGGCGACGCGACCGGCCCGCGTCAGCGGGATGTGCGGTGGTCGCGCGCGATCCGGCGCGCGAGCGTGCGCACCTCCGCACGCACGGCTTCGGGTTCGAGCACCTCGAAGCGCCAGTCGAGGCCGGCGAGGTAGCGCGCGATCCAGTCGGCGTCGCCGCCGATGCGCGCGATCGTGGCGGTCGGGTCGTCGGGATCGGCTTCGAGCACCGCAGCAGTACGCGACACGAACCGGCGGGCTTCGTCGACGGTGACGTGCAGCCGCACGCGTGCGCGGATCGTGTGCGCGTTCACGGCCATTCCTTCCGCGACCATCGTCGCGGCGTCGGGTGCGTCGCGATGCGTGAAGCGCGCGCCGGTGAGCTTCAGCTCGCTCATGCGGTCGACGCGGAAGGTGCGCCAGTCGTCGCGGGCGGTGTCGAAGGCGACGAGATACCAGGATCGTTGCGTGAACACGAGGCGGAACGGCTCCACGAGACGTTCGGACGCGTTGCCACTCGCATCGGTGTAGGAGAACCGCAGCCGCTCGGGGCGCCGGCACGCGAGGGCCGCGGCGACGAGCGTGTCGGCGTCGATCGCGGGGAGGTCGCGACGCCCGAGGCCGACGGTGACCGACCGGAGCGCGGCGACGCGCTCGCGCAAGTGGACCGGAAGCACGCGGTCGAGCTTCGTGAGCGCCGAGAGCGCGGAGTCCTCGAGCCCCGACTCGCCGCCCGTGGCCGCGCCGCGTAGCCCGATCGCGACCGCGACGGCCTCCTCGTCGTCGAGCACGAGCGGCGGCAGCGTGCCGCCGGCTCCGAGCGCGTACCCCCCGTAGGGGCCGGTCGTGCCGCCGACCGGGTAGCCGAGGTCGCGCAATCGGTTGACGTCGCGGCGCACCGTGCGCTCGGTGACCTCGAGACGCTCGGCCAGTTCCGCGGCCGACCACGAGGCCCGCGCGGAGAACAGCACGAGCAGGCGCAGGAGACGGGTCGGCGTGTCCATGAGGAACGCGAGTTTCGCACGGGTTGCGGACCCGATCTGTCCGGAACGGGTCGTAGGTTCGTGCTCGACGAGGAACTCACACCCAGCCCGCGGTGGGCACCGCGGACGATTCCGGGAGGCCGGTATGCAACACCCCGATCAGTTGTGGCAATTGGCGAGCGGACGCCCCGGCCGAGACCGGGCCGCCGCGGGGCGGCGGCGGCTCCGTCGCGCACGCACCGAGGAGCCGGAGGCGCCGGTCGCGCTCCCGGTCGCGCCCCCGGCCCCGCCCCGGGTGCCGGTGGCACCCGAGCGGCACGTTCCGCTCACGCTTCCGGCCATGGGTCAGGTGCCGCTGCCGATCCCGCCGCGCGCACTCCAACGCACCGAGCCGCCGCGCCCGTGGCACCCCTCGGCCGGGCCGCGCGGCGAGGGGCGCGAGCCGCGAGACCCGCACGCGGCGGGGGCGAGGCGCGCCGGTTGAGCCCGACGGGGGTGGAACGCGGTGGGCCGGCAGTTGCGGCGGTCGCGAAATCACGTGTGGCAGCGGGGCTCGAGGGAGCAGGATGGCATCGCATGGTCGACGCGCTGCCGCCGCCGTTCCCGCGCTTCGCCGGCAAGTGCGCCGGCAACGCGTTCCTCAGCCCGTCCGCGATGCGCGACTGGCGGCGCGAGCGCGGAGCGCTACCGGACCGCGCTCCCGAGAGTGTCGTCATCACGTACCAGGCGCCGCTGTTCACCGCGGTGCTGGCGTTCGAAGAAACGACGCCGCTCGGCGGCGCTCACAACTACCGCCACGTCGTCACCCTCGACCGCACCGACGGTCTGGTCGGCGTGATCGGCGACTTCGGGTTCGGCGCACCGATCGCCGCGCTCGTATTGGAGGACCTCGTCGCGATCGGTGTGCAGCAATTCATCTCGATCGGGACGGCAGGTGGTCTGCAACCCGAGCTTGGCGCCCGGCGACGTCGTCGTGTGCTCGTCGGCCGTGCGCGACGAGGGCGTTTCGCATCACTACGCGCCGCACGACGTCGAAGCGGTGCCGGATCCGGCACTGACCGCTTCGTTGTACCGCTCCATCAGGGCCGCGAACCTCCCGTGCCGGCGCGGCCGCGCGTGGACGATCGACGCGCCGTACCGGGAGACCGTGGAGGAAGCCCGGCACTACCAGTCCACGGGCGTCTCCTGCGTCGAGATGGAGGCGGCCGCGCTCTTCACGGTCGCCGCCCACCGGGAGGTGGCGCTCGCCTCGGCGTTCTGCATCAGCGACTCGCTCGCGGACGCCGAGTGGAATCCTCACTTCGACCACCCGGACCTCGCCCAGAACCTGCTGGCCCTCTACGGCGCCGCAGTCACCACCTTGTCGACCGGATCGGCCTGACCGAGCGCCGGCGAGGGTCACGCTGTCCGTCGACGCCGGTCCCGCGTGCCGACGTCGCGAGCGCGGCGGCGATCCCACCGAGCCCCGACAGGATCAGCGCGACCGCGGGAACGACGCGGAAGTCGACGTCCACCACGTCGAGCGCATGGAGCGCGAACACCGTCGCGAGCATCGTGAAGAGCAGACCGAACACGAGCGAGACGACATCGGTCGCGTGGAGCTTCATGCGGCCACCTCCTGGCTGCGGACGACCTTCACGGCACCGAAGCCGACGTGCGCGTCGATCACGAGCAGGGGGCCCGACGAACCCACCGGTTCGTCGACGACGTGGACCCGGTGATGCGTGCCTCCGACTTCGGGCCGCCCAAGGACGTCGAGGGACCCGACGTCGGCGCGCGCGATCACGTCGACCCGCGCCCGAGCGGGAACGCGGATCTCGACGAAGCCGATCGCGTCGGTGAGAACCACGCGATGCGTCCCCGCGTCGATCGTCGCGTCGCCCAGGTCGAGCTCGAGGTGCCCGATTGCGATCTCGTAACGGTCATGCAGGGCGCCGGCGCGGGACGGACGCACGATCCGCTCGCCGATCTCACCCTTGAGCGGAACCTCGAGCGCGGCGAAGGATCCCGCGACGAGCGCGAGGACGATCCCGATCGCGATCAGACCGCGCGCGCGGCCGAGCCAGGTGCCGACGAGCAGCGACACGCCGACGACGCCGAGCTCGACGGCGAGGACGAAGCGCGCGTCGACGCTCGCCGCACCCGTCGCCGCGAGCAACCACGCGACTCCGGCGACGATCAGGAGCGCGCTCCACGTGAGCCGGCCGAGCAGGGAGCGCTCGCGCGGGCGACCCGGGCGCGGGGGCGGCCCGATCGGCCACGCGGGCCCCGGCGGGTACGCGGAGACGGTGTCACCAGGGCCGCCGATGCCGCCGGCGAACGGCGACGCGGGCCCGGTCGTCGCACCCGAGCCCGCGTCGTCGGTGTCGGAGACCGCGTCTTCGGTCTCGGCGACCGCGTCGGTCGCCGTCGAGGCACCGGGATCGCCCGGCGGGGCACCCGGCGCCGATGGCGCCCACGCGCCGCGCGCGAATCCGGGCGGTGGCGGCGCGGGCGCGGGCGGAACCGGAGGCACCGACGGCGCGGCGGGGGCGACGGCGTCGCGGTCGCGCAGGAGGAGCACCGCGGCCCCCGCGACGATCAGGAGCAACGGCCAGCCGATGCGTGCGATCGGCGCGACGTGCAGGTTGTCGAACAACGCGATCGCACCAGCGGCGACCAGGGCGAACCCGATCCAGAGCCGGTGGTCGAGGCGCTTCGCGCGCGGGTCGCGCACCGCGCCGCTCAAGACCGGCTCGTCGGCATCGGCTTCGGGGATCACGAGCCAGGCGACGATGTAGGCGAGCACGCCGGTACCGAGCGTGACCGCCGCGACAACGACGATCGCGATCCGCACGAGCGCGGGATCGAAGCCGTAGGTGTGGGCAATGCCGCCGGCGACACCACCGAGCATCCGGTCGTTCCGGCTGCGCGTCAGCCGGTGGGGCGTCGCCGCCGGGGTGGGGTTCATGGTCGCATCCATGTTTCCAGGATGAGCCGGCCGCGGCCCGCCGACCATCGGGGAGGTCCCTGATGCGGACGGGCCGCGCGTCAGGGTCGCGAGGGTCGCACCCCGAGGCCGGCGGCGGCCGGCGCGCGATCATCACGCGGTGCACCTGGCCGTTCGCGTTCCGCTCGTCCGCAGCGACGACCGCATCGTGGCCGGCGTGTCGAGTCCGCTCGCCGCGTTCCTCCATGTGCCCCGGCTCGCGGTGCGCATCGCCCTCGTCGCGCTCGCGGTCTCGGGGTTCGGCGTCGTCTTCTACATGCTCGCGTGGGCGCTGATGCCGGGCACGGACACCGCGTCGTTCACCGCGCCGCTCTCGGCCCGCTTCGGGCCGCGCGACTGGGTCGATCTCGGCGCGCTCGCGGCCATCTCCGCGGGAATCACGCAACTGTTCGCGATCGCGGGCATCGGACTCCCCGCTCGCATCGCGATTCCGCTCGTGCTCGGCGTCGCCGGCCTCATCCTGCTGCTGAGCCTGCCGGCGAGCGTCGACGACGCCGGCACCCCGACGAGATCGGTCACCCTGCCGAGCTGGGTGCCGCCGGGCGCGGCCGCCGCCGTCGACGTCCTCGGCACGCGCCGCGCACTGCTCGCGCGCGTGGTGGTCGGGGTGTGCTTCGTCGTCGGCGGGCTCGTCGTGTTGCTCACGGCGAGCGGATCGTGGTCGGCGGTGCGCACGGGTCTGCTCGCGGTTGGCGCGATCCTCATCGGGCTCGCGCTCGGCTTCGGCCCGTGGCTGTGGCGGCTCGGCACCGAGCTCGTCACCGAGCGCCGCGAGCGCATCCGCAGCGACGAGCGCGCTGAAGTCGCCGCGCACCTCCACGACTCGGTGTTGCAGACGCTCGCGATGGTGCAGCGGCGCGCCGACGACCCGCGTGAGGTCGTGCGCCTCGCGCGCCAGCAGGAGCGCGAGCTCCGCTCGTGGCTGCTCTCCGGGCGGCGCTCCGAAGGAGGCGCGGGAACCGGATCGGTGCGCGCCGCGCTCGCCGCACTCGGCGCCGAGTTGGAGGACACCAACGGTGTGCCGGTGGAGATGGTGCAGGTGCGCGACTGCGAGCTCGGTCCGGGCCTCGCGGCCCTGCTCGACGCGACCCGCGAAGCGATCTCGAACGCGCAGCGCCACTCGGGTGCAACGCGCGTGTCGGTGTACTGCGAGGTCGGCGCGGACGAGGTCACCGTGTACGTGCGCGACCGCGGCAACGGCTTCGACCGCTCGCGCATCGCTCCCGACCGGCGCGGGATCGCAGAGTCGATCGAGGGACGGATGGCGCGCCGCGGCGGACGCGCCGCGGTGCGGACCACACCCGGATCGGGTACCGAGGTCGAGCTCGCGATGCCGAGGACGACGGCATGACCGCCCGCGGGGCCGTCGGTGGTCCTCTGCGCGTCTTCCTCGTCGACGATCACCAGCTGTTCCTCTCGGGCGTGCGCGCGGAGCTGGGCGACGAGTTCGAGGTCGTCGGGAGCGCGTCCGAGGTCGACGCCGCGATCGAGCTGGTCCGCGAGCGCGGCCCCGACGTCGTGCTCGTCGACGTGCACATGCCCGGCGGCGGCGGTGCCCGCGTGATCCGCGAGGTGCTGGCCGCGAACCCCGAGACGCGCTTCCTCGCGCTCAGCGTCTCCGACTCCCCCGACGACGTGATCGCGACGATCCGGGCCGGGGCGCGCGGCTACGTGACGAAGTCGATCGCGCCGCGCGAGCTCGCCGACGCGATCCGCCGGATCTACGAGGGCGACGCGGTGTTCTCGCCGCGGCTCGCCGGCTTCGTGCTCGACGCGTTCGCAGCGGTACCGGTTGGTGCCGTCGACCCGGAGCTCGACCAGCTCACCGCGCGGGAGCAGCAGGTGCTGCGCCTGATCGCGGCGGGTATACGTACAAGGAGATCGCGGCCGACCTCGCCATCTCCGTCAAGACCGTCGAGGCGCACGTCTCCGCGGTGCTCCGGAAGCTGCAGCTCTCCAATCGCCACGAGCTGGCGCGCTGGGCTTCCGAGCGCCGGATCGTGTGACGAACGGCCACTGCGCCCGCACGAACTCGCCGTATGCGCGCGCCATCGTCGTGGGAAGGAGGGGCGGGTCGCGCCGCGTCACCGTCAGGACGCCTGCGTCCGCGCGCGGCGACGGTCGGAAGTGCCGCGCCGCGATGCGCGCACCGAGACGGAACTCCCACCACGGCGACCAGAACGTCGAGTGCAACGTCACCGGCGGCGACGCCGCGCGCTTGCGCGCGACCTCCCACTGCACGATCAGATCCGCACGCACCGGACCGGATCCCGGATCGTCGAGGAGTCGGCGCGTGATCGCCGTCGTGAGACCGAACGGGATGGACGCCACGACGCGGAACGGCTCTGCAGGTAGCGGCTGATCGAGGAAATCACCGGCGACGACGCGCCACTCGTGCGCACCGAGATCGGTGAGCGCGGCGCGCAGCCGTGCCGCCCACACCGGATCGAGCTCGTACGCGTGCACGCGCGCGCCGCGGCGCGCCAGAGCCAGGCTCAGCGCGCCGGTGCCCGCACCGATGTCGACCACGAGCTCGCCGGCGCGCACGCCGGCCCGTTCGACGATGCGATCAGCGAGCTGCGGATCGAGGAAGTTCTGGCCGAGCCGCCGACGGCGGACGTCTCGAGCCGTCCGCCCCTGGCCGGGCACGGACCATCACCATGATGCTCACGCGCCGAATCTTCGCCTGATCGCGCGACCCCCACAACCGAATTGCGAACCGCGCCGTAGGCTCGCCGGATGCGATACGTGGAAGTGAACGGCGTCCGCCTCTCGGCGATCGGCCTCGGCACCTGGCAGTTCGGCTCGAAGGAGTGGGGCTACGGCGAGCGGTATGCCCACGACGTTGCCGGCCCCATTCTCGAACGGGCGCTGGATCTCGGCATCACGCTGATCGACACGGCCGAGATCTACGGCCGGGGCGAGTCGGAACGCATCGTGGGCCGGGCACTCGCAGGTCGGCGCGACGAGGCATTCGTCGCGACGAAGGTCCTGCCGATCTTCCCGACAGCGTCGTACGTCGAACGGCACGGCCGTGCGAGCGCGCAACGGCTCGGCATCGACCGCATCGACCTCTACCAGGTGCACTGGCCGAACCCGACCATGCCGCTCTCGCAGCAGATGGACGGCATGCGCCGGCTCCAGCGAGCGGGCATCGTCACCAACGTCGGCGTGAGCAACTTCGCGCTCGCACGATGGAAGGCCGCCGAGCAGGCGCTCGGGACACCGGTGTTCTCCAACCAGGTGCAGTACAGCCTCGTCGCGCGCAAACCGGATCGCGAGCTGATTCCCTACGCGCAGGCGAGCGACCGGCTCGTGATCGCGTACAGCCCGCTCGGCATGGGCATGCTGTCGGGTCGTTACGACGCGCAGCACCCACCGACGGGCGCGGCGCGGTTGAACAACCCGCTGTTCCTGCCCGAGAACCTCGAACGCGCGCGCCCGCTCGCGGACGCCGTGCGCGCCGTCGCGAGCGCCCACGACGCCACACCCGCGCAGATCGCGCTCGCGTGGGTCATCCACCACGACAACGTTGTCGCGATCCCCGGTGCGAGCAGCGTCGAGCAACTCGAGACCAACGTCGCGGCGGCGGCGCTCGAGCTCTCCGACTCGGAGATGGCGCAGCTCACGGCGGCGTCGGACGCCTTCGACCCGATCCACGGCCCCGCAGCCGTTCCCCGTGTCGTTCGCCGGCGCCTCACGCGCTGAACGAACGGCACCACCGGCCCGGTCAGAGCGCGAGGGTCGGTGCGTCCGGGTCGATCCCGGCCCGGGCGAGCGCCTTGGCCTTCATCTTCAGGACCGACGCACGCGGTGCCTCTGCGATCGTCGCCGCGATGCTCATCGCGGTCGGGATGACGGCGTCGGGATCGAGCACCATCGACACGATGCCGAGCCGATGCGCCTCCGCGGCGTCGATCGCGCGCCCGGTGAAGCAGAGATCACGCGCGACGCCGCCGCCGACGAGCGCCTCGAGCGGGCCGTAGACCACCTCGCTCCACGCGTGTTCCGGATGCGCGAAGCGCGCGGAGCTCGACGCAACCCGCAGATCGCACATCACCGCGAGATCGAAGCCGCCGGCGAGTGCAGGTCCGTTGACCGCGGCGACGAGCGGGAGCGGGAAACACAGCACCGTGCGGTGGAAACGATCGCTCGACGCCCACAGCGCCCGCTGGAACGCCGCGTCCTCGACGCGGAACTCGGCGAGGTCGAAACCGGCGCAGAACACCTCGCCCACGCCGGTGAGCACGACCGCGCGCACGTCGTCGTCGGCCGCGAGCCGATCGAGCGCATCGCTCACGAGATCGCGCACCGCCGTCGACAACGCGTTGCGCTTCGCGGGTCGGTTCAGAGTGACGGTCGCGACACCGTCGATCGCCGCGCCCACGAGCACCTCGGCCGTACCCGGGTCGGTTCCCATGTCGCCTCCTGCGCACCGCGGGACTGTTTCCCCCCATCGTGACCCAGATCAGGTCCGTTGGGCCCTGTCGGTTCGCTGACGGCGGGCGGAGGATGCTCCGAAGGAGGCGAGGGGATGAAGGTGCGTCGACCACCCGTGAGCAAGCACGCGAGCGGCTGGGTCCGTTGGGCCGGCCTCGTGGAAGGGCATCCGGGCGCGCTCGCCGCGGTGGCCGTCGCGATCACGCTCGTTGCCGCCGTCGGGCTGACGCAACTGCGCTTCTCGACGAGCCAGGACACGATGATCTCGTCGACGTCGAAGGTGTACCGCGACAACGTCCGCTACCAACGTGGGTTCGGCGGCGAGGTCATGGTCGTGATCTACCAGGGCGACGTGCGCCGCCTGTTCACGCCCGCGAATCGTGCCACGCTGACCCGCCTCGAGGCCGCCCTCGAGCGCACCGGACGCTTCCACAGCATCGTCGGCCCGGACACGAGCCTTGTCTACGCCGCGCGCGAGGAGCAGCTCGCCGGCCCGCTGAGCCTCGGCGCGCTCGCGCGCGATCAGGACGCGGCCGAGGCGAGTGCTCGCAAGCAGGCCGTGACGGCCGGTCTCGACGCTGCGCAGCAGGACGCCGCGGCCCAGCGCGCCCGCACCCAACTCGCGGACGCGTTCAAAGCACGCACCGCGTCGGACGCGACCCGGCTCGCGGCCGTCGGCGCGGCGAGCCTCGACAATCCGCGTTTCGTGGAGTTCCTCCTCTTCGACGAGCACGGCGCGATCCGGGCGCCGGAGCTCGGCGCGTTCCCCGACCCGCAGCACGCGCTGATGGTGTTGACCCTCGACGGCAACATGTCGATCGACGAACAGGGCGTCGCCGCGGGTGACGTGGCCCGCCAGGTGCGGGCGATGCCGGTCGACGGGCTCACGACGACCGTCACCGGATCGGCCGCGCTGCTGAAGGAAGTCAACGACCGCATGCGCTCCGACATGGCAACGACCGGCGTGCTCGCGCTCGCCGTGATGGCGGTGATCCTGCTGCTCGTGTTCCGGGCCCGCTGGCGGCTGCTCGTGCTCCCGCTCGTGGTGCTGGGCATCGTGTGGGCCTTCGGCACGCTCGGCTTTCTCGGGATCCCTCTGACGATGGTGACGATCTCCGGGCTCCCGATCCTGATCGGGCTGGGCGTCGATTTCGCGATCCAGGTGCACTCGCGCTACGAGGAGGAGACCGCCGTCGTCGACCACTCGCCACTCGCGCGCGCGCTCGCCGGCCTCGGCCCCGCGCTGAGCGTCGCGATGGTCGCCGCTGTCGTGGGATTCCTCGCGCTGCGGATCTCGTCGGTCCCGATGATCCGCGCGTTCGGCGTGATGCTGGGTGTCGGTTCGGTCGTGCTGCTCGCGGCGGTGCTGGTGCTGGTCCCGCTCGTCCTGGTCCTGCGCGACCGGCGTCATGGCCCGCGGCCGCTCGCGCCACCGCGTCGCTTCGGTCTCGAGCGCCTCATACGCGGCCTGACCACAAGCGCCGGTGCCCACCCGATCGTCGTGGGCGGCCTCGCCGTGGTGATCGCGGCATCGGGTCTGGTGGCGCAGCGCCACATCTCCGTGGAGTCCGATCCGGAGCGCTTCGTGCCCCAGGACAGCCAGGTGCTGAAGGATCTTCATCACCTGCGCGACGTCGCCGGGACCTCCGCGAGCCTCGGCGTGATGGTGGAAGCCGACGACGTGATGCGCGCCGACGTGCTCGCGTGGATGGCCCAGTACGAGCAACACGAGATCGCGATCCACCCCGGCCAACTGCTGCGCTCGTCGAGCATCGCGTCCATCACCCAGACGCTCACCGCTTCCACGCCGACCCCCGACGACGTGCGTGCCGTCGTGGAGAGCGCCCCGACCAGCCTGCGCCGGCTTCTCGTCGCCGACGGAGACCGGCGCGCCCAGATGCTCTTCTCGGTCGGGCACCTCTCCCTCTCGCAACAGGATCAACTCCTGCGCGAGATGCGCGCCGACGTCCACGCGCCACCAGGGGTCACCGTGACGCCGTCTGGACTCGTCGTCGTGGGCATCGAGACGGTGCACGCGCTCCAGCACGGCCAGTCGACGATGACGCTCGTCGCGATCGGCGCCGTCCTGCTGTGGCTGCTCGTCTGGTTCCGCCGCCCCCGCAAGGCCGCGCTGACGATGTTGCCGGTCCTGACGGCCGTCGGTGCGTCGTCGCTCGCGATCACGGCGCTCGGGATCAAGGTGAGCGCGCTCGGCGCGCTCTCCTCCGCGCTCGCGATCGCCGTGTGCACCGAGTTCTCGGTGATCGTGCTCACGCGCTACGACGAGGAACGGGCGCGCGGCCGCGCGCCGGACGCCGCGATCGCCACCGCGACGCTGCACATCGGACGCGCGTTCACGGCGTCGGGGCTCACGACCGCGGGCGGGTTCGCGGTGCTGACGCTCTCGGGCTTCCCGCTCCTGTCGAGCTTCGGAATGGTGGTGGCGGTCAACGTCGTGGCCGCGATGCTCTGCGCGCTCGTCATCATGCCGCCGCTGCTACGCGGAACCGACGGGCGCGGCCGGCGACGCCCGGTCGTCACGATCCCCGGCGACGACAGATTCGGGACATCTGGCTCTGGTGGTGACGAGGCCGCTGTGGCCCTCATGGGAGCGAGGGAAAAGCAGGGTCAGAGGGCGCACGACGACGAGCGTCGGGAGGTTCCGGTCTCCGGACGCTCCGGGTGAGGGGGGAAACATGACTCCGTCGGTGACGATCAACGGCCGGACCATCGTCGAGACGTTCCGCGCCAACGTTGCGCGGATCCCGCACCGCCCCGCGCTCTGCCGGCGCACCGACGCCGGGTGGGAGACGATCGGGTGGGCTGCCTACGGCGAAGCAGTCGCGCAGGTGACCGCCGGCCTCGCCGAGCTCGGCATCGACGCGAACGACCGGGTCGCGATTCTCTCGGGGAACCGCGTCGAATGGCACCTGGCCGACATCGGCATCCTCGCGAACGGGAGCGTGACGGTTCCGCTCTACCAGACGAGCTCCGCGGAGCAGATCGGCTACATCCTCGGCCACGCAGGAGCGCGGTGCTGCTTCGTCGAGAACCACGACCTGCTCGCGCGCGTGCTCGAGGTGCGTGCCGATCTTCCGGGATTGGAACGCGTCGTGATGTTCGAGAACGGCGAGCGCATCGACGACCCGTTCGTGCTGGGGTTCGAGCAGCTGCGCGCCATCGGTGCGGCGCGGCTCGCGCGCGAGCCCGAATGCTTCGACGCACGCGCTGATGCTGTCGCGCCCGAGCAGCTCGCGACGCTCGTTTACACGAGCGGGACGACGGGACCGCCGAAGGGGGCGATGATCAGCCACGCCAACATCATGTGGACGATCCGCAGCGCGGCCGAGCTGTTCGACATCCGCGAGCGCGAACGGCTGCTCTCGTTTCTCCCGCTCAGCCACATCGCGGAACGGATGATGAGCGACTTCGCGCCGATCGCCGTCGGCGGAGAGACGTGGTTCGCCCGCAGCCTGGCGACGATCGCGGAGGACCTGCGCGACTGCCGGCCGACCGTGTTCTTCGCGGTCCCCCGCGTGTGGGAGAAGGCGCAGGACGCGATCATCAGCAAGCTGGGAGAGGAACACGGGCTACGCCGGCTCGTGATCTCCAGCTACATCGACCTCGGCGAGCACGTGGTCGCGGAGCACGAGCACGCCGAGCGCGCGCCGTTCTGGGAGAAGGTTCCCTACACCGCGCTCGACGCCGCGGTCGGCGTCAAGATCCGCCACGAGCTCGGGCTCGACAAGGCCCACATCCTCATCACCGCGGCGGCCCCGACGCATCCGGATCTCATCCGTTGGTTCCACGCGGTCGGGCTCCCGATCGTCGAGCTGTACGGCCAGACCGAGACGTGCGGACCGACGACGGCGAACCCACCGGCCGCCAACCGCGTCGGCACGGTGGGGCCCCCGCTCCCCGGAGTGCACGTCCGCATCGCCGAGGACGGCGAGATCCTCGTCAAGGGCGGCAACGTCTGCATGGGTTACTTCCACGACCCGAAAGCGACCGAGGAGCTCTTCGACGACGACGGATGGATGCGCTCCGGCGACGCCGGTTCCATCGGACCCGACGGGTACCTCCGCATCACGGGGCGCAAGAAGGACCTCATCATCACCGCGGCCGGGCAGAACATCTCGCCGCAGGACATCGAGACGGAGCTCGCGTACACCGAGCTGATCGCACAGGCGATCGTGATCGGCGAGGGCCGCCGGTACCTCACCGCGCTCATCACCCTCGACGGTGAAGCCGCGAGCCACTGGGCCGCCGAGCGCGGGAAGGTCGCCGACTACGAGGCGCTCACGAATGACCCCGACATGCGCGACGAGATCGACGCGATCATCGACGCGGCGAACGCGCGGCGCTCGCGCGTCGAGAACATCCGCAAGTACCGGATACTCGCCCACGAGCTGACCGTCGCGGGTGGCGAGATCACGCCGACGCTGAAGGTGAAGCGAAACGTCGTGCGCGAGCACTACCGCGCGCTCATCGACGAGATGTATGCGGAGGAACCGGCTCGCACGTGACCGTGCGGCACGGAGGGAGACGACCATGCGACGCCTGAGTGGAATGGACGCGAGCTTCCTCGCCGCGGAGACGCCCGCCTGGCACATGCACGCCGGGTCGCTCGTGATCGTGGACCCGTCGACCGCGCCGGTCGCGTTCGACGTCGCCCGCTTCCGCGAGCTCGTCGCCGCGCGCATCGGCGCGCTCGCGCCCCTGCGCCGCCGCCACGTCGGCGTGCCGCTCGGGCTCGACCGCGGCGTGTGGGTCGACACCAGCGACGTCGACCTGGAGCGGCACGTGCAGCGCGTGCTCGTCGCACGGCCGGGCGGCCCGCGCGAGCTCGGCGCGCTCGTCGGGTCGATCTGGGAACGCCAGCTCGATCGCGACCGCCCGCTCTGGGAGATCTCCTTCATCGAAGGCCTCGCCGGCGGCCGGATCGGGCTGCTGCTGAAGGCGCACCACTCCGTCGCCGACGGCGAGCGGGGTGCCCGCCTCTACGGGTTGCTCCTCGACCTCTCACCCGACGCCCCACTCACGCCGGTCACCACGACGCGCAGCAGTCGCTCCGCAGTTCCCGACGAGCGGGTCCCGTCGGGCATCGAGCTCGCGCTGCGCTCGATCCCCGATCTCCTCGCGACGCCGGTCCGCGCGGCGCAGACCGCCGCGGGCCTCGCTCGAGCCGGCTGGCGCGTCGCGGGCGTCCTCGCGTCCGACGGCGTCAAGCGCGCGACCTTCCCGTTCCAGGCGCCACGGACGTCGATCAACCGGCGCGTCACGCCTCGCCGCGAGTTCGCGTACTGCTCGGTGCCGCTCGACGCGGTGCTCGACATCCGGCACGCGTTCGGCGTGACCGTGAACGACGTCGTCCTGGCGATCTGCGGTGGCGCGCTCCGGCGTCATCTCGACGCCCGCGGCGAGCTGCCCGAGCGACCCCTCATCGCACAGGTGCCGGTGGCCGTGCACGTCGGCGATCCGCTCGACACCTCCGACAGTGCCTGGGGCAACCAGGTGACGGTGATGGGCGCGTCGCTCGGCACCGAGATCGCCGACCCCGTCGCGCGCCTCGCGGCGGTGCACACGTCGACGGCGAGTGGGAAGTCGATGCAGGCCGCGCTGGGCGAGGACCTCATCCTCGACCTCGCGCGCGTCGCGCCGCCCGCGGTGCTCGGCGCGGGCGTCTGCGCGTACACGCGGCTCCACCTCGCCGACCACCATCCGCCGGTGTTCAACCTCATCGTCTCGAACGTGCGCGGTCCGGGGATCCCGACCTACATCGCGGGCGCCCGCGTCGTCGGCAACCATCCGATCGGACCGCTGCTCGACGGCAGCGGGCTGAACGTCACGGTGTGCAGCCAGGGCGGTTCGGTCGACTTCGGCTTCATCGCGTGCCCCGAGGTCGTCGCCGACCTCTGGTCGCTCGTCGACGCGACGGCCGAAGCGTTCGCCGAGCTGCGCGACGCGGCTGCGGACACGACCGCGAAGCCGGCTGCGGACACGACCGCGAAGCCGGCTGCGGACACGACCGCGGACAGCTCGACCGCGCGGCGCAGCCCGGCACACGTCAGCCTCGCCGGTAACGGGCGATCGCGAGCGGCGCGAACACCAGCGTGATCCCGAGGGCCCACAAGGAGCGAATTCTTGCAAGCGGCTATTCGGTGACGGATGTCACGGCAGGGCATCGCCGCCGCCGGCCGCGCGCCAGGATGGGGCGATGAGCAGCTGGTCGGAGTTCGCGACGTCGCAACCGGAGCTCGCCGCGTCGGTGGAGGCGCGGTTGAAGGCAACGAAGCACCACGTGCTCGCGACGCTGCGTCGGGACGGGTCGCCGCGCGTGAGCGGCACCGAGGTGCAGTTCCACGCCGGCGACCTCACGGCCGGGATGATGCACGGATCGCGCAAGGCCCTCGACCTGCTCCGCGAACCCCGCTTCGCGCTGCACGCGAACCCGGGAGACGGGTCGATGGCGGGCGGCGACGCGAAGCTCGCCGGGCGCGCGTACGAGGTCGTCGACCCCGGCGAGCTCGCGACCTACGTCGATGCGGTGCTACCGCCCCCGCCGTTCCATCTCTTCCGGCTCGACCTCGACGAGGTCGTGCTGACGTCGCTGCACCCCGACGGCGACCGGCTGGTGATCGAGACCTGGCGACCCGGTCGGGGAGTGCAACGCATCGAACGGGAGTGAGCCAGGTGCGCTGCTGGGTCAGCCGGCGGCGACGGCCTTGTGCACTTCCTCCATGTCGAGGGCGCGTACCTGACCGATGAGGTCGTCGAGCGCGGTGGCGGGCAGCGCACCGGCCTGGGAGAACACGAGCACGTTCTCCCGGAAGACCATGAGGGTCGGGATCGACATGATGCCGGCCATCCCGGCCAGGGCGTTCTGCGCCTCGGTGTCGACCTTGGCGAACACGATGTCGGGGTTGACCTCCGCGGCCGCCTCGAAGACGGGGGCGAACATGCGGCACGGACCGCACCACGACGCCCACCAGTCGACGAGCACGATGTCGTTGTCGGTGATCGTGCTCTCGAAGGATTCCTGGGTCAGATCGACGACGGCCACGGCGTGCTCCTCGTTTCCCGGCGGGTGACTCGGCGCACAACCACCCGGCCCGCGAGGGCATTCCGGTCGGTGGGGTGCCGAAAGACCCGAAGGACCGGGACATTCTCGACCTTCGCGGCCCCGGCGCGGGAAAGGGCAGCGGGGGGCATCCGCTGCCCTTTCGCGCCGGGGGCGATCTCGTGTTCGGGAATGGCGGCTCAGGTCGTGACGTGCACCGTGAACGTGCGGGTCGTGGTCCGGCGCCCGTCGCTCGCCGTCACCGTCATCGTCGTCGTGCCGGTCTGATTGGTGCGAGGCGTGATCCGGATCGACCGCGTCGGCCCGCTGTTGTCGGGGAAGCTGATGCCGCTGCTGTTGTTGCGCACGAGCGACGAGTTCGACGAGGTCGCCTTCAGCGTCACGGCGCTGCCACCCGACTCCGCGTCGCCGACCGTGAAGGTGATCGTCTTCGTCGTGTTGCGCCGCATCGTGTACGAGCTCGAGAAGGCGGAGATCGTCGGCGCCGTGTCGACGACGACCGTCTGCGACGCCGACAGGTATCCCGACGCCCCGACGGTGATCGTCGGCGTGCCGGCGTGGGAGTCGCGGTAGCGGAACGTCGCGGTGCTCGACCCGTTCGCGATCGTCACCGAAGTGATGGCCGCGGTGTCACCGCTGTTGCGGAACCCGCCCGTCGAGGAGTTGTCGGTGAGGTTCACTGTCGATGAACCCGACGTGAGCGGCGTCCCGCCGGCCGATTGCCGCCGTACGGTGATGCCACCGGTGGACACACCGGGTGCCGTCGTCGGCGCCGCGGTCGTGAACACCAGCACGGGAGGGGCAACGACCGTCACCGACTGCGACGCCGACAGGTATCCCGACGCGTTCGCGGTGATCGTCGGGCTGCCGGCGGCGCTGTCGCGGTAGCGGAAGCTCGCCGCACTCGATCCGTTCGGGATCGTCACCGACGTGATCGTGGCGCTGTCGCCGCTGTTGCGGAAGCTCCCGCCGCCCGTCGTCGACTGCAGGCTCACCGTGAGCGTGCCTGCCGTCTGCGGCGTCCCGCCCGACGACTGCCGCTGCACGGTGATCGTGCCGGTCGACAGGTTCACCGCGGTCGACTGCGCCGCCGTCGTGAACACGAGCTTCGGCGGGCCCGCGATGGTCACGATCTGCGACGCCGCGGTGTAGCCGGTGGCGCTCACCGTGATCATCGGGGTGCCGGGGGCGCTGTCGCGGTAGCGGAAGCTGATCGCGCTCGTGCCGTTCGTGATGCGAACCGACGTGATGTCCTTGGTGTCGGCGGTGTTGCGGGAAGCACCGGTCGCCGAGGTGTCGGTGAGCGTCACCGTCAACGGGCCCGACGTGAGCGGAGCGCCCGCGTAGTTCCGCCGCTGGATCGTGATCGTGCCCGTGGAGATACCGGGGGTCGTCGACTGCGGCGAGGTCGTGAACACGAGCGACGGCGCGAGCACCGTCTCCTCTTGCGTCGCCGCGGTGTGCCCCGCGGCGGCCGCGGTGACGGTCGGGGTTCCGGCAATCGAGTCGCGGTAGCGGAAGCTCGCGGTGCTCGACCCGTTGGGGATCGTCACGGTCGTGACGTTGCCGGTGTCGTTCGCGTTCCGGAACGAGCCCCCGATCGACGTCGACGACAGGCTCACGGCGAGCGCACCCGACGACAGCGGGGTACCGCCGGCACTCTGACGCTGCACCGTGATCGTGCCCGACGAGATGCCGATGCCGGTGGTGATCGGTGCGGTGGTGAAGACGAGCCGCGGGTTCGACACGACCACCGGGTTCACGGTGACCATGAACTCCGAGCTCGCCGCCATGGCGCCGTCGGACACCTGCACCTCGAACCGGTAGGTGCCCGGTGCCTGGCCGGCACTCGGCGTCCAGGAGAACGCGCCGGTCGATCCGTCGATCGTCGCACCCGACGGCACCGAGCAGGAGCTCACGAGGTTGCACGCCGTCTCGCCGGCGGCGAGCGAGTACGACAGCGGCTGTGCCGGCAGGTCGATGTCGGATCCGCTCGCCGTGAACGTGAGCGGCGAGCCGGCGTTCACCGACTGGTCGCCGATCGGCGCGATCGTCGGCGCGTCGTTCACTGGCGCGACCGTGACGGCGAACGCCGTCGGCACGGTCGTCGTGCCGTCGCTCACCGAGACGGTGATCGTGACCGGACCACCATTGGCATTCGGTGCGGGGGTGACCGTCACCGTGCGGGCGGCGCCGGTGCCAGCGAACACGATGTTGCCGTTCGGGACGATCGCCGGGTCCGACGAGCTGCCGGTGAGCACAAGGCTCCCGAGCGGCGTGTCGCCGTCGCCGACGGTGAAGCCCAGGGCCCCCGTCGTCGTGTCCTCGTCGATCGCCTGGTCGCCGATCGCCGTGATCGTCGGCGGCGCGATCACCGCGTTGACCGTGATCGTGAACGTCCGCGGCGCACTCGTGTCGACACCACCGTTCGCGGTGCCGCCGTCGTCGGCGAGCTCGACGGTGATCGTCGCGTTGCCGCTGGCGTCGACCGCCGGCGTGTAGGAGAGCGTGCCGTCGGCGGCGACCGCGGGACCGGCCGAGAAGAGGCCGGGGTTCGAGTTGCCGATCACCGTGTACGTGAGCGCCTGACCCGACTCGTCGGCCGGGCCCGCGCTGCCCGAGGCCCATGCCGGCACGGACTGCGGACCGGCGTTCTCGTTCACGACCTGGTTCGGGCCGGCGGTGAACGTCGGCGCGTCGTTCACCGCGGCGACCGTGAGGGACACCGTCGCGACGTTCGAGTTCAGCGAGCCGTCGTTCACCCGGTACGTGAAGCTGTCGGAGCCGCTGTAGTTCGCGACCGGCAGGTAGGTGAAGCTGCCGTCGGAGGCGAAGATCAGCGAGCCGTGCTGCGGGTTGCTCTGCAGCGACGCGAGCAGCGTGGGCGAGTCGGGGTCGGTGTCGTTGGCCTCGACTCCCGTCGCCGGCGTGGTCACCAGCGCGGTGTCCTCCGGCGTCGAGTAGGCGTCGTCGGCCGCGACCGGCGCGTCGCTCACCGCCGCGACCTCGATGCTCACGATCGCGACGTTGGAGTTCGCGAGCCCGTCGTTGGCCACATAGGTGAAGCTGTCGGAGCCGTTGAAGTTCGGGACCGGCGTGTACGTGAAGCTGCCGTCGAAGTTCAGCGTCACCGAGCCGTGCGCCGGGGGCGTGACGAGCGTCGCGTTCAGCACCGGCGAGTCGACGTCGACGTCGTTGGCGAGCACACCGCCTGTGGCGTCGACCACCAGCGGTGTGTCCTCGACTGCCGACAGGTAGGCGTCGTCGGCCGCGACCGGCGCGTCATTGACGGCGGAGACCGTCAGGTCGACCGTGGCCATGTTCGACACGGCGTACCCGTCGTCGGCGGTGTAGGTGAAGCTGTCGTGACCCGAGTAGTCGCTTCCCGGCGTGTAGTCGAAGCTGCCGTCGGAGTTCAGCGTCAGCGACCCGTGCGCCGGGGCCACGATCAGCGCCGCGTGCAGCGTGTCATTGTCGGCGTCCGTGTCGTTGGCGAGCACGCCCGAGGCCGCGTCGACCGAGAGCTGCGTGTCCTCCGCGGTGCCGTACGTGTCGTCGGCCGCGACGGGTGTCGCGTTCACGAGGCTCACGTCGATGGTGACGGTCGCCGCGTTCGAGAACGCTTCGCCGTCGTTCGCCACGTAGGTGAACGAGTCGGTGCCGTGGAAGTTCGTGTCCGGTTGGTACACGAAGCTGCCGTTGGAGTTCATCCCGAGCACGCCGTGCACCGGCTGGGTCAGGACGAACGGCGTGATGGACGGCGAGTCGACATCGACGTCGTTCGCCAGGATGCCGCTCGCTGCCTGCACGATCAGCGGGCTGTTCTCGAGGGTCGTGTAGTTGTCGTCGACGGCCGTGGGCGTGTCGTTCACCGGCGTCACCACGAGATCGACTGTGGCGACCGCCGACGGCAGCAAACCGTCGTCGGCTGTATAGGTGAACAAGTCGACGCCGTTGTAGTCGGCGTCGGGCGTGTAGGTGAAGCTGCCGTCGGCGTTCAGCGTGAGCACACCGTGCGCGGGCCCGGTCACGAGATCGGTCGTGAGCGACGGCGAGTCGATGTCGCTGTCGTTGGCGAGCACACCCGCGAGTGCGTCCGCCACGATCGGCGTGTCCTCCGCCGTCATGTAGGTGTCGTTCGCGGCCACGGGTGCATCGTTGACCGGCGCGACCGTCAGGTCCACGGTCGCCACGTTCGAGTTCACGAGACCGTCGTCGGCGACGTAGGTGAAGCTGTCGGCGCCGTTGTAGTCGGCGTCAGGCGTGTAGGTGAAGCTGCCGTCGGCTGCGAGCACTACCGCGCCGTGCGCCGGGGGCGTCACGACCGTCGCGTTCAGCACCGGCGAGTCGACGTCGGAGTCGTTCGCCAGCACACCCGGCGCCGCGGTCACGAGCGTCGTGTCCTCGGGTGTCGAGAAGCTGTCGTCGGCGGCGACCGGCGCGTCGTTCACCGGCGTGACCGTGAGGAACGCGATCGCCAGGTTGGCGTTTGCCGTCCCGTCGGTCGCGAGATACACGAACGTGTCCGGACCGCTGTAGTTCGCGTTGGGCGTGTAGTCGAAGCTGCCGTCGGCGTTGAACGACAGTGACCCGTGGAGCGGCGACCCTACGAGCACTGCGAACAGCGACGGCGAGTCGGAATCGGTGTCGTTGGCCAGCACGCCGCCGGCGGCGTCGACCGACAGCGGGGTGTCCTCCGCCGTCGTGTAGTTGTCGTTGAGTGCGATCGGCGCGTCGTTCACGGCCGTCACGGTCAGCGCCACCGTCGCCACGTTGGAGTCGAGCGACCCGTCGTTGGCGACGTAGGTGAAGCTGTCACTGCCGTTGTAGTTCCCGACCGGTGCGTAGATGAAGCTGCCGTCGGGGCCGAGCAGCAGCGAACCGTGCGCCGGCGGGGTCACCACGTGGGCGGTCAGGACCGGCGAGTCGACGTCGGTGTCGTTGGCGAGCACGCCGGTCGGCGCCGGGACGATGAGCGTGTTGTCCTCGGTCGTCGAGAAGGCGTCGTCAACCGCGACCGGCGCGTCGTTCACCGCGGTCACGTCGACAGTGACCGTCGCCACGTTCGAGTTCAGGAACCCGTCGTCGGCGACATAGGTGAAGCTGTCGGTGCCGTCGTAGTTCGCGCTCGGCGTGTAGTCGAAGCTGCCGTCGGCCGCGAGCGCGACCGAACCGTGCGCGGGCGGCGTCACGACGGTCGCGCTCAGCACCGGCGAGTCGACGTCGGAGTCGTTCACCAGCACCCCACTCGGCGCCGAGATCGACAGCGTCGCGTCCTCGGGCGTCGAGTACGCGTCGTTGGTGGCGACCGGCGCGTCGTCGACGGCGTCGACCGTCAGGGTCACCATCGCCACGTTCGAGTTGAGGAACCCGTCGTTGGCCACGTAGACGAAGGAGTCGATGCCGTTGAAGTCGCCGTTCGGCGTGTAGGTGAAGCTGCCGTCGGGGTTCAGCGTGACGACGCCGTCGGCGGCCTGCGCCACGAGGCTGGCGGTCAGCACCGGCGAGTCGACGTCGGAGTCGTTCGCCAGCACCCCGTCGGTCGCGGCAACCGTCAGCACTCCGTCCTCGGCGGTCGTGTAGCCGTCATCCGCCGCGACGGGCGCGTCGTTCACGGGCGTCACCGTGATCGTGAAGCTCTGCTCCGCGCTCGCGTCGGCTCCGGCGTTGTCGGTCCCGCCGTCGTCGGAGAGGGCCACGGTGACCGTCGCCGAACCGTTCGCGTCGGGCGCGCTCTCGAAGGTGAGCGTGCCGTCGGCACCGACCGTGGGCTGCGTCGTGAACAGCGCGTGGTTGTCGTTGCCCACCGAGAAGGTGAGTGCCTGGAGCGCCTCGTCGGCCGGACCGGCCGAGAGCGCGGTCGCCCACGACTCCGACTGCGGCCCCGCGTCCTCGGCCACCGTGACGTCTCCACCAGAGGTGAAGGCCGGCGCGTCGTTCACGGGCGTCACCGTGATCGTGAAGGTCTGCTCGGCACTCGTGTCGACGCCGCCGTTGTCGGTGCCGCCGTCGTCGGAGAGGGCCACGGTGACCGTCGCCGAACCGTTCGCGTCGGGCGCGCTCTCGAAGGTGAGCGTGCCGTCGGCGCCGACCGCGGGCTGCGAGGTGAAGAGCCCGTTGCTGTCGTTTGTGACCGAGAACGTCAGTGCCTGACCTGCCTCGTCGGCCGGACCCGCGGAGATGGCCGTCGCCCAACCGGGCACGGTTTGCGCACCCGCGTCCTCGAGCACCGTCTGGTCGGTTCCCGCGGTGAACACCGGCACGTCATTCACCGCGACGTCGGTGATCGTGACCGTCGCAAGGTTCGAGTTCAGGAAGCCGTCGTTCGCGACGTAGGTGAAGGAGTCGGTGCCGTTGTAGTCACCGTCGGGCGTGTATCCGAAGCTGCCGTCGCCGCCGAGCGTCAGCGTGCCGTGCGCAGGCGACGTCACGATGCTCGCGGTGATCACCGGCGAGTCGATGTCGGTGTCGTTGGCGAGCACGCCGTTCAGCGCGTCGACCGTGAGCGCCGTGTCCTCGGCGGTCATGTACGCGTCGTCGGCCGCGGCCGGCGCGTCGTTCACCGCGGTGACGTGGACGACGAACGTCGCCTCGGCACTCGTGTCGACGCCACCGTTGTCGGTGCCGCCGTCGTCGGCGAGGCTCACCGTCACCGTCGCCGAACCGTTCGCGTCGGGCGCGCTCTCGAAGGTGAGCGAGCCGTCAGGGGCGATCGCCGGCTGCTGCGTGAAGAGGTCGTTGTTGTCGTTGCCCACCGAGAAGGCGAGCGCCTGGCCCGCCTCGTCGGCCGGACCCGCCGAAATCGCCGTCGCCCACAGATCCGACTGCGGCCCCGCGTCCTCGGCCACCGTCACGTCGCCACCGGAGGTGAAGACCGGCACGTCGTTCACCGGCGTCACGTCGATGTTCACGGTCGCGACGTTCGACAGGTTCGTCCCGTCCGAGGTCTGGTACGTGAAGCTGTCAGCGCCGTTGGAGTCGGCGTCCGGCGTGTACGTGTAGCTCCCGTCGGCGTTGAGGGTCACCGAACCGTGCGCGGGCGCGGTGGCGACGACGGCGGTGAGCTCGTTGGCCGCGTTGTCGAGGTCGGTGTCGTTGCCGAGCACACCGGGCGCGTCGACCGTGACCGGCGTGTCCTCGAGCGTGGTCGCGGCGTCGTCGACGGCCACTGGCGCGTCGTCGACCGCGGTCACCGTGATCGTGAAGGTCTGCTCCGCACTCGTGTCGACACC
The DNA here is from genome assembly GCA_963761175.1 of uncultured Actinomycetes bacterium. GTDB lineage: Bacteria > Actinomycetota > Acidimicrobiia > IMCC26256 > PALSA-610 > CAVXFZ01. The sequence goes on along the minus strand of CAVXFZ010000003.1, from coordinate 59,009 downwards.
GCCGTTGTCGGTCCCACCGTCGTCGGAGACGCTCACCGTCACCGTCGCCGAACCGTTCGCGTTCGGGGCCGATTCGAAGCTCAGCGTGCCGTCAGGAGCGATGGTGGGCTGCGACGAGAAGAGGCCGGTGTTGTCGTTGCCCACCGCGAAGGTGAGCGCCTGGCCCGACTCGTCGAAGGGACCGGCGGAGATCGCGGTGGCCCACGAGGCCGACTGCGGCCCCGCGTCCTCGGCGACGGTCACGTCGCCGCCGGACGTGAACGACGGCCCGTCGTTCACCGGCGTCACGGTGATCGTGAACTGCTGGACCGCGCTCGTGTCGACGCCACCGCTGTCGGTGCCGCCGTCGTCGGCAAGGCTCACCGTCACCGTCGCCGAACCGTTCGCGTCGGGGGCGCTCTCGAAGGTGAGCGTGCCGTCGGCACCGACCGCGGGCTGCGAGGTGAACAGCGCGTTGTCGGTGTTCGTGACCGTGAAGGTCAGCGCCTGACCCGACTCGTCGGCCGGACCCGCGGAGATCCCCGCCGCCCAACCGTTCACCGTCTGCGCGCCCGCGTCCTCCAGCACTGTCTGGTCGGCACCGGCTGTGAACGACGGAACGTCGTTCACCGGCGAAACCGAGATCACGACGGTCGCGGGCTGCGCCGACAGGTCGACGCCGTCGAACGTCTGGTAGGTGAAGCTGTCGGCGCCGTTGTAGTCGGCGTCGGGCGTGTAGGTGTAGCTGCCGTCGGCGTTCAGCGTCACCGAACCGTGCTGCGGCGCGTCGCCGAGCACCGCCGTGAGCTGCGCCGCCGAGTTGTCGATGTCGGTGTCGTTGCCGAGCACTCCCGGCGCGTCGACCGTGACCGGCGTGTCTTCCAGCGTCGTCGTGGAGTCGTCGACCGCCACCGGCGCGTCGTTCACCGGGTCGACCGTGACCACGAACTGGTGCACGACGCTCGTGTCGACGCCGCCGTTGTCGGTCCCGCCGTCGTCGTGCAGCGTAACCGTGACCGTCGCGGAACCGTTGGCGTTCGCGGCGGGTGTGTAGGTGAGAGTGCCGTCGGGTGCGACCGCGGGACCATCGGAGAACAGGCTCGGGTTGTCACTCGAGAGCTCGAAGCTCAGTGCCTGAGCCGATTCGTCGGCCGGACCCGCGGACAGCGCGGTCGCCCAGCTCGGGATCGTCTGCGCGCTCGCGTCCTCGGCCGTTCCCACGTCGCCCGCGTCGGTGAACGACGGCGCGTCGTTCACCGCGGTGACGGTGATTCCGAACGTCTGCGCGGCGCTCGTGTCGACGCCACCGTTGTCGGTGCCGCCGTCGTCGTGCAGCGTGACGGTGACCGTCGCGGAGCCGTTCGCATCGGGCGCGGGCTCGTACGTCAGCGTGCCGTCCGCTGCAATCGCGGGCTGCGTCGCGAACAGCCCGTTCGCGTCGTTGCTCACCTCGAAGCTCAGCGCCTGCGCGTTCTCGTCGGACGGTCCGGCCGAGACATCGGCGGCCCAACCGTTCACCGTCTGTGCGCCCGCGTCCTCCAGCACCGTCTGGTCGGCACCGGCTGCGAACGACGGGATGTCGTTCACCGCCGTGACGGTGATGAGGAACTGGTACGCACTGCTCGTGTCCTGGCCGCCGTCGACGATCCCGCCGTCGTCCTGCAACGTCACGGTCGCGGTCGCGGAACCGTTGGCGTCGGGTGCGGCCGTGTACGTCAGCGTCCCGTCGGCCGCGATGGCCGGAGCCACGGAGAACAGGGCGGGGTTGTCGGTGGTGACCGCGAAGGTCGCGGTCTGGTCGGATTCGTTTGCGGGACCGGTGAGCATGTCGGTCGCCCAGCCGGCGACGGTCTGCGCGCCCGCGTCTTCCAGCACCGACTCGTCACTCCCGCCCGTGAACGAGGGTGCGTCGTTCACCGGCGTCACCACGACGTCGACGGTGGCGAGATCGGAATCGGCCTGACCGTCGGAGGTGCGGTAGGTGAAGGTGTCCGTGCCGTTGAAGTCGGCATCCGGCGTGTAGAGGAAGCTGCCGTCGGCGCCGAGCGCGACCGAGCCGTTCGTGGGCTCGTCGACGACCGCGGCCGACAGCTCGCCGGGCGCGTTGTCGACGTCGGAGTCGTTCGCGAGCACGCCCGGCACGTCGACGGCGAGGGCATGGTCCTCGAGCGTCGTGTAGTTGTCGCTGAGCGCGACCGGCGGGTCGTTCACCGCGGTCACCGCGATCGTGAAGGTCTGAGTCGGGCTCGTGTCGATCCCGCCGTTCGCGATACCACCGTCGTCGTGCAGCGTCACGCTCACGGTCGCGGAGCCGTTCGCGTTCGGCGCGGGCTCGTACGTCAGCGTCCCGTCGGCGCCGACCGCGGGCTGCGACGCGAACAGCTCGTTCGCGTCGTTGGTCACGTCGAAGGTCAGGACCTGCGAGCTCTCGTTCGCCGGTCCGGACGAGATGAGCGTCGCCCATCCGGGAACCGTCTGCGCCCCGGCGTCTTCGGTGGTCGTCTGGTCGGAGCCGGCGGTGAACGAGGGCACGTCGTTCACCGGGGTCACCGTGATCGTGAAGGTCTGGTCCGCACTGGTGTCGGAGCCGCCGTTCGCGGTACCGCCGTCGTCGACCGCGGCCACGGTGACGGTGGCCGAGCCGTATGCGTCGGGCGCCGCGGTGTACGTGAGGGTCCCGTCGGCGCCGACCGCGGGCTGCGCCGAGAACAGCGCGTTGTCGTCGTTGGTCACGAGGAAGTCGACGTTCTGGCCGCTCTCGTCGGCCGGACCGGGCGAGATCGCGCTCGCCCACGCCGGCACCGACTGTGCGCCGGTGTCCTCGAGCACGGTCTGGTCGGCACCCGCCGCGAACGACGGTGCGTCGTTCACCGCGGTCACGTCGACGACAACCGTCGCGAGGTTGGAATCGAGCGACGCGTCGTTCACGCGGTACGTGAAGCTGTCGCTCCCGTTGAAGTCGGCGGCAGGTGTGTACGTGTAGCTGCCGTCGGGGTTGAGCGCCACCGAGCCGTTCGTGGGCTCGTCGACCACCGCGGCGGAGAGCTGCCCGAGCGAGTTGTCGACGTCGGAGTCGTTCCCGAGCACGCCGGGCGCGTCGACGGTGAGCGGCGTGTCCTCCAGCACGGTCGCGTGGTCGTCGGTCGCAACCGGCGCGTCGTTCACCGGCGTGACGGTGATCTGGAAGGTCTGCTCGTCGCTGGTGTCGACACCACCGTTGTCGGTACCACCGGAATCGACCGCCGCGACGGTGACGGTCGCGAAGCCGTTGGCGTCGGGCGCGGTCTCGAAGCTCAGCGTGCCGTCGGCCGCGATCTCCGGCTGCGTCGCGAAGAGCGCGGTGTTGTCGTTCGCCAGCACTTCGAAGTCGACCGTCTGCGCGGCCTCGTCGGCCGGACCCGCGGAGATCGAGGTCGCCCACGCGTCGAGCGACTGCGCACCCGCGTCCTCGGCGACGACGACGTCGTCTCCGGCGGTGAACGACGGCGCGTCGTTTACCGCGGTCACGGCAATCGTCACGGTCGCGACCTCGGAGTCGAGCGCGCCGTCGTTCACGTGGTACGTGAAGCTGTCGCTGCCGTTGTAGTCGGCGGCCGGCGTGTACGTGAAGCTGCCATCGGCGTTCAGCGTCAGCGAGCCGTGCGTCGTCGACGTGTCGACGACGGCCGAGAGCTCCGTCGCCAAGTTGTCGACATCCGTGTCGTCGAGCAGCACGCCCGGCGCGTCGATCGTCAGCGCGTGGTCCTCGAGCACCTGGTACGAGTCGTTCGCCGACACCGGCGCGTCGTTCACGGGCGCGACGGTGATCTGGAAGGTCTGCGGGTCGCTCGTGTCGACTCCGCCGTTGACGACGCCACCGTCGTCGACCGCGACGACGGTCACGGTCGCGAGCCCGAACCCGTCAGGAGCGGTCGTGTAGGTGAGGGTGCCGTCGGCCGCGATCTCGGGCCCGGCCGCGAACAGCGCGGTGTTGTCGTTCGCGACGACCTCGAAGTGCACGGACTGCCCGATCTCGTCGGCCGGCCCGGACGAGATGAGCGTCGCCCACCCGGAAACCGTCTGCGCGCCCGCGTCCTCCGAAATCGACTCGTCAGCCCCCTTCACGAACGACGGCGCGTCGTTCACGGCGTTCACCGTGAGCGCGACCGTCGCAGCCGGCGAGTCGAATTCTCCGTCGTTCACCGAGTAGGTGAAGCTGTCCGGTCCGTTGAAGTCGGGGTCCGGGGTGTAGTCGATCGTCGCGGTGCACGTGCGCGGCGCGCCGGTCCCGCAATCGGGACTGCCGATCGCGCCGATCGTGCCGTGCAGCGGCCCGTCGATGATCGTGAACGTGGTGTTGTCGCCGTCGGGGTCGATACCCGTGAGGGTGACCGTCTTGGTCTGGTCCTCGTTCGGGGTGTCGACGACCGCCGAGGCGGCCGGCGCGCGGTTCGCGACCTGGCCCACGACGAAGTCGGAGAAGCCGGTGAAGCCGAGACCGGTCGCCGACGTCGACGTCGCGCTCGATCCGCCCGGCGGCGCGGTCCAGGTGCCCGCGCTGAACTTGCGGACCGCGAAGATGCCCGGGTTCGCGGCGCCGTCGAGGTCACCCGCGACGTAGGTCAACGTCGCGTCGTAGGTGGTGAAGGCGAGCCCACCGCCGGGCGTCATCGTCCAGAAGCGGTTGGCGTCCTTCGTCGGGTCGAGGTCACTCGTTGCGATCGAGGCGTGCTCGGCCGCAGTCGAGCTCACCGACAGCGTGCCCTGGCTCGTGACGCTCGCGAACGCGACGGTCGCAGGTGCGTAGTCGGATCCGGTACCGACGTCGAAGGTGCGAGTCTGGGCGCCGGTGGAGATCGTGCGCGTCAGCGTGCCCGCGACGAAGCTGGCCGCGCTCGCGCCGGTGACGCCACCCGCGGCGGTGAAGGTCGAGACGACCGCGTTCGCACCGGTGGACACGATGCCCGTCGTGAGCGTCAGCACCCCGCCGACGGTGAGGTTCGCGCCCGAGAGCGTCACACCCGCGCCGTCGATCGTCAGGTTGTTGAACGTCGGCCCGCCGCTGATCGTCTGCGGCGCGCTGCCGTTGAACGTGAAGGTGCCCGTCGACGCGGTGAACGTTGCGCCGCCGGCCTTGGTGAAGTCGCCGGCGACGGTGTGCGCTGAGCTTCCGGCGTTGAACGTGCCGCCGTTGAGCGTGACGTTGCCGCCGACGTTGATCGCCGCGACCGCGGTAATCGACGCGGTGCCGTTGATCGTGAGGTTGCCGGCGATGTTGAGCGTGCCCGACGCGAGGGTCTTGGTACCGCTCGTGCTGAGCGTGAGGTTTCCGTAGGCCTGGTTCGCGACCGACTGGTTCGTGCCGTAGTACTCCACGGTGCTGGTCGGCGCGAGCGTGCGGGTCGAGTAGTTGGTCGGGAAGGTCTGGGTGCCTCCGATGCGAAGCGTCGTGCCGGCCGCGAGGGAGAGCGTGCCGCCCGCCGACGAGCGGTTCGCCGTGTAGGTCGCGAGGTCGAGCGTGCTCGCCGCGACGTTGAGGTCACCGATGATCGCGAGGGTGCCCGCAGCCGTCTTCGTGCCGGTCCCGCTGATCTTCAGCGTGCCGTACGTCGCCGCGTTGCTGACGGCCTGGTTCGCGCCGTAGTACTCCGTCGTGCTCGCCGAGTTGAGCGAGTACGACGAGAAGCCCGAGGGCATCGTGGTCGTCCCGCCGAGCCGCAGCGTCGCGCCGCTCGCGACCGAGAGCGCGAGCCCGGACCCGTTGTTCTGGCCGGTGACGACGAAGCCGCCGTCGTCGAAGGTGCCGGTCGTCACGGTGAGGTTGCCGCCGTTGGTGGTGCTCGCGCTGTTGACCTGGATCGCGCTGGTGAGCGTGACCGCCGCGCCGTTCGTCGTGTTCACGACGAGGCGGCGGAAGTCGAAGTTGTTCCCCGACGCCGTGCTGCCGCCGATCGTCTGGTCACTCGAGCCGTTGAACGTGACCGTCGACGTGACGGTGCTCGCCATCGTGCCGTTGTTCGTGAAGTTCCCGGCGAGGGTCAGGTTCCCACCGCTCGGGCTGAAGGTGCCCGAGTTGGTGAAGTTGCCGCCGACCACCACGGTGCCGACCGCAGGGCTGAACGTGCCTGCGTTCGTGAAGTCGCCGGTCACGGTGAGCGTGAACGAGCCGCTCGTCGCGGTGATGACGCCGCCGCTCTGCACCGTGACCGCCGCGACCGCCGTCGTCACCGCGACCGGGTCGCGGGTGGTGTTCGGGATCACGACGCTGTCGATCGGCTGCGGCGCGACGTTGGCGCACCCGCTCCAGTTGCTCGCGGTCGCCCACGTGGTGCTCGACGAGCCGGTCCACGTGCAGGTGTGCGGACCGGTGTCGATCACGAGGCTCTCGTTCGCACCGAGCGATCCCGACGCCGCGGGCGCGGGCAGCGCGAGGTTCACGGCGTTGCCGAGCGTGTCCTTGATCGTCCCGCCGTTCAGCGCGAGCCGCGCTCGCCGAGGCCTCGTCGAGGTCGGGCGAGCTCTCGGGCGCGGCGACCGTGTAGTTGAACGAGATCGTCGAGGAGCTGCTGCCGCTCGAGTAGGTGGCGACACCGCCGGTGTCGAGCGTGAACGTCGGCGTGCCGGTTACGACGACCGCGCTGTTGTACTGAACCTGGATCGAGATCAACGCGGTGCTGCCGTAGGTGCCGTTCGCCGTCGTCGACGACACGCTCAGCACCTTCGACGGCTCGTACGTGAAGAGGTCGGCGGCGGTCGTCGCGGAGGTACCGCCGGCCGCGGAGACGGTCACGTCGACGGCACCGGTCGCGTGCGCGGGTGCGATCACCGTGATCGAGCTCGAGTTGTTGACCGTGACGCCCACGCCGGCGGAGCCGCCGAAGCTCACCGAGACGCCGACCGTCTGCGAAGACACGAAGTTCGTGCCGGTGATCGTCACCGACGTCCCCCCGGCGAGCGCACCGGTGTTCGGCGTCACGGCCGTGACCGTCGGCGCGTCGACGTAGCTGAAGCGGTCGCCGGCGACGGCGGGCGACGAGCCCGACGCGTTCGTCACGGTGATGTCGAGCGCGCTGCCGCTGCCGGCCGGCGCGATCGCGGTGATCGAGGTGGTGGAGTTCACCGTGAAGCTCGCGGCCGGGGTCGAGCCGAACTTGACGCTCGCCACCGAGGAGAAGTTCGAGCCGGTGACCGCGACGGAGGTGCCCTGGGTCCCGAGGCTCGGCGTCACCGCGGTCACGGTCGGCGCAACGGTGTAGCCGAACTTGTCGGCGGCCGAGGTCGGTGAGACGCCGGCCGGGTTCGTGATCGTCACGTCGACCGTCGAGTTCGCGGTCCCGCCCGGAGCCGTCGCGCTGATCGTCGAGTCGTCGACGACCGTGTAGGCCGTGGCGTTGACCGCACCGAACTTCACTCCGGTCGCGCCCGCGACCGTCGCGAAGCCGGAACCGGTGATCGTGACGATCGTGCCGCCGGCCGCGGGACCGGAGCCCGGCGAGAGCGCGGCCACGGCCGGCGGCGCGATGTAGGTGAACCGGTCAGCGGGCGCGTTGGCCACCGAGGTCGCGATGGAGTTCGTCACCGTGACGTCGACCGGGCCGATCGCGCCGGACGGCGAGATCGCGGAGATCGACGTCGCCGAGTTGACCGTGACGCCGGTCGCGCCGGCGCCGCCGAACTGCACGGCCACGCCCGTCGTGGTGAAGTTCGTGCCAGTGATCGTCACCGCCATCCCACCGGTCGTCGCGCCGCTGTTCGGGCTGACGCCGGTCACGGTCGGGAACGCGGTGTCGGAGTAGGTGAACTCGTCGGCCGGAGCGCTGACGGCCGAGGTGCCACCGGGCGTCGACACGAGTACGTCGACGGTCCCGGCCGCCTCGGCCGGGGAGCGCGCGGTGATGGTCGTCGCGTTCACCACGACGACGTTCGCCGCGGGGACCCCGCCGAAGCTCACGGTCGGCGTGCCGCTGAACCCGGTGAAGTTGGTACCGCTGATCGTCACCGGCGTACCGCCCGCGCTCGGACCCGAGCTCGGGGTGACCACGGTGACCGTCGGCACTGCGACGTAGGTGTACCGGTCGGCCGCGCCGATCGACGAGGTCCCGCCGACCGTGGTCACGGTCACGTCGACCTGACCGGCCGAGCCGGCGGGCACGGTCGCGGTGATCGAGGTCGCGGAGTCGACGGTGAAGCTCGTTGCGTCGATCGCGCCGAACTTCACCGCGGTTGCGCTCCACGCGGGCGATGCGCTGCTGAACCCGGTGCCGGCGATCGTCACCGAACCGGTGCCCGCGGTCGGACCCTCGTTCGGGGTCACGCCCGTGACGGTCGGCGCGCCGACGTAGGTGAACTGGTCTCCCGCGCCGATCGCCGAGGTACCGCCCGGCGTCGTGACGGTGACGTCGACCGCGCCCGCGGCATGTGCCGGCGCGGTCGCGGTGATCTGGGTGGCGGAGTCGACCGTGAAGGTCGACGCGTTGCTCGTGCCGAACTTCACACCGGACGCGGCCCAGCTCGGCGCGGTGCCCGAGAAGTCGGTGCCGGTGATCACCACGGAGGTGCCGCCGGCGGTGGAGCCGAGTACCGGGCTCACGCCGGTGACCGTCGGGGTCGGCGTGTACGTGAACCGGTCGCCCGCTCCGGCCGCCGAAGTTCCCGACCCGTTCGTTGCCGTGATGTCGACCGTGGTGTTCACGGTGCCGGCGGGCGCGGTCGCCGTGATCGACGTCGCGGAGTTCACCGTGAAGCTCGTCGCGTTCGTCACCCCGAACTTCACCGCCGTGATCGCGGAGAAGTTGGTGCCGGCGATCGCGACCGACGTGCCACCGCCGGGAACGCCCGCGACGGGCGTCACCGACGTGACCGTCGGCAGCGCGGTGTAGGTGTACTTGTCGGATCCCGACGTCGCCGAGGTTCCACCCGGGGTCGTGACGGTGACGTCGACGGTGCCGTTCGCCGTGCCCGCCGGTGCGGTCGCCGTGATCGTGGTGGAGTTGACGACCACGACGCTCGTCGCGTTCGCGGTGCCGAACTTCACCGCCGACGCGCCGGTCAGGTTGGTACCGGTGATGGTGACGGAATTGCCGCCGCCCGCGGCGCCCGAAGTCGGACTCACCGCCGTGACGGTCGGCGCCGGGGTTCCGGCCGACACGACGAGCGTCCCGCCGACCGTGTCGCTCCCTCGGCCCGAGCCACCACTGCAGGTCGAGCTGTTGCTGGAGCCGACGGCCGACACCGTGAAGCTGTGGTTACCGACCGTCGTCGCGTTCGTCGTCGAGAGCGTGAGCGTCGCGACGTTGTTGTGCGCGCCCGAGCCGGTGATCTGGATGCAGGTGTCGTTGAAGGAGGCGGTGATCCCGGTGCCGAGACTGCCGGAGATCGAGAGCGCGACCCCGATCGTGCTCGACGAGAAGCTGTTCGTCGCGGTGAGGTTGATCGCGAACGTCGCCGAGCTGGCCTGCGGTACCGGTGACGGCGTCTGAGTACCCAGCGTCACGGTCGTGATGCTCGTGGACGCCGAGTCGTACGGGCCGACGACGGGGCCGCCGCCGGGCGCGCCCGTCGGTGTGACGCCGTCGGTCGAGGAGTCGGCGATCGCGCCGCGCCAGGTTGACGCGGCCGTTGCCGCCGGCGCCGCCCGTCACCGGATCGGCGGTGCGCGCGAGCCGGCCGACGATCACCGGGTTCGACGCCGACGGGTCGTTCGCGCGGAGGAGCGCCGCGGCGCCGGCGACGATCGCCGCCGACGCGGAGGTGCCGCTCGACGCCGACACACCGCTCGCGTCCGACGCGTCGATGTCGACGCCCGGCGCGGCGAGGAAGACCGCGTCGCTCTGGTTGCTGAACGACGCGACCGCGTCGCTCTGGTCGGTCGCGCCGACGCCGACGACCTTGGAGAGACCGGCCGGGTAGGTGGGCGCCGCACCGCCGTCGTTGCCGGCGGCCGCGATCACGACCACACCCATCGACCACGCGTAGTCGACGGCGGCCTGCAGCGCCGCGCTCTGGCCCGGGTTCGAGAAGGCCATGAGCACGACGTCGGCGCCGTGGTCGACCGCGTACACGAGGCCGTCGATGATGTCGCTGTCCTGGCCGGTGCCGCCGTCACCGAGGACGCGCACCGGCATCACGCTCACGCCCACGTACGCGACACCGGCGATACCGCTGCCGTTGTCGGCCGCGCCCGCGGCAATCGTCGCCTCGTGCGTGCCGTGTCCGTTCGGGTCGGTGCGCGGGTCGGTCGCGTCGAAGCTCCAACCCGAGCCCACGCGACCGGCGAGGTCGGGCGCAGTCGCGTCGACTCCGGTGTCGAGCACTGCGAGCGTCGCGGTTCCCGCCGGGTCGACGACACCGTGCACGGCTTCCCAACCGATCCGCGGGAGCGCCCACTGGTCGCCGTAGGAAGGATCGGTCGCGGCGCTGCCGACGTTGCGGAGCTTGTCGGCCGACACGCTCACGACACGCGTGTCCGACTGGTACGCGGCGGTGGCGGCCGCGGCGTCGGCCTGCGGCACGGTGACGACGTGGAGGTGGATCGGCGCGATCGCGTCGACCTCGGTGCCACCGTGGCTCGCGATCGCGTCGGCCGCGTCGGACGCCGCGAGACCGGCGACGGTCTGCACGAGGAGGGTGGCGGTCGGGCCGGACGGGGTGGTGCTCGACGAGCTCGACGTGTCCGTGGCGGGAGTGGACGAGCTCGGAGCGGCAGTGGCGTCGGCCGCGAACGCGGCCGCGCGGTCCCGGCAGGACCGACCGCGACGATCAGACCGACGAGCGATGCGGAGCCGAGTGCGCGCAGCCGCGCACGCCAGGGCGTTCGCTGCGATCGGATGGTGGCACCGGAGACACCGGCACCGACACGACCACCGTGAGAACCCGCCATACCACTCGCCTCCCGAAGGAAGGGCCCACGGATGGGCCCCGTAAAGCGAATGGGTCGGTCTCACCATTGGCTCGCCCCGGGCTGATGGTGACCGTAGAGAACGCCCGGAGGTCGATGCCTCCCACTCCCGCCACCACGCAGCGTACGGGTTATCACTCTAAGTGTCAATCGACAACGGAGCGTAAGAAGTCACGTTGTGTGGTCAAAACCACGGGCGTATGGCCGAAATCACGCGCGGGACGTGAAAACTCAAGGCTCGGACATTCACAATTCGTAATTACTCCACTACTCTCAGCGCATGGCTGAGGTAAACACTGCATTGATCGACGGGTACCTGACCACGCTGTGGGACCGTCGTGGGACCGACATCCTCATCGTTGCGGGGGCGCCGCCGCTGATGCGGCACGACGGCGTGATCGTGCCCCTCGAGGAACAACCAATGCGTCCGGAGGACACGAGCCGGACGGTCCGCGGGGTGCTCGCGGGCGAGCTGTGGGACGCCTTCGTCGCCGAGCGGGAGATCGACTTCTCGTTCAACTGGGAAGGCAAGGCCCGGTTCCGGGCCAACGCCTACCACCAGCGCGGCTCGGTCGCCCTCTCGCTGCGGCTCATCCCCTACGAGATCCCCGGCTTCGACGACCTCGGCCTGCCCGGGGTGCTGCGCAGCTGGGTCCAGCTCCCGCAGGGCCTGGTGCTCGTCACCGGGCCGACGGGGGCGGGCAAGTCGACCACGCTCGCGGCGATGATCGACGCGATCAACGCCGGGCGGCGCTGCCACATCATCACGATCGAGGACCCGATCGAGTACGTCCACCGGCACAAGGCGGCGGCGGTGAGCCAGCGGGAGATCGGGATGGACACCGACTCCTTCGCCCGGGCCCTCCGCTCCGCACTGCGTGAGGACCCCGACGTGCTCCTCGTCGGCGAGATGCGCGACCCCGAGACCATCCAGACGGCGCTCACGATCGCCGAGACCGGACACCTCGTCTTCGCGACGCTGCACACCAACGACGCCGGCCAGGCCATCGACCGGATCGTCGACGTTTTCCCGGGCGACAAGCAGTCCCAGATCCGGGTGCAGCTGGCCGGGTCGCTCACGGGGATCGTCTCCCAGCGGCTCCTGCCCCGCCTCGGCGGCGGTCGCGTGGCGGCCTTCGAGGTCCTGACCGGCACCTTCGCGGTGCGGAACCTCATCAGGGAGGGCAAGAGCAGCCAGCTGCGGAACCTCATCACCACGGGAGGGTCCAAGCACGGGATGCAGTCGCTCGAGCAGTCGCTCTCCGAGCTCGTCCTCGCCGGGGCGGTCGACTACGAGGACGCCGTCGGCCAGAGCCTCTTCCCCGGCGACGTCGCCCGGGCCCCGAAGCTGCGGGTCGCCGGGCGACCGGCCTGAACGCCCCCGACCCGTTCCCGAGGGCCCCGTCCGGATCCGTCCGGGCGGGGCCCTCTTCTTGCCCCGGGGAGGGCCCGCGAGGCCGCCTACGACCCGGCCACCGGCAGCGTCGCGCAGGGCCCGTCGGGCGCCGCGACCAGGGTGTATCCACCGGGCGGCGTGCCGATCCGGATGCTCGTGTAGAACCGGGACGGGTCCCGCAGATACTGGCCGGCGACGAGCTGGTCGAGGGTGGCGAAGGAGCCGTTGACGAGCGCCCAGCTCTCCTCGGCCGCCGCGATCGTGCGGAAGTCGGATTCGCAGGCGGCGAACTGGGCGGCGTTCACCGCGGGCAGGTTCAGCGTCTGGGTGGGCGGCGGCGCCGGAGGCCGCGCGCTCCCCCGGGTCGTCGAGGTCGTCGCCGCGGGCGCGGCCGCCGGACGGCCGCCGCAGCCGCCGAAGGCCGCCAGCAGCGGGACGAGCAGCGCAACGCGCACGAGGCCGGCGGCGAGGCGGCGGGGCTGGCGGCGGCGCCGGGCGGGGGACGGAACCATGAGGGGAACCTCCGCAGGACGCGCTGCGGGGCCCGGTTTCCCGGGCCCCGCAGCAGGGGGTCTCAGACCTTCGATCCCGGCCCGGGGATCAGGGGTATGAGATGTTGGTCCCGGCGCAGGTGCCGACGCCGGTGATGGTGTAGCCGACCGGGGGACCGGCCACCGCCGCCACCGTGAAGTGCGGCGTCGGGTCCGACTTCACCAGGTTCGCCGCATTGCCGGCGCCCAGGTAGAGCTGGTTGCCCGCCGCGTACGTCGTGCTGGCGCCCGCGCTCGCGAAGTAGGCGTCTTCCGCCGTCTCGAGCGTCTTGGCCTCGGCACTGCACGCCGCCGTCTGGCTCGAGCCCTTCAGCCCGCCGATCGCCAGGACGACGATCGCGGCCAGGATGCCCAGGATGACGATGACGATGAGGAGCTCGACGAGGGTGAATCCACCCTCCCCCGAGCGCTTCTTTGCCATGGATCGCTGAATCATTTCAGTGGTTCCCTTCCGTGGAATTGCGCAAGTCCGACCGTGCTGTTCGATGGATGCAGCAGGAGCCGATCGCTCGGCCATTGCCGTGTGACCCGGGCCCTCGTCGGGCCTCGATTCACGTCGATCCCACCAACCGCATCCCCTTCACTCGAGTGTGAGCACGACGCGAGTTGGGAATGCACACGCGGAATTCGCGTTCCGGGAACCGTCGCTCCCGCTTCTCCCCAGCCATGCCGCCCACCTTCCCGGTACGCGCGTCGCGCGTGCCGTCGTCGAGGCGAACGGGGCCGGTCTCACCACTGGCTCGCTCCGGGCACCGGTGACCGATGCAACTCGCCCGGAGGTCGACGCCTCCCTCTCCCGCCACCACTCACAGTAGTGAACCGCCACGTTCTGTGTCAACCAGGAATGTGCCAAAAACTCAATGAAACCGGGCGCGATCGCGATCTCGGCGCGCACGCGCGCCGACCGACGCCCGCACCGCGGCGCCGGTCTGACACACGCGTCCCGCTCCGGGGCGCGTCAGCTTCGGGCTCGCGTCAGCGGCTCAGCGGATGACCTTCCACGACCAGATGTGCGTGCCGCCGGTGACGTCGGGATCGCCGCTGCAGCTCGTCCCGTCGGTGTCGCAGAACTCGACGTCGGCCTGCACCCGCGTCGTCTTGCCGGGGATCGTCGCGGTGAGCACCATGTGCCGGTTCGTCGCGATCACGCCGGCCAGCGGTGTCGTCGTGATCGGCACGACCGCGTTGTTCTCGATGTTGTAGCCGAGCATGAGCATTCGGGCGACGACGCCGCGGTTGAACACCGGCACCGTCATGACATCGACCGGCACGTCGAGCGCGGCCGACGGCGCGTAGACGGTTCCCCAGAGGGTCATCACCCGGGGGAACGAGCCGCCGTTGTTGTTGTCGGACACCCGCAGCAGCGCGCACGCCCCGTTGTACGCGGGCGAGTGGTCCTGCGGGCTGTAGTACGGCGTCTGCGTGATGCAGCCGGTCGAGGCGGCGAGCGGTCCGCCCCCCGACGGCGGCGGCGTGTACGTGATCTTCAACTGCATGCCGTCGAGGTTCTCGGTCGGGCTGCTCGAGCTGCGCCGGGCCGTGAACTGCGCGTTCACTCCCGCATTGAGCAGCGCCGGCGTGTTCAGGCAGCTCGTGAGGTCGACGTTGTCTGCTCCGGTCGCCGTGAGATTCGTGTGCTCGGCCAGCGTCGCGGTCGGGCACGTGGTGGTGCCCGAGGTCACGACCACCTGCGGGTTGTTCGTCTGGCTCGTGCTCGACTCGCTGTGCGTCACCGCGAGCGTCACCGCGTTGATGGTGGAACCGGCCGGGATCTCGCTCGCGAGCGGGATCGGCCACGTCGACGGCGAGAACTGGTTCAGCGTGATCGAGCGGCTCGTCACGCTCGACGAGAGCGCCGCCGACGCAGACACGTTGTCGAGCACCAGCGCATTGTTCGGGTTCGCGAAGCCGCTCGCCCCGTTCGTTGCCGACGTCGGGTTCCACGACACCGCGACCTGACCGGCGGCGCCCGACCGCAGGCCGTAGACCACGATCTCCTGGTGCGAGCTGCTCGGCATGTTGCAGAGCTCGAACTTGCCGCTCTTCAGGTTCACCCGGCTGTCGCCCCCGAACACGAACTGCACGCCGTCGCCGGTGTTCCAGCCGCTGTCGCCCTCGTGCAGGCAGGCACCCGGCACCGACGGTGCCGCCGCGGTGATCGAGCTCGGGTCGTTGGGGTTCCACGCCTGGCGACCGGGGGTCGTGTAGGTGATGTCGAGCCAGATCCCGTCGACCGAGTCGGTCGTCGCCGCGGTCGTGCAGCCGCCGGTGGTGCCGGTGCAGTGCGACACGGAGTACTTGAGACTCGTGTTCCCGTTCATCTTCGAGACGTCGTTCAGACAGTTCGTGACGTCGTAGCTCGGGAACGCATCCTCGCTCAGGTCGCTCCGCGGCGTGACCGGCACCGCGGTACAGGCCGAGCCCGACGCCGGCGTGATCGTGATCGTCGGCGCCTTCAGCAGCGACGGGTTGCCCTCGGCGTGCGCGACCCGCAGTCGCACCGAGTTGATCTGCGCGTCGGCGGGAATGCTCGATCCCGCGCTGTTCACGAACGACGAGAGCGTGAGCGACGACGTGCCGCCGTTCGCGACCGTCGCAGTCGTGGGGTTCAGGTCGATCGCGAACGCGTTGTTCGGCGTCGCGAACTGCGAAGTCCCCGAACCGCTCGCCGCGCTCGCCGACACGGTCGGCTTCCAGGTCTCCGAACGGGTCTCCGCACCGACCGACGGCCCCGCGAAGGGCTTGCCGCCCACGATGCGCGTCGTGCTGTCGTTGATGGTCCATTCGTGCGCGGTGCCGGTTCCCGCGTTGGTGAAGTTGAAGTAGTAGTCGCCCTTCTGGAAGGAGAAGACCGCGTTCGAGCACGTCCCGTTCATGAAGCCGTTCAGCACCGTCGCGTCGCTGAACGTGCCGGGCGTGAACTTCACGAGGCGGTAGCCGGTCCCGGGATCGGCGGCCGGGCAGCTCGTGATCGCGTTGTTGTTCGCGTCGCGGATCGTGCCCGCGGCCGGCGGCGAGGAGATGTCGGGCGCCCAGATCCCGGTCGGGTCGTTCGCGGCAAGACCTGGGTCGGCGAGCGCAACCGCGTCGGCCGCGGAGAGGGGGCTCGGCAGGTAGGTGTTGTTGTTCGCGCCACCGCAGTCGCTCACGTGGTTGTGCTTGTTCGGGCAGGCGTCGATGTCATGCTCCGACTCGCGCTGTAGCACGTCGCCACCGATGACCTGGATGTGCTGCGCGGTCGTGAGCTGCGGGCACCCGCCCGACCAGATGTCGGAGTCGGCGTCGGAGTTGACGTAGACGTTGCCCTTCACCTGGAGCAGCTTCGAGTGCTGCACCTGCACGATGCCGAGCTCGTTGTACGTGTTGTTGCAGCCGCTCGTGGGGGCCGGACCGTTGTGGTACGGGGCAAGGGTGAGGATCGCGAAGTTCGGCGCCGTCGTGGGCAGGCTGCCGACGCCGGTACCCGGGTACGCGGTGCACGCGATGTTGACGGTCTCGCCGTTCACCCCGGTGACGGTGAAGAAGGAGTTCGACCCGTTGCACTGCGCGTCGCTGCTCGACCCTGACGCGGTGTTGTCCTGCAACCAGCGGATCACGGAGTCGATGCCGCTCGAGGTCGCGTAGGTGTCGTTGCGCTGGGTTGCGAGCCGGCCACTCATGATCTCGCCGGTGCTCGTGTAGTCGAGGATGATCGTGGTGATGAGCGTGCAGAGCACGAGGAACGCGAGCGCGAGCGGCAGCGCGAAGCCCTCTTCGTCCCGCCGCGCGTAGAGGCGGCCCGCCCGATGCTTCGACATCAGCTCACTCTCCTGGCCGCCGACACGGTGGTCGTGTACTGGCCGGCGTTGACGTTGAGCGGGTCCGATTGCACCGCGGTGATCGTGATCGAGCGCCAGGTCGCGTCGCCGCAGTCGGGCGCGCAGGCGAAGGTCACCGGGTTCGGGAGCGAGCCCGACACCGGCGCGACGAGGTGCAGCAGCGAGATGGGGCCGGACGCCACGCCCGCGTTGCACGTCCGGCGGTAGAGGACGTCGGCGTTCGCGCCGCTGCCGACCCAGTACGACACGGACGCCCCACCGGGTCCGTCAACGGTCGTGAGCAAAAGGCCGACCGTTCGGGCCGACGCCCCGCAGTTGCCCGCGGCTTCCGTCGCGTTGGTCTGCACGCGCACCGTGTTCTGCACGTCGGGGCCGAAGTACGACGACAGCAGGTTCGCACCGACCGTCTGGCGGATCCGGCTCTGCGTGAGCGCGCTCGTGTGCAGACCGGTCCAGATCGCACCGCTGATCGGGACGATGATGATCGCGGTCACGATCGTCGCGATGAGGAGCTCCGTGAGGGTGAGGCCTTCCTCGCCGTGGCGCCTCATGGCTGCCGCTTCACGAACTGCATCGTCTGGAAGCCGGCGCCGCCGGCGCGCTGGGCCCGGATCGACACCAGCTGCAGGCCCTGGTCGCCGGCTGCGGGGCAGGTCGTCACGTAGTTCGCGGCATTGGTCGGGGCGCCGTCCCAGTACTTCACCGCGATCACCGAGCCGGTGAAGCCGGTCGGTGCACCCGCCATCGCCGGGTAGGGCGCGGTGGTGGTGTTCGCGCACGGCACGTAGGCCGCGGCATTGAGCTGCTCGGCATACGCGCGCACGACGGCGTCGGAGGTGACGATGTCGCGGTGCACGCGCGACGAGAAGATCGACGAACCCATCGCGCCGACGATCGTGGTGATCGCGACCGCGAGGATCACGACTGCGATCAACACCTCGCTCAGCGTGTAGCCGGCCTCGCCACGCTTGGGGTTCACGACAGCTTCACCTGGTTGAAGATCCCGTAGAGCGCGGAGACCAGTGCGATGGCGACGAAACCGACGATGACGCCCACGAGCACGATCACGAGCGGCTCGAAGAGCGCGATGAGGCGCTCGAGCTTGTATTCGACTTCCTTGCCGTAGAAGTCGGCCGCAGTGTCGAGCTGGTTGTCGAGCGTCCCGGTGTCCTCGCCGACCTTGATCATCTGGCACACGCCCCCCGGGAAGAGGCCGGTCGCGGTGATCGGCTCCGACATGCCTTCGCCGCGGATCATCGCCTCGCGGGCACCGCTGAGCGCCTGCACGTAGATGACGTTGTTCGTCGCTCCCGTCGCGACGATCATCGCCTCCGGGATCTGCACGCCGGCCTTCACGAGCGACGCGAGGATCCGGCAGAAGCGCTCGATCAGGGTGAAGCGCACGAGGTCACCGAACACCGGTGCCCGCAGCAGGAACGAGTCCCTCGCCCGCCGGCCGCGGGTGGTGCGGACGAAGAGGAACAGCGTGAGGAAGATGAGGAAGGTCCCGCCCGCGAGCGCCCACCAGAAGTTCGACAGGAAGTCGGTGAGGCCGAGGAGGATGCGGGTCGGCAGCGGCAGCTTCGCGTCGAGGTCGTTGAAGAAGCCTCGGAAGCGGGGCAGCGCGATCGTCACGATCACGACCACCGACACGATCGCCATGAACATGATGACGGCCGGATAGGTGAGGGCCGACTTGATCTTGCGCCGGGCGCTCTCGTCGCGCTCGATGTAGCTCGCGAGCTGGTCGAGCACGGTGTCGACATGACCGGTGAGCTCGGCCGAGCGCAGGATCGTGATGTAGAAGCCCGGGAACACGTCGCCGTGCGCGGCCACTGCGTTCGAGAGGGTCTCCCCGGAGCGGAGCGACTCGCCGATGTCGCCGAGCACCTTGCGCAGGCGCTCGTTCTTCATGTCCATACGCAGCGTGTCGATGGCATCGATGATCGGGATGCCCGCCCGCACGAAGGCGGCGAGCTGGCGCGAGAAGTTCATGATCTCGACGCGCGGGACCCGCTTCTTCGTGAGCTCGATGTTGAGCAGGCTCGGCCGCTCCTTGACCTCGCGGGCGTAGACGCCCTGCTCGGCCAGCTGGGCGCGCACGTCGTTGGGGTGATCCGCTTCGAGCAGCCCGGTGATCGACTGCCCGTGCACGTCGATCGCGGCGTACTTGAACTTCGTCATGACGTGCTCCCTCGAGCAGCAGGGTTGCGAACGGGAATGGTGAGCGGTACAACGGGAATCGGAATCAGCCGGCTCGAGCCCCTACCACTCCCGCCAGGATTGAACGGGGCTCGGCCGGCTGTACCGCGTCCGTACCGGCGTGGTGTGCGGTGTCGGTCGACGAGCCGGAGCCAGAAGCCCGACCGGTCGAGAAGTCGTCGCGTGGTCATCGGTGCTCCTAGAGCGGGTACACGCTGCGGAGGATCTCGGGGATGGTCGTGACGTCCTCGGCCACGAGCCGCAGGGCCTCGTCGCGCAGCGGGCGCATGCCTTCGGCGATCGCGAGCTCACGCACCGAGGAGTAGGCGGGCTGGTCGACGATGAGCTCCCGCATCGCGTCCGACATCCGCAGCACCTCGTAGACGCCGATGCGCTCCTGGAAGCCGGTACCCGAACAGAAGTTGCAGCCCTCGCCGTGCCAGAACTCGTCCTTCTCCCGACCCCCGATCGATTCGTAGAACGCGATCTCGTCGGCCGGCGGCCGGTAGGGGGCCCGGCACTCGCGGCAGATGCGCCGCACCAATCGTTGACCGACGACCGCGAGCACCGAGGGGGCGATCAGGAAGGGCTCGATACCCATGTCGAGGAAGCGGTGGACGGCCGATGCGGCGTCGGTCGCGTGGATCGACGAGAGGACGAAGTGACCGGTGAGCGCCGACTGCACCGCGATGCGCGCGGTCTCGACGTCGCGGATCTCGCCGACGAGGATGATGTCGGGGTCCTGGCGCAGGATCGACTTGAGCCCGCCGGCGAAGGTGATGTCGGCCGACTCGTTGATCTGGATCTGGTTGACCGTCGGGAGCACGTACTCGACCGGGTCCTCCACCGTCATGATGTTGCGCTCGGTCGTGTTGATCTCCGCGAGCGTGGCGTAGAGGGTGGTCGTCTTGCCGCTCCCGGTCGGGCCGGCGCAGATCACCATCCCGAACGGCGACCGCAGCAGCTCCGAGAACGAGCCGTTCGTGTAGTCGGGCATGCCGAGCTCGTTCATCTTGTAGAGCGAGCGGCTCTTGTCGAGGAGACGCAGCACCGTCTTCTCGCCGTGGATCACGGGAGTCGTGGAGACGCGCACGTCGAGGGCGCGCCCGTCGACCGATGTCTCGAACTGACCGTCCTGCGCGCGGCGGCGCTCGACGATGTTCATCCCCGACATGACCTTGATGCGGCTCACGATCGCGGGGCCGATGTCGGGCGGGAGCGTGAGCACGTCGTGCAGCGCGCCGTCGATGCGCATCCGCACCCGCACCTGGTCGCCCATCGGTTCGATGTGCACGTCGGACGCGCGGTCGCGCAGTGCCTGCGTGACGACGAGGTTCACGACCTGCACCACGGGCGCCTGCCCGTCGACTGCTTGCTGCAACGCGTTCGCGTTCTCGATGCGCGTCACGGCGCTGGTGAGCTCGAACTCGCGGATGTGACGCTCGACGCCGGCGAGCGCGCGGTAGCTCTGGTCGATCGCGCGGCGCACCTCGGATTCAGGCGCGAGGAGGAGCCGGACCGGACCACCCGTGACGCGCGCGAGCTCCTGCGCGAGCCCGGGACGATCGGGGTCGGCGACCGCGATCTCGAGCGCACCGTCGCGACGGTGGAGCGCGATCGCGCCGAGCGAGCGCGCACTCGCTTCGGGGAGCGCGCCGAGCGCTTCGGGTTCGGGTCGGTCGCGCCGGAGATCCGCGACACCGAAGTCGAGTTGCTGCGCGAGTACCTCGACGAGCGCCCGCTCGTCGAGGGCGCGGAGATCGACGAGCGCTTCGCCGAGTCGCTTCCCCGACGTCGACTGCGTCGCGAGCGCGCGCTCGACGTCGGCGAGCGAGACGACCTTGCGTGCAACGAGCAGATCACCGAGTCGCGCCGAACCGTTGGCGTGATCGCGTGGCCGTTCCCGTTGCCGTTCCCGTTGCCGTTCCCGTTCCGTTCCCGTTGCCGTTCCCGTTGCCGTGGCCGTTGAGCGCGGGATCGGTGCCGGGAAGCAAGGAATCGTCGACACGCGGACGCGGACGTCGCGGCCGCGGATGCGGACGACGCGTGCCGCGGCTGCTTGGAGGAGGACTTGAACTTCATGCCCTCACTCCTCGCGCGCAGTCGCGCCCGAAGGACTCGTTACGTAGCGTGACCATTCCCCGCCCTTCCCAGTCGCAATGCCCGCACGCAACGTAACAGAAAACCACGCAACGTGACAATGGCCAAGTCAGCAATTTCCCGGCTGCGCGCGCGAAAAGAGTCGGAAGGACCACCAAATCTGTTGGTAGCTCGGGAATTCCTCCCTTCCGGCCGCGCCGAGCGGTTGCCCGCGAGCACCCTTCCCGTGCCCGGGACGCGCCGTTACGGACCGGTTACCGATTCTCGACGGCGACCACTGCACGTGGCACCACGACCCGGAGACCTGGTCACCGATTATCACGCAGCGCGCGAGAGCGCGGATTCAGAGCGGAGGCCGCGGATCCGGCTACGCGGCGACGCCGACGATCGGACGCGTGAGTCGCAGCGCGCCCGTGGAGCCGTGGAACGCGGCGTCACCGAACGCGAACACACCACCGTCGGACGCGACGAACCAGTACCCGTGCCCGCTCGGCGTTGCGGCCATACCCACGATCGGACGGTTCAGACGCAACGCGCCGGTGGAGCCGTGGAACGCGGCGTCACCGAACGCGAACACACCACCGTCGGACGCGACGAACCAGTACCCGTGCCCGCTCGGCGTTGCGGCCATACCCACGATCGGACGGTTCAGACGCAACGCACCCGTCGACCCGGAGAAGCGCGCGTCACCGAACGCGAACACACCACCATCGGACGCGACCAGCCAGTACCCGTGCCCGCTCGGCGTTGCGGCCATGCCCACGATCGGACGCGCGAGACGGATGCTCCCCGTCGACCCGTAGAAGCGCGCGTCACCGAACGGGAACACCCCGCCGTCGCGCGCCACGAACCAGTAGCCGTGACCGGTCGGTGTCGCGACGATGGCGACGACCGGCTGGTTGAGATGCTGCGCACCCGTCGATCCGTAGAAGCGCGCGTCACCGAACGCGAAGACACCACCGTCCGACGCGGCGAGCCAGTAGCCACCGCGGTCAGGCGTGGGCGCGATGCCGACGATCGGTTGGTGCAACGCGATCCCACCCGTGCTCCCACAGAACGGTTCGTTGCCGAACCCGAACACGCCACCGTCGGACGCGACCATGCGATAGCCATCCGCGTTCGTCACCGCGTCGCAGTGGATCGGTGCACGCGCGGTGAGCGGCGCGATATAGAGACGGCGCGCGCACGCGGTGCCGTTGTACGCGTGACACGGCGCGTTCCAACCGCCGTACGCGAGCCACCACTGTCCGCTCGCGTCGGTGAACGTCGTCCCTCCACCCGGACCGATGACCGCGCCGTAGGACGTGACGAGCGACGACGTCATTTCGCGACAGGGGCCGCCGGGGCCATCGCACGTCGCGTCGCCCTGCCGGTACGCGCTCGACGTGTAGAGACCGCGCGAGAACACGAGCACGTACTGGTCGCCGACCCGCGTCATCTGCGGGTTCTCGACCGTCTCGAACGGGCTCGACATCTGATTCTGCGCGATGAGAACACGCGTCGCGCCCGCGGTGTGCAGACCATCGGAGCTGAGCGGGACGGCGAGGATCTTCGCCGGCTGCGCGGTGGTGTTCACGTCGTCGTACGTCTTGAACACGAGCCACGGGTCCCCGGACGCGTCGACGAAGGGGGCCGGATCGATCGCGCCGCCGTCGGCGTCGCGGCACAGCCACGGCCCGCTCGTCGCGTCGGTGAAGGGGCCCTCGGGCCGGGTCGCGGTCGCGATCGACAGGCAGTAATGGCCGCCGTGCCCCGACGTCGTCCGGGCCGTGTAGTACATGACGTACCGGCCGCCGATCGCGAAGACACCGGGCGCGTGCTGGGTGTTGTTGACCTGCCACGGCCGCACCGATCGCGCGGGTCCGATTGCGGGGAACGCCGACGACCCGGACGCGGTACCGGTCACCGTGTTCCATCCGGAATCGGGCCGGGAGGAGACGAGGATCCCGATGTGATTCCCCCACGTCGTCCCGGTCGTATATGCATAGAACCGGTCGCCGAACCGCACGATGTCAGGGTCGGGGGCGTCCTCGTCGCGCACGCTCGTGGCCCACGGCGGTCGAAAGGCCGGAGCCGCCGGGAGGGAACCGACGGCGAGATTCCCGGCCGCGACCGCCGGCGGGGCAACGACCGGCGCGATCGACAGCACGGCCGCCGCGATCGCCACGCCCGTGAGCCTCCGTCCGCGCATCAACCTGATGATCGGCTGTTCTCGGCGCGGCCTGCACCGCGATCTCGCCCCTCGCCCGCCGCGAAGACGCCCGTCGGTACGCTTTCGCTCCTCATGCGCTTCTCGTACGCCGAATCGATGACCGATCCGTCCTTCTACGCGCCGCTCGCGCAGGCCGCCGAAACCGCCGGGTTCGACGGCTTCGTGATCCCCGACAGCATCTGCTACCCCGAGACGTCGGACTCCACCTACCCGTACACCCCCGACGGTCGCCGCGAGTTCCTCGAGGACAAGCCCTTCATCGACCCGTTCGTCCTCGCGGGGACCCTGGCCGCGGTGACGGAGCGGATCCGGTTCGACACCTTCGTCGTCAAGCTCCCGATCCGCCATCCGGTTCTCGTGGCCAAGCAGGCGGCGAGCGTCGCCGCGCTGTCGGGCAACCGGTTCGGCTTCGGCGTCGGGGTGAGCCCCTGGCCGGACGACTTCGCCATCTGCGACGTCCCGTGGGAACGACGGGGCAAGCGGATGGACGAGTGCATCGACATCGTCCGCGGACTCTGCGCAGGCGGGTACTTCGAGTACCACGGCGAGATCTTCGACGTGCCCTCCATCAAGATCAGTCCGGTGCCGACGGCGCCGCTGCCGATCCTCGTCGGCGGCCACAGCGACGCGGCGCTGCGCCGCGCGGCCCGGGCCGGCGACGGTTGGATGCACGCAGGCGGGGATCTGGGCGAGCTCCCGCGCCTGCTCGACCGCCTGAACGCGCTGCGCAGCGAGCACGGGCGCACCGACGAGCCGTTCGAGGTGCACGTCATCTCCCTCGAGGCGTACTCGCCCGACGGCGTGCGCAGACTCGAGGACCGGGGCGTGACCCACGCCATCGTCGGCTTCCGCTGGGCGTATCAGATGGAACCCGACACCGAACCGCTCGCGGCCAAGGTCGACGCGATCAACCGCTTCGCCGACACGGTGATCACCGAGGTGCGCGACTGAACGACGCCCGACCCTCCCGGGAAGCCGTTGTTTCGCGGCGCGACAAGTCGGGAAAGAACCGACGGGGTCGTCAGTCAGTACCACGGAGGGCGGATGCTTCATCACACCGCCGCCAGCGCGCGGCCCGAATCCGGTAGGCGGCTACGTGACGTGCTGCTGGTGCTCGGACCGTGTGTCGTGGTCGGTGCCGCCGTCTTCTTCCTGTCGCACCAGCCGCACGCGAGCGCGGCCGTCCCCTCGACGAGCGAGATCCGCAGCGTGTTCCTCGCCGACTGCGCGGTCTGCCACGGCGCGCGCGGGCAGGGCACCGCCGCGGGCCCGTCGCTCATGGGCGTCGGCGCCGCGACCATCGACTACTGGGTGTCGACCGGGCGCATGCCGCTGCCGCCCGGACACCGGGGACCGCGCATCGACCGCCGGCCCCCGAAGTACCCGCCGGCCGTCGAGCACGCGCTCGTGGCGTACGTCGCGAAGCTCACCGGTGGCGGGCCGCCGATCCCCCACATCTCGACGAAAGGTGCCGACGTCGCCGCCGGCGGTGAGCTGTACCGCCTGAACTGCGCGGCCTGCCACTCGTGGGACGGCACCGGCGGCGCGCTCACCAAACGCGAGGCGCCGTCGCTGAAGCCGGCGACACCGACGCAGATCGCCGAAGCCGTCCGCACCGGGCCCGAGCCCATGCCCCGCTTCGGCGAGTCGGCGCTCGACGACGAGCAGCTCGCCGACGTCGTCGCCTACGTCGAGGCGCTCGACCATCCCGACGACCGCGGTGGCAACGGCCTGTCGCACGCGGGCCCGCTCGCCGAGGGCGCCGTGGGAATCGTGATCGGGCTCGGTGCGCTCCTCGTGGCGATCCGCGTGATCGGGACGCGCACATGAGCAGCACCGAAGCGGGCGAGCCCGCCCGACCTTCCGAACCGGACGCGGCGACCGAGGTCGCCGACCACGGGCGCCGGGCGGCGATCGCGGCCCGCACCGTGGCGCTGTGCTTCCTCGCGAGCGCGGCGTGCGCGCTCGCGCTCGCGGTCGTGTACTGGAACGGCGGCCAGCCGCAGGCCGAGGGCGGGTTGCTCGCGGGGGCGTTCGGACTCCTGGGCGCCGGGTTCGTGCTGTGGGCGCAGCACCTGCTGCCTTCGACGCCCCGCAGCGAAGAACGGCACCCGCTCGCGACGAGCGCCGAAGACCGCGAGGAGTTCGCGGATGACTTCGAACGTGGGGGCGTGATCGAGCGGCGGCCGTTCATCCTCGGCGCGCTGAGCGCGGCCGTCGGAGCGATCGCGGTGGCGCTCGCCTTCCCGATCCGGTCGCTCGGGCCCCGACCCGGCAACGCGCTGCTCCACACACCCTGGCGGAAGGGCCTGCGCCTCGTGGCCGACGACGGCAGCCCGATCCGCGCGTCGGAAGTGCCCGCCGACGGGCTGGTGACCGTCTTTCCCGAAGGTCACCTCGACACCGCCGACGGCCCCGCCCTGCTCATGCGCATCGACCCCGACCTCTTGTCGGGCCCGCGCGGTGGAAGCGGCTGGGCGCCGCAGGGGTTGGTCGCCTTCTCGAAGATCTGCACCCACGCGGGCTGCCCGGTCGGTCTCTACGAGGCATCGATCCACACGTTGCTGTGCCCGTGCCACCAGTCGACGTTCGACGTCCTGCACGGCGCGCGCCCGACGTCGGGGCCGGCCACCGTCGCGCTCCCGCAACTGCCGCTGACGATCGACGCCGACGGCATCGTCCGGGCCGCGGGCGACTTCTCTGCTCCCGTCGGCCCGGCGACGTGGAACATGCAATGAGCCGGGCCCGCTCGCGCGCACACTCGATCACCCGCGCCGGGGCGGTGGCCGCCCTCGCGACGATCGCGCTCGCGGGTTGCGGCTCGAAGCACTCGCCGTCGATGCTCGACGCGAAGGGAACCGAGGCGAGCCACATCGCGGGCGTGTGGTGGTTGATGTTCGCGCTCGCATCGGGCGTGTACGTCGTGGTCGGCGGGTTCATCGTCTACGCCATCCTGCGGGGCCGGCGATCGCTGGAGCCCGCCGACACCGACGCGCCCGCGAGCCACCACTTCGACGACCGGATGATCACCTGGGGCGGTGTCGTGGTTCCGCTCGTGATTCTCATGGTGCTTGCCGTCGTCACCGTGCGCACCACCGACGCCCTGCGCAAGCCCGAACCGAACGCGCTGCGCATCGACGTCGTGGGCAAGCGGTGGTGGTGGGCGGTGTCGTACCCGTCGATCCACTTCGACACCGCGAACGACATCCACATCCCCGCCGACCGCGCGATCGAGGTGCACCTCACCTCCGACAACGTGATCCACAGCTTCTGGGTGCCGCAGCTCGCCGGGAAGATGGACACGATCCCGGGGCAGGACAACGTGCTGCGCTTCTCCGCGCACACCCCCGGCACCTACCAGGGCGAGTGCGCGGAGTACTGCGGCATCCAACACGCGCACATGGGATTCGTCGTGGTCGTGCAGTCGGCGGGCGACTTCGAACGCTGGCTCGCGCAACACGAGCAAGCCACCGGTGGAACCCGCCTCCGAGCTCGCCGACGAGGGCCAGACCGCGTTCAACGCGCAGGCGTGCGCCGGCTGCCACACGATCGCCGGAACCCAGGCGCAGGGAACCCTCGGTCCCGCGCTCACCGACATCGGCGCGCGCCCCACGCTCGGGGCCGGCGCGCTCGTGAACGACCCGGCCGATCTCGCGCGCTGGATCACCGACGCGCCCTCGCAGAAGCCCGGTGTGCTCATGCCCAAGATCCCGCTCTCGGCCGCGCAGACGCGGGCGATCGTGGCGTACCTCGAGAGCCTCAGGTAGATGACGACGATCCGCGCGGCCCTGCCGCTCACCGAAGAGAACGTCGACGCCGCCTGGGAGGACGCGCCCGGCGTCCCCGGCTTCTTCACGACCGTCGACCACAAGCGCATCGGGATCCGCTACATCGTCACCGCGTTCTTCTTCTTCTTCAGCGCGGGGCTGCTCGCGCTGTTCATGCGCGCCCAGCTCGCGGAGCCGAACGCGCACGTGCTCAGCGCGCAGCAGTACAACGAGTTCTTCACGATGCACGGCACGTCGATGATCTTCCTCTTCAACACGCCGGTGCTCGCCGGGTTCGGCAACTACCTCCTGCCGATGCAGATCGGCAGCCGAGACATGGCCTTCCCGCGCCTGAACGCGTTCAGCTACTGGATCTTCCTGCTGTCGGGCGTGTTCCTCTACTCGAGCTTCGTGGTCGGGAAGCTGCCCGACGGCGGCTGGTTCGCGTACACGCCCCTCACGACGAAGGCGTTCTCGCCCGGCATCAACCTCGACTTCTGGGGCCTCGGGGTGGTGTTCGTCGGCATCTCCACGACGGTCGGCGCGGTGAACTTCATCGTCACGACCTTCAAGATGCGAGCGCCGGGGATGACGCTCAACCGCCTGCCCATCTTCGTGTGGTCGATGCTCGTGTTCTCGTTCATGGTGATCTTCGCGGTACCCGCGGTCACCGTCGCGTCCGGACTGCTCGAGCTCGACCGCATCTTCGGGACGCAGTTCTTCAACCCCGCGATGGGCGGGAGCACGCTGCTCTACCAACACCTGTTCTGGTTCTGGGGGCATCCGGAGGTGTACATCCTCTTCGTCCCCGCGACCGGCATGGTGTCGACGATCATCTCCGTCTTCTCGCGTCGCGCGCTCGCGGGCTACCTCTGGATCGTCACCGCGCTCGTCGCGATCGGATTCATCAGCTTCGGCGTGTGGGTACACCACATGTTCGCGACCGGCATGCCACCGCTCGCGCTGTCGTTCTTCTCCGCCGTGAGCCTGCTCATCACGATCCCGAGCGGCGTGCAGTTCTTCGCGTGGATCGCGACGATGTGGAAAGGCAAGGTCAGACTTCAGACGCCGATGCTCTTCGCAATCGGGTTCCTCCTGATCTTCCTGCTCGGCGGAATCACCGGCGTGATGGTCGCGGTGCTGCCGTTCGACTGGCAGGTGACCGACAGCTACTTCGTCGTCGCGCACTTCCACTACGTGCTGAACGGCGCGGTGGTGTTCCCGATCTTCGGTGCCCTCTACTTCTGGCTCCCGAAGATGACGGGCCGGATGCTCAGCGAGCGCCTCGGCAAGATCAGCTTCTGGACGATGTTCGTCGGGTTCAACGTGACGTTCTTCCCGATGCACATCCTCGGCTTCCTCGGCATGCCGCGGCGTGTCTACACGTATCAATCCGGGCTCGGCTGGAGCTCGCTCAACCTCATCGTGAGCATCGCGTCGGTCGCGTTCGCGGCCGGCACGCTGATGACGCTCTACAACGCGATCTGGAGCCTGAAGCACGGTGAGCGGGCCGGCGCGGATCCGTGGGGCGCCGACACGCTCGAGTGGGCGTCGACGTCGCCTCCACCCGACTACAACTTCGAGGCGATCCCGGTCGTCGCGAGCCGCACCCCGCTCTGGGACCAGAAGCCGCTCCCGGTCGCGGTCTCGGGAACCGACGCCGCGACCCGCCCGCTCGGCGCGCAGGGCGCGCTCGTCCGCTCCACCGCGCTCACCGCGGGTTCGCGCGTGGACCCGGCCGACGAGTTCCCGATCCCCGAGGAGTCGTGGCTGCCGTTCGGCCTCGCGCTCGGGATCGCGGTGCTCTTCGTCGGCCTGCTCGTGAAGTTCGCGCTCGTCGGCGCCGTCGGCGTGGCCGTCGGCGTCGTCGCCCTCCTCACCTGGGCCTGGCGCACGGAAGAGGAGGAACACCCGTGACCGCGACCGCGACGACCGCGGCGGAGACGTTCGCGTCGCCCGAGCACTTCCCCGTGATCCCCGTCGCCGCGCCGAAGCCCGGCCGCACGGGCTACGACAAGGCCTGGTGGGGGATGGTCGTGCTGATCGCGACCGAGGCCATGATCTTCATGGTCCTGCTCGCCGCGAACTTCTTCCTCCGCGCGAGCTCCAAGCAGTGGCCGCCGGCCGGTACCGAGCTGCCCGAGCTGTTCCAGACGTCGATCTTCACCGTGGTGCTGCTCGGCAGCAGCCTGCCGATCTTCTGGGTCGACGCCGCGATCAAGCGGAACCACATGCGCCAGGTGAAGATCGGGCTGGCGCTCAGCTGGATCATGGGGACCGCGTTCCTGGTGCACACGATCCTCGACTTCGAGGCCCTGCACTTCGGCTGGCAGGACAGCGCGTACGGGTCCGTCTACTACACGATCATCGGGCTGCACGCGCTCCACGTGTTCGTCGGCCTGCTCTTCAGCCTCGTCGTGCAGCTGAAGGTGTGGCGCGGCCGCATCGACGACCACCGCCACATGACGCTCGACGTCTACAGCCTCTACTGGCACTTCGTCGACGTCGTGTGGATCTTCGTGTTCTCGTCGCTGATCCTCTCGGTGCACTGGCGATGAGCACGAACTCGCTGCCCGGGCCGATCCTCCACTATCACGAACGGGTCGCGTGGACCGCCGCGCTCGTCGGCATCCCGGCCTGGATCGCGCACCTCACCTTCGAGGCCGCGATGGTGCAGTTCACGACCCACAACCCTCGATGGGAGTGGACGCTGCACGCGGCGACGATCGCGACGGCACTCGTCACCGTTGCGGGCATGGCTCTGTGCCTCGACCTCCTGCGCCGGGCTCGCCTGGCGCGAGAGGAAGGCGACGACGACGCCTCGGCGTCGAGCATCACCGCGTTCCTCGGCGGGTTGGGGCTGCTCGTCGGTGCGTCGAACCTCGCGCTCATCCTGATGGAAGGCAGCTACGTGATCTTCGTGCATCGCCGTGGGTGACCTCGGCGAGCTCACGCCGGCCGCGGTGCTCGCGGTCTGGTACGTGATCGGCCTGACGCGCCTGCGCGCGCCGGAGCCGGGCACACCGGAACCGGTCGACGAGGGCGAATCGATCGGCCCGGGCCCCACCGCGGCCGGGTTCGCCGCGCTCGTGACGATGGCCGTCGCGCTCGGACCCCCGCTCGACGGCTGGACGACGAACGACCTCGCCGCCCACATGGTGCAGCACGTGCTGCTCCTCGCGATCGTCGCACCCCTGCTCGTGGTGGGCGAAGCACCGCGCGTTCTGTTCGCCGCGCTCTCCGGACGCGCGCGGCGGCGCGTCGAGCGCGCCACCTCCGTCGTCGCCCCCACGCTGCGGCGCGTCCCGGTGGTCGCGTGGATCACGCTCGGCATCGGCGGGCAGACGCTCGCGCTCGGGCTCTGGCACCTCCCGGTGTTGTACGACGCCGCGGTCACCCACCCGCTGGTTCACGCGGCCGAGCACGCGAGCTTCCTCCTCGCCGGCTTCTTCTTCTGGTGGACGGTCTCCGGTGCCGGCCGGCGCGCGGGCCGCGCCGCAGCGGTGATCGCGATCTTCGTCGCGTCGCTGCCCGGAACGATGCTCGGCGCGTTCATGACGCTCTCCACCGGCACCTGGTACCCGCTCTACTCCACGGGGTCGTTCGCGCACGCCCTGCAGAACCAGCAGCTCGCCGGGGTCGTGATGTGGGCCGGCGGTGGCATGGCCTACGTCGCGAGTGGCGCCGCGCTCTTCGTGGGATGGCTCCGGGAGCTGGAACGGATCTCGCCGTCGCGCGTCACCGCGGGAGCGGCGTCGTGATCGGGAAGCTCGCCCGCTGGGTCGACGACCGGCTCGGGCTCTCGCGCTTCGGGCGCCGCGCGCTCAACAAGGCGTTTCCCGACCACTGGTCGTTCATGCTCGGCGAGGTCGCGATGTACGCGTTCCTCGTGCTCGTCGCGACCGGCATCTACCTCACCTTCTTCTTCAACGACAGCGGCGACGACACCGTGTACCACGGCAAGTACACGCCGCTGAACGGCGTCCACATGTCGGAGGCCTACAAGTCGGTCGTCCACCTGAGCTTCGACGTGCGCGCCGGGCTCGTGATGCGTCAGATCCACCACTGGGCCGCGCTCGTGTTCATCGCCGCGATCGTCGCCCATCTCTGCCGCATCTTCTTCACCGGTGCCTTCCGCCGACCACGCGAGATCAACTGGATCGTCGGCGTCACCCTGCTGGTGCTCGCGGTCGCCAACGGCTTCGCCGGCTACTCGCTCCCCGACGACCTCCTGTCGGGCACCGGGCTGCGCGTCGCGAACGCCTTCATGCTGTCGATCCCGTTCGTCGGGCCCCACATCGCGTTCTTCGCGTTCGACGGCGAGTTCCCCGGCACCGCGATCATCGGACGCCTCTACATCCTGCACGTGCTCCTCATCCCGCTCGCGATCATCGGGCTGCTGAGCGTCCACCTCGCGATCCTCTGGCACCAGAAGCACACGCAGTTCCGAGGACCGGGCCGACGCGAATCGAACGTCGTCGGCTCGCGCCTCTGGCCGACCTACGCCGTGAAGTCGGTGGGGCTCGGCGCGCTCGTGGTCGCGGTCCTCGCCGCGCTCGGTGGCCTCGTGCAGATCAACCCGATCTGGCTCTACGGGCCGTACCAGCCGGCGGCGGTGAGCACGGCCGCGCAGCCCGACTGGTACCTCGGCTGGGCCGAGGGCGCGATCCGGCTCTTCCCGCCGTGGTACCTGCACGCCGGCCGCTACGGGGTTCCCGAGGTGTTCTGGCCCGCGATCGCGTTGCCGACGATCACGTTCGCGTTGCTGTACGCGTGGCCCTTCATCGAACGCCGCTTCACCCACGACACGGCCGAGCACCATCTTCTCGACCGGCCGCGCGACCGTCCCGTGCGCACCGCGATCGGCGTCGGGGTGCTCACCTTCTACATCGTGCTGCTCGTCGCCGGCGGCCAGGACCTCTTCGCGCAGTGGTTCAACGTCTCGATCAACTCGGTGACCATCACGTTGCGCATCCTCGTGTTCGCGCTGCCCGTCGCGACGGCGCTGGTCGCGTGGAAGGCCTGCCGCGACCTCGCGGCGGCCCGGCCGCGTCCGTGGGCGACCGACCCCTTCGCCGACGACGAGTCGCCGGAACCGAACGGCAACGGCGACGGCAACGGCGCACCGGCCGCGCCGGACGACACGGCCGTACTAGACCCTGCACCGTGAACGACGACCCGCGCTATCCGCCCATCGGCGACTACGCCTTCATCTCCGACTGCCACTCGGTCGCGTTGGTGTCGAACACCGCGAGCATCGACTGGTGCTGCATGCCCCGCCTCGATGCCGGCAGCACCTTCGGCCGCCTCCTCGACTGGGACCGGGGTGGGTCTTGCCGGCTCCGCCCGACCGGCAGCTTCGACACGAGCCGCGCGTACGTCGAGGACACGCTCGTTCTGGAGACGACGTTCCGCACGCGCGGCGGCGAGGCTCGCCTGCTCGACTGCTTCACGATGCGACGCGGCGGGCGGCTCGAGCCCCGCCAGCAGCTGCTGCGCGTCGTCGAGGTGACACGCGGCCGGGTGCGCTTCGAGGTCGGCGTCGCGGCCCGGTTCGACTACGGCGAGGTGCGCCCGTGGGTGCGCCACCACGGCACCGGCCTCTTCACGGTGATCGGCGGCGACGACGCGCTCTTCGTGCAGTGCGACCACCCGCTCGACGAGTGCACCGAGCACGACATCGCGGGCACCGTGACCGTGTCGGCCGGCAAGAAGCTGCGGTTGTCGCTCACGTCGTACCGGCCCGAGGAGATCGACCTCGACATCCCCGAACGCGACCGCGACGACGAGCTCGACCATCGCGTCGAGGAGACGATCGGGTGGTGGCGCAACTGGGCCCGCTTGATCGCCCGCTCCGACGCGCCGCAGGCCGCAGGCGCGCGCCGTTCGGCGATCGTGTTGAAGGGCCTCACGTACGCGCCGACGGGCGCGGTCGCGGCGGCGCCGACCACGTCGCTACCGGAGGAGATCGGCGGCGGGCGCAACTGGGACTACCGCTTCAGCTGGATCCGCGACTCGCACTTCACCGTCCGCTCGCTCACCGAGATCGGCGCCGCGAGCGAGGCCGACGGCTTCCGCCGCTTCGTCGAGCGCAGCGCGGCCGGCTCGGCGGAGTCGCTGCAGATCATGTACGGCGTCGGCGGTGAGCGCCGCCTCACGGAAATGGAGCTCGAGCTCGAGGGCTACCGAGGCTCGCACCCGGTCCGCATCGGGAACGCGGCCGCGCGCCAGCAGCAGTCGGACGTCTACGGCGAGCTGCTCGACCTCGCGTGGCACTGGCACGAGCGCGGCCACTCCCCCGACGACGACTACTGGCGCTTCCTCGCGAGCCTCGTCGACCGCGCCGTCGAGGTCTGGCCCCAACCCGACCAGGGCATGTGGGAGATGCGGGGGAAGGCGCGCCACTTCACGGAATCGAAGGCCATGTGCTGGGTCGCGATCGAGCGGGGCCTGCAGATCGCCAAGGACGGCATGCGCAAGATCCCGACCCGCCGGTGGCGCGCGGCACGCAAGGAGCTGCGCGAGGCGATCGACACCAAGGGCTACAACCGCAAGACGGGAACGTTCGTGCAGAGTTTCGGGTCGCGCCGGCTCGATGCCGCGCTGCTCCTGCTCCCCGTGATCGAGTACTGCGCATGGGACGACGACCGCATGGTGCGCACGGTCGACGCGATCGGCGACCAGCTGATGCGGGACGGCCTGATCCTCCGCTACAACTCTCCCGACGGGCTCTCCGGCGACGAATCACCGTTCGTCGCGTGCACCTTCTGGTTCGCGGAGTGCCTCGCGCACCAGGGCCGGCTCGGCGAGGCGACCGACGCCTTCGACCGCGCGGTCGCCGCGAGCAACGACCTCGGGCTCTTCGCCGAGGAGTACGACCCGAGAACGGGCGAGCTGATCGGCAACTTCCCGCAGGGTCTCACCCACTTGTCGCACTTGACCGCCGCGCTCGCGATCGCGCGCCGTTCCGGCACACCGGCCACGTCCCACTGAGACACGCCGCCGGTCAGCCGCCGGCGGCGTCCTCGTCGTCGAGCTCGACGCCGGCGCCTTCCTTCGACCGCCCCTCTTCCATGAGGTCGAGCTCGAAGGTCTCGCGCCTCGTGGTCGAGTCGGGATTGTCTTCCTTGGCGTCTTCGGCGAGCTCGTCGATCGACTCGGGCTCGGGCCCGGGCGTTGCGGTTCCGTTCATCGCTGCCTCCCTACCCACCTCGCGGTCGGCCGCAACGCTACGGCAGACGCAGCGCGGCGGCCGTCAGGCGGCGTGGCGCTCGGTGACGAGCGGCGCCGGGTTGGGCCTCGGCAGCGGCATGACGGCGGCATGGACACGAGGCTCGTGCTGCAACTTCATCAGCACGGCGAAACCCCCGACGAACGGGCCGCCGACGAGCGTGGGCCACACGGCGATCGCGAGCGCGGTCGTGAACCCGGCACCCAGCGAGAGCAGCGCGGCCACGACGAAGATCACGGGGATGCCGATCGCGGCACCCATACCGAGAACCCGCCCCAGCTCGGCATCGTCGATCTCGTTCGCGCAGTCGGCACGGTGGAGCGTGGACGTCATCATCGCCGCACTCCTCTCTGTAGACGCTGCGCACTCGACAACCACTGTTCGGGGCGCTTTTCGGTGCAACCTCCGCGTGAGCGGTTGTCTTCCCGCCTACGCGATCCCCGGGGCGACGACACCGGACTCGTAGGCGAGCATCACGAGTTGCGCGTGGTCGCGTGCGTCGAACTTCGTGAGCAGATGGCTCACGTGCGTCTTGGCGGTCGCGTGCGACATGAACAGCGCTTCGGCGATCTCGGCGTTCGACAAACCGCGGGCAACCGCGGCGAGCACTTCCGTCTCGCGCTCGGTGATCGTCTCGATCGCGGGATGTGGGACGAGCTTGGCGCTCGCGCCGTGATCGAGGAACTCGGAGATGAGTGCGCGCGTCACCTTCGGTGCGAGGAGTGCGTCGCCGGCCGCGACGACGCGCACTCCCGCGAGCAGCTCGTCGGGTTCGGTGTCCTTCAACAGGAAGCCGCTCGCGCCCGAACGGAGCGCTTCGAAGACGTACTCGTCGAGATCGAACGTGGTGAGCACGAGAACGCGCGTCGCCGCGGTGCGCGGATCGGTCGTCACGCGCCGGGTCGCCTCCAGGCCGTCCATCTCGGGCATGCGGATGTCCATCAGGATCACGTCGGGCCGGTGTTCGACAGCCATCGCGACCGCCTCGCTGCCGTCGCCCGCCTCGCCGACCACCTCGATGTCGGGTGCGGACCGCAACAGCACCGCGAACCCGCTGCGCACCAGCGCCTGGTCGTCGGCGACGACAACGCGGATCACGACGCCTCCGCCTCGCCGAAGGGGAGCAACGCGCAGACGCGGAACCCGCCTCCCGGCTGCGGGCCGGCATGCAGGCTGCCGCCGTAGACCGCGACCCGCTCGCGCATCCCCACGAGGCCGTGGCCGGTGCCCGCCGCGAATCCGCCCGCGGCGGCACCCCTGCCATCGTCGGCGACCTCGATGCGCAACGCGCCCGGTTCGAAGTGCAGCCGAACGGTCGCGCGCGCCGGGCCCGCGTGTTTCAGCGCGTTGGTCAGCGCCTCCTGCACGATGCGGTAGGCGGCGAGCTCCGCGCCCTGCGCCATGCCGTCGGCCTCACCGTCGACGACGAGCTCGACGGGCAGGCCCGCGGCGCCGACGTCGGCGACGAGGCGGTCAAGGTCGGCGAGGCCGGGTGCCGGCGCGTACACGCGCTCACCGTCGGGATCGCGCAGCACGCCGAGCAGGCGCCGCAGCTCGGCGAGCGACGATCGACTCGTGGCCGCGATGTTCTCCAGCGCGCGCTTCGCTTCGACGGGATCGCTGTCGATCACGTGCGCGCCGGTCCCGGCCTGCACCGCGATGACGCCCATCGTGTGCGCGACGACGTCGTGGAGCTCCTGCGCGATGCGCAACCGCTCGTCGACGACGGCCCGGCGCGCCTCTTCCGCTCGGCTCGCCTCGAGGGCCTCCGAACGCTGCTCCAGCGCGACGATCCGCAGCCGACGTGACTGGATGCTCGATCCGACCGCGAACGCAGTGGAGAACAGCGCGATCTGCACGACGAAGTCGCCGGCGCCGAAGCCGTGACCCGCGAACGCGAGCAGGATCACGAGCTCGACCGCGATCACCGCGGCCGACACGACGACCCGCGGCAGCGAGCACTTCGAGCCGACGGTCAGGGCCATCAGCAGCACCCACACCGGCAACACGCCTTCGCTGTAGCCGCTCACCGACAGCGTGACGACGGCCGTGACGGTGAAGAGCAGTACCGCCATCGGCGCGCGCGAGCGCAGCACGAGCGGCAGGGTGCCGAGCACGATCAGCAGGTACGCCCAGCCGTCGCGCGGGGTGTAGTGAGTCGAGCCGACCGTCTCCGACGCGGTCGACACCAGACCGCTGATGAGAGCCGCGATCGCGAAGGTCGCGTCGAGGAGCCAGTCCGGCACCGCGACCTTCCACCGCGATCGGCCGAACGTGCTGGTGGCAGGGCTCACGAAATGAGCGTACCGACGGCCTCCCGCGGCCACATCGGCCCAGAGGCTGACCCGGCATCGGCCTGGAGATGCACTCGCCGGTCCTGATCGTGCCCGCGGACCCGCCTCGAGGCGCAGCGACGAGGCGACCGCCGGCCGACGACGGCGCGAGCCGATTTCCGCATGCTCGTCGAGACGCCGCGCCGGGCCTCCGGTGCATCCGACCCGGAACGGAGAACCCCATGACGCACACCCTCGAAGCACCCGACCGAGCCCTCGAGGTGATCGCGAGCACGCCCGCCGCCCGGGCGGTCGGCGCGACGAAGATCCACGGTCACGGCGACGCCGCGGTCGTGGCGCTCGACGCGGTCGACGTCTCGTTCGCCACCGGCGCCTTCACGGCGATCATGGGGCCCTCGGGATCCGGCAAGTCGACGTTGCTCCACTGCCTCGCCGGCCTCGACGACCTCACCGACGGTTCGGTGTGGATCGGCGACATCAGCTGGAACGAGCTCAACGAACGCAAGCGGACGCGGCTGCGGCGCGACCGCATCGGGTTCGTCTTCCAGTCGTTCAATCTCATCCCGACGCTCACCGCGGCGGAGAACATCACGCTCCCGCTCTCCCTCGCGGGCCGCAAGGCCGACGCCGAGTGGTTCGCGCACGTGATCGACACCGTCGGTCTCGCGAAGCGCCTGTCGCACCGGCCCTCGGAGCTCTCGGGCGGCCAGCAGCAGCGCGTCGCGGTCGCTCGGGCGCTCGTCGGCCGGCCCGACGTGATCTTCGCCGACGAGCCGACCGGCAACCTCGACTCCCGCTCGGGCGCCGAGATCCTGTCCTTCATGCGCCAGGCCGTGCGCGAGTTCGGCCAGACGATCGTGATGGTCACGCACGACCCGGTGGCGGCTTCCTACGCGGACCGCGCCGTCTTCCTCGCCGACGGTCACATCGTCGACGAGCTCGAACACCCGACCTCGGCATCGGTCATCGACCGCATGCACCACCTGGAGGACTGAACATGTTCCGCCTGACCGTGTCCGCCCTGCGCGGCAAGAAGACTCGTCTCTTCCTCTCGGCGGCCGCCATCGCGCTCGGCGTCGCCTTCATGACCGGAACCCTGGTCCTCACCGACACCCTCGGGCGGGCCTACGACAACATCGCCACCAACGCGTACTCCGGTACGGACGCCGTTGTCCGTTCCGACCGCGTGGCGGCGTCGAGCACCGACCTGAAGGTGCGCGGGACGGTCGACGACCGGACTGTCGCGGCGGTTCGTGGCGCCAATGGTGTCGCCGCGGCCGAGCCGCTCGTCGAGGGCGTCGCCCAGCTCGTGGGCGCCGACGGCAAGCTGATCGACAGCAACCGCAACCGGGCCACACCGATCGCCACCGCGTGGTACCAGTCACCGGAGCTCAACCCGATGGACCTCGTCGCCGGGCACGCCCCCGTGCACGCGAACGAAGTTGTCATCGACCGCCGCTCCGCGCGCATGGGCCACCTGGCCGTCGGTGACCGCGTGGGTGTCGTGACCGCGACGGGATCGTCGCCTTACGTCGTCGCCGGCGTCGCGACCTACGGCGGCGCCGACGACGCGGGCGGTGCCCACGTCGTGGCGTTCGCGCCCCGGGTCGCGGCGACGGTGCTGGGCACGAGCGGTGCGTACGACGCGATCCAGGTCGTCGCGGCGCCCGGTGTCTCGCAGGCCGCGGTCGTCGACCACATCCGCACCGCGATCAGCGACGCCGGCATCGATCACACCGAAGTGATCACCGGCGCGGCCGCGACGGCGGAAGCCCGCAAGCAGAGCCACGAGAACGTCGCGTTCCTCAACGCGTTCTTGCTGGCGTTCGCCTTCGTGGCGCTGTTCGTCGGGTCGTTCGTGATCGCCAACGCCTTCTCCATGACGGTGGCGCAGCGCACGCGCGAGCACGCGCTGCTCCGAGCGATCGGCGCGTCGAAGCGCCAGGTCGTGCGGTCGGTCGTCGGCGAGTCGGTCGTGACGGGCCTGATCGCGTCGGTCGTGGGTGTCGGCATGGGGATCGGCACCGCGAGCGCGCTGAAGGCCCTGCTGTCGGGCATGGGTCTCGACCTGCCCGCGGCTCCGCTGGTGGTGAGCGGTCGCGTGTTCGTGATCGGCATCGCGGTGGGCACGATCGTCACCGTGCTCGCGACGTACCTGCCGGCTCGCCGCTCGGCCAAGGTCGCACCGGTCGCCGCGATGCGCGACGTCGCGGTCGAGAGCACGCGTCGCTCTGCGAAGCGCACGATCATCGGCATCGCGATCACGGTCGCGGGTGCGGCGCTCATCGCCGCGGGCCTCACCGGTGGCGGCATCGCGCCGGTCGGCATGGGCGCGGTCACCTGCTTCTTCGGTGTCGCGGTCCTCGGTCCGGTCATCGCCCCGGTGATCGCCGAGGTGCTCGGTGCGCCGATGGTGCGCTTCGCGGGAGTGACCGGATCGATCGCCCGCGAGAACGCGCGTCGCAACCCGAAGCGCACCGCCCGGACGGCCTCGAGCCTGATGATCGGACTCGGTCTGGTGGTGTTCATCACCGTGGTGACCGCGTCGTTCAAGGCGTCGTTCACCGCGACCGTCGACAACACGCTGACAAGCGAATGGATCGTGTCGACCGAGTTCGGTCAGGGCGGCGTGTCGCCGGCCGTGGCCCACGCGATCGACGCGCTGCCGGAGACCTCGGTGGTGAGCCCGATGCGCTACACGGTCGGGACGATCGACGCGGCGCCGGCCGATCTCGCGGCCTTCGACCCGAAGACCATCGCCCACGTCGTGAAGCTCGACGTCGCCGCCGGTCGCATCGCCGACCTCGGGACCCGAGGCATCGCGGTGCGGACCGACACGGCGAAGGCGCACGGCTGGAAGGTCGGTGACCCGATCACCGTCACCTTCCCCGAGACGGGCGCCCGCCCGTTGACCGTCGCCGCCGTCTACGACACGCGCGAGCCGCTCGGCCCGTACGCGATCACGATGGCGACCTACGACGCCAACGTCACCGACCACACCGACCGCTTCGTGTTCGTGGCCGACGCCCCCGGCGTCTCCCGCAGCACCGCCAGCGCGGCGATCGAGAAGGTGCTCGCCGACTACCCGACCGCCGAGCTGCAGACCGGCTCGGAGTTCGCCAAGACGGCGGCGTCGGGTATCAACCAACTGCTCAACCTGGTGTACGCCCTGCTCGCGATGGCAGTGCTGATCGCACTGTTCGGCATCGCCAACACCCTGGCGTTGTCGGTGCACGAGCGGACGCGGGAGCTGGGTCTGCTACGGGCCGTGGGCATGGGTCGCCGGCAGGTACGGACCGCGGTGCGCTACGAGTCGGTGATCATCTCGATGCTCGGCACGACGATGGGTATGGCCGTCGGGATCGGCTTCGCCGCCGCGATCGTGCACGCGCTGCGCAGCGAGGGCGTCGACCGGTTGACCCTGCCGTTCGGCACGCTCGGCGTGATCCTGGTGGTCGGCGCGATCGTCGGCATCGTCTCCGCGGCCTTCCCGGCGAGCCGGGCCGCGAAGCTCGACATCCTGGAAGCGCTGCACGCCGACTGAACCAACTCCCATCCATCGCCCGGGCCGGTCGCGTCACGCGACCGGCCCGAGCCGCGTCCGCGATGCGCGTCCCGACTCAGGGCAGGCGGTCGGCGGGGGCCTGGCCGGAGTCGAACGACGCGTAGGACCAGTCGGGTTGCTTCGCGCGGTGACGTTCGTCGAGGACGGCGCGACCGTCGACGACGTCCTCGAGCTCGGCGACGAGCACCGCCGGCGCCTCCGGCCGCTCGGCGAGCACGTGCTCGCGGAACGCTTCGGGGAACCGCGTGAGCGCGCTCGAGACCACGGCCTGGTGCTGCGTCGCGAGGAAGCACCGCGCACCGTCGGCCACCGACGCGACCCGTTGCGAGATC
Organism: uncultured Actinomycetes bacterium; assembly: GCA_963761175.1. GTDB lineage: Bacteria > Actinomycetota > Acidimicrobiia > IMCC26256 > PALSA-610 > CAVXFZ01. Next base: position 18,686 of record CAVXFZ010000003.1, on the reverse strand, counting down.
GTCTCGAGATCCGCCGCCGTCGCGTCGGACCGGCGCACGCCGTCGAGCAGGTCGCTGATCGCGAGACCGTCCTGCTTGCACGGAGTGCACTGCCCGCACGACTCGACCGCGAGGAAGCGCGAGATGCCCTGCGCGACCGCGACCATGTCGTCGGTGTCGTCGAAGACGATGAAGCCGCAGGCACCGAGACCGGAACCGATGGCGCGCATCGCCTCGTACGTGAGCGGGGTGTCGAACTGCGCAGCCGGGACGATCGGGTTCGCGACGCCCGAGATCGCCGCGACGAGCCGGTGCCCGTCTCGCGCGCCGCCTCCGATCGTGTCGATCACCTCGGCGAGCGACACTCCCAACTCGACCTCGGCGACGCCGGCGCGGCGGGTCGATCCCGTCACGGTGCACACGATCGTGCCGGGCGACTCGGGCGTGCCCAGCTCCCGGAACCAGTCGGCTCCCTCGGCGAGGATGCCGGGGAGGTTCGCGATGGTCTCGACGTTGTCGACGAGCGCAGGCGGCACCTGGAAGTCGCCCTCGGCGGTCGCGAACTCGACCGCGGCCGACCATTCGACGTGGCCGCCGGGGTGCAGCGCGACGTCTTCGATGCCCCGCCGCCACGGAGGCGCGGTGCGCGGGAACGGCTCGCGGTCGTCGAGAGCTTCGAGCAGCGCGGTCTCCTCGCCGTAGAGGTACGCGCCGGGGCCCGCGAAGATCTCGATCCCGACGTCGCCGTTCCACCCCGCGGCAATCACGTCGTCGACGGCCACACGCAACCGTTCGATCAACGTGGGCCATGCGGACTTCGTCGCGATGACGACGGCCTCGGCGCGGACGGCGTGGGCGGCGATGAGCGCACCTTCGACGACCCGGTACGGGTTCGCGCGGATGATGGCGCGGTCCTTGAACGATCCGGGCTCCCCCTCGGCCGCATTCACGACGACGGTCGGGCACGCGCCACGCGACTCGAACTCGACGATGGTGCGCCACTTCCGCCCGGTGGGGAACCCGGCTCCTCCGCGCCCGCGCAGCCCCGACGCGTCGACCTCGTCGATCGTCGCAGCCGGACCGAGCTCGCGTGCGGCCTCGAGACCGCGACCGCCGCCTTGCTTCACGTACGCGTCGAGCCCGTTGACCGGCTCGGCATCGAGGACACGGGGTGCGTGTGACATGTACCGGTTCTTCCCGCGACAGGCGCGCCCGGTGCGGCGCGCGGTGCCGTCATTCTGGCCCGCCGATCGCGCGTTCGATTGATCGAGCCGCGGTCCGCGCGGCACATGCCGGGCGCGCGGTCAGTAACCGGGGCGCGGGCGGATCAGGTCGAAACGCAGCCCCTGGTCATCGACGCACTCGGCGTTGCCGCCCGACTCGTTGTCGCCCATCGCGAGTACCTGCCCGCCCAGCTCGCGCACGCGTGCAGCGGCGGCTTCGATGTCGTCGACCCGGAAGAAGAGGCGGATCGCGGGATCGACCGCGCCGGTGTCGATACCGGCCGGCGGAGTGATCGAGGAGATGTGGAACGCGCCCGGCCGGTACCCGGGCTCCAGCTCCCACCCGAACAGCGCGCCGAAGAAGCGCGCCGCGCGCTCGCCGTCGGGAACGAGCAGGGTCAGGTAGGCGATGTCGCCGTAGCGCCGGCCGAAGACGTCTTCCACGGGAACGTCGTCGGGCTCGACCGCGGTCTGCACGAACCAGCGGTGCCCGAACGGATCCCGGATCGTGCCGCCCCGCGCGCCGTACGCGACGCCGATCGGCCGCAGCGGCGTGGCACCCATCTCGACCGCGCGCGTGTACGTCGCGTCGGAGTCGGGGACGTGCAACATCAGCGCGACGGTGCTGCCACCGACCGTCCCGGGGCTGAGGTGCTGCTCCTCGGGGAACTCACCGGCGAGCATGAACACGGTGTCGCCGACGCGCAGCTCGGCGTGACCGATACGGCCGTCGGGCATCACGATCGGGTCGCCGAGCAGCACCGCTCCGAAGACGTCGACGTACCAGTCGATCGCGCGCTGCGGATCCGATGTCGCGAGATACGGCGTCAGGGAGTGCAGGCGCGCAGGGGTGTACTCACGGATCGCGAGAGTCGGCACGGTCTGCTCCTCAACTTCGGGGTCGGGTCGAAGCGCGGCCGCGATGCGGCGGCGCAGTGCGCGCGCGAACTCCGGCCGCGGCGCGAGCGGGACGACGGGTTCGCGCAAGACGTCGAAGGGATCAGCCATCGTTCCTCCCTTCGTCGTAGCGGCGGCGGAACGCGACGCGTGCCCGCACGAGGAGGGCCTCGGTCGCGTGCACCGTGCGACCGAGATGGTCGGCGACGTCGGGAACGGGCAGACCGTCGAGGTAACGCAGCGTGAGCGCGGCCCGGTGGTGCGCGCCGAGCTGGGCGAGCACTTCGCGTGTCTGCATCCGATCGAATCGCGCGTCGAGATCGTCGTCGACGACGGCGCCGTGCGGGTCGGCCAGGAGCTGGAGGCTGCGTTCCTCACGTGCGCGCCGGCGCCAGTGATCGACGAGCTTGTTGCGCGCGACGGTCACGAGCCACGCGACGGTGAGATCGGGCACCGTGGCGTCGCGCACGGCCCGCACCGCGGCCAGGAACGTCTCGGCGGTCAGGTCCTCGGCCAGGGTCACGTCGTTCACCCGCGCCAGGAGATAGCCGTACACCTGCGGGAGCGCGCGGTCGTAGAGCGCGAGCAGCACCGGGCCCTGGTCGGCGGCCGCGACGTCGTTCACGATCCGATCATCGCTCGGCAGCACCGGGCTCCGACGCCCTGGCGCGATTCACTCGATCTCGTTCGTCGTTGTGCGCGGGGCCGCGCCGGGCTTCAATGCCGGGAACATCGCGTCGCGAGGAGGGCAAGATGAACCGCGTGACCGGCGCCGGACCCAGCACGATCGGGCGCACCCTCATCCACTTCGGCATGATCCTCGCGACCCTCGCCTTCGCGTCGTGGTGGACGTCGCACACGATCCTCGACACGTCGCGCACCCGCCGGGTCACCACGACCGTGCTCGAGGACGCCGACCTGCGTCGCTACGTCGCGAAGGAGATCGCGCCCGTCGTGGTCCGGGCGGTCGGCACACCCTCCTTGAGCACGGCAACCGGCGCGAATGCCGCGAACGCCGCCGCGGCCACGCTGCTCACCGACCGGCTCACTGCGGTGCTCGACCGGCCCGAGATCCGCGTGCAACTCGAGACGTTCGTGGTCGACGCGCACCAGCGGCTCATCGGGGAAGGTTCGGGCCCGGTCACGCTCGACAAGGCCACCGTCGACGCGCTCGTGACCGCGGCGGTACCGACCATGAAGCCGGCCGACCTCGCGAAGATCCCGCCCGTGAAGGTGGCGGTACCCCAGTACGGGGCGCTCAGTGCGAGCCGCAACGCGCTCGCCCGTCGTTTCCCCCTCTTCGCGCTCGGAGCGATCGTGCTGCTGACCCTCGCGATCCTCGCCAGCCGGGATCGGCGCGGCTCGGTGAAGCTCGTCGGGCAGTGGCTCGTCGGGATCAGCGTGGCGCACCTGTTCGTGCTCTGGATCGTGCCGGTGATGATCGTGCCGCGCGTGAGCCACAGTCCGTGGGCCTCTCTCGTCGCCGGCGTCGCGCGCGCGCTGAACGCCGGCATCGTCACCGGGCTCGCCCTGCTCGCCGCGGCCGGGATCGTGTTGCTCTTCGCCGACCGCTTCCTGCCCGCCGTCGGTGCCGCACCCGCCGTCACGATGGAGGGCATCACGCCCGAGTGAGGCGCTCGTCGCCCCGGCGACGCGCGCTTCAGTGCTTCAGCAACGTCGCGCCGCTCGCGTAGACGAGCCCGTGGTACCCGATCGACACGAGCGCGAGGACCGCGCCGAGCACATGGCGGCCGACCGCGTACCACGCGATCGCGGCGATCCCGGAGATCACGAGCTCCTCGAGCAGCCGCAGGCGTTCCGCGTGCCGCCCGGCGGAGTGGAAGTCGACGGCTCCCCACACACCGAAGCCGAGCGCGGGCGCGCCGATGCCCAGCACGATCTTCGCGAGCGTGCCGTCGCCGGTCGCGAAGCCCCACGTCGCGAGCGCGGCGACCACGCCGATCTCCATGAGCACACGCAGGGCGAGATTCACCCATTTCAGATCCAGCTCCATCGAAGGGCACTCCTCTCGGTTCGATGCGTTGGTCAGCCTGGCAGGTATGGAAGCTGTTCTTCACGTCCGCGATCGCGCCGCCCGGGCGGCAACACTCCACCCGGGTGCGCGTCCTCCAGCACGACGCGGCAATTGCGCATTCGGGGCCGCCTTCGAAGAAGTGCGCGATCAGAACGGCCGTCTCGGCCCCGCACCGGGCGCGACCCGATCGGGCCATGGCGAGATCGCCGCCGCTCGCTACGATTCGCGCGCCATCCGGGGGGAGACCGTGTGACGCTGCTGTCAGTCGAGCAGGTGGGCGCCGAGTTCGGAGGCGTCGTCGCCCTCGACGAGCTTTCGTTCACCATCGACGAGGGTCGGATCTGCGCGCTCATCGGGCCGAACGGTGCCGGCAAGACGACCCTCTTCAACTGCGTGAGCCGGCTCTACCAGCCGAGGTCGGGGCGGATCGTGTTCGACGGCACCGACCTCCTCGGCGTGCCCGCCCACCGGATTGCCAAGCTCGGCGTGGCGCGCACCTTCCAGAACCTCGCGCTCTTTCCCGCGCTCACCGTGCTCGACAACGTGATGCTCGGCGGCTACTCGCGCTCGACCCGGACGCGGGCGCGGCGGGCCGAGGCCCACGAGATCCTCGATCGACTCTCACTCGGCCCCCTCGCCGGGCACCGCGCGGTGGGCCTGCCCTACGGCACCCTGAAGCGGATCGAGATCGCGCGGGCGCTCGCCGCGACGCCTCGCCTGCTCCTGCTCGACGAGCCCGCGGCCGGTCTCACCCACTCGGAGGTCGACGAGCTGAGCGACCTCGTCCGCTCGCTGCGCGACGACCTCGGCCTCACGGTGCTGCTCGTCGAGCACCAGATGGCGATGGTGATGTCGATCTCCGACAAGGTGGTCGTCCTCGACTTGGGCAGCAAGATCGCCGAGGGCGCCCCCGCCGACGTCCGCGACGACCCCCGCGTCGTCGAGGCCTATCTCGGGGTTCCGAACCCGTGACCGGGCAGCCCCTGCTCGAGGTGGCGGGCCTGCTCGGCGGGTACGGCGCGGTGCAGGTGCTCAACGGGCTCGACTTCACGGTCGCCGAGGGCGAGGTCGTCGTGATCCTCGGCGCCAACGGCGCGGGGAAGACCACGACGCTGCGCGCCATCTCCGGCACGATCGACGCGCGCGGTCGCGCGGCGTTCGAGGGCCAGAACCTGCTCGGCCTGCGGTCGGACCGGATCGCCCGGATGGGCATCGCGCACGTACCCCAGGGGCGGGGCACGATCGTCGATCTCACGGTCGAGGAGAACCTGCGGATCGGTGCGTACGCGCGCCGCGACGCGGAGGTGCGCAGCGACATCGAGCGGTGGTACGAGTTGTTCCCGAGGCTCGGGCAGCGGCGCGACCAGCAGGCCGGCAACACCAGCGGCGGCGAGCAGCAGATGCTCGCGATCGCCCGCGCGCTCATGGCCCGTCCCCGTCTCGTGCTCCTCGACGAGCCGTCGCTCGGCCTCGCGCCGATCGTGACCCAGGAGGTGTTCCGCACGCTCGGACAGCTCAACCGCGACTCCGGGCTGTCGCTGCTCGTGGTCGAGCAGAACGCGGGGCTCGCGCTCGGCATCGCGCAGCGCGGCTACGTGCTCGCGGCCGGCCGCATCGTCGCGTCGGGCACGGCTTCCGAGCTGACCGAGAACGACGACGTCCGCCGCGCCTACCTGGGCATCTAGGGGGATCGAGATGTCGCTGTTCCTCACCCAGGTCATGAACGGCATCGGCAACGGTGCGGTGTACGCGTCGCTCGCGCTCGCGCTCGTGCTGATCTTCCGCACGACGGGCATCCTCAACTTCGCGCAGGGCGAGATGGCGCTGTACTCCACGTACCTCGTGTGGTTCTTCACCGACCGCAACTTCCCGGTCTGGATCGCGATCCTCCTGGCAATGGCGATCTCGTTCGTAGGTGGCGCGGTGATCGAGCGGGTGGTGCTTCGGCCGGTCGAACGGTCGTCGCCGCTCGTGCTCGTGATCGTCACGATCGGCATGTTCCTCGCGCTCAACTCGATCACCCAGGTGCAGTTCGGCTCCGACGCCAAGCACCTCCCTCGCGCCTACCCCGGTCGCACGTGGCTCCCGGGCAACGTGCAGATCTCCACCGACACCCTCGTGCTGGTCGGCGTGCTGCTGCTCGAGTGCGCGCTCCTCTACCTGCTCCTCAACCGCACCCGCCTCGGTCTCGCGGTCCGGGCGGTGGCGTCGAACCCCGAGTCGAGCCGGCTGCTCGGCATCCCCGTCGGCACGATGCTCATGCTCGGCTGGGCGATGGCCGCCGCGCTCGGGGCCGTCGCCGGCGCCCTCGCGGTGCCGGCGTCGCAGCCGGCGCTGAGCGCGGCATCGATGCAGTCGATCCTCGTGTTCTCGTTCGCGGCCGCCGCGCTCGGCGGGTTCGACTCCGTCGTCGGCGCGGTCGTCGGCGGGATCGTCGTCGGGGTCGCCCAGACGCTGACGACCCAGTACGTGCACCCGCTGCAGGACATCGTGCTCGTCGTGCCGTTCGGCCTGATCCTGCTCGTCTTGCTCGTACGGCCCTCGGGACTGTTCGGCTCGACGCGCGTGGAGCGGGTGTGAGCAACCCCCGCTCCGCGCGCCGTGGCCGTGGCCCTGCTGGGTGCGGCCGTGCTCGTGCTCCTCGTGCTGCTCCCCCACCACTACGGGCGCACCAACACCCTCCTGTGGGCGCAGGCCCTGTTCGTCGGGACCGCGGCGATGGGCCTCAACCTGCTCACCGGGTACAACGGCCAGGTGTCGGTCGGTCACGGCGCGTTCTTCGGTCTCGGCGCGTACGCGACCGCGCTGCTCATGCAGCAGCACGGCTGGCAGTTCCTGCCGACCCTGCTCGTCGCCGCGCCACTGTGCTTCCTCGTGGGGGTGGCGATCGGGTTCCCGGCGCTGCGGGTCAAGGGGCTCTACCTCGCCCTCGTCACGCTCGGGCTCGCGGTGCTGTTCCCCGACCTCACGAAGCACTTCGTGCACGTGACCGGCGGCACCAACCTCGTGTCGCTCGACACGCAGAAGCTCTCGCCGCCGGCCTGGGTGCCCACGAGCGTGTCGGCGATCGGCCGCGACGACCAGTGGGCCTACTACTGCACGCTCGCCAGCACGGTGGTCCTGTTCCTCGGCGCGCTCGCGATCGTGCGCAGCCGGTTCGGCCGCGCCCTCATCGCGGTGCGCGACCACGAAGCGGCCGCCGAGACCGTGGGCATCGACATCGCGTCGGTGAAGGTCACCGCGTTCGCGTTGAGCGCGCTCTATGCCGGTGTTGCCGGATCGTGCTCGGTGCTGATCCTCACCCAGGCGAGCGCCGACAAGGTCCAGACCTTCCAGCTCTCGATCGAGCTCCTCGTGGCCGTCGTCATCGGCGGCACGGCCACCGTGCTCGGGCCGCTCGTCGGCGGCTTGCTCGTGGTGTTCGTCCAGCACTGGATCTCCACGACACTGCCCGCGCACGTGAGCTCGGGCGGTACGGTCGGGCGCGTGCTCACCAACCCGGCGAGCGCGCCCGCCATCTTCGGGATCCTGCTGATCCTGTTCGTCTTCGTCCTGCCCGACGGGCTCGTCGGCGGTGTCCACCGGTCATGGGGATCCGCGGCGCGACGGCTCCGGCAGTCTCGACCTTCACCAGCCACGACGTGAAAGGACCCTTCGATGCTGAGCTCTCGCCATCCTGATCGGCGGCACGCGCTCCGCCCGATGCCTGCCCTCGCGCTCATGCTCGCCGTCGCGCTCGCCGCGACCGCCTGCAGCAGCAACCGGCGGTCGTCGAGCACGACGACCGCCAAGAACGGCACCGGCTCCACGACGCCGTCGACGGTGGTCGACACCTCGGCGTGCCCACCCGGCAACGACAGCGTCGGGGTGAGCGGCAACACGATCACGATCGGCACCAGCCTGCCGGAGTCGGGCCTGTACCAGGCCTTCACCGCGATCCTGCAGGGTGAGAAGGCGTACTTCGACTACCTCAACGCGCAGGGCGGGGTCGACGTCGGCGGCACGAAGTACCAGATCAAGCTGGTCGACAAGGACGACCAGTACAACGCGAGCCAGACGGTCACGAACGTGCAGTCGCTGATCAACGACTCGAAGGTGTTCGCGCTCTTCAACGTCGTCGGCACGAAGAACAACCTCGCGATCCGCAACACGATCAGCACCCAGTGCGTGCCCGACCTGCTCGTCGCCTCAGGCGCCGTGCAGTGGGGCAACACGAAGTACCCGTGGCTGCTCGGCTCCGAGCTGGTGCCCTACCCGCTCGAGATGCGCGCGTTCGTCGACTACCTCGAGCAGAAGAAGCCCGACGCCACGATCGCGGTGCTCAAGGCCAACGACGACTTCGGCCAGTCCTACGCCGACTCGCTCACGAGCATGGTGAAAGGCACCAACCTCAAGATCGTGCAGACGCAGTCGTACGACCCCGAGACCTCCGACGTGAAGGCCCAGGTCACCAGCCTCGCGGCCACGAAGGCCGACGCGTTCGTGATCGGCGCGACGCTGCTCGCCTGCCCCGGCGCGCTCAACGCGATGGGTGCCGCGGGCTGGCACCCGATCACCTACATGTCGGGCACGTGCGTCTCGAAGGTGCTCCTCGAGGCGGGTGGGAAGAACTCCGACGGCGTGATCAGCGTCACGCCGTTGCTCGACCCCGCCGATCCGGCCAACGACAGCAACCCGGCGATGCAGCTCTACAAGTCGACCGTCAAGAAGTACCAGTCGAAGGCCGACGCGACCGACGGCATCGTCGCCTACGGCTGGACGACCGGGGCGCTGTTCGCGGAGATCCTCCAGCGCTCGCCCAAGCCGACCCGCTCCGCGGTGATGGAGACCGCGCGCACCCTCGACGGCGTGAAGGGCGTCGGTCTGGAGCTGCCGACATCGTCGTGGAGCACGTCGGCGAACGACTGGTTCCTCGGCGAGGACTTCCAGCTCGTCCAGTACAGCGTGGCCGCGGCCCACACCAGCCCCGTCGGACCGCCCGTCGACCACAGCGGCAAGACCGCGTCGCTGTCGCCGGCCTCACTGCTCCGTAGCTGACAGGTCGGGGGGCGGCTACGCCTCGACGGTATCGAGGGCGAACGGCGGCTCGTTGTGTGCCCTGCAGCGGGCCGTCGTCGCCGTCACCGGAAGCGACTTCGTCGCGTCGCGTGGCCCAGCCTCTTGACGACGGACGGACCGCCGCATGCGCTCAACGCATTGACCAGGATTTCTTCAGCGCGCTCGGAGGGACTCGAACCCCCAACCTTCTGATCCGTAGTCAGATGCTCTATCCATTGAGCTACGAGCGCTGGTCTGTCGCCTCTGACCTGCGGAAACGTCCGATAGGCCGGACGACCCATGGTCAGCAGAACGCTGTTTCAGTATCTTACTCCCATGGTTTCGAAGCTGTCAGCAGCGGTCACGCCGGCCATCGTAGACCTGCTTCCCTCGTGGCGCAGAAGCCTTGCGGCTGAGCACAAAAGCGCTCGCACGATCCAGAGCTACGACGAAGCCGCACGCCAGTTCGTCGCCTTCCTCGACGCCGCCGGGATGCCGACGGCTGTGGCTTCGATCCACCGCGAACACGTCGAAGCGTTCCTCGTCGACCTGCTCGAACGCGGTCGCTCCGCATCGACCGCCGCCAACCGCTACCGCTCGCTGCAGCAGCTATTCCGCTGGCTCGAGGACGAGGGCGAAATCGAACGCAGCCCGATGACCAAGATGCGCCCTCCTGCCGTGGGCGAACAGCCAGTGGACGTACTCACGGATGACCAGCTGCGAAGCCTCTTCAACGCGCGCAAGGGCAACACGTTCGAGGCCCGGCGAGACACGGCCATGCTGCGGATGCTCACCTCGACGGGCACTCGTGTAGGCGAGCTCACCGGCCTCCGCGTCGCCGACCTCGATCTCGACGCCAAGGAGGCGTTCGTAACCGGCAAGGGCTCACGCGGTCGGGTACTGCCCCTGTCGCCGAAAACGGTCAAGGCGCTCGACCGCTATCTCCGCGTCCGGGCCGGCCACCCGCACGCCGACGAGCCATGGCTCTGGCTCGGCAAGCGGGGCCGAGTCGGCGTCAGTGGCGTCGCACAGATCCTCCGCAAGCTCGGCGACGAGGCAGGCGTAGAGCATCTACATGCCCACCGTTTCCGGCACTCCTTCGCTCACTCCTGGCTGTCGTCCGGCGGCGGCGAGGGCGACCTGATGCGCCTCGCGGGCTGGCGTTCTCGGGACATGCTGGGTCGCTACGGGGCGTCCGCCGCCGACTCTCGAGCTCGAGCCGCCCACGCAACACACGCCCCCGGCGAGTCCATCTGAACCGTCGCACGGAAACCGGCGAGCTGGAGGAATACGTCACTGAGTGTGGCGTTGATGTCGCTTACTGCACTCCTCAACTGGAACTTTGAGGTCAAGTCACCTACGAGCAACCACGTTCGTGGGCGGCTGCGGTTGCGACCATCGGGAGCGTGCCTCCAGGGTCGTCAGGAGGGCAACCAACCCACCCGACGATTCAGGAGTACCGCTATGTCCCGCACACCCGCCCTGTCGAACGAGCCGGCGTCATGACCCCGGCGCAGCGTTCCACTCAGGCGCGGCGCGGCTGCCTACGCCCGTCAGGCTCGCACGACTGGAACTCAGGCCACCGCACCGATGCGTGCAGGCTTCATGGCCAGATTCGAGCAAGAGGTCGGCTGCGACCAACTGCCCGAGGCCGAGTGTCAGCGTCGTGCTGCCCTCGCCCGTAAGGCGCACATGCACTCACTCGCTCTGAAGTCGTCACGAGCACGAGCCAGCCGGGTGAAGTGATGGCCGCCCGGATCAGCACGCACACCGGCCTGTCATCCGACATCGTGCTCGAGGTACTCGGCCGAGCTCGCGCGTTCCGGCGCATCCACGGCGGATGGCCCACGTTCGAGGAGCTGTCGCTTGCCACGGGTGTGCCTCCTAATGAGATCGAGGCACTGAAGGAGCGACATCTATTGCGACCCGACGCCCGAGAGGGCGTGGCCGTCGTGACCTCGGTTGGATTCGGCCTATTGAAGCAACGCACGAACACTGCAATCCAAGTACCACCATCCACTCAGCACAGCAGCCACCCACAAAGGACCAACCATGACGCTCCTCATTGACGACACACCCTGCTCTCCCGATGACCCTGACTGTGTCGAAACCCAACTCATTGACGATCCGCACAATGCCAGCAACATCGGACCGCCTGCTGATGAGGTCGGCGCAGCTTTTCGCGTCGCGTATTCCCAGCGTTCGGAAATCTCGCCTAAGGACAAGCTCGGGCGACGGCAGAAGATCAACGACAACACCCCTCCTTGGCGGGTCTATCGAACCGAACTGAAGACAGCGGCGAAAGAGTACGCGGCCAAGGGTTGGCCGGTACATGCGCACGTACTCCCCAAGGGTCCGACGATCGGCTCCAAGAAGCGCGATGGAGTCAACTGGGGATCGACCACCGACCCTGCGACGATTGAGTCATGGGAGAGCTTCGTAGATATCGGCCTGGCGACCGGACCGACGAGCGGCCTGCTGGTCGTTGATGTTGACGACGAAGCAGCGTGGTCGAAGCTTCGAGGAGAACACCCGGAGCCGGTGACGCTGACGGCTCGCACGCCACGAGATGGTGGCGGCCGACACGTCGTATTCGAGTACCCGAACGATGTGCGCATCGGAAACTCGGCCGGGGAACTCGCCGCTGGTATTGATGTCCGAGGTGACGGCGGCCAGATCGTTGTGCCGCCGTCCCGCCACGAGAAAACTGGGCGAAGGTACGAGTGGGTTGACTCCACCGTCGCGCCCGCTCCCCTACCAGCGTGGCTCCTCGACCTTCTCCGCGCAACGCAGCGGAAGGTGGGACCGAGTTCCGACCGTTCACCGGCGAGCTACGACGGCGAGCCCGCGCACGACTGGGGCGAAGCTGCGCTCGATCGGATCGAGGAAGAAGTGGCAGCACTCGTCGAAGGAGAGCGTAACGACGGGCTGTTTCGTCGGGCATGTCGGGCGTCAAAGATCGCAAACGGCGGTCACATCGACTGGCTGGAAGCCGAACAGCGACTCACTACTGCTGCGCTCGCGACCGGGCTCGATGACGAAGAGATCGCCCGAGCGCTTGCATCTGCACGCTCGACAACCGACGGCGAAACCGCTGGACCGAACGACGCCGAAGATGACGTTGGCGACCTGACCGACGACCTCGCGATTCAGTCCACGCTCAACATGCTTTCCGACGACGCCGGGGACACCTTCCGGACCCACATGCAGTCGGATAACTACACCGCTGCTCGCAGTGTTCTGATTGACGCCGGACTAAGCGACCAGACGGCCGACGACACGATCGAAACTATCGCTGCCGCGAACGCTGCACGCCGAGCAGCAGCCGAAGCAACCGAAGTGATGTACGACCCCGAGACGGGCCGAACAACATTCGCCAACGAGCGCAGGCAGAAGGAGTACGACAAGGCGTACGGCAGGGCGATAGTGGAAGTCGCCGCACGGGATCAGGCCAGTCGTGATTTCGCACGCCTCCGTGCCGAGACTGTGGGCAACACCGCCGACGAGTTTCTCGACGGCGAGGAGTGGCTCTCCTCGATTGCGGACCTACCGAGGGTGCTGTGGGGAACCGGGCCTCGCATCCTGTGGGCCTTCGGCGAGGCACTCATGATCGCCGGAGCGACCGGCACCGGAAAAACGACACTCGCTGGACAAATCGTGGCGGGACTGCTCGGACTTCCTTGGCTGGAACACGCTGCTCGGGCATCCAATCGTGCCAATGGGCCGCAACGAGAAACTGCTGTACCTGGCAGCCGACCGCCCGTTGCAGACTGCCTATGCGCTGGCACGGGGCAGCTCGGCGGTGCGCACCTCCACGGACGTTTCATAGTTCGGTCCGGCCCGTTGCCGGAGCGTTCCGACACCCGGCTGCGTGATCTGTGCCGGGCGGCGCAGGCCACGGTCGTTGTCGTTGACAGCTTGAAGGATGCCCTCGACGATTTGGTCAAGGGCGGTTCGGCCACGGCATGGAACCGTGAAGTACAAGTGGCTATCGCCGCCGGAATACAGGTGCTGATTCTGCATCACGACACGAAGAAGCCGCTGAACAGCGACGGCGCGAGTCGCACACCGACGATTGACCGTCTCTACGGATCAACCTTTTTCACGGCCGGCATGGGCTCGGTGATCTCTCGATCAAACCGATAACGCGCTGAAGTTGCGCCAACTAAAGCCCGTTGTCGAGCAGCAGCCAACGCTCGTTATTCAACATGACAATCCGACCGGCCGCACGATCATTTCTGCGAATGACAACCAGTGCGAGATTCTCGCTGCGATTGGGGCCGACGGGCGACAACGCAAGAAATCAATCAGAGGCTCGGTGCGACAAATGACATCAGCAAGCAGGCACTCAAACGTGCGCTCGAGAGGCTGATGAAGGCTGGCCTCATCTCGTGCGAACATCCCGCCAAGCGGGGCATGCCAAACCGTTACCGACTACAAACCGAGGGCATCACCGCAACCGCCGTCTGTCCCTAGCGAGTCACTCACGGGCCGAGCATCTCGCTCGGGTCGTCAGCTCACGCGACTCCTCGCCAGGATCGGCCTGGTGACGGGCCTGACGAGCCGCGGGTGGCATGCGCTGTAGTACGCCACCCAACAAGGCCGAGACGATCGCCACCGAGGACAGCCACGACCCCGTGGAGGTCGAACGATCGCCGTCCGTAAGGCGAGTTACACGTGTTAACGACGAGATTGGGGACCCGCGAACCGCCCGGAGTAGCACCTGGCAGGCGCACCCAGCTAGGACCGAAACCGTCACTACTACAGGGGCGGTTCAGGGGTAGCGCCAATGCCTCCGGCTAATGGTTGGTCGAAATGTGAACACCCCCCGTGAAATCGTTGCAAACACGCCGACCTTGCCGTCAGAGGGGGTGTTCAGGTGTTCAACCACGCCGTCAGTTAGCCATCGTTAAAAGACGGACGATCATTGCAAACAAGCCAATGTTGCGGCGACGGGTGTTCAAGGGGCGTTCAGATGCCCGGACCCCGGTCGAGCCCAGTAGGTCAACCGACTCTCGCTGACGGGCGCAACTTGGAGTAGGCCGACCGGGGGGTGCCGGGGGGTCACGATGCCAATGGGTGTGCGCCGTGCGCCACGGAGCTGGAGCGAGTCAGCGAGTTGGGCAGAGTTCACCGCCGTGATCGCTGGAAGCGTGCTGCCCGTCGCAGCAGCCGGACGACCTTGCGCCGATCATCGGTGCGGGAGCAATACTCGGCGAGCGTGGCCGCCTCTTGAGTGACCTGGCTCATCATGGCGTCGAGCACGAGGGCCCGCGCTCGGTCGTCGCCCTGGGCCACCTCGGCCACTGCGGCCAGGGTGGCATCGGCGATCGGAGCGCCTCGCATGAAGCCGTCACGGAGCCCGTCGGCGGCAATATCGAGCAGGAGATCGGTTGTCGGCTGTGCGTGTGCCGGCGTCATGGTCTGCCCTACTTCAGCGTCAGCGTTACTCGCTCTTCCGGACGAACTTGAGTTCCCCGCCGGCGACCTCGGCGGCCGTCGGCGATTCTCTCGGTGATGACGTGAGTCACCGCAAGGCACTCGCCTCGGCGTCAAGGTCGAGGGAGCGGAGAACGGAGCTAACGGTCGACGGGTACCACCGCAGACCCCCCTGCGACGTTGGCACTGCGTCCGATGTCAGCTCGTCGGCGATCGCAGTCAGGGTCATTCCGGCAGCACGCTGAATAGCGATTCGATTCCGTACCGTCGTCGGAAGGCTCACCGGCCTACCGAACCGCGCGCCTTGCGCTTTCTTCGCGGCGAGGGCGTCACGATCCGATTCGCGATGCGTTGTCGTTCCCACGCAGCGACCGAGCCCATGACGCCGGCGAGCAAGGAACCGCTGTCGGTTCCGGTGTCTGTGCCGGTGTCGGCGAACACGAGTCGCCAACGCTCGCGTGCCGATCGCTCGAGCAGCTCGGCGAGTTGCAGGAGCGAACGGGTGAGACGGTCTTGCTTCGACGTCAGGACACCGACCTCTCCGCTCTCGATGCGCTGTATGGCGGCCTGCAGGCCGTCCCGGTTCGCGCGAGTGCCGCTGACCCCCTCGTCTACCTCGATCGCCACCAACGTCAATCCGCGAGCCTGCGCCGCGAGCTCGATGGCGTGGCGTTGGGCGGCGAGACCGAGGCCAGATTCGACCTGCTCGAAGGTGCTCACGCGGGCGTAGCCGACGGCCTTATCGGCCGGAGGGACGAGTTTGGGCCTGCGTGCCATAACGAGAGTTTACAGCATATGTCCATATGCTGTAAGAGTGCGACCCGTTCCGCAGGGGTGTCGGTTGAACCGACCGGAATTGGCCCTCGAGGTTCGGTTCGAGGCGCTGAACCGACGGCTTTGCCGCAAATCCGGGCCTTGGCGCTTCGTTTTCTTCGCTTCGTATCGCACCTGGTCACTGGGTGCTTTTCCGGTCTTCGCCGCGCCGGCGCCGCCGTCGAGGCGTCGGTCCGTCGCGGGAGTCCCCAAACGGGCGCCATCGGGTCGTTTGCCCCCATCGCACGAGAGAGTCCCTCGCCTGCCGGGCTTCCAAGCTGGGACTTCTGACGGCGGGCGGCCCATCGACCGCGTTGATTCTACGACGGACCCGTGGTTGCTTTGGAAAGTTCTTTGACGCGCAGCCCAGCTCAGAGCACACTCCAAAGGCCAGGAACAAAGCGTTTGACTGCTCCGCTCAAACCGACGGCGCAGTCGCCCAGGGTGCGCCGAAGTGCTGTGCTTCGACGTCTAGGTCGGGGCGGGCCGACGTGATTAGGAGCACAGACTAGGGAGTCGGGAGTGGGACTGTGGCGCCCAGCCGATCGCCTTTGGCGAACCGACTCAAGTCGTTGGAGGAAGTGTGGGAATCGGACTCATGCGCACGCAATTCAGTTTCAGTGAAGCTCAAGCGCTCTGTCCGCGCCTTACTTTCTGCTAGGACTCACCGGACGAGTTCCGGGCGCCAGCCAAGGCGGCCGCGGACGGACCCCGGCGACGGCGCCACGGAACTCTTCAAACGTGGCAGGCTGTACAGCCGCCACGACCCAATGTGTCATCCCTAACACGGCGACGGCTGTTGGTGGGCTCGCCAAAATCAAGGTGTCCGGGTACCAGATCATCCCGCTTGACTCGCTCGACGCCGCGCCACGAAGGCACAGACGGGTCGGATCCACGGCGGGGAGGGCGGACGAGATGCGCTCACGCCGGCGCAGCTCGGCGCCCAACTACAGTTTTGATCCCTCAGTTGCCGACTCACCTAAAGATCATGAATTGCCCCGTCCGCGCTCTGGCGCGAGCCCCCTGTACGGTTGAATCCGATGCCGTCCAGCTCCAAGCCAGAGCCAGCGGCCATGGGCGTCGTGCGAGATATGGACCGACTGCTCGCGCCGAAGCTCGATCCCGATGAGGTGGAGCACATCGCAAGTACGGCCCTCGCCGAAGTCAAGGAGCAGCGACCGCATAGTCGTCCGGAGGAGCTTTCGGCTCCGACGGACACGCGGCCTGTTGACCAAATACCTCGGACGGGACGATTAAGGGCGTAAGCAGGCCAGATGAGTCATATATCACAGCGTCACAGGATGCGACGATGTGACGTGCGTGTCAGGGATAAAAGTAACACATAGAGCCGTTACTGATCAGTAACTTCCGACGATGGGCATGCGTCCAACGTCCTCCACATCCATGGGGAGTTTCTGGGACGGTCCCAATTCTCTCAGCATTCACGAGGCGGGACCGGGGGGGCCCGGATAAAGATAGACCCGATCTGGTGGAAACGCTGGGTACCGACAGCTACCGTCCGTTCATTTACCTGGCCGGATGCTGGTTGGCAGTAATCATTGGTCTATTCGTCGCGTCCAGGCTTGCTTGATCACGATTTCGGGAAGGCGTACGAAGTGCTCATAGGTGATCGGTCCCCCTTCGATCAACACCCCTTGTTGAGCGTTCCCCATCGCGTTTTTGTTGGTTTCCTAATTATTCCGATCTACACGGCCTTGTTGGTCGCCTCCGCAATCGGTACCCTACGTCATGTACTCACACCACACGACCCAGGAACTTGTAGGTCAGACATCGACCAACGCTATCAGAGAGGTTCGCAAGGAAGCCGACCGAGCGGTCAAAAAGGCCCGCAAGGAAGCGAGAGCACCGACAAAACCGTAATCGTCCAACCCGATTACCCAGCAGGTCCCTAGTGCCTCATGACTACAGCGATCTGAACAACCTGCCTGAGAGCTTCAAGTCTAAGCGAGCGGTTGAGGGCTTTCTTTGACGGGCACCCTGGCCGCTCTGCCGACCCAGGCTGTGGTTTGAATTGGTTGACCGAGGTATAAGGGTTGATCCACTCAACTGCAATGAAGATCGTGGAGATGTCCATCGGATGAAGAGCTCGCCGCTGAGTTGATGGCGTACGTCCTGGCGAAGCCCGGACTTGAGAAGAGCGCTTATTTCGTGTGGTCGCCGGCCTATGACGCGCCCACCGACCGTAGGATGTCGCCATGCCGCTAGGCGTTCGGCTTGAGGCTCTACATCTGCGTTGGCCCGGCGGGCGGAGGGGTCGCACCTGGCCGGAGTACGCTCGCGACAAACTCGCGGCAGGGCGAACGGCGGGTCCACGAAATTGCGTCTGCCTGCTGTAAGTTCTAACGTCTTCGCATCGACTTAAAAACCGCTCGACCCAGCCGGCGGAGCCGCTCCACGAGTCACGCTGCCGCGTTCCCGACGCCGAGCTCCACGAGGTGGCGGGAGCCGCGCTCGAGCGCAGGGACTCTCAGTTGCCGAGTCGAATTAGGACGTCAAGCCGCCATCGAAGATCCAAGCTCCCGTACGCCGGGCACCGATCGCAAACTCGATACATCGGCGAGGACACGGCCACCACGAAGAGCGACCCGGCATCGGAGCGGATCGGCATGCGCATAGAGGAACGACGTAGCGCGCATCTCTGCTACTCGTTCTCGAACTCGCTCGTCTCGAACTTCAGCGTCCCCGGCTTCTCGGTCACGGTGCGCTGGAACGCCGTCGTCGAATCCCTGTGGTGCGTTCGCTTCGACTTCGAAGGTGATCTTGACCTGAGAACCGGGCACCTTTTCGAGGGTGCATCACGATGGCTTCGGCGATGTCGGCAGCCGAGCGGGCCCAACGTGCGGACTGGAGGGTGATGCGGCCGTAGTAGCGGGCGGGGTCGGAGAGGGGCTCCGTTCAGGCGTAAACTGTCCGCTCCGGTCGGGATGAGGATCGTCGTGCGCACCGGGCTCGGAACCGCCCGCCGCCTCGCTCTCGGGCCGCTCCGCTGCGAGTTGGCGTTGAGCGACGTCCGACTTCGCGAGGAGTCCTTGATGGGGCGATCGCAGTGGGACAGCCGGCAGCGACGATACCTATGGGGCTCACGCCCTCGCGTACGTCCGCGTCCGCGAAGGAGTCCGTCGACCAGCTCATCGACGAAGTGCCATCTTCGATCGCTCGGTCAAGTACGGAACGGTCGAACAAGCCTCGGTCGGATGCCGGGGTACTGCGTATAGTCGTCCCACAGTTGTGACACCTGCACG
>CAVXFZ010000002.1:0-252936 GCA_963761175.1 uncultured Actinomycetes bacterium | reverse complement strand
CCGTGTACTCCGCCTCGGAGATTGTCGCCACCATTTTCCATCGCTTCGGCGTAGAAGAAATAGCTGGCGATCGCGGCGTCTTCCGAGAAGTACCTCCGGAGATATGGCGAGGTGAGAAAATTCGATTGGAGTTTCTGGCGCAGACGGTAAGTGGCGCGCAAGCCGCCGTCTTCATCGGCGTCCGCTCGCACGTACACCGTGTATCCCTCGGCAAGGCTTCCATGAAGAGTGGTAGCCACGACGCTGACGAGAGGGTTGGCGCACGCGGCATCCCAGTGGTCGAGCGAAGTGAGGTTGTACGACTGTTCCCTATGCGAAGCGTCCAAGTCAGGCGGGGCGATCGCGAAATGAAGAACGAAGGCCAGTTCGAAGTTGAATACGTTCGACTTCACCAGGATGTCGAATTGGCGGTGGTGCTCATCGAAGAGGGAGAAATAGCAGAACGAGGTGATCTCATCGCGGTACCAGCGCTCCATGCGGAGGAAGAGCGGCGGGTAGGGATTGGGGCGATCTGCCTTCAGTTTCGGCGCCACGAGATAGGCTTCCAGCTTGTCGCCGACCGTGTGGCGCAGGTACGTGGCCTCCATGCCATCGATGCGTTCCGTGCGCGCCCAACTCGCTCCGAGCACGCCGATGGCGACCGCCAGAACGGGCAGCGAGACGACGAGTATCTGGCCGCCTGCGCTACGGAGGGGATCGCTCAGTCCTGGCGTGACCAACAGCGAGAATCCAACGGCCACGCCCGCCGTCAGGAGACCCAAGGCGCTTGCGGCCGCCCAGCGAGGAAGTGCGAGCAGGTTGTCTGGCAGGGATGTCGGTGATTCGCTCGGTTCCATAGTTCGGGGTGAGTCTAGGAACGTCTGAGCTCTGCTGGTGCGGACGCGCGCTCTATTGCGTGGCTTGGTCGCGCAGCACGCGACGCAGGATCTTGCCCGAGGCGGACTTCGGGATCGCGTCGATGAACGTGAGCTTCCGGATCTGCTTGTAGCTCGCGACCCTTTCCGCGACGAAGCCCTGGACATCGGCGGCCGTGGCGTCCTGTCCCTCCTTCAGCACGACGTACGCCGCGGGGATCTCGCCCGCCTCGTCGTCCGGTAGCCCGATCACTGCGGCATCCGCGATCTGGGGGTGCGTGAGCAGCAGCGCCTCGAGCTCGGCGGGCGGCACCTGGAATCCCTTGTACTTGATGAGCTCCTTCAGCCGGTCGACGATGAAGAGGTGCCCGTCGGCGTCGATGTGGCCGATGTCGCCGGTGTGGAGCCAACCTTCGTCATCGATCGTGTTCTTCGTCGCCGTGTCGTTGTTCAAGTAGCCCTTCATCACCTGCGGCCCGCGTACCCACACCTCGCCGTCTTCGTCGAGTCCGAGCGGCGACTGCGTCGAGAGATCGACGATGTTCACCTCGGTGTTCGGCACCGTCACGCCGACCGAACCGGGCTTGAACATGCCTGGGGGCGTGGCGTGACTCACCGGTGACAGTTCGGTCATGCCATACCCCTGTACGACATCGCATCCGAGCCGCCGGCCGCACTCGATCGCGAGGTCGGCCGACAGCGGCGCCGCGCCGGAGTTGATGAACCGAAGCGCCGAAAGGTCGTAGTTGTCGACGATCGGATGCTTCGCCAACGCGACGACCATCGGCGGCGCGACGAATGCACACGTCAGGTGATGCTCCTGATGCAACGACAGGAACTGCTCGAGATCGAAGCGCGCCATCGTGACGATCGTGGCGCCGGCCCGCAGGCCCATGTTCATGAGCACCTGCATGCCGTAGATGTGGAAGAAGGGCAGGACGGCGACGAAGGCGTCGTCTTCGTGCACTGGGACCGCGGCGAGTGTCTGCTCGATGTTCGAGACGAGGTTGCGGTGCGTGAGCATGACGCCCTTCGCAAGGCCGGTCGTCCCCGAGGAGTACGGCAGCACGACGACGTCGTCGAGATCGACCGGCACCTGCTGCGCGAGCGGCGCCGCAGCAAGCGATGAGATCGACGGATAGCCGTCGGCCTCGCCGATCACGTACATCTCTTTCACTGCCGAGTCCGCGATCGCGGCCGTCGCCGTGTCCAGGAACGTCGGGATCGTCACGAGACGTGTCGCGCCCGAGTCGACGAGCTGGTGGTGGACTTCGGCCGACGTGTACGTCGGATTGATCGTGGTGAGGACACCGCCTGCCAGCGCGACGGCGTGGAAGATGACGCCGTACTCGGCACAGTTGGGCGCCATCACGGCGACGACCTCGCCCTTCGCGAGCCCGCTGCCGAGCCAACCGCCGGCCTGCCGGCGTACCGCGTCATCGAACTCGCCGTACGTCATCGTCTTGCCGGTGGTCCGCATCGACAAAAGCGGTTTTGGCGGCCAACCGGCCGGCTCGTTCCAGCGTGTACGGCGTCAACGGCGACGCCGGAAGGCCGATCGACGGCAGCGGACTGGTGAATGTCAACGTCCCCGCTCCTTCTCACGGTTCTCGAAAGAGGACCATGCCAGTCTTGCGCCTGCCGCTGCCCACCCGCCGCGGAGCGCGAGCTCAGCACTGCCGACAAGCCGCCCGCGCCTGGCACGAGACCAGCAAATCCGCGATCCCGGCATGTCGCGGCTCTGTGCCGTCGGCCGAGCGACGGTGATGATCGTCGACCACAGACGTAAGCGCCAGTCGTCTTTCTCGCAGGGCTGCCCCTCCGACTTCGCCGCAGAACTGCAGTATCGGCGCGCCGTGGTTAGGTTGGTCGGGAACCGTCCGGGCGTGCGCGGGGATGTTCAGGTTCCGTCGATGCCTTCGCAGCCTCGAGTGGGCTGAGGAGAGCGTGACGCGAATCGGAAGGAGCAGCCGTGGCGGAATCGGTTCGTGGCCGTGAGATCGCTGATCTGCTGGGTGTGCTGATCCGCAACCGCTGCGTGAGCAACTTCGTGGATGGGGTGTCGGTGGGGACGGAGTCGGCGAATGCGTCTGTGTTGCGTGACGCAATCGAGGGTCCGGGTCTCGACATCGATTGGTACGAGCCGGTTGCTGGTCGGGCGTCGCTGGTCGCTCGCATTGAGGGGACCGATCGCGGTGCTCCATCGCTGGCGTTGATGGGCCACACCGATCTGGTTCCCGCCGACACGGCCGATGGCTGGGCGCATGACCCTTTCGGAGGCGAGCTGATCGACGGTGAGGTCTGGGGTCGGGGCGCGGTCGACATGTTGAATCAGACCGCGGCGATGGCGTTGGCCGTGCGCCGGCTGGCAGACGAGGGGTTCCGCCCTCGTGGCGATCTCGTGTTCTGGGCCGTCCCCGACGAGGAGTGTGGCGGCATACAGGGCGCGATGACGACGATCACTGCGAACCATGATCTCGTCAGAACCGACTACGCGCTCACCGAGGTGGGCGGAACACGCGGCGCACCGCTCGCGGCCTCATCGTTGACGCGTCCGTGGCGGACAAGGGCCTGATCGGCTGCCAGATCACGGTGCGGGGCCGACAAGGGCACGCGTCGCTCGCGCACGGCGCAGACAATCCAGTCGTCAAAGCCACGGAAGTCGTGCGCCGGTTGACGGAATGGCAGCCGACGATCAGGGTCCATGAAACATGGAAACGGTGGGTCGAGGCGCAAGGCTCGCGGATGTCACGGCTTCCGTGCACGACGACGCGATCCTTGTTCCCGCGATGCTCGCCGCCTGGACCGACGCCGGTTGGCTGCGCGGCGCAGGAACCACCACGTACGGATTCGGGCTCCTCAGCGAGGCGCTCGATCGCGGCGAATACTGGGCGCGTTTCCACGGCGTCAACGAACGTATCGATCTTGAATCGCTCGAACTGTCCGCGCGGCTGGCGCGAGGTCTCCGAACAATTCCTCACCACGCACCACGACTAACGACCAACGAATCGATGGGTTGCAGGTCGTCGAGGTCGCCCGCGCGATACCCCCGTTCAAACCCCACGAGCGACCCGCCGGATCCGCACCAGTCCGTCGAAGCCCTTCGCTTCCAAATCGCGTACTTCGTCGAACGCGAAGGCATCGCTGACGGCGTCGTACGTAGCGGGTGCGACAAGCACCGTTCCGGCCGTCGCGAGTCCTTCGAGCCGCGCCGCGAGGTTCACGGCGCTGCCAATCGCGGTGAACTTCGAGCGCTGCTCCGATCCAATGTTGCCGACGACGACTTCGCCTGTCGCTACGCCGATACCCATCTCGACGACGTCGAGTCCCCGGGAGCGGGCGCGGATATTGACGGCATCGAGAGCCTCGTGCATTGCTACCGCGCACTCGACCGCGCGCCGCGCGTCGTCCTCGCGTGCGGCGAACGCGCCGAAGAGTGCCATGACGCCATCACCCATGAAGTTGTCGACCGTGCCGCCGTTTGCGTCGATGACGTTCGTCATCGCCGCGAGATACTCGTTGAGAATCGTGACGATGTCGCGCAGCGAGGTTCGTTCCGTACGAGCGGTGAAGTCGCGCAGGTCGGCCATCAACACGGTCACGACGCGCCGTTCGCCGGCAATGTCCAAGCCGTCCGGGCGCTCGAGCAGGTTGGTGGCCACGTCGTCGGAGATGTAGCGGCCGAAGGTGCGGCGCAAGAACGCATTTCGCACCTCGAGCTGCAGCGCGAGTGTGGTGGCGGCGCGATGGGCACGGGCGAGCTCGAGTTGGGTTCGAATCCGAGCGAGCAAGACGTCGAGGTCGATTGGCTTCGTCACGTAGTCGTTCGCCCCACGTGCGAGTGCCGTGATCACATCGGAGCGATCGGTGCTCGCGGTCGCCATGATCACCGGGAGCTCGGCGATCGAGCTCCCGGCGCGGATTGCGATGAGCGTCTCGAGACCGTCCATATCCGGCATGCAATAGTCGAGCAGGACGACGTCGAACGCCTCGACGTTGATTGCCCGCAACGCCGCCTCTCCGCTCGAGACCCCGTGAACCGCGTGCCCGGCGCGAATGAGCCGCCGCGCCAGCAGGGTGCGGTTGTCCACCTCATCGTCGACAACGAGGACCCTGGCGCCGTTCCCGGCGAGGGATGACCCGGCGCTCTCGCCTGTCGTCGATTCGAGCGAATCCGCCGCACGGAGCTCGTTCTCGTCGAGCAGTGCGGCTTCCACGCTTGCGAGCAGCGCGCGGGCCGCGGTGCAGATGCGCTCCGTGTCGGGCACCAGATCGTCGGCACCGCGGTCCCGCAGGTCCTCACCGAGCATCTCTGCGTAGCCGAGTATCTGGCCGATGGGCGTCCGGAGCTCGTGCTGGAGCTTCCGCACTGCGTTGCGAGCCTCACTCATGGCGAAGGACGACCGACGACGACTCGCGACGAGATTCTCGAGCGCACACCAACCATCCGTGGGATCGTACGCTTCGGCATCGCCAACGCGGGGCGGGACGAGGTGCAGAGGGAGCGGGTCGATGGCGACGAGTGAGGCCGCCACGACGACCGACGAAGGCCTGATGCAAGACGAACGGCTGCGGGAGCTGATCCGCTTCAACGCACCCGCAGCTCCGGTCACGGCGCTGCTGTTCACGGTGTGTTATCTGTTTTGGCGGGCCCCCGTGCTGCCGGTGCT
Source organism: uncultured Actinomycetes bacterium (assembly GCA_963761175.1). Classification (GTDB taxonomy): domain Bacteria; phylum Actinomycetota; class Acidimicrobiia; order IMCC26256; family PALSA-610; genus CAVXFZ01. The sequence continues at coordinate 247,412 of CAVXFZ010000002.1, read as the reverse complement.
GGGCGTAGGGCTCGGCCTGACGATCGTCGCGCAACGCTTTGCCATTCGCTACGCACAACTCCACCGTCACTCGGCGGCCGCGACCGCGCTGTCAGTGGGCGTGTGGATGCAGCAGATCTTCAACGGCGTCTTCGCGCCGAGAATCTTCCCGATCACGATCACCTTCTCGATTCTTGCCGTGGTCATCGCGTTTCCGTTCGTCTCGGGCCGCCACTTGTTGCGGCTCATCGTGATCGGCGCGTCGATCATCTCGCTCGGCGCGCTCATGACGCAGTTCGACCCACTCGTGTCGTTCGATCCGATTCCCGAGTCGGTCATCCGGGCGGCCACCCCGCTCGGTGCACTGGTCGGCGCGGTGCTGTGCATGCTCTCGCTCTGGCAGTCCAGTGCGCGAATGCAGGAGACAATCCGCCAAACACGAGCGGCGAACGCCGCGCTGCGCGAATCCGAGCTCGTACTCGAACACAAGGTCGTCGAACGGACCGCGGAGCTTGCTCGTGCCCGTGACGAGGCGATCGATGCGAACAGCGCCAAGAGCCACTTCCTGGCGAACATGAGTCACGAGCTGCGCACGCCGTTGAACGCGATCATCGGATACAGCGAGCTGCTCGAAGAGGAGGCGGCCGATCGCGGAGACGACTACCTGCTCGACATCGGGCGCGTCGTGAGTTCCGGGAAGTACCTCCTGTCGCTGATCAACGGCGTCCTCGACCTTTCGAAGATCGAGGCCGGAAAGATGGACGTCTACGTCGAGGCCATCGACGTCGACTCGCTCCTCGCCGGCGTGGCGGCAACGGCGAGGCCGCTCCTCGAGAAGAACGACAACACGTTCGAGCTCGTCGCTCCGGGCGTCGTGGGCACGATGCAGTCGGACGCGACGAAGATCCGACAGATTCTCTTCAATCTGCTGAGCAACGCGGCCAAGTTCACGCATCGCGGCCGGATCACCCTGACGGTCGACGACGTTCAGGCACACGACGCTGCCGAACCGGCATGGCTGCAGTTCAGCGTCTCCGACTCGGGAATCGGCATGTCGCCCGAGCAGCTCGAACGAGTCTTCGACGCGTTCACCCAAGCCGACGAAACGACAACACAGCGGTATGGGGGCACGGGACTCGGCCTCACGATCACTCGCCAGTTCTGCGCGATCCTCGGCGGAACAATCGAAGTGCACAGCGCTCCTGGTGCCGGTTCCACCTTCCTGGTACGAATGCCCCGCACGCTGGATCCGAACGCAAGGAACGTGTGCAGGTGACGGTCAGGATCCTGCTTGTCGACGACAACGACCTCAACCTCGACATGCTCTCGCGCCGGCTGACGCGACGCGGTTTCGCGGTCACGACCGCGACCGACGGCAGGGAATGCCTGAGTCAGGCGCGGGCTACCGTCCCCGATCTGATCCTGCTCGACATGAGCTTGCCAGTGGTCAGCGGCTGGGACGCGGTCGTCGAGCTCAAGGCGGACGAGCGCACGGCCGGCATTCCCGTCATCGCGCTCACCGCGCATTCGATGACGAGCGACCGCGAACGCGCGCTCGCGGCGGGCTGTGACGACTACGACACCAAGCCGGTCGAACTCCCGCGGCTACTCGCCAAGATCGAAGCCCTCACGCCGGCCTCCTGAAGTGCCCTCGCCCGATCCGCGGATCCACACGTCCCGTTGCGGCAACGGCATCTCGATCCCCGCTTCGTCGAAGGCTTTCTTCAGCCGGGCGCGGACGATGCGGGCTGTCCGCCACTGCTCCGAGGGTTCGGTCTTGAGCACCACTCGGATCACGAGCGCGTTGTCGCCGAACTGTTCCAAACCCCAGATCTCAGGTTGTTCGATGATGGTGGCGTCTTCGGGTTGTTCGTGCCAGACGTCGTCGATCACCGTGCGGATGACCGACATGGCGTGGTCGAGGTCGGTGGCGTACGCAACCTGAATGTCGAGCACTGCCCGCGACCAGATCTGAGACCGGTTGCACACGCGCCGGACCTCGCCGTTCGGGACTGTCCACAACGCACCCTGAACGTCGCGGACTTGCGTCGTCCGCAACGAGACGTGCTCGACGACGCCGTTCGCGTCGCCTAGGTCGACGATGTCGCCGACTCCGTATTGGTCCTCGGTGAGGACGAAGATCCCGGCGAGCACGTCGCGTACGAGGGATTGGCCGCCGAACCCGAACGCGAGTCCTGCGATTCCGGCTCCGGCGAGCAACGGACCGAGACTCACGTTCAGTTCGCCCAAGATCAGGAGTATCGCCGCGGTGGCGACCACGAACGCTGCCACGCCGCGCAGAACCGCTCCGAGCGTCAGCGCGCGTTCTTTCGACCGATCGCTGCGCTCGTGGATGTGGTTCACGGTCTGGCTGGCCTTGCGCTGGATCTTCGCGAAGACCCCTTGCGCTTCCTCCTCCGCGGAGGCCTGCGTGGCCTCCCGCTCGCGAATCAGGCGTTCCACGAACCGGTCTATCGCCTTGCGAAGCAACCTTCGGGTCAGCCATGCCAAGAACAGGATCAGTGCGATGTGGAACGGCGCGCCGGCGATGCCATCGGCGATCTGCGCGGCTGTGTCGTTGTTCGTGACCCGGTGCACCTGCTGGCACACGAAACCAGGGTCGTTGCCGCAGGCATCAAGAAGGTTGGCGGAGACCATCACCTCAGCGGACCGTGAGCACCTTTCGACCGCGGCATCGAGAGCCCCGAGCTCCGGCTGCCGCGCCACGAGTCGAACTCCACGGAACGCTAGCGGGAATGGTCTGCGAGTCCGCGGAACCTCCGCGGTCAGGTCTCGGGACCTCTGGTTCCGCGGACTCGGCGGGCGCGTCCGGCCGGGTCCTGCTTGTAGAAGTCGCGCATGACGGCGTAGAGGCTTGGTTCGTGACGTTCGAGTGTCACCGGCACGTCGAAGAACGCCTCGGTAGCAACGGCGAAGAACTCCGCCGGGTTCGTTGCACCGTACGGCTGAAGGGGAGGCCGTTCGATTCCGGCACGCATCGCGTCGTACGCCTCGGTGCACACCTCAACCCAGCGGTCCAGATCACCGCGAGTTGCCAACCGTGGTGTGCCATCGACGATGTTGTCTCGCATGTCGAGCTTGTGCGCGAACTCGTGAAACACGACGTTGTGCCCGCCCCCGGGATTTCGGGCCGCATCCTCCGCTTGATCCCAGGCGAGCAGCACCGGTCCACGGCCATCATGCGCCTCGCCGAGCACCGGGACGACACCTTCGGTCACCGTGCCCGACACCGGCCCGGCATAGACGCCGCGCGATTGCATCGTCGTCGGGTACACGATGATCGCGCTGACCTCTCGATATTCGTCGACTCCCAGACCAAGGACAAGCAGCGCGGCCTGCGCCGCGATCGTGACCGTGATCTCGTCGAGGAGCGCGAACCCGTGCGCCGCCTCCCAGTGCTTGTGCCGGAGCAGCCAGTCGCTCGCCGCAGCAAGAAGCTCCCTTTCGTCATCATCGAGCACACCCCACACCGCAACATGCTCCTCGACGATGCCCAGCCAACCGTCGGGTAATCCTCTCCGTCGATGCAGCACGCGACGCAGTCAATCACGCGCCAGCGGGACGACGACCGAACCTCAGGTACCGCGTGCCGATGGCTTTGCGAGCTCAACGAACGACCTCGACAAGCGCTCAGCTGGATGAAACCATCAGAAGCATTCGAGCAACTCGGCGCGACGACCCTATGAGGCCGCTCACAACGTTCCTGACAGACCCGAGGGGTGCGCATCGTGGAGTCTCGACATCGCGCTTCCGGTCGCGTCGGGGTGTGGGGTGCGGTCGCGATCGGTGTTGGTGGGATGGTCGGCGGGGGCATCTTCGCCGTCCTCGGCCTGTCGGTGCAGATCGCGAAGGGCGGCGCGCCGATCGCGTTTCTGATCGCGGGTTCGGTCGCGCTGCTGACCGCACGCTCGTACTCGTTGCTGTCGAAGTCGTATCCGAGCCGCGGCGGGACGGTTACGTTCGTCAACCGCGCGTTCGGCACCGGATTGTTCGCGGGTGCTGTCAACGTGCTGTTGTGGATCAGCTACATCGTGATGTTGGCGCTGTACTCGCAGGCGTTCGGAAGCTATGCGGCGAGCTTGGTACCTCACGCGTCGACGGGACTGTGGAAGCACGCCTTCCTCACGATTGCGGTCGTGCTCATCACCGTGCTCAACGTCGCCGGAGCATCCACGGTCGCCCGGGCCGAACGCGTCGTCGTCGGAATCAAGGTCGCGATCTTGTTGCTCTTCGTCGTCGTTGGCTTCGTCGGTGTCTCGGCATCGCGGCTCGCGCCGGCACAATGGAGCTCACCGGTCTCCTTGGTCGCGGGCGGCATGATCATCTTCCTCGCGTACGAGGGGTTCGAGCTCATCGCCAACGCCGCCGAGGACGTCGACGATCCCGGTCGGACCCTCACTCGCGCCTATTACATCTCGGTCGTCTTCGTCATCGTGCTCTACGTGCTGGTCACTGTCGTTGCAGTGGGGTCGTTGCCCATCGCAAGGATCGTGTCCGCCCGCGACTACGCGTTGGCCGAAGCCGCGCGTCCAACATTCGGATCCGCCGGCTTCGCAATGATCGGCATCGCGGCGATGCTCTCGACCGCCTCCGCGATCAACGCGACGTTGTACGGATCCGCGCGCATGTCGTACGTGATCGCAAAGTCGAAGGAGCTTCCTGCTCGCCTCGACCGACTCAGTTGGAACGAGCCGCTCGAAGGGTTGTTCATCACGGCGGGAGCCACGATCGTGCTCGCGAACGTGATGAACCTCTCGAGCATCGCCACGATGGGTAGCGCCGGGTTCCTCATCATCTTCGCGGTCGTGAACTCGGCCGAAGCTCGGACGTCGAAAACGCGCGGATCGGCAGCATGGATCTCGATTGCCGCCGCCACCGCGTGCGCCGGCGCGCTCGCCGCGCTGGTCGTGCGGAGCAGCCTCGGATCCGTCTCCGTGCTGGGTGTCATGGTGGCACTGTCGTTCACGATCGAGGCCGTGTTCCGTCACGTGTCAAAAGGCGCTTTGTGAGTCCGCACTGTCCTCACGAGACGGCTCGCAGGCAGATGGCGACTCGGTTCGGTTAGCGCGAATCTGCGAATCGTGTGGCGAACGCGCGTCGGACACGTTCGAGGTCGGCGGGCAGGTTGGCGGCTGCTTCGCATCCGGCGACGACGAGGCGCGCTTGTTCCGTGAGTGTGGTGGCGCGGTCGGTGAGCCCTGCCGAGTCGAGCGGCTCCTTCAGCAGTTTGAGTGCCTCCAGGAGATAGATGCATACCGTGGGTTGTGCAGCTGCCGCGCGGCGGATCTCGTCGAAGGCGAGGTGCACGAGGTCGTCGTGGGTGAGTTGTTGTACAAGGACCAACCGGCGGCCCTCGTTGTCCGTTCGCTCGTGGGGCGGACGATCGCGTCGCAGAAGCTCGGCGAGGACGGCCGCAATGTGGAAGACCGAATCCTGCGCGGTCGTCGGGTCGTTGATTCCCGGCGAGAGTGCTCTGAGCGCGACGTCGGCGAGCTGGCGGAGGCCGAACGAGACGTCTTGTTGCATCGTGCGGGTGCGACCGATCGACACTGCGGCGCGGATCGCTCGGGTGGTGTCGTCGAGGTCGCCAGGCTCGACCGACAGGGCACACAGCGGTGTCCCCTCGATCGCATACCTCCCTGGGTAGGCGTCGAGCCACATGATCGTGCCGGCACCGACGCAGCGGAGCAGCGCGTCGGGATCGATCTCTTGGACCCAGCCGGTGCGGTTGAAGCGGACCGTGCATGGCGGATCGTCACGCGTCGGTACCTGTTCACGGGTGCGGTCATGGGCTTGGGTGAGGGGCCACTCGTGCTGGATCTGAGTAGTGGCTTCGCGCTGGATGTTCTCGAGGATCTGGCTGACGTCCATGGCGTGGGCGGAGTGGTCGATGAAGGCAACGATGGCAAGGATCGTCGCGATGCCGAGCAGGACGGCGATCGCGACGCTGAGGTTGGGGATGATCGGGGCGCCGGATTTCTCGAGCGCGGTTCGCACGGACCGGAGCACGATCAGGCAGTAGGTGAACGTACCCACGACGAGCCCCATGACCCGCTTGGTGAAGCGATCGCGAAAGAACGTGTGCACCACTCGCGGCGAGTACTGGCTCGACGCCTGCTGGATGAGCAGGAGCGAAACCGAGAACGCGATCGCCGCGAACGTGATCGTCGCTCCGGCGACGAGGCTCAACAACGCGCGGGCGCTCTCGACGGTCGAGGTCAATTCCAGCGGAAGCCGAGCGGATCCCCGATCGATGTGACGGTCGATGACGAGCCCCACCGCCGCCACCGCAATCGCGATGAACACGGAGATCATCGGAACCAGAAACAGGCTCGCGCGGAAGCGCTCCACGATCGAGCTCAGACGCAGCCGCATGCGCCTAGTCTGGCCGCGACGATGGTCCGGTTGTCGGTGCGAGAGCACGGCAGCGACGTCGAGGGTGTACCAACGCCGAGTGATCGCCGCGGAGCGCGCGATGATTTGGTCGATGTCGGCGGTGCTCGTCTTCGGTTTGGTGTTGTTGGCCGCTGTCCTCGTTTCAGGGCTCGCGCATCGCAGTGTGTTGTCGACGGCCGTGGTGTTTCTTGCCGCCGGCGTGGTGCTCGGCTCGGCTGGTGCTGGGGTGATCAAGGTCGAGGCGCATCAGCCGGTGGTACGCCAATTCGCCGTGCTGGCCCTGTTCAGCGTGCTGTTCACCGACGCGTTGCGCGTTGGCGCCGGCGATCTCGTGCGTGCCTGGCGGCTCCCGGGACGCGCGCTGGTGATCGGTATGCCGTTCACCTTCGCGTTGCTGGCCGTCCTTGGCCGAATGCTGGCGGGTCTGCCGTGGAGCGCGGCGTTGTTGTTGGCAGCAGTTCTGACCCCGACCGACCCGGTGTTCGCGGCCGCGATCGTGGGACGCGCCGAGATCCCTGCCCGGTTGCGGCATCTGCTCAACGTGGAAAGCGGATTGAACGACGGGCTGGCACTCCCGGTGGTTGTGGTGCTCCTCGAGTCCGCCGGCCACCAACACGTCGACGTGGCGAGCGTCGTCGGCGAGCTTGCGCTCGGTGTCGCGCTCGGAATCGGCATACCGTACGCGGCGATCGTGCTGGAGCGGAGCCGATGGTTCTCTGCAGCCACAGCCTACGAACCACTCAACGCATTTGCGATCGGCATTGTCGTATTGGCCGCGTCGAGTCTCACTGGCGCGAACGAGTTTCTGGCCGCGTTCGCCGCCGGCGTCACGATCGCGACGCTGAGCCCGGCCATCCGTGACAGCTTCAGGCGATTTGGTGAGCTCGTGGCCGAGTTGTTGAAGCTGGCGGCCGTGATGATCTTCGGCGCGCTGATATCGGTCGACATGCTCCGTCAGGTTCACGTGGGCGGTTATCTCTTCGCGGCTGCCGCCCTGGTCTTGGCCCGGCCCATCGCCATCGAGCTTGCGCTGGTGACCAGTCCGCTCGACTGGCGGGAACGGGCGGCGGCAGCGTGGTTCGGACCGAAAGGATTCGCATCGGTGGTGTACGGGCTGCTCGTGCTCGACAGTCGTGTGCCCAGCGCGGCCGAGGTCTTCGCGCTCGTCGCTGTCGTGGTCGCCGCATCCATCGTTGCCCATTCGTCGACCGACGTCGTCATCGCGCACTGGTTCGCGAGAGTTCCACCCCCGAACACTGCGAGCAACGAAGCCGCGCCTTGATCACTGAAACCGCGGCGTCGTGCCGATGCCGAACCTGGTTCGCTCGGACTCCGGTATAGGGTTTCGGTCGAAGGTGCGGCTGGTCCGCGCTGGTGATGCTGCTCGAGACCCCGGTGGCGTGTCGAACGTTCCGCCGTTGAAGGGGTAATCACATGGCCGGCCTTGTTGTCGCAGTGGTCGTGTTGGCGGTCGTGGCGCTCATCCTGCTCGCGATGTCGATTCGCATCGTGAAGCAATACGAGGAAGGCGTCCTGTTCCGCCTGGGGCGGGTCGTCGGGGTGAAGCGACCGGGTCTGGCGTTCATCATCCCTGTGATCGACGTCCTGCGGCAGGTGTCGTTGCGGATCGTCACGATGCCGATCCAATCGCAGGGAATCATCACGCGTGACAACGTCAGCGTCGACGTCTCCGCGGTTGCCTACTACAAGGTTGTCGACGCGACCAAGTCAGTCGTCGCGATCGAAAACGTTGCGGCGGCGATCAACCAGATCGCGCAGACGACGCTGCGCAAGGTTGTCGGTCAACACACGCTCGACGAGACGCTGGCCGAGACCGACCGCATCAACGTCAACATCCGCGAGATCCTCGACGTCGCGACGGCGGAATGGGGCGTCATCGTCACGCTCGTCGAGCTCAAGGACATCCAGCTTCCCGAGAGCATGAAACGCGCGATGGCCCGCCAAGCCGAGGCCGAACGCGAAAAGCGCGCGAAGATCATCGCGGCCGAAGGCGAGGCGCTTGCCGCCGCCGCGCTCGGCGACGCATCCGACACGATGATGGCGCACCCGCTCGCGTTGCAGCTGCGCAATCTGCAAAGCCTCGTCGAGATCGGCGTCGACAAGAACACCACGGTCGTGTTCCCCGCACCGCTCATGAGCACCATCCAAGAGCTCGGAGCGTTTCTGTCTCGCGAAGCCGCCGCCGGAACCGCGGCATCGTCGGCGTCGAACGGATCCACTGGCGGCACGACCGTCGCCACCTGACGCGGCTGCCCCCGCCCGCAGAAGAGACGATCGACTCGATCACGCCTGGGCTTGTCCTCGGGCGACCAGCAGGTTCATCGGGGGTCCTCTTCGGCGAAGGTGGCGGTGCTCCCGGCGCCGGTTGTGCTGCCCTTCATCGGACGGGGCCGGATGGGGGCGCGTCCTTGCGGCTGGCTCGGCTTGGGCGCCGCCGGCGGTGCGGGCGGGATCGGCCGTTCGGTCGGTGCATCCGACGTCAGGGTGATCGGCTCCCCGTGATGGACGATGTGCATCGGCTCACCGTCGAGCAGGGTGTACGTAGCGCTTGCACCGTGTACTTCGACCGCGAGACGACGGCCGCGCACGCACATCTTCAGTGCGAGCCGTGAGAGCGTCTCGGGAAGTCGAGGGTGGAAGCGCAACGTCGCGTCTTCGTCGCGCATCCCCGCGAGGCCGGCGACGAGCGCGACCCAGGTGCCGGCGAGGGCCGCGATGTGGAGTCCGTCTCGCGTGTTGTGTTCCAGGTTGTCGAGGTCGATGAGCGCGGCTTCGGCCAGATACTCATACGCGAGGCCGAGTTGGCCGACCTCGGCCGCGATCACGGACTGGATGCACGCAGACAGCGAGGAGTCGCGGACGGTGAGCCGCTCGTAGTACGCGAAGTTGCGGATCTTCTGCTCGGGCGTGAATGCGGCGCCACGCCGGTGCATCGCCAACGCCAGGTCGGCTTGTTTGACCACTTGCTTGCGGTAGAGCTCGAAATAGGGAAAGTGCAGCAGCAGCGGGTACTGCTCTGCGGTCGTGGCCGCGAAGTCCCACTCCTGATGGCTCGTGAATCCTCCGTCTTGGGGGTGCACCCCGAGCGTCTCGTCGTAGGGGATGTGCATCGCACTCGCGGCGTCGCGCCAACGAGCGGTCTCTTCGGTGTCGACCCCGAGCTCGCGGGCACGATCGGGATAGTCCCGAGCCAGATCGGCGGCTGCGCGCAGGTTCTGTTGGGCCATCAGGTTCGTGTACACGTTGTTGTCGGCGATTGCGCTGTACTCGTCGGGCCCGGTGACACCGTCGATACGGAACTCACCCTCCGCATCGTGATCGCCGAGGGAACACCACAGTCGCGCAGTAGCGACGAGCAGCTCGACGCCGACCGAGCGCGCGAACGCGGCGTCGTCGGTGGCGCCGACGTAGCGGATCACGGCGTCCGCGATGTCGGCGTTGATGTGAAACGCGGCGGTGCCTGCGGGCCAGTAGCTCGAGCACTCTTCACCGTGAATGGTGCGCCAGGGAAACGCGGCGCCGCGCAGCCCGAGCTGTCGGGCACGTTCGGCCGCCATGGGCAGCGTTGCATGTCGCCAACGCAAGGCGTCGGCGACGGTGTCCGGCGCCACGTAGGTGAGCACCGGCAGGACGTACGCTTCCGTATCCCAGAAGCAATGCCCGTCGTAGCCGGACCCGGTCAGACCTTTGGCGGCGATCGCTCGACCTTCCGCGCGGGCGCCGGCCTGTAAGACATGGAACAGCGAGAACCGCACTGCCTGTTGGATTTCGGCGTCGCCGTCGAGTTCCACATCCGCGCGCTCCCAGTACGCGTCGAGGTAGCGCCGCTGCTCGGTCAACAGTTGGTCCCAGCCGGTCTGGCGGGCGTGGGCGAGCGCAGCGTCGGCTTGATCGCGAACGGCGGGCAGTGATCGAGATCCCGACCACTCGTAGGCGACGAACTTGACGAGCCGTAGTCGCTGGCCCTGCTCGAGCGTGGCGGTCACGGTCGTTCGAGCCAGATCGTCGAAGCTCTCGCCTTTGACCGTGGTGGTGGCCGGCGCGTCGATGACGTGGTCCATCGCCGCGGCGATGCGCAGACCGCTGTAGCGGGTCGAGTGCAACAGTTCACCTCGCGTTGCGATGGCCGAATGGGCTTCGTCGACCAATGGCGCTTCGAGGGCGGCTGCGACGCGGGGATCTCTCTCGCGTGTCGGGAGGGTTGCGTTCGCTACCAGCTCGGACTGCACGACGAGGCCAACCGTGCCGTCGAGGGCCTCGACCTCGTAGGCGATCGCGCCGATCGAGCGTTGCGCGAACGAGACCAGCCGGGTGGCCGTCACACGGACCGATCGGCCGGCGGTTGACGTCCAGTCGGCGGTCCGGTGCAGGACGCCCGCGCGAAAGTCGAGACACTGCTCGTGCGCGCGGAGCTCGCCGTAACGGACGTCGAAGGGCTCGTCTTCGACGAAGAGGCGGATCACCTTGCCGTCGGTCACGTTGATCACGGTCTGGCCGGATTCCGGATAGCCGTAGCCCGCCTCGGCATACGGCTGCGGGCGCAGTTCGTACACGCCGTTGAGATAGGCCCCGGGGAGACCGTGTGGTTCGCCTTCGTCGAGGTTCCCGCGCCAGCCGATGTGACCGTTCGCCAGCGCGAAGATCGACTCGCTCTGCGCCAGCACTGCCAGATCCAACCCGATCGCCCGTAGACACCACGGCTCGACCTTGAACGCCGGATGATTGATCACGAGGCGGTCAGGAGGTCGGCGCCGACGTAGTGGATCGATCCGAAGCTCGGCTCACAGCGAGACTCAGAGCTGCGCTCGGAACGATTCCAGTTCCTGGTGGCGCTCGTCGGAGGTCGTGGGATACGCCATTTCGCAAGAGATCTTCATTGTCTCTCCCTCCGCGCCATGCGATTCAGCGCGAGGCGCTTTGGCGGCTGCTGTCGTGTTCGGTGCACCAATCGCAGCGCCGGCGGCGATCCGTGCCGGGATGGTCGTTGTGATTGCGTTTGATCTCCTGCGCGTAGGGGCAGTCGCGGTTGTCGTGATACACGGGGTCCTCGGGGTCCGTGTTGGTGTGGAACGGAGCGATCTTGGCCGTGGAGCGGTCTTCCTGAGGCCGGTCGGCGACTGCCGTGGGGTCGAGGATGCGGTAGGCGAGCAGTTTCACGCGGTCGTTCACGAGGAACCAGATCACGGCGTAACCCCATACGAAGGCGGCCCAACCCCAACCGAGAGGGGTCATGAACAGGCCGTAGACCGCGATCAGCGTGGCGATGGTCTGGGTTCCGACCACGGCGACGAAGAGCAACCTGGCAGGGCGTGGCTTCGAACGGAAGGAGCCGCGCGTGCGCGTCAGGAAGATGGTCAGATGCCCCGCGACCGACAGCTTGAGATACATCAGCGTCTGGACGTGCGCGCGGTCGAGATGAAAGACGCGTTCACCGAGAGCGAACAGGCCGAAGGCGGAGACGACGCCGATGACGCCGAGGACAGTCGAGATCCCGAGCACGAGGCGCATGTTCCAGGCTTCGGGCTCGTTCCTGTAACGCACGTTGTCGTAGGCGATGGACAGGATGGCGCCGTCGTTGAGCAGCGCGATCATCACGATCATGATCGCGGTCACGGGGTAGAAGTTGAAGACGAGAATGGCGAGTGTCATGAACAGCAGGACGCGTAGCGTCTCCGCGATGCGGTAGATCGCGTAGCTGTTCATCCGTTGGAAGATCTTCCGGCTCTCCTTGATCGCGTCGATGATCACCGACAGTCCCGGCGTCGTCAGCACGATGTCGGCGGCAGCGCGCGCGGCGTCGGTGGCGCCCGACACGGCGATGCCGCAATCGGCCTTCTTCAGCGCGGGGGCATCGTTGACACCGTCGCCCGTCATGCCGACGATGTGGCCGCGCTTCTGCAGCACCTCGACGATGTGGAACTTGTGCTCGGGGAACACCTGGGCGAACCCGTCGGCGCTCTCGATGGACTCGGCGACCCGCTTCGTCTCGTCATGCTTGACGTCACCCAAGCGGGCGGCGTCGAGAATGTCGGTACCCAATCCGACCTTTGTGGCGGTCTCCTTCGCGATGGCCAGAGCATCCCCGGTGACCATCTTGACCTTCACGCCCATATCGCCCGCGGTAGCGATGGTTGCCTTGGCGTCATCACGTGGCGGATCGAACAGCGGCAGGACACCGAGGAACTGCCAGTTGTCGTCGCGGTCGGCGCGGGCAACGCCCAATGACCGAAACCCGCGGGCGGCGAAGTCGTTGACCGCCTTGTCGACCGTTGGCTTCACCTCGTTCGAGTTGTCCGCCAGGGCGAGGATCACCTGTGGCGCGCCCTTGCTGACCTTGAACGTCGTTCCGTCCGCGGCCTTGACGGTGGCCTCGGTGCGTTTGTGCACGGGGTCGAACGGTTGGAAGTGCACCACGTCGTAGCCCTGCAGTGCATTCTTGTCCGGCAGGCCGCCGAGGACGGCCAGGTCGATCGGGTCGTCGTTCTCCGCTCGCGACGCGAGGGCGGCGTCGACGATCACCTGGGCGGCGTCGACATCGTTCACCGTGAAGAGATCACCGAGCGTCAGCTTGTTCTGGGTCAGGGTGCCGGTCTTGTCGGCGCACAACACGTCGACGCCCGCCAGCTCCTCGATAGCCACGAGACGGCTCACGATCGCCTTCTTCTTCGCGAGGATGCGGGCGCCGACGGCCATCGTCACCGACAGCACGGTCGGCATCGCCACCGGGATCGCGGCAACGGTCAGCACCAATGCGAACTGCAACGTGGTGAGGATCGGGTCACCGCGCACGATCGCGACGACGATGATCACGGTCACCAGCGCGACTGCGAGAACGATGAGGTAGTTCCCGATCCTCAGAACCGCGCGCTGGAAGTGGCTCACGGTGTGCGCCTCTTGCACCAGCTCCGCGGTCTTGCCGAAATAGGTGTCGGTTCCGGTCGCGTAGACCAGCGCACCGATTTCACCCTGACGGATGATCGATCCCGAGAACACTGCTTCGCCGGACTTGCGGGTGGCGGGCAACGACTCGCCGGTGAGCGCGGATTGATCCACGTGGACCGGGTCACCGGCCAGGAGGCGCGCGTCGGCCGGCACGATGTCGCCCGATCGGAGGCGGATGACGTCACCGGGCACCAGCTCACGCGCAAGGGGCGTGATCCATTGCCCGTCGCGTCTGACCCGAGCTTTGATCGCCAACTTGGCCTTCAAAGCCTCGATGGCATTTCCGGCCTGCCGTTCTTCCCAGAATCCGACCAGCGCGTTGGAGACGAGCAGCACCAAGATGATGAAGAAGTCAGGCCAGTGGCGCGCCGCGGCCGACAGGAGCACCGCCCCTTCGATCATCCACGGGATCGGACCCCAGAAGTAGGTGAGGAACTTCAGCAGCGGGTTGGTCTTGTGTTCCTCGATCTCGTTCGGACCGTACTGGGTCAGCCGTTTCTGCGCTTCCGCCTGAGTGAGGCCGTCGGGCGACGACCCCAGACGCTTCTCGACCTCCGGAAGAGGGGCCGATTTCAGATCGTCGTTCGCGGCAGCTTGATCTGGGGCCGGCGCACTCATCGCACGTCGCCCCACTTCCAGTTCCGGATCTCGGGGAGGTCCTGACCGTGCGTGTCGATGTACTGCTTGTGCTCGACGAGCTTGTCCTGGACGGTCTGTTTCAGGTAGTCGCCCCGGGAGCCCAGATGCGGGATCCGGTCGATCACGTCTTGCACCAAGTGGAACCGGTCGAGCCGGTTCTGCACCCTCATGTCGAATGGCGTCGTGATCGTTCCCTCTTCGTTGTAGCCACGGACATGCAGATTCCCGTTGGTGCGACGGTAGGCAAGCCGGTGGATCAGCCACGGGTACCCGTGGAACGCGAAGATGATGTGTTTGTCCGTCGTGAACAGCGAGTCGTAGTCCTTGTCGCTGAGTCCGTGCGGATGCTCGGTGTCAGGCTCCAGCTTCATGAGATCCACGACGTTGACGACCCGGATCTTCAGATCGGGCAGATGCTCTCGAAGGATCGAGACCGCGGCCAGCACTTCCAGCGTCGGCGTGTCTCCGCAGCACGCCATGACGACATCGGGTTCGCCGTCCTGGTCGTTGCTGGCCCATTGCCAGATGCCGATCCCCTCCGTGCAATGCACGACGGCTTCCTCCATCGTCAGCCATTGGGGGAGCGCGTGCTTTCCCGCGACGACCACGTTCACGTAGTCGCGACTGCGCAGGCAGTGGTCGACGACGCTCAGCAGACAGTTGGCGTCGGGCGGGAGGTAGACGCGGACGATGTCGGCCTTCTTGTTGACGACGTGATCGAGGAAGCCGGGATCCTGGTGCGTGAACCCGTTGTGGTCCTGTTGCCACACGTGCGACGCAAGCAGATAGTTCAGCGACGCGATCGGGCGTCGCCACGGCAGTTCTTTCGTGACTTTCAGCCACTTGGCGTGCTGGTTGAACATCGAATCAACGATGTGGATGAACGCTTCGTAGCAGTTGAAGAGTCCGTGGCGACCGGTGAGCAGGTAGCCCTCCAGCCAGCCCTCGCATTGGTGCTCGCTGAGCATCGAGTCGAGGACCCGTCCCGCCGGCGCGAGAAACTCGTCGTTCGCCTGCGTGCGCGCGTCCCACTGACGATTCGTCACCTCGAAGACCGCGCCCAGGAGATTCGAGAGGGTCTCGTCGGGACCGAAGACCCGGAAGTTCTGGTCGTGCGAGTTCAGGGTGACCACGTCGCGCAGGAACCGGCCCAGCACGAGGGTGTCCTGGGCCACGACCGCACCCGGCGACGGCACCGCAACGGCATGCACGCGGAAGTCGGGCATGCGCAGCTCGCGCAGCAGCATCCCGCCGTTTGCATGCGGGTTGGCACCCATACGTCGGTCGCCTGCCGGCGCCAATTCGGCCAGCTCGGCGAGGAGTCGACCGTCGTCGTCGAAGAGTTCCTCGGGCCGGTAGCTCCTCATCCAGCGCTCGAGCTGGGCGAGGTGATCGGGATGCTCGGCATCCACCACGAGCGGGACCTGATGGGAGCGGAATGTGCCTTCGATCTCCAGACCGTCGACGACCTTCGGACCCGTCCAGCCCTTCGGCGACTTCAAGACGATCATCGGCCAGCGCCGCCGGGCGATCTTGGCCCCGTTGCGGGCCTCTTCCTGAATGTCGCGGATCGTACCGATGGCTTCGTCGAGCGCGCCGGCCATGCGTTGATGCATCGCTTCCGGCTCGTGACCTTCCACGAGCAGCGGCTCCCAACCGCACCCTTGGAGGAACTGCTCCAGTTCCTCTGCCTCGAGACGATCGAGCACGGTCGGGTTGCTGATCTTGTACCCGTTGAGGTGCAGGATCGGCAGCACCGCCCCGTCCGAGATCGGGTTCAGGAACTTGTTCGACTGCCACGACGTCGCCAACGGGCCGGTTTCGGCTTCGCCGTCGCCCACAACGCACGCGACGATCAGCGAGGGATTGTCGAACGCGGCCCCGAAGGCGTGGCTCAGTGAATAGCCCAGCTCCCCGCCTTCGTGGATCGACCCCGGGGTCGTCGGCGCGACGTGGCTGGAGATGCCGCCCGGAAACGAGAACTGGGTGAAGAGCTTCTTGAGTCCGGCTTCGTCCTGACTGACGTCGGGGTAGATCTCGCTGTAGGTGCCCTCGAGGTACGTGTTGCCCACCAGGGCGGCGCCGCCGTGACCGGGACCCGCGACGTAGAACATGTCGAGGTCGTACTGCTTGATGACCCGGTTCAAGTGCACGTAGATGAAGTTCTGGCCCGGTGTCGTGCCCCAATGCCCAACGACGAGCGGCTTGACGTCCGACAGTTCCAGCGGCCGCTCGAGCAGCGGGTTGTCGTAGAGATAGAGCTGGCCGACCGCCACGTAGTTCGCGGCGCGCCAGTAGGCGTCCATCCGCTCGAGCAGCTCCGGGGGAAGCGTTGGTCCCTGCATGCGCGATGGTCCTCGGTTCCGGCGGGCGGCGGCGGGAGTAATGGTTGTTCCGGCAGCGCGCGGTCGGTCGGCCAGCGCGGAGACGAGAACAGCCTTGATGGTGGGGAGCCGGTTCGCTGCTTCGTCGAAGACGATCGACCGAACGAGGCGTCTCTCGGATCACTGAGGATGCGCCACCGAGGTCCGGGGTAACGCCGAACACAACACTGCCCCAACGGTCGGAGCAGCATCGACACGGTTGGGACTCCTCCCGCGTCGCTTCGTGCATGACGGTATACCTCACCTCGATTCCGAACCGCGAGCGGAGACTGGATCGCGTCCGTCAAAGAGTTGGCACGCCGGCCGTCCGCGAAGCCCGGATCTGAACGAAGGCCTCACACCATCAAGGCGGCGATGGTCGCCGCCATCGGGGACGGAGCGCGCCTCGTGGGAGCGGTCGGCGGCAATACTCTGCCGACGGACTCGTCCATGATGCCGATCAGCGCGCCGACGCCACCGCAGAACCTGAAGAGACGAGGTTGGACATGAGCGAGACGACGCACTTCACGATCGGCGCCGAAGCGAGTTGCACCGACGGAGTCTGCGGCGCGGTGACCCGCGTGGTCGTCGACCCCGTCGCTCGAGCGGTCACCCACCTCGTGGTCGAACCAAGACACGGCCAAGGGCTCGGCCGACTCGTCCCTCTCGACCTCGTCGACGCCACAACCGACGAGGTACGGATCCGCTGCACCCTGGCAGAGTTCGAACATCTCGATCGCGCCGAAGAGCGGCACTTCCTACCCGGAAGCAGCGGGTTCGCGAAGTACGGTCCGGACGAGGCGGTCTCGTGGCCGTACTTCGGCCTCGGCGCAGGTATGGGAATGGGAATGGCGATGAGCACGGCCGGAGGGATCGGTCTCGGCATGCGAAACGTCACTCGACCCGTCACCTACGAGAGCATTCCCTTGGGCGAGGTGACCGTGCGCCGCGGCGAGCACGTGCATGCCACCGACGGCGACATCGGACAAGTCCAGGGCCTCGTCGTCGACCCCGATCGCCACGTGACGCACGTGCTGCTGCAAGAGGGACACCTCTGGGGCCGCAAGGAAGTCGCGATCCCGATCACCGCCGTGATCGGCGTCGACGACGGTGTCCGGCTCAACATCACCAAGCAAGAGGTGCAGGACCTGCCGCCCGTCGACGTCGATCACTCGAACGAGGAGTAGCCCTCTTCCCACGCGTCGGCATTGATGACTGCGAAGGAGCGTGTGTGGTGCGAGCCTTGATCGCTACGGACGGATCGCCTGCGTCACTGGAGGCCGCACGGACTGCAGCCGGCCTCTTCCCCAAAGACGTCGAGTTCGTGTTGGTCTGCGTGAAACCGTCCCAAGAGTTCTCGGGGGAGTACGCGGGAGGGTTCGAGGGCCCGCTGATGAGCGCCGAGGAAGCCGAGAACATCAACCGCGGTGCCGAGGTCGAGGCGGACGCGGCGTTGGTGAAGACGGCCGCCGCGCTCGGTGACGTGCCGGTCGAGCAGCGAGTAGCCGAAGGATCGGCAGGCGAGACGATCTGTTCGCTCGCCGCCGAGCTCGAGGCCGATGTCGTCGTTGTCGGCTCCCACGGCAAAGGCGCGTTTGCTGCCGCGATGTTGGGCTCCGTCAGCCGACACGTCGTGCATCACTGTCACCGACCCGTTCTCGTCGTTCCGCCGACGAAGTGACATCCGCGCTCGCTGAATCGGCCTGGGCTCCGCGGAGATTCCAGACTTTGGCAACGAGGGATGGATCGTTGCGGGGCCAGCCTCCCGGGAGCGGCGCGTCGGCCCGGGAAGGCCGGGGAAGGCCGGGTTACACTCCGCTTGGCTTTCGTGACATTCGACTCGGTGCCCCAGACCCCGGTGGCTGAGACCTGTTCCTCAGCGTTTCGCCTTGGAGGTCTTGCGCACGATGGTTCTCGGTGCTGGATCGAACGTCGCCGCGTCCTTCGCGTGTTCGTCGTTGCTCAGGCTCGGCGATGCGAGGTCGGCTGATGCCTGAAACCGCGGGTCCGCGGAGCTTGCGCCGTCTCGTCGACGCAATGCTGGTGGTCGGTTCGGATCTGGATCTGCACACGGTGTTGCGCCACATTGTCGAGGCCGCGCGTGATCTTGCCGGCGCCCAGTACGCGGCGCTGGGTGTGCTTGACGAGTCCGGAATGTGGCTGACGGACTTCGTCACCGTCGGTATCGACGAGGCAACGCATCGTCTGATCGGCGCGTTGCCGAAAGGCAATGGCATCCTCGGAGTGTTGACCCGCGACGCGGAACCGTTGCGGCTGCCTGATTTGCGTGAGCACGAGGCCAGTTCCGGTTTCCCGCCCGGGCATCCGCCGATGCGGTCGTTTCTGGGGGTGCCGGTACGGATCGGCGAGCGGATCTTCGGCAATCTCTACCTGACCGACAAGATCGCCGACGAAGCCTTCACCGACGTCGATGAGGAGCTCGTTGTCGGGCTGGCCACCGCGGCCGGGATCGCGATCGAAAAGGCCCGGCTGCACAGCCAACTTCAATCGGTGGCGCTCGTCGACGATCAGGAGCGCATGGCGCGGGACCTGCACGACAGTGTGATCCAACGGGTGTTCGGAGTCGGCCTCCTCCTGCAGGGCACCACTCACCTTGTACGCGTGGACCCGGACACCGCGGTCGCTCGGATCGAGGCCGCGGTCGCCGAGCTCGACTTGACGATCCAACACCTCCGTTCAGCGATCTTCGGTCTCGCGGTGCGCGCCGGGCGCACCTCGTCGGGGTTCCGCAGACGTGTCGTCGAGTTGGCCGTCGAATCGGCCGCAGCTTTGGGTTTCGAGCCGAGGGTGGTGTTCGATGGCCCGATTGACACGCAGATCAGCGGCGAGATCGCGAACGAGCTCGAGGCGGTGATCACCGAGGCGTTGAGCAACGCGGCCCGCCACGCGAACGCGGGCCGCGTCGAGGTACGACTGGGGGTCGCTGACGGGATCGTGCTCAGCATCGAGGACGACGGGATCGGACCGCCCTCGGCCAGCGCCGCGAGAGGGAATGGCCTCGACAACATGACCGCACGCGTGGTCCGACGCGGCGGCACCTTCCAGATGCGGGCAGGCGACAAGCGCGGCACGGTCATCGAGTGGTCGGTGCCACTGACGGGCTCATGACGGCCCGCTTGACCTCGCTGCAGCACCGCGGCCGTTCTTGCTCGAGCGACGAGGCCTACGTGAACGCAATGCCTGAGACAGAGTGCAGAGCCTGTCGTTCTTGCGACCGGGATGGCCGCTGAGTGGCGGCGGATCGGCTGTCACGGATCTTGGCCGAGCTCTCGGCCGAAGGCGGTGGTGAGTGGTCGTCGCGGCGCCTGTGCGATGCCACGCGGGACATCGTCGGCGTGTCGGGCGCGGGAGTGATGCTCATGTCGGGTGATCTGCCGACCGGTTCGCTGTGCACCACGAACGAGGTGAGCACGCTGATCGAGGAACTGCAGTTCGCGTTGGGTGAGGGGCCGTGCGTGGACGCGCACCACCAGGGCCACGTCGTGCGCGAGCCCGACCTCGCTCAGCCGGTCACCCTTCGGTGGCTCGCGTTCACGCACGCAGCGGTTGAGGCGGGAGTGCGAGCCGTGTTCGCCTTTCCGCTGCAAGTGGGAGCGGCCAAGCTCGGTGCTGTCGACCTCTACCGGGACCGACCGGGCCCTCTCAGCGACGAACAACACGCCGACGGCATGGCAATGGCCGGCGTGATCGCCAACTGGATCCTCGACATGCAGGCCAAAGCACTTCCAGGTTCTGTCGCTGAAGAAGTGACGCAGAACGCTGATTTCCACTACGTCGTACACAACGCGGCCGGAGCCGTCTCGGTGCAACGCGGCATCAGCGTCATGGAGGCCCTCATCCAGCTCCGGGCGTACGCGTTCAGTCACGGACGACCACTGCGCAGCGTCGCCGAAGACGTCGTCGCCCGAAGGTTGGAGCTCTGATGACCACGAGAGCGGACCGACCAGTGCCGCTGCGGGTGCGCGCTCGCGCCTCGCGCGCGCCACTTCCTGTCGAACTGCGACGAGAATCAATGTGAAGAGACACGACAAGCAGCGTGGAGAGGGGAGAACGCCATGACGCGAGAAGCTGACGTTGTGCAGTCGCTCGTCGATCTGGCCGACACGCTCGTCGCTGACTACGACGTCGTCGAACTGCTGACCGGCCTCACCGACCGGTGCGTACATGTGCTCGGAGTTGCTGCCGCAGGCGTAATGCTTGCCTCTGCAAGTGGTGAGCTGCGGCTCGCGGCGTCGTCGTCCGAGACGATGCGTGTGCTCGAGATGTTCGAGCTCCAGGCGGAGGAAGGCCCGTGCCTCGACGCCTTCCGTACCGGCGAGCGCGTGGGACACGAGAATCTCCGCGCCGGGGAGGGTCGCTGGCCACGCTTCGCAACCGTCGCGCTCGAAATCGGCTTCCAGTCGGTATTCGCGCTGCCGTTGCGACTGCGCGACACGACCATCGGCGCGCTCAACCTCGCCTCCGTCGACCAGAACCCGATGAACGAGGCGGACGTCCTCGTGGCTCGGGCCTTCGCGGACCTGGCAGCAATCAGCGTCATACAGCAACGTGCCACCATCGAGACTCAACGCGTCAACGAACAGCTCAACCGAGCGCTCACCAGCCGGATCATCATCGAACAGGCAAAAGGCGTCGTGTTCGCGCGCGGCGGCATCGACATGACCGAGGCATTCTCGCGACTCCGGGCCTACGCCCGAAACCACAACCTCCACCTCACCGACGTCGCACAAGCCGCCGTCGACGGCACCCTCGACCCCGAAGTGTGGGCTGACGCGGCTTCGGGCTGAGCCCTCCGGGGACGCTGTCGGATTTCTAAGGCCAGATGTGTGTCGGCGGGGACTCGCGCTGGGGTATGGGTGTTGCCGTGGGGAAGATCCCGATCCCGGTGCCGATTCCGTCGATCTCGTAGCCGAGGCGGTCGCCCCACCTCCGAGCTCGCGCTTCCTCGTCGGGGTCGAGGTGGTTCTCCTTCGTCACGAAGAAGCTCTCGGGGGGAAGCAGGGACCGGGCGCGGTGATGGTGTAGGTGGCGCTGGATGCTCTTCGACGTGCGCCCGGTCAGCGCGGCCGGAAGGTCGAAGCGCGTGTCGAACGCGGCAGTGTCCTTCGGGAGGTCTCCGAGGGTCGCGAACCACTCGCGTAGGCCGAGCCCCATCGCACCCGGCTCCATCATCACGGTCGATCCGGGCTTCTCGGCGGCGGCGGCCGCACCCTTGCGGGTGCTGGCGCGGCTCATACCGTGAGCGTGGGTCGGACCGCCGACGACGATGAGATCCGCACCGTCGAGGAGCGCCGCGTCGGCCTCCTCGACCGGTGCGACGATCGCTTCCCCGTGTCTGCGGAGGCCTTCGGCGATGGCATCGGCGATCAGGTGGGTGTTGCCGTACATCGACTCGTAGATCACAACTGCGTTCATGGCGCGCCTCCGTGCCCTCGCGGGCCGCTTCAACCCTACGAGCGCGTGACGGTCCGGCAGTAGGGTCGAAGGTCAGTCCTGCGACGCCACCCCGCAGACGCCGGATCGCGGATCATGCGCTCTCGATCTTCTTGATGTCGTGCAGAGTGCTCGGGCAGCGGAAGTGCTCGGTGCGGTAATACTCGACGAGCCGGTCGACGAGTCGTTCCGGGTCGTCGTCGTCGATGATGTGCGCTCCGGTGTCTTTGCCCATGTTTGCGACGAGTTCGTCGACCATGTCGGCGACGCCGCCCGTGCCGGTGAGTACGCCGATGAGGCGCCCCTCGTCGTACGCGATCGCGAACTCGCCGAGCGTGCCCGACCGGCCGCCGACGATCACGACGATGTCGGACGTGCGGATGTTGACAACCTCTCGGCCCATGAGCCCCGAGCCGGTGTAGACGACGATGTCGAAGCCGTCGACGGGCGAGTCGAACCGTTGCACGTGCTCGGTATGTGAGAGCGCGGGCGAGATTCCCACGACCATGCCGCCCGCGCTTTTCGCGCCTGCGACCGCGACGTAGGAGTACCCGGGGCACGCGCCGGTCACGAGCGTGCAGCCGCACGTCGCGATCGCAGCCCCGAGCCGCCGCGCGCGTCCGACAGCCTCGGGGTCGAGCGCGCCGCTCGCGGATCCCATCACGCCCATCGCCAGCGGCGGGGGCATGAGCTCGGCGGACGGCACGCCCCGATGATCGCACGCCGGGGCCAGTCCGGGTCCGCCTCTCAGGGCCACCCGGCATCTTCCGGTTCAGCCCGTGCGTCTCCGCAAGGTCGCACCACCGAGCGCGAGTGCGAGGATCGTCATGCCCAGGACGACGCCGAGATCGACGACGGTCGTGCCGGCGATACCCCGGGTGGTTCGAACGGCATCGAAGCCTTGGTACGCGTAGGTCATCGGTAACACGTCGGAGATCCAACGCAACCCTTGCGCCATGTGCGAACGCGGAACCGCGATACCGCACAGCAGGAGCTGTGGGAGGACGAACGCCGGCATGAACTGCACTGCCTGGAACTCGGTCGCCGCGAACGCCGACAGGAAGAGGCCCATCGCCATGCCCAGGACGGCGTTCGCGATTGCGAGGACGACCACGACCGTCACTGAGCCCGCGATGCTGAGGTCGAGCAGTCGGATGGCGACGACACACAACAGGACCGCTTGGAGCGTGGCGACGAGCGCGAAGGCCGCCGCATATCCGCCGATGAGTTGGAGCTTCCCGAGCGGGGTCGTCAAGAGCCGTTCGAGTGTGCCCGACGTGCGCTCGCGCAACATCGCGATCGAGGTCACGAGGAACATCGAAATGAGCGGGAAGATACCGAGCAGCGGCTGAGCGAACCGCTGGTAGACGAGGTTGTCGGCGTTGATCGTGTAGCGCACGAGTGCGAGCAGCATGATCGGGACCAAGAGGAGAAGCGCCATCGTGCGCCGATCGCGACGCAATTGCTCGAGCACCCGGATCGTCGTCGCCGCCGTGGCCCTCACGATTCACCTCGGCCGTTGCGCACGAGGGTCAGGAATGCGTCCTCGAGGCGGTTCGCGCCCGTTGCGTGGCGGATCCCGTCGGGGGTGTCGTCGGCGAGGAGGCGCCCGTCCCTGAGCAGCAGCACGCGATCGCAGCGTTCTGCCTCGTCCATGACATGGCTGGAGATGATGAGTGTCGCGCCTCGCGCCGCGTACGCACGGAAGGTGCTCCACAGGCTGTCGCGGAGCACGGGGTCGAGTCCCACAGTGGGCTCGTCGAGGACCAGCAGCTCGGGCCTTCCGACGAGTGCCGTCGCGAGCGCGACGCGCGCTTGCTCGCCACCAGACAAGGAGCGCACGACGCGCTGAGCATGGCCGCTCAGCTGAACGTCCGTCAGCGCGTCTGCGACGGCGTCGTTGCCGGTACGGAGGATGCGTGCGAAGTAGCGAACGTTCTCGGTGACGGTGAGGTCGAGGTAGATCGACGGGTTCTGGGTGAGGTACGCGAGCCGGCTGCGCAGCGATGGGGCACCCGCGGGCGCGCCGAGCACGGCGGTCGATCCCCGCACGTGGCGTTGCACCCCGACGATCGTGCGCATCAGTGTGGTCTTGCCCGATCCACTCGGCCCGATCAACCCCGTGACCGAGCCGAACGGGATCGTGAAGTCGAGCCCGCGCAGGACCTCCCGATCACCACGGACCACCCGCAGGTCTGCCACCCGGACCGCCGAGCTCACCTGCGCAGGTTCCTGCACCCGCCGAGGCGTTTCGCGCGACCCAAGACGCGAGCCATGGGCACCCCTCAGCCGAGGTTCATCTGATCGGCGTCATGATCGCCTGGGCGAACCACGGTCACGGGGCAGGGCGCTTGATGGGTGAGGTACTCACCCACGCTTCCGAGGGCGAGCTGCAGGAAGAGGTTCTGTCCTCGACAGCCGATGATGATCGCGTCGGCTTCCTCCCTGCGGGCGACCTCGACGAGCAACTGACGCGGATCGCGCATCTCGATGACGCTACGAACGCTGACCCCTTGGTCACGCAGATACGCAGTGGCTTCCGCGACGACGGCCGTGCCTTCGCCTTCGAATTCCGGATGCGACCAGCCATGCACCAGGACGATCTCGGTCTCCGTTCCGAGCGCAAGCCGTGCGGCGAAATGAAGCGCGTCGTCCGATCGCTCTGAGCCGTCGACTCCGAGCACCACCCGGCGCAGTGACATGACGTGATCTCCCTACAGGCGAGACGGGCCCGCGGTGCGAGCCGGTCGACGGTCAGGTTTCGGGTGGCACGACGACGACGGGAACCGCTGCGCACTGCAGCAGGCGGAGCGCCACGCTGCCGAGGCGCAAGTCGTGGAAGCCGCCGGAGCCACGCGAGCCTACGACGAGCAGCGTCCCCTGTCGTTGCTCGAGCACGCGGGCCACCGTACGAGCCGGATCTCCCTCCTCGATTGCCGTCTCCATCGGAACACCCTTCTCCACAAGCACGCCCACCCAGTCCGAAACGGCGCGCTCCGCGCGTTGGCCGGCGACGGCGGCGCTGTCACCGGTGTTCTCGCGGCCAGGGCGCGCATGGCAGGGTCAAACGTCCCGCGCTTGTGGAGGGCCCCGCCCGAGTTGGCACGATCACGCGCATTCCGCGCGCGGGCTCCTCGTCATTGCGGTGATTGGGCGACGACGACGTCGACCGGCAATCGCCACATCGTCGGGTTCGCGGCTCCCGTGACCCGGAAGCCCGCGTCGGCGAGCAGGCGGCGAGTGGGGATCGGCCGGCAGTCGAGCACGCGCGGGAAGCGGCGGTGGCCCCAGAGGTACAGGCGGCTCATGACGCCGGGCCGGGCCGCGACGCCGAGGGCGACGACACCGACCCGGCCCCCGGGCCGCAGGACGCGTCGGACCTCCGCGAGGACGGTCGGGATCTCCTCGGTCGCGAAGAGCTCGAGGACGAAGCTCATGAACACGGCGTCGAAGCACGCGTCTTGGTAGGGCAAGGTCATCGCGTCGCCGAGTACGAGCGCGGGGCGTGATGCGGAACGGTCGAGTCTGCGCCGGGCTCGGTTGTGCATTCCTCGAGAAGGATCGACGCCGGTGACGAAGCCGTCCGTTCCGGCGCGCCGCGCGAGGTCGACCAGGGCGACGCCGGTACCGAATCCGAGGTCGAGCACTCGCTCGCCCGGCCGTACTGCGAGCAGCGCGACGCCGCCCGTGCGGACACGCTTCTCGAACGATCCTTCCAACGGGTCGTAGACGCGGCTGACCCAGTCGTAGGTCCGGCGCGCGTCGGAATGCGAGCGTCGCACCGGTTCCATCTCCATGGCAGCCACGACCGGCGGGGAACTCGCGCCCTTGCCGGCGCCGTCGTGGTGGACGCGGTTGGAGTCGGGTGATGTGCTCGTCATGCCGCCTTTCTCGGCTGCGCTCGCGGTGGTGGCTCAGTCATTAGTAGGGATCGAGCAGCGGGTCGAGCTTCCCGCCCGCGCCGGACCAGGTGCGGTGCGGTGCGGTGAGATGCTCCGCTGTCTTTCGGACGCTACGAACAAGCGGTTCCGACGTCTAGCCGCTGACGACCCCGATCATCGGGGACCTTCGGCCCGGGGACTGTCCAACCTCCAAGACGGTCACGCTCGACGGCAGCGGCGACGCGATCGAACCCGCCGCGTTCCGCGCGCGCCGCCGATCTCGTCGCGGGAGCTCACCGCCCGCCGCCGACCGATGTGCCGACTCCGTTCGTGCTGGCGTTCGGGTGGCTCGCGGTCGAGGAAGGTGACGACGCACGCGCCGCGGAGTTGGTGGCGGCGTTCGGCTCACGCGTCGACGACGAGATCGCCGGCGGGACGCGAGCAGCAGAGCAAGACGTTGCCGGCGGCGGGGGCCTCGAGCGGCTCGGGTGCGTACGCGACCGTTCCGTCGAGGAGTGCGGTCTCGCAGGTGTGGCAGACGCCGGTGCGGCACGACCAGCGCACCGGTACGTCGCACGCTTCGGCGAGCTCGAGGATGCTCGCGAACTGCCGGCCCCAGTGAACGCTGAGCCCGGACCGCACGAAGGAGAGCAACGGTCCGGAGTCGGGTGCGCCGTCGGGTTGGTGTGGCGGCGGCAGCGGACGCGCCATCACTCCGGGCGTGATCGCGCCCTGCGCGCCGAAGATCTCGGTGTGCACCCGCGCGGTCGGAACCCCGAGTGCCGCGAGACCGTCGCGGAGCGCGTCCATGAACGCGTTCGGTCCGCACAGGTAGAACGATCCGTCGAGCGGCACCCCCGCGTCTGCGACCGCCTCGGGCGTGATGCGGCCGACCGCGTCGTACGTCGTGCCCATACGGTCGGTCGGTGCGGGCCGGCTGTACCAGACGCGACGGTGAACGTGGGCGAGGTCGTCGAGAAGCGACTGCGTCTCCTCGACGAACGCGTGCTCGGCGCCGTTGCGCGCGCCGTGCAACCACCAGATGTCGCGCGTCGACCGGCCGTCGTGGAGCGCGTGCAACATCGCGAGCACCGGCGTGACACCGACACCGGCGCTGACGAGCACGACCGGGTTCGCGCCGTCGTCGAGGGTGAACGTCCCGCGCGGCGCGCCAACCGAGAGACGGTCACCGACGTCGACGCCGGCGCGGATGTACTGACCGGCTGCGCCGCGCGGTTCGATCTTGACGCTGATCCGGTAGTCGACCCCGGTCGGTGATCCCGACAGCGAGTAGCTCCGCACGAGTGGCGCCGACCCCGTCGGCGAGAGCTTCAGCGTGACGAACTGGCCGGGCCGCGCGCCCGAGAGGGGCTGACCGTCGTCGGGCGCCAGGTGGAGCGACACGACGTCGGCGGTCTCGAATCGCTTCGCGATGACTCGTAGCGTGCGAAAGCCGGGCCATGCGGGCGGCGGGCTCGTGACGGCCAGTCCGGCGTTGCCGCCACCCGGAGCGCCCGCGAGCTCCTGGTCGAGCCGCGCCTGCAGCGACGCCTGCCAACCGGGGCTCAGTGCGGGGATGCGGAGCGCGCGCCCGAGTTGCGCAGCGTCGGGATGGTCGGCCAGGTAGAGCAGCGCGTTGACGGCGGCGACCGTCATCGCCTCGGGCCCGGACTCGATCTTCACGATGTCGTCGCCCGCCTCGACGTTCCCTTCCTCGAGGACGCGGAGGTAGAAGCCCGGGCGACCGTGCGCGACGAGGAGCGCGGCCATTCGCGGCTCGTCCATCCGGATCCCGATCCGGTAGCAGGTGACGCGCGGCTGGCTGACCTCGAACAGGGCGGAGCCGATGCGGTACCGGTCGCCGATGCACACCTCGTCGTCGCCCAGAGCCCCTCGACGGTGAAGTTCTCGCCGAACTGGCCGGAGACGAAGTCGTCGCGGTGCATCTGCTCGCGCCAGTACCGGTAGGAGTCGAGTTGGTACACGTACACGGCCCGGTGCACGCCTCCGTGACCGGCGAGATCACCCTGGCCGTCGCCCTCGACGTTCAGACGCGTGACGGTGCGCGGGCCGCTGACCGCCTCCTTCCAGATGCCCGTGAAGACGGTGCGTCCCTGCCACGTGATCTCGCGCGGCATCCCGACATTGACCGAGACGAGCCTTCCGACGCGTTCCGTCATCCTCGAGCTCTCGCGGGCTTTCTTGTCGGCCATCGCCTCAATGCTCGCGCTGGTCGGCCCGGTGTTGCTCGGCAAACGCCCCGGCGGAAGGACTCGTCCGCGTTGTGAGCGAGTCGGTCGCGGCGAAATCCTCCCCCGAGTTGGGCGAACACCGTCGTCGCGAACTTCACCGACTTCACGAACGACGCGGTGCTCACATTGCGGGAGCAGGTGGAGCCGGGGGATGCGCGATTCGACCTCAGTAGGCGTGCGCTCGAACGCGGGGGAGCTCATTGGGCCGCGTGGAGGTGCAGGAGGTCGCGTCGCGCGTAGCGGTTGTGCCAGAAAGCTTCCTCGAAGACGGTGTAGAGGCACTCCTGCACGGGGTGCGGGCCGTTCTCGAGCACGTCGACGACACGCGGGAACTCGTCGACCGTCACCGTCGTGAGGTAGTCGCGCACGCGGGCGAAGCGGTCGGCCTGCACGGCGAGCGCTTCCGACGCCGACGGCGCCGCGTCGCGGTCGAGATCGGGCCACGGGAAGTCGATCGACCCGATGTTCGGCAGGCCCATCGGGTCGAAGCCGGCGCCGAGGATCGGCGCGGTGAACCACTTGTCGATCGCGAAGACAAGGTGGCGCAGCGTCTGCACGAAACTCCACTCGTCGTTGACGGATTCGTGCAGCGCGTCGTCGGAGAGCGCGCGGGCCCGGGTGATCGTCTTCGCCCACTCGCGTTCGAGCGCGGTCCACGTCTCGCGCATGGCCGCCGGGTCGGTCGGACGGAGAATCGCGCGCAGGGGGTACCACGTGTCGCGCTCGTTCACGTAGTCCGTGACGTCGACGCCGTTGATCACGAGACGCTCGATCACCGCGTCGATCTCGATGTCGACGAGCCGCGCGTGGGTGATCACCACACCGGTGAGGTTGACGTCGCGGAAGCGGGCGCCCGTGAGATCTGCACCCCAGAACACCGCACCCGCCAGGTCGCCCTCGTACTCTTCGGCCATCGTGTCCTCCATCGCATCGGCTCGTCTCGGCGGGGAGTCTCCCCAAGTCAGCGCGGCGGGGCAACGAGGACTCCGCGGAGCCGCACGTCGACCGTCTCGCTATCGTTGCCGACCGCCGTGGCGAGCACCGAGGATCTGCGATGAGCGCGAACCAGCAACAGTCGGACGCCTGGAACGGTCCCGAGGCGGCGCACTTCGTCGAGCACGCCGACCGGTACGACGCGCAGCTCGCGCCCTTTGCCGACGCACTGCTCGGCGCCGCGCAGCTCGCGCCGCACGAGGCGGTGCTCGACGTCGGTTGCGGGTGCGGCGCCGCGACCCTCGCCGCGGCCGGTTCTGCCCGTGCGGTCCTCGGTGCCGATCTCTCCGAACCCCTCCTCGAGGTCGCGGTCGATCGCGCCCGCCGTGCGGACGTGACCAACGTGGAGTTCGTGGTCGCCGACGTCCAGACCTACGCGTTCGACGACGCGGCCTTCGACGTCGTGATCAGCCACTTCGGCATGATGTTCTTCGACGATCCCGCGCGCGCACTCGCGAACCTTCGCGGCGCGCTCGCGCCGGGTGGGCGCGCCGCATTCGTCTGCTGGCAGGGGATCGAGGCCAACGAATGGGTCTCGGTCGTCGGCGACGCCGTGCGCGAGCACGGTTCCCTGCCCGATCTCGGAGGCCTGGCCGGCGGGCCGGGCATGTTCTCGCTGAAGGACTGCGAGGAGGCCGGTGCCCTGCTCGACGCGGCCGGGTTCACGCAGATCGAGGTCGCTCCGATCGCGCCGCCGATCCTCCTCGGGGGTGGCGGGACGCTGGAGGAATCGATCGCGTTCCTGCTGGGAACCGGCATCGCCCGCGGTCTCCTCGCCGGGCTCGAGCCCGGCGCGCGCGACACGGCCGTCGATGCGGTTCGCGCCTCGCTCGCGGCTCGCTACGAACCTGGAGTCGGAGTCCGGCTCGGCGCGGGCGGATGGCTCGTGACCGCCCGCACGTAGCGCATGCCGCTCGTCAACCCGCGATCTTCGACGGTTCCGCGAACGCCAGGAGGGCGGCGCGGTCTTCGGGGAGTGCGAATCCGGCCTTGATCGTCGCGTCGGTGGCGGCGGTGAAGCGCTGGAGGTAGTCGGCGCGCGACGGGTAGAGCTGCGCGAGGCGCGCGGCGGTGAACGGCTTCGACGAGCCGAGCAGCAGGCAGATCGTCGATGGGTTCGGGCCGGCCTTGCCCGACAGCGCGGAGACAGGCACGTCGACGGGCGGTGTGCGGATCCCGCCGAGCGCGATGCCGTCGGCGTCGCGCTTCACCGTCGGCGACGCGCCGGGCGCAATGTCGATGCGCGGCGCCGTGACGGGCGCTTTCCCGTGGATCATCCAGTCGCTCAGTGCGCGCAGCGCGGCCTTGGCGACGATGTGCATCGCGCCGTTGTTGATCGGGACCCCGCAGTCGAACCCGCTCGCGCTCGCGCCGACGAGGTGCGCGTCGGCGTGCGCGGTGCCGGCGACCTCCCAGAGGCGGAAGTGATCGTTGTCGGGCTGACGCGCCGCGTACGAGTTGAGGATGCTCGAGACGTCGGTCTCGGTCTGGATGTCCATGACCGGCGCGTCCTGATCGGTGCGGAAGATCGTCGGGGTGCCGCTGATCGCACCCGCGATGTCGGCGGACTTGCCGGCTGGCACGAGCGGGAGGCCGATCGCGCCGCGGCTGTGCACGAAGAAGCCGTCGAACGCCTGGGTGAGCGGTTGTACGCCGTTGTAGTAGGACACGAGCGCGAACGCCGACTGCGACTCACCGGCAGCGATCAGGCGCTGGGGCTGGAGACCGTCGAGGCCGGCGCCGGTGCGCAGGGCGCGCGCGACCTGCGTGTAGATGTCGTACGCGTATCCGTCGCCGGGATGCGTCAGGGTTCCGTAGCGCGCGGGATCGATCTTCTTGAGTCCCTTGCCCTGCAGTTCGGAGCCGGGCCCCGTGACCTTCACGAGGACTGGTCCGCCCTCCACGCCGATCGTCTGCGCCGACACGCCCACCCAGATGTCGCCCGCCCGCACGAGCTCTTCGTGCACGCTCGTCCATTCGGGGTCGGCGTCGGCACCGCTGCTCACGTTGAGCCACTCGACGACGACTGTGCCGCTGAAGGCCGCCGCCGTGGCCGGCGCGCGCACGACGATGCGCGTGCGGTACGGCGCCGTCGTGCCGGGCGCGAACGTCCAGCGGCCGTCGCCGGTGAGCGACCCGTCGACCGTATACGACGTCGCCGTTCCCGACGCTGCGTATTCGTGCTGCGCGTAGCCGTCGGCCGCGAGGTCGGGGGTGGTGGCCTCGGCGACGAACGGGCCCGAACCGCCGGTGAGCTCGCCGGAGACATCGGCTGCGGGCCCGGCCGGGCGGGGTCGGGTCGTGGTCGTCACCGCGGTCGCGGTCGTCGTGCTCGGGTTCGACGACGCGCTGCCCTTGCTGCTCTTCGAACAGGCGGAGAGCCCCAGCGCGGCGATCGAGATCACCACCGTCGCCGTCCGTACCGGCCGGCGGACGACTTCGCGGTGCCATTCGGTGATCCTCATTCGCACGCCCCCGGCTGCTTCGTGGTGGAGTCGGATCGGGTCCGCAGCGACGGCGGCACCCTCGACTGACCTCGGGCGGCACTGTATGCCACAAGCGGCATAACATGACAGCCCTTCCCCGGCGGTTCGCGCCGGCGGGCGCGACCGAGGCGGTGGTGGTGGCGGACTCGCTTTCCCGGCAACTGAGCGGCCGGCGCTCCCAGATGATGCAGTTGGAGCTCGAGGCCGTCGCGATCCGGTGCTTCGAGCAGCACGGCTTCGAGATCACCGTCGACGAGATCGCGTCGGAGGCCCAGATCTCCGTGCGGACGTTCTACCGCTACTTTCCGACGAAGGAAGCCGTCCTGCAGGTGCGCATCGACCGCCGCAGCGAGCATCTCCGTGCGGCGCTCGCCGCCCGACCGACCGACGAACAGCCCCTCGAATCGCTCCGCGTCGCGCTCCGCGACGTGGTGTCGGGCGAAGACGAGGAGCTGCTGCGCCGCTGGACGACCGTGATCTCGGCGACGCCGAGCGTGCTGCGCGGCGTGTTGGGAGGGATCCAGCTCAAGAGCCAGCAGGTGATCATCGATTTCCTCGCCGAGCGGTTCGCAGTGCCGCGGGACGCGCTGGTGCCGACGATGCTCGCGGCGGCGGTTGGCGGCGTCATCCAGGCCGCGCAGACGCGGTGGTTCTTGCTCGGCGGAGACCTCGCGACCGGAATCTCGGACGGCCTCGCGATCCTCGAACAGGGGATCGGCACCGATCCGCGTGCCTGGTCGGCCGGAGAACGAGCCGCAACGACGAAGCTGCGGCGCGGGGCGCGCCGACGCGAAACTTGACCGTATGGCCGAGCTGGTAACCGTCGCGCCCGTGTTCGTCGCGATGGCGCACCGCATTGTCTGGGCGAACGTGGCGACCGTCGATCGGGACGGGCGCCCGCGAAGTCGCATCCTCCACCCGCTGTGGGCGTGGGACGGCGTCGCACTCACGGGTTGGATCGCGACCAACGCCACGCCGGTGAAGCGCGCGCACCTCGAACGCACGCCGTTCGTGTCGGTGAGCTATTGGGCTCCCGATCACGACACGTGCGTCGCGGAGTGCCGTGCCACGTGGGCGTTCGACGACGAGACGCGCGCGACGATCTGGGAGCGGTTCAAGGCGGCGCCCGAACCGGTCGGCTACGACCCCGCGATCGTCCCGGCGTGGAAGGACGGCCCGCTCGGGTCCGAGTTCGCGGTGCTGCGCCTCGAACCGTGGCGCCTGCGCGTCTTTCCCGGCACGGTGCTCCTCGGCCAGGGCGGTGAGGTGCTCGACTGGGCCCAGTGACCTCGGACGACGGTCGAGTGCGTGTCCGACACCGGCTTGCGCTCCCGTCAGCGCGGCGGGAGCGCGTGCACGAGTCGCTCGATGTCGTCCTCGTGGTTGTAGAAGTGGATCGCGACGCGCAGGTTGCCGTCGCGCGCCGCGCAGACGATTCCCTGCTGCTTCAGGTCGGCGAGGAGCGGCGCGGCGTCGACGGCACCGAGCGGGACCGCCACGATCGTGCTCCGGTCCGCGGGCGGCAGGTCGACCGGCTTCCAACCGATCTCCGAAAGTGACGCCCCGAGGAGGGCCGCGAGCTCGCGGTTGCGCCTGTAGACGGCACCGGCTCCGAACGTGTCGAACGCGGTGAGCGCGGCCTCGTTCCCGACGGCGGCGAACCAGCTGATCGAGTTGTCGAACCGTGATGCGGTGGGCGACAGGTCCATCGTCGGGCCGAAGAAGCTCTCGAGCGGGACGCGCCCGGCCTTCCAGCCGGCGTTCACCGGCGTGAAGCGGTCTTGCATCGCGCGCGACACGTAGCAGTAGCCGAGGCCGCGACCACCGTTCATGAGGAACTTGTGGTCGGGGCACGCCAGGACGTCGACGGCCGCGAGGTCGTTGACGGGGAGCGCGCCCACGAGTTGGGTTCCGTCGACGAACACGATCGCACCGACGGCGCGCGCAATCGCGCTGATCGCGCCGATGTCGGAGCGGTGGCCGGTCGCCGACTGCACGCCGCTGAACGCGACCAACACGGTTCCGCCGTCGACGTGAACGGCGATGTCGTCGGGTTCGAGGCCACCGTTGCGGAAGGGAACCTCGCGGACTTCGTAGCCCTTGCTCGCGAGGAGCCGCCACGGGAAATAGTTCGACGTGTACTCGCGCTCGCCGATCACCACGTTCTCTCCGGGTCGCGCAACGCCGAACTGCGCGGCGACGAGTCCGGCCGCGGCCGACATCGACGGGATCAGGGCAATGTCGGAGTGATCCGCGCCGATCAGCGCCGCGACGGCGACGCGCGCGCGATCGCCTGCCGCTTCGCCGCGCACGTAGTCGATCCCACCGTCGGCCCGTTCGTCGACGTAGGCGTGACACGCGGCAAGGAGCGCGCGGCTCGCGAGGCCGACCGCAGCGGTGTTGAAGTACGCGATCTGCGCAGTGGCGGGGAACAACTCGCGTGCCGTGTGCACTTCGGGGCGCGGGAGCCCGGTTTCAGGGCGATTCATCCGGAGAACCGTAACGATGCCGATGCTCGCCGGGCGGGGATTTTCGGTTGCCGGTGGGCGCCGCGTGTTCGTTTGCCTACGCCACTGCGCGCGGGCGGAAGCGGCGCCAGGTCGCCGTCATCGTGGCGCGCGTCTTGCCGTCGAAGTCGAGCTCCGACCGCACGACGATCTCGCTCTCGTCGAGGCGCACCGGGACCGCGGTGAGGTGCAGCTGAGGTCCGAGCGGCGTCGGGCGCAGGAAGCGAACGTCGAAGCCGGCAGTGATGAACGGCAGCGGCGCCCCGGGCGCGGCGTGCCACTCGTGTCGCGCGGCTTCCCACAGGACGACGGCCGCACCATGGCAATCGAGCATGGTCGTGATGATCCCGCCGTTCACGAATCCGAACCCGTTGTCGTGCTCCGGCCGCGGCGTGAACTCCGCCACCGTGAGATCACCGTCGCGGTAGCTGCGCAGATGGAATCCGTCGGGGTTCGCGTGCCCACACCCGAAGCAGGTGAGGGTGGGATAGAGCGATTCCTGGATGCTGACGCGGTCGGCCGTCACGAAGGCGCATGATGCCGGTTCCGCACTCGATGTGCGAGACCGCGTGGCCTACCCGATGCCTTACGTGTCGGTGCACGCGGGGACGTTCGGGCTGATGAACGTGTAGTCCTTCGTGTAGACCGGTTTCTTCGCCAGGTTGATCGAGCCGCTGCCGAGGAACTTGGCGTCGACGCCGACCGACGCGGTGTAGTTGATGTCGGCGCGGTAGCACGCCACGATGCCGGTGCTCGGCGAGATCGTGATGCCCGCGCTGAGCACGGAGTCGAAGAAGACGCCGACGTTCGTGCTCGCCCATCCGAGTCCGAAGCCGACCTTGGGAACCTGTACTGCAACGACAATCGCAGTCGCGCCGATGCCGAGGCCGTCGACGTACTTCATCGGGTCGGGTGCCTTCGACGTCAGCGCGCCGGTACCGCTGACGTTGCCGCCTTCGTAGCTGAGCCCGACCGAGCCGCCGAAGCTGACCTTCGCCTGCCCCTTCAGCACCGACGTCTTCGACGAGAACGCGGGTTGGAAGAGGAGCTTCGCCGACACGTTCAGGTTGAACGGGATGCCGTAGATCACGATCGGGTAGTCGACGCTGATCGGCAGCTTCTCGATCTCGGCGACGACTGGCGGCAGCTCGCCCCCGTTGGCGGCGGTGATGTTCAGCTCCGCGTCGCCTTCCCACTTGTTCGACTTGATCTCGAGTGCGTTCAGCACGCTCTTCTCGACCTCCATCCGCCCATCGGTGATGAGCGACGACAGCGAGCCGTCGATGGTGGCTTCGATCTTCAGCGCGCCGGTCTTGCTCGCGTCGATGTGGAGATGCGTGACCCCGTTGTCGTCGTCGGTGATCTTGTAGCCGAGCTTGTAGTCACCGACCATCACCGAACCGCTGGGCGCCGGGCCCCGTGCCGCGTTCAGGCGGACGCTCGCGAGCATTACGTCGCCGGTGCCACCGGGCGCGGGGCTGGGGGTGGCCGGGTGGAAGACGCCCGACTGGACCGCGGGTGCGGTCGAGGCGTCGTCGGGCTTCGGTTCCCACGCGTGGAACGCGCCCGCCGACGCCTTCACGCCCTTCCACGAGAGGGTGCCGTCGCGGATGACGTCGCCGATGGCTGCGGGTTCGGTTGCGATCACGACGTCGCCGCCGGTGCGCTGGACGGAAGCGACCTTCACCACGGTCACCCCGGTGAGCAGCAAGACGCTGCCGGCCTTCAGCTGGTCGACACCGGAAGCCGAGCCGTCGAGCGTGAACGTGGTGCCGTCGGCTGCCACCGATTTCAGCGCGCGGCCGCGCTCACCCGACACGACGACGGTGCTCGGCGCGAGGGTCACCTGTTTCGACGGCAGCTCCTCGCCCGCGAAGCCCTTTGACCCACTGCCCGACGGCGCGGCCGACTTCCCCGCCGAGCCGCCGCACGCGGGCAGCACGAGCAGGCCGAGCGCGAGCGCGATGGCGGCGGTGCGATGCACGCGCCGGCGGGTGCTCACGGCTCAGAAGCGGCCCGCGACGGTCTTCGCGAGCGCTTCCAGGCGGTCCTTGTTCTCCGCGGGGTCGTTCAGGAGCGTGAGGCGCAGCGAGACCCACGTCGTGCCGTTGCGGATGAAGATCGCGTCGTCTTCCTCGGCCGCTTCGTCGCCGATGCCGGGCGGCGAGGTGAAAGCGTGACCGAGCGTGTCGCGGTCGATGTCGAGGAACTTCTTCGCACCGTCGCCGATGAACACCTCGACCTGCGCGAGCGGGCCGGTGACCGGACCTGTGTACGTGCAGGTCTCCTTGACCTGGTTGGGGTCGTCGAGCGGCGTCTGCGCGAGCTGCTCGGCCTCGGGCTTGGTGACGAGGGAGCACGCGTCGGGGAGTGTCGGCAAGGTCGGGAGCGTGGTCGCCGCCACCGTGGTCGTGGTTGCCGCGGGCGCGGCCGACGTGGTCGGCGCGGCCGCGTCGTCGTGCTTCGCGCTCTTGGCGCACGCCCCCGCGATCGTCATGACCCCGACCGCGGCGAGCACGCGCAGTGCCTGCCCCCTGCCCACCATTGGCGGCGCAGTGTAGAGCCCGCGCGCAACTGGCGCTCGGCTCCCGTCGACGGGAACCGAGCCCTGTGAGGCACGGAATACGCGATGCTGGCGCCATGACATTTGGGAGCGAGTCGACGACCGAAGAGGTGTTGGATGGCATCGATCTGAACGGGCAGTGGGTGCTCGTCACGGGCGCGTCGTCGGGCATCGGTCAGGAGACGGCGCGGGCCGTTGCCGCACATGGCGGCAACCTCGTGCTCGGCGTGCGCGATCTCGTGAAGGGTGACGCCGCCGCCGACCCCGTGCGCGTGGCCGGAGCCTCGGTCGGCGCGACCGTGGAGCTTCGGGAGGTCGATCTCGCGTCGCTCGCATCCGTGCGCAGCTTCACCGACGGCGTCGCCGCCGACCACGACCGGATCGACGTGATCATCGCCAACGCCGGCGTGATGGCGACACCCGAAGGTCGCACGACCGACGGCTTCGAGCTCCAGTTCGGTACCAACCATCTCGGGCATTTCGTGCTGGTGAACCGGCTCCGGCCGCTGCTGGCGGGCGGCCCGACCCGCATCGTGAACCTCAGCTCCGCGGGGCATCGCTTCAGCGACGTCGTACTCGACGACGTCAACTTCGAGCGGACGCCCTACGACCCGTGGCAGGCCTACGGCCGCTCGAAGACGGCCAACGTGCTCTTCGCCGTGGAGCTCGACCGCCGTGGACGCGACCGCGGGCAGCGCGCGTGCGCGGTGCACCCGGGAACGATCCTGACCGATCTCGGCCGGTACATGACCGACGAGACGCTCAGTGCGCTGCCGGCCGCACGCGCCGGGCAGGAGACGGTGTGGAAGTCGATTCCCGCGGGCGCGGCGACGAGCGTGTGGGCGGCGTTCGTGGCCGACTCCGACGCGGTCGGCGGACAGTACTGCGAGGACTGCCACGTCGCCGAACGCTCCGACGATGCGACGACGCGCGGTGGTGTGAACGCGTACGCGCTCGACCCCGACTCCGCGCGGGCACTCTGGGCGCGCTCCGAAGAGCTCGTGAGCGAGTCGTTCCCGGAGTGACCGGCGCGGGGTCGATCACTCCGGCGGCGCGAAGAACTCGAGGGCGATGCCGTCGGGGTCGCGGAAGCTGAGTCCGGATCCGTAGGCCGCGTCCTTGATCCCGCCGTGGACGACGCCGAGCTCGTCGAGCCGCGTCTGCCACGTCTCGAGCTCGGCGCGGTTCTCGCAACCGAAGCTCACGTGGTCGAGTCCGACTTCGTGCTCGCTGAAGCGCGCCGCCGAAGCCGGCCGCGTGTGCTGGTGGAGCCCGATGAGGGTGCCGCCACCGAGCAGGTACACGGTGTGATGGAAGCCGCCGTCGGTGTCCTCGTCGATGACCGGCGAGCTCTGGAACAGGGCTTCGTACCATGGAACGCTGACGGCCAGATCACGCACCGTGAGCGCCACGTGGGTGAGCGGTGGGAACGTTGTCATGCAGTTTCCTCTCTTGTGGTCGTCGCACTCAAGTGCCGCGCGGCTTCATCCCGGCTGCGAGGTAGATCGCGTCGAGCACGCGCATGTTGGCGATCGAGTCGGCCGGAGGAGTGAGCGTCGGCTCGCCGCGGAGCACCGCCGCGCAGAAGGCGTCGAGCTGGTACTCGTACGTCGGCCGTCGCGAGAAGCGTTCGGTGCGGGTGCGTCCGTCACGTTCCTTGACGCGCATGCGGTGCCAGATCTGGGGTGCGGTCGGGTTGATCACGCGCATCTCTCCGCGGTCGCCGATCACCCGTGCCGACGCCTGCAGGATCCACTGCGACCACATCGAGCACGTGACACGAGCGGTCGCGCCACTCGGGAAGCGTAGCTCGGCGCGCATTGCACGGTCGATGTCGGCGTCTCGCCGTTTCGCCCGCGCGGACACCACGGTCGGCTCCTCGCGCCCGAGCAGGCGCGCCAGGTGCACGGTGTACGTGCCGACGTCCATGGTTGCGCCACCCGCGAGGTCGTACTGGTAGCGGATGTCGGAGAAGCGGGGGAGCGGGAAGCACAACGCGGTCTCGATGCGCTGCACGGTGCCGAGCTCTCCGCTCTCTACGATCTCGAGCATGCGCTGCGCGAGCGGGTGGTAGCGGTAGTGGAACGCCTCCATCGCCACGGGGCCCGTGCGCGACGCGACCGCGGCGACCGCCTCGGCCTCCTGCGCGTTCGCGGTGAACGGCTTCTCGCACAGGACGTGTTTGCCGGCTTCGAGCGCGGCGATCGTCCACTGCGCGTGAAGGCCGTTCGGAAGGGGGTTGTAGATCGCGTCGATCTCGGGGTCGGCGACGAGGGCGTCGTAGGAGTCGCTCACCTTCGGGATGGCGTGCTTCGACGCGAACGCCTCGGCGCGACCTCGATCACGGGCCGCGACCGCCACGATCTCGGCCTCGCCGTTGTTGGCCGCGGGCTTGATCACCGCGGACGGCGCGATGCGCGCGGCGCCGAGGATTCCGATCCGGACGGTGGGCATCCGCCGGACTGTACGGTCGGCCCGCCGCGGTCGCAACGATCCCACGGCCGCGCGACGCCTCAGGGAACCCGCTCGAGCTGGTAGAGCGGATTGAAGAAGCAGAGTCGGCCCTCGTACACGCCGGCCATTCCCTCGACACTGACCGTGGCCCCGACGACGACGCCCGCGATGTTGCGCCGGCCGAGAAAGATTGCCGATACCAGACCGCTCTCGTCGGCGATCACGCATTCGAGGGTCGGGCTGTCGGCGAGCGGCTGCACGCGGATCGAGCGCACGCTCCCGCGCACCGTCGCGCGTTGACGGAACCGTACGAACGCGATCGGCGTGGTGCCGTCGGCCCGCGGCTCGCCCGCCGGCTGGATCTCGGGGGTGCCGTCGGGACCCAGCGGTACCACCGCTCGGCGAGCACGGGCCCTCGCGAGCGGAATGATCTTCGGGCCCTGCGCGTCGCCGAGATGGAACGGCACGAGGGTGACGTTCGCGTGAGGCAGGCGCGAAACCTCCTCGGTGATGTCGTCAGCCGTCCGGTCGTGCAGGATCCGATGCCACAGGCCGCGGTACTTGCGGTGGGGAAGCAGCACCGACACCTCGGTATCGCCGTCGGTGAGTACTTCGGCAACGGCTTCGAGCGCGGCACGCGGGATGACGCGGTCCGGGCATTCGTAGAGCTGGAGCGACACGTTCGAGAGACCGAGACGACGCCAGTCCGCGGCCAGCGCCTCGGCGCGCTCCGCGTCGATGACGAAGTGCACCGCGCGCAACTCGTTCGGCATGAGCGTGCGGGCATACTGGATCGCGCGCGCGGCGGCGAGGTCGAGACGGTCGACGAACACGAGCACCACGTGGCGCCGCATGATCCGAGCGGTCGCGGCGCGGGGGGCATCGGCCTGGAGTTCGGTGTCTTCTGCCTCGTACTGGCGGTTCAGGCGCATCAGGACGAGAACGAGGATCGGAATGGCCGTGAGGATCACCCATGCACCAGCCGCAAACTTCGTGACCGCGATGACGACGTCGACGACGGCCGTCATCACCGCGCCGAAGCCGTTGATCACGAGGCCCTTGCGCCATCCGGGTTGCCGGCGTGTCCAATGGCGCTTCGCCATGCCGCTCTGCGACAGCGTGAAGCTCGTGAACACGCCGACGGCGTAGAGCGGGATGAGGCGGGTCACGACCGCGCCCGTCGCGAGCAGCAGCACCGAAGCGCTCGTCGCAAGGACGATGATGCCCGTTGAGAACACGAGCCGGTGGCCGCGCTTCATGAGCTGCCGGGGCATGAAGTTGTCGACGGCGGCAAAGTTCGCGAGGCGCGGGAAGTCCGCGAAGCTCGTGTTCGCGGCGAGCACGAGGATCAACATCGTGCCGGCCTGCAGACTCACGTAGAGCAATGTGGCGAGCGCACCGCGCCCGTAGACGAGCCTGCCGATCTGCGCGACGACCGTCGGCGTGCCGTGCTCGTAGGGGATCACGTGTGTGCGTGCCGCGAGGACCGACAGTCCGAGGAACATGACCCCGAGCAGCGATCCCATCCAGACGAGCGTCGTGCGCGCGTTGCGCCACGCCGGCGCCCGGAACGCGGGGACGCCGTCGGAGATCGCCTCCACGCCGGTGACGGCGGCTCCGCCCGACGCGAACGCGCGCAGGACGACGAAGAAGGCCGCGCCCTGGAGTAGGCCACCGCCGCCCTTGCCGATCGCGACGAGGCCTTCGTGGTGGAGATCGGCGTGGGGCAGGTGACCGAAGGTCATCCGCGCGATTCCGTAGACCATCAGGAGTCCGACGTTGAGCAGGAAGAAGTACGTCGGCACCGCGAAGATCCGTCCTGATTCTCGTACGCCGCGCAAGTTGCCGAATGCGACGATGAGGACGAACGCGATCGCGATCGGAACGCGGTATGGCACCAGCGCGTCGAAGACCGACAGCAGCGCGGCGGTGCCGGCGGCCACCGAGACGGCCACAGTCAGGATGTAGTCGGTGAGCAGCGAGACCGCCGCGACGAGTGCGGGGCGCAGCCCGAAGTTGTCCTTCGTCACGAGGTACGCGCTCGCGGCGGCCGGGTAGGCCTCGATCGTCTGCCGGTACGACAGGATCAGGAACGCGAGCACGACGAGCAGCGCGACCGTGGTCGGCACGACGAGGGCGAACGCGGCGATCCCGATGTAGGGAATCAGGGGCACCAGCGCTCGGCGCGCGCCGTGTCCTCGCCGGAGCCGGGCGCGTCAGCGCAACGGGAAGCGCGCGCCCACGGGCGGAGCGCGACCGTCGAAGGTCGCGGTTCCGATCTCAGCCGCGTTCGGATCCGCGTCGCTTGCGGACGTGCCCGTCGTGACGCGCGCGACCGAGCCTTCCGAAGCGGCCGGTCCGAGCGGGGTGCGATTCACCGGATTGCGCTCGCTGCGGGAGCCGACCGCGCCCGCCGCGCTCTCGGGGGTGTGGGGGAGGGCGGCGTCGTGCGGGCGCGGTGAGCGCGTCGCCGACAGAACGGCCGGCGCCCGTTGCTCGTTCACGCGATCGGTTCCGACTCCGATCGACGCGCCGAGCGCGAGGATCACCAGCGCCGAGACCAGGAGGAGCCCACGCCGAACCGCCATACGTCGGGCCGAACCGTACTCTTCCGGCGCGCTCGAAAGCGGGGCTTCCGTCAGGTCACGGGCTCGACTGCGACGGGGAAGTCGTCCACATCGCGCAGCGCCGGGAAGAAGCGCCACCACAGCGCCGCGACCGCGAGCGTCGCCGCGCCGCCGAGGACGACGGCCGCCGCGGGGCCGAGCAGCTGGCCGGCGACGCCCGACTCGAACGCGCCGAGCTCGTTCGACGCGCCGATGAAGACGGCTTCGACGGCCAGCACGCGCCCGCGTTTGGACTGCGGCGTCACGAGCGGCACGAGCGTCGAACGGATGAACACGCTGACGGAATCGGCGCCCGACAGCGCGGCGAGCGCGAGGAACGCGAGGACGAAGTTCGTCGTGATGCCGAGCCCGATCGTGCCGATGCCGAACAGCGCGACCGCGACGAGCAGGGTGCGACCAACCGTGCGCCTCACGGGCCGTACGGTGAGGACCAGGGTCACCGCACCCGCGCCGATGCCGACGGCGGCGCGCAGGACGCCGAGGCCCACGGCTCCGGCACCGAGACGGGTCTCGGCGATCGCGGGCAGCAGCGCGACGGCGCCACCGAAGAGCACCGCGAAGAGATCGAGGGAGATCGCACCGAGCAGGATCGGTTGTGACCGGACGAAGCGGATCCCCTCGACGGCATCACGCATGCCCGGCCGCGAACTCGGCCTGCTGATCGGCGCGTGGGGCTGCACGAAAAGAATGGCGATCGCGGCGACGACCACGAGCCCGATCGCAAAGAGGAACGGCGCGCGGACGTCGACGACATAGAGGAATCCGCCGACCACCGGACCGACGATCGACGCGCCCTGCCACGTCGCGGTCTGTCGGGCAACGAGCCACGGGAGCCGATCCGCCGAGACCGTGTCCGCCGGCAGCGCCCGCGTCGCGGGCGTCGCGAACGCGACGGCAGTGCCGAACGCGATGACGATGCCGAAGATGGGCGCCGTCGACGTCGAGCCGGTGCCGGCGTACCACGCGAGGCCGCCGACGGTCGCCGCCTGCGCGCCGAGACCGACGGCCGCGAGCCGGCGGCGATCGATGCGGTCGGCGAGGGTGCCGGTGACGAACACGAGCAGCGCGGCCGGAGCGAACTCCGCGAGCCCGAGCAGGCCGAGATCGAGCTCGCTGCCCGTGAGATCGAACATCTGCTTGCCGAGGACGGTCGTCAGCAGCGCCAGGGTGGCCGAGGAGCAGAAGACCGACGTGAGGAGCGCGACACACGAGCGCATCTCGCGTGACTGCAGCCGCTCCATCGTTCGTGTCCTCTCGGCGCCCGGCGACCTCGTACGCCGGCCGTCGCGCCCCACCCCGCCGCGCCCGCACCCGTGGCGCCCGCACCCTACGCGCGGCGTCGCCCCGCGAACGGGTTGGATTCCCGTTGAGGAAGGCTGTGCGCGCCGTCAGCCGTGGTGGGTGACGCTCACGCGGAGCGACGGACGCCGCGGCCGCGCACCGATCCGTAGGGCCGCGCCACGGTGGCCGGGTCGGGTGTCGCGGGCTTGTCGGTGAGGGCGATCTCGTCCCGGTACTTCGCCGCACTCCCGAACCCGACGGAGACGACGATCGCCAGGAATGCCCACCCCACGAGGGCGATCAGGATCGCGATGCCGAGCGTCATGCGGTCATGATCGGCTCGCGGGGATGAAAACGTGATGACTGGTGAGCAGATTTCCGCCGGGCCGCGGGGGGCGGCCTGACCGGGCCCCCGACCGAAGGTTCGCCCGGAGTTCACGGGCTTGCAGGGACCGGGCGCGAACGAGGTCGGTACCGAACGCGCCGCGATCAACTGGCGGAGTCGGGTCGGCCGCACGTGCCGTTGCACGCCGCGGACCGGAAGGGCTGGCTCGTGTCCCCCAACAGGCAGGGTCTCGGTCTCGTCGCGCGGCGAGTTGAGGGCGGCGCGAGGCGCGATACCGACCTCGCTACGCGGTCGCCGCCGATCGTGCGTCGGTAGTGGCTCAGTTTGAGCTTGGCGTTCGCGCCGGCCCGGACGAAGGCAAAGACCCGGCAGCGGTCGCTCTCGGCCGGAAGGACGGGGCCAAGGGTGCGAAGGCGCGTGCCGAGCGTGCATCGACCCCGCGAACACCGTGCTGCCGAACGCGAAGACGACACCGTCGGACGCGACGAGCCAGTAACCCTTGCCGTCGGTCGGTGGCCCGGGTGGAAGCGCGCCGACGGGCGGCGCGATCGAGAGCGGACCAACCAAGACCGTCGCGAGCACCGCAAGCATTGCGAGCCTGATCGATCGACGCTGCGCATTCGACATCGTGTTCGTCATCATGCGCTCCCCGGGTTGTCTGGCGCGGGAACGCCGAACGCGAGGTTCAGAACGCCGCCGATCACGAGGCCGAGCGCCGCGCCGCAGACCACGTCGAGCGGGTTGTGCGCGCCGACATAGACGCGCGTCACCATGACGGCACCGACGAGTACCCACGGCACGGTCTTCCATCGACCGGACAGGTACGGAACGACGAGGCATGCGATCGCCGCGACGAGCACGGCGTGACCGGAGACGAAGCTCTCGCCGTGCGCGCTGACGGCTCCACGAAGGTGCACGTGACCACCGACCGAGGTGCCCGGTCGCTGTCGCGAGACGAGCTGCTTCACGACTCGCTCGAACCCGAGCTTCGCAACCGTGGCGACGAGCAACGCGCCGGCGAGGCGAAACTTGCGAAACCGCGCGGCGACGATCGCGGTGACCGGTCCGACCACGAGGTTGCCGAGCTGCTGAAAGGGCCAGAGCACGGGGTAGAACGCGCCGGGAAGCTGGTTGATCGCGCGGAACACCGATTTCTCGAGGCCCGACACTGATCCGTGGCGCACGGCCAGCATTCCCCCGAGCACGAGGACCAGCCCGGCGGCGGCCGTGATTGCGTCGCTGCGCCGGCGAACGTATCGG
This sequence comes from uncultured Actinomycetes bacterium, assembly GCA_963761175.1. GTDB lineage: Bacteria > Actinomycetota > Acidimicrobiia > IMCC26256 > PALSA-610 > CAVXFZ01. The sequence goes on along the minus strand of CAVXFZ010000002.1, from coordinate 202,947 downwards.
CGGTCCACGCGCGAGACCCTATGCCGCGTTTGCGATCGCTGTGCGAGACTCCCCGACCAAGTCAGCTCGCAGGGGGCCGTCCGGGGTGGGACGTCGGGCATTGTCGATTGTGGATCTGCTCGCGGTTGTGATGGCGCTCGTGGCGCTTACCGCGTGCAGTTCGAAGCCGAGTCGGCCAGCGGCGACGAGCGCGCTCGGCGACGAGGCCATCACGGTTGGCTCGTTCAACTTTGCCGAAAGCGAGTTGCTCGCGGAGATCTACAGCGAGGCGTTGGAGGGTGGCGGGTTCCGCGTGCGCCGGGCGTTCGATCTCGGCCCCCGCGAATTCGTTGCGCCCGCGCTCGCGCAGGGTTTGCTCGAATTGGTTCCCGAGTACGCGGGAACCGCGCTGCTCTTCTCGAGCCTCGGCGACCGACATCCGACGGCCGACGTGAACGCGACCCACGACGGGCTCGTGCGCGCGCTCGCGAAGCGCCACGTCACCGCGTTGGCTCCCGCGCCGGCGCAGGACGCGAACACGTTCGTCGTCAGCCGTGCAACGGCCGACCGCTATGGCCTGCGCACGCTCAGTGACGTAGCGAAGGTCGCCTCGCGGCTCACCTTCGGCGGGCCGCCCGAATGCCCGTCCCGGCAGCAGTGCCTCTTGGGTCTGGAGCAGGTGTACGGGTTGACGTTCAAGGAGTTCGTCCGCCTCGACGCCGGCGGTCCGATCACCCGTCAAGCGCTCGAGGACGGTTACGTCGACATGGCGCTGCTGTTCACGACCGATCCGGCGACAGCCCGCGGACAGCTGGTCGAGCTCGTCGACGATCGATCGCTCCAACCGGCGGAGAACGTGATTCCGCTGGTACGCACCGAAGCCGTCGCCCAGTTCGGCACCGACATGGTGAACGTGGTCGATGCGGTGTCCGCGCGTCTGACGACCGCGACGCTGACCAGTCTGAACGCGCAGGTCGAAAGTGGGAAGTCGACGGCAGAGGTCGCGGCCGGCTGGTTGAAGGGAGAGGAGCTGCGATGACGATCGACGGACCGACCATGTCGACCGCCGCCGAGCCACCGGAACCGACCGATGTCGACGGGAGCGCCGAGGGTCCGTCGACCGCCCGCCGGATGCGGCGCCGGCGCCGGCCTTCGGGCGCGCCGCCGCCGCTTCCGAGGAGCATCGGTACGACGGGCACCGGCTTTCTGGTGGCGTCGGTCGCGCTGCTCGCCTGGGTGATCATCACCTACAAGTCCCTTGCGGCGCGCCGCGTGACCGACCGGGTCGACGCCGCGGTGTTGCGACAGCTCGCGCGGCTGCGCACCGCCTGGCTGACCGACATCGCGTCGCCGATCGGGCGCATCGGTGCCGGCTGGGTCGTGCCCGTGACGGCCGTCGCGCTGATCCTGGCCCTCATGGTGTTCAAGCGCTGGCGCCACCTCTTCACCTTCGTCGGCAGCCTGACGGTGGCCGAGCTCGCCGTTACCTTCGTCTACGCAGGGTTCTCCCGGCCGCGTCCCTACGACGTCGTGATCATCGGCACGTGGCGAAGCTTCTCGCTCCCCGACGCGCCCGTGGCGTTCCTGACCTTCGTCCTCGTCGGGATCACGTACGGGCTCGTGGTCGCCGGCCGGCCGCGAACCATCTCGAAGATCGTCTCGGCCGTGATCGTCGGTGCGTTCGTCGCATCGCAGTTGTACTTGGCGACCTACCACCCCTTCGACATGCTTCTGGGAATCGCGCTCTCGGCTGCGTTCGCGATCAACGCGTTCCGGTTCTTCACACCCAACGAGGTCTTCCCCGTCACCTACGGCGGCGGCAAGACCGCGCACCTCGATGTCGGTGGGCGCCGCGGTGAGGCGGTCCGGCAGGCGGTGCAGGACCAACTCGGGCTCACCGTGCTCGAGATCAAACCCGTCGGGTTGGAAGGCTCGGGCGGTTCCACCCCGCTGCGGCTGCGCGTCGAGGGCGACCCCGACACGTACCTGTTCGGGAAGCTCTACGCGATGAACCACGTGCGGGCCGACCGCTGGTACAAGCTGGGCCGCACGATCCTCTACGGGCGGCTCGAGGACGAAGCGCCGTTCCAGACGGTCAGGCGGCTCGTCGAGTACGAGGACTACGCGGCCCGCCTCCTGCGCGATTTCGGCATCCCGACGGCAAGGTCGTTCGGAATCGTCGAGATGACACCCGAGCGCGAGTACCTGCTGATCACCGAATTCTTCGACGGCGCGGAGGAGATCGGCGACGCCGACGTCGACGACGACGTGATCGATCAGGGCCTGAAGATCGTCCGCCAGCTCTGGGACTGCGGGCTGGCCCATCGCGACATCAAGCCCGCGAACCTGCTGGTGCAGCACGGGCGGGTGCGGCTGATCGACGTGTTCTTCGTGCAGGTGCGCCCGTCGCCGTGGCGCCAAGCCGTCGACCTCGCGAACATGATGCTGGTGCTCGCGGTTCGCACCGACGCCCAGCGCGTCTACGAGCGCGCGTTGCACTACTTCACCCCTGACGAGATCGCCGAAGCGTTTGCCGCGGCTCGCGGTGTCGCGAGCCCGACGCAGCTCCGTACCGTCATGAAGAAGGACCCGCGCGACTTGTTGCGGCAGTTCCGTGAGCTGGCACCTGAGCGGCAGCCGGTCTCGCTCCAGCGGTGGAACGTGAAACGGATCGGCCTCACGCTCGCGCTGGTCTTCGGTGCCTTCTTGACCTTGAACGTGGGGCGGGGGCTGTTCTCACCGGCTGATTACCGCGACACGAGGGGGAATCCCGAGTGCGGCACCAGCAACGCGATGATCCTGATGGCGCAGGCGGTGCCGTCCGCGACGTCGCTGCCGTGTGTCGCCTCGCTGCCGACCGGATGGAAGCACGGCGGTATGCGGCTCGAGCGCGGACTCGGGATCTTCTGGCTCGACTCCGACCGGGCCGGAAGGGACGCAGTCTCGGTAATGGTGCGCCCGCGTGGCGAGTGCACCGTGGCGAGCGCCAGCGAGGTCCCAAGCGACGAGTCCGGCATGCGCCGCTTCGAGCGACCCGAGCGGCTCACTCCCCACCTGCTCGCGACCCGTACGTATCTCTTCCCCGGCGGATGCGTCACGTACCGCTTCGCGTTCGACAGTCGGGAGACGGCATCGTTGTTGTTCGACGCCGACTCCGCGCTCTCGTTCCAGTCGAGAGCCGAGCTCGTGGAGCGGGTTCGCGTGCGGAACGGCCTGCGATTGTGCGGTGCCGGCGCGCCGCCCTGCGCCGGGTGATGACGAACCGGTGCTCGAAGCGTGGCGAGCCGTGATCGCCGTCGCCCTGGCGGTCGTCGTGCTGCGCGTCGTCGCCACGACGGTGCTCGCCATCGTCACGACCTCGATCTCATTGCGGCTGCTCGGCATGCGCCGAGGTTGGGGTACGGCACTGCTCTCCGGTGTTCTCGGTTGGGGTGCGGCCGGGTTCCTCGCGCTCGGTCTCTCGCACTGGGACTGGGGCGCCGACGGTCTGGTGGTCCACCTGCTCGCGATCGGCATCCCGGCGACCATGGCCGCGGCCGTCGCGCTCGACCTGCTTGCTCGCCCCGGCACGTTGGCGATCGGCGAAAGAGCCGGACTCGTCACGGCGCCGCGACCACTTCGAGCGATTCGGTCGCGGATCGTCGTGTTTCGGCGCTACCGCGAGCTCGTGGGGCTCGCGCGGCGCGAGGGATTCGGGCCGTTCACGCCTTCCGGCGGTCGAGCCGACGAATCGCCGCCCGACCCCGTCGGTGTCCGGTTACGGCGTGTGCTCGAGGAAGCCGGCGGTGTCTACATCAAGCTCGGGCAGATCGCGGCCACTCGTGTCGACCTGCTGCCGGCCGAGGTGTGCACCGAGCTCGCCGGCCTCCAGAACCGGGTCGCGGCCGAGCCGATCGACTTGATCAGACCCGTGCTGGAAGCCGAGCTCGGTGACACGGTCGAGAACGTCTTCGCGGAGTTCGACTGGGAACCGCTCGCCGCGGCATCCATCGGCCAGACGTACGGCGCGCGCTTGCGATCGGGCGAAGCGGTCGTCGTGAAAGTGCAACGTCCGGACGTCAAGAAGATGATCGAGCGCGATCTCGCCGCGCTCTCGCTTCTGGCCGATGTCGCGCAACGGCGTACGTCGCTCGGTCAGGGAATTCGATCGGGAGAGGTGCTGGAGCAGTTCGCGCAGAGCTTGCGCGCGGAGCTCGATTTCCGCCGTGAGGTCGATGCGATGATCGAGATGGCGACGGCACTGCAGGGGCATTCGGCCGTCCGGGTCCCGAAGGTCTACGAGCATCTCTGCTCGAGACGGCTCATCGTGCAGGAACGATTCGACGGCTGCACCGTGGCCGACTCCGACCGGCTCGGCGCGTTGGCGGTCGACCGGAGCGCGATCGCCGACCAGTTGCTTCGAGTCATGCTCGACCAGGTGCTTCGCATCGGCTTCTTCCACGCCGACCCGCACCCGGGAAATGTCTTCGTGTTCGCCGACGGGACCGTGGGCCTGATCGACTTCGGTGCGGCCGGACGCCTCGACCCGATCCAGCAGAACGCGGTCGTCGACATGCTCGTGGGTCTGATCCAGCGCGACGTGAGCTTGTTGCGGGACGCGATCGAGAGGGTTGCCGACGTCACGGAAGCAGTGTCGGCCGAACGCCTGGAACGCGCCCTCGCGCGGCTCATGGCCGAGAACATTCGCCCGACCGGAACGGTCGAACCCGCGGTCTTGCAAGACCTCGTACGCATGCTTTCGCAGTTCGGAATTCGACTTCCCGGTGACCTCGTCGTGTTGTCGCGCGCGCTCGTGACGCTCGAGGGGACCTTGCGCGTGATCTCGCCGACGGCGTCGATGGTTGCGGCGGCCACCGAGATCGTTTCCTCCGCGAGCGTGCCCGTCATCGATCGCGAAACGATGATCCGCGACGAGCTGGTCGCCGCGTTGCCGCACCTGCGGCACCTACCTGATCGCGTCGACCGGATCCTCACGCTGACGAGTCGTGGCGAGCTGCGCATACGCAGCGTCGTCGACGAAGACGGGCAGCGCATCCTGCGAACGCTCGTCAATCGCGCGCTGCTCCTGGCAATCGGCTCCGTGTTCGTCATCGCGGCGACGCTGATGCTCGTAGCGAGCGAGAAGGGCCCAATGGTGGCCAGCGGTACCGGTCTCTTCGAGATCCTCGGCTACGGCGGCCTCCTCGCCGGCGCCGTGCTCTTGCTTCGAGTGGCGGCGGCCGTCGCTCGCGATGGAACGACGTGATGGGGATGGTGTGATGGAATCCACCGTCGCGACACCGTTCGACACCGATGCTTCCGTGCCCGGTGCGGCCTTCGAGCTCACACCGCCCGGGGAGCGCTACTACCGCCACCCTGGTGACGCCGTGCGATTGGTGCTGTGGGGCATCGCGGCGCTGCTGTTGGCGATCGTCATCGCGCTCGGCACGCACACGACCGACGGCGTGACCGCCGATTTCGGCCGGGTCGCGGCTCGCGTGCCGCGGTCGGCGCGCGAGTTGCTCCTGGCACTCACGCAGGTCGTCGCGATTGCGGTACCCGCCGCGGTGGCGATCGGTCTGGCGGTTGTGCAGCGGTGGCGCCGGCTCGGCCTGCTCGTGATCGCCGGGGCCGTGGGCTGGGCGGTGTGGATCGGACTCGAGACCGCGATCGAGCTGCCCGGCCGGCTTCCCGACGCGGTGACGAGCGGGACGTGGGTCGCGTCGACGCGGTTCCCTTCGCTCGCTTGTCTCGCGAGTGCCGCCGCGGTCGTGATGGTCGGCAAGCCGTGGCTCAGCCGCCAGTGGCGGCGCGCGGCCGACAGCTCGTTGCTCGGGCTCGCGATCGTGATGGCGGTCGCAGGGAGCGCAGGGGTGCCGGCGCTGCTGCTTGCCGCGTGCGCGGGTGCCGGCGTCGGCGCGGCGCTGCTGGTCGGTTTCGGCGCGCCGAACCGTCGGCCCGCGCCGGCAACGGTGGCCGCCTGTCTCGCGGAGGGCGGTATCCCCGTCTCGGGTCTCGAGCTGCAGCGAGCCGAAGGCGGCCGCTCCCAGCTGTACGTGGCCGAACGTTCCGACGGCGCGCGAACGTTCGTCAAGGTATTCGGGCGCGACAGCCGCGACGCCGACCTGCTCTTTCGGGGCTACCGCGCGCTCCTCCTGCGGGGGCCCAACGAGAGCTGGCCCTCTCCGTCGCTCAAGCTCGACGTCGAGCACGAAGCACTCATGTTGCTGCTCGCTCGTGAGGGCGGCGTCGCGTGCCCGCGCATGGAAACCATTCGTTCCCTTCCCGACGATTCCATGGTGCTCGCGTTCGAGTGCGTCGACGGCGGGCGCCTCGACGAGGTACCGCCCGCGCAGCTCGACGACGAGCTGCTCGACTCCACGTGGCGAGCCGTCGCGGTGTTGCACGCTCGAGGTATGGCGCATCGCGGATTGCGGGCCGCGAACATCCTCGTCGGCTCGGACGGTCCGGTGATCATCGACCTCGGTTTCGGGGAGGAGTCGGCGACACCGCGCACGCAGGCCATCGACCGCGCCGAGCTCTTGGCGTCGCTCGGTGTGCTCGTCGGTCCGGACCGCGCGGTCGCATCGGCGGTCCGAACCCTCGGCGCGCCCACGATCGCGACCGCGGTTCCCTACCTGCAGCCGTTGGCCTTGTCGGCCGCGACGCGCAAGCGCGCGTCGAAGGCGCTCCTGCACGATCTGCGCGATGCGGTCGCGACTGCGAGCGGCGTGGAAGCGCCGCCACTCGAGCGACTGATCCGCGTGCGACCGCGAACGCTGCTCATGATCACGGCGCTGGTCGGTGCGTTCTACGTGCTGCTACCACAACTGGCAAATGTCGGCGACAGCTTCAGCTCGTTGCGTCATGCCAGCGTGCCGTGGCTGATCGTCTCCATCGTCATGTCGCTGCTCACCTATGTCGGAGGCGCGATCGGCGTCGCGGGAGGTGTTCCCGAGCGCATCCCGTTCGTCCCCAACGTTCTGCTCCAACTGGGGTCGTCGTTCGTCAACCGGGTCTCACCGGCCAACGTGGGAGGGATGGCGCTCAACGTGCGCTTCCTGCAGAAGGCCGGCGTTCAGACCGCCGAAGCGGTGACGGGTGTCGGACTCAACTCCCTCATCGGCGCCGTCGTGCACATGTTGCTGCTCGTGCTGTTCTTCACCTGGGCCGGTCAGGGCGGCGGAGCCGCGTTCTCGATTCCCGGCGGTAGCAAGGTGCTCGCCGTTCTCGCCGTCGCGCTCGCGGTCGTCGGGATCGTGCTCGCCACGCGCCGCGGCCGTCGGCTCGTGCGCACGCGCGTGCTCGGCTTCCTCAAGCAGTCGTGGGAGAGCATCGTCGTGCTGTCGCGTTCACCCGCGAAGCTCGCCGCCCTCTTCGGCGGTTCGTTCATCGTCACCCTCGCGTACATCGGCGCGCTTGCGGCCGCGGTGAACGCCGTCGACGGCGGTCTGTCGATTGCGGAGGTCGGCGCGGTGTATCTGGGCGCCTCGCTCATCGCGGCGGCCGCGCCGACGCCCGGCGGTCTCGGCGCACTCGAGGCCGCGGTTGTCGCAGGGCTCACCGGTGTCGGCATGGAATCGGGACCCGCGGTCGCCGCCGTGCTGGGCTACCGGCTCGTGACCTACTGGCTGCCCATCCTGCCCGGGTGGATCAGCTTCCACGTGCTCGAGCGCCGGGGGTTGATCTGAGCGTCTGATCCGGCCGGCTCAGTCGCGAACGTGGACCGGTAGCCCCTCGCCTCCGAGCCCGAACGCCCATCGCCACAGCGTTCCCGACAGCACGCCGAGTCCGGCGCCACCCACGACGTCGAGCGGCAGGTGCGCGCCCGAATAGATGCGCGCGACGCCGACGACGGTAGCGAGCGCAAACACTGCCGGCCGCCAAGCCCGCGGTATCGACGGCGCGATCACGGTGGCCAACGCGAAGGCCACCGCGGTATGACCCGACACGTAGCCCACGCCGCTCGCCTTCTCGCGCAGCTTCACGTTCGCGAGCAAGGCCGCGGGACGTCCGCGATGCACCATCCCCTTGATCACCTTCGCCGACCAGAACGCCGTCTGGCTCGCTGCGAGCGCGGCGAGGGTCCAGCGCCGCTGCCTGCTCACGACGTACACGAACGCCACGACGACGAGCGAGCCGATCATGCTCCCGAGCTGCATCGGTGCCCACACGACATGCCAGAGGGCATCGGGCAGGTCGTTCACGCGCTCGAAGATGTCTTCTTCCCGACCCGGAACGCCGTGGCTCGCGGCCGCGATGACCCAACTTCCGGCCAGCACGATCGCGCCGCCGACAACGGCGACGACCTCGACGCGACGAACGCCCTGGCCGCTCGATTCGGGAACCATCCGGGTCGAGCTCACGCGCTAGCCCAACGCGAACGGCGGGTAGACGTCGTTCAGCATGAGGAAGTAAGCCTGCACCCGCAGGTTCCACCGCATGACACCGAGCACGAAATCGCGAAGCCCCACCGGCCACTTCCCGGTGAACAGCACCGCGAAGAACGCGATGACGACGACCACGAACGCCACGAACCCGAGCACTCCGATCACGATGAACTGCGGGATCACGAGGATGAGGCGGAACGCGACGGTGAGCCGATTCCGGTCGGTGAGCTGCGGCATGATGTCGACGCGCGCCCGCGGGTCGTCACCAGGATCCGCCGGCGTCGTGGAGAACGCAAACGGCGGGTATTCCTCGCGCAGGAATGCGACCACCTCGGAGACGAGGTTGAGCCCGTAGAGCACCACGAAGTGCGGGATCGCGAGCAGCCATGCCACGAGCGGTCGCCAGTTCGCGATCTTCTCGGGCGGATCGAACGTGAACGTTGCCGGATACGCGGCGTTCGTAGCCATCTGCCACCCCCCTGGTGATGCCCGGACGGTAGTCCGTGTGCCCGCGCCGCGGCGGTTCTCCCCGCGGCGTCCGGTTCTTGGCGTTCGCGTGATCCGACAAGCGGGTAGTGGGACGCGTTCCATCACGATCGTGTGGAGCGCCCGGTTGAGTTGGCGGTCCCCGAAGCGATTCCACCGGTGTCGCACGACGGTTCCCGACGACGCCTCGATCGGTGCGACTCCGGCGAGTGCCTGACGCGCGGCGCGCACCGCATCGATGTCGTCGCTTTTGACACCGGCTCGTCGTGGCGTGCGGTCCGAGCGACGCGGCGGCAGGACTGTGATGAGTCACGCCGACCACGGCGGACAAGCTTCTGATCAAGCCAACGCACGACGACCGGGCCGGTGCCGGCAGCGACACGGACAAGTCCCACTGATGGCATCCGAAGAGCCGCCCAGTTTGTGGGTCACGCGTCGCCACCGAGACGAGCCTGAACGCCGGCACCACTCAACCGGCGGACCGCAGACTCACACTCAGTTTGCAACTGAGCCACTACCCGTGCGTCGGCGCCCCGCCAGACATCGCGCACGTGCAGCCGCCGACCGGTGTGCACGATGCCGCGCCGGTAGATCACCGCACCGGCGCGGATCACGAAGATCACGGTCGCGACCCCAATCGCGAGTGACGCGACGATCTCGGGCGCCGAGGCCTTGCCGAGCGCGATGCGCGTCGGCATCACGATCGGAGAGGTCAGCGGGAAGAGGGCGAGGACGGCGCCGGTCGTCGTGCCCGCGATGCTCTGCGCCGCCACGTACGTCCCGACGAGCAGCAGGCTCAGGGGTGCGAGGGCGGAGCCCGCTTCCTCCTGACGTTCGATGAGTGCGCCGAGCGCGCCGGCAATGGTGAGATACAGGACCAGACCGAGAACCATCCATGCGATCCCGGCACCGACGGCGGGTCCGAGTCCGGCCGGGAGATCACCGGTCACGAGCAGCTTCACCACGACGGGGAGCGCGCCCGCGGCCAGCGAGACGAGCCCGACGATCCCGACGCCGATCACCTTTCCGAAGAGGAGCGATCCGGGACGGACGATCGCGAGGAGCACCTCGCTGATGCGGTTCGCCTTCTCGATCGCGACGCCGTTCGTCGCCTGGATCATCAGCATCAGGAGCACGAGGTACAGCACGAGGGAGAGAACCGCGGCCGACACCCGGCGCGCCGACGTGTCGACGGCGACCTCGTGGAGTGCCGGTGCCGGTGTGTCGAGCGCATCCGAGATCTCGTGCGCGGTCAGGCCGGCCGCGCGCAGGTGCGCCTCGACGGCGCTCGTCGCCAGCGCCGAGCGCACGAACGCGACGAGGGTCTCGCAAACGGGGCCCGACCGTCGGGTCAGTGCGGCTACGCGAGCGTGGCAGGCGGTGGAGGGGTCGTCGTCAGGGGGTCATCGGTGATCGCGCGGGCCAGGCGCGCGGCCGCGAATCGGATCAGTTGCTCGGGAGGAAAGCCGTCGAGGGTGCCGCGCTCGCTGGTGAAGTGGTCGGCGAGCCCGGTGAGCGCCGACCACAGGAAGCTCGCAACGAGCGGGTCAGCCGTGATCGGTGTGCCGTCGCGCGCCGCGGCCTCGCGAATCGTGTGCATGAAGAGGCGGTTGCTCCGCAGCGTCGCGTCGCGAAGTTCGACGATCAGGGCCTTCGGCACCGGCGAATCGGCCGCGTCGCCGTCGTTGCGCATCGCCGACCACAGGGTGAAGTGCCGTCCGAAGGTGCGGTACAGCTCGGTGAAGCGCTCGATCACCAGGCTCAGGAGGGTCACGAGGTCGTGGTCGGCCGCCGCGATCGGCTCGAGGTCGGTGGTGTACGCGCGGATCGCCTCCGCGTACAGCGTGGCGAAGAGCTCTTCCTTCGTGGCGAAGTAGGAGTAGAGGGTGGCGGGGCTGATGCCGGCGGCCGCCGCGAGGTCGCGCATGTTGAGCGACAGGTAGCCCGATGTCGCGATCCGGCGGCGGGCCGCCTCGAGGATGTCGAGGCGGCGCTGCTCGCGGTCGCCCCATCTCGTGGTCGTCGAGCGCGGGGGATTCGGCGAGCGTGCCACCGGCCGGCTCCTCTCGATCGTTTCGAACGATGTTTGATTCGAACGCCGTTCGATTCTAGGCTGCGGCCCCGATGGAGCTCTGGACGATCACGATGCCCGAGGCGGGACGGGCCGTCGCCCAGGCGACGCGAGCCGAACGGCAGGGCTGGGACGGCATCGCCTTCACCGACTCGCAGAACCTCGTCGGCGACCCCTTCGTGGCCGCGGCGCTCGGTGCGGCGGAGACCTCGACGTTGCGGTTCGCGACCGGCGTCACGAACCCCGCCACCCGCCACCCCGCCGCGCTGGCGACGGTCGCGGCGACGGTGCAGGAGACGTCGGGCGGGCGCTTCGTCCTCGGCATCGGGCGGGGCGACACTGCCCTGTTCCACCTCGGTCGCCCCCCGCTGCCGGTCGCGGAGTTCCGCGCCCGTGTGTCGGAGCTCCAGGCGTACCTCGCCGGAGGAACGGTCGACTGCGACGGCCATCCGAGCCGGCTCCAGTGGCTCGCTCGCAGCGGCGCGCCGAAGGTTCCCCTCGACGTCGCCGCGTCGGGACCGCGTGTCATCGACTTCGCGGCGCGGACCGCCGAGCGGGTCACGTTCGCGATCGGTGCCGACCCCGACCGGCTCGCCTGGGGACTCGAGCTCGCGCGCAAGGCCGCGGCCGACGCCGGACGCGATCCCGCCACGCTGTCCTTCGGTGCGTACGTGAACGTCGGCTCCCATCCCGACCACGAGGTCGCGCGCGAGCTCATCAGCGGCGCCGTCGCCGCGTTCGCCCACTTCTCGGCGATGCCCGGCTCGACCGGTGCCGGACTCGCGGAAGCCGACCGCGCCGTCGTCGCGGAGGTCGGTCGCCGCTACGACAGCAACGAGCACCTGCGCAACACCGCGTCGCACACCGATGCGCTCGACGCGCGCTTCGTCGACCGCTTCGCCGTCGTCGGCGCACCCGATGCATGCACCTCGCGCCTGCTCGATCTCGCGCGGCTCGGACTCGACCGATTCGTGATCACCGGGCCGAGTTTCGGTGCCGATCCGCACGACGCGCGTACTGCGATGCAACTGCTCGTCGACGAGGTGGTCCCGGCCGTGCGTGCCGGCGCCGCGGGAGGACGCGACGCGTGAGCGACCACGACCTGATCATCCGGGGCGGCACCGTCGTCGACGGGACGGGCCACCCGGCGCGTACCGCCGACGTCGCCGTCGACGGTGGCGTCGTCACCGAAGTCGGGCGGGTCGACGGCACGGCGGTGGAGACGCTCGACGCCGACGGTCTGCTCGTCACGCCCGGCTTCGTCGACATCCACACCCACTACGACGGCCAGGCGTCGTGGGACTCGCGCCTGATCCCGTCGTCGTGGCACGGCGTGACGACGGTCGTCACCGGGAATTGCGGGGTCGGCTTCGCGCCCGTCTACGAACGCGACCACGACCGGCTCGTGGAGCTGATGGAGGGCGTCGAAGACATCCCCGGCGTGGCGTTGCACGAGGGCTTGCCGTGGACGTGGAGCTCGTTTCCCGAATTCCTCGACATGCTCTCGACGCGCGCGTTCGACGTCGACGTCGCGGTACAGGTGCCGCACGCGGCGGTGCGGCTGCACGTGATGGGCGAGCGGGGCGCCCGCCGCGAACCGGCGACCGCCGACGACATCGCGCGCATGGCGGCCATCGCGCGCGGCGGCATCGAGGCGGGCGCGCTCGGCTTCTCGACCTCGCGGACCCTCAACCACCGAACGAGCCGCGGTGAGCTGACACCAACGTTGACGGCCGGGGTCGACGAACTCACGGGAATCGCGACCGCGATCGGAGCAAGCGGGAAGGGCGTCTTCCAGGTCGTCTCCGATTTCGCCGATGCCGACGCGGAGTTCGGCCTCCTTCGCGTAATGGTCGCGTGCTCGGGGCGACCGCTCTCGTTCTCGCTCCTGCAGACACGAGGCGACGGCTGGCGGCAGCTGCTTCAGCTGCTCGACGCCGCGAACCACGACGGTCTCGCGATCACCGCGCAGGTCGCGCCGCGCGCGGTCGGGCTGCTGCTCGGGCTCCAGTGCACGCTGCATCCCATGCTCACGAACCCGGTCTACCGGTCGATCGCGCCGCTTCCTCTCGCCGAGCGGGTCGCGGTCCTCTCGGATCCCGCGTTCAAGGCGCGGGTGACGACCGCACACGCGGAGCGTGCCGCGAGCGGCAAGCTCGGGGCACGGCTGTTGCACGCCTTCGACCGGATGTTCGTGCTCGACGATCCGCCCGACTACGAGCCCGAAGCCGAGTCGAGCATCGCCCGCATCGCCGCGGGAAGGTCGCGATCCGTTCGAGTACGCGTACGACCACCTGCTCGGCGACGACGGCCGCGCGTTCCTGTATCTCCCGAGCCTCAACTACGACGACGGGAACCTCGACGCCGCGGGAGAGATGCTCGCTCATGACCACACGGTCGTCGGGCTCGGCGACGGCGGAGCGCACGTCGGCACGATCTGTGATGCGAGCTTCCCCACGACCCTGCTGGCGCTCTGGGGTCGCGACCCGGGCGCGGCCGGCTCGATCTCCCGTTCCTCGTGCGCCGGCAGACCGCGGAGACCGCACGAGCGGTCGGTCTGCTCGATCGGGGCGTGCTCGCGCCGGGATACCGCGCCGACGTGAACCTGATCGACTTCGAGCGGCTCGCGGCCCGCCGCCCGGAGATGCGCCACGACCTCCCGGCGGGCGGGAAGCGGCTCGTGCAGGCGGCCGACGGATACGTCGCCACGATCGTCGGCGGCGAGATCACCTATCGCAACGGCGAGCCGGGCGATCAGCTGCCGGGACGCCTTGTGCGGGGCGCGCGCCCGCGCCCGACAACGGAGGGACGCGATGAGCATCGAGACGCGCTCGGTAGCCGATTCGTCGCCACTGGTTCCGCTCGAACCGCAATGCGAGTGGCGCGGCGATCGTCTGGGCACCGACTACGTGTTCGAGCTCACGGCCGAGCATCTCGCCGAGCTCGACGCGGCGCTTGCGAACGTGGAGGCGAGGTGTGCCGACGTTCTCGACGTGACCCGCGACGACTTCCCGCTGCCTGCACTCGGCCCGGAGCTCGTCCGCCTCACGCACGAACTGATCGACGGGCGCGGCGTCGTGCTCATCCGCGGCCTGCCCGTCGAGCGGTACGGCAAGGAGCGCGCGTCGACGATCTACTGGGGGTCGGCACGCATCTTGGTCGCCCGTGGCCGCAGAACGCGAAGGGGCACGTGCTGGGAGACGTGATCGACCAAGGCCGCGCGGTCACCGACCCGACCGCGCGCGGCAACGAGCTCGGTGCGATCGGACTCCCGTTCCATTCCGACGGCTCGGACCTCGTCGGGTTGCTCTGCCTCGACGCCGGCGAGAGCGGAGGCGAGAGCCTCGTGGCAAACGCGGTCGCGGTGCACAACGAGCTCGTGCGCACGGTCCCCGACCTCGCACGCGAGCTCTACGAGCCGCTCGTCTACGACCTGCGCGGCGAGCACGCACCGGGAACGAAGCCGTGGTACACGATGCCCGCGTTCAGTCGCTACGGCGACCGCCTCTTCGTGCGGTACATCCGGCCCTACATCGACTCGGCGCGGCGCCACGACGACGCGCCGCGTCCGTCGGCCGCGGCACGGGAAGCGATGGATCGTATCGACGCGATGTGCGTGGATCCTGCGTTCCATGCGTCGATGCTGATGCGGCCGGGCGACATGCAGTTCGTGAACAACTACCACGTGCTGCACGCGCGCCGTCCCTATCGCGACGATCGCGACGCGGGGCGTGTGCGCCATCTGAAGCGCCTGTGGCTGGAGACGGAGCTGTTGCTCGATGAGGAGAAGCCCGCACGCTTCCGCCTCGGGCGTGGCAACGCAGACTGGTGGGCGCGCAAGGGGCGCACGAAGAGCGAGCTCCCCGGCTGACGGGCGGGTGACGACATCGCGATCCGCCGGGCGGTAACTTGACAGCGTTCCGTCACCGTCGGGGGGATCCGTGATGATTCGGAATCGGACTCGTACGCGGGTTGTCCTCGCGAGCGTCGCCGCGCTGAGCGCCGCTCTGCTCGCGACGGCCAGTGGCGTTGCGACGGCGGCTGCACCGCGCGTCAAGCACATGCCCGACGCGGCCGTCGACGGGTGCGACGTGCTCATGACCGCGCCCGCAGGTCACGACTGCTTGCTGCCGTGGCCGAACGACGCGTTCACCGTCGCCGCCTCCACGGCCACCGGCCGGAGGCTCAACATCTCGAGCACCGTCGACCCCACGAACAGTTCGGGCGTGCACGTCGTGACGACCGCGGAGAACCGCGGCGACGGGTTCTCACCCGGTTCCGTGATCCTCACCTACGTGCCGGGGCTCAGCATTTCGCAGTCGCAGATCGCGACGTCGACCGATATCGGCGCGTCGCTGCGCCCGAACGCGCCGATCGTGATCGTCGACACCCAGACCGGCGAGCGCGTCCCCTACTTCGCCGAGCTCGACGCGCAGACGACCGATCCCGCCGAACAGCTTCTCCTGGTGCACCCAGCGGTCGCGCTCACCGAGGGGCACCGTTACGCCGTCGCGTTGCGCCACCTGCGCGACGCGACGGGCGCGCGCATCGCGCCACTGCCCTCCACGCGGGCCGCACTCCGGGGAACGCTGCAGCCTGCGACCCGCGGCGCGCACATCGCGTGGGTGATCCGCAAGGACTTGAAGTCAGTGCTCGGTTCGACGACTCCGTACGAGGCGTGGGACTTCACCGTCGCGAGCGCGCAGAGCCTCGCCGGCCCCGCGCTCGCGATGCGTTCGCTCGCGTACGATTGGCTCGACGCGCACCACTCGACGCCGCCGACGCCCACTGCCGCCGCGGCGATCGCGGGCGGCGACGTCGCACCCGACTTCTCGGTCGACTCGGTGACCGAGACCGACGGGGTGCGCGACGTGCACGGCACCTTCACCGTGCCGCTCTTCCTCGCCGACACGACCCCGTTCTCCGGCCTCGTCACCGACGGCGCGGGCAATCCGATGATCAATCCGAACGGCACCTGGACCGCGAACTTCATCTGCGTGTTGCCGTCGACGCTGCAGAGCGCAGGCCCGGCCACGCCGACGGTGTACGGCCACGGTCTGCTCGGCAGCGCGGGTGAGGTCGAGGGCGGCTCGTTCTCGGCGGGCGTCGCGCACGACCTCATGGGTTGCGCGACGGACTGGGTCGGCATGTCGCAGAACGACCTCCCGAACGTCGCGCGCAACCTGCAAGACATGTCGACCTTCGACACGCAGGTCGACCACATGCTCCAGGGCTTCGTGAACTTCCAGTTCCTCGGCCGGCTCATCAACTCCGACTCCGGCTTCGCGACGTCCGACGCATTCCGGGCGGCTGACGGCACTCCGCTGTTCAAGACCCACGACTGCCACTTCATGGGCTACAGCCAGGGCGGCATCATGGGCGGCGCGGTGTCGGCGCTCTCGACCGAGTGGAGCCGCGTGATCCTCGGCGTGCCGGGGATGGACTACGGCGGGCTGCTCCTGAACCGTTCGATCGACTGGAACGAGTTCGCGTCGATCTACGACGTCGGCTACGCCGACCCGGTCGACCGGCAGGTGGTGCTGCAACTCGCGCAACTCCTGTGGGACCGCGGCGAGAACGAGGGCTACGCGGAGCACCTCGCGTGGCGCCCGTACAAGGGGATCCACGCGAAGCAGGTGTTCATCATCGAGAACTACGGCGATCATCAGGTCGCGAACGTGTCGGCCGAGATGCTCGCCCGGACGATCCGCGCCCGGAACCACCAGCCGGCGTTCGATGCGTCGTTCTTCGGCGCGCCGGCGCGCCAAGACGTCCCCGTCGACCCGCAGTGGGGATTGCGGCGGCTGCCCGACAACCGGGCGGTGCGCGCGGGGCTGGTGCTCTGGGACTACGGAACGCCGACCCCGCCGACCGACAACCACGCGCCCGACGGCAGCGCGTACGGATCCGATCCGCACGGGTACGGGCGCGGCAACGCGCTGCTCCTCGACCAGATCACCACGTTCCTCACGACCGGTGTGATCCCGAACGAGTGCGGCACCGCGGCCTGCCAGAGCAACACGCCGTGACGCGCGCCGGCGGTTAGCGTCTGGAGATGCCTCGCGGCGAGCACGTCGACGTCGACATCGCCGGCCAGACGGTTCGGATCTCGAATCCCGACAAGGTGATGTTCCCCCAGCTGGGGACCACGAAGCTCGACCTCGTTCGCTACTACGAATCCGTCGGCGGGCCGCTCATGGGCGCGGTGCGCGATCGTCCGGTGCTCATGCAGCGATTCCCGAACGGTGTCGGCGGCTCGTCGTTCTTCCAGAAGCGCGTTCCCGAAGACGCTCCCGACTGGCTGCAGACGACGATCGTGAGCACGCCCAACGGGACCACCTCGCGCGCGCTCGTGGCGGCCGACGTCGCACATCTCGCGTGGGCGGTGAACCTCGGCTGCCTCGGCTTCCACGTCTGGCCCAACGTCGCGAGCGACGACGACCACGCCGACGAGCTGCGCATCGACCTCGACCCGCAACCAGGGGTCGCGTTCGACGAGGCGCGCGCGGCTGCGCACGAGGTGCACGCGTTCCTCGAAGAGCTCGGCGTGTCGGGACTGCCCAAGACCACCGGCAACCGCGGCATCCACGTGTACGTGCGGCTCGAACGACGGTGGACACCCATCGAGGTGCGCGCCGCGGCCGTCGCACTCGCCCGCGAGCTCGCGCGCCGGCGGCCGGATCTCATCACCGACGCGTGGTGGAAGGAGGAGCGCGGCGCGCGCATCTTCGTCGATTTCAACCAGAACGCGCCGCACAAGACGGTGTTCGGCGCGTGGTCGGTGCGCGCGCGTCCCGGTGCGCAGGTGTCGACCCCGTTCTCGTGGGACGAGCTCGACGCGATCGATCCCGAGGCCCTGACCCTCGCCACGGTTCCGGCACGCGTCGCGGAACAGGGCGACCCGTGGGCGAACTTCGCCACCGACCTCCAGTCACTCGAGCCGCTGCTGGAGTACTCCGGGCGCGATCGCGCCGCCGGTCTGGCCGACGCGCCGTGGCCGCCCGTCTACCCGAAGATGCCCGGCGAGCCACCGCGCGTCGCACCGAGTCGCGCGAAGAAGCCCAAGCCCGGCGCATGACCGCCGGCCTGCTCCGCGGCGATCACCGCTTCCGTCACCGTGACGAATCGGGCTGCCGCGCACGGCCGGTCATGTCGCAGCAGATCACGCGCCGCCGGTAGGTCCGGTTTCGTTCCATGCGCCGGCCACCAACGCGTACGACCGCAGGCGGTCGTCGACGCCGGGGATCATCGTGGTGATCATCAACTCGTCGACGCCCGTGCGCGCGGCAAGCGCTTCGAGCTCCCGGCGAACGGTCGGTGGATCGCCGAGGATCAGCGGCGCGGTCCAGGCGCGGACGAGCTCGTTCTCCGCGGGCGTGAACACGTACTCGGCGGCCGCCTCCGGCGTCGGCAGCGGCGTCGGGCGGCCCTGCCGCAGCCGTACGAACGAGAGCCGGCTCGGGCCGGCCAGCCAGCGCGCGCGGTCGGCGGACTCCGCACAGATCACCGGGACTCCGATCATCGTGTAGGGACGGTCGAGCTCGTCCGACGCCCGAAACGCGGCGCGGTAGACCTCGAGCGCGGCGACCGTGTTCTGCGACGCGAAGTGGTGCGCGAACGAGAACGGTAACCCGAGAGAGCCGGCAACCTGCGCGCTGTAGTCGCTGGAACCGAGCATCCACACCGCAGGTCGATAACCCCGACCGGGAACCGCGGTGATCTGCGGATGGGTCCCCGCGAAGAAGCGGAAGAGGTCGCGCAACTGCTCGGGGAACTCGTCGGCGCCGAAGCCCGCCGGGCTGCGCCGCAGCGCGGCCGCCGTGATCGGATCCGTGCCGGGGGCGCGGCCGATGCCGAGGTCGATCCGGCCCGGATGCAACGCCTCGAGCATCCCGAACTGCTCCGCCACCGCAAGCGCCGCGTGGTTCGGCAGCATCACGCCTCCCGCGCCGATTCGCAGCGTGGTCGTGGACGCCGCGAGGTGCGCGACGAGCACCGGCGGCGACGAGCTGGCGATCCCGGGCATGTTGTGGTGCTCGGCGACCCAGAGCCGGCGGTAGCCGAGCCGCTCGCCCAGGCGGGCGAGCTCGACGGAACCGGCCAGCGCGGCGGCGGCCGTGCCGCCCTCACCGACGGGCGCGAGCTCCAGGATCGAGAGCGCCGGGCCGCGCGGATGGTGGTCAGTTGACGGCGGCATCACCGATTCCTAACACCGCGGGCGCACGCTCTCATCCATGACGGTGTCGGAGCGCGAGCGGATTGCCCACGTGCTGCGCCGCCTGTCGATGGGGGTTCAACCCGACCTCGTGGGGTCGCTCTCGTCGGTCGACGGCGCCATCGGGCGGGCGCTCGATCCCGATCCCGGGACCGGCGCGGATCCGCCGGTCCTTTCGGCCGGCCGGCCCAGCGTGATGCCGTCGGTTCGCAACGAGCTGGCGCGCATGGGCGAGGCATATTCGTGGTGGTTCGGGCGAATGGCGGCGTCCGACGGGATGCTCGCCGAGCGTCTCGTCTGGTTCTGGACCGATCACTTCGCGATCGGAATGCAGAAGGTGCGTTCGGCGGATCTCGTCTGGGCGTACCACGCGACGATCCGCAAGCACGCGACCGGCTCCTTCGCCGACCTGCTGACCGCAGTCGCGAAGAGCGGGGCGATGCTCGTGTACCTGGACGGCATCCGCAATTCCGTGCAGCAGCGCAACGAGAACTTCGGACGCGAAGTGATGGAGCTGCACACGCTCGGCCGCGATCAGTACACGCAGGCCGATGTCGTCGCCGCGGCCCGCTCCTTCAGCGGTTGGGTCCCGAAGCTTCCGTACCTCCCCCAGACCGAGCGTTTCGCGCCGCCGGGCACTCCGGAGTTCGCTTCGTACCTTCTCGGGGTGCGGCACGACTCCGCAACGAAGACGTTGCTCGGGAAGACGGGTGAGTTCGACCTCGACGGCGCCCTCGACGTGATCCTGTCGCAGCCCGCCGCAGCAGGGTTCGTCGCGACGAAGCTCTTCCGCGCACTCGTGGGGCTTGCGCCCGACGCCGCGACCGTCGACTCCCTCGCCGCCGCGTTTCGCAAGGACTGGTCGATCACGGCCCTCGTGCACGCGATCGTCGAGACGCCCGCGTTCCGTTCCGACGCCGCGGTGCGGACGCTCGTGCGTTCACCGCTCGAGAAGTTGGTCGGCATCATGCAGGCCACGCGCACGCGAGCCGTCGCCGTCCGTCCGGCGCTCGTCGCGCTGCACACGCTGGGATACCTCCCGTTGTTCGCGCCCAATCCCGCGGGATACCCGGCCGGCAACGCACTGCTCGGCCCGCAGCAGCTCGTGCACGCGTTCGACCTCGCGACGGCGACATCCGGCGTGGTCGACGGATCGGCCGCCGACGTGCTCGCGCGTTTCGGTGTGTTCGACGTCACGAGCGACACGCGCGACGCGATCGATCACGCGAGCAGCGCGCAGCAGCGCACGCTGCTCGCGCTCGGTTCACCGGAGTTCTGCGTCCGATGACGCGCCGCGTCAGCCGCCGTGAGTTCCTCGCCGGTCTCGGCGCCGCGGGTGCGCTCGCGGCCGGTGGCTACGGGGTGTCGTTGTGGTCGGGAACCGACTCGCGGGCGTCGTCACCGTCATCGGTGCTCTCGACGGCGGGGCACCGCACCAGCACGAGCGGGGAGCGCGCACCGGGGGAGCGCACGCTCGTGCTGCTCGAGCTCGCGGGTGGAAACGACGCGCTGAACATGGTCGTACCCGTGGACGATCCCGAGTACCGGACCCTCCGGCCGACCCTCGGCGTCACCGACGCGATCGACCTCGGCGGTGGTTTCGGCCTCTCACCGAAGCTCACGACCCTCGCGCAGCAGTACCGCGACGGACGGCTCGCGATCGTCGAGGGCGTCGGCGTGCCCGACCCGAACCTGTCGCACTTCGTGTCGCTCCAGCGGTGGTGGACCGCCGACCCCGACCTGCACGAGACGACCGGGTGGGTCGGTCGGTACCTCGACCGCGCGGTCGGCACCGACGACCCGATCGCGGGCGTCGCGATCGGCCCCGGCCCGTCGCCCGTGCTGCGCGGTGCGGCGTCGTTCGCGACCTCGATCACCGACGCGAACGGCCTGCAGCCGGCCCGCATGGATTCCGACGTGCGCGAGGCCCTCCTCTCCGCGTGGTCCGGCCTGGTGCCGAGCCGGCCGCCGAGCGACCTTCTCGGCCAGGTGCAGCGCGCGATCCGCGAAACGCTCGATGCCCGGGAGCGATTGGCGGTCGGGCTCGGTTCCGAACCGGTCGTCGCCGCCGACGCCGGGGCGCCCGCCGGGCTCGCCGACGCGCTCGCCCTCGCCGCGCGCCTCGCGGGCGCGCCAGACCACCCCCGGATCATCCACGTGCACGTCGACGGCGACTTCGACACCCACGCCGGCGAAGCCGAGCGCCATCCCGCGCTCATGGCCGATCTCGACGGCGCGATCGCCGGCTTTCTCGACGCGGTCGAGCAGTCGGGTGCATCGGAGCACGTCGTGCTGGCCACGATGTCGGAGTTCGGCCGGCGTGCCGCGGAGAACGGTTCGGGAACCGATCACGGCGCGGCCGCCGCCCACCTCGTGCTCGGAGCGCCGGTGCACGGCGGTCGGTACGGCGATCCGCCGTCGCTCACGAAGCTCGACGCCGACGGCAACCTCGCGGTCACCGTCGACTACCGCGCCTACGACGCCGCCCTCCTCGCCTGGCTGGATCCCGCGGCCGACGTCGAAGCAGTGCTCGGCAAGACGGCGGCGCCGCCAAAGCTCTTCGTCTGACGCGTCCCGCGGGCACGCGCGGCTGGCGCGGTGTCAGTCGTGCTCGGCGGTCCGGTAGTCGCCGAACGGTGCGTCGCGTTCCTGCAACGCGTTCGTGAGCCCGCGCTCGCGCGCCGCGCCGACGAAGTTGTGCATCGTCTTCGTGTGGGTGCCCAGCGCGCAGAGCTCCGTACCCGCGCGGATCCCGGCGCGCAGGCCCATCGCGTCCATCTGCCGATGCACGACGCGCTTGTTGAGCTGGAGCAGCTCGATCGGCACGATCGCGATGCGGCGGGCGACGTCGAGGACGCGGTCGTCGAGCTCGGTGGCCGGGAACGCCTCGTTCGCCCAGCCCCGCTTCACGGCTTCGACGCCGGAGATCGAATCACCGGTGAGCATCATCTCCATCGCCTTGCGCATGCCGAGGAACCACGGGTGGAAATGCATGTCGGGAACGCCGAACCGCACCGCCGGGTATCCCATCTGCGCGTCTTCGGCCATGTACACGAGGTCGCAGCCGGTCGCGAGCTCGCTCGCACCCGCGAGGCAGTAGCCGTGGATCTGGGCGATCACCGGCTTCGCCAGGTCCCAGATGCTCATCCATCCTTCGGTGACGTGCCGCGGCCACGCGCCTTCGCCGCCGGGCGTGTAGTACGGCATCTCGTAGCCCTCGTTGCCGCCGCCGAGGTCGTACCCGGCGGAGAACGACGGACCCGCACCCCGGATGATCGTCACCGACACGTCGGGGTCGGCGTCGTGGGCGCGCAGGGTGTCCAGGATGGCACCGCGCAGCGGATGGATGAGACTGTTGCGCTTCTCCGGCCGGTTCATCGTGATCCGCCGCACCCGCGGGCAGGGCTCGTCGACGACGATCACGTCTTCGTCGCTCACTGCTGCTGCGCTCCTTGTTCGAGGCCCCGCTCGAGTCGCTCGACCGTCTCGATGTACTCCTCGACGAGGTCGAACATGACGTCGCGCACGGGGCGAACCTGGTTCATCCGACCGACGATCTGGCCCACCGGCGCGAACTGGATGTCCTTGCGGCTCGAGCGCGCGATGCGCGCGTTCGCCTCCGACGTGAGGATGTTCTGCAGCGGCATGCCGAGGGGACCGGGCCCCGCGGGGTCCTCCCACACGTTGGTCCATTCGTTGCGCAGCATGCGCGCCGGCTTACCGGTGTAGCAACGCGACCGCACTGTGTCGGCCGAGGTGGCGTCGAGGTACGCGCCGAGCACCGCGGGGCTCGAGTTGCTCTCCGCAGTCGTGAGCCAGAGCGATCCGAGCCACACTCCCTGCGCGCCGAGCGACAACGCCGCCGCGATCTGACGGCCGCTCCCGATGCCGCCGGCACCGAGGACGGGTACTGGCGCGACCGCGTCGACGACCTCGGGCACGAGCACCATGGTCGCGATCTCACCGGTGTGGCCGCCGGCCTCGTACCCCTGGGCAACAATCACGTCGACACCGTTGTTCACGTGTCGCTGCGCATGCTGTGCCTTTCCGGCGAGCGCCGCGACCTTCACGCCGTGCGCGTGAGCCTGGTCGATCACATCCTTCGGTGGGGAGCCGAGCGCGTTCGCGATCAACGAGATCGGATGTGAGAGCGCGATCTCGACGTGGCGATGCGCGACGTCGTCGGTCCAACCGAGGACGCCGCCGGCCTGCTCGCCCTCGGGGAGCGGCGCGAGGTCGAAGCGATCGATCAGCTCGTCGACGTAGCGCCAGTGATTGGCGTCGATCATCGAGCGGATCTGCTCGAGCATCTCGTCGGCGCTGCCGCCGGCGACCTCGACCGCCTTCTGGGGCATCACCGTGTCGACGCCGTAGGGCTTGCCGTCGACGTGGGCGTCGATCCAGTCGAGCTCGATCTCGAGCTGCTCCGGGCTGAACCCGACGGCGCCGAGCACGCCGAGGCCGCCGGCCCTGCTCACCGCGGCGACGACGTCGCGGCAGTGCGTGAAGGCGAAGATCGGGTACTCGATCCCGAACTCGTCACACAACGGCGTTCGCATGGCATCCTCCCGGACCGGCGCGAAGCGAGAACCTGTTCTAGTCGGACGCTAACCGACCCGGGCCGGCCGCGTTCCGAAGGCAGCCTCGCGGCGGCGCTCCGCACCGGCTCGGTGGCTACGGGCGGGCGATCCCCGCGATGAGGGCGTCGAGACCGAAGAGGAACTGCGCGTGGCTCACGAACCCGGCGATGCGGGCGGCGCCGTCGCCTGGCTCCGTCCCGGATCGGCCGGCGTCGGCGGCCCCGCGAGCCTGTTCCAGCGCGCAGAACCCGACCGTGTAGGTGTGGACCGCGGCGTAGGCGTGGGTCGCCGCGGCTTCGGTGAAGCCGGCCGCGGTCAGGACCGCGACCGCGGCCGCCAGCCGTGCCTGGGCCGCGGGCGTCACGATCGGACGGCGGCTGAACAGCTGGAGGACGATCGGTTCCTCGCGCAGCAGTGAGCGCAGCATCAACGCGAGCGCGCGCAGGTACTCGGGCCACGGGCCGTCCGTCGGGGGCGAGGTCTGCGACGCGAGCAGGACGTCGACCACCTCCAGCAGGATCTCGTCCTTGTCGGCGATGTGGCGGTACAGCGCCATCGGGCTCGCGTCAACCGCGGCAGCGAGGCGTCGCATCGAGAGCATGCCGAGTCCGTCCTGTGCGTGGATCCGCAAGGCCGCATCGACGATCTCGCCCTTCGTCAGCCGGCTCGGCCGCGGGCCCTCGACTCGATCATCCATGGCTGCCCCTTCGCGCGACCAGGAGCGGTCGTGGCGGCATCGGTTGCAGCCGGGAACACTACGGGGCGCTGCTGCTTCGTGTACGCGCGCACGGTCACGGTTGCACCCTCGACGGAGTGCCCGAGATCGTCGGTAACGGACGTGTTGGCGTTCGCAACCAGAGTCGCGACCGGCACCGTGGTGGGGGCTGTCGTCGTGGTCGGCGCCGGGTTCCCAACCGCGCGCTCCCACCTTCAGGCGTCGTTAATTGCGTCTTGAGCGGTCGCGACGATTGTTCGTGCTCGAAGGGAAGGGAGGTGATCATTCGTTAGTTCCCGACCTGTCGCACGCTCGCAAGACGGATGCGATTCACGTTCGTAAGCAACTGCTTCGCACGCCAGTCGTTTTCACCCGCAGCCGATTCGGTGGCGAGGGGTCCGTCGGAATCCATCCCACGGACCCCTTCGTCGCCCCGACCTGACAAGGAGCTCGCCATGTCCGCCGACGCCGTGAATCGCACCGCTCTGCGCGGCGCTTTCCTGGTTCTCGTCGCCGACCAGGTGACGAAGCTCGCGGGAACCATCAACCCCGGCGGGAAGCTCACGCCGCTGCACAATCCCGACTACAGCCTCGGCGTCATCGCCGCACCGACGGTCGCCCTGATCACACTGTCTGCCCTCACCTTGGTCGCGGCCACGCGATATGGCCTCGCCCTCGCCAGCTCGGGCCGCATTCCGACCTGGGTCCCAGGCGTCGTCCTCGGCGGCGCCGCCTCGAATCTCGCAGATCGTCTCGTTCTCGGTGCCGTTCGCGACTTCATCCCGACACCGCTCGTGGTCTTCAACATCGCCGACGTCGCGGTCCTCTGTGGGGTCGTCGCGTTCGCCTGGTCAATGACGCGATCCGACGCTTCGTTCTGACGGATACCGCACCCCGTCTGCTTGATCGAAGCGCATCCAACACGGCGGCCGGGTAGCGCTGGACTCACACTTCGCGTGCGTCGGACGCGAGCACGATTCGGGCGATCAGGTCGGCCATCCAGTCCTCGACGGCGTCGAGGTTCATCCCGTGGTCGTCGAGGAGCACGATGCCGACGCGGAAGTCGGCGAGGGCGGCGACGGCGGTCGCCGCCGCCGCGGGCGTGAGATCGGCTCGCAGCGCACCGAGCGCGGCGAGCCGCTCCACGACCCAACCGGCCCCGGCCCGGTGACGCTTGCCACCCTCGGCCACGACGGGTATGAGCTCGGGTTCGGCCTGCATCCCCGCGACGGAGGCGCGCAGGATGTCGCCGCAGCGCTCGAGCAACCGCCGCGTGACCCGCGCCGGGACCCGCGCGACGACGGCCGGATCGGTCGCGGTGGCGAGCTCCCCGGCGAGTTCGGAGAGCTGCGCCTCCTCGTCGATGAGGTCGTTCAGGCCCCGGATGAGGTCGGCCTTCGAACCGACGCTGTCGTAGACGGTCTGGACCGACACGCCGGCGTCGGCGGCGATGTCCTTCACCGTCGTCGCGGCATAGCCGTCGCGTGCGAAGCGGACGCGCGCCGCAGTGAGGATGTCGGCGCGGGTCTGCTCGGCCTGCATCGCCCGCCGACGGGCGCGCGGCAAGTCTGGCGGCGGCGGGGAAGTGCCTCGAGTCACGTTACTTGACCTATATTCCAGTCATCTGTATAACGTACCAATCAGTGGAACGGACATCAGACACGTGAGATTCTAGGCACCGGGAGCAGAACATGACCGACATCCAGATCTCGATCGACGCCTCGAGCACCCGCCGGGAGTCCCGCCTCGCACCTGCGCATTTGATCGGGGGAGTGGGTGGCCTCGTGTTCGCGGCGTCCGTGGTGGCGCAGAACGGCATCCGGGCCTCCTTCCCCGGCGCCGACGCGAGCGCGCAGAAGGTCATCGACTTCTACGGCGCCCACCGGGGCGCCACCCTCGTGCTCGCTGCGCTCTATCCGGTCGGCGCCATCGGGCTCGCGGCATTTGCGGGCGGGTTGCTCAGCCGGCTGCGCTCGCGGGCGGCGCGCGGGCCCGCGTTCGCCGGTGCGATCGGCCTCGCCGGGGTGTTCGCGATCTTCACCGCGACCGTGGCGAGCGACCTGGCGGTGGCGGGCTACGTGCACCGCGGTTCGGCCGCCGCCGACACCGTGACGGGTTTGTGGGTGCTCCACAACGCGATCTTCGGCGTGCTCACCGCGTCGATCGGCGTCGCGCTCGCGGGGCTCACTGCCGCGAGCGTGGCCGAGGGGCTCATCGGTGCCGCATGGAAGCCGGCCGGCCTGCTCGGGGGCATCGCGCTGTGCGTCTCCGCGGCGTTCACCCCTGCCATCCTCGACGGGAGCGGCATGATCGCGATCGGGCTCGCCGGCTTCGTCGTGTGGCTCGCCTTCGTCGTCGTCGTGTCCGTCGCGTTGCTGCGCACTCCCGGGGCGGATGCCGACAATTGAGTCACGGCGCGACGACGGCGTGACCTTGGCCTCTGCACCGCGCTGGTGGCGGCCACCACGATGGACGCATGCAGCCTGCAGTGACCCGGCCCGACACGGAGACCTTCCGGCGGGGCGGGCCGAGGCGAGGGCAGGCCGTGTTCGCCACGATCGTGGCGGTTTCGGCGTTCGGCGGCACGTGGGGGCTCGCCTCGGGCACGCTCGATCTCGGTCACACCGTGAATCAGCGGCTGCCGTTCCACTCGCCGGTTTTCGGTGGCATCGCACTCGCGGTCGTCGTCGGCGGGCCGGCGGTGATCGTGGCGGTCCTCGCGCTGCGGCGCGATCCGCGCATCGAGGTCGCGTGCACGGGCGCCGGTTTCCTACTGCTCGGCTGGATCGCGGTCGAGGTCGCGTTCATCCGCGAGCTCAGCTTTCTCCAAGTCGTGTACGCAGCTGCGGGTGTCGCGTACGTCGTCCTCGGCCGGCATCGGTCGCGTGCGTGGCGCTGACCGTCAGCGAAAGAACTCGACGAGCTGCGGCGCGAGCAGCGGCCACCGTTCGAACAGCGCGCCGGTGCCCGCCCGTGCGGCGTCACCGCGCTCGTTCCATTCGTCGTCGCCCCACGGTGGCTCGACCAGGACCGAGCCCGGGATCAGCTCGTGCACGCGCTCCGACGTCGCGCGCGTGTGGTGCGCGTCGGTCGCGCCGCTGCGGAAGATCAACGTCGGTACCGCGATCGACGCGCCGTCGGCGTCGCGCAGGCCGGGCACGGTCGTGTGCGGCTCGGGGCAGTACGCCAGCATCCACTGCTCGAGCGTCGCGATGAACTCGCGCGGATCGAGTCGCAAGAAGCGCTCGCGATTGCGCGGGTTCCGCTCGAGGACCTCGGCCCACTCGGGGAGTTCGACCACGGCCTCCATTCCGCCGCGCCAGGCGACACGGATCGACTCACCGCAGTAATGCGTGGCGAGCAGCATCAATCCGTACACCCCGCCCGAGATCCACAGCATCGCGAGTCCGGCCGCGACGTCGGGATGCTTCGCGACCGTGAGGAGCGAGACGCGCGCGCCGCCCGAACCGCCGCAGACGACAGCGGGCGCGAGATCGAGCGTGCGGAGCAGACCGGCGAGGCGATCGGCTTGCATGTCGGATTCCGACGGGCCCTCGAAGCACACGTCGGACGCTCCAGTGTTGGGGCGGTCCCAGAGGAGCACGCGCTTGCCCGTCGACGCGAGCGCGGTGGCGAGCTCGCGCAGTCCCGGAACGTCTTTGCTGAAGCGCCCGCCGGGCGTGAGCACCCACGGAACGCCGTCGCCGACGATCTCGTAGGCGATGCGCGTGCCGTCGACCTCAGCGGTGGGCATTCCCGGTTCTCCTTGGCGCGCTCGGCACGGCGGGAGCGTAGGCGCGCGGGCGCGGGGGAGGCCTCACACCAGGCTGTCGAGCCACGCCTGGTGCAGTCCCGCGTACTCGCCGCCGCGATCGATGAGATCGTGCGGCGCGCCGTCCTCGACGATGCGCCCGGCTTCGAGCACGAGTACCCGATCCGCGATCTCCACGGTCGTGAGACGGTGGGCGATGATGATCGCGGTGCGCTCGGCGAGAAGCGTGCGCAACGCGCGCTGCACGAGCCGCTCCGACGGGATGTCGAGCGACGAGGTCGCTTCGTCGAGGATGAGCACCGCGGGATCCGCGAGGAAGGCGCGCGCGAACGACACCAGCTGACGCTGCCCGGCCGAGAGTCGCGCACCCTTCTGGTGCACGTCGGTGTCGTACCCCTGTGGCAGCGCGGCGATGAACTCGTGTGCGCCGATCGCGCTCGTAGCGGCCACGATCTCGGCGCGCGACGCGCCCGGGCGACCGAGTGCGATGTTGTCGGCGACCGAGCCCGAGAAGAGGAAGTTCTCCTGCGTCACGGTGACGACCGCGCGGCGAAGGTCGACCGGGGCGAGGGCGCGCAGGTCGATGCCGTCGAGGGTCACGGTGCCGCTCGTCGGGTCCCAGAAGCGCGCCGCGAGCCGCGCGACCGTCGTCTTTCCGGCCCCGGTTGCGCCCACGACCGCGATCGTCTGCCCGGACGGGATGCTCAGATCGAAGCCGGTGAGAATCGGCTGGTCGCGGTACGCGAATCCCACCTCGTCGAACTGCAGGGCACCGCGCGCGTGCGGCAGTGCGACCGGGGCCGCGGGCGGCGGCACCGACGGCGTCTCTTCGAGGACTCCCGACAGCTTCTCGAGCCCCGCGACCGCGGCCTGGAACAGGTTGTAGAACTGGCTCAGCTCCTGCATCGGCTCGAAGAAGCGCCGCAGGTAGAGCAGGAACGCCGCGAGGACGCCGACCGTCACGTGCCCGTCGATCGCGAGCCAGCCGCCGTAGAACACGACGATCGCAGTGGTGAGGCGCCCGACGAGCTGCACACCGGGGCCGTACGCGGCGGCCAGCCGCTGCGACCAGACGTTCGCGCGGCGGTAACGGTCGTCGAGGTGCTCGAAGATCTCCTGGTTACGCGGTTCGCGGCGGAACGCGTGGACTGCCTGGATGCCGCCGAGGCTCTCGACGAAGTGCACGATCACGAGCGCGATCGCGTCGCGCGTTTCGCGGTACGCGCGCTCCGACTGGTTCCGGAACCAACGGGTGATGAGCCAGAGGACCGGGAGGGAGCACAACACCGGGATCGCGAGCTGCACGTTGAGGACGACGAGCATCACCGCGATGCCCGCGATGATGAGCACCGAAGTGAGCAGCGTGACGATGCCAAACTTCAACATGTCGGCGAGGGCCTCGACGTCGGAGGTCTGGCGGGAGATGACCCGCCCCGACGTGTAGCGCTCGTGGAACGACAGGCTCAGGTCCTGGAAGTGCACGAAGACGCGCCGCCGGAGATCGAGGATCACGTCCTGGCCGACGCGACCGAAGATCGTCAGGAAGCCGTTGAACGTCGCCGCGCCGAGGAGGGTGATCGCGACGAGCGCGCCGACGACCTCGAACAGGGGGCGCACCGTTCCACTGCCACCGTGCAGGAGCGGCGGGATGCCGTGGTCGATGCCGATCTGTACGAGCAGCGGTCCGGCCAGCTGCGCGGCGGTGTTGAACGTGATCAGCAACGCGGCGAGCAGCAATGATCGGCGGTGCGGGCGAACCAGCGATCCCAGCAGCCGGCGGCTGCGGCTCCGCAGCAGACCGGCCAGTCCCGGAGTCGGTTCGTCGACCTCTTCGGTCGCGACACCGCGCCACGCGTCGACCGCGATGTCGCCGGTGACGTCGAGCGGCGCGTTGCGGTCGACGCCGGGGATCTCCTCGGGTTCGATCATCACGCGACCCGACCGTCGGGCTCGCCGAGCGGCTCGGAGCTCTGGCTCAGGATCGCGGCGTAGCGGGGTTCGCGGCGCAAGAGGTCGTGGTGCGAACCGGTCGCGACGATACGGCCGTGCTCGATGAGGGCCGCCCGATCGGCGAGCGCGATGGTCGACGGGCGGTGGACGACCACGAGCGCGGTGCGGTCGGCGAGGATCGGGCGCAGCGCGGCCTGCACGCGCGCTTCGGTGTGCACGTCGAGCGCCGAGAGCGGGTCGTCGAGCACGAGCACGCGCGGGCGCCCGACGATCGCGCGCGCGAGCGCGAGGCGCTGGCGCTGTCCACCCGACAAGGAGAGCCCCTGTTCGCCGATGCGGGTGTCGAGTCCCCACGGCAGCTCGTGCGCGAAGCCGGCCTGCGCGATCGCGAGTGCGGCTTCGATGTCGGCTTCCGTCGCGTCGGGATGGCCGATGAGCAAGTTCTCGCGCACGCTCGCCGAGAAGAGCGTCGGCTCCTCGAAGGCGACCGCCACTTGCGCACGCAGGCTCCGCAACGTGAGGTCGCGCACGTCGTGACCGTCGAGGACGACCCGGCCCGCGCTCACGTCGTGGAGTCGCGCGAGGAGGGTCGCGACCGTGGTCTTGCCGGCGCCGGTCGCGCCGACGAGCGCGAGCGTCTCACCCGGCTCGATGGCGAGGTCGAAGTCGTCGAGCACCTTGCGGTCGTTGCCGGGATACACGAACGACACATGATCGAACCGGATCTCGCCACGGGAGTGGCTGATGCTCTTCGCGCCCGGTCTGTCGGCGATGATCGGTTCGGTGTCGAACACCTCCCAGACCCGGCCCGCGGCCGTTTCGGCCTCCTCCGCCATCGCCAGGATCCAGGCCAGCTCCTCGATGGGGAACACGAGGATCAGCAGGTACGACACGAACGCGACGAGGCCGCCCACGGTCAGCGCTCCCGACGACACCGCGAACGCCCCGGCGAGC
Organism: uncultured Actinomycetes bacterium; assembly: GCA_963761175.1. Taxonomy (GTDB): domain Bacteria; phylum Actinomycetota; class Acidimicrobiia; order IMCC26256; family PALSA-610; genus CAVXFZ01. The sequence goes on along the minus strand of CAVXFZ010000002.1, from coordinate 171,856 downwards.
AGCACCGCCGCGAGGGTGAGGTTCGGGATGAGGCCGAGCACCCAGATGAACTGCGTGTGGATGCGGACGCGGTCGAGCTCCGTGGTACGGAGGTGCGTGCACGCGTCGTCGTAGTGCCCGAACATCTCGCGGCCGCGTCCGAACGCCTTGATGATGCGAATGCCGCGCGCCGCTTCTTCGATCATCGTCGTGAGATCGCCAGTCTGGTCCTGGATGTCGCGGACGACGACGTGGTAGTCGCGCTCGAAGCGCCGGCACAGCAAGAGCACCGGAATCGCCGTCAGGATCGTGAGCAGCCCGAGCCAGACGTCGAGCCGGAGCAGCAGCGTGAAGATCGCGAGGACCTCGATGACGATGATCAGCAGGAAGATCGCGCCGAACGCGGCGAATCGGCGGATGAGCGCGATGTCGGAGTTCGCGCGCGACAACAACTGCCCTGACTGCCAGCGGTCGTGGAAGCCGACCTCGAGTCGCTGGAGGTGCTCGTAGAAGTCGTCACGCAGCTCGGTCTCGACTGTGGTGGCGAGCTGGGCGAGCGCGAGGCGCCGCCGGTAGGTGAGGGTCAGCTCGAACAGACCCAGCCCCACGGCGAGGAGGAAGAGCGGAACGAGACCGCCCTTGTCGTGGCGCGTGATCGGGCCGTCGATCGCGGCCTCGGCGATCAGCGGGACGGCGAGCTGCGCGCTGATCGAGACGATCGCGCTACCGCCGATGAACGCGATCCGTTTCGCGTGCGGCCGCAGGTACGGCTTGACTCGCAGCAGCGCTCGATCGCGCACTGGACGCTCCTTACCCCGCGCGCACGCCGTGACCCCGGACGGAAGACGGGGCGGGGCTTCGACGCTACGACGGCCGCGCCCGCCGATGCGACGGAATTACGACGAAGACACTTCCAACCGGCGGCAGTGCGCTCGTCGACGGTCAGGCGATCACCGCAGCGGCGCGCGCGCTCGCGGCGCTGGCGCAACTGCGCGAGTAGGGCGCCGCGGTCACCGGACCTGGTACCAGGGCGCGGCCGATGGACCATCGGGGTGACCGGCGGCCGGATACACGAACGAGCCGATGATCTCGTACCACGGGCCGCCGGCTGAGCCGGGCGCGTCGATCGCCCTCGGGTTCTCCGGCGTCGGGGCGACGAGCCCCTCCTCGAGGCGGAACCACGCCCTCCCCGATGCTCCGTCGGGATGCCCGACGGCGGGATAGACCGACATCGCGTCGGCGACGAACCAAGCGCGGCGTGACGGCGCGCCGGGATGCGCACCGATCGGATACCAGAACTGCACCGGAGAGAAATACCAACTGTCACCCGGGCGCGAGCAGGCCCGTTCGGCTCCCGAGGAAGGGCCGATGGTCCCGAATCACGCGCGAGGTCGGTGCCGCGGTGCCGCACGACCGCTGAGTAGCGTCGTGGGCCGACGCACCGAGTCGGGCGCGGCCCGGCGAGGACCGAAGTCAGGAGTAGGCCGTGTTCTCGTACGGATCCGACATCTACACCGAGGCCGAGGGCGACGCCGACACGCTCGCGAACCTCGGACCGCTGCGCGCGATGGCCGGGATCTGGGAGGGCGCGAAAGGCGCCGACGAGCATCCCGTCGACCTCCCAGCAGGCGGCCTCGAGGCGAACATGTTCGTCGAGCACTACGAGGCGCAGCCGATCGACCGCCAGACCAACGGTCCACAGCTCTTCTACGGGCTCCGCTATCACACCCACATCGTGAAGCCGGGCGAGGCCGAGACCTTCCACGACCAGGTGGGGTACTGGCTCTGGGAACCGGCGACGGAGACGGTGACGCTCACGCTCGGGATCCCGCGGGCCCAGGTGCTCCTGGCCTCGGGGCCGGCGGCTGCGGACGCAACCGACTTCGAACTGACCGCGACGGTCGGCAGCGAGGTGTACGGCATCCTCTCGAATCCTTTCCTCGACCAGGCGTTCCGCACGCTGAGCTACCGCATTCACGTGACGGTCAACGACGACGGCACGTGGGCCTACGAGGAGGAGGGCGTCCTACAGATCCCAGATCGCGCGGAGCCCTTCCACCACACCGACCGCAACACGCTCACGAAGGTCGCGGAGCCGACGCCCAATCCGCTCGCCCTCGCGGTCGGCCTCGCGCCGCCGCCCAGCGGTGGAGGGCTCGGCCTCGGATCGCTCCGCAACGACGCCTGAGCGACGATCGCGACGGGGCGATCGCTCAGCGGCGCGCAGCCAGCTCGGCGACGGCCGCGACGAGTGTGTCGACGTCGGCTTCGGTGGTGTAGCGCACGATGCCCGCACGCACCGCGCCGCCGCGCTCACGCAGACCCATCGCGTCGATGAGGTCGCACGCGTAGTTGTCGCCGCTCCAGACCGCGATGTTGCGGGCCGCGAGCGCGCTCGCGACTGCCGCGGGCGACTGTGCGCCGAGGTTGAAGATCGTCGTCGGCGCGCGTCCTTCGGCTCGTTCCGGCGTGTGCACCGTCACGGAGGGAAGCGCGCGAAGCCCGGACTCGAGCCGTGCGAGCAGTGCAGACTCCGACGCGGCGACCGTCGCGCACGGCTCCTCGAGCATGAACTCGGCCGCCGCACCGATCCCCGCGATCGCCTCGAAGGAAAGGGTCCCGCTCTCCCAACGCGCGGGCCCGTCGTAGTCCGCGGGCCGGACCCGGTACGGCTCCACACCGTCGCGGATGTCGGGAGCCAGGACGAGCACCCCTGCGTGCGGCCCGTACCACTTGTACGGAGAGGTGACGAGCGAGTCGATTTCCCAACCGGCGACGTCGATCGGCAGGTGCGGCGCGCGCGCCACGGCGTCGACGTGGAGCCGGCCGCCCGCGGCGTGCACCATCGCCGCCGCGGCGCGCAGGTCGGGAGCGAACCCGGTGAGATTGGACGCGCCCGTGAGCGCGACCCAGTCGATCCGCCCGCCCTGCACCGCACGATCCAGATCGGCGAGGTCCAGCGAGCCGTCGCCGGGTGCGACCGGCAGGGTCACCATCTCGGCCCCCGTCTCCCGTGCAGCAGTCACCCAGGGAGTGATGTTGGAGTCGTGGTCGAGCGCCGTCACGACGATCCGTTCGTTGCCGGTCCAGGTGCGTGCCAGCGCGCGGGTGTAGGAGAACATCAGCGCGGTCGAGCTCGGGCCGAACACGACCTGCTGCGCATCGGCGCCGAGCAGGCGGCCGACCGCCGCGCGCGTCGCGTCGACCATCTCCGTGGTCCGCACACTTGCCGCAAACATGCCGCCGGCGTTCGCGGGGAGTGGGCTCGACAAGTAGTCGTGCATCGCGCCGATCGCGGTGTCGACCGGGAGGGTGCCGGCCGGGCCGTCGAAGCGAACCCAGCCGTCGCGGAGACCGGGAAATCGGGAGCGAACGCCGCGGGCCGTCATGCCCGGAGTCTTGCGTACCGGGGTCAGGCGAGTCGGTTCCCGACGACCTCGAGATTGCGGTCGCACGCTCCCTGCACCGGTGCCGCGTCCGGCCTCGGGAGCCGCGACCGACGGCACCGACGGACCCCGAAGATCGGTACATCGGCACCGAGCACCGAGACCAACGGTCGGCAGCGTGGTTCCTCCACCCGTTCGGAGGAGCTTCCCGGAAGGGCCGGCGCGGTAGCGTCGCGGTCCCACCCGGTGCCCGAGGAGGTGCTGCGTGCCGGCAGGAAACACGCCGGCCGCCGAGGTCGCGATCGACGCGGCACTCGTCGGCCGCCTGCTGGCGGAGCAGCATCCCGATCTCGCCGGGCTGCGCCTCACGAGGCTCGCGTCGGGTTGGGACAACGTCTCGTTCCGCCTCGGCGACGCGCTCGTCGTTCGCCTTCCCCGCCGCGCGGTCGCGGCCGAGCTCGTCGCGCACGAACAGCGTTGGCTGCCGGTGATCGCGCCCGGGCTTCCGCTCGCGGTTCCCGTCCCCGTGCGCACGGGTGTCGCGGGCGCCGGCTACCCGTGGCCGTGGAGCGTGGTGCCCTGGCTACCGGGCACCGCCGCCGCCCTCCTGCCACCGGGCGACCCCGACGCCGCCGCGGCGAGCCTCGGCCGGTTCGTCGCCGCGCTCCACCGCCCGGCACCGAGAGACGCGCCCGCAAATCCTGTCCGCGGAGTACCCCTGCGGCAGCGCGCGGCGGCCGTCGCCGAACGGATCGCGGCGCTCGATGGCGCGATCGACTCGGCGCGCGTCCGCGCCCGCTGGGCGGAAGCCGTCGCTCGCCCCGACTGGCCGGATTCGCCGCGCTGGCTGCACGGCGATCTGCATCCCGCGAACGTGCTCGTCGCCGACGGCCGGGTCGCGGGCGTGATCGACTTCGGCGACATCTGCGCCGGTGATCCCGCGACCGACCTTTCGATCGCCTGGATGCTCTTCGAACCCGAAGCCCGCTCCGGGTTCCGCGCCGCGGCCGGCGAGATCGACGACGACACGTGGGTCCGCGCGGCGGGGATGGGCGCTCGCCTACCTGGCCGCGTCGGCCGACAATCCGCAGATGGATGGCGTCGGGCGGCGGACGCTCGACGCGGTGCTCGAGGATCCCGATCCGGCCGCGTGACCGGTCCGGTTCAGTCGGGGACGCCCTGCTGCTTGTCCATCATGTCGGCCATCACGGCCCGGATGAACTCGTCGGCCTCGGTGGTCCAACCGCCGGGGATGCCGCCGTAGATCGACCCGCTCTTCGCCGGTTCGTCCTTGTGCCCGCGCGCATGGTCGACGGCGGATCCGAGATCGACGGTCCACGCCTCGCGCACGCCGGGCAGGGTCTGGGGCCGCGTCACGCACATGTGGATCGAGTTCGGGTACTGCTGGCCGTTCATCCGCCACCCGCGCGCGGAGGCCGTCGTTCACGAGGTAGATGTCGAACGCGTCGCTCGTGAAGGAGAAGCAGAACGTCGGCTTCCCCATGAGGCGCAGCTCGGAGTGCGAGCGAACGTCGGCCTGCATCGCGAACGCGGTCTCGAAGATGTCCTTCGCGTACTTCAGGTAGCCCTCACGCCCGAGTGAGACCATCGACGCCCAGCTCGCCGCAAGGAGCCCGCTCGAGCGGGAACCGTCGATGCCGGGGGAGCAGTACTTGCCGCCGCTCCAACTCGTCTGGAAGAAGTACTGGCCGTTGCGCAGCTCCTTGTCGCGGAACAGGAGCAACGACGTGCCCTTCAGGCCGTAGCCGTACTTATGGGTGTCGGCGGAGATCGTGGTGACGCCGGGCACGCGGAAATCGAAGGGTGGGATGTCGAAACCGAGCTGTTCGCCGAAGGGCAGGATGAACCCGCCGAGACAACCGTCGACGTGCAGGCCGACGCCGCGCTCGAGCGCCAGCGCGCCGAGCTCCGCGATCGGGTCGATGGTGCCGTAGCCGTAGTTCCCGGCCGAACCGACGATCGCGACGGTGTTCGCGTCGATGGCGGCTGTCATCGCGGCGACGTCGGCCGTCGTGGTCTCGCGATCGATCGGGATCACGCGCAGCTCGATGCCCACGAGATGGCACGCCTTGTCGAACGCGGGGTGCGCGGTCTCGGGCTTGACGACGTTGGGGCGCTCGATCCCTCGACGCGTCCCCGCTTCGCGGTACGCGAGCATCGCGTGCAGGATGCTGCCGCTGCCGCCGCTCGTGACGAGCCCGGCGGGTGTCGTGTCGGTGACGGCGCCCGCGTGCATCACGTCGAGGCCCATCGCGATCATCTCGCCCTCGAAGCGCGTCGAGCTCGGGCAGACGTCGCGTTGGAGCGCGTTCATGTGCCCGTAGTAGCCGAACGCCTCGTTGAGGAACTCGTAGTGATCGTGCGAACCGCAGTACATGGAGCCCGACACCTTGCCGTTCTCCCACGCCGCGTCTTCGCGCCGCGCCATCTCGCGCAGCTCCGCGAGGATCTCCTCGCGCGGCCGTCCGTGCTCCGGAAGTCCGTGGACGACGGGATACTCGCCTGCGTACGGGTAGAAGCCCATGCTGCCTCGGATAGGGTCTCGAGTCGTGCGGTCGAGTGCACCTTATGTGCTCGCCATCGATCTTGGAACGACGGGCGTGAAGGTCGCCGTCGTGGATTCCGAGCTGCGGATTCGGGCCGCCGCGAGCGAGCCGCTCATCACCCGCTTCGCACCCGACGGGAGGGCGGAGCAGGACGCGGAAGCGTGGTGGCAGGCGATCGGTCGCGCGAGTCGGGCCGCGGTCGGCAGCTCCAGTGGGTCAGGCGGTGTCGGCGCGATCGCGGTGACGTCGCAGTACATGTCGGTCGTGGCGATCGACGCGAACGGTGTGCCGCTCGCACCCGTCGTGATGTGGATGGACAATCGTGGTGGTCCGATTCATCCGCTTCGCGACGACGCCGATGCCTTCATGCTCTGGCTGGATCGCCATGGGCTGCCGCCACTGCCGAGCGACGATCTCGCGCACATCGCCGTGCTGGCGCGGGAGCACCCCGAGATCGAGCGTGAGGTTGCTGCGTTCGTCGAGCCTGTCGACGCCGTGATCGCCCGGCTCACCGGCCGCATCGTCGCGACGCCGACGACCGCGTTTCCCCTGATGTGCACCGACAACCGCGTCTGGGACGCGGTTGCGTACGACTCCGACCTCGTCGCCCGTGCGGGCGTGGACCCCGATCGGCTGCCACCGATCGGGCCGCCGGACGAGCCGGTCGGTCCCGTCACCGCGGTCGCGGCCCGCCATCTCGGAGTCGACCGCACCACCGTCGTGCTCCCGGGCACCGTCGATTCCATCACGTCTGCGATCGGAGGTGGTGCGCTCGACGCGTCACGCGCGTCGCGCTCGTGATCGGTACGACGTCGGTGATGGCGACCCACGTCGGACACAAGGCCGCCGATCTCGCGCACGGCATCACCAGCATCCCGAGCCCGCTCTCGCAGCGGTACTTCGTGATGGCCGAGAACGGGGTCGGCGGGCGCGCGCTCGAAGTGTGGCTCGACCAGATCGTGTTCGCCGACGACGCGCTCGGCGCCGCGACGCGCCCCGACGACGCGTACCGCGCGCGCCGAGGCGCTCGCCGCGGCCACGGCACCGACCGACCTGCTCTTCGCACCCTGGCTCACCGGCTCGATCGCACCGGCCCCCGACGCGCACGTGCGCGGCGCGTTCGTCGGCATGGATCTCACGTCGACTCGTGCCGACCTCACGCGTGCCGTGTACGAAGGGGTCGCATTGAACGCGGCCTGGCTGCTCGAACCGTTCTCCGCGTTCACGGGTGTCGCCTACGACGAGATCACGTTCGGAGGCGGTGCGGCGCGCAGCCGGTTCTGGGGCGAACTGCTCGCGGCCGGGCTCGGCATCCGGGTGCACCGGCTCGCCGACGCGCACCTCACCAATGCGCGCGGCGCGGCGCTCCTCGCCTTCGGAGTCCTCGGCCACGTCGCACCCGATCTCGAAGGCGTCTCGCTCCCGATCGCGGAGACGCATCACGCGCCGCCGGAAGCGATCGCGCACGCAGCAGACCGGCGCGAGCGACTCGCGTCGTTCCACACCTCGCTGCGCGACTGGTACCACCGCGCCAATCGCTGACCGAGGTCAGTGACCGCGGGCCGTCGGGTGGTGCGCCTCGGGCGCGCGGCGCCCGGGCAGCCTGCCGACGAGCTTCTCCGCGGCCTCGGTGAGCAGGTGCAGCGGCGCGGCCGCGGTTTGCAGCCAGCGCGTCGCGGTGGTCTCCTCGACGGTCCCGGGATAGTTCCAGTTGTCGAGTAGGTCTTCGGTCACGATCGGGAGGAGATCTCGACCGGAGACCACACCCACGGGGTGCTGATCCTCGACGACGACCACGTGGCGGATGTTGGCGCCGACGAGCCGCATCGCGACCGCGACGATGTGCTCCTCGGGGCCGGCGGTCACGAGGTCGTCGGTCATCACGTCGGCGACCCAGACCTGATCGGGGTCGGCGCCTTCGGCGAGCGCGCGCACGACGTCGCGTTCCGACACGATGCCGAAGTGGCCGTCGTCGCGCGGAATCAGCGCGGCGCCGACGACCTCCGCGTCGAGCACCTTCGCGAGATCTCGGAGCGTGATGTGATCGTCGACCGTCACCAGCTCGCGATCCATGATGAGACGGACGGGACTGCGCGCGTCGATGTCCATGCACCGATCGTCCCCCTTCGCGGCGCGCCGGAAACAGGGCCGGAAGTCACCGCTCTACCCCGGCCTCACCGACGCGCAACTCCTCGGCGGCAACTGACCCGCGGAAGCACGACGGTGGAGATGGGGCCGCCGCCGGGCGGTCCCATCTCGCGTCGCGCCGCCTGGGGCATGATCACGCCGGCGAGACGGAGCGGATGCTCGGTCGGGTCGGGGCGGGATGGACGCTTCCCTGGTAGCGGCGATCGTGATGACACTGGCCTTCGCGGCCACGAACGGTCTGCACGACGCGGCCGACGCGATCGCTGCGCTCGTCGCGACGCGCGCGGCGCGGCCCGGCACCGCCGTACTGCTCGCGGCGGTCGGCAACATCATCGGACCACTCGCGTTCGGGCACGCGGTCGCGAACACGATCGCCGGAATCGTCACCGTGCCACCCGGCGAGACGATCGCGGTGCTCGGCGCCGCGCTGACCGCCGCGGTTGCGTGGAATCTGCTCACGTGGCGCTTCGGCATCCCGTCGAGCTCGGGGCACGCGCTCCTCGGTGGTCTCGTCGGCGCCGCGATCACGCGCCAGGGGATTCACGGTGTTCACTGGGGTGGCTTCACCGGCGCGCGTCCCGACGGCGTGTTCGGCGTCATGGCCGTGCTCGCGCTCGCGCCCCTGTTCGGATTCGCGGCCGGCTTCCTGATCGAACGCGGCGCACGCCGGGCGACGGCGCGCGCGACGCGGCGCCTGCGGGGGCCGGTGCGCGCGGGGCAGTGGCTCATGTCGGAAGGGCTCTCGCTCAGCCACGGTGCCAACGACACGCAGAAGTCCGTCGGTGTCGTCGCGGTGTTGCTCTTCGTCGGCGGCCACACCACGCGGCTGGCGGCACCGACGTGGGCGATTCTTGCGTGCGCCGTCACGCTGACGGCCGGAACGACCCTCGGGGGATGGCCGATCATCAAGACGCTGGGTCAGCGGCTCGTTCCGCTGCGCCCGATCGACGCGCTCTCGAGCCAGACCGCGTCCACGGCGGTTCTCGCGATCGCATCCTTCGCCGGTGCGCCGGTGAGCACGACCGAAGTCGTCTCCGGTGCGATCGTCGGCGTGGGGGGTGGACGCCGGCGCTGGCGCCACGTGCGGTGGCCCATCGTCCGGGCCATGCTGCTGGCCTGGCTCGTCACGATGCCGGTCGCGGCGGCTCTGGCGGCCGCCCTGTCGTTCCCGTGGAGGTGGTTCGCTTGACGAAGCGGTGGTTCCTTCCGGAGATGCCCGATCTCCTCGGGATGCTCGGAACGCAGGCCACGATCACCATCGAGGGGATGCAGGGCCTCGTCGCGTGGGCCGGAGGCGACGCCGCCGCGGCCGACACGGTGCGTACATGCGAGCACAAGGCCGACGAGCGCAAGCGCGAGTTGTGGCGCGCGTTGCGGGACGCGTTCTCGCCGCCGATCGACGCCGAAGACCTCTTCACGCTGTCCGCCGACCTCGACGAGGTGCTGAACGCGGCCAAGGACCTCGTGCGCGAAGCCGAAGTCATGAGGATGGCACCGGACTCGGCGACGCTCGAGATGGCGACGTTGCTCGCCGAGGCCGTCGGCCATCTCGCAAACGCGTTCGCCCACCTCGCGGACAAGAACACGGACGCGACCGTCGAGGCCGACGCCGCGGTGAGGAGCCAGCGTCGGGTGGAACGCTCGTACCGCGCCGCGATGTCGGCGCTGCTGGCGGAGGGCGACCTGCGCGAGGTGATGGGCCGGCGCGAGATCTACCGGCGCCTGGCACGCATCGGCGACGTCGTGCACGCCGTCGCCGAACGGATCTGGTACGCGGTCGTGAAGGAAGCGTGACGGGAGGAACCGGTTCAGCTCACCGAGATGACGACGACGCCGTTCTCGGTGCCGACGATCACCCGGTTCGCCGCCAGCACGGGGGAAGCGAAGCGGGTGACCGCGCCGACCGCAGCCGTCGTCATCACGTGCCCGGTCGCCTCGTCCAGGGCGTCGAGGACACCGGAACCCGCGTCGAGTGACCAGACCGCGCCGCCGCCGACGACGGGCGAGCCGATGATCGACGAGTCGGCCTGCCAGGCCTTGCTGATCGAGTTGCCGTGGACGTCGACACGCGTCAGGCCGTCGGCGCACGGAACGAATGCCGCGCTTCCGTCGGCGGCCATGCCACCGAAGCTCCGGCAGCCGGGGACGGTCGCGAGCTGGCCCCCGATACCGCCGAGGCGGTCGGTGTCGAGCAGGTAGAGGTTCGATCCCTTCCCCGCGATCAGGGCACGGTGCCCGGGAAGCAACAGCGGTCCGGTTGATCCGAGATCGGCGTCGGCCGCGTTCTCGGAACCCCAGTTGTCGGGCGCGAAGTACGCCTTGCGCGCCGAGAGGTCGCGGGCCAGGCGCAGCACCGAATCACTCCCGTCGTACGTGCCGCCCGTGCTGGCACCGTTGCCAACCGCGACGTAGACGTCGCCGTCGGCGCCGATCGCGGGTCCCGACGCCGCCCAGATGCCGCCCTCCCGAGCGGTCGGCACCTCGTAGTGCGTGAGGGAGCCGGTGCCGTCGGCGGGGACCGCGACGACGTAGCCGACGTAGTTGCCGCAATCGCCGAAGAGACCCCCGAACGCGACGTAGACGCGGCCGTTCGCGACCGCCAGTGCCGCCCGTTCCTGTTCCGCGGCGCGGTCGCGGTTCGTGACGTCGAGGTTGCGCGTGAAGCGCACGGTGCCCGTCGCGGGATCGAGCGCGACCAGATCGTGGTGGGCACCGGTCGTCTCGGTTGCGACGTACACGAGCCCGGTGGTCGCGTCGTACGCGGGCGTGCCCGTGATGCCCAGGGGATCGATGTTGCCGCACGGCAACTCCGAGCGTGCGGCCGGCGTTCCGAGGTTGCGATGCCAGCGCTCGTGCCCCGTTGCGAGATCCAGCGCGTACACGGTGTCGCCCTCCGTCGCCGCGATGACGGCATCGCCGACGACGATCGGTTGCCCGTAGACCGCGCCGTCGAGCGCCGTGTCCCAGGCGCGCGCGAGGTGGTGCGGTATCGCGAAGCCGGGCGCCGCACCGGCACGATCGATCGTGCGGTGATACATCGGCCACCGCGCGGAATTGCTCGTCGTCGCGGCTGTCGTCGACGAACCCGACGTGCGCGCGGTCGTGCTCGACGCGGGCACGGTGCCCGACGAGCCGGCTGTGGATCCCGACGAACCGCCCGACGAGCAGGCCGCGGCACTCAGCGTCAGGCCGGTCACGAGCGCGACGGCCCTGAGGCGGGAACGCGATGGCATCGCGGGAGTCTTGCATCCGCCGCTCGGAATCGGTTCGCGCGGGCCGACTCGGCGCCACGGTCTTCGCCGCGGTGGCGGGCCCGCTACCGGTCGCGGTGGCCGTGGAGCTTGCGGGTCGCCCGGCTGCGCACTTCCTGCCAGGCCTCGACGACGGTCGGCAGGATGTCGCGCCTCGTCTCCTCGGGGCGCGCCGACCAGGTGCGCAACGGCGGGCTGGGGGGAGCGGTCGGCGGGGTCGGGGCGTAGAAGCGGCTGGCGAGCACGATCCGCGAATCGCGCGATCGTTTCCAAGGTGCGGATGCCGTGACGATGTGCGCTCGTCGTCTCGAAGATCACGAGGCGACCGGGAAGCGGCTCGATGCGCCGCCCGACGGCGCGCATGTCGGAGCGCCACAGTTCGAGCTCGCCGCCCCAACCCGGGTGCCATTCGCTGCAGTAGAGGAGTGCGATGACGCGGTTCCAGCGTCCCGTGACCGGGTGGCGACGGAAGTCTTCGTGCACGCGTTGCCAACCTCCGGGCGGCGTCACGAAGAGCCCCGCGCGGCAGAACTCGGGATCACTCTCCAGCCCGTCGATCCTCGTCACGGACGCCGCGAACGCGCGCAGCTCCGGCCCGGCAAGCGCGTCGAGCAACGTGCTGGTGCAGGGACCGAGCGGCACGACGCTCGACGAGCTGAGCTTGTGCTGCCGGCGAGAGAACTGGTGCTCCAGTGCGGGCTCGGGGATCCGACGTGCTTCATCGGCGATCGTCGACGCGAGATCGCCCGATACGACGTCATCGACCACTACGTGCGGCCACGGCTGAGCGTCCCGATAGGAAGCTCCCGCGGCGCCCGAATCGGCAAGCGCGAGCATTCCGGCTCCTGACAGCTGGTGGAGTCAGTCTCTCATGAGAGTCCAGGCCCGGCGGGCGGCAAAGGTTGGCATCGCACCGGCGACTGCGTGTCGCAGAGCGCCCGCGACCCGCGTCCACGACGCCCGCGCGCCTGGGCGCGGCGCCGCCTAGCCTGACGGCGTCACCGACGCTCGAACCCGGCCCGGAGCGAAGAATGAGCACTGCGGACTTCTCGAAGTTCTTCGCGATCCTCTCGCTGATCTGCTGCGCCGCGACGGCGATCACGGTGATCGTTGCCGTCGCCGCCCGCCTCCGGCCCGACCGACCGGTCGCGGTGCTCTTCGACGAGCTCGTCGGCTCCGGGCTGTGGCTGGCGTTCGCAGTCGCGCTCGTGACGACGCTCGGGAGCCTCTACCTCTCCGAGATCGCGCACTTCGTTCCTTGCAAGCTCTGCTGGTACCAGCGCATCGCGATGTACCCGTTGACGTTCACGCTCTTCGTCGCGGCGCTGCGTCGCGATCGCCGCGTTGCGTGGTACGTGCTGCCCGTTTCCGTCGTGGGTGCCGGAATCGCTGCCTACCACACCCAGCTACAGGCCTACCCCCATCAGCATTCATCGTTCTGCACCACGACCGAGCCGTGCACCGTCCGGTACGTGTGGGAGTTCGGCTTCGTGTCGATTCCCTTCATGGCCCTCGCCGCGTTCGCGTTCATCATCGTGATGACGGCGTTGGTCGCGCGTTACGGCGCCGATGCCGGCGACGCTGACGACGACGCAACCGACGACGACGGTGGCGACGGAGACGGCCACCGCGTGCCGGTCGGCGCGGTTCGCGGTCGCGCATAGTCTCGAGAGATGTCGTCTTCCGAACCGGCACCGGAAAGCGTTGCCGCGGCCGTCACCTTTCTCGAGCAGCACGGCTACACCTCCGACCTTCGCCTCGACGGCGCGGGCGTGCACTGCAACGCGTGCGGCATCACCCATGAGCCGTCGCGGGTCGCCGTCACGCACACCTATCGCTTCGAGGGCACGACCGATCCCGACGACGAAGCGATCGTGCTCGGCGTCGTGTGCGGGCAATGCGGCGCGCGTGGAGTGATCGTCTCGCCGTACGGTCGCGAGGCCGACCCGGCCGTCTTCGAGACGCTGGCCAGGCTGTCGCGGGGCTGAAACCGCGCGACCACGCGTGGCAAGCCGGCGCGGTGCGGGGAGTCGGGGGACGCGTCGCCGGCTCGGTCGGCGTCATCATTTGCACGGGCGCGCTGCTCCTCGCGGGCTGCGGGGGGTCAGGGAACGCGAAGCCGTTCTCGGCGCCGACCACGGGCAGCCCGCCGAGCACGATCGACCTCCGCGGCAACGAGAACACCAGCACGATCGCCGCGCTCGCGCAGCAACTCGGTTGCACCGACGTCAGCGCCGACAACCAGGTCGAACGGCACGCGGACTCCGAGGCCACCTGCTTGTTCCAGGGCCAGACGCTCGCGTTGCTCGGCTTCCCCGACGACGCGTCCGAGCAGGCGTGGTTCGACACCGGCCCCGAGACGGCCGACAACAGCGGCACGGTGGTGCTCGGCGACAAGTGGGCGATCGCGCTGTTCGAGCCGTCGCAGGCATCCGCGGTGCAGCACGTGGTCGGCGGCACCGTGAAGCAGATGAGTTGAGCGCGCGCGGATCGGTCGGGGACTCAGCGCGCGTGGAGCGCCCAGGTGAGCGCCACCGGAACCACGATCCACGCGAGCACGAGCAGGACCACGGCGTAGGTGGCGAACTGACGGCTCTGGTCGCGTGGCGGGGTCCCCGCCGCGCCCAGCGTCTCCCACAGGGCTCGCAACGGCTGATCGAGCGCGATGTGAGTGCGGCGCCGCGCGATCGCCGCGGCCTTCAGGATGCACCAGAACCCGGCGAGCGCGACGACGGCGAACACGATCGCGACGACCACGAGCACGACGCTGTTGTGTGCGGCCGAGAGCAGCACGTCCTGGAACACGGACGCGACACCCGACACGACCGCGCCGCCGAGAAGGAACGTCGGGAGGCTCAGCGACTTCTTCTGCAGGCCGGGCGCGAGCCGATCGGCCTGCATGCGCCCGAGCCGCAGCAGGCGGAACTCGGGCGAGCCGGCGACACAGTTCGCCTCGCGGCGCACGTAGAGCTGGCGGATCTCGTCGATCACCGCCTTCTGGTAGTCGCGCACGATGACGCCGATGAGCAACTGCACGACGAACGCGGCGATCGGCTCCAGCGGTCCGGCGTTGAGATTCGACGGGGGACGCGCCGCGTTGCGGTCGAAGACCTCGAGCGCGCGGATCGCGGTGCGGTGCGCCTCCGCAAATCGATCCGGGTGCGCAAGGGGGACGCGCACCTCGAGCTGGGCCAGCATCTCCGACTCCACCTGACCCTTCGCCCCGAACTGTTCGAGGATCGCATCGGCGCGGTCGTCGTCGTCGGTGCGGATGAGCTTCACCGTGTCGAGTCGATCGGAGAGCTCGTCGAGTACCAGCCGTTCGGTCTTGACGATCTTGTGCTGGCGCGCGTCTGGACGCGGGTCTGGGGCCGGATCGGTGTCCACGGGTATGCGAACCGTCGCCCGAGTCAGGCGTCGATCAGGCGGTCGTGGTTGTAGTCGTCGTACGCCGAGAGATCGAGGAAGCCGTGCCCCGAGTAGTTGAAGAGGATCACCTTCGCCTCGCCGGTCTCCTTGCACGCGAGCGCCTCGTCGATCGCGGCGCGCACCGCGTGACCGGTCTCGGGCGCGGCGATGCGCCCTTCGGTCTTGGCGAAGAGCGCCGCGGCCTCGAACGTCTTCGACTGCGGATACGCGACGGCGTCCATGCGCCCGGTCTTCACGAGCAGTGAGATGATCGGCGAGTCGCCGTGGTAGCGCAGCCCGCCGGCGTGGATCGTTGGCGGCATGAAGTCCTTGCCCAAGGTGTACATGGGCAGCAGCGGTGTCATCCCCGCGGTGTCGCCGAAGTCGTAGTCGAAGGTGCCCGCGGTGAGCGTCGGGCAGCTCGTGGGCTCGACCGCGCGCAACGCAACCGCGGCATCCTCGAGGAACGGCAGTGCGATGCCCCCGAGATTCGATCCGCCGCCGCACGACGCGATGACGATGTCGGGACGTTCCTCACCGGCCATCGCGAGCTGCTCCTTCGCCTCGAGCCCGATGATGGTCTGGTGCAGGAGCACGTGGTTCAGTACCGAGCCGAGCGAGTAGTGCGTGTCGTCGCGGCTCGCGGCGTCGGCGACGGCGTCGGAGATCGCGAGCCCGAGGGATCCGGGGCTCGACGGATCGGCGACGGGGGAGGGCACGCACTCCGCGCCCCACGTCTCCATCATCACGCGGCGGTAGGGTTTGGTCTCGAAGCTGCTGCGCACCATGTAGACCTTGCAGTCGAGGTCGAACTGCGAGCACGCGAAGCTCAATGCGGTTCCCCACTGACCCGCGCCGGTCTCGGTCGTGAGCCGCGGAATACCTTCTTTCGCGTTGTAGTACGCCTGCGGCACCGCGGTGTTCGGCTTGTGGGAGCCCGCAGGTGACACTGATTCGTCTTTGAAGTAGATCCGCGCCGGCGTGCCGAGCGCGCGTTCGAGACGAGTGGCGCGCACGAGGGGAGTCGGACGCCAGATCCGCAACACGTCGAGAACCTCGCCGGGGATGTCGATCGTCGGTGCGCTGCTCACCTCCTGCTCGATGAGGCCCATCGGGAAGAGGGGCGCGAGGTCGGCCGGCCCGATCGGCTCCCGTGTCCCGGGATGCAATGGGGGCTGCATCGGTTCGGGCAGGCGCGGCAGCGCGTTGTACCACGCCGTCGGCATCTGATCGGCAGGAAGGTGGAAGCGCATCGAGACCCCCGGGGCAGGCGCTGTGGCTCGCGGGAACGATACCGCCGCGGGCCGCGACCGGTGCCGTCTCGATGTGCTGCTCGACCTTCGTCCGTACGATGCGATCGCGGATCGACTCAGGGCGCCGGTGCCCGCCCGCGCTCACCACCGCGGAACGCGTCGGCCTGGATCTCGTACAGCTCCGCGTACTGGCCACCGCGCGCCATCAGCTCCGCGTGCGACCCGCACTCGATCACGCGCGCACCGTCGACGACGACGATCAGGTCGGCCATGCGGACGGTCGAGAAGCGGTGCGAAACCAGGATCGTCACCCTCCCGTTCGCCGCCGCTTCCAGCGACGCGACCGCGTAGCGCTCGAACAGCGCGTGCTCCGTCTCCGCGTCGAGTGCCGCGGTCGGTTCGTCGAGCACGAGCACCAGCGGATCGTCGCGCATGAAGCCCCGGGCCAGTGCGAGCTTCTGCCACTGCCCGAACGACACCTCCACGCCGTCGTCCCAGCTGACGCCGAGCTGCGTGTCGAGCCCCCGATCCAGACCCGCGACGACGTCGCCGGCTCCGGCGCGCCCGACGGCCGCTTCCACCGCCGGCCGGTCGCCCAGGCGCTCGAGATCGCCGAGGCCCACGGTGTCGTGGGCGACGAACTCGAAGCGGAAGAAGTCTTGGAAGGCGCCTGCGAGGGCGGCCCGCCAGTCGTCCATACGGAAGTCGCGCAGGTCGGTGCCGTCGACGACGATGCGACCTTCGGTCGGAGCGTAGAGGCGGCACAACAGCTTCACGAGGGTCGTCTTGCCGGCCCCGTTCTCGCCGACGATCGCGACGACCGCACCGGCCGGCAACGCGACCGATACGTCGTCGAGCACGATGCGATCCGTCCCGGGATAGGAGAACGTCACGTGCTCGAAGCGGATGCCGTCGGCGAGCCGTTCGGGAACGGGCGCGTCGGCGTGCACGTCGGCGGCGGCCGCGTAGTCCTCGAGCCATGACAGCCGCCGCGACGAGTCGAGCCAGATCCCGCGCAGGAACCCGATCTCGCCGACGGTCGCGCCGACGTACTGCGAGAGCCGGCTCCCGGCGACCAGGACGAGCAGGACCTTCGCGACCGACGCATCGAGCCCAGACGCAACGAACACGATCGCGCCCACGTACGCGGCGCCGAAGATCGTCCACGCGAGGGTGTGCCACAGCGCGCTGCGCCACCGCGCCGCGGCGACGGGTGCGTACCACTCGTTCCAGGCGCCGGCGCGATCCTCGACGAGCGCGGGCCCGATGCCGGTGACGCGCACCTCTTTGCCCGGCGGTGCGGTCGTGCCGAGCACGAACAGGTGGCGCGCCAGCCGGTTGCGAGGCGCGCTGCGCTCCTCGACCACGCGCTCCACACCCGGTCGCCACGTCGCCGTCATCACGGTCGGGATCGCGAACACCACGAGCAGAACGAGCGCGGGGTGGATCGCGACGAGCAGCCCGACGACGATCGCGAGCCGCAGCATCCATCCCACCGTCGAGAACAACGACATGAACAGGTGGTCGAGGGCGAACACCTGATCGCGCAGGACTGCGAGCCGGTCGAGGTACTCCGGCCGTTCTTGATGGGCGATCGTCGCGACCGTCGCCTGGAGCCGCGC
The DNA here is from genome assembly GCA_963761175.1 of uncultured Actinomycetes bacterium. Taxonomy (GTDB): domain Bacteria; phylum Actinomycetota; class Acidimicrobiia; order IMCC26256; family PALSA-610; genus CAVXFZ01. The sequence continues at coordinate 154,242 of CAVXFZ010000002.1, read as the reverse complement.
GACGTGCGATTCGAGCGCGATGCCGACCCGGTCGCGGAAGCGGCGCTGGAGCCGGTCGAAGACGACGCGGAGGTACCACGTCGTGGTCGCCGAGAGTGCGAGACCGACTGCCGCGAGCTCGATCGTGCGCCGGTGGTGATTGGTCACGCCGTCGGCGAGCAGCGCGAGCCAGACGGCGACGAGTGCGTCGGGGAGCGCGGTGAAGAGCGTCATCGCGAACGACACGAGCAGCAGTCGCGGTTCGGCGCGGTAGCCGAGCTTCACCGTTCGCCAGAGCGACGGGAGGGCCGCCGGCAGATCGTCAGGCGAGGGTGTCATAGCTCACCTCCTCGCCGTGCTCGTCGACCTCGACGAAGCGCGACGCCTGGAGGTCGAACATCGTGCGGTAGCGGCCACCGAGCGCCATGAGGTCGTCGTGGCTGCCGAGCTCCACGACGTGTCCGTGTTCGAGCACACAGATCCGGTCCGCGAGCCGCACGGTGGAGAAGCGGTGAGAGATGAGGATCGTCGTGCATTCACGGGTCGCGTCGAGGATGCGGGAGAAGATCTCGGCTTCGCCGCGCACGTCGAGTTGCGCGGTGGGTTCGTCGAGGAGCACGACGCCCGCTCCGAGCCGTACCGAGCTGAGCACGCGCGCCAACGCGACCCGCTGCCACTGCCCGCCCGAGAGGTCGGTGCCGCCTGCGTACGCACGGGACAGGATCGTGTCGAGCGACGCGAGATCCTCGGCCCCGGCCTCGCGGAGCGCGGCCGCGATCACGTCGTCGGGCGCGCCACGCGGCGCGACGTTGCTGCGAAGGGGAAGCTCGAAGCGCACGTAGTCCTGGAAGACGGCGGTGATGCGGGCCCGCCACTCGTCGAGATCGAGGTCGCGGAGGTCGACACCGTCGATCTCGATCGCACCGGCCTGCGGGTCGTAGAGCCGGCAGATGAGCTTCGCGAGCGTCGTCTTGCCGGCGCCGTTCTGGCCGACGATCGCGATCGAGCCGCGCGCCGGGATCGTGAGGTCGAGTCCGTTGAGCACGGGATGGCTCCCGCTCTCGTAGGCGAACGTCACGGCACGGAACCGGATCTCGCGCGCCGGCAACCCCGACAGCGGTCCGACTCCCGCACGCCAGCGCGCCCACGGGCGCCATCGCTGCCTCGAGGCGCAACACCGCGGCGGCGGGCGCCGACGCGCCGTCGAGCGCCCAGCTCAGCCCGCCGAACGCGATCGCGCTCGTCCCGAACGCCACCTGCATGAAGACCACGACGCGGTCGAGCCCGATGCGGCCGTCGGCCGCAGCGCTCGCGAGCGCCCAGAAGACCGCGAGGTTCGCGACGACGACCACGACGAGACTGGCGAGCACCGATTTCTCGCGCAGCCGGGTGGCCTGCCACTGGAGCTCGTAGAGCCGCCGGCGCCGCTGCGCGAATCGGTCGACGACCCAGCTGCCCAGCCCGAACAGGCGCAGTTCCTTCGCGGCGGGCGGGTCGACCGCGAGGCGGTACGCGTAGTCCGCGTGACGTTGCGCGTCGCGGACCTCGTCGGTGTTGCGGTCACGCCACACGCCGCTCTCTCGCAGCAGCCAGTGCGTCGCGCCCCATGCGCCGACGAGCACGAGCGGGGCCCACCAGGCGAAGCCGAACAGCACGATCGCGGACGCGAGGCCGCCGACCAGCTCGACGAGACCGCTCGCGATGAAGTCCATCCCGATCGACAGCGGCGGGCCGGTGATGCCGAGATCGAAGTCGCGCGCCATCGCGAGGTCGTTGGTGAGCTCGGGGCGTTCGAGGTGGCCCATCCCCGGCGGGGTGATGCACGCGACCATGAGCCGGTCGTTGAGCCATGACGCGGTGCGGCTCCCGAGGTTCGCGCTCACTGCCTGATGGAGCGGCGTGAGTACCTGGAACGCGACGAACACGCCCCCGACGAAGGTGAGCGGCGCGGCGAGCGAGTCGTGGTGCTGCACCGCGCCGACGAGCAGACCGATCGCGACGGCCAGCAGCGCAGGGAGCAGGCCGCGCAACACGAGCAGCGTCCACCACGAGATCGCGAGTCCGCACGACGCGCGCGCGAGCGCAGCGAAGAACGCCCACTCCTGCCGCGCCCGGAACCGGCCCACCAGCGCTCCACGCTTCCACATCACCGGGTCCATCGCTCGAACGTCCCGAGGTCCGACGGAGAACGCGCCGGTCCCGACGCGGTGAACGCGGCGATCAGGCCGTCGCCCGGCTCCGAGCGGCGTTCGTCACGTGACCGCGAGCGTCAGGGTTGGCGGCCCGCGTACGCCACGAGCCGGTCGATGAGGGGAGCGTCGGCCGCGACCGGCACCGCCTCTGCGAACGGTGTCCCGGCCGCGAGCGGCTGGCCGAGCTTGCGGGCGATCTCGGCGTAGAGCTCGGTGCGACCGTCGGGCGGGAGCTGCGCCGCGATCGCGGCGAACGCGACGGTGAGCACGTCGTCGTCCCACGGCGGACGCATGCCGATCGCGGTCGCGAGGTCCCAGGTGTGCAGCGTGAGCTCGCCCGTGTACATCCCGAGCGCGGCGGCACCCGAGAACGTCGCGAACGGCAGGGTCACGGTCTGCTCGAGCGCCGCCGGGTCGGTCCAGGCCGCGTTCAGGGCCGCGACCTCGCGGTTCCACGCGTCGAGCCAGCCGGAGTCGGCGACCCCTTCGATGCCGGGCGGGGGAGCCATGGCGTTCTCGCACCGACCGATCGCGGCGACGCGGCGGAGCACGAACACGAGGTGCCCGAGCAGCGTTCGGACGTCGAACTCGGTGCAGGGTGTCGACCGGCCGAGATGTTCGGGTTCGACTGCGGCGACGACGGTCGTGGCGATCGTGACCGCGCGGGCGAAGGGGGAGCGGGGGTCGCTCGCGAGCGCACTTGCGGGCGTCGGAGACGGGGCGGCAGCGGAAGCAGTCATGACCGCATCTTGCGCAACAGAACCGGTCACCTCCTGGCCGGGTTGCGCGCGAAGATCTCTCCGTGCGGGCCGACCGACTCGTCGCCACCCTGCTCCTGCTGCAGACCCGAGGTCAGATGACCGCGGCCGAGGTCGCGGCGGAGCTCGAGGTCTCCGAACGCACCGCGCGCCGCGACCTCGAAGCCCTCGCGATCGCCGGTGTGCCCGTGTACTCACGACAGGGCCGCAATGGGGGCTGGCAGCTGATCGGCGGGGCCCGCACCGATCTGTCCGGCCTGAACGCAGCCGAGGTCCGAGCCCTGTTCATGGTCGCGGGCCCGTCGTCGGCCGCGACACCGGAGATCCGTGCCGCGCTGCGCAAGCTCGTGCGCGCGCTGCCGGAGCCGTTCCGCGACACCGCGGAGGCGGCGTCGGCCGCGATCGTCGTCGACCCGACCAGGTGGGGACGGCCGGCGAACACGAAGCCCGCGCCGGTGCATCTCGAAGCACTTCAGCATGCCGTCGTCGAAGGCGAGCAGGTGACCCTCGGCTACGTCGCGCGCGACCGAGCGCCGAGCTCGCGTGTCGTCCATCCCCTCGGTCTCGTCGCGAAGGGAACGGTCTGGTATCTCGTCGCCGACACCGACGCGGGACTCCGCACCTTCCGCGTCGATCGCGTCACCGCGGTGACACCTACTGGTGAGCGGGTCGTGCGACCCGCAGGCTTCGACCTCGCGGAGGCGTGGCGGCTCATCGCCGACGAGGTCGACCGCCATGCGCTCGCGGTCGAGGCGCGCGCCGTCGCGGCACCCGACATCGTTCCCGTGCTCCGCATGGTCTTCGGGACCCGTGTCCGCATCGGACCCGCCGGCGACGACGGTCGCATCGAGATCTCGGTCGGCGGTCCGGGCGTGCGCCCACTCGCGGGCGAGCTCGCAGGATTCGGCGACGCCGTCGAGGTGATCGAGCCCGGTGAGCTCCGCGCGCTGCTCGGCGAAATCGGCGCGCAGCTCGCGCGGCAGTACCGGTAGCGTCGCCGCGATGACGAGCCCCCAGGACAAGGCCGCGCGGTTCTTGTCGCTGCACCACGGAGATCACCCGTTGCTGCTGGCGAACGCGTGGGACCAGGGCAGCGCCCGGCTGCTCGCCGCGCTCGGGTTCCAAGCCCTCGCGACGACGAGCTCGGGACACGCGGCGACGTTCGGGCGACTCGACGGTTCCGTCACACTCGACGAAGCGATCACGCACGCGGCGCTCATCGTCGACGCGACCGACCTGCCGGTGAACGCCGACTTCGAGAACGGCTTCGCCGACGCACCCGACGCCGTGGCCGCGAACGTCGCGCGGCTCGCGACAACGGGCGTCGCGGGCTTCTCGGTCGAGGACTTCACGCGCGACGAAGGCGATCCGATCTACCCGCGTGAGCTCGCGGCGGCCCGCGTCGCCGCCGCGGCCGAGGTCGCGCACGCCGGAGCGGTTCGACAGGTGCTCACGGCGCGCGCCGAGAACTTCCTGCACGGTCGCGCGGATCTCGACGACACGATCGCGCGCCTGGAGGCGTACCAGACCGCCGGTGCCGACGTGCTGTACGCGCCGGGCGTCACCGCGCCGGCCGACATCCGGCGACTCGTCGAGTCGGTCGAGCGGCCCGTGAACGTGCTCGCGCTCCCCGGTGTCCCGAGCGTCGCCGAACTGGCCGCGATCGGTGTGGCACGGGTCTCGGTCGGCGGCGCCTTCAATGCCGTCGCCCTCGGCGCGCTCGCCACGGCCGGCCGGGAGCTCCTCGAGTCGGGGACGTACGGCTACTTCGCCGGCGCCGCCACCGGCCGGGCCGCGATGCGAACCGCTTTCGCCTGACGCGCGGCCGCAGCTACTGTGCGGTGCACAGTATGGGGGACACGCGGTCGCAGTGGTTGCGGGGGGTCACCGACCTGCTCGTGCTCGCCGTGCTCGAGCACGGGCGCTCGTACGGTTACGAGCTCGTCGAGCACCTGACGGCCGCCGGGCTCGACGACCTGAACGAGGCGACGGTCTACAGCGCGTTGCGGCGACTCGAGGCGGCGGGCGCGCTCACGTCGCAGGTCGTGCGCACGAGTGCGGGCCCGCCCCGCCGGTACTACGAGCTCACCGCTGCGGGACGAGCGACGCAACGCGACGCGCGGAAGCGGTGGCACACGTTCGTCGCGACCGTCGATTCGGTGGTCGGGGACGCGCGTCGGGCGGCCCGGCGGGACGCCTCGTGAAGACGCTCCGGGTCGAAGGCCGGCCGCTCGATGCCCACGAACGGCGCTACCTCGCGATGGTCGACGCGCACCTGCGCGATGTTCGCCGCGCCAATCGCGACGACCTGTTGCGCGAGGTCTACCGCCACCTCTCCGACCGGCGCCCGACGGCATCCGAGGCCGCGCTGTGGTCGGAGATCGGTGCGCCCGACAGCTACGCGCACGAGTTGCGCGTCGAGCACGGCCTCGGTCCCGAGCGCCGCGACTGGTGGGCGCGCTGGACGGCGGTCTCGCGTGCGAAGCGCGCCGCGATCGTCGTCGTCCTCGTCCTCGCACTGGCCGTACCGATCACCGCGGTGCGGCTCGACCAGTGGTGGCTGAACTGGCACGCGAACATCGAAGACAACGGGTTCGGGCTCACGTATTCCGGCGCCGATCCCGTCGCCGGCATCGTCGAGACGGAGACGATCAGTTCGTCGCAACGCACGGCCCCGTACCGTGCCAACCGGCGGCTCCAGCTCGGGCTGCTGCTCAGCGCCGACCACTCGCTGCGCATCACGAAGATCGAGTTCCCCACCTCACCGGTGTCGATGCTCGGGCTCGATCGGGTCGAGATCGCGCCGGCAGCGGGTTCGTCGGGACTCCAGTACAGGCCGTTTTCGGGATTGGCGCTTCCCGACGGGCCCGGTCACTGGATCAGGCTGACGTTCCACTTCCGCGATTGCGAGTTCTTCGGCGCCGGTGATTACCAGTGGTGGGACCACATCGCGGTCACGTACGAGGCGCTCGGCCGCACGCGCCACGCCGACGTCGCGCTCGGGTCGGTGGTCGCGGTCACGGCGCCGCCCGACTCGCAATGCCCGAGCCGGAAACCGTGACCGGCGACGCGCCCGGACGCCGAGGCGATCAGACCGGTGGATCGCTGAGCAGCGTGCGGCCCGCGAATCCGTCTTCGATCCAGTGCCACCAGTTCAGCTCGGCCTCACCCTCGAGCCAGCAGAGGTAGTACTCGCGACCCGACGGCGCCCGCGCGGGGAAGTCGACGAGGCCCTGCTCGATATCCCGCAGCATGATGCCGCCGTCGGCGAGCTCACCGAGCAGCCGGCGCATCTCCGCCTGCGCCGGCGTCTCGCCGTCGTGGCGCTGCTGCCCGTTGCCCGTGTAGCCGGTCGCGATCAGGCGGGCGAGCTCGCGCACCCGAGTGATGATCTCGCGCACGCGGGGTAACGCGGCACGTGCTTCGTCGACGGTCCACTCCCGCATCGGTCTCACGCTACCGGCCGGGTTCCGGATTGCCCGCGTCTCGACAACGACGCGAGCTCGGACTCTACGATGGCCGGCATGTGCCGGAACATCACCGAACTCCGCGGTCTCGAACCTCCTGCGACGCGCGAGGAGATCGAGGCGGCTGCCCGCCAATTCATGCGCAAGGTCACGGGGGTGGCGAAGCCGACCGCGGCGGTCGCGACCGCGATGGAGGAAGCTGCGCTCGAGATCGCCGCGATCACGGAACGGGTGTTGGCCGAGCTCCCGGCGCGCCGCCAGCCGCCGAAGACGGTGCCACCGTTGCGCCGGCCCGAGGTACGGGCGCGCTTGAAGCTCGAGCCGTTCACCGGCTGACGACGACCGAACCCCCGACCACCGACGAGAAGGTGTACGCAACGATGGCAAGCGCCGGCGACCGCATCCCCGACGTGAAGGTCATGATCCCGACGGCCGACGGCGTCGGCCCCGCGCAGACGGGCGAACTGCTCGGTACCGGGCTCGTCGTGCTGTTCGCGGTGCCCGGAGCGTTCACGCCCGGATGTTCGAACTTCCACCTGCCCGGATTCGTCGTCCGCGCGCAGGACCTCCGCGACAAGGGTGTCGACCGCATCGCGTGCATCGCCGTGAACGACGCCTTCGTGATGAAGGCGTGGGGCGCCGATCAGAACGTCGGCGACGACGTCCTCATGATCGCCGACGGCAACGGCGACTTCACGCAGGCGATGGACCTCGTGATGGACGGCACCGGCTTCGGGCTCGGAATGCGCTCGCGGCGGTACGCGGTGATCCTGCGCGACGGCGTGATCGAGAAGCTCCTCGTGGAGCCGGGTCCCGCCGTCGACGTCAGCAGCGCGAACAGCGTCTACGACGCGCTGGGTTGACGCGCCGCGCGACCCCGCCGGCGCGCGATCAGGCGCTCGCGGCCGGGGCCTGCGACACCGTCTTGTAGGAGCTCTCGCGTACCGTGGCAATGGACGCGAGGGCGCGCGTACGCGCCTCGCTCGCCGGCGCGAGCGGCGGCAGGCCGAAGCCGGTGTACATGACCTTCCGCTCCCGCTCCACCGGTGGCTGCGCCATGTGCAGCGTGCAGCTGCAGTGCACGGTTGCGTCTCCGGTCGCCGTCGGCAGGTCGACGACGGGGAGATCGGAGTCCCGGCGGACGAAGGCGGGCTGTACGAGGGCCCGGTGCGAACCCGCCACGACACGCAGCTGTCCGGAACGCGCGTCGGCACCCGTGACCGAGATCCCAACGGTCAGGCCGCAGCAGGTGTACGAGTGCATGCCGAGCGAGCAGTCCTTGTGCCACGGCACGTCGGAGATGCCCTCCACCACTCCGATCGGCTTCACGAGCGCCTCGATGCGGTTGCCCGCGGCGCGCGCGACGTAGCCGTCGTCGGTGAGCCGCCCGATCCGTGCGAACGCGTCGCCGCCGAGCAGTTGGAGCGTGGCGGGGGAGTGCTCGTGGAAGTACTGCATGCGCACGCAGCGATCCGCGCCGTTTCCCGTCTTCGCCCACCACGACCGCCCGTCGTCGCGCGTGTACGTGGGGAGGGCGCGATCCATGTCGGCCGCGATCTGTGTCATGACCGCGGGATCGAACCAGCCGCGCAGATGCAGGAATCCGGCTTGCGCGAGGAAGTTCGCGATGTCGGCATCGTCGTCGGCCGGGGTGAACGCGCGGTCCAGGTCGAGGGGCGCACCGAAACGATCGACGAAGTCGACGTCGCCACGCGTGTGCACGGCGCGGCCGTCGATGAGCGAGCGCAGCACGACCCACCAGTCGAGGAAGTCGCCGAGGTCCCCGCGTGCCATCTCGAGCGTGCCCCCGGTGAGCAGCGTCATCGGCGTCTTCAGATCGTCGACGATGTCGGCGACGTCGTCATCGCGCAGCCGCACCATGGCGTTCCCGGTGTCGCCGCGCTCGACCGTGAAGCCACGCGGCGTGAGCGCGAGGGTCCACGTGCCCGACGGCGCGACGACGGTGAACGGTTCGACGCCGAGCTCGCGTGCGCCCGCCGCGGCGAGGTCGCCGCGCGCTGCGATCAGTGCCGGCAGCTCCGCGTCGAAGAACGCGACGGTGCCGACGTGGCGGATGTCGTCGTCGGTGCGGCTGCGGAAATCGAGCGTGACCATGGGCCCTCCCCTGGGGACGCTGCTCATGCTGCCAGAAGGCGGGCCGCTACGACCGCGGGCGCCGCTCGCGGTCGCCCGCCGATCCCACGATCACGCGGTTCCCCCGCTCCCACTTCACGTAGTTCCACGCCCAGTTCACGAGGACGACGACACGGTTGCGGAAGCCGATGAGGAACACGAGGTGCAGGCCGAGCCAGCTCAACCACCCGAGCGTGCCGCCGAAGCGCACGTGACCGGGAAGTTCGGCGACCGCAGCCCGCCGACCGATCGTGGCCATGTTGCCCTTGTCGAAGTAGTGGAACGGCTTCGACGGTTTGCCCCGCCGGCGCCGCTCCAGGGTGTCGGCCACATAGCGGCCGCCCTGCATCGCCACCGGTGCGAGCTGCGGGAGGGGGCGTCCCTTCCGGTCCGTCGCGCCGGCGAGGTCGCCGATCACGAAGACCTCCGGGCGCCCGGGCACCGTGAGCTCGTCGGTGACGACGATCTCGCCGCGCTTGGTCTGCGCGAGACCGAGCCGATCCGCGAGCGGGTTCGCCTTGACGCCCGCGGCCCAGATCACCGTGCGCGACGGGATCTGCTCGCCGGTGTCGAGGACGACGCCGTGCTCGTCGACCGATTTGATCGAGCGCCCGAGCCGCACCTCCACCCCGCGCCGTTCGAGCTGCCGCTTCGCTTCGGCGCCCGACGCGTCGGAGAACGTGCCGAGCAGCCGGTCGGCCAGCTCCACGAGCACGACGCGCGCGCGGGCGACGTCGAGGTTCTTGAAGTCCTTTGCGAGCACCTTGTCGAACAGTTCGGCGAGCGCGCCCGACAACTCCACCCCGGTCGGCCCGCCGCCCGCGATCACGAACGTGAGCGCGCCGCGATCGATCTCCGACGGGTCGGCGTTCGCTTCCTCGAAACGAGAGAGCACGGCGCTGCGCAGCTCGATCGCTTCGTCGATCGACTTCAGGAGGTACGCGTGCTCGCGCACTCCGGCCACTCCGAAGTCGCTGCTGACCGTGCCCGCTGCGAGAACGAGGACGTCGTAATCGAGCGCGCGGCCGGTCTCGAGGAGCACCGTGCGGGCGTCGAAGTCGATTCCGGTGACCTCGGCCATGAGGGCGTCGACGTTCGCATGCCGTTGCACGACGGCTCGCAGGTTCGGCGCGATGTCGTCGGGCGCGAGACCCGACGTCGCGACCTGGTACAGCAGCGGGACGAACGCGTGGTAGTTGTGCCGGTCGACGATCGTGATCTCGACCGGAAGTCGTGCCAGCGCCTTCGCCGCCGTCAGGCCACCGAATCCGCCGCCGACGATCACGACGCGCAGCGGTGCCGGGCGAGCGGACATGGGCGCCGATCAGTCGCTTCCGTCCGTGGGCTCGGTGAGGGTCAGACGCGGCCGGCTCCCGTCGGGTGCGCCCGCAGGCGCGACCTCGGGTCCGACCGGTCCCGTATCGGCGGGGTGCTCGACGACCGCGACGACGCGCGACGCCATGAACCGCGCGGTCCGCACGGGATTGCCGCCGCGGGTCACCTCGGTGACCTCGATGATCCCCCGCCCGATCGTCGTCTCGACTCGCCGGCCGGCGCGCCCGGCCGTCACTTCGAAGCGCTCGGTCCCACCACCACCGACGTCGACGATGATCTCGACGCTGTCACCGCGCATCGCCGAGCCTCCTCGCAGTGGACGGGCGACACGACACCAAGGAAGCCGTGCCGCACGGACTCACCATGATCGCGTACCGCGCGCGACCGGGCCCAGAGGCAGTTCCCGCGGTCCCGCAGCCGCGAACTCGTCGGTGGTGTAGCGGCGGAGCCGGGTCCGCGGCGTCCAGGTGCCGGGCCGGATCCCGGCCTTGCGCCAGAGGGCGTCGAGAAACCGCTCCGTCTCCGGCAGGTGCTGCCAGACCGACGGCAGCAGCGTCGCGCCCCGCCCGCCGGCGTCGAGCACGAGGCCGTCGACGCCCGGGCGCACGGTGGCCGCGAGCTCGCGGTACGAGCCCGCCGCGACCGGCTCCGGTTCCGAGAGCACCGAGATCTTGATCGTCATGGCCGTGAAGTCGTCGGCGCTGACCGGCGGGAGGCGCGGATCGGCGAACGCGGCCGCGAGCGCGTACCTGGCCGTCGCCACCGCGAGGGGCTGGGTCGCGTCGAGGGTGCCGATGCAACCGAGCAACCGGGTGTCGCGTTCGAGGGTCACGAAGGCGGCTGCGTCACGCCGCAGCAGTGGGTCGTCGCCACCGAGATCAGGAGGCACGTCGACGCCTCGGTTCGTGAGCGCGCGCCCGACCGCGTCCGCGGCGATGCCGAGAAGGATCGCCCTGCGTTCGTCGTCGAGGACGAGCGGGCTCATGTCGCCTCCACCGTGAACGCGCCGTATCCGACCACGCGGTCGCGCGGCCCGGCCGTGTCCCCGGAACTGCGCAGGTCGAGGAGTCGCACCACCGCGTTGCGTCGTCGCGCGGCGACGAGGAGCCCGCGGAGCGCGAATCCTCCGCACGCGGCGTTCGGTGCGATCGTGCTCGCGGCGCACGCGACGATCGCGTCAGCGGTGCGCCGATCTCGTACCCGGGCCGACGCGTAGTCGAGATAGTGGCTCAGGTCGGTGCTCACCACGATCAGGGTCTCCGGTCCGCCCCACAGCGCGTCGAGCACCGTGGCCACCGTGTCTTCATCCGCGCGCCCGACGACGATGGGAAGGGCCCGGAATTCGCGCAGGGATCGCTGCAGGAACGGGAGCTGAACTTCGAGGCTGTGCTCGGGAGCGTGCGCGGCGGCGTCGGCGACGACACCCGGCAAGCCCAGCGCAACAGCACGCGCGTCGAGGTCGACGGGCACTGCGCCGAGCGGGGTGAGGAACGCGTCGACCGTGGGAACTGCGAGCCCGTGGAGCGGCACGAAGTGCGCGGGACCGAGCAGCACGACCCGCGTGATCGTGTGGGCGGCGGCGCGAAGCGTCGCGTACGCGCTCGCCGCGATCGGGCCCGAGTACGCGTACCCCGCGTGCGGGACGACGATCGCCTTGGGCGCTCCCGGAACCCGGTCGACCGATGAGAGGTAGCCGTCGACCTCCCTGCGCAAGGCGTCGGGGCGGCCCGGGTAGAACGCTCCCGCGACGGCGGGAAGTCGGACGGTCTCGGCCGCGCTCATCGCACCGCCTCGGTCGCGAGCCGCACCGGTCGGCGGCGAGCGCCCCAGGTACCGGCGGGTCCCGCGAAGCGGCCGGCGAGCGCGGTGCCGCAACGCATGCATTCCCCGGTGTCGGTGAGCCGGTACGCACCGAGGGTGTACCAGTCGCGCTCGATCAACACCTCTCCACAGCCGGTGCAGCGTGTCGTTCCGCCGTCGACGTCGTGGACGTTGCCCGTGTACGCGTGGTGGATGCCGTTGCGGAGCGCGATCGCACGCGCCCGCGAGAGGGTCGCGGGCGGAGTGGGAGGCACGTCGCGCATCCGGAAGTCGGGGTGGAAGGCACTGAAGTGCACCGGCACGTCGGGCCCGAGGTGCTCGACGAGCCAAGCCGTCATCTCGTCGAGCTCCCGGTCGGAGTCGTTGTGGCCGGGAATCAGCAGGTTGGTGATCTCCACCCACACGTCGGTCTCGTGCACGAGGTACTCGAGCGTGTCGAGCACCGCGCCGAGATGGGCACCGCTCAGGTGCTCGTAGAAGTCTTCGGTGAACGCCTTGAGATCGACGTTCGCGGCGTCGACGTGCGCGAAGAAATCCCGTCGGGGTTCGGCGCAGATGTACCCGGCGGTGACGGCGACCGAGCGCACACCGACCTCCCGGCAGGCGTCGGCGACGTCGTTCGCGTACTCCAGGAAGATCACCGGATCGTTGTACGTGAACGCGACGCTGCGCGCGCCGAGCGAGACCGCGGCGGCCGCGATCGCCTCGGGGCTCGCCTGGTCGGCGAGGGTGTCGAGCTCCTTCGACTTGCTGATGTCCCAGTTCTGGCAGAACCGGCACGCGAGGTTGCAACCCGCCGTGCCGAAGGACAGAACCGGCGATCCCGGGAGGAAGTGGTTCAGCGGCTTCTTCTCGATCGGGTCGACGCAAAAGCCACTCGACCGCCCGTACGTCGTGAGCACGATCTCGTCGTGCTCACGAGCCCGTACGAAGCAGAGTCCGCGTTGGCCCTCTCGGAGCTTGCACGCGCGCGGGCACACGTCGCATTGGACGCGGCCGTCGTCGAGCGTGTGCCAGTAGTGCGTCGAGACGGATCCGGCGGGCGAAGCCATAGTCAAGATTCGACGCCTACGCGCCGACGGGTATTCCCCGGCGGCCGTGCCCCAATTCGCCGCCGCGCGAGTGGGTGCGTCAGATCCGACCCCCGACCTCCTCGCGCCGGCGGGCCGTCTCCACGCTCGGCGCGCGCCGCGGGAGCAGCATCACCGGCAGCCGCGTCCGGCGCAGCGTGTCCCGCACGACCGCCGAGTGGTCGGACGCGACGTCCTGGGCCCAGCCCAAGACGATGAGATCGGCGCCCTCGTCGACCGCGGCCTCCACGACCCCGTTGGCCGCGGACCCGGTGCGCCAGAGCGCGCGAACTCCCAACGCGAGGTGCTCCCGCAAGAGGAGCTCGCGGGCGAGGATCTTGAGGTCGCGGACCGGCCGGTCGAGGAAGTGCGGGACGGTCGCGTCGGTGAAGACGTGGACGCCGATCACCTCGACGGTCGAGGGCAGGCGACGGAGCAACTCCAGGCCGGGCAGCGGCGACGGTGACGGCACGCCCTCGAGGCCGATCACCAGCCTCCGGACCGAGCGCCCGAAGCCGGGTCCGCCCGAGGGCACGATCACGACCGGGTTCAGGGACTCGGCCGCAAGGGCCGTCGCGACCGGGCCGGTACCGCTCGTGCGTCCGAGACCGGAATGGGCGCCCACGACCGTTGCGAGCACGTCGGGCCGGCCGCTCGCGTCGAGCAGCGCGGGGACCACGCCGCCACCGACGACCCGCAGCGGTACCGCCCGCCCGACCATGGCGCGGACGTGTTCGGCCGTCGCGGCGCGGCCCACGTGCAACCCGTCGAGGTGGCCGTCGAGGACGGCGCTCAGCCGTGCCGCGAAATCGGCGACCGTGCGTGCGGACGCATCGGCGTCGAGCGCGGCGACGACGCGGCGCCGGAGTGCACTTTCGGGCGTCGGGACCATTGGGGTCATATCCCTGACCTTCGGCTCGGAGCGCCCGCCCACCCTCATTTACCACCCTTCGTGGGCAGAAGGGAAGAGGAAGAGGGCACGGATCCGCGCCCGGCGCCGGGTCCGCGACCTCTGGCGTCTCGGTGTGATCCATGTCACGACGACCGTCGTGACAATCGGTCGTGACCGGTCACGCCGGTCCTGCATACTGGTCGGGTGAGCCGGCAAGTCGGATTCGCCGTGATCCTGTCGCTCCTGACCGCCTTCTTCTACTCGCTGTCGAACGTGCTCGAGTTGATGGAGGCGGAACAGGTCCCTGACGAGTACGCGCTCAATGCGGGGCTGATGGCGCGCCTCGTCAAGAAGCCACGCTGGTGGCTCGGCCTGTTCAGCGACGTTCTCGGGTTCGTGAGCCAGGCCGGCGCGCTCGCCCTCGCGGCCGTGGTCTTCGTGGAGCCGATCCTCGCGTCGGGAATCCTCATGGCGCTGTTCGTCGGCGCCGCGCTGACGCACCGACCGGTCGAGCGCACCGATCTCGTTGCCGCGGGTGTGATGTCTGGCGGCCTCGCCGTCTTCCTCTACGAGGTCTCACCGACCGGCGGGATCGAGGTCGCGCAGGCCCGTCCCGCCGCCGAGCTCGGGCTCGCGTTCGTCGGCCTCATGCTCGTCTGCATCGCGGCCGCGCGCGGAGCTCGCGGGCCGAAGCGCGCCGCGTTCCTCGGTGTCGCCTCGGGCATCTCCTTCGGGATGTCGGCTGTCTTCACGAAGGCGCTCGTGCATTACCTCGGCGAAGGCGTCTTCGCATGGATTCCGCACTGGGAGCCCTACGCACTCGCGGTCACCGCGATCGGCGGAGTCGTGATCGCGCAGAGCAGCCTGCAGACGGGAGCGCTCGCGGCGTCGGTCGCCACCACCGAAGCCACCGGACCGATCGCGGCGGCGTGCCTCGGCCTCGGGCTGTTGCACGAACGCTTCACCGTCTCCGGTCCGTTGGAGTGGCTCGCGGTGATCCTCTCGATCGCTGCGATGCTCTGGGCCATCTCCGAGCTCGCGCGCGCCGAGGAGCGCATGCTCGGCGCCGACGCCATCGCCTGAGCAACGCGCGCGCGGACTCGCGCGCCCCGACACCGCGCCCTCAGCGGCCTTCGAACTTCGGTTCCCGGCCTTCGAGGAACGCCGTCGCGGCCTCCGTGAAGTCGGCGGAAGCGAGGCACGCAAGCTGCGCGACGGCCGCGGCACGCATGCCCGTCGCGCTCGGTTCACCCCAACCACCGCGCACCGCTGCCTTCGCTCCGCGCAGCGCGAGGGGCGGTCGCTTCAACAGCTCGGCGACCAGACCGTCGACCTCGGCGTCGAGCTCGTCGCCGGGCACGACCCGGTTGACGATGCCGAGCGCGAGCAGCTCCGACGCGCGCAGCTTCGCGGCCGTCATCATGAGCTCCAACGCCTTCGCCGGTCCGACGAGCCGAGGCAGCCACACGGTGCCGCCGAGATCGGGCATGAGCCCCCAGTTCGCCTCCAGTAGTCCCATGCGTACGTCGTGCGCGGCGATGCGCAGATCGCACGCGAGGGCGAGTTGCATCCCCGCGCCGAATGCGTGGCCCTGCACCTTGGCGATCGTGGGGTAGGGAGCCTCTTCGAGCCAGGTGAAGGCGCGCTGGATCGCGAGGACACCGTCGACGTCGGGCGTGGCCGGCACGGTGCTCGCGCTGCCGGCGAGCGGTTCCGACCCGGCGGCGGCCGGCGCCGTGTTCGCGACCGGCTGAGTCGACGCGGGCGTCGTTGTCGCGCGTCCTGCGAGCGGTTCTCGCGTGTTCGGCGCAGTCGAGGTGGACCGACCGGTCAGGGCCGGGGCGGGCGGCGGCGTCACCGGTGGCGACGCCGGTGGCTCGGTGAACGTGCTGATGTCGATCCCGGCCGAGAAGGAGCGACCCGCGCCGGCGACGACGAGAACCCGGATCGTCTCGTCGGCGACCAGTTCGGCGCCGACGGCCGCAAGGTGGTGCCACATCGCAACGGTCTGGGCGTTCAGCTTCTCGGGTCGGTTCAGGGTGACGTGCACCACCCCGCGGTCTCGTTCGATCAGGATCTCGTCCATGAAGGCAGTGTTGCAGGCACGGACACGTCCCGCCGAAGCACACGCGGACCGGCGCGCGTAGCGTTCGGATCCGTGGCCGACCGGGTCGAGAGGAGACCGAAGATGGCGCAGCATCCGGCGACCCCGAACTCGATGCTCTCGGTGATCGACGCCGCGAACGCGGTCCGGCGCGGTGACGTGACCGCCGTAGAGCTCGTCGGTCGGAGCCTGGCCGCGATCGAAGCCGCGAATCCAACCTTGAACGCGTTCGTCCACCTCGACGCGGACGGTGCACTCGCTGCGGCCGCGGCCGTCGACGCACGCGTCGCCTCGGGTGACGATCCGGGCCCGCTGGGGGGAGTGCCGTTCGGCGTGAAGGACCTCGACGACTGCGCGGGCATGCCGACGACGCACGGTTCGCGGTGGTACCTCGGGCTTCCGCCCGTCGAGCACGACGCGCTCCACGTCGAACGGCTCCGGCGCGCCGGGGCGATCCCACTCGGAAAGACCGCCGCGCCGGAGTTCGGCACCTTCGCCTACACCGCCAGTCCGGCGCTCGGAGTCACGCGCAACCCCTGGAATCCGCAGCGCACGCCCGGCGGGTCGAGCGGCGGTTCCGCGGCTGCGGTCTCCGCCGGGCTGGTGCCCTTCGCGACCGCGAGCGACGGCGGCGGATCCACGCGGACCCCCGCCGGTTTCTGCGGCCTCGTCGGCTTGAAGCCGTCGTACGGTCGCATCCCCGACCGGGTCGCCGGCCGGTACGCGCAGACCGCGGTGCCGGGCGTCCTCACGACCACCGTCGCCGACAGCGCCCGGCTGCTCGACGTGATGGCGGGACCGCATCGCCGTGACCGCAACTCGTTGCCCGCGCCGACGGTTTCGTACGAGGCGGCCGCGGCCGATCTCGACGTGCGCGGGATGCGTGCGGCGTGGTCGTCGGACCTCGGCTTCGCGACCGTGGATCCGGAGGTCGCGGCGATCGCACGCGTGGCGTTTGCGGCACTCGTCGACGCGGGCGGTCTGGTGCATGCGACGCGCGCGGTCACGTTCGCCGACCCGATCCCGGTGTGGAGCAAGCTGCAGGGTGCCGACATGTGGGTCTACATCCCCGAAGGCTGCTGGCCGGAGCGCGCCGACGAGCTGGACCCCCGCGTCAGGCCCGGCTGGGATGCGGCGGCGCGCGTGACCCTGCCGAAGTTCGCCAAGGTGTTGCGCGATCGCCTTCCGATCGAGGACGCCATCGCCGACGTGTTCGACGATCTCGACGTGCTCGCGACGCCGACCACGGCGATCACCGCGTTCGCAGCCGAGGGCCCCATGCCGCGAGAGATCTTGGGACAGCGCGTGCACGCGGGGATGTCGGTTCCGTTCGCGATGCTCGCGAACATCTGGGGATCTCCCGCGATCTCGATTCCGGCCGGGACGACCGCGGCGGGGATGCCGGTCGGGCTGCACCTGATGGCCGACCAGCATCGCGAAGACGTCTGCCTCCGCCTCGCAGCGCTCGTCGAGCAGGTGCGGCCGTGGCCGCGTCACGCATCAGGAATGGCGGACGCCTGAACCGCGCCGTCAGTGCTCGGCGGCGACGGCACCCGCGGTGTGCGGCGCAGGCGGCGGATGCCGAGCGCCACGAAGACGATGCCGCCGACGAGGAACTTCACCGCCACGATCCAGAGGGTGATGTCGCGCGCGGCAGTGCTCTCGTCGACGATGACGTCGGTCGGGCGCTCCGGCCGGTACAGCACGCTGAGGTGGTCGCCCTGCCGATTCGAGCCCGGGTTGACGCGCGCCGGTTCGGGCACCTCGATGACTGCGCCCGCCGCAGTCTGGAACGTGACGTCGATTCCGGTCGTGAGCACGACGACCGTCGCGCGTGCCTTCACTCGGCCGGCCCGCCGCGCGCTGGTCACCGATTGCAAGTGCACGACGAGGACGGCAACGACGAGACCGAGCATCGTGACGACGACCCCGGCCGCGATCCACTGCCAGGCCCGTCGGCGCGCGATCTCGGGCGGGACCGGAGCGCGCGGAGCGCGCGTCGGAACCGGAGCGGGACGCGCCGCGGGACGGGGGGCGGTCGTGACGCGCGCGAGGCGCGCTTGGCGACCGACCTCGACGCGGACCTCGTCGTAGCCGCGGCGCAGCCGGGCGTTGCTCAAGACCTCGTATGCCGCGGTCACCAGTTTGAAGCGCTCCGCTTCGGCCCCCGCCGACCCGCTGCGGTCGGGATGGAGCGACTTCGCGAGCGTGCGGAACGCGGCCGCGATCTCATCGGTGCTCGCGTTCACCGGTACGCCGAGCACCGCGTAGTAGTCGACCGTCGCCCAGTCTCGGCTCCGCACGGTCACCACGTTATGACGCGGTCCACTCCGGACCCGACGCCGGGAGTTCGCCGTCGTCGGCAAGGTCGTCTTCGTCGACCACGAGGTCCCAGCGATCGGCGCAGTCCTCGCAGCGATACGCGAGCACGTCGCCCGCGGCCGGCGGATCCTCCGGATCGAGGCGTTGCACGAGGTGGGCGCGTCCTCCGCAATCGACGCACACGATCGTCTGCGCGATCGGCATCGTCCCTCCTTCAGGCCCGGGGCCGCGGCGGCGACCGACCTCGGATGATCAGAGCGAATGGTTCGTTGCAACGATGGCAGATGAGCGCCGCAGCAACCACCAGAGGTTCAGCTTCATTCATGGGGCGCCTGACTCGATACGCTGCGGCCGCTCGAATTCGGTCAGGAGGCCGCGGATGTCACTTCCCGACGACCTGCGCGAGCTTTCCGCGCGTGTCTCGAACTGGGGACGCTGGGGACCCGACGACCAGCGGGGAACGCTCAACCTCGTCACGCCCGACGCGGTCCGGCGTGGAGTCGCCGCGGTGCGCCGCGGCCGCCTGTTCTCGCTCGCGATCCCGTTCGACGCCGACGGCCCGCAATGGGACAACGTCAACATGCCGTTGCGAACGAATCCGGCGCTCAACAGCTACGCGGTCAACGTGAGCTTCACCGGAGATCCCGCCGACTTCACGACATCCGACGACGCGTTCTCCATGGGGTCGCAGGCCGCGACGCACTGGGACGCGCTCGCGCACGTCGGGTACGAAGGTCGCCTCTACAACGACACCGACAACTCCGTCGTGCAGACCGACGGTGGCGCGGCGCGTCTCGGTGTCGAGAACATCGGACCGCTCGTGACGCGCGGCATCCTCCTCGACATCGCGCGCTCACACGGAGTCGACCATTTCGACGACAACTACGGCATCACCGCCGACGATCTCGACCGCGCCGTCGCGGACGCGCGTGTGACCGTCGAACCGGGCGACGCGATCCTCGTACGCACCGGCCACATGCATTTCCTGCGCGCGGGGGACCGGCGCCGGTACTCGATGCCTTCTCCCGGCCTGACCGCGGGGACGATCCCGTGGGTCCGCGACCACGACGTCGCCGCGGTCGCGACCGACACGCTCACGTTCGAGGTGTACCCGTGTGAGGACCCCGCGGTGTTCATGCCCGTGCACATGCTGCACGTCCGCGACATGGGGCTCTTGCAGGGCCAGGTCTGGAACCTCGACGCCCTCGCGGCCGACTGCGCCGACGACTCGCAGTACGACTTCCTCCTGTGCGCGACGCCACTGCCGCTGACCGGCGCGGCGGGTGCGCCGGTCGCGCCGACCGCGGTGAAGTAGCGCGCCGCACAGAACCGCGCGATCGCGCGCGGTCAGGTCGAGCGCGGGGGAGTGGGCTGCAACTCGACCAGAGGAACGGTCGCGCCGCGCTCGATCGTGACGACACCGACGACCGCGCGTGCAACCGTCGCCGCGTCCATCGTCTCCCAGTGGCGCTGGAGGCCGAAGCGCTGCCACTCGGGGAGCAGCGTCTCGAAGACGGCGGGATCCCAGCCGTCGCCGAAGCCGGTAAGGGTCGGTCCGACGCGCACGACCGCGGTGCGGATCCCGGTGCCCTCCAGCTCCCGGCCGACAGTATGTGCGAGTTGCTCGAGCCCTGCCTTGCTCGCCGCGTACGCGGGCATGCGCGGGCGGTCGTAGACCGTGACGTCGGAGGAGATGAAGACGATGTCGCCCGGCGCCCCGCCGCGAGCAGCGAGCGCACCGCGCGCCGAGTCGTGTAGATCGATCCGAGCAGGTTCGTCTCGACGATGCTCCGATGGATCTCGTCGTCGACCTCGTGGAGCGTGCCCGGCCACGCGATGCCCGCGTTGTTGACGAGGACGTCGACCGGACCGAGGTCCGCTTCGGCAGCCGCGAAGAACGAATCGACGGCGTCCGGCTGCGCGACGTCGAGCGGCGACACGAACGCGCGACCACCCGCGTCGACAAGGCGCGCCTCCGTCTCTCGCAGCTTCTCGATCCGGCGCGCGCCGATCGCGACCCGCCAACCGAGCGCTCCGAACGCAACGGCGATCTCCTGGCCGATCCCCGACGACGCGCCCGTGACGACCGCGGTGCGGACGTCAGTGCCCACGCGCGATCCACTCGTCGAGGTGCGGTGCCTCGTCGGCGATGGTGGTGCTGTCGCCGTGACCGGTGTGCACGACGGTCGGTGGGGGCAGCGTGAGCAGCTGGCTGCGAATGCTCTCGATGATCGTCGGGAAGTCGGAGAAGGAGCGGCCGGTCGCCCCCGGTCCGCCGCGGAACAGGGTGTCGCCGCCGAAGACGTGGCCGTCGGGCGTCAGCAGGCAGATCCCGCCGGGTGAGTGCCCCGGCGTGTGCAAGATGCGCACGGTGCTCCCCGCAACGTGCAATTCGTCACCGTGACGCAATGCGCCGTCGGGGGGCCGATCGGGATAGACGACGTCCCAGAGCATCCGGTCGGCTTCGTGGAGCAGCACGGGCGCGCGACGCGCGCGACGCGAGAGGTCGTCGGCTGCGTTGATGTGATCGTTGTGCCCGTGCGTACACACGACGGCGACGATGCTGCGGTCGCCAACCGAGTCGATGATCGGCGTCGCGTCATGGGCCGCGTCGACGACGATCACCTCGGCGTCGTCGCCGACGATCCAGATGTTGTTCTCGACGTCGAAATCCTCGCCGTCGATCGAGAAGGTCCCGTTGGTCCGGACCAGCTCGATGCGTGGGTTCGCAGCGGTCATGGAGTCGTCGCGCTCAGAGGACGACGACCGAGCGCAGGACCTCGCCGCGCTCCATCTTGTGGAACGCCTCCTCGACGTCGTCGAGGCCTGATCTTCTCGGAGACGAAGCGGTCGAGGTCGAAACGTCCCTGCCGGTAGAGGTCGATGAGCATCGGAAAGTCGCGCGACGGAAGGCAGTCGCCGTACCACGACGGCTTGAGCGCGCCGCCGCGCCCGAAGAACTCGATCATCGGGATGTCGGGGAACGTCATCTCCGGGTTCGGCACACCGACCTGTACGACGGTCCCCGCCAGGTCACGCGCGAAGAACGCCTGCCGCAGAACTTCGGGATTGCCGACGGCCTCGATGCAGACGTCGGCACCGTTCCCCTCGGTCAGCGAGCGGATCGCCTCGACCGGATCGGTCTTCGATGCGTCGACCGTGTGCGTGGCGCCGAACTCCTGCGCCCACTCCAGCTTCTTGGCGTCACGGTCGACCGCGACGATGGTGCGCGCACCTGCGAGTCGGGCACCCGCGATCGCGGCGTCGCCGACTCCCCCGCACCCGAACACCGCAACGGTGTCTCCCCTGCCGACTCCCCCGGTGTACGTCGCGGCGCCGAAGCCGGCCATCACGCCGCAGCCGAGCAGCCCGGCGGCCGCAGGATCGGCACCCGCGTCGACCTTCGTCGCCTGGCCCGCGGCGACCAGCGTCTTCTCGGCGAACGCACCGATGCCGAGCGCGGGAGACAGCACCGTGCCGTCGGTCAGGGTCATCTTCTGGGTCGCGTTGTGGGTTGCGAAGCAGAGCCACGGGCGACCGCGGCGGCACGCGTGGCACTCGCCGCAGACCGCGCGCCAGTTGAGGACGACGAAGTCGCCGGGCGCGACGCCGGTGACGTCGGGACCCACGGCTTCGACGACACCCGCGGCCTCGTGCCCCAGCAGGAACGGGAAGTCGTCGTTGATCCCGCCCTCGCGGTAGTGCAGGTCGGTGTGGCAGACCCCGCACGCCTGCACCTGCACGAGCGCTTCTCCGGGCCCCGGGTCGGGGACGACGACCGTCTCGACGCGGACCGGCGCGCCCTTGGCCGCCGCGACGACACCACGAACCTGATGCACCATTGCCGGATCCCCCTCTGTGAGCGTGGGCAGCCTATCCAGGTCGGCGAATCGCGACCCCTCCGGTAGCGTCGCCGCGTGGACGACGCCGCGACGCTCGCGCTCGCCGACCGGCTCCTCGTGCACCTCGGTCTCGGCCCCGCGCCCCGGCGCCTGATCACGACCGGATGGGACGCCCGCGTCGTGGAGGTCGACGGCCGCTTGATGTTCCGCTTTCCACGCGATGCGGCGGCCCGGCGCACGATGGAAGCAGAGTCGCGGTTGCTGCCCGCGCTCGCGACGCGCGTCACGTTCGCGGTGCCCGCTCCCGAGTGGTCGGGCACGTTCGAGGGCGAGTTCTACATGGGCTACCGGCGCGTACCGGGCCGCGCGTTCGCGGCGGGTGACGACATCCGCTCCGCCGGCACGGTGCTGCGCGAGCTGCATGCGTTCCCGGTGAGCGAGGCCGTCGCGCTTCTCGGCGGCGCGGCGAACCTCGCGGCCTGGGTCGCCGGGTACGCGCACCTCCGCGCGGCCGCCGACGAGGCGCTGCGATCACTGGAAGTCGACGCGCCGCCCGCCACCGTCGCGGCGCTCGCCGCCGGCTTCGACGCGCTGGCCGCGACCGACTGGCGCCAAGTCGAACCCGCACTCGTGCACAACGACCTGAACCCCGAGCACATCCTCGTCGATCCCGCCACCGGGCGTACGAACGGACTCATCGACTTCGGCGACGCGTGCATCGGCGATCCGCAGATCGACCTCGTCGGCTTCTTCACGCGATTCGGAGCCGACACGTGCACAGGCATCGCCCGGCACGCCGGACTCGAACCGGCATGGCGACGCCTCCGCCTCTACGCGGCAATGGTGCCCGTCCACGACCTGCTGCACGCGCACCGCCTCCGCGACGACACGATGGTCGAGCGCGCGCTCGATTCGCTGGCGGCGCGGCTCGCCGATCTCAACCGAGGTATTCGCCCCCGTTGACGTCGAGGGTCTGCCCGGTGATCACGCGCGACCAGGGCGACGCGAAGAACACGACGGAGTTCGCGATGTCGTCCTGCGGCGGGATGCGGTGCAGCGGGATCTCGGCTTCGATCTCGGCGCGGACTTCGTCGGGAGTGATCCCGCGCGCGTCGGCTTGCCACTGGAGGTAGACGTCGACCGACGGTCCGCCGATCCAGCCCGGTGCAACGGCGTTCACGCGGACGCCCGCGCCGCCGAGCTCCAGCGCGAGCGTCTGCATCGCGGTGTGCAGGGCGCCCTTCGAGCTCGAATAGCCGCCTTCGCCCGGACGGATCTTGCGCATGCTCATCGAGAGGATGAAGACGATCGACGCGTCGCCCGATTGTGCGGCCGCATCCTTGAGGGCCGGGATACAGGCCTGCGTGAGGGAGAGCGAACCCCACACGTTGACGTCGTAGACCTTGCGCCACTTCGCCAGGTCGACCTGCTCGAACGGCGCGTACGGATCCATTCGGAACGCGTTGTTGACGACGACGTCGATACGGCCGTACTCGCCGAGTGTCCGGCGCACGAGCTCGTCGACCGTCGCACGGTCGACGAGGTTCGTCGGCACCGCCAGAGCTCGACCACCGTTCGCTGTGATCTCGCCGCGCACCGTTTCGAGGTAGTCGGCCGACCTGGCCGCGAGCACGACCGTGGCACCTTCGCGTGCGAGGGCATGCGCGTTCGCCTGACCGAGTCCCGGACCGACACCCGAAACGATCGCGACCCTTCCGTCGAGCAGCATTGCTTCCTCCGCGTGCGGGACAAAGGGCCCTTGTCGAAACCTGAACCAGATGGAAGCGTGACAGCGGGCCGGCAGTTACCGCAATCGCGTGGCTGGGGAAAGTCCGACGGCCACGTGCGGCGAGGGGGAGAGGATGCACCGATTCTGGGAGGGGCTCGCCCGTCTCATCGGCCGGCGCTACAAGCAGGTGCTCGCGCTGGCGCTGCTCGTGACGGTCGCACTGGCGATCGGCACCCACGGGCTCAAATTCGAGACGAGTCAGGAGTCGCTCGTCGGCGCCGACAATCCGGTCAGCAAGGACAACCACGCGTATCAAACGCAGTTCGGCGGCGAGTTCATGCTCGTGCTGATCACCGCGCAGCCGGGCCACACGATCGTCGACCTCATGAACGACGCGAACCGCGCCGCGCTCTCGACGATGGACGAGAAGCTCCACGCGTCCGGACAGTTCCACGCCGTCCTCAGCCCGATCGGCGCATTGACGTTCGCGAACAACCAGGTTCCCGTCGGCCAGGACATGTTCGCCGCTTCGATCAAGCGGGAGTCGGAGGAGGCGACCGCCAAGGCGAAGGCCGAGAACAAGACCAGCGCGGAGCAGGCCGCGGCGGCGGCCGCGGCCGTCGCGCCGCTGCAGGCCGGGCTCACCGACAACCTCACGCGCGCCGGTGCGGCTGTCCAGGGGACCGACATCAACCCGCTCGCGGCCGACCCGAAGGGCACGCGCCTCGCGAGTGAGTCGTTCGTGCGCTTCCTGCTGTACTCCGACGCGAAGAACATCGTGATCCGCCCGATCCTGCGCGACAACTTCCCCGACCAGACGCACGCGCTCGTGATCGTGTACCTGAAGGGCAACATCGACATCGCGGCGATGGACGCGGGCGTCAAGGTCGTCGACACGGTCGTGTCGCAGACGCACCTCGACGGCTTCACCATGATCGACGCCGGCGCGCCGGTCTACCTGCGCGACATCAACAACTACCTGCAGGGCGGGATGGCCAGTCTCGGCGGGCTCGCGGTGCTGGTGATGGTGTTCATCCTCTGGTTCGTGTTCCGCGTCCGGTGGCGCTTGCTGTCGCTGATCATCGTGGTGCTCGGCGCGATCTGGACGTTCGGGATCATGGGATACCTCGGCATCGCGCTGAGTCTCATCACGATCTCCGGTCTGCCGATCCTGATCGGGATCGGGGTCGACTTCTCCATCCAGACGCACAGCCGCTTCGAGGAGGAGCTCGACCGCGACGGCGATGGGCAACACGCGCTGCGGCGACTGATGACGCATCTCGTACCCGCGATAGCCGTCGCCATGATCGCGGCAACGGTCGGGTTCCTCGTGTTGCAGCTGTCGAGCGTCCCGCTCATCCGCGACTTCGGCGTCATGCTCGCGATCGGTGTGACCGCGCTGATCATCGCCGCGGTGACGGTGCCGTCGAGCATCCTCGCGTGGCGCGAGCACCGGCGCCCGACCACGGCCGGTCACGCGTCGGTCCCGCACGGGCCGATCGAGCGCGTCGTGCGCGCCGTCACGCTGAGCGGCGTCCGGTTCCTTCCCGCGATCGCGATCGTCTGCGCAGTTGTGATCGTCGCCGGCTTCTCGGTCGAAGGGCGCTTCACCATCCAGACCGACCCGGTGAAGTGGGTGCCGCAGAGCGGGAAGACCATCAAGAACTTGAACCAGCTCCAGGACGACACCGGCTTCTCGTCGGAGTTCTCGCTGCTCGTCTCCGCCAAGGATGTGACGGCAACTCCGGTGTCGGAGTGGATGCAGCGCTTCACGGACCTCGAGCTCGGCAAGCACAAGGGCGTGCTCCTGCGCGGCACGAGCCTTGCTGCCGTGGCGAAGAGCGTGACGGGTGTCGCGCCCGGTCAGACCGAGATCAACCTGTTGCTCGGAGACGCGTTGAAGAACCCGCCCACGTACAACATCGCACCGAAGGACTTCGTGCAGGCATTCATGTCGAGCGACAAGACGAAGGCGGCGCTCATCTTCCCCATTGCACCGGTGTCGCTCGGCGAACGTGAGAAGTTGATCGACGCGGTCAAGGCCGATCTGGCCAAGCCACCGGCTGGGATCACCGCGAACGTCGTGGGCGGCCCGCCGGCGGGAACGAGCGTCAAGCCCGCCGGTCTCGCAGTCATCGGCGTCGAGCTCGTGAAAGCGCTCGAGTCGAACCGCACCCTGATGACGTACGTCGCGCTGCTCGCCGTCGCGCTGTGGCTCCTGATCTTCTACCGGCGCTTCGCGATGATGTGGCTCCCGCTCGTCCCGGTGACGACGGCGGTGGCGCTGGCGGCGCTCATCGTCTATCTCCTCGGTCTCGAGCTGAGCCCGCTCACCGCAGTCGGCGGGCCGATCGTGATCGCGATCGCGACCGAGTTCTCGGTGCTCGTGATCGCGCGCTACATCGAGGAACGGGAAGCGGGTCGCACCCGCGAAGACGCCGTCGGCCACGGCGCCGTGCGCATCGCCCGCGCGTTCGTGTCGTCGGGGCTCACCGTGATCGGCGGCTTCGCCGTCCTGGCGTTCTCCTCGTACCCGCTCCTGCGCGACTTCGGCATCGTGATCGCCCTCGACGTGCTCGCCGCGCTGGTGAGTACCCTCGTGGTCCTGCCGCCCCTGCTGATGTGGGCGGACCACAGCCGGTTCATCCCCGACTTCCACCCGGGTAGCGCAGCGACTGATGCAGCCGAACTCCCCATGTGAGCCTCGTGTTCGTCACCGGTGGTGGGGAGCGGGCGTGGTCGTCGCGCTCGGCATCACCGTCGCGACCGTCGGGTTCGGGTTCGCGCCCCGGCCCGCGGCGGCGGCGACCGGAGCCGAGCGCATCGGCACGTACAACGTCGACCTCACGGCTCAGGCCGACGGCACCCTCGCCGTCGTCGAGACGATCGACTACGACTTCGACTCCACGCCCGACCGGCACGGCATCTACCGGCTGATCCCCGACCGCGCTCGCTACGACAAGCACCACGACCGCGTGCGCCCGATCAAGATCACGTCGGTGACCGCGAGCGACGGCGTGTCCGCGAAGCGGAAGCTGTCGCGCGCCGGCAACGAGTTGAAGATCCGCATCGGCGACCCGAAGCAGGTCATCACCGGCGAGCACACCTACACGATCAGCTACACGGTGCGCGGCGCGATCGACCGCTACGCCGATCACGACGAGTTGCGCTGGAACGCCGTCGGCACGGAATGGCCAGTCGGGATCGACTCGGTCACCGTCACGCTGCACGCGCCCGCCGCCATCGGCGCGGTGTCGTGCTTCCAGGGCTACGACCAGTCGTACCTGGCGTGCGGGTCGGCGGCGACCGCACACGGCAACGACGCGGCGTTCACCGGGACGGGGCTCGGGTCGTCGCAGGGGTTGATGATCGTCGCGTCGATGCCGCCGAACACCTTTGCGAACGTCGGACCGATCCTCGCCAAACACTGGACGTTCGACCAGGGCTTCGCGACGACGGCGGCCACGATGAGCGTGTCGTTCGGGCTCCTGATCCTCCTCGTCGGCGCGATCGCGGCCCTCGTATGGAAGGTCGGACGCGATCGCCGGTTCGTCGGCAGCGCGACCGACCTCGTGTTCGGGAACCCGACCGGCGCCTCGGAAGCGGTCCGCCTGCTGCAGGACCGGACGACACCCGTCGAGTACACGCCGCCCGATGGTCTGCGCCCCGGCCAGATCGGGACGCTCCTCGACGAGACCGCCGGGCCGCTCGACGTCTCCGCGACGATCATCGACCTCGCCGTCCGCAAGTACCTCACGATCGAGGAGGTTCCGAAGGAGCACTGGTTCGCCAAGGCCGACTGGCGGCTCACCCGGCTCGAGAAGAACGACCCGCTCTTGCAGTACGAACGCCTGCTCCTCGACAGCCTCTTCGCTGCGGGCGACACCGTGCTGCTCTCCAGCTTGAAGGCGAAGTTCCACGACCACCTCGTGACGGTCGAGGGCGCGATGTACGACGACGTCGTCCGGCGCGGCTGGTTCTTGCGCCGCCCCGACAAGGTCCGCGCGCTCTGGCACGGGCTCGCGATCGCCGGGCTCGTTGTCGCCGGCGGGCTCACGTACGTGATCGCGCGCTGGACGAGCTTCGGCTTCGTCGGCGTCGCACTGTTCCTCGCCGCGCTCGTGCTGCTCGCCTGCTCCCACGCGATGCCGAGGCGCACACCGAAGGGCACGGGGACGATGCACCGGGTCCTCGGGTTCCGCCGCTTCATCGCCGAGTCGGAGCGCGATCGCGCGAAGTTCGCGGAGCAGCAGCAGCTGTTCTCCGAGTACCTGCCCTACGCGGTCGTGTTCGGTGTGGTCGACCGGTGGGCGAAGACGTTCGAGGGCCTCGCCGCCCAGCCCGACGTCTCCTGGTACCAGTCGTCGACGCCGTTCAACGCGGTCACGTTCAGCAATTCGATCAACGGCTTCGCGCTCACGACCGTCGGGACGATGCAGTCGGTACCGGCCGGCTCCGGCGGGGGTGGCGGCGGGGTCGGGGGCGGCGGCGGTGGAGGCGGCGGCGGCAGTTGGTGAGCGCGGCGCCGCCCGACGGGGCCGCTACAGCGAGTGCGGTGTGGCGAAGACCTCGCGCACCGCGTCTTCGAAGTGCTCGAGCGGCAACGTGTCGTAGTCGGGGTCGAACGCCACCTGG
This sequence comes from uncultured Actinomycetes bacterium, assembly GCA_963761175.1. Classification (GTDB taxonomy): domain Bacteria; phylum Actinomycetota; class Acidimicrobiia; order IMCC26256; family PALSA-610; genus CAVXFZ01. The sequence goes on along the minus strand of CAVXFZ010000002.1, from coordinate 125,963 downwards.
TCCCACTCGTCGGCAAAGCGCTCCGCGAGCGCGAACTCCTCGGCCGTGAGCGAGGCGCGGTGCTGCTCGCGCGCCGCCGGGTCGCCGCCGAAGTGCTGGTAGTAGTGGCGGCCCTGGAAGTCCTGGTGGACGAGGATCATCTTGTAGACCGCGTCGCGCACGTAGGGCTTGAGGATCTCGGCCGCGAGGCGCGGGTGGTTCGGCACCCCGATGGCCTTCCCGACGTCGTGGAGGAGCGACGCGACGACGACCTCCCGATCGGCACCCGCGCGCTCGGCCATGGTGGCGGTCTGGAGGCAGTGCGTCAGCTGGTCGACGGCGAACCCAAGGGTGACGCCTTCGAGCGAGAGCAAGAGCGCGATCACGTGGTCGGCGACCTCGGGCTGCGCCGCCATCGTCTCGCGCCCGATGACACTCCACTGCTGTTGGGTCGACTCGTCCATCCGGGTGAACGTCGGCTGCGTGTCGCGCGGGGTCTCTATCTGCGTCATGACTCCAAGTCTCGCGCGCCGGCTCCGGCGGCGAGACGTTCCCGGCCTTCCCGCAGGAACCCGAGCGCGCGGGCCCGTGCGTCGGGCGCGGCCCGCAGCGCCGAATAGGGGAGCGACGCCCCGAAGGGCTCGTTCCAGAACCCGCCGGCGCGCCCGGCCGTCTCCCACGGGCCCACGTAGAGATACGGCTCGGGATGGGCCGCGTCACCCGGAGACGCGCCGAAGTTCGCGCGGCGCCCGGCGGCGTCGTCGCCGAGATCGACGGCGAGATCGAAGTGCTCGGGCCAGAGCTGCACGAGCGAGGGCGCCGGTGACTCGGCGTCGGCGCGGAGCTGTTCGAGCACGGCGGCCCCGAACCCGAACCACCAGCCCATGACGGCGACCCCGTCGGCGTCGAGGACGAGGGGGCGATCGAGATCAAGGGGCGTGCCCGGAGTGAAGCTGTCGGGGGCGCCCGGCGCGACCTCGGCGGCATCGCCCGCCGCGCGCAGCGTCGTCAGCGCGGTTCGCGTCGCGGTCGTGCCCGTCACCCGCACGAGCGTGTCTCCTTCGACGCGCACCTGCTCGTCGGCGCCGAAGTACGGCGTGCCGAACCCACCGCGGGTGAAGCGCAACCCGATCTTGCCGTTCGCGCGAGAGCGCGCCGCGCAAACCACGTGCTCGGCAAGCGCGTGCAACGCGAGTCGCGTCTCCGCGAAGGTGGCGGCGGCGGGAAGTTCGGGGGGCGGCGTCCACGCGCCGAGCCCGCGTTCCGCACACCAGGCTGCGAGCTCCGCGTCGCCACGCGCGAGCTCGTCCCAGCTGACCTCGCGGTCGTCACCCGACTCGACCGGGCGCACGAGGACGCGACCGTCGGGCACGGTCCCGCGCGCGACCGGATCGTCGGTGAAGGGCTCGGTGCGCACCGTCGGCGGCGACGGCTCGAGCACGCGCACCTCGTGCACCCCACCGATGCGGTCCCGGGCCTCCGCGCGCGGATCGAATGCGTGCGGCAGGTTCACGGGCGGCCGAGCGCGTCGTCGATGATCGCCGCGAGCTCGAGGGGCCGATCTCCCTGCACGCTGTGGCCCGCCCCCTCGACCACTTCGACGCGGGCGTCGGGTCGGATCCGCTGGAGCTCGGCAACGTCGGCATCGGAGACAACCGGCGACACGGAGCCCCGCACCAGCAGCACCGGGCCCGGGTACGCCCCGATGTCGCCCCAGAGCTCGTTCCAGTCGGGGCGCTCGTTCTCGCCGAGCCGGGGAAGGTCGTAGCGCCAGCGCCACGAGCCGTCGGGGTTCTCGACCGCGTTGTGCAGCACACCGCGCCGGAGCGACGACTCGCTGCGCGTCGGATTGAAGGCGATGGTGCGCTCGAGGATCTCATCGAAGCTCGTGAACCGCTCCGGACCGTTGACGAACTGCACGATCGCCGACGCCTTCTGGTCGTCGACACCGGGCGTGACGTCGACGAGGACCAGCGATCTGACGAGCTCGGGCGCGCGGGCCGCGAGCGCGATCGCGGTGAGACCACCGAGCGACATCCCGACGACGAGCCTCGCGTCCGGTGCCAGCGCCCGGACCGCGTGCTCGACCGCGACGGCGTTCTCGCGTGGCCAGTAGGCGTGATCGTCGCGGTGGTCCGAGTGCCCGTGGCCCGGGAGATCAACCGCGACCAACGGGCGCGCGAGCGCGAGGCACACGGTGTCCCAGGTGTGCGCGTTCTGCGCGCCGCCGTGCAACAGCACGAGCTCGGCGGGATCGGTGCCCCACCGCAACGCGCTCAGGCCGCGCCCATCGCCGTCGGCCACGCGCGCACGCGTCACCAACGGCGGTTCGTACGCCAGACCCACCTCGGCCGCGTTCTCGGCGAACAACCCGAACTCGTCGTAATGCGCCATCACGGGCCCTCCGGTGAGCGAGCGAGTCGGCGGCTCGCGCCGCGGCGGGATCGTAACGGTGGGAGCGGCACCGGGCCGCCGATGGCACGGGCGCCCGACGCCGTCCGTACACTCGGGCGCGATGCGGCTCCCCGATCTCTCGCCGCGCGCGTACCGGCGCCTCACGCTCGTCGCCCTGCTCCTGCTCGCGACGATCATCGTCACGGGCGCCGCGGTACGGCTCTCGGGCTCGGGTCTGGGATGCCACGACTGGCCGAACTGCGCGCCCGGCGAGCTGATCGGAACGAGCAACGCGAACCAGCTCATCGAGCAGCTGAACCGCCTCTTCACCGGCCTCGTCTGCATCGGCGTGATCGCCGCGGTGCTCGGCTCACGACGGCGCATCCCTCGGCGCCCCGATCTCACCACGCTCTCGTGGATCCTGGTGGGCGGCGTGCTGTTCCAAGCGGTGCTCGGCGGCATCGTCGTGAAGGCGAAGCTCTCGATCCTCACGGTGATGGGGCACTTCCTCGTCTCGATCGTGCTCGTCGGTGTCGCGCTCGTGCTCCACCACCGCGCCGCGCAGCCGGAGAAGCCGGCCCGGATGGTGCCGGTCGTCGCCGGCTCCACCCGCGTCCTCGCGCGCGCCGTGTACGTGCTCACGGTTTGGGTGTTGATCGCGGGCACGATCGTCACCGCCGCCGGTCCACACGGCGGCGACGCGACAGCCAAGCGGCTCGCGTGGCCGATCCCCGACGCCGCCCGCCTGCACGGCGCGTCCGTCGACGTCCTGCTCGTCTGCGTGCTGCTGCTCGCGCTGATGCTCTGGCGCGACCGCGCGCCCCACCGCGTGCTCACCGTCGTGAGCGTCTATCTGGTGCTCGGGTGCGCGCAGGCCGTCCTCGGCTACGTGCAGTACTTCGACGCCATCCCGCCGCTGCTCGTCGGGTTCCACGTCGCGGGCGCGGTGCTCGTGTTCAGCGCGGCGACCCAGCTCCAACTGGAACTGACCGTTCCCGCTCCGGTCGCGGCGACCCGGCAGTCACCGGCCGCGCCGCCGGTACCGGCCGGGGTCGCGCCGCGCGGGATCCGCTCGGCCCCGCCGACGGAGACGGCGCCCGCCTGATCGTGGGACCGGCACCGCCGCCGCGCACCGCCGCGACGTCGCGGTTGATGCGCATCATCACGAGCCCGAAGACCACGGCCGTCGTCGCCGCGACGAGCGCACGGAGCGCGAGCAGGTGGCGGTCGGTGCCCGCGGTCAGGAAGTGGAGCGATGCCGTGAGGTAGAGCGGGAAGCTCAAGAAGTGCACCCGCCGCCAGAGCCGCTGCGGCATGCGGTCGCGCACGAGGGAGGTCAGCTCGACGGCGAGGAGCAGGTAGAGGCCGACGATCCCGAACGCCACCGGAATCGGGTGCCAGCGGGAGGCGAGCGGCACGAGCACCTCGGCCAGGCCGAAGTGCACGTAGCTGTCACCGACGACGGCCGCCACGTGGATGCCCGTGAAGATCACCGCGAGACCGCCGAGGAACCGGTGGAGGTCGAGGAGCCAGGGCCGGCGGGCGCGCCGGCCCATGGCCTTGGTGGTCATGGCCAGCCCCCACACGACGGAGGCGGCGAGGAGCGCCCAGGCCACGATTCCGGCGGCCCGGGCGACGTACCACGGCAGTTGTGCGCTCATGCCCCACATCCTTCCGACCGAAGCTGGGAGAACGCTGAGACCCGCCTGCGAACCCTCCGAGCATTCCCTGCGGGTCCTCCGCGCGACCTCTCGGGTCGTTCTCAGGCAACGCACAGATTCCGGTGCGATCCTGTGAGCATGCCCGGAGAACGACTCCTGCTCGTCGACGACGAGGACAACCTCCGCTCGATGCTCGACGCCGCGCTGCGGCACCTCGGCTTCGAGGTCCATCCGGTGGCGAACGGTCGGGATGCGCTCGACGCCGTTGCGGGCGTCCAGCCCGATCTCATCGTCCTCGACGTGATGCTGCCCGACCTCGACGGTTTCGAGGTGTGCCGCCGCCTGCGGACCGAGGGCCGCAAGGTCCCGGTGCTCTTCCTCACCGCGCGTGACGGCACCGACGACAAGGTCCGCGGGCTCACCCTCGGCGGCGACGACTACCTCGTCAAGCCGTTCAGCCTCGAGGAGCTCGTCGCGCGGATCAACGCGGTGCTGCGCCGCGCCGGGCTCGCGCAGCCCGGCAGCGTGCTGCGTTGCGCGGATCTCGAGATGGACGACGACGCGCACCGGGTCGAGCGCCACGGCAAGGAGGTCTCGCTCTCGCCGACCGAGTACAACCTCCTGCACTACCTGCTCGTCAACCAGGGCAAGGTCGTGTCCAAGGCCCAGATCCTCGACCACGTCTGGCAGTACGACTTCGGCGGTGACGGCGGTGTCGTCGAGACCTACATCGGCTATCTCCGACGCAAGATGGACAGCGACGATCCCCGCCTCATCCACACGATTCGCGGGGTCGGCTACACGTTGCGGGCCGAGCGGTAACCGATGTCGTTGCGCACGCGGCTGCTGGCCGGCATGGCCGTGGTCGCCGTCGTCCTCGTCGGCGCGTCGGTCGTGATCACCCGCACGACGCGCGGCTACCTCGTCCAGCGGGTCGATGCGCAGCTGCAAGCGGCGGTCGGCGGCTTCCAGGGACCGGGCGGCGATCGCTTCGAGAACGGCGGCCCCGACGGCGGGCCGAACCCGAACCACCTCACCAACCTCTACGTCGGCACGATCGCCACCGACGGCTCGCTGTCGACCTTCCTCCTTCCCGACTACGGCGGCAGCAGCGCGACGCCGAAGGTGGCGGCGACCAAGCTGAAGCAGGCCGCGACCGCAGCGAATCCGAAGCCGTTCACCACCGGCAGCAGCAAGGGCTCGGGGGAGTGGCGCGTCGTCGTCGTGCACCAGCCGAACCGGACGATGCTCTTCGGGCTCTCGCTCCACGACGTGTCGGTCGCGACGGGCGACGTCGTGCAGACGGAGGCGATCGCGACCGGCCTGATCCTCGCGATCCTCGGCCTCGTCACCTTCTTCGTGCTGCGGCTCGGTGTGCGCCCGATCAAGCGCATGACCGAGACCGCCACCGCGATCGCGGGCGGCGACCTCTCGCACCGCGTCCCCGACGTTGCCTCCGGCACCGAGGCGGGTGAGCTCGGCGCCGCGCTGAACACGATGCTCGGCGAGATCCAGCTCGCCTTCGACCAACGAGCGGAGTCGGAAGGACGCCTGCGGCAGTTCGTGGCCGATGCGTCCCACGAGCTGCGAACACCGGTGACGACGATCCGCGGGTACGCGGAGCTGTACCGTAGCGGTGGCCTGCGTGATCCCGACGAGCTCACCCAGGCGATGCGCCGCACGGAGCAGGAATCGATCCGGATGGGATCGCTCGTCGAGGACCTCCTGCTGCTCGCCCGGCTCGACCAGGGCCGCAAGCTCGAGTCGGGCGGCGTCGACCTCGGGGTACTCGCGGTGGACGCGGTCAGCGACGCCCGCGCCGTAGACCCCGGGCGCCCGATCAGCGCGAGCACGCGGGAGGACGTCGTCGTGACCGGCGACGAGAGCCGGCTGCGGCAGGTCGTCGCCAACCTGGTGGGGAACGCGCTCGTGCACACCCCGCCCGGTACTCCCGTGCGCGTGCGTGTCGGCGCCGACGACGACGGGTCCGCGTTCCTCGAAGTCCACGACGACGGTCCGGGGCTCCCACCCGACGTCGCCGCCCGGGCCTTCGAGCGCTTCTACCGGGCCGATCCCGCCCGGTCACGCCACGCCGGCGGTTCGGGGCTCGGGCTCTCGATCGTGAAGGCGATCGTCGAAGCGCACGGCGGCACCGTCGGCTTCGTCGACGACGGCCCCGGGACGACGGTGCGGGTCACCCTCCCACGCGCCACGGTCCCGGAGTCATCTTCAGGCAACGACGACGCAGATCACAGGCTCCGTTCAGGTTCGTGATCTGGACTACATCGCGCGAGACGTAACCTCTCACCACGCTCCGAAAGGGTGTCGGCATGCAGTTCACGCGGGGAAAGATCCTCGGCGTGGCCGTCTTTTCGGCCGCCATCGCCAGCGGCGGTGTCGCCGGCGTCATCCTCGGGACCCCGGCCAGCGGTTCGGCCGCGACCACGCCGACCACGACGACCGCACCGCATGCGTTCCGCGACGGTCCCGGCGGGATGCCCTTCGGTGGCCGCCACTTCGGCGGCCCGGGTGCGTCGTTGGATGCCGCGGCGAAGGCGTTGGGGATCAGCAGCGACACGCTGAAGACGGACCTGCGCAACGGCCAGACGATCGCCCAGGTCGCCAAGGCCAAGGGCGTCGCGGTACAGAAGGTGATCAGCGCGATGGTCGCCGACGCCAAGGCCAAAATCGATGCGCAGGTCTCAGCCGGCCACCTCACCAGCGACCAGGCCACCAAGATCGAATCGGGCCTCACGACGATGATCACCAACCTCGTCAACGGCACCCGCCCGAAGCCCCCGACCGGCGCAGTGCCGGCGCCCAGGGCCGGGCACGCCGGCCGGTTCGGCGGCCCGGGTGCGTCGTTGGATGCCGCGGCGAAGGCGTTGGGGATCAGCAGCGACACGCTGAAGACGGATCTGCGCAACGGCCAGACGATCGCCCAGGTCGCCAAGGCCAAGGGCGTCGCGGTACAGAAGGTGATCAGCGCGATGGTCGCCGACGCCAAGGCCAAGATCGAAGCGCAGGTCACAGCCGGCCACCTCACCAGCGACCAGGCCACCAAGATCGAATCCGGCCTCACGACGATGATCACCAACCTCGTCAACGGCACCCGCCCGAAGCCCCCGACCGGCGCAGTGCCGGGCCCCGGGCCGTTCGGATTCGGTGGATCCGGTCGCGGTCACTGGGGACCGGGGAACGGGAACCAGGGCAAGGGAATCAGGGCAACGGGAACGGCAACGGCACGACGAACGGTCAGACGCCGGCCGGCAACTCGACCGTCAGCGCCTGATCGGCGCAACCGGCTGAACCGGGCGCGTCGCGGCACTCCGCGAGCGCCGTGTGCGAGGCTGGCCGCGTGGACGTCCACCTCGTCGACGGCACCTACGAGCTGTTCCGCTCGTTCTACGCGAAGACGCCCGGTCACCACGATCCGCACGGCGTCGAGGTGGGCGCCGCTCGCGGTGTCGTCATGTCGATGGTCACGCTGCTCGACGAGGGCGCGACGCATCTCGGGGTCGCGACCGACCACGTGATCGAGTCCTTCCGCAACGACCTCTGGGACGGCTACAAGACGGGCGCCGGCGTGGATCCGGTCCTGCGCAGCCAGTTCCCGTTGCTCGAGGAGGCGCTGGCCGCGTTCGGCATCGTGGTCTGGGCGATGGTCGAGCAGGAAGCCGACGACGCGCTGGCGGCCGCGGCCACTGTGGCCGCGGCCGACCCGCGTGTCGGGCAGGTGATCATCTGCACGCCCGACAAGGACCTCGGCCAGTGCGTCGGGGGGAAGGTCGTCCAGCTCGACCGGCGCAACCGACGCCTCCTCGACGCAACCGAGGTGCGCGCGAAGTTCGGTGTCGGGCCCGCCTCGATCCCCGACTACCTCGCGCTCGTCGGTGACAGTGCCGACGGCTTCCCGGGGCTGCCGGGCTGGGGCGCGAAGTCGGCGGCGGCCGTCCTCGCGAGATACGAGCACATCGAAGCGATCCCCGACCGGGCGCGCGACTGGACGGTCGACGTGCGCGGCGCGGCGACCCTCGCCGACACGCTGGCGCGCGGCCGCGAGCTCGCGATGCAGTTCCGCGTGCTCGCAACGCTGCGCGTCGATGCCGCGGTCGGCGCCGTCGACGACTGGCACTGGACCGGCCCGGGCGACGGATTCGGGTCGTGGAGCACGCGCTTCGGGTCCGACGCACTGACTCGCCGCGTGCGCGCGCTCGAAGCGCGCCGGCGCTGAGCTGCGGCGGGGAGGATCACGAGATGACACTCGACGGTCGCGTCGCGCTGGTGACGGGCGGAGGGCGGGGGATCGGACGGGCCATCGCGCTCGGCCTCGCAGCCGACGGCGCCGCCGTTGCCGTGAACTACCGGCGCGACGAAGCCGCAGCGAGCGCCACCGTGCAGGAGATCCTCGCGGGCGGCGGACGCGCCGCCGCGTTCTGCGCCTCGATCGACGACTACGCGGCCGACGAGGAGATGGTCGCCGCCGTCGCCGCCGCCCTCGGGCCCGTCGATCTGCTCGTCAACAACGCCGGCGTCGCGAGCCGCGGGCAGACCGTGGCCGACACCGAGCCGGCCGAGGTGGAGCGGCTGTGGCGAACCCACGTGTTCGGCGCGTGGGCGCTGTCGAAGCTCGTGGTGCCGGGGATGCGCCGCGCGCCGCGTGGCGACATCGTGATGATCTCGAGCGCGGCGACGCTGCACATGGCCGCGAATTCCGCGCCCTACAACATGGCGAAGGCGGCGGTGGAGGCGCTCGGCCTGTCGCTCGCCAAGGAGGAGCGCCGGCACGGGATCCACGTGAACGTGGTCGCGCCCGGCCTCGTCGACACCGAGATGGGGCGTCGCCTCGTGCGTGGTGCGTCGGGTGTCGACGACATTCGCGCCCTCGACGGCCGCAGTCCGTTCGGGCACGTGTGCTCGCCGGAGGAAGTCGCCGCGGTGGTGCGGTTCGTGGTCTCCGACGCCGGTTCCTACGTCACCGGCCAGCGCATCGGCGTCGACGGCGGTGCCTGGTGAGCACGTTCACTCGTGGCCGAAGGTGAACACCCCGCCGTCGAGCGAGACCAGCCAGTAGAACGTGCAGACGTCACCCTTGCCGGCGACGCGCGCCATCCCCACGATCGGCGCGCGCAACGGGTACTGGTTGGCGGAGCCGAGCGAGGGCGCGTCGCCGTACGCCAGCACCTCGCCGCTCGCGACGACGAGCCAGTACCCGTGCCCGCTCGGCGTCGACAGCAACTGGACCACGGCGGCGTGGAGTGCGAGCGTGCCGGCGTTGCCGTAGCGGTTGGCATCACCGAACGGGAAGACGCGGCCGTCCCGTTGCGTCAGCCAGTAGCCGTTGCCGCTGTGCGTGCGGGTGAGCGACACGATCGGGGTGCTCAGATGGCGCGCGCCGGTCGAACCGTAGAAGTGCGCGTCGCCGAAGCTGAAGACGCCGCCGTCGCTCGCGACCAGCCAATACCCGTTCCCCGTACCGGTGCGCGCCATGCCGACGATCGGCTTGCGCAGAGGGAGACCACCGGTCGAGCCGTAGAAGTGCGCGTCGCCGAAGCTGAAGATCCCGCCGTCGCTCGCGACCAGCCAGTAGCCGCGACCGCTTGCGGTCGTCGCCATCGCGACGATCGGCGCGTTGAGACGGAGCGAACCGGTCGAGCCGTAGAAGTGCGCGTCGCCGAAGCCGAACACGCCGCCGTCGGTGGCGATCTCCCAATAGCCGCGGCCGTCGCCCGAGGTCACGATCCCGATGATCGGCGCGTCGAGGTGCCGGCCGGCCATCGAGCCGTAGTACGGCACCGTGGCCGCTCCGGCCGCCGACCCACCGAACGCGCCGGCGACTGCCGGGACGAGCGCGCCCACGAGTGCGAAGAAGACGATGACCACCCGATGCCGATCCATGGCTGGGAACCTCCTGGCCCACCGACCCGGAGCCGCCGCTCTCCGCCCGATCGATGCCCGGCGAGAGCATTGCCCAATGGCGCGCAGCGTGTCATCTCCGTCACCGTGAGAGCCGACGGGTCGCGGGCGCCGGGCCGGACCCGGCGGCGTTAGCGTGGGCACGTGCTCGCGGTCCTGGCGCTGTGCTTCATCGTCGTGCCGATGGCGGAGATCTTCGTCATCATCCAGGTCGCGCACGCCGTCGGCGGTCTCGACACCATCGGGCTGCTGATCGCCATCTCCCTGCTCGGAGCATGGCTCACGAAGCACGAGGGCTTCCTCGTCGTAAGGCGGATCCAGGCCCAGCTGCAGGCGGGCCGCGTCCCTGCGGGGGAGCTGCTCGATGGCGCCCTCATCCTCGCCGCCGGTCTCCTCATGCTGACACCGGGCTTCATCACCGACGGGGTCGGCCTGCTGGTGCTCTTCCCACCGACCCGCGCGTTGCTGCGCCGGGCCCTGCGCCGCCGCTTCGAGGTGCGGGTCTTCGGCGGTGGGACCGACGACGTCATCGATCTCTAGCTCCGGGGCGGCCTCGTGGCGGGCAGGCACGTTCTCCGACGCCTCGCCTCGCTCCGAGATAGCGTTCCCCGCGCACGGAGGCAGTGATCGCGCGGCGCGGGGTGGGAACGATCGCCATGGGCGGAAGTGGGGGATCGGCAATCAGCGGCCGGCGGCGGATTCCTCGTGCCGTCGGGGTGCTCGTTGCGCTCGTTGCGCTCGCGGCCGCCGGACTCGCCGGGCTTGCGGATCCGGGTCGCCGTGCCGGCGCCTCCGAAGCTCCCGCACCCGTCCTCGTCGCGAGCCCCGCGGCCGATCTCTCGAAGATCAAGCACGTCATCGTGATCATGCAGGAGAACCGCTCCTTCGATCACTACTTCGGGATGTACCCCGGCGCCGACGGCATCCCCGTCGACGGGTCGGGCAACCCGACCACCTGTGTCGACGACCCGACGACCGGGCAGTGCGTCTACCCGTGGCACGACAGCTCCGACGTGTCGAACGGCGGCCCGCACGGCGCGCGCTCGGCCAACAACGACATCGACAACGGAAAGATGGACGGCTTCCTGTCGGAGTACGAGACCGCGCTGCTCAACTGCGAGCACAAGCCCGGCAACCTCGACTGCGGCGTGCCGAAGCCGCAGCCCGACGCGATGTCGTACAAGCTGCGCTCCGACCTGCCCGAGTACTGGTCTTACGCCGACAACTACGTGCTGATGGACCACATGTTCGGCTCCGGCCGGACGTGGAGCCTTCCCGAGCACCTGTTCATGGTCTCCGACTGGTCCGCTCGCTGCTACCGGCCCGACGATCCGTCGAGTTGCGAGAACGAGGTCGACGCCGTCGACGACGTCCGCTTCCAGCCGTCGGCCAACTACGCGTGGACCGATGTCACGCAACTGCTCGACGCGCACAACGTGCCGTGGGGCTACTACGTGTTCGACGGAACCGAACCCGACTGCGAGAACCCGAACGACCTCACGTGCATCCCGCTCCCGCAGTCGTACCGCACCGGCAGCATCTGGAACCCGCTGCCGTACTTCACCGACGTGCGCGACAACGGCTCCCTGAACAAGATCCAGACGGTCGACAACTTCGCGGCCGCGGCCCGCAACGGGACGCTGCCCGCCGTGTCGTGGGTCGTCCCGACGAACTCGGTGAGCGAGCACCCGCCCGCCTCGCTCTCCGACGGACGCGCGTACGTGACGTACATGATCAACCAGGTGATGCAGGGGCCCGACTGGGACTCCAGCGCGATCTTCCTCGCGTGGGACGACTGGGGCGGCTTCTACGACCACGTGAACCCGCCCGGCGTCGACGCCAACGGCTTCGGGCTGCGCGTGCCGTCCCTGCTCATCAGCCCGTACGCGAAGCAGGGCTACGTCGACTCCGGCGTTCACAGCTTCGACTCGTACCAGCGCTTCATCGAGGACGTCTTCCTCGGGTCGAGCCGGCTCGATCCCACGACCGACGGCCGTCCCGACCCTCGACCCGTCGTGCGCGAGAACTATCCCGGTCTCGCGGACCTCGCCGACGACTTCGACTTCACGCAGGCGCCGCGCGCGCCCTTGATCCTCGGGAACACGACGGGCAACGGATTGGCGGCCGCGATCCATCCGCAGGCCGTGAAACCGACCCCGACCGACACCGCGACGACGGGCGCGGCCGCGGCGGGCCACTCGCTCGTGACGAGCGCGCCCACCGGCCCGAGCGCGCCGCGCCCCACGGATGCCACCTCGGGCGCGGCACCGTACGACGTCGTGCTCGACGGCTCGGCGACGCGACCATCGGCGACGCCGATCGCGTCGTGGACGCTGTCGTTCGGTGACGGGTCGCAAACGCGGGGCAACGGAGCACCCCGAGCCGTCACGCACCGATACACACGGTCGGGTCGCTTCGCCGCGGTTCTGCACGTCGTCGATCGCGACGGCCTCTCGTCCGACACGACCGCGACGGTCACCGTCGACGCCGCGCAGCCACAGGTCTGGATCGCGGGCGACGCGCCCCTGGGCTTCGACCACGACAAGGAGACGTTCGACGCGTCGCAGAGCAGCGCCGGCAACTGGACCATCGACTTCGGCGACGGCTCGGCCCCGGTCACGGGCTCCGGGACGCCACCCTCGGCGCTCACCCACACCTTCGCGACGGTCGGGATCTACACGACGTCGCTCACCGTGACGGATCCGTCGTCGGGGACGTCGAACACGGCTCGCGCCGTCACGACGGTCTCCGCGAGCCGGGCACCGACCGCGATCACCAAGACTCCCGATGTCGGCCCGACGAGCGCTCACCTTCTTGCCGACCTCTGGTGGAACGGTCAGAGCACGACGTACCACTTCGACTGGGGCACCGCGCCGGACGCGCTCACGAACCAAACCCCCGACGATCACCTCAGGAACGGTTCGGGCAGCCCGGCCGTCAACGTCTCGGGACTCACGACGGGCACGACGTACTACTTCCGCGTGGTCGCGACGAACGCGATAGGAACCGTGACCGGCGACACCCTCGCGTTCAAACCGCTCTCCGGGCCGAAGGTCAGCGCACAGAAGCCGAGCGACGTCACCGCGACCTCGGTGACGCTGCACGGCAAGGTCAACCCGTCGGGTTCACCGACGCAGGCGTGGTGGGAGTGGGGAGCCAACGGGACGCTCGACCATTCGACCGCCCCGCAGGATCTCGGGTCGGGGAAGGGCAAGGTCCTGCTCACCCTCCCGCTCACCGGGCTCCTCCCGAAGACGAAGTACTCCTTCCGGCTCGTCGCGCAGAACAGTGTCGGGCCCTCGAACTCGCCGACGAAGCGGTTCAAGACCCTCGCGTCGAGCCCGGCGGCGACCCCTCGGCTCGGGCCGCGCTAGACCCCCGCGACGTCAGAACGGGCGCAGGAGCTCGGGCGCGACGGGCGTGTCGGGTGATGCGTCGGCCTCCGCCGACGGTTGCAGCCCGCGCGGCCCGGCGACGCGGTCGAAGCGCTCGAGCGGCACGGCCTCCATCCCGATCGGGTCGTCGACATCGTCGGAAGGTGCGAGGGCCCCGCTCTCGGCTGCCTCGTAGAGGCGGCGGGGCAGGACCCGGCCCACACCACCGACCAGCCAGATCGAGGCCGACGCGGACACGCCGGCGATGGTGTCGGCGGTTCCCGCGGGCACGAGCGCGCGACCCGCTCCGATCGCGGCGGCCCCGACCAGCAGGTGCGAGACGGGCAGCTCGGCGAGCATCCACGAATCGACCGGGCGGATCGACTGCGGCGCGGTGCGGCGGCGCAGCATCGCGGTGAGGTCACCGGTGTCGGTGCGCACTGCCACGACCGCCCGATCGGCCCGCTCTGCGAGCGCGCGGTCGACCGCGCGCGGCCAACCGACGACCGCGACGATCTCGTCGTCGTGCTCCTGCAGGGGCAGGCTCGCGGCGAGCCGGTCGGCGGTGCGATCGGCGTCGAAGCGGGCCATCGCCTCACGACACGCCTCGGCCGGGTCGGGCGCCACGAGAATGCGCGAGCAGAGCCACCACAGCGGACCGTTGCCCACGTGGTGAGCGAGCAGCCGGCGGCACGACACCACGAGCCCGGCGGGATCGAACGCGAACGCGGCGAGCGCCTCGGCCGCCTCCATCGCCAGGACGTCGTCGTCGACCGCCCAGCGGCTGACCGAGCGGAGCCGCTCCACGGGATGCATCGAGACGATGGTACCGGTGGTCGCGCGCCGCGGCGGGTGCGGTCAGAACGTGGTCTCGGCACGCAGCGCAGCCAGCACGTCGCCGAGCCCCGCGACCGCGGCGCTCGCCGCGGCCAACCGGTCGACTTCGCCGCGCACCTTCAAGCTCCCGGAGGCGAGCGCCGCCTGCGCGTTCAGCACACCGCGGGCGAGGGCGACCGCGGTGTGCTCGTCGCACACGAACGTGACGTCGGCGGCGCTCTCGACGGACGGGTCGATGCGACCGCCGCTCGCGTCGAGCACCATGACGTATCGGGTCCGTTCACCGCCGGCCCTCGTCACTTCCTGCGCGAGCGCGATCGGTGTCGACGCGAACCGCGCACCGAGGTCGTTGCGCGAACGGAGCGACGCGTCGAGCGCGCCGAGCCACTCGGGCGAGAGGAACCGCAACATCGGCGCAATGTACCGAGACTCGACGGTGGCGGCAGAAGAACGCGGCCCACGGCCCGAACCCGTCCCGTCGATGGTCGCCTCGCGGCGAGGGCGGCGTAGCCTGGCCGCCGATGGCACCCAGCACGTCCGGCGCGGTGTTCCCGCCCGCCCTCAGCGAGATCGCGTCCCGCTGCGAGACCCGCGTGCAGCGCCTGCTGGGCGCCGAGGTCGCGCGGTGGGCGGCGATCGACCCCGGACTCGAGGCCCCGCTCACGGCACTGCGCGACCTCGTGGCAGCCGGCGGGAAACGACTTCGGCCCGCGTTCTGCTACAGCGCGTTCGTGGGTGCGGGCGGCGATCCCGACGATTCCCGCATCGTCGACGTCGGCGCCGCGCTCGAGTTGCTCCACACGTTCGCGCTCGTCCACGACGACGTCATGGACGGGTCCGACACCCGGCGCGGCACCGACGCCGTCCACCGCCGCTTCATGCGTGCCCACGACGGCGCGAGCTGGCGGGGCGAGCCCCGGCGCTTCGGCGAAGGCATTGCGATCCTCGTCGGCGACTTCGCGTGCACCTACGCCGACATCCTGATGCGTCCCGCACCGCCGAGCGCGCTCGACGTGTACGACGAGTTGCGCGTCGAGCTGTGCGTCGGGCAGTCCCTCGACCTGCTCGGCACCGCGCTCCGGAGCACCGACGTCGACGCGGCGCGGCGCATCGCCACATACAAGTCGGCGAAGTACACGGTCGAGCGACCGCTCCATCTCGGTGCCGCGCTCGCCGGCCGTTCCGACGAGCTCGCGGCTCCGCTCAGCGCGGTCGGGCTACCCCTCGGCGAGGCGTTCCAGCTCCGCGACGACCTCCTCGGCGTGTACGGAGAGGAAGCCGCGACCGGCAAGCCCGTGGGCGACGACCTGCGGGAAGGCAAGCCGACGCCGTTGCTCGCCATTGCGTCGGCACGCGCACCCGCCGACGCGCGCGAGCTGCTCGCGCGCGTCGGGAGCGGTGATCTCGAAGACACCGAGATCAAGGCGCTGCAGGAGCTGTTCGTCGCGAGCGGCGCCGTCGCCGAGATCGAGGCCACCATCGACCGCCTCGTCGAACGGGCGACGATCGCGCTCGCCACGGCACCGCTTTGCAGCGATGCACGTGAGCTCCTGCTCGGACTCGCGCACTACGTCGCCTGGCGCGATCACTGACCATGGCCGAGCCCGCCATCTCGGTCGCCGCGCTCACGAAGCACTACAACGACACCCGCGCCGTCGACGGCCTCGACTTCGACGTGCAACCCGGCGAGGTGTTCGGCTTGCTCGGGCCCAACGGCGCCGGCAAGACGACGACGGTCGAGATCCTCGAGGGGTACCGCCGGCCCGACACCGGAACCGCGCGCGTGCTGGGGCTCGATCCGGTCGCCGACGGCGACGCGCTGCGGCCGCGTATCGGCGTGATGCTGCAGGAGGGCGGGCTCTATCCGGGACTGCGGCCGAGGGAGCTGCTCGCGCTGTTCGCCGCGTATTACGACGACGCCGAAGATCCCGACGCGCTCATCGACCTCGTCGGGCTCCGCGATTCGGTGCGCACGTACATCCGGCGGCTGTCCGGCGGCCAGGCGCAGCGGCTGTCGCTCGCGTGCGCGCTCGTGGGCCGACCCGAGGTGCTCTTCCTCGACGAGCCGACCGCCGGGATGGATCCGCACGCGCGTGCGACCACTTGGCAACTCGTGCAGGAACTGCGCGAGCGCGGCACCACGATCCTGCTCACGACCCACGCGATGAACGAAGCAGAACGCCTCTGCGACCGCGTCGCGATCATCACCGGCGGGAAGCTCGCCGCGATGGGCTCGCCGGCCGAGCTCACCGCGCGCGGAGCCGACGCGGAACTCTGGTTCTCGGCAGAAGGGGAGCGGGAGCTCGACCTCGCCGCGCTCGCCACGGCCATCGGCCTCGCACCGGGCGCGGTCACGAGCGACCGCTCCGGCGAGTTCGTCGTCCGCGCGAGCGCGAACCCCGACCTCATCGCCGCGCTCGCGTGCCACCTGCGCGACCAGGGATTCCTCCTGAGCGCGCTCCACTCCGGCCGGCGGTCGCTCGAAGAGGTGTTCCTCGCGCTCACGTCGGAGGAGACGCCATGAGCGGCCGCGCCATCGTGGCCCAGACGCGCGCGGAGTTGATGCTCACCTTGCGGCGCGGCGAGAGCCTCATCGTGACGCTCGCGATCCCACTCGGCATCCTCGTGTTCTTCGCCAAGGTCGACACCATCGCGACCGACTACAAGAAGCCGGTCGACTTCCTCGTCCCCGGGGTCCTCGCACTCGCGGTGATGTCGGCCGCGATGGTCAGCCTCGGCATCGCAACCGGCTTCGAGCGGCGCTACGGCGTGCTCAAGCGCCTCGGCGCGACGCCGCTCAGCCGCGGTGGCCTCCTCGTCGCGAAGACCACGACGATCCTGTTGCTCGAAGCCGTACAAGCGCTCGTGATCGTCGGCACCGGCGCGGCGCTCGGTTGGCACGTGCCGGCCGGCGTCGTCGCGGCGGTCGGCTTGCTCCTCCTCGGCACCATCGCGTTCGCAGGCGTCGGACTCTTCCTCGCGGGCACGCTGCGCGCCGAAGCCAACCTCGCCCTCGCGAACGGGCTCTTCCTCGTGCTGCTGTTCCTCGGCGGGATGGCATACCCGCTCTCGAAGCTGCCCGGACCGCTCGAGGCGTTCGCCCGGCTGCTCCCGGCCGCCGCGCTCTCCGAGTGCGTGCGCGGCGTGCTCGTCGCCGGCCGCGCGTTCCCCTCCGGGAGCTTCGCGATCCTGCTGGCGTGGACGATCGTCGCCCCGATCGCCGCCGCCCGCACCTTCCGCTGGGAGGAGTAGGGGGCCAGATTGGTCGCGCTCGCTGTCTTGTGGGTTACGACGTCGCGAGGAGCGCGTTCAAGGGTTTGTCGAGCGCGGACTTCGTGGTGATCCCGAAGACGCGGGCCTCGATGACACCGGTCGCGGTGATGAAGAAGGTCTGGGGGAGTCCGACGACGCCGTAAGCGGACGAGATGGCGTTCGAGTCGTCGTTCACCACCGGCCACGACGCGTGGACCTCGTGCACGAACGCACGGGCGTCCTTCGGGAGGTCCTCGTGCATCACGCCGACGACGGCGAAGCGGTCCGACGCCGCGGCCGCCCGCACGAGGAGCGGGTACTCCTCGCGGCACGGATGGCACCACGAGGCGCCGAACGTGACGATCAGCGGCTTGCCGCGGTACGACGCGAGCGACACCCGATTGCCGGTCAGATCGATCGCGGTGAACGCCGGCGCGGTCTTGCCGATCTGGGCGCGCCCGGCGATCGTCGCGTCCGACGGCATCGACACCGGGAAGCTGCGCGACCGCAACGAGACGAAGAGCAGGGTCCCGACGGCGAGCGCGATCGCGACGGCGAGCGCGATCAGCCGGAGCCGAAGGTTGCGCGGCGGCTCAGCGCTTGGTGATGAAGGCGTCGGCGGCAACGGCGGCGAAGACCAGCATGAGGTAGATGTTCGAGTACCCGAAGAAGCGGATGGCCGCGGTCGGCGAGCAGTCGCGCGCCAGGTTGACCGCGAAGCCCACGAACAGCGCACCGAGTGCGGCCGCGGCGACGACGTAGGCGATGCTCACCGACACGGTCAGCCCGAGCGTGAGCGTGATCGCGGCGGTCATCGCGGCGTAGGCCGTGATCTGGCGGCCCGTCGCCTTCGGGCCCTTCAGCACCGGCAGCATCGGGATTCCCGCGGCCGCGTAGTCGTCGCGGTACTTCACCGCGAGCGCCCAGAAGTGCGCGGGCGTCCAGAAGAACACCACCGCGAAGAGGATCCACGCCGGCGCACCGACGCTTCCCTTGACCGCGGCCCAGCCGACGAGCACCGGAACCGCGCCGGCCGCGCCGCCGATCACGATGTTCTGCGGCGTACGGGGCTTCAGCCAGATCGTGTACACGAAGACGTAGAAGAGGGTCGCCGAGATCGTGAGGCACGCGGCCAGCAGGTTCGCCGCGAGCGCGAGGTACACGAACGCGACGACGTTGAGGAGCACACCGAACGTGAGCGCGTGCGACGGCACCAACTCGCCCGCGGGCAGAGGGCGGCTGTGGGTGCGCCGCATCAGCTGGTCGCGGTCACGCTCGATCCAGCAGTTGATCGTGTTCGCGCCGCCCGCGGCGAGCGCCCCGCCGATCAGCACCGCGACCAACAGGTGCACTGCGGGCCAACCTCCGGCCGCGAGGAGCATCGGCGGAACGCTCGTGACGAGCAGCAGCTCGATGACCCGGGGCTTCGTCAGCCGCACGTACGCCCCCACCGACGCCCGCCAGTCCAGCGGGGCGACGCGTCGGGAAGCTGACTGCAGCACGGGCGACGGCTCCAGGAGGAGGCGGGTGAGCCGGATCGAATGTATCCCAGGGGGGTGGGGGCCCACGAAGCGCGCGCCCCCGAGGCCGACGCCGTCGCGGCCCGTCACGGGCGATTCGGCCGCTACGAGCCGATCGTGAGCGTGCCCTGCATGCCCTGCGCGCGATGGCCGGGAACGGTGCAGTAGTACGTGTAGACGCCCGGCTTGAAGTCGAGGGTGCCGGTGTCGGTCTTGCCGGGACCGACCTTCAGCTCGAAGGTCTTCGTGCTGATGCCGTCGATCGCGAGCGTGTGCTGCTGCGATCCGTGGTTCACGAGCACGATCTTCAGCTTGCCGGTCGGGGCCTTGATCGACTTCGGAACGAAGTAGATGTCGTGCGCTTCGATCGTGACCGACGGCGTGCCGCCACCTGTAGGCGCGGTGACCACGACCGTGGCGCTACTGCCCCCACCGCCTCCGCCACCGCACCCGGCGACGAGCACGACTCCCGCGACCAGGCTCGCGATCGCCAACCGACTCCGACTCGACGAAAGCACCCGCATTCCGGCTCCCCTGCGCACTTTGCTTCAGCCTACCGACGCTCCCGACGCGGCCCGGAACCGAGGGCTCGGGGCCGACCCCGGTAACCTCGGTGCGTGGCCGACGACGATCCGGACGAGAAACAGTCGATCCGGATGACCGCAGATCGTCTTCTGGTACGGCCTTCCGACGACGCGGGGGAGCGCAAGTCGCGGGCCGGCATCGTGATCCCCGCGACGGCCGCCGTGAGCCGCCGCCTCGTCTGGGCCGGGGTCGTCGCGGTGGGCCCGACCGTGCGCAACATCGAGCCCGGTGACCGCGTGCTCTTCTCGCCCGACACCGGCTACGAGGTCGAGATCCGCGCCGAGGAGTACCTCATCCTGCGCGAGCGCGACGTGCACGCCGTCGCATCACCGCGCTCGGAGAGCGGGACCGGTCTCTACCTCTAGACCGCGGCCGGACGGCGTGGCCCGCCACGCCGCTAGCGTGGCGCCCGTGATCGATCCCGACTCTGCATTGCGCGTCGACGGCCGCGTCGCACTCGTCACCGGAGGGACCCGCGGCATCGGGCGCGCGATCGCCGAAGCCCTCGCGGCGGCGGGCGCAGCCGTGTGTGTGAACGCCCGCAAACCCGACGAGCTCGCCGAGACGATCGCCGCGCTCGAGGCGCTCGGTGCCCGCGCCACCGCCGCACCGGGATCGGCCGGCGACCCCGACGTGATCGCCGCGAGTGTGCAGCGGTGCGTCGAGGAACTCGGCGGCCTCGACATCCTCGTGAACAACGCCGCGACGAACCCGCAGTTCGGCCCGCTCATCGAAGCCGACATGCGTGCCGTCGAGAAGGTGTGGGCCACCAACATCGCCGGTCCGTTGCTGTTCGCGCAGGCCGCGTGGTCGGGCTGGATGCGCGACCACGGCGGCGCGATCCTCAACGTCGTCTCGGTCGGCGGGATCAGGCCCGGCCCCGCGATCGGCGCGTACAACGTTTCGAAGGCCGCGCTCGCGCATCTGACCCGACAGCTCGCGCTCGAGCTCGCACCGGGCGTGCGGGTCAACGCGGTCGCACCGGCGCTGGTGAAGACCGACATGGCCCGCGCGCTCTGGGAACCCAACGAGGCCGCGATGGCGCGCAGCCACCCGCTCGGGCGACTCGGAGTACCCGACGACGTCGCGTCCGCGGCGCTCTTTCTCGTCTCCGACGCGTCGTCGTGGATGACGGGCGAGGTGATGGTCGTCGACGGCGGTGCGCTCGTCGGTTAACGACGTCGCCGCAGCACCGAGGGCTCACGACCCCGGCTCGGGTCGGGTGATCGCGCGCCAAAGCGGTTCCGCGGAACCGCTTTGGCCCCCGCCCTAGGCTCGGCGTCGTGGGAACACCGCGGCCGGACGCCAGCGCGCAACCGCGGGTTGCGGCGTGGGTCGCGAGCGCGTGCGTGGCGCTCGTCGCATTCGGATGCTTCACGGTGTGGTGGCGGCACCTGCGCCCGCCGCTCACCGGCGACGAGCCGCACTACCTCGTCATCGCGCACAGCATCGCGGCTGGCCACGACCTCGATCTGCGCGACGACTACCCGGTCGTCGCGCCACTCGCGCCGGGGCTGACGCCGCTGCACCACGCCGTCGTGATGCGCGACGACGGCCGCCTGCGCCCGATCCAGGGCGTCGGCCTCGGCGTGATCCTCGCCCCCGCGTGGTGGCTCTCGTCGGGACCGGCCAGCGCGCTCACCTGGGCGCGCCTGATCATGATCCTCGTCGCCGCGCTGGTCGTCGGGGAGACGCACTGGCTGGCCCGAGACCTCGCCCGGCGGCGGCCGCTGGCGGCAGTCGCCGCGAGCGGCGCGATGATCGCGGCCCTGCCCTTCGTCGGCTACTCGAACCAGGTCTACCCCGAGATCCCCGCCGCGTCCCTCGCGCTCGCCGCGCTCATCGCGTTCCGGCGCCGCGGCACGGTCGCCGGCGGCATTGTGATCGGGACGGCTGCGGGGCTGCTTCTCTGGTTGAGCCCGCGGTATGCGCCGCTCGCGGCCGGTCTGCTCGGGTGGCAGCTGTACCGCCTGACGCGAATCGGGGGTCCCGCGCCGACGCGGCGGCTCGCTGTCGTGCTGGCGACGTCGGTGCCGATCGCCCTCCTCGGGATCCTCCTCGCGTCGTGGTACCAGCACGCGTTCGGCACTCTCTCATTGCAGGCGATCTACCGCGCGGCCGACATCCCGATCGGCCACTCCGCGATCGTCGTCTACCAGCGATCGGCCGGCGAGCTGCTCGACCCCGTGGGCGGCCTCCTGCCGTACGCGCCCGTCCTCCTCCTCGGCGTCGCGGGCCTCGGCGCGCTGGCACGCGCGCGTCGCGCGGCCACCGCGATGCTCGGTGTCGTGGGCATCGTCTACCTCGTCGGCTTCGCGACCGCAGGATTCCGGGGCTACGCGTTGCCGGGGCGGATGACGATCGTCGCCATCCCAATGCTCGCCCTCGGCCTCGCCGCGCTGCTCGACCACACAAACCGCACCGTGACACTCGCAGCAACAACAACCGTCGCAGTGCTCGCCCTCGTTTCGGTTGCGATCACCATGCAGTCCGCGCGCCGCGACACATACGGGCGGCTCTATCTGACGAACGTCGTTCCGGCCGCACCGATCGTCGCCCAGGTTGCGTCGCTCTGGCCCCGGTTCGTCCCCGCGCCGGCGACAACGGCAGCGGGCGCGCGCCGGTCGTCGGCGGACCGCAACCGGCCGGTGCGCGGCGACGTCCCCGTGACGGTCGCGTGGTTCGCGATCCTCGCTGCCGGCGCGAGCCTCGTGTTCGTCGCACGCGATACTTCCGGGCCGTGACGAGCACCTCGATACTGGATCCCGAGCTGAAGGCGGCGTATCTCGACCGGCTCGGTCTCGAGGCCGAGCCGCCGTCGGTGGAGGCGTTGCAGCGGATCCATCGCCGCCAGGTCGAGCGGGTGCCGTACGAGACGCTGTGGATCCATGCGGGTGAGCAGTGGGGAATCGACGCGCGGGAGTCGGCCGCGCGGATCGCCCTCGGCGACCGCGGCGGCTACTGCTACCACCTCAACGGCGCGCTGGCCGAGCTGTTGGCGTCGCTCGGCTACGCCGTCACCCGCCATGTCGGTGGCGTGCACGGACCCGACGGGCCCGACGCCGACACGCGCGGCAACCACCTCGTCCTCACGGTGCACGGGCTCCCCGACGATTCGAACCCCTCGGGCGTCTGGTACGTCGACGCCGGTCTCGGCGACGCGATGTACGAGGCGCTGCCGCTCGCGGCGGGCGTGTACGTGCAGGAGCCCTTCCGGCTCGTCATCGACGAGACCGACGCGACCACAGGCGAGTGGCACCTGACGCACGACCCAACGGGCGGCTTCACGGGCATGACGTGGACGACGGGCGACGCGGATCCCACCGCGTTCGCGGCGAAGCACGAGTGGCTGTCGACCTCGCCCGAGTCGGGCTTCGTGCAGGTCGCGATGGCCGAACGGCGCGACGCCACCGGCGTCGACGTGATCCGCGGGCTCGTCCTGAGCCGCGTCGGGTCGAACGCCGCGACGAACGAGCCGCTGACCGAGCGCGCCGAGTGGTTCGCGGCACTGGCCGACGTCTTCGGGCTCCGGCTCGACGGCTGCGCGGCCGAAGCGCGCGACCGGCTCTGGGACCGTGTGCTGTCGGCGCACCGCGCCTGGGAGGCCGCGGACCGGCGCTGATCGCGCGCACCCCTCGCCGGTCCCGCACCTCGACGGTGCTGCCAGGCCAGGGCATGATGCGCCGGGCGACGTCGGCCAGGGGGTGAGGGCGTGGGACTCGCGGACGACGTGGCCGCAGTGCTCGACGGCCGGGACGGTGTGTTCGGCTTCTACGCCCGGAACCTCGGCACGAACGAGACGATCGCGATCGACGCGGACCGCATCCTTCCGGCCGAGAGCGCGGTGAAGACGTGCATCCTCGTGTACTACTGCGCGCTCGTCGCCGCCGGAACGATCGATCCCGCGACCCGCGTGCGCCTCGACGACACCGGTCGCTACATCGGCACCGGCGTCCTGCGCTACCTCGCCGACGGTCTGGAACCGACGCTCGCCGATCTCGCGTGGCTCATGATCGTCGTCTCCGACAACACCGCGACCGCGATGCTGATGCAGTCGATCGGTGGACCCGCCGACGTCAACGCGGCGATGCGCGACCTGGGCTACCCGACCGCGCAGCTCAACGAGTCGATCACGCTCGAGACCGCGCTCGGGGGCGAGCCGTTCTCGACGTCGTCGGCACGTGATCTCGCGGAGGTGTACACGCGGCTCGACGACGACGCGCTCGCGATGCTGTACCGCCAGCAGCATCTCGTCGGGCTCCCGCGCCGGCTCCCGCACTTCTCGTACGCGACCGACGTCGGGTTCACGATGCCGGTGCGCGTCTACAACAAGACGGGCAGCGGTGCCGGCAACTTCGTCGACTCCGGCCGCTTCGAGACCGACCACGCGACCTGGGTCGTCGCCGCGATGGCCACCGAGCAGACCGATTTCGCCGTCCGCCCCGACGACAGCGCGCCGACCGCCTTCGGCCTCATCGGCGAGCTCCTCTACGACGCGTGGGGCGGGGTCCCCGACGACGGCTGAACGAACCGCGCCGGCGCCGCAGTGGAGAACCGTGGCCCGGAAAGCGGTTCCGCGGAGCCGCTTCAGGCGACGACGACGATCTCCGCGGTGCAGCTGACCCGGCGCGTCCCGCCGTCGGGCGCGCCACCGAGAATCGCAAACCCGCGGCTGATGCGGTAGCGGCCCGGCGGCACCGGCGGCACGACCACCACGACCGGTCCGGCGAGGCCGACCGCGAGCACCATGGGCGCCTCGGAGCTCCACTCGCGAACCGACGGCGAATGGCCGTGCAACGCGCACAGCAGCCAGTGCGTCGGCGTCCAACCCTGCGGATCCTCGCGCTCGAACACGGAGACGATGCCGCCGACCGCGGGCGGTTCGACGACGAGGCGAATCTCGTCGCCCGGGCGCACGCGATCGGGTTCGGCGGTGAGGACGAATCGAGTCGATGCCAGTGAGCCCACGCCCGATGATCGCGCCCGCAGGCTCGGGGCGGCCTGCTCGTTCCGGGCGAAGCTCCGCAGTCGTGGATTAGCGTTCCGCCCGCTTCCGCGCGATTTCCGGTATGTGCAGCGGAGCGGATCGAGCCCGCATGACCGACATCTTCGAGAACCCGGCGCGGATCCCGCGCTCGGCGCCGACCCCGCTCGAGGCGGCGCGATGAGCACCGACCCCGCCCGCGAAGAAGCACCGATCGACGCCGGGGAGCTCGCACCCTGGGCGGCCGGGATGCAAGCGGCGCTGCGCAACGAGCGCGACGCCGACGTTCCGTGCGACGGGTGCACCGCGTGCTGCCGGTCGTCGCAGTTCGTGCCCATCGAACCCGACGAGACCGACACGCTCGCACGCGTGCCCGCCGAGCTGCGCTTTCCCGCGCCCCGCCGGCCGCGCGGGCACGTGCTGCTCGGGTACGACGAGCGCGGCCACTGCCCGATGCTCGTCGACGATGCCTGCTCGATCTACGCGCACCGCCCGCGGGCGTGCCGAACGTACGACTGCCGCGTCTTCGCCGCGACGGGCGTCGAGCTCGGCGAACCGGAGAAGTCGGAGATCGCGCGGCGCGTTCGCCGCTGGCGGTTCCGGATCGCGACGACGAGCGACCGTGCCTGCGCGGAGGCGCTGGACACGGCGGCGCAACACGTCCGCGGGCAAGGGGGCGCCGCGGCACCGGTCACGGCGACCGAGCTCGCGGTACGCGCGGTCGAGAGCCACGACCGGTTCCTCCCAACGGCCGCCGACGCCGAACCTTGCGAAGAGGCAGGCCCGCCGACTCCCGGCTGATCGCCCGAGCGAGCCGGAGAACCTCACCTTCGAACACGCTGCCGCGGTCCCGGTCTCCGGCCTGGCCGCGCTGCAGGCGGTGCGCGACCAGGGGCACGTGCAGGCGGGCGCGAAGGTGCTGATCCTCGGAGTCTCGGGAGGGGTCGGCACCTTCGCGGTGCAGATCGCGAAGGCGTTCGGCGCGGAGGTGACCGGCGTCTGCGGCACCGCGAAGGTCGACCTCGTGCGCGCGATCGGCGCCGATCACGTCGTCGACTACACGCAGACCGACCTCGTCGCGGGCGGCACGCGCTATGACGTGGTCGTCGACATCGGCGGGAACCGGCCGTTGAAGCAGCTCCGAGCGATCCTGGGCGCCCAGGGAACCCTCGTGATCGTCGGCGGCGAGACGGGAGGCCGCTGGCTCGGCGGCACCGACCGCCAGATCCGCGCGCTTGTGCTCTCGCGGTTCGTGAGCCAGAAGCTGGGCACGTTCATCAGCTCCGAGAACCGTGACGACCTGCTCGTACTCACGGAGCTCATCGAGTCGGGACATGTCACCCCTGTGATCGACAAGACGGTCCCGCTGACCGAGGCTCCGTCGGTCATCCGGTACCTGCACGAAGGGCGCGCCCGCGGGAAGGTCATCGTCAGGGTCTGAGCCGGGCACCGCTCCTTGCGCGCGCACCGGTACGGTCACCGGTGTGCTGCTGCTGATCAATGGGCCGCCCGGCGTCGGAAAATCGACGCTCGCGCAGCGTTACGCCGACGACCACGCGTTGGCGCTCGTCGTCGACGTCGACGCGATCCGCATGCAGCTCGGGCAGTGGGCCGCGGTCGACGAATCGAAGCTCGTCGCACGCGACCTCGCGCGGGCGCTCATCCGT
The DNA here is from genome assembly GCA_963761175.1 of uncultured Actinomycetes bacterium. Taxonomy (GTDB): domain Bacteria; phylum Actinomycetota; class Acidimicrobiia; order IMCC26256; family PALSA-610; genus CAVXFZ01. Next base: position 99,794 of record CAVXFZ010000002.1, on the reverse strand, counting down.
GCGCACCTGCAGACCGGGCACGACGTCGTCGTCGCCCAGTACCTCGGCCGCCCGGAGTTCCGCGAGAAACTGCGCGGCGAGGCCGAGCAGAACGGCGCACGGTTCGTGGAGGTCGTCGTCGGCGACGCCGTCGAACGCGTCGCGGCGCGGTTCCGGCAGCGGCGGGCCGAGCTCGCGAGCGCGGGAATCGAGCACCCGGAGGGCGATCTCGCGGATGCGGACGTCACCGGCGAGGTGAAGCGAGCGTCGGAGGCACTCGTCGCCGACGCGAGCGTGCGCGGCGTTCCGGTCGTGTCCGCCGACGGCGGTCCCGACGCGGCGTATCAGGCGCTGCTGCGGGTGCTCGGATCACGGTCCTGACGAAACAACGATCGGAGCTTGCGATGGCAGACGGCGTGGTGTTCCGGAGCGTGGCTCCCGTGATCCCGGTGCTCGATCTCGACGCCGCGCTCGACCGGTACCGGCGTCTCGGTTTCGCCGTGCACGGCTACGAGGGCGAAGAACGCTACGGGTTCGCCGATCGCGATGCCGTGCAGCTGCACCTCACCGAGTGGGCGGAGCACGATCCGAAGCGCACCGCGTCGACCGTCTACCTCTACGTCGCCGACGCCGACGCCGTGCATTCGGAGTGGGAGCGAGCCGGCGTCGACGGCCGGCTCACCGAACCCACCGACACGCCGTACGGCTTGCGAGAGTTCGCGTTCGTCGACACCGACGGCACCCTCCACCGGGTCGGATCGCCGCTCGCCCACGCCCGTCGGTAGTGCGCCGCCGAGATGCCGGTCCTGCCACTCCCTTACGAACCGGGTGAGGAGGCGACCGCAGATCGGCCGTGCGGTGGGGGGCCGTTCTCATTGCAGGCAATGCCCGGTGGGGCAACTGATCGTCAACAGAACGGCGCGCGCCGCTTCTGACCGACCGTGCGCTCTTCGGGCAAATCACACCTTCGCCGCAAGAGCGCGCGGTCGCTCAGGTCGGGGCGAGCGGGAGCGCGTACTCGCAGGCTTCGCCGCGCAGCACGGTCGCGAGGTTGTGGACCGCGCACTCGAGCATCGCCCGGCGGGTCTCGTGCGTCGCGGAGCCGATGTGGGGGAGCATCACAACGTTCGCCATCGCGAGGAGCGGGTCGTCGGGGTCGGGCGGCTCCTGCTCGAGCACGTCGAGGCCGGCCGCTCCGACCCGCCCGTCGAGCAGGGCGCGTGTGAGCGCGACCTGGTCGATCACCCCGCCCCGCGCCGCGTTGATCACGATCACGCCCGGTTTCATCTCCGCAAAGATCGCGTCGTCGAGCAGGTGCTGCGTCGACGGGTTGAGGGCGACGTGCAGCGAGACGACGTCGGCGGTGGCCAAGCCCTCCGCGAGCGATCCGACCATGTCGACACCGGCCATCGGTTCGAGCCCGGCGCGCACGTCGAACGCGCAGACACGCATCTTCGCCGCGAGCGCGCGCCGCGCGACCTCCCGGCCGATGCGACCGAAGCCGACGATGCACAGCCGCTTCCCGCGCAGGTCGGTGCCGAGCAGGCGCGTCCGCCACTCGCCGGCGCGCATGCCGTCGAGCGCTTCGCCCAGCCGGCGGGCCGTCATCGTGATCAGCGCGAGCGTGAGATCCGCGACCGCGTCGCTCAACACGGGTGCCGTCGTCACCGCGACGCCGCGCGCGGCCGCGACCGCGAGGTCGATGTGGTCGAAGCCCGCGCTCACCGTGCTGACGACGCGCAGCTGCGGCGCGCGCTCGAACATCGCCGCGTCGACCGTCACGTACGAGTTCACGAGCAACCCGTCGGCCGCGGCCAGGCTCGCGTCGAGCTCCGCCGCGCCCGCGGCCCGGAAGTCGACGAGGGTGATCTCGCAGTCGCCGAGCCGGTCTCGCAACGCCGCGTCGAGGGGCACGGCGGTGACCACTCGGGCCGTCGTCACAGGACCGGCTCGATGCCGCGCCGGTGCCGCACCGCCAGCTCCGCGTACGCGCCCGGGTTTGCGTCCACCCAGAACTGCGCGCCCGACCCCTCGATCGGGCGCTTCACGACCGCGGGCACGCCGGCCACGAGCATGCCCGGCGCGATCTCGGTGTTCGCGGCGACGACCGAACCCGCGGCGACGAGCGAACGGGCTCCGATTCGCGCCGCGTCGAGCACGATCGCGCCGTTGGCCACGAGACACTCCTCGCCGAGGATCGCGCCGTGCACCACGCAGTTGTGCGCGACGGTCGCGCCGCGGCCGACGTCGGTCGTCAGACCCGGCGGGCCGTGCAGCACCGCGCCGTCCTGCACGTTCGCGCCTTCCCGCACGATCACCGGCGCGTAGTCGGCCCGGATGACCGCTCCGTACCAGACCGATGCGCCGGCCTCGATGATCACGTCGCCGACGAGCGTCGCGGTCGGCGCGACGAACGCGCTCGGATCGACGCGTGGCGTCAGCCCTTCGAACGAGAACAGCGGCACGACGTCTCCTCTCGACGGGCCGGGCGACGACGCCCGCCCCTCACAGGAAGGCTCGCGCGACCCGCAGCGCCTCGCGGGCACCGTCGCCCGTCGCGACGACATCGGACGCGTGGGCCGCCGGAAGGCGTTGCACGAACACCCGGCAGTACTGGGACGCCGGGCCCGTGATGCGATCGGGTGCATCCTCGGGACCGAACGTCCACGGCGCACCGCTCGGCAGCACGAGCTCGACCCGCAGGGCGGTCGTGGGCGCCGGCAGCCCGGCGAACGAATACGCGTAAGGGAGGGCGCGCGTCGCGAGGAACGCGACGTGGGCCAGGCGGTCGGTGTCGGCGGCGACGATCCCGAGCGCAGACCGCACGTCGAGCCCGTGCGCCCACGCCTCCATCAGCCGCGCGGTCACGAACGCGGGACGACCCATGCCGATGCCCCACGGCACACGCGCAGCTGGGTCTCCGGCGAGCAGCAGATCACGTTCGGTCGCCGACGTCGCGCGCCACCACGCGAGCACCGCGGCACCGGTGAGCTTCCGACCGCGGAGCACTCCCCAGAGCGTCACGTCCTTCGACGACGCCCGCGTCGGCGCGAAGCGATTCAGCGCGCGCGGGCCGTCGGTGAGCGTGTCGATCGCAAGCTCGTCGGTGTCGGCGAGATGGGCGATCGTGTCGCGCACGTCCCATCCGCGCGCCGCGGTGGGAGTGAGCCACTGGTCGGCCGAGAACCACGAGCAGACCGCCGCCAGCTCGTCCTGCTCGCACCGGAGGTCGGCGACGAGATCGGTGAGCGCGGTCACGGCAGCACCGCGGCCCGTCTCAGGTGCGCTTCGGACGCGAAGGGCTGAGGACCACGGGCACCTCGGCCGGGTGTGACAGCGGTGGCACTTCCGACGCGATGCGGGCTTCGAGATAGCGCGCCATCTCCTCGTACACGACGTCGCCCATCATCGTGCGCAACTCGGTCTCCATCGACCGGTACACGCGCTGCTCACCGGTGAACGCGGCCTGCGCCTCGGTGCACCACCACGCGAACTCCTCGCCGCCCTCGCCCCAGCCGTCGCGCCCGAACTCGCTGAGCACGACAGTGACACTGCCGTCGTCCTCGTCGCGTTCTTCGGCGTGCAACGGGAGCTGCCAGCACACCGTCGGCTTGGTCTTGCTGAAGTGGACCCCGCGGTTCAGCGTGTGGAGATGCAACGCGCAACCAGGACCGGCTTCGAACCCGGGGCGATTGAGGAAGATGCACGCATCGTCGACGAGGCGGGTCCGCCACTCGTTCTTTCCGACCTTTGCCCACACGCCGCGCGCCCGGCCCTTCTTGCGGAACTCCCACTCCGACGCGCTCAGCCGCTTCGCGACCCGCTCCACGTGATCGCGGTCCTTGCGGTCGGAGGCGTGGGCACCGTACGAGCAGCACCCCTGCACGAGCTCCGGAGCCGGCTCGGTGAGCACGCCCTGGCACCCCTGCCCGAAGATGCACGTCCACGAAGACGCCATGAACGTGACGTCGACCAGCCAGCGCTTGCGTTCCTTGCCGCGGGCCGGAATCGTGACCCATTCACGGCTGGGGGCGGTCATCGTGTCGGGCTCCCTTCGCTCCGTCAGGGCCGAAAGCTACTGCGGGTGGCTGGGTAGGCTGCGATTCATCGACTCGGCTGACGCGCTCCTTTCCGACCTGCATGCCGCGCTCGGACCCGAGCGGGCGAGCGCCGAGCCGCTCGAGCTCGCGCTGTACGCACGCGATGCCGGGGTCGCCGAAGGCCACGCACTCGCGGTTTGCTTCCCGCGCGCCGGCCACGAGGTCGCCGCCGCGGTGCGCGTCGCCCGGCGCCACAACCGGCCGTTCGTCGCGCGGGGGAGCGGTACCGGCCTCGCCGGTGGTGCGACACCGATCGACGATCCGCTCGTGATCGTGACGACGCGCATGAACCGGGTGCTGGAGGTCGACGCCGGCGAACGGGTCGCGTGGGTCGAGCCCGGCGTGCTCAATCTCGACCTCTCGCGCGAGGTACGCCACCTCGGCCTCCACTACGCGCCCGATCCGTCGTCGCAACAAGCCTGCACCGTGGGCGGCAACGTCGCGACCAACGCGGGCGGGCCGCACTGCCTTGCCTACGGCGTCACTGCCGCGCACGTGCTCGCGGTCGAGACGGTCCTTCCCGACGGCCGGATCACGATGCTCGGCGGCCTCGAGCCCGACCAGCCCGGCTTCGATCTGCGCGGCTGCTTCGTCGGGTCCGAAGGCACGATGGGGATCGCGACGCGCATCGCGGTACGCCTCACGCCGAACCCGCCGACCGTCCGCACCCTGCTCCTCGACTTCGGCTCGATCGAGGCCGCGGCCGCCACCGTGACCGGCATCATCGGCGCCGGCATCGTGCCGGCCGCGCTGGAGATGATGGACGGCCAGATCACCCGGGCCGTCGAAGACTTCGTCGGCGCCGGTTACCCGCGCGACGCGGAGGCGGTGTTGCTCGTCGAGATCGACGGGCTCGCCGACGGCGTCGCCGCGCAGGCAGACGCCGTCGCGCGCGTCGGGCGCGACCACGGCGCCCGCGCGGTTCGCGTCGCGGCCGACGAGGCCGAGCGGGCCCTGCTCTGGAAAGGGCGCAAGTCGGCGTTCGGGGCGATCGCCCGGATCGCACCCGACTACTACCTGCACGACGCGGTCGTCCCCCGTACCCGTCTCGTCGACGTGCTCGAGCGGGTCTACGAGATCGCGGCCGAGCAGGACCTCACGATGATGAACGTGTTCCACGCCGGCGACGGCAACCTGCATCCGCTCATCGCGTTCGACCGCCGCCGTCCGGGCGTGTGGGAGCGGGTGCACGCGGCGGGCAACGAGATCCTCGAGACGTGCATCGCGGCGGGCGGGGTGCTCTCCGGTGAGCACGGCGTCGGCCTCGAGAAGCGCGACCTGATGCCCCTCATGTTCACTCCCGACGATCTCGTCGCGCAGGAGTGGATGCGCGACGCGTTCGACCCCGACGGCGCCGCGAATCCCGGCAAGGTGCTGCCGCGCGGGAGTCGGTGCGGCGAGATCGGGCGGGTCCCCGAAGGAACGTGGGTGTGAGCGCCGCGGTGCTCGACGTCTCGGAGCTTGCGGCCGCGATCGCGGCTGCCGCCGCCGTCGTCCCCGTGGGCGCGGGCACGCACCGCGAGGTCGGCGGCCCGGTGCCCGTGGGGCTCGAAGTGCGCGCACCGGCAGGTGTCGTCGCGTACGACCCGGCCGAGCTCACCGCCACGGTGGGCGCCGGAACGACGGTCGCCGACGTCGCGGCCGTCCTCGCGGCGTCGGGGCAGGAGTGCCCACTCGACCCGCGCGACGACGCGGCAACCGTCGGCGGTGTCCTCGCCGCGGGCTTGTCGGGCCATCGCCGCCTCCGGTACGGGCCGCTTCGCGACGCGTTGCTCGAAGCGCGCATCGTCACGGCCGACGGTCGCCCCGTGCGCGGCGGGGCGCCGGTGGTGAAGAACGTCACCGGCTACGACCTCCCCCGCCTGATGGTCGGCTCGCTCGGCACGCTCGCGGTGATCGTGCAGGTGACGTTGCGCTGCCGCCCGCAACCCGCGGCGCGCGCCTGGATCGCGGTCGGAGACCCGCCCGCCGCCGTGCGCAGCCGGGTGTTCGCGCCCTCCGCGCTGCTCTGGGACGGCACCCGCACGCACGTGCTCCTCGAGGGCGACGCCGCCGACGTGGCGACCCAACGCGCCGCGCTCGGCGGCACCCGCGTCGAAGGTCCACCGCCACCGCCCGCCGGACCGCACCGCGGCCGGATCTCGGTACGCCCGGGAGCCCTCGCCGCGGTGGGGGCAGGCCTGGCCGGCATCGCCGGATGCCGGTGGCTCGCCGAAGGCGGTGTCGGCACCGTGCACGTCGCGTGCGACACGATCGACGGGCTGCACGCGGCGCGAGCCGTCGCCGGCGCCGAGGACGGATGGCTCCTACGCGAGGCCGGCGGAGGCGCCGACTTCGACGGCTTCGGTCGCGAGCTCCCCGATCTCGAGCTCGCGCGTCGTCTCAAAGCCGCGTTCGACCCCACCGGCAAGCTCTCACCGGGACGGCTGCCGTTGTGATCTCACCCCGCGACACTGCGAGCCCCCCGCCGCGTACCACCGCGATCGCCGGCCGGCCGCTCGGCCTCGACGAGGACGAGCTCGTCGCGTGCGTCGCGTGCGGCCTCTGCCTGCCGCACTGCCCGACCTATCGCGTCACCGGCCTCGAGCTCGCGTCGCCGCGCGGCCGCATCGCCGCGATGCGCGTGGTCGAGCTGCACGGGGCACCGATCAACGATGCGTTCCTGCGCGTCGTAGACGAGTGTGTGCAGTGCCGCGGCTGCGAGGCCGCGTGCCCGTCGTCGGTTCCGTTCGGTCGTCTCATGGAAGGCACACGCGCCGCGCTCGCGGCGCACCCGCCCACTCCGGCGACCGGAGCCCGCCGGTCTCCGACCTACCGGCGGGTCGGCGAGTGGTTCGCCTACCGCGTCGTGCTCGCGCACCACCGAGTCCTCATGGCGCTCACCTGGCTCGCGTGGCTCGGGCAGCGGTTGCGCCTCCTTCCCGCACGCTTCGGGGTACCGCCGCTGCACGCCCGATCGCTCGCGACGCCGGTTGCCGTCCCTGCCGGCGGCACTCCCGACGCGTGGCTCTTCACCGGTTGCGTGATGGACGCGTGGATGCGCGACACGCACCGTGCCGCCGCGCGCGTCATCGCGGCCACCGGCGAATCGTGCTCCCGTCCCGGCGCCGGCGGCGATTGCTGCGGCGCGCTGCACATCCACGCGGGCCGCCGCGACGAGGCGCGCCGCCTGGCCCGGCGTGTCATCGCGTCGATGCCGGGATCCGCGCCCGTCGTGGTCGACAGCGCCGGCTGCGGCGCGGCGATGAAGGACTACGGGCACCTGCTCGGCACGGCCGAGGCGGCCGCGTTCGCCGCGCGCGTCCGCGATTTCGCGGAACACGTCGCGGCACGTGGCACTCCGCCGACGCGACCGGCGGGCCGGCGGGTCGTCGTGCAGGATCCGTGCCACCTGCGGCACGTGCAGCACGCGCAGGCCGCCGTCCGCACGATCCTGGGCGACGCCTACTCGTTGCTCGAGACCGACGACGAAGGCTTGTGCTGCGGCGCGGGTGGCGCGTACTCGCTCTGGCAACCGGAGCTCGCGACCGCGATCCGCGACCGCAAGGTCGCCGCGTTACGCGCCGCCGGGCTCGACGAGCCGGGAACACTCGTGGCGTCCGCCAACCCCGGCTGCGTGATGCACCTGCGCGGCGCGGGGGTCGAGGCCGTGCATCCCGCCGTGCTGCTCGCCGACGCGCTCGCACCAACCGACGGAGACACCCCATGAGCGAGTACGACAACCTCGTCGAGCGGCTGGCGTCGATCGAGGAAGATCTGCGCGACCGCGCCCTCGAACGGCTTCGCGACGCCGCCCGTTCCGACGACGACCACGAGATCGACGCCGCCCGCTCCGACGAGAAGAAGCTGCTCCAGGCGCGCCGCGCGATCGCGAAAGCGATCGGCGTGCTCGAGTCGCTCAGCGGCGACCGTTGAGGACGTCGATCAGGGCCCGCAGCCGCGCGTAGTTGTGCCGGTCGAACCGGAACCTGATCCGCGGCAGCTCCGGGACGTCTCGCTCCGCGGCCTCGACGCGCGTCGCGTCGATCCGCTCGATACGGCCGCGGACGACGATGTCGGCGAACTCTGAGTTGATGCGGTCGAGCAGCGCGTCGTCGGGCTCCTTCAGGAGCCGGAGCACGAGCTCGCCGTCGACATACCGCTGCGAGTGGTAGTTCGTGTAGAAGCCGGTGAGCTCGTCGAGCGCGACGCTCGTGTCGTCGGTGATCTTGAAGACGATCGTGTCGTCGGGGGAGATGTATCCGCGCTCGCCGATCTCGGCGTTCACGAAGTCGAGCCACCGCTCCCAGTACGTACCGCCGGGCACGTCGAGGAGCACGATCGGGTTCACCTGCGACTTCCCCGTCTGCACCAGCGTCAGCAGCTCGAAGCACTCGTCGAGGGTGCCGAACCCGCCGGGCATCAGCACGAAGCCGTCGGCCTCCTTCACGAACGTGAGCTTGCGGGTGAAGAAGTAGCGGAAGTTGATGAGCTTGGGGTCGTCGGCGAGGAACTGCGTCGTCGCCGCCTCGAACGGGAGCTGGATCCCGACGCCGAAGGAGTTCTCGACGCCCGCGCCTTCGATCCCGGCTTCCATGATCCCGGGGCCCGCGCCGGTGATCACCATCCACTCCGCGGCGGCCAGCTCCCGCGCCAGCGCGACGGTCTGACGGTAGAGCGGGTCGACGGGTTCGGTGCGCGCGGAGCCGAAGATCGCCGCCTTGCGCGCCCAGCGGTAGGGGGAGAACACCGAGAACGCGTAGCGCAACTCCTTCAGCGCCGCGTTCGCGATCTTGAGGTCGCCGCGATCGGCGCGATCACGCGAGAGGCGGGCCGCGGAGACGATGAGCTCGTAGATGAGGTCGGCGTCCTTCGCGGAGCCGATGCGGTCGACGAGATTGCCGATGGCTTCGTCGAGGTCGGGTTCACCGGTGCGGTAGCGGGGGAGACGCTGCATCCCTCAGCCCCCGAGCAGGGGCCCGGCGAGCTCGGCCAGCGTCAGTTCCGGTCGCGCGCCGAGATGCGAGATCACCTCGGAGGCCGCGAGCGACGCAAGCTTCCCGCACACCTCGAGCGGCAGACCCCGCGTGAGTCCGGTGAGGAACCCGGCCGCGTAGAGGTCGCCCGCGCCGGTGGTGTCGACCACCTCGACCGGCACCACGGCGATGTCGTAGCTCTCCGTACCCGACACGACCACCGAGCCGCGCTCGGATCGCGTGAGCGCGGCGATCGAGACGTGCCCAGCGACGAGCGGCAGCGCGTCCTCGATGTCGTCGACCTCGTAGAGCATCCGGATCTCAGCCTCGTTCGCGAAGAGGATGTCGACGTGCTCGGCGACCAGGTCGAGGAATGCGCTGCGGTGGCGCTCGACGCAGAACGGATCCGACAGCGTGAGCGCGACCTGACGACCGGCCTGGTGGGCAAGGTCGGCCGCGTGCAGGAACGCGAGCTTGGCCGACGGCTCGTCCCAGAGGTAACCCTCGAGGTAGACCACGTGCGACGCCGCGACGATCGAGTGGTCGACCGCCGCGGGCTCGAGGTTGCGGCCGACGCCGAGGAACGTGCACATCGTCCGCTGCGCATCGGGCGTGACCATCACGAGGCACCGGCCGGTCGGCTCGGTCTCGCCGTCGGAAACGGGTGCGACGAAGTGCACGCCGGCGGTGAGCATGTCGTGGCGGTAGATGCGCCCGAACGTGTCGTCGGCGACGCGGCCGATGAACGCAGCGCGGCTGCCGAACGACACGACGCCCACCGCCGTGTTCGCCGCCGAACCACCCGACACCTCGGTCGCAGGACCCATCGCGGCGTAGATCTCGTCGGAACGCTCCGCGTCGACCAGGTTCATCGCGCCCGGCTCCAACCCGAGCTGCGCGACCAGCTCGAGCGGCTCGTGGCTCAAGACGTCGACGAGCGCGTTGCCGATCGCGCAGACGTCCCAGATGGCATCCGGTCTGCTCAATTCGGTCGTCATGAACGCGTGGCTCCGAGGGTGACGGGGACCGCGCCGGGCCCATGGTCATGGGCTTCGGGTGGCGGGCGGAGCCGCCGACCCACGGTCGAGGTGCGGCCGTAGAGCGTGGTGCGCTGCTCGAGCGTGCGCCCGATCGGCTCGACGATCTCGCGGAACTCCGACTCGTCGAGCTCCTGGCCGTGGCTCGCACCGGCCGCGCGCGAGATGTTCTCGTCCATCAAGGTGCCGCCGAGATCGTTCGCGCCGGCTTGCAGGATCTGGCGCGCGCCCGGCACGCCGCACTTCACCCACGAGGCCTGCACGTTGTCGATCCAGCCGCGGTACGCGATGCGCCCGACCGCGTGCATCAGCAGCACCTCGCGGAACGTCGGCCCTGGCCGGGCCTTGCGCTGCAGGAAGATCGGCGTCGCCATGTGCACGAACGGCAGCGGCACGAACTCGGTGAACCCACCGGTCTCCTTCTGGAGCGCGCGCGTGCGCACGAGATGGCGCGCGACGTGCACCGGTCGTTCGACGGTCCCGAACATGATCGTGACGTTCGAGCGCAGCCCCACCTGGTGCGCGCACCGATGGGCTTCGAGCCACTCCTCGGTGTTCACCTTGTCGGGGCAGATCACCGCGCGCACCTCGTCGTCGAGGATCTCCGCCGCGGTACCGGGCAGCGTCGCCAGCCCCGCGTCCTTCAGCTTGCGCAGGTAGTCGGGCAGCGGCATCCCGAGGCGCCGGGCACCCTCGGTGACCTCGAGCGCGGTGAAGCCGTGCACGTGGATCCCGGGCGCGACGGCCTTCACCGCCTTCGCGACGTCGACGTAGTAGTCGCCGTCGAAGTCGGGGTGGATTCCGCCTTGCAGGCAAACCTCGGTCGCGCCGCAATCGACGGCTTCGACGACCCGCTGCTGCATCTCCTCGAGCTCGAGGAGGTACGGCGCGCCCCGCAGGTTGAGCGACAGCGGACCCTTCGAGAACGCGCAGAAACGGCAGCGGAACGTGCAGACGTTCGTGTAGTTGATGTTGCGGTTCCGCACGAAGGTGACGACGTCGCCGACCGCTGCCCGCCGCAACTCGTCGGCCACCGCGGCCACCGCGGCGAGCTCCGCACCGCGCGCGCCGAGAAGGGTGACGATCTCGTGAAGGCCGACCTCTTCGCCCGCGCGCACGCCGTCGAGCACCTCGCCCACCGGCCCGCCGGCCCGTGCCGGCGTCGGGAACGGCAGCAGCGTTGGCGGTGGCTCGTCGCCACCCGAGGCCCATGTGTCGTCGCGCGCGAGACCCTCGGCGTCGGAGTTCTGCATCACGGTGAAGCGCAGATCGGGGTGCACCCACGTGGCGTCGTCGCGCGCGAACTCGGGATAGATCGTGAGCCGGGGCGCGAGCACCTTCCCCGCGGCCTCGGTCGCCTCCCGCAGTCGGTCGAGCGCGGGCCACGGACGCTCGGGATTCACGTGGTCGAGGGTCACGGGCGACACACCGCCCCAGTCGTCGATGCCCGCGCCGAGCAGCGGCGCGAGATCGTCGCTGAGGTTGGGGGGCGCCTGGAGATGGATCGCGGACGGAAGCACGATGCGGGCCGCGGCGATCGTCCAGACGAACTCGTCGGCGGGGCAGGGCTCGGCGCGGTGCATCGCCGTAGCCGGCTTGGGCAGGAAGTTCTGGACGATCACCTCCTGCACGTGGCCGTGCCGCTCGTGCGCGGCCGCGATCGCGGTGAGCGCTTCGAGGCGCTCCGCGCGCGTCTCGCCGATCCCCACGAGGATGCCGGTGGTGAACGGCACGCGCGCTCGGCCCGCGGCCTCGAGGGTGGCGAGCCGGCGCGCCGCGGTCTTGTCGGGCGCGCCGAAGTGTGGGCCGCCGGGCTCCGAAAGCCGGTCGGCGAGCGTCTCGATCATCATCCCCTGCGACGGGCTCCACGCGCGGAGCCGTTCGAGTTGCTCCTGATCGAGCGCGCCGGCGTTCGCGTGCGGGAGCAGTCCCGTCTCGGTGACGACGAGCTCGCACATCGCGACGAGGTAGTCGACCGTGGAGGCGTACCCGCGCCCGGCGAGCCACTCGGCTGCCTGCGGGTAGCGCGCCTCCGGTGCCTCGCCGAGGGTGAAGAGCACCTCGTGGCAGCCGGCCGCCGCGCCCCGCCGCGCGATCTCGAGGACCTGCTCGGGAGTGAGGAAGGGCGCGTCGAGGCGCGCGGGTGGCTTCGCGAACGTGCAGTAGCCGCAGCGGTCGCGGCAGAGCATCGTGAGCGGGACGAACACCTTCGGCGAGTAGGTGACCCGGTCGCCGTGCGCGGCGTCGCGGCGGCGTCCCGCTTCGGCAACCAGATCACCGATCGGGAGCGACAGCAGTTCGCCGAGATCGCTCGCGAGGCCCATGCGCGGCATGTTAGGTGGCCTCCAGTGGGAGAGGCGGCAAACCCTGGCCGACCATGGTGGACGGCGGAGGCGCAGCACGCGAGACTCTCGCCCCGTCAGGGGGCATCTCAGAAGGGGCGGAAGATATGAAACGGTCCTGGTTCGTCGCGCTCGTCGGCACGACGGCGATGGCGCTGGGTCTCGGGGCGACCGCGTTCGCACCCGCGGCCACGGCGGGCACTCGCTCGGTCGAGGCGTCGTGCGGGAAGGCGGCGGTGGGGTACGCGCGCTGCTTCGCACTGCGTGTCGTCAGCGGGAACACGGCCAACGCCGACGTGAATCCGTCGGGCTATCACCCGGCTGATCTCCAGAGCGCCTACAAGGTCAAGACCAAGCTCGGAACGGGCAAGACCATCGGCATCGTCGATGCGTACGACGACCCGAACGCGGAATCCGACCTCGCGGTGTACCGGGCCCAGTTCGGCCTGCCTGCGTGCACGACCGCGAACGGCTGCTTCAAGAAGGTGAACCAGACCGGCGGCACGAGCTATCCGGCCGGCAACGTCGGCTGGGCCGAGGAGATCTCCCTCGACCTCGACATGGCGTCGGCGATCTGTCCGAAGTGCAAGATCCTGCTCGTCGAGACGACCACCAACAGCTTCCTCAACCTCGCCGCCGGAGTCGACGAGGCCGCCGCGCTCCATGCGACCGCCATCTCGAACAGCTACGGCGGGTCGGAGTTCAGCACCGAGCTGGCGACCATCGGCGGGTCGTACAACCACCCCGGCATCCCGATCACCGCGAGCACGGGCGACAGCGGCTACGCCGCGGGCCCGCAGGTCCCCGCCGCGTTCAAGACGCTCACCGCGGTGGGCGGCACGAGCCTGAACCCGGCGACGAACGCGCGCGGTTGGAAGGAAACGGTGTGGAGCGGCGCGGGCAGCGGCTGCTCCATCTACATCGCGAAGCCGGCGTGGCAGCACGACACGGGCTGCAGCAACCGCACGATCGGTGACGTCTCCGCGGTCGCCGACCCGGCGACCGGTGTGTCGGTGTACGACTCCTACGGTGAGCCGGGCTGGCTCGTCTTCGGCGGCACCAGCGCGTCGGCACCGATCGTCGCGTCGCTCTACGCGATGGCGAAGAACGCCGGCACCATCAACGACGCGTCGTACGCCTACTCGCACACGACGGGCTTCTTCGACGTGAAGAAGGGCAGCAACGGCTCCTGCGGGGGTAGCTACCTCTGCACCGGCAAGAAGGGCTACGACGCTCCTACCGGGCTCGGCACCCCGAAGGGCGTCAAGGGCCTGTAGAGCAGACGGCGATCGGTCGGTCCCCGGTGCGAGCCGGGGACCGACCCGCCGTTCCCGTCCCCGTCAGGCGTTACGCCAGTGGTGGTGGTCGTGCTCGAGGATCGCGTCGGCGGCGTTCGGCCCCCACGTGCCCGACGGGTAACGACGCACGGGGATCGAGCCGGCCCGGATCGCGTCGAGCACCGGCTGGATGATGTGCCAAGCGACGTCGACCTCGTCTTCGCGGATGAAGAGGGTCGCGTCGCCGAGCAGGACGTCGAGCAAGAGGCGCTCGTAGGCTTCCGGCGCGGCTTCCGGGAAGCCTTCGCGGAACGCGAAGTCGAGGTCGACGGTGCGCACCGACCACGACGAACCCGGCACCTTCGCGCCGAAGCCGAGGCGGATGCCTTCGTCGGGCTGGATGCGCACGATCATCGTGTTCGGCTCGATCGACTCCACCGCGCTGGCCGGCAGCGCGAGGTGCGGGACCGCCTTGAACTGCAGCACCACCTCGGTGACGCGCCGTGCGAGCCGCTTCCCGGCCCGCAGGTAGAAGGGCACGCCGGCCCACCGCCAGTTGTCGATCTCCAACCGCAACGCGATGTAGGTCTCCGTCTGGCTGTCGGGCGCCACGCCTTCCTCGTCGCGGTAACCGACGACCGGCTGCGCGTCGACGGTGCCGGCGGTGTACTGCCCCCGCACGATCGACGCGCCGATGTCTTCTCCGGTCATCAGCCGCACCGCCCGCAGCACCTTCACCTTCTCGTCGCGGATGGCGTCGGCGGCGAACGACGTCGGTGACTCCATCGCGGTGAGCGACAGCACCTGCATGCAGTGGTTCTGCACGATGTCGCGCAGCGCCCCCGCGTGCTCGTAGAACGAACCGCGATGCTCGACCCCGATCGGTTCCGCGACGGTGATCTGCACGTGGTCGAGATAGCGACGGTTCCAGACCGGCTCGAAGATCGCGTTCGCGAACCGGAGCGCGAGGATGTTCTGGACCGTCTCCTTGCCCAGGTAGTGATCGATGCGGAAGATCTGGTGCTCCGCGAAGCAGGAGTGCAGGAGGTCGTTGAGCTCCTCCGCGCTCGCGAGATCGTGACCGAAGGGCTTCTCGATCACGATCCGGCTGAAGCCGCCCTCGGGCTCCGCCGCGAGTCCCGCGTCGCCGAGGCCGCGGATCGCAATCTTGAACAGCTGCGGGATCGTCGACAGGTAGAAGACGCGCCGACCGCCGGTGCCCGCCTGCGCGTCGAGCCCGTCGAGCACGTCGTGCAACCGTTTGAACGTTCCCGGGTCGTCGAAGCTGCCGGCAACGTACCGGCACGCGATGTCGTGCTGCGCGAAGCGATCCGCGACCTGCGGGTGCGTCGCGCGCACCGCTTCGATCATCGAGGTGCGGAAGTCGGCGTCGTCGTACTCGGTCCGCGCGACCCCGACGATCGCCAGACCGCTCGGCAACTGCCCGCGCACCGCGAGCGAGCCGAGTGCGGGATACAGCTTGCGGTGCGCGAGATCGCCGCTGGCCCCCATCACGACGAGCACCGCGCCCGGCGGCGTGCGGAGCTCTGTAGCCATCTCGGCCAGGATAGGAGCCGTGGACGACCGCACCGTTCAGATCTACGAGGAGCGCGCCGCGGAATGGGCCCGCCGCAAGGTACCGGGCCCGATGGACGCCGCCGCCCGTTTCGGTTCGCGGGTACACGGCTGGCGCGTCGACCTCGGGTGCGGGCCGGGCTGGCACCTCCCGGCGCTCGGCGAGCCAGCGGTCGCGCTCGACGCGGCGCGCGCCATGCTCGACCTCGTCCCCGAGTACGCGCCCGGCGCGGGGCGGGTCGAGGCCGACGTCGAGGCCCTCCCGTTCCGGCGCGGCGCGCTCGCTGGTGCCTGGGCGAGCAAGTGCTACCAGCATCTCGACGCGCGCCGACTGCCGCTCGCGCTCGCCGACCTCCACGCCGCCCTCGCGCTCGGCGGTCGCCTGCACCTGCTCGTCACCTCGGCCGGCCACACACCGGCCCACGACGATCGCTTCGGCGGGCGCTTCTTCGCGGCGTGGACGCCGGAGCTCCTGGCGCGCGTGGTGGAGGGTGCCGGCTTCACGGTCGACACGCTCGCCGAGGACGGTGAGGAGTGGCTCGCCGTCGACGCGACGCGCGCTCGCACGTTGCCCGACACCGTCGGCCCCGACATGCGCCTGCTCGTGGTGGGCCTGAACCCGAGCGTCTACTCCGCAGACCGCGGCGTCGGGTTCGCGCGCCCGGGCAACCGTTTCTGGCCGGCGGCGCTCGCGGCCGGCATCGTCACGCGCGATCGCGACACGCGCCACGCGTTCCTCGCTCACGGCATCGGATTCACCGATCTCGTGAAACGCGCGACCGCGCGCGCCGACGAGCTGACGCGCGACGAGTACCGCGCCGGCGCCGCACGCGTCGCCGCGCTCGTCGAATGGCTGCAACCGGCCGCGGTCTGTTTCGCCGGCCTCAGCGGCTACCGCGACGCGGTCGACCGGCGCGCGACCGTCGGCTGGCAGCCGGAGCCGTTCGGTGGCCGCCCGGCCTACGTGATGCCCAACCCCAGCGGAATCAACGCACACGCGACGCCCGCCGACCTCACCGCCCACCTGCGCGCGGCAGCGACACCGCCCGCGTCAGGCCCGTAGTTCGCGGGCCTTCTTGGCAAGGGTGTCGAGGGCGTCGTGGAAGCTCGCCGAGAACGCGGCGACGCCCTCGCGCTCGAGGGTCTCGGTGACGTCGTCGAAGTCGACACCCGCGCCGGCGAGCGCGGCCATGTCGGCGCGGGCGGCCTCGACGCCCTCCTTCACCGTGCCGGGCCGAAGACCCTCGTGGGTCTGGAGTGCGTCGACCGACGCCTGCGCGAGCGTGTTCACCGTGTCGGGGCCGACGAGCTCGTCGACGTAGAGCGTCGGCGAGTACGCGGGATTCTTCGTCGACGTCGACGCCCACAGGGGCCGCTGCAAGCGCGCGCCATCCTTCTCCAACGCGGCCCAGCGTGATCCGGTGAAGGTCTGCTCGAAGACCTCGTACGCGAGCTTGGCGTTGGCGACCGCGGCCTTGCCCCGCAACGGGTGCCCCTCGGGGAGCCGGCGGTCGGTCTCGGTGTCGACCCGGCTGACGAAGAACGACGCCACGCTGCTCACCGCGGCGAGATCGCCGTCGGCCTTCGCGAGCCGCTCGAGCCCGGCGAGATACGCCTCGATCACCTCGCGGTAGCGGCTCAGGGCGAAGATCAGCGTGACGTTCACGTTGATGCCCGCGCCGATCGTCGCGGTGATCGCCGGCAGCCCGGCGGCCGTCGCGGGGATCTTGATCATCACGTTCGGCCGGTTGAGCCGTGCGAAGAGGTGCGCGGCCTGGTCGATCGTGCCCTCGGTGTCGTGGGCGAGATCGGGGTCGACCTCCACCGACACGAAGCCGTCGGCGCCGCCGAGCGAGTCGTACACGGGGCGCAGGAGATCGGCGGCGTGGGCGATGTCGGTGGTGACGAGATCCCAGTACGCATCCTTCACGTCGCCGCCCGCGATCGACGCGAGCTGCGCGTCGTAGTCGTTGCCCGCGGCCATCGCCTTCTCGAAGATCGTCGGGTTCGAAGTGACGCCGCGGATGCCGTCGCGGTCCATCAGCTGCTTCAGGCCGCCGGTCGCGTACGCACGGGTGAGGTTGTCGTACCAGGGGCTCTGGCCGAAGTCGACCAGGCGGGCGATCGGGCTCGTCGTCACGATGCGGCCTCCGAGATGGGCATGGTGGGGGGAGGATCGGCGCGGCCGAGCAGCGCGAGCGCGCGGGCCACGACGTACTGCGGGGTGTATCCGAACCGCTCGAGCACCACAGATCCCGGTGCCGACTCGCCGAAGCGGTCGATCGCGACGACATCGTCGGCGTACTTCGACCAGCCGAACGACGCGCCCGCTTCGACCGCGAGCGTGGGCGTTCCCGGCGGGAGCACCTCTGCACGCGCTTCGCCGGGCTGCGCGTCGAAGAGATCCCACGACGGCATCGACACGAGGCGCACCGACAGGCCTTCGGCACCGAGCAGCTCACGCGCGGCCGCGCAGACCGCGACCTCGGTCCCGGTGCCGACGAGCACGAGGTCGATCTCGGAACGCGGTTCGTCGGCGAGCACGTACGCGCCACGAGGGAGCCCTTCGGGGGCCCGCTCGGCGGTGCCGTCGAGCACGGGTGAACCCTGCCGCGCGAGCACGATCGCCGTCGGGCCGTCGCCGTCGATGTGGACGCGCCACGCCTGCGCGACCTCGTTCGCGTCGGCGGGCCGGATCACCCGCAGGTTCGGGATCGCGCGGATCGAGGCGAGCTGCTCGATCGGCTGGTGCGTCGGCCCGTCTTCGCCGAGCCCGATCGAGTCGTGCGTCCAGACGAACGCGACCTTCGCGTCCTGCAGCGCGGCGAGGCGCGCCGAGGGACGCATGTAGTCGGAGAACACGAAGAAGGTGCCGCCGAACGGGAGCGTTCCCGACACCGCCATGCCGTTCATGATGGAACCCATGCCGTGCTCGCGGATGCCGAAGTGCACGATCCGCCCGCTCGCGTCGCCCGGCGTCATCGGGGTTGCACCTTCGACGAGCGTTCCGGTGTTGCCCGAGAGGTCGGCGCCGCCGCCGACGAGGCCGGGGACGACGTCGAAGATCGCCTCGAGCACCTTGCCGCTCGCGACGCGTGTCGCGAGCTTCTCGCCGGCCGGCCACGACGGCAGCTTCGCTTCCCAGCCCACGAGTCCGCGGCCCGAGAGCGACGCGTCGAGCTCGACCGCGCGCTCGGGGTTCGCGACGCGCCAGCCCTCGGCGCGGGCGTGCCAGGCGTCGCGCGCGTCGGCGCCGCGCCGGCCCGCCGCGCGGTAGAAGTCGAGAACGGTGTCGGGAACCCAGAACGTCTCGGCCGGCATGCCGAGGATCTCCTTGACCTTCGCGACCTCGTCGGCCCCGAGCGGGTTGCCGTGCGCGTGCGCGGTGTCGGTGTACTTCGGTGACGGCCAACCGATGTGGCTGCGCAGCACGACGAGCGTCGGCCGGTCGGTTTCGGCGATGCCTTCGCGCAGGCCCGCCTCGAGCACGTCGGGGTCGTTGGCCTCCTCGCCGAGCTGCACGACGTGCCAGCCGTACGCCTCGAACCGCTTCGGCACGTCGTCGCTGTACGCGAGCTCCGTCGGGCCGTCGATCGAGATGTGGTTGTCGTCGTAGACGTAGACGAGCCGGCCGAGCCGGAAGTGGCCGGCGAACGACGCGGCCTCGTGGCTGATGCCCTCTTCGAGGTCGCCGTCGCTGCAGATCGCGAACACGTGGTGATCGGAGACCTCGGCGCCGAAACGATCGCGCAGGTGCGCCTCCGCGAGTGCCATGCCCACACCGTTCGCGAACCCCTGCCCGAGCGGACCGGTCGTGACCTCGACGCCGGCGGTGTGGAGGCGCTCGGGGTGCCCCGGCGTGCGCGAACCCCACTGGCGGAACGCGCGGAGGTCGTCGAGCTCGAGGCCGAAGCCGCAGAGATACAGCATCGAGTAGAGCAGCATCGACGCATGCCCTGCAGACAGGACGAAGCGGTCGCGATCGGGCCAATCCGGGTCGGCGGCGCTGTAGCGCATGACCCGCGTGAAGAGCACGTGCGCGAGCGGTGCGAGGGCCATCGGCGTCCCGGGGTGGCCGGAGTTCGCCTTCTGCACCGCGTCCATCGCGAGGCCGCGGATGACGTTGATGGCCTGATCTTCGAGTTCGCTCGTTGTCACCGCGTCCCTTTCGTGTCGGTGCGGCCAGCCTAGAGGGGCGCGGTCGGCCGCCTCAGGGGTTCTGCCCGTTCAGGCGCGCGACGACGCACCGAAGAGCGCGATGCTGGCCGTGAAGCCGTGCAGGAAGTTCTTGCCGCCGACGGGCCCGATCTCCCCTGCGCACGACGCGCCGGCCAGTGGAACCGGCCCGAGGTGCGCCTCGATCAGCCCCGCATCGTGATCGGGGAGGCCGAAGAGGTGGGTTCCCCTCCCGTTGCACGTGAACAGCAACGCGCCCGCGACCGCGCGCGGCGTCTCGCCGAGCAGCGCCGCGAGGTCTTCGTCGGCCGCGTCGGCGTCGCGTACGTGGAACTGGAGGGTCTGGCCCACGTCGACCTCCTCGCCGACAGTGAGCGCGCCGCTTTCGCGGTCGCCGCCGAGCACGTTGCGCACGAGGAAGTCGCCCCGGCCGAAGTCGAGCCGGTGCTCGTCGACGACGATGCCGACGTGCAAGCCGCGCGCCAGGAGCGCGCGCTCGTGCTCGTCGGCGGCGGTCACGAGCTCCTCCAGGCGGGTGAGGGCCCGACGCCCGCCCAGCTCGAACACGACGTTGCGCTCGGCACGCGTGACGGTGAAGGGATCGCCGACGGGCCGGCAGCCCTGCGACACGATCGTCTGCACCTCGACGTCGGGCGCGAGCACCACACCGACCGCGCCGCTGCGCAGCTCGCGGTCGTCGGAGGCGAGGCGGTTGACGCCCGGCCGCGTGCCGGCCGACGCGAGCCCGCCGATGACCCGCAGCCCGGGCAGCCGCTCGTTGCAGAGCGCGA
This sequence comes from uncultured Actinomycetes bacterium, assembly GCA_963761175.1. Taxonomy (GTDB): domain Bacteria; phylum Actinomycetota; class Acidimicrobiia; order IMCC26256; family PALSA-610; genus CAVXFZ01. The sequence continues at coordinate 79,562 of CAVXFZ010000002.1, read as the reverse complement.
GGAGATCGGCGACCGGGAACGTGAACGGCTCGGCGAGCAGCAGAACGGTGGAGTCGGGTGTGACGTTGGTCGGCCAGCCGTCGACCCGGACGCCGTCGGGCGCGGACTCGACGTCGAGGATGAACCCGGTGGCGCGGCCACCGCCCCAGTTCGCGGCCCAGGCGCTGAGAGCCGGTTGTTCCTCGATCTCGCGCCCACCACCCGCGATCGAGCCCGCGCTCAGGCCGATGAGGACGTCGGGCTCCACGATGCGACGCAGCCCCGCGGTGATGTCGCCGAACTCGTCGAGGTGATGCGGCGACACGAACGCGACGACGAGATCGGGGCGTTCGCCCTCGAGCTGCTCGATGAGCTCACCGGCGACGGCGCCGACCGCTTCGAACGCGACCGGATGGACCGAGAGCGCAGCGGCGTAGCGCGGCGCCGGCATCTACGCGAGCACCGTGAGCGGGACGACGACCGTCGACCCGGACTCGACGATGCGGCAGTGCGCCTCGACGGTTCCCGGCGCGTCGAACTCGAGCTCGCCCTTCACGAGTCGGTAGCCGAACTTGCCGGGCTCCACGAAGAACTGCTGCATGTTCCGGCCGACCTCCTCGCCGCCCTCGCGCAGGAACCGCGTCTCGAGCGTGCCGTTTCCCTCGCCGTCGACGGGGACGCGCACGAGCACGACAAGGTGGGGCGCGATCGGCGCCGGGAACGCGGCGACCTTCATCGAGAAGAACGCGCCGGTGATGTCGATGCGGGTCGAGGGGCCCTCGACCTGGCGGAAGTTGATGTTCTCGACGAAGAGCGCGGCGACGATGTCCATCGCCCGAAGTTACCTGCTCACGTTCCGGCGACGATCACGAGCTCCACCGCGCGCGGTCCGTGCACGCCCAGCGTGGTGATCATCTCGAGGTCGCCGGTGCGGCTCGGACCGCCGATCCAGAGCAGCGCGCTCGGCAGCGGCCCGGCCGCCGCGACGCGGGCGAGGCCATCGGCCAACGTCTCGACCACGGCCGATTCCGCAACGATGCAGACGTGGGTCTCGGGGAGCAGGCTCACCGCCCGCGGGCACCCGGGCCCGGCCGCGACCGCGAAGATGCCCAGGTTCGCGACCGCGACGCACGCGCCCGTGACGCCGACCGTGGCGTCGGGGATCCGATCGCGCCAGTCGCCGGCGGCGGTCGTGAGGGGAGTGATCGACGCGGCCGCGAGCGCGTCATGCACCGAATCGGTCGGGAGCGCCGGTTCGGTCGAACCGAGTGCGACCAGCCCGCCGATGGCTGCGGCGCGCGCGGCGACGAAAGCCGCCGCCTCGCCGGCACCGACGGGTTCGTGGATCGTGCACGACTGCTCGGCCGCCGACGCGAGGAACCGGGTCGCGAGCCCCCGGTCGCTCATGGCCCGGTCGCGCCGCCGCGCGCGTCCCACCACGCGCGGAACGACTCCCGGGCGGGAACCGGCAGGTCGCGAGCGCGCGTCCAGCCTCGCAGCCCGGGAACCCGGCGCCGCCAGCCGTCGCGGGCACCGAGCCGCGCGGCGCGGGCGACGGTCGCGCTCCACGCGTAGCCGCGCGGGCTGGCCCAGACGCGCGACCACAGACCCCAACCCGCGGCGCGCAGCGGGCGACCGGGCGCGGAAGCGGTGAGCGGCGCGAGTGCGGGCCGCGTCGCGACCGGTATTGGGCGGTGCTGCGGCCGGCTGCGATCGGCGCGCAGCCGCACGAGCAGGTCGGCGAGCGGGATCTGCACGGGGCACGCATCGCTGCACGCACCACAGAGGCTCGACGCTTCCGGCAGATCCGCGCCTTCCGCACCACCCGACAGCAACGGCGTGAGCACCGAACCCATCGGACCGGTGTAGACGCTGTCGTAGGCATGGCCGCCGATCGTGCGGTACACGGGACAGACGTTGAGGCACGCGCCGCAACGAACGCAGGCGAGCATGTCTTCGTACGGCGTCCGCAGCGCGGCCCTTCGCCCGTGGTCGAGGATCACGACGTGCAGCTCGTCGGGGCCATCGAGCTCGCCGTCGCGGCGCGGGCCGGTGAGCATCGTGACGTAGTTCGACATCCGCTGGCCGGTCGCGCTCATCGTGAGCAGCGGCAGCAGCGTCGCGAGATCTTCGAAGCGGGGGATCACCTTCTCGACCGTCATGACCGCGACGTGGACGCGCGGCCACGTGCTGCAGAACCGGCCGTTGCCCTCGTTGGTGACGACGACGAGCGTGCCGGTGTCGGCCGCCGCGAAGTTCACCCCGGTGATGCCGAGCTCACCGGCCAGCATCTCTGAACGCAGGTGCACGCGGGCCCAGGCTGCGAGCTCCTCGCGCACGACCGGCAGCGACTCGCCCGCCTCCGCCGCGAGCACCGCGGCGATCTGCCCGAGGGTCTTGTGGATCGCGGGCGTGATCATGTGTGACGGCCGCTCGCCGGCAACCTGCACGATGTACTCACCGAGGTCGGTCTCGACGACGCTCGCGCCCGCGGTCTCGATGGCTTCGTTGAGGTCGACCTCCTCCGTGGCCATCGACTTGCCCTTGATGACGCGCGTCGCGCCGATCGACTGCACGATGCCGAGCACGGCGTCGCGCGCGTCCGCCGGAGTCGCGCAATGGTGCACGACCGCGCCCGCCTCGGTGAGCACGCTGTCGAGACGGGCGAGCCAGCCATCGAGGTCGGCGAGCGTCTCGCGCCGGATCACCGCGGCGCGAGCCTTGTCGGGAGCGTGATCGCGCGCGACCTGCGCGCTCGTGTGCAGCCGGACGTCGAGGTTGTGGAGCGCGCGCTGCAGTTCGGGATCCGCCACCGCGCGGCGAGCCCGCTCGTGCAGATCCTTGCCCGGCGTCACGAGACCGTGACTCATGGCAGTCCGTCGGCGAGCAGCATCGCGAAGTGGGTCGGTTCAGGGCCGACGTGTGTGCGCCGCCGCCGGCCTGCGAGGTGCGCGATGCACGCCACGTCACCGGTAACCACGCGCGCCGCACCCGTGGTGCTCGCGTCGAGCAGCTTGCGGTCGGCGAGCGGTGCGGAGATCTCGTCGTGGGTCACGGCGAAGACGCCGCCGAATCCGCAGCACGTCTCCGGCTCACGCATCTCCTCGATCTCCGCTCCCGCGGCCACGAGCAGCGCGCGGATCGGGTCGCGCAGGCCGAGCGAGCGCAGGCCATGGCACGCGTCGTGGACCGTGACCTTTCCGTGGACGCGCGCACCGAGATCGGCGCCCGAGCTCGTCGACGAGATACTGAGAGAGCTCGAACGTGCGCGCCGCCAGCGCCTCGGCTCGGCCCGCGTCGATTCCCGGAAGGCGCGAATACCAGTGGTGCACCATCGCCGCGCACGAGCCCGACGGTGCCACGATCGCGTCGTAGGGCTCGAAGGTGTCGAGGAAATGACGGGCGAGCCGTGCCGCGGCATCGGGTTCGCCTGCGGTCAGCGCGGGTTGACCGCAGCACGTCTGCGCGGCGGGGAAGTCGACCTCCACGCCCGCGGCTTCGAGCAACGCGACCGCGGCCCGACCGACCTCGGGGAAGACCTGGTCGACCACACACGTGACGAACAGCGCGACCCTCGGCACGCCTGGACCCTACGCGAGTCTCGGCGCGCGCCCCTCGCTCGGACGCCGACCGTGGCGCCGCGCCCGCGGGTCAGAACGCGCGTGGCGCGATCCGGGAACGACTCGTTGCGCGCCGGTGGCACGTCGGAACGCGTGCGGGGCGCGCGGTGGCCTCGATCTGCAGCACCGCCTGGTACACGGCCAGCCTCGCGTCGTCGTCGTCCATCCCGAGCTCTTCGCTCAGGTAGGTCACGACGCGCCGGTGCGGCAGACCGAGATTCAGCAGGGTCACCGCCGAGGAGGTTCCGGGAAAGCTCATGCCCCCTGCATCGGCAGGGAGCGGCGCCGCGTGTGCGGCCGGTCGGCACCACTGAAGGGGGTCCTCCGGAAGATCCGGACGGGGCGAACGCACTGGCAGCACCAGGAAATCGGTGTCAGGGCGCCTCGACCGGCCGGCCGCCGATCCACACCGCCTGTACGGCAAGCGACTTGCGGGTGACCGCGACGACGTCGGCCCGCCGGCCCGCCTCGATGACACCACGGTCCCGCAGCCCGAGCAGCTCGCACGGAACCGTCGCCGCCATCTCCGCCGCGCGCGCGAGGGAGACGCCGAGACCGACGACGTTGCGCACCGCCTGATCCATGGTGAGCACCGAGCCGGCGAGGGTGCCGTCGGCGAGCCGCGCCGCGCCGTCGTGTTCGACCATCACGACGTCGCCGATGGTCCCCGCGCCGACGGCGACCGCGTCGGTCACGAGCACGACGTTGCGTTTCGCGTTGGCGGCGAGCCGCAGCAGCGCGGGATGCACGTGGACGAGATCGGCGATGAGCGACGGCGTGAGGCGCGCGTCGTCGAGCGCGGCACCGGGCAGTCCCGGCTCGCGATGGTGGAGCGGACTCATGCCGTTGAAGCAGTGCGTCACCAGCTGCGCGCCGGCGTCGGCCGCCCGGCACGCCACGTCGTAGGTTGCGACGCTGTGCCCGAGGCCCACGACGACGCCGGCCTCACGGAGGAACCGGATCGCCTCGAACCCGTGATCGGCTTCCGGTGCGAGCGTCACGATCCGCACGAGCCCGGGCAACCCCGTGACGATCTCGCGCAACCAGCCGAGGTCGACCGGCCGTAGGTGCTCGACGACATGCGCGCCGGGTGCGCCGCCGAGGAACGGTCCTTCGAGGTGCAGGCCCACCACGCACGCGCCGAGCGCCTCCGCGCCGGAGTCCGTCTCGGGATCGAGAAGCTGCGCCGCGACCGCGAGGCGCTCGGCGTACCACGGCAGTGGCGCCGACACGAGGGTCGGGCAGCACGAAGTGACACCGTGCGCCGCCTGCTCTCGCAGCGCCGCGCGCCACCCGTCGGTGCCGGCATGCGCGAAGTCGATCGCTCCGACCCCGTTCACCTGGAGATCGACGAAGCCGGGAACGAGGATCGCGTCGTCGAGCACGGCGTCGGGGGGACGACGCTCGCGTCCGGAACCGCGGCCGACCGCGGTGATGTGCTCGTCCTCGAACTCGATCCAGCCCGGCTCGGTGGCCGAGCAACCGGGTGCGACCACACCGGCCGCGGCGACGACGGTCATCGCTCGCGGCGCAACGCGAGCCAGAGCCGCGCGAGCCCGACGACCGTGCGCGGGATGCGCCGCAACAGGGGCGTGCGCGCCGGCCGCCGCTCTTCCACGTCGACGGGCATCTCGTCGACGTGGAGGCCGGCGCGTTCCGCGCGCAGGATGAGCTCGGTGTCGAAGAGGTCGCGCCCGAACCGGCAGCGTTGCGCGACGGGGAGAAGCTCGGCGCGGTGCATCGCCTTCATCCCGTGCGTGTCGCTCACCTGCAATCCGAACCCGGCTCGCAGGATCGTCGAGAACGCGGCCGTGACCAGACGCCGGCTCAGCGGTCGCCGGTCGTGGGCGTCAGGAGCGCGCTTCGAGCCGACGACCATCGCGGGTGGGCGCACCGGGCTGCGGAGCCGGTCGACCGCTCGCCCCAGGAACGTGAGGTCGTAGTAGTCGCAGTCGAAGTTCACGACGAGCTCACCGGCGGCCTGCAGCATCCCCTCGCGCAGCGCGTTGCCGTAGTCGGCGACCTCGAGGCGGACGACGCGCACCTCGGCGTTCGCCTCCGCGATCGCGCGCGCCTGGCGCAGCGTGCCGTCGGTCGAGCCGTTCTCGACGATGACGACCTCGAACCGCTCGCCGCGCGTCCGGAGGCCGGCGAGCAGCTCCGCGAGCGTGCGCTCGATGATCAGCGCCTCGTTGTACGCAGGGATCACGACGGTGATCTCGAATGACGCGTCGCTCACCTAAGCCGCCGATCGCGTGACGGGAGCGTGTCGCCGGCGCGGACGCGTGTGCAGAGGCGGCCGGATCGGAGCAGTGCCGTCTCGCCGCGGCCGTCGAATGTGCCGTCGCCGTCGACGGCCCGCGCGTCGCCGTCGACGAAGACGCGCACCGTCTCGTCGGCGCCCTCGCGCCAGCGCTCGTACTCGCGCAACGCGACGCGGCAGAGCCGGTCGATCGCGTTGCCGTCTTCGAGGAGGGTGAGCCCGATGTCGACGGCCGGCCGCCCGGTCGCCGTCTGCACGACCGCGGGATAGATCGCGAACCGCGGCCCGAAGACGCTCTCGTGATTCCCGCGCGCGCCCGACCACGTGAAGACGAGCAGGAACACGGCCTGCACGAGCCACTCGGCATCCGGAGCCGCCGCGCGGCCGTCGCCCGTCGCGTCGATCGTCGCGACGGGCCGGCTGCCCTGGAGGAGCCGGATCGCGGCGAGTCCGGCATCGGCTTCCCTGGCCGCCGCGGCCGCCCATGGAGCGAGCTCGGCCGCGAGCCCGCGGTCATCGGTGGCGAACGCCGCCGGCAGGTCCCGTGCCGCGCGCAGCACCTCGGCAACCGGCCGCGCCGCCGCCGCCCAGCCCGGGCCGTCGGCCTCGTCGTCCAGCCGCGCCACGAGCGCCGCCAGCTCGAGCGTCTCCGCGGTCCGCATCGGACCGTCGGCGCACGCGGGGAGAGGATCCGCAGCGGACCGGCCCGGTCGCCACCAACGGCGACGATCCCTCGCTCCCATGCCGTCTCGGGCTCGTAGTCGTCGGGGTCGGCGAGGAAGTCGGCGGCGCTCGCGAGCGCGACGAGCGAAGCCTGCGGCTGGACCATCGGGTTGAGGAGCACGCCGTCGAGGACGCCCGCCAGCTCCGGATCCCGCCCCGCGTACGGCCCGAGGTGGAGCCGTCCGACCATGGTGCCGTCGTTGACGGGGTAGTTGTCCCACAGCAGCACCTTGTGCGGAGCGACCGCGGCGGCCCAGCTCACGGCGTCGGCCGCGGTGATGCACGGCGAGCACACGGTCGGCCCCGTCCAGAGCAGCGAGACGGAGTCGGGGAGTCCGGCCGCGAGCTCGCCGAGATACGGCGACGGCCGCGTGCCGACATACTCGGTCGGGCACACGGTGAGCGCGGCGCCCGCGATGCGCTCCCCGAGCTGCGCGAGGAGCCACGTACCGAGGCGCGCCTGGCGCGCCGCGAGCCCTTCGCGTGCCGGGATGTCGTCGAGCGCGAGGACGATCCAGTCGACGCCGGCCGCGAGCAACGGGGCGAGCTTCGCGACGAGCTGCGCGCGGTCGGCGGGATCGTCGTAGTCGATGTCGAGACCGGGAGAGATCGCGAACCCGAACCGCACGCCGAGCTCGCGCGCGTTGGCGGCGAGGGCGCTGAGTGCTTCCTGTTCCGCGGCAGGGTACGGGTCGCGCCACTGCGAACGGTGGAACGGATCGTCCTTGGGCGCGTAGACGTACGCGTTCATCCCGCGCGCGGCAACGAACGCAATCACGTCGCGGCGATCGTCGTACGACCACGGCTCGCCGTAGAAGCCTTCGACGATCCCTCGGAGACGGAAGGCCCGGGGCACGGCGGTAGGGTACCGGCGAATCCAGGGGGGAAACGGATGAACGGCGCACCTGATGTCCTCGCGCTGCACGCCGACTCGCGCGGCGACACCGTGGCGGTCGTCGTCGACGGCAGTGGCGGCGCGCGTCCGTCGATCACGTCGTTCGCCGAGCTGAACACGATGGTGAATCAGCTCGCGCACGGCCTCCTCGCGCGGGGCGCGGCGCGTGGCGAACGTCTCGTCTGGTGCGGACCGAACTCGCTCGAGGTCCTCGCCACGATTCATGCCGCTCGCAAGCTCGGCCTCGTCGCGGTGCCCCTCTCGTACCGGTTCAACTCCGAGGAGATGGCGTACGTCATCGACAACTCCGACGCGACGATCGTCGTCGCCGACGCCGAGTACGCGCCGTTGATCCAAGACGTGCGCCGGGAGCTGCCGAAGGTCCGCACCTTCATCTCCTACGGCGGGGACACACCGCCGGCGCCCCCCGGGAACGAGCGAGCCAATGAGCGCTGGGACGAGTGGGACCGAGACGTGCTCACGGGGCAGCCGGCCGCGGAACCGCCACCGGTCGACACGTCGGATGCCGGCGCGGCGATGATCTACACGTCGGGCACGACGGGGAAGCCGAAGGGCGCGCTGCGCACGTCGAGCGACCGCGCCCTCGTGTTCGCGCTCCTGGCGGAGCTCAACCTGTTGCACGAGAACGCGGTGCACCTCACGACCGGGCCCCTCTATCACTCCGGGCCGCTCGCGTTCGCGTCGCTTTCACACACCCTCGGCGCGCCGATCGTCGTACTGCGCCGCTTCGATCCGATCGCGTGGATCCGCCTCGTCAAGGAGCACCGCGTCACGAACACGTTCTCGGCGCCGACGCAGCTCAAGCGCATCGTGAGCCTTCCCGACACCGAGCTCCTGAAGGCCGACATGAGCTCGATGATCTGTCTCATCGCGAACGCGGCGCCGGTGCCGTACGCGTTGAAGGTCGAGGTGTTCGAGAAGTTGGGCACGACGTTCCTCTACGAGGTGTACGGATCGACGGAGCTCGGTGTCGACACCGTCTTGAAGCCGGAGGACCAGCTGCGCAAGCCGGGCTCGTGCGGAGTGCCGTACGGCGGCGTGCAGGTCCGGATCGTGCGCGAAGACGGCACCGACGCACCGGTCGGAGAGCCCGGCGAGCTGTTCATCAACACCACGCTCGCGATGGACGGCTACCACCGCACCGGCGAGCAGCTCACCGAGCACGCCGACGCGGGGTGGAAGTCCGTCGGAGACGTCGCGTACCTCGACGACGAGGGCTACGTCTACATCTGCGACCGCAAGAAGGACATGATCATCTCGGGCGGCGTGAACATCTATCCCGCGGAGATCGAGGCGGTGTTGCACAGTCATCCGCAGGTGCTCGACGTCGCCGTGTTCGGCATCCCCGACGACGAGTGGGGTGAGCGGGTGCACGCGATCGTGCAGGCGAAGGCGGGGGAGACGGTCGATCTCGACGATCTGCGGACCTATGCCGAGCAGCATCTCGCCGGGTACAAGCGCCCACGCGCGTACGAGCTGCGGGACTCACTGCCGCGCACGGATTCGGGGAAGCTCCTGAAGCGCGTGCTGCGCGACGAGTACTGGCGGGGGCGCTCCAACTCGGTCTGATCGGCTGGGTGGCTCAAGTCGGGTCCTTCCCGCGCCGATAACGCGTGGAGGTGCCTTGGGAGGCCGCAGTTGCCGATCCGGAGCCGTGCGCGCCGCGTGCGTGCTTCCGGTGCGAATCGACAACGGGGCGCTGTCGGTCGCGATCTCGAGCGAGCCGAGCGACGACCTGCGCGAGCAGCTTCGCGAAACCGCAGGAATGCCTATCAACCTGCAGCTCGCGCTCTCGGGAGAGATCGGTGCGCCGTCAACCGTTCCTACGAAGCGCTCGGCGGCCTCGACCAGGTCCTCACCAGCTTCGACGCCGACAACGCGCGCGCCAAGAACGACGTCGAGCTCGACGCGGCTGACGACAACGCGCCCGTTGTCCACGTCGTCATCCGGATCATCACCCAGGCCGTACGCTCCCACGCATCCGACATCCATATCGAGCCGAAGGACACGCAGGCTCGCGTCCGCTTCCGCGTCGATGGCGCTCTGGTGACCGCCGCGATGCTCCCGGTCGGGATGGGTCAGGCGCTGGTGAGCCGCATCAAGATCATGGCCGAGATGAACATCGTCGAACGCAGGCGGTCGCAGGACGGGCAACTCGAAGTCACCGTCGACGGCCAGGATCTCGACGTGCGAGTCGCTACCGCGGCGACGATCTGGGGCGAGAAGGCGGTGCTGCGACTGCTCGACAAGCGCCGATCGCTGCTTGTCTTCGGCCATTCCGAGCCGCGCGATGTCGAGGTGCGGAACCGCTCGTGTGTCTCGACATCGAGCAGTCCGTCGACGATCTTCGCCGTGTCCTCGGGGCTCAACACGTCGTCGGACATCGGCGCGAGCACGCCGTCGATGCGAAGGCGCGGTGGCGTGCCCGCCGTGAGGAGCAGATCGCTCGCGCCCTGCTGGCACAGCGCTTGGAGGTACTGGTCGACGAGGCTCAGATCAGGAGACGTCACGGCTCTTCCAGTGTCCCACGCGGTTGCGCGAACTCGCGCGTCGACCTGGTTGTACTGTCCGCGACCCGATGGCCACGCTCTCCGAAGCCGATTCGAAGGAACTCCTCGCGCGATACGGCGTGCCCGTTCCCGCCGAGATCACCGCGGGTGACGCCGACGGGGCGGTCGCCGCGGCCGCCGAGATCGGCTTCCCGGTGGTCGTGAAGCTGTGCGGGTCCGCGATCGCGCACAAGACCGAGCGGGGTCTCGTCCGGCTCGGCCTGCGCGACGCGGCTGCCGTGCACGTGGCGGCGACCGAGCTGCTCGCTGCGGCCCGTCCCGACGACGGGCCCGTCGCGCTCCTCGTCGCGCCGATGGTGCGCGGCACGCGCGAGCTCATCGCCGGCTTGCTCCGTGATCCGCAGTTCGGACCGTGCGTGATGCTCGGGATCGGCGGGGTGCTCGCGGAGGCCCTCGGCGACGTCGTGTTCCGTCTCGCACCGATCACCGAACACGACGCGCACGACATGATCGACACGCTGGCGACGCAACGCGTGCTCGGCCCGTTCCGCGGTGAACCAGCCGTCGATCGCGACGCGCTCGCACGCGTGCTCGTGGGCCTGTCGCGCATCCCGCAGGAAGAGCCCCGGGTGATCGCCGTCGACGTCAACCCGCTCATCGTGGCGAGCGGAGCGCCGGTCGCCGTCGACGCCCTCGTCGAAGTCGCCGACCCCGTGCCGGCCGACCATCCGACCGCGCGTGAACGCGACGCGGCACCCACGGCCGAAGGGTTCCGCGCCCTGTTCGAGCCCCGCGGGGTGATCGTCGCCGGGGCGTCGTCGCATCCGGGCAAGTTCGGGTTCGTCGCGCTCCACAACATCCTCGCCGCGGGCTACCGCGGCGCCGTCGCGGCGACCAACCGCGAGGGCGGCACGGTGCTCGGCATCGAGACGGCCCGCGACATCGACGCCCTCGAAACCGGTCGCTACGACCTCGTGTTCGTCTGCACCCCCGCGGCGGCGAACCTCGATCTGTTGCGCGCCTGCGTGCGCGAAGGGCGTCCGCGCCGCGTTCGTCACGTCGGCCGGGTATGGAGAAGCAGGCGCCGCAGGACGCGCGGCCGAAGCCGAGCTCGTCGCGCTGGCGCGTGAGCTCGGCATCCTGCTCGCGGGGCCCAACGGTCAAGGAGTCGTCTCGACTCCCGCGCAGCTCTGTGCGCAGATCGTCGCCCCGTACCCACCTGCCGGGCGCATCGGTGTTGCGAGCCAATCCGGCAACTTCGTCTCGTCGTTCCTCAACTACGCGCGCTTCACCGGTGTCGGCATCAGCCGCGCGGTGTCGGCCGGGAACGCGGCCGCGGTCACCGTCGCCGACTACCTCGACTTCTACGCCGACGATCCCGAGACCGCGGTCGGGCTCGCCTACCTCGAAGGTGTCAGCGACGGCCGCGCGCTGCTCGAACGGCTCCACTCGATCGCGCAGCGGCAACCACTCGTGCTGCTGAAGGGCGGCACCACTGCCGGCGGTCAGCGCGCCGCGGCGTCGCACACCGGCTCCCTGGCCACCGACGACGCCGTGTTCGACGGCGCCTGCCGCCAGGCGGGCATCACGCGCGCCGCGACCGTGGAGGAGGCGTTCGAGGCCGCGGCGACGTTCGCGACCCAGCCGCGCCCGCGCGGTCCGCGCACCGTCGTCGTCACCACCGCGGGTGGGTGGGGAGTGGTCACCGCGGACGCGATCTCCCGGTCCGCGCTCGAGCTCGCGGTGCTCCCCGACGACCTGCGCGACGCGATCGACGAGAAGCTGCCGCCGCGGTGGAGCCGCAACAACCCGATCGACCTCGCCGGGGGAGAGACGCGCGACACGATCCCCGAGGTGCTGGAGCTCGTCGCCCGCCACCCCGACATCGACGCGATCGTCTACCTCGGGTTGGGGATCCAGTCGAACACGGCCCGCATGCTGCGGGAAGGCGGCTTCTACCCCGACCACGGGCTCGAGCGCATCGTCGCGTACCACGAGCGCCAGGACGCGCGCTTCGCCGCGGCCGCGGCGGAGATCTCCACCGCGGCCGGCAAGCCGATCCTCACCGCGACGGAGCTCGCGATCGCCGATCCGGCGAACGCCGGGCCCGCGGCGGTGCGCGCGAGCGGGCGGGTGGCCTACGCCTCGGCGAACCGCGCGGTGCGGGCGCTCGAGCTCCTCTGGCTCGACGCGCGGTACCGCCTCCGCCGGGGCGCGCGCTGACGATGCTGACGCGGCGGGGCCGCGCCGCGACACGCACGTTCGCGGTCAGCTGCCTGATCGGCGCGATCGTGCTCGCGCTCGGCGTCGTCCGGGGCGCCGACCACGACGCGCAGGCGGCGGCGCCGGCAACCGAGTCACACGCATCGGCGACGGGGTTATGGTCGCCGAGACGCGTTCCCCAACTCGTCACCGATCTCGCAGGCCGCCAGCGCTTCGCGAAGCGTGTGTCGACGTTCGCCGCGCCCGGCCGGTGCCTTGCCGTCGATGGTCCCGCCGGCCCGCTGGCCCGGCTCGACGCCACCACCGGCTACGCGCCGGCGTCGACCGAGAAGCTCGTGACCGGTGCCGTCGCGCTGAAGGTGCTCGGCCCCACCCACACCTTCCGCACCAGCATCCAGACCACGGCGTCGGTCAACGAGGGAGTGGTGCACGGCGACGTCGTCCTCGTCGGCGGGGGAGACCCGGTGCTCGCGACACCGCAATACCGCGCGCACATCGCCGCCGACCCGATGACGGCCGGCGAAGCGACCACCCCGCTCGACGATCTCGCGGCCGACCTCGCCGCGAAGGGGATCCACGCGATCGAGGGCGCGATCCTCGTCGACGACTCGCGCTACGACTCGCTGCGGTACCTCCCGTCGCTCAAGGAGAGCGAGCACTTCGACATCGGTCCGCTCGGCGCGCTCACGGTCGACGGCGGCTTCGTCTCGCCCGGTGTGCCCGCGAGCGATCCCGCGATCGCGACCGCGCAGGCGTTGCACGAACTGCTCGCCGCGCACGGAGTCACCGTGAGTGGGCCGCCGCGACGAATGGGTGCGACGCCCGCCGGGGCGCGTCAGATCGCTGCGATCGCGTCGCCGCGCCTCGACCACATCGTCGAGGGGATGCTCACGGTCAGCAACAACTACACCGCCGAGCTCCTCGTGCGCGCGATCGGCCTCGCGGCCGCGCACACCGGCACGACGGCCGCGGGATTGCACGCGATCGAGACGACCCTGCCCGCCCTCGGCGTTCCGAACGCGGGCGTCGACCTCGTCGACGGCTCCGGCCTCTCGCCGACCGACCGCGTCACCTGCGCCGCGCTCGTTGCCGCCGTCGGTCTCGGCGATCACGACGGGTTCCACGCGCTGCGCGCCGGACTCCCGGTCGCGGGTCGCACCGGCACACTCGCGCTGCGCTTCCACGGCGATCCGCTCGAAGGGCGCTTGCGCGCGAAGACGGGACACATCAACGGCGTCGTCGGATTCGCGGGCGTCGTCCCGACGGCGGCGGGGACGGTGCGGTTCGCGTTCATCGCGAACGGCTCGTTCTCGGTGAGCGGCGGCGAGGCGTTGCAGGTCGATGTCGCGCACCTCGTCGCGGCCTACCCCGGCGTACCGGCTGCGGCCGATCTCGTCCCCGCGCCCGGCGCAGCCTGACGCGCGGCAACGATGCTTGCGTCCTGCCCGGTCAGCGGGGAGACTGCTCCGTCAACCGACGGGAGCCCGGGTGGCCGACAAATCGCCGCAAGAGCAGATCCGCGAGCTGCGCGAACTGCTCGTCGCGTACTTCAAGCAGGAGACGATCGACCCCATCAAGGGGCTCGCGCGCTACGTGGGCTTCGGCATCGCCGGCGCGCTGCTCATGGGGATCGGCGTCTGCTTCCTCGCGATCGGCGGCCTCCGCGCGCTGCAGACGGAGACTGGTAAGGCCTTCGACGGCAACTGGACGTGGGCGCCGTACGGCATCACCATCGTCGGACTCGTGCTCGTCGCCGGCGCCGTCTGGAAGGCCCGCAGCCCGAGGAGCTCTCGATGAGTCCCACCGACACCAAGTCGACATCGAACGGCCACGGCAGTTCCGATCGCATCACCCGCGAAGACCTCGAAGCGAAGCTTCGGGAGATCACCGGCGACGTCTCCGACACCGTCGACTCCGCGCGCAGCATCGGTGTGGCGATCGCGGCCGCCGCCGGCGTCGCCGTCATCGTCGCTGCGTACTGGTTCGGGCGTCGCAAGGGCCGCAAGCGCCAGACGGTGCTCGAGATCCGGCGCATCTGATGGACGCGTTGCTGCGCCGGCTCATCCGCGTCGGCTTCCGACGCGGCATGTCGGGCTCGCAAGCCTGGTGGGTACTCGCGATCAGCGCGGTCGGGCTACGAGCGATCCGCAAGCTGGCGAAACCGGCACCGGAGGTCCTGTACCGCACCCGCGTGAAGCCGGGCGACCGCTTCGAGATCGAGACCCGCAGCACCTGAGCCGTCGCTGCCGGCTCGGCGCAGGCCTCCCGGTAGCCTGGGCACCGATGAAGGTCGTGCTGCGCAACCCGCGCCGAGAGATCGACATCGAGGGTGCGACCTCCGTCTCCGCGCTGCTCGCTCGCCTCGACGTCGTCGCGGAGTCGGTCCTCGTGATCTGCAACGACGAGCTCGTCACGCACGACGCGCCGCTCGGCGGCTCCGACGTCGTCGAGATCCGCCCGGTCGTGTCCGGAGGCGCTCGGTGAAGTGCCGCCGGTGCCGCGAACCGGCAGTCATCGACATCCGACGACACAACGCGGCCTTCTGCCGCGACTGCTTCCTGCACCACTGCCGCGAGCAAGTGCGCCGCGCGATCGACCAGTACGACATGCTGCAACCGGGTGAGCGGGTGCTCGTCGCCGTGTCGGGCGGCAAGGACTCCCTCGCCGCGTGGGACATCCTGCGCGCGCTCGGCTACGAAGCCGACGGGCTCTATCTCGGTCTCGGGATCGGCGACTACTCACACGAGTCGGCGGTGTACGCGCGCGACTTCGCCACGCGGCTCGGCGCGCCACTGCGCGAGATCGACCTTCGTGACGACTACGGGTTCGGCGTCCCGGAGGGCGCGCAGGTCGCGCACCGGTCGCCGTGCGGCACGTGCGGCCTCTCCAAACGCCACCTGTTCAACTCGGCTGCGGTCGAGGGCGGTTACGACGCGGTCGCAACCGGTCACAACCTCGACGACGAAGCCGCAGTCCTGCTCGGAAACGTGCTGCGCTGGGAAACCGAGTATCTCGAGCGCCAGTTCCCGATCCTGCCCGCGACCACCGGCTTCGTCCGCAAGGTCAAGCCGCTCGTGCGCCTCGGCGAGCGCGAGACCGCGGCCTACTGCGTGCTTCAGGGCATCGACTACATCGTCGAGGAGTGCCCGATGGCGGAGGGGAACCGCCACCTCGGCTACAAGGAAGTGCTGAACGCGCTCGAGGACCGCTCACCCGGGACGAAGGCCGCTTTCCTCACCGGGTTCCTCGAGCGCGCGCACGCGAACTTCGCGGGGAGCGGCGCCGACGATCGCGCCGACCTCCAACCGTGCACGCGTTGCGGATCCCCGACGCCCGGCGGCGAGGTCTGCGCGTTCTGCCGCCTACAGGAACGTGCGCGCGACGTCCCCGTCGCGGCACCTGTCGCGAGACCGCGCCCTCGCGCGCGAGCGGCGGGCAACGACTCGATGAACCGACCGTTCGCGGCCGGCGACCGCGTGTTGCTCGTCGACTCGAAGCGCCGTCGTCACCTCATCACCCTCGAAGCCGGCGGCTCGTTCCACACCCACGCCGGTGTCGTCGCCCACGACGACCTCATCGGCGCCGACGACGGCACCACCGTCCGCACGACGCGCGGCCAGCGCCTCGTCGCGGTACACCCGACGCTCGCCGAGTTCGTCCTCGAGATGCCCCGCGGCGCGGAGGTGATCTACCCCAAGGATCTCGGGCCGATCCTGATCTCCGCCGACATCTTCCCCGGAGCCCAGGTGCTGGAGTCCGGCGTCGGGTCCGGCGCGCTCACCACCGCACTCCTGCGCGCGGTTGGTGCGCAGGGACATGTGCACGGCTACGAGCTACGCGCCGACTTCGCGGCGAAGGCCCAGCGCAACGTCGAGGCGTTTCTCGGAACCGACCTGCCGCTCACGGTCGAGGTCCGCGATGTGTACGACGGCATCGACGTCGCCGGTCTCGATCGCATCCTCCTCGACCTGCCCGAACCGTGGCGCGTCGTGAAGCACGCCGCGAGCGCGCTCCGCCCGGGTGGCATCGTGCTCGCGTACCTCCCGACCATCGGCCAGGTCTCGCGCCTGCGCGAAGAGATGGCGGAGTCGCCGTTCGGGATGATCGAGACGTTCGAGGTGCTGCACCGGGGCTGGCACGTCGAGGGCCAGTCGGTCCGACCCGATCATCGGATGGTCGCGCACACCGGTTTCCTCACTCACGGCCGGTTGCTCGCGCCCGTCTCGTGAACCTGCTCGACCTCGCGATCGCACTCGTGTTCGGCGGCGCGGTCTTCGGTGGTTACCGGCTCGGCTTCGCCGCAAGACTGCTCGCCTGGATCGGTGTCGCACTCGGCCTGCTCGTCGGCGCGGAGTTCGTGTCGCGCGTCGTCACCGCGTTCGGTGGCGACCAGCCCGACGGTCGCGTCACCGCCGCCGCGCTGTTCCTCCTCCTCACCGCGAGTGCGGGGCAGGGGATCGGGCTCACGATCTCGCGCCTCATCCCTCGCGTGGCGAAGCCGCGCGCCTTGTGGGACAGCGCCGCCGGCGCCCTCCTCGGCGGATTCGGCGTGCTCGTTCTCGTCTGGATGCTCACGCCCGCGCTCGTCGCCGCGAACGGCTGGCCCGCGCGCGCCAGCCGCGACTCCGCCATCGTGAAGTGGCTCCACGACGTCGCGCCCGCGCCACCCGAACGGTTCGCAGCGCTCGGCCGCGCGGTCTCGGACGCGCCGTATCCCTCCGCGCTCGCGCCCTTCACCAAGCCCGAGGATCCCGGGCCGCCACCCGATCTCAGCGTGCCGGCCGCGGTCGACGCGCGCGTACGCCCGTCGACCGTGGAAGTGGAAGGGGTCGCGTGCGGTCGCATCCAGGAAGGCAGCGGATGGGTCGCCGCGAGCGGCCTCGTCGTCACGAACGCGCACGTCGTCGCGGGGGAGCACCGCACCAGCGTCGTGACCACGAGCGGCGCAAGCCTGCGGGCGACGGTCGTCGCGTTCGACCCCGACGCCGACGTCGCCGTGCTCTCCGTGCCGGGATTCTCCGCCGCGCCGCTGCCGATGAAGTCGCCGGCCGTCGGGATGGTCGGGGCGATCTACGGCCATCCCCAGGGCGGGCCCCTCGCGGTCGTGCCCGCACGTATCGCGCAGAACATCGTCGCGGTGGGAACCGACATCTACCGCACGTCGAACACGCGCCGGCACGTGCTCGTGCTGGCGGCGTCACTCCAACCGGGTGATTCGGGCGGCGCGCTCGTCGATGAGACGGGCGCGGTCGTGGGCGTCGCCTTCGCGACCGACCCCGGCCGCGCGAACACCGGTTATGCGCTCACGAGTGACGAGGTGCGCAGGGTGCTCTCCACTGCGGGATCGACGGCGGTCTCCACCGGCGGCTGCCTCGTCGATTGACCGCTCGCTATTCGACCTCGATGAAGATGCACTCGCCGGGGCACTCCTCGGCGGACTCGATGACGGCGTCTTCCATGCCGGCGGGGATGTTGGCCAGGCCTTCGGCCCCTCCCGGGTCGGAGAAGACCTTGTCGCCTTCCTTCACGTAGGCGAGGCCGTCGTCGAGCAGGGTGAAGACAGCGGGCGCGATCTCCTCGCAGAGTCCGTCTCCGGTGCAGAGATCCTGATCGATCCAGACCTTCATCGGTCCATCCTCACTTCGCGGGTTCGAGGTCGATAGAAAACGGGGGGCAGGTCGTCGCCCGTGAATTTATCACACGCGAACGTGAGAAATCCAGCCTTCCCGGGGAGCCTCCGAGAAACGTATCGGAACTTGCCCGAGACACCTGAACCCCGGCGCTAGGGTCGCCGGACCAGGAGGTGGTTCCGATGGCTCCCGAGCATGAACGACGTCTCGGCGAGTACGAGGCCCAGGTTGCCGCGCTCCAGGAGGCGATGAAGTCGCTGGAGGAAGAGGTGATCGTCCTGCGCCGCCGGCTGCAGGACGCACCGAAGCGGGTGCGCACCCTCGAGGAGCGACTCCTCGAGACGAAGGGTCAGCTCGCCCAGGCCGTCTCCCAGAACGAACGGCTCTCCGCCACCCTGCGCGAAGCGCGCGAGCACATCGCGACGCTGCGCGAGGAGGTCGAGAAGCTCACGATGCCCCCGAACGCGTACGGCACGTTCCTCGGGCGCAACGACGACGACACCGTCGACATCTTCACCGCCGGTCGCAAGATGCGCGTCGCGGTACATCCCGAGCTCGAGGTCGACGGTCTCCAGCGCGGCCAGGAAGTCGTCCTCAACGAGTCGCTGAACGTCGTGCTCGCACGGGGCAACGACCTCGGCGGCGAGGTCGTGACCTTCAAGGATCTCCTCGAAGACGGCACGCGTGCGCTCGTCATCGGCCGCGCCGACGAAGAGCGCGTCTGCGAGCTCGCGGACGCACTGCTCGATCAACGCCTGCGCGCGGGCGATCACATCTTGATGGACTCGCGCTCGGGCCTGCTGCTCGAACGGCTGCCGCGACCGGAGGTCGAAGAGCTCATCCTCGAAGAGGTTCCCGACATCTCCTACGACGACGTCGGCGGCCTCGACGACCAGATCGAGATGATCAAGGACGCGGTCGAGCTGCCGTACCTCTACGCCGACCTGTTCCAGGAGCACGTGTTGCAACCGCCGAAGGGCATCCTGCTGTACGGCCCGCCGGGCTGCGGCAAGACACTCATCGCGAAGGCGGTCGCCAACTCGCTCGCGGGACGCGTCGCCGAGAAG
The DNA here is from genome assembly GCA_963761175.1 of uncultured Actinomycetes bacterium. Lineage (GTDB taxonomy): Bacteria > Actinomycetota > Acidimicrobiia > IMCC26256 > PALSA-610 > CAVXFZ01. Next base: position 60,631 of record CAVXFZ010000002.1, on the reverse strand, counting down.
ACGGGCAACGCGCGCACCCGCTCGTACTTCCTCAACATCAAGGGCCCCGAGCTCCTCAACAAGTACGTCGGCGAGACCGAGCGCCAGATCCGTCTCATCTTCCAGCGCGCGCGGGAGAAGTCGGAAGAGGGCGTGCCGGTGATCGTCTTCTTCGACGAGATGGACTCCCTGTTCCGTACCCGCGGCACCGGGATCTCCTCCGACATCGAGTCGACGATCGTGCCGCAGCTGCTCGCCGAGATCGACGGCGTCGAGAGCCTCAAGAACGTCATCGTGATCGGCGCCTCGAACCGCGAAGACCTCATCGACCCCGCGATCCTTCGGCCGGGGCGCCTCGACGTGAAGATCAAGATCGAACGCCCCGATGCATCGTCGGCCCGTTCGATCTTCCTCCAGTACCTGCGGCCGACGCTGCCGATCTCGATCGACGAGACGAAGGCGGCGGGCGGCGACCCCGAGCGCGCCGTCTCGAACATGATCACCGTCGCGGTCGACGCGATGTACGCGACCGGCGACGAGAACAAGTTCCTCGAGGTCACGTACCAGAACGGCGACAAGGAGATCCTGTTCTTCAAGGACTTCGCGTCGGGAGCCATGATCGAGAACATCGTGCGACGCGCGAAGAAGCTCTCGATCAAGCGCACCATTGCCGGCGGGACTCGGGGCATCTCCGCGCAGGATCTCCTCGACTCCATCAAGCAGGAGTTCCGCGAGCACGAAGACCTGCCCAACACGACGAACCCCGACGACTGGGCGAAGATCTCCGGCAAGAAGGGCGAGCGGATCGTGTACGTGCGGACGATCATGGCCAAAGACGACGAGGCTCGCGGTGGGCGTCAGATCGAACGCATCACGACCGGCCAGTACCTCTGACCTGTGCCCCCGGCCGGGATCGTTCCCGGCCGGTGCGCACGGCACGCGGCGGTAGGCTGACCAGGTGGCAGTCCCGAAGATCTGCGGGATCGAGACCGAGTACGGCGTGGCCTTGCGCGGCACCGCCGACCCGAACCCGGTGCTCGCGTCGTCGTTCCTCATCAACGGCTACGTCGAGCAGCGGCGCATCGGGTGGGACTTCGACGACGAGTCGCCCGGCCGCGACGCGCGCGGCTACGCCCGCGACGGCGCGCAGCCGCCCGAGATCGAGACCCACCTCGTCAACGCGGTCCTCACGAACGGTGCGCGTTACTACGTCGACCACGCGCACCCCGAGTACTCGACTCCCGAGTGCTCGAACGCGCTCGAGCTCGTCATCGCCGACAAGGCGGGGGAGCGGATCCTCGCCCGTTCGATGCACGCAGCACGCCACCTGCTCCCCGCCGGCCAGGAGATCGTCGTCTACAAGAACAACTCCGACGGCAAGGGCAACTCGTACGGGTGCCACGAGAACTATCTCGTCGACCGGACCGCGCCGTTCGCGGCGCTCGTGCGCAACCTCATCCCATGGTTCGTCACCCGCCAGGTGTTCACGGGCGCCGGCAAGGTCGGGCGCGAGAACGGCACCGATCCGGTCGACTTCCAGATCAGCCAGCGGGCCGACTTCTTCGAGGAAGAGGTCGGCCTCGAGACGACCCTGAAACGACCGATCGTCAACACCCGCGACGAACCGCACGCCGACCCGCAGAAGTACCGGCGGCTGCACGTGATCGTCGGCGACGCAAATCTGTGCGAGATCGCGACCTACCTGAAGGTCGGCACGACCGCGATCGTGCTGTCGATGATCGAAGACGGCTTCATCGACAAGGACCTCACGATCACCGGACCGGTCGCGGCGATGCGGACCGTGTCACACGATCCCACCCTGCGCGCGGTCGTCGAGCTCGCCGACGGCGGCCGTTGCACGGCGCTCGAGACCCAGTGGGAGTTCCTGCGCCTCGCCCGCAAGTACGCCGACGACGTCGGCCTCGAAGCGTGCGGTGGGGAGATGCTCGGCGCGCAGGTGCTCGACCGTTGGGAGGCGACCCTCGCCGCGCTCGAGCGCGATCCGGCCACCCTCGACGGCCAGCTCGACTGGGTCACGAAGGAGAACCTGCTGCGGGCCTACGTCGAGCGCGACGACCTGAGCTGGAACGACCCCAAGCTGCACCTCCTCGACCTCCAGTACCACGACGTCCGCCCGGAACGGTCGCTCTACGAACGGCTGGTGCGGGCGGGCAAGGTCGAGCGGCTCACGACCGAGCACGAGGTGCTCACCGCCATGGCCGAACCACCGGCCACGACTCGTGCATACTTCCGGGGCACGTGCCTGCACCGCTGGCCGGACTCCGTCGTCGCCGCGAACTGGGACAGTCTCATCCTCGACGTAGGCTCGGACCCGCTGCGCAGGATCCCGATGATGGAACCGATGCGTGGTACGAAGGAACACGTCGAAGCATTGTTCGCAGACTGCGCGACCCCGGCCGATCTCGTCGCCCGGCTGGCGTCGTAGGAGGCAACCGAGAATGCCCGAGCGGGAGCGGAAGCAGAAGCCGGCGCCGAAGGAGCGCGACGCGGAGACCGCCGAGGTCGCCGCGCCCGACACCGAGAAGGCCGAGAAGCTCAAGGGCGACATCGACGAGCTGCTCGACGAGATCGACTCGGTGCTCGAGGACAACGCCGAGGACTTCGTGCGCAATTACGTGCAAAAGGGCGGGCAATAGCCCTCGCGGCAGCCGTATAGGCTCCCGCGCCGATGACCGAGCCCTCCCCGCTTTCCTTCTTCGGGCCGGGCCTCGACCCCGGACCCTCGTTCGTCGAGCTCCTGCGTCAGGTTCGCCCGTCCGCGCTTCCCGTCGACGGACTCGCCGGTGCCGGCGCCCTCGGCTTGGAGATCCCGCACGGTACGACCGTCGTCGCGATCCGCTACGCGGCCGGCGTCGTGATGGCCGGTGACCGGCGAGCGACGGCCGGCTACATGATCGCCAGCCGCCGGATCGAGAAGGTCTTCCCCGCCGACGACCTCTCGGGCGTCGCGATCGCCGGCGCCGCCGGCCCCGCGATCGAGCTGGTGAAGCTCTTCCAGGTACAGCTCGAGCACTACGAGAAGGTGCAGGGCGAGGTCCTCAGTCTGGAGGGCAAGGCGAACCAGCTGTCGCAACTGGTGCGCGCGAACCTGCCCGCCGCGATGCAGGGGTTCGCGGTCGTCCCGCTGTTCGCCGGCTACGACGACGCACGCGACATCGGGCGAGTGTTCAGCTACGACGTCACCGGTGGGCGCTACGAGGAAGCCGACTACCAGACGCAGGGGTCCGGCAGCGTGCACGCCCGGAACTGGATCAAGGCCCTCTGGCGCGAGGAGCTCTCCGCCGACGACGCGGCCCGACTCGCGATCCGCTCGCTGTTCGCGGCCGCCGACGAAGACGTCGCGACCGGCGGGCCCGACCTCGTCCGTCGCATCTTCCCGACCGTCGCGCGCATCGACACGAACGGATATCACGCCTTCGGCGACGCCGAAGTCGAGGTCCTCGCCCAGAATGCCATCGAAGGCCCGGAGCGGGGAGGTGCGTCGCAATGACGATGCCGTTCTACGTCTCGCCCGAGCAGGTGATGAAGGACCGCGCCGATTACGCGCGCAAGGGCATCGCCCGCGGCCGCAGCCTCGTCGCCCTCGAATGCGAAGCCGGCGTCCTCATCGTCGCCGACAACGATTCGCGCACCCTGTCGAAGATCAGCGAGATCTACGACCGCATCGCGTTCGCCGCCGTAGGCAAGTACAACGAGTTCCAGCTGCTGAAGGTCGCGGGCATCCGCCACGCCGACCTCAAGGGCTACTCGTACTCCCGTGACGACGTCTCCGCCAAGGAGCTCGCGAACGCGTACGCGCAGACGCTCGGCCAGATCTTCACGCACGAGATGAAGCCCTACGAGGTCGAACTGCTCGTCGCCGAGGTCAGTGCGGACACGGAGTCGCCGAACGCGATGTACCGCATCCTCTACGACGGTGTGGTGATGGACGAACACGACCACGCGGTGCTCGGCGGGAACGCCGATCCGATCCGCGAGCTGCTCGCAGAGCAGTACCAACCGGGGATGAGTCTCGCCGACGCGGTGAAGCTCGGAGCGAGCGTGCTCGCGACCGACGGCGAGCCGCTCGGCGCGGAGCAACTCGAGGTCGCGCTCCTCGACCGCACCCGCACCCGACGCGCGTTCCGCCGTCTCCGCAACAGCGAGCTCGAAGCGCTCCTCGGCTCGAGCTGACCGCGCTCAGAAGACCGCGCGACCCGCCGCGACGGCGAACACGATCGTCACGAGCAGGATCGCGGCCGCGATCACCCGCAGTGACGGGAACGGGCGCCGGGGGCGCGGCTCGTCGTCGAGCGCGTTCTCGACCTCGGTGACGAGCAGCACGTAGCTCGCCTCCTCGATCTGGTCCTCGGGCACGTACACGTCGACCCGGCCGGTGTCGCCCACGCTCAGCCCGTACGGCCCGCCGCGGACCGCGCCGCGCAGCTCGACGTCGAAGCCTTCGTCGACCAGCCGCGCGGCGAGCACGTGGGCACCGAATGCACCGTTGACGCTCGTGAGCCTCGTCATGGTCGCCACGACCCAGGAGTGTACGAACCAGTACCCCTCCCCGGCACCCGTACACTCCGAGGCGCATGGAGAAGCGCATCTTCGGGCTCGAGAACGAGTACGGCGTCACCTGCACGCTCCGCGGCCAACGCCGGCTCAGCCCCGACGAGGTTGCCCGCTACCTCTTCCGGCGGGTCGTGTCGTGGGGTCGGTCGAGCAACGTGTTCCTCGAGAACGGGGCGCGGCTGTACCTCGACGTCGGCAGCCACCCCGAATACGCGACGCCGGAATGCGACTCCATCCGCGAACTCGTCGTCCACGACAAAGCCGGGGAGCGGATCCTCGAGAGCCTCGTGCAGAGCGCCGAGCAGCGGCTGCGCGAAGAGGGCATCCGCGGCGAGGTCTACCTCTTCAAGAACAACACCGACTCCGCGGGCAACTCCTACGGATGCCACGAGAACTACCTCGTCGAGCGCGACGGCGACTTCTCGAAGTTCACCGACGTGCTCATCCCGTTCCTCGTGAGCCGCCAGATCTACGCCGGTGCAGGGAAGGTGCTGCAGACCGCGCGTGGAGCGATGTACTGCATCGCTCAGCGCGCCGAGCACATCTGGGAGGGCGTGTCCTCCGCGACGACACGCTCACGGCCGATCATCAACACGCGCGACGAACCCCACGCCGACGCCGAGCGTTTCCGCCGGCTGCACGTGATCGTCGGCGACTCGAACATGAGCGAGTACTCGACGTTCCTGAAGACCGGCGCGACGTCGATCATGCTGCGCATGCTCGAAGAAGACGGCGCACCGTGGCGAGACCTCACCCTCGAGAATCCGATCCGCGCGATCCGCGACATCAGCCACGACGTCACCTGTCGCCGCCGCGTGCGGCTCGCGAACGGTCGGGAGCTCTCCGCCGTCGAGATCCAGGCGGAATACCTCAACCGCGCGCTGCGATTCGCGAAGCGGCGGGGTCTGCCGCCGCTCGAGCAGCAGGCGCTCGACATGTGGCAGCACGTGATGACGCATCTCGAAGACGACCCGTTCGCGCTCGACCGTGAAGTCGACTGGGTCATCAAGCACCGCCTCATCGAGGCCTACCGCGCCCGCCACGACCTCCCGCTCACCCATCCACGCGTCGCCCTCATCGACCTCTCCTACCACGACGTCTCGCAGGAACGGTCGCTCTACTACCTCCTCGAGCACCGCAACGCCGTCGAACGCATCGTCACCGACGAAGAGATCACCGAAGCCGTCACCACGCCGCCGCAGAGCACGCGGGCGCGCCTGCGCGGCGCGTTCATCCGCCGGGCCAAGGAACGCAAGCGCGACTACACCGTCGACTGGGTGCACCTGAAGCTCAACGACCAGGCCCAGCGCACCGTGCTGTGCAAGGACCCCTTCAAGTCGCGCGACGAGCGCGTCGAACGCCTCATCGCTTCGCTATAACTTCTCGCTCGCTTGTTCGCCGGAGCAGCGCCTCCGGCTCGCTCCGTCTCCAACGCTCGCTGGCGAGTTCACTGCGCTCCCTCCAGTCGCTCCGCTCACCGCGTGGAAACACGCTGCGCTCCAGCAGCGCCTCCGGCTCGCTCCGTCTCCGACGCTCGCTGGCGAGTTCACTGCGCTCCCTCCAGTCGCTCCGCTCACCGCGTGGAAACACGCTGCGCTCCAGCAGCGCCTCCGGCTCGCTCCGTCTCCGACGCTCGCTGGCGAGTTCACTGCGCTCCCTCCAGTCGCTCCGCTCACCGCGCGGAAACACGCTGCGCTCCAGCAGCGCCTCCGGCTCGCTCCGTCTCCAACGCTCGCTGGGTCGGGTGGGAACGGGAGTCGGTAGCCTGCGCCGCGTGCCGTCGTTTCGCGTTGGCACCGTGGCGACGGTGCTCGAAGCCCGACCCGGGCTGCAACGGGTCCTCGTGGAGATGGGCACCGCGGCTCCGGAGCCCGCGTACGTGCTCACGATGCTCACCGGCGACGTCGCGACCGGAAGCCGCGTCATCGTCAACACCACCGCCGTCGACCTCGGACTCGGCACCGGCGGCTGGCACGTCGTGCACTGGAACCTCGAGCGCACCGAGTGGCACGAGCCCGGCCCGGGCCACATCCTGAAGGCGCGCTACACGAGCCTGCAGACCGACGTCGGCAGCGCCGAGGAGGGCGCCGCCGAGCTCACCGAGATCGTCGCGATCGACGGGTTGCCCGTCGTCGCCGCCGCCCTGCACAGCCAGCTCCCCGCGATCGCCGTCGCACTGAAGGCCGCCCGCCCCGACGCCCGCGTCGCGTACGTGATGACCGACGGTGCGGCCCTGCCGCTGGTCCTGTCCGATCTCGTCGCCGCCCTCCAGGTCCGCGAGCTCATCGACGTGACGATCACGTGCGGGCACGCATTCGGCGGCGACTACGAAGCCGTGTCGCTGCACTCCGCCCTCGCGGTCGCTCGGCACCTCGCGGCCGCCGACGTCGCCGTCGTCGTGATGGGGCCCGGCATCGTCGGAACCGGAACCCGCCTCGGATTCTCCGGCATCGAGCTCGGTCCGATCCTCGACGCCGCGAACGGCCTCGGGGGCGTGCCGATCGCGTGCGTGCGCGCGTCGTTCGCCGACCCGCGCGAGCGCCACCGCGGGGTCTCGCACCACACGCTCACCGCCCTCACGATCGCGTGCCACTCGCGGGCGCTGGTGGCGCTCCCGGCCGTCGGAGGCGAGCACGAGCAGCGGCTCCGCGACGATCTGCGCGCGGCCGGCATCGACGAGCGCCACGAGGTCGTCGCGGTCGAGCCGCCCGACATCCTCGGCCTCTTCGCGCGACACGGCCTCGAGATCGAGTCGATGGGCCGTCCCGCGGCTGCGGATCCCGTCCTCTTCCAAGCCGGCGCGGCCGCGGGCGTGCTCGGCGCGCGCCACATCACACGGGACCCGGCGTGAGCTCCGGACCGAACCGCGTCGAGCGGATCCTGAACCTGCTCGCGTGCCTCCTCGACACGCGCCGCGCGCTCACGCGTGACGAGCTCGTCCGTCAGGTCAGCGGATACCCGCCCGAAGCGGTCGCGTACCGGCGCGCATTCGAGCGCGACAAGGAGACGCTGCGCGCGATGGGCGTTCCCGTCGTCGTCGAGAACCTGCCGAGCGGAGAGCAGGGATACCGCGTCCCGCCCGAGGAGTACTTCCTGCCCGTCCTCGACCTCACCGCCGAGGAGACGGCCGCGCTGCACGTCGCGGTCAGCGCGGTGCTGCTCGGCGACACGTCGGGGCACGGCGCGCTCATGAAGCTCGGGGGCGCGCCGGCACCGAGGCACCGCCGATCGCCGCGCTCCCGCTCGCGCCGGCGCTGCCCGCGCTCTTCGAGGCCTTCCGCCGGCGTTGCGTCGTCACCTTCGAGTACCGAGGCGAACGCCGGACGGTCGAGCCGTGGGGACTCGCCGCCCGGCGGGGCCATTGGTACCTGGTCGGCTACGACCGCGGTCGCGAGGCGATGCGCACGTTCCGAGCCGACCGCCTCGCCGACGACGTCACCCTCGGGCCGCCCGACGCGTTCACCGTCCCGGAGCGTTTCTCCGCCGACGCGTCGCTCGACCGCGAGCCCTGGCGTTTCGGTGACGACGCTCCGGTCGCGGTGCGGCTCCTCGCCGACGCCGACCATGCCGGCGAGGTCGCCGAGCGCGCCGACCGGGTGATCGAGGAACGCGCCGACGGATCGATCGTCGCGGAGTTCCTCGTCGTGAACCGCCCGGCGTTTCGCTCCTTCGTGCTCGGCTTCCTCGACCACGCCGAGATCCTCGACCCACCGGATCTGCGCGCCGAGCTCGTCGCCTGGCTCGGCGCCTTCGCAACGGAGCCGCAGCGATGAGCCGTCCGCTGGCGGAGCACGAGCTCGCGCGCATCCTCGCGCTGGTGCCATGGATCGTCGCCCACCCCGGCAGCTCAAAGGCCGAGATCGCGCAGCGGTTCGGCATCTCGACCGAGCAGCTCGAATCCGATCTCGATCTCGTCCTGATGATCGGCGTCCCGCCGTACTCGCCCGCGGAGTACATCGACGTCGACGCCGACGGCGACACCGTCACGATCCGTCTCGCCGACTACTTCCGCCGGCCCCTGCGCCTCGATCCCGGCGAGGGTCTCGCCCTGCTCGCAGCAGGTCGCGCGCTGCTCGCGGTACCGGGTTCCGATCCGTTCGGTCCGCTCGCGACCGCGCTCGCGAAGCTCGAGGCCGCGCTCGATCTCCCGGGCGTCGACGTCGCGATCGACGCGCCCGAAGCGCTCGAAGCCGTCCGGACCGCGGCCGAACACGCCGAGCGGATCGAGGTCGACTACTGGTCGGCGGGGCGCGACGAGACGACAACCCGCCGAATCGATCCGCGCTCCGTGTTCTTCGCGCTGGGGGAGTGGTACGTCGACGCGTGGTGCCATCGCGCGCGCGACGACCGGCTGTTCCGCGTCGATCGCATCCGCGCGGTGCGCGCGACGGGAGAGCACTTCGAAGCCGTGCCGTCGACGCTCGGTCCCGGCGACGTGTACCGACCGCGTGCCGAAGACCCACGCGTCACGCTCAGTCTTCCTTCGAGCGCGACGTGGGTCGCGGAGAGCTATCCGGTGGAAGCGGTCGACGAGCAAGACGACGGCCGGCTGCGCGTCCGGCTCGCCGTCAGCGAGCCCACGTGGCTCGCCCGGCTGCTGCTGAGTGTCGGCCCGGAGGCCCGCGTCGAGGATCCCTCGGAGCTGAGCGACGTCGGGAGGGATGCCGCCGGCCGCATCGCCGACCGCTACCGTCGCTGAGCGCTTCGCGCGCGATCGCGCAGCCGCGGCGACGTCGCGGCGACGTCGCGCTGAACCAGAGCTGGTACCGATCGGCGGTGCCGACGTGAGAGGATCGCCGCCGTGGACGACACCGAGGGAGCCGACGTCGAGCAACCGGCGGGTGCCGCCGCCGTGCAGACGGCGGGCGACGACGTTCTTCCTGCACCGACCACGGCGAAAGCCCGCAAACGCTCGAACGGCATGCGCCAGACGATCGAGTGGGTGCTGCTCATCGCGGGCGCGCTCGTCATCGCGATCGTCATCAAGACGTTCCTGTTCCAGGCGTTCTACATCCCGTCGGCGTCGATGGACCCGACCCTGAAGGTGCACGACCGCGTCCTCGTCAACAAGCTCAGCTATCACCTGCACTCGGTGCACCGCGGCGACATCGTCGTCTTCAGCGCACCGCCGGACGAACGCACCGCGCAGATCAAGGATCTCGTCAAGCGCGTCGTCGGGCTGCCGGGCGACACGATCCAGGCGATCAACGGCCAGGTCTACGTGAACGACCGCTTGCTGAAGGAGCCGTATCTCCCCAAGGGAACGCGCACCGACAACCTGCCGCGAACGGTCGTCCCGGCGAACAGCTACTTCATGATGGGCGACAACCGCACCTATTCGTCCGATTCACGCGTCTTCGGACCGATCAAGCGCTCGACCATCATCGGGCGAGCCTTCGTGAAGATGTGGCCGCTCAGCCGCCTGGGCTTCCTGTAGCACCCTTGCCGTCGGCGACCGCCCATTCGCTCACCGTCGCCACCATCCGGTCGGGGCGGTCGCAGTAGAGACCGTCGACGGCCATGCGCAACACCGCGCGCAGGTGCCGAACCTCCTGGACGTCCCACGCGAACGCGTTCACGCCGAAGCGATGGAAGAGCGCGACCAGTCCCGCACTCCAGTCGCTGTGGTGCATGTTCATCGCGTCGATGCCGGCCGTGGCGAGCTCGTACGCGTGCCGCTCCAGCGGCGTCCGGATGTGGTCGCGTCGGTCGGAGTGCACGAGCTTCGCGCTCGTCGAGTCGCGCAGGCGCGCCAGCAGCGCGACGTCGGGTGAGCACAGCCACAGCCGGTCGGTCGCCGCCGCGGCGGCGGCCACCGCGAGCATCGGCTCGACGACCGCCGGATCCTTGACGTCGATCGACAGCTCGTATGCCGTGCCCAGTTCCTGGTAGAGCTCGGCGAGGCGCGGGATTCCGAGCTCCGCCAGCTCCGAAGCGGTCGTCGCCGGCACCTTGAGCCGGCGCAGGCCGCGCCGGACGCTGCCGTCGTGCACCAGTACGACCTCGCCGTCGGCAGAGCGCCAGGCGTCGCTCTCGAGGCCTCGGACCCCCGCTGACAGCGCCCGGCGGAACGCCGGGATCGTGTTCTCCGGCTCCTCGAGACGCGTGCCACGGTGCGCGAACGTGATCGGCTCCAAGGCTCTCATCCTCCCACGCGCCGTGAACATGACAGAGGTCCCTCCGCCCGAACCTCAAGCCGACCGGACCAGATGCCGAAGGAAAGACACTCCCGGGGACGGGTCGAAGGAAAGGGACGGGGAGGCCAGCGGTGACCACGATCAGAGCGAACTGCCCGACGTGCGGTGACGTTCAGCTCAGCTCGTCGGAGCTCACGGTACGCGTGTGCGCGGACGACGACCGGGGCTCGTACTGGTTCTCCTGCCCTGAATGCGAGCGACCCGTCACCAAGGACGCCAGCCCCCGGATCATCGAGCTGCTCGTCTCGAGCGGCGTGCGCAAGCAGGTCTGGAGGCTCCCCGCCGAGTTGCGCGAGGGTCACTACTCGGGTGCCCCCCTCACGCCCGACGACATCCTCGACTTCCACCTCCTCCTCGAGCGCGGCGACTGGATGCGCGAGCTCGAGCGCACGCGGCCGGGCATCGATCGCTGACGGCGAGCCGCCTAGGCTCGGCCCCCGTGTGGTCGATCGGAGGGCTCGTCCTCCTCGAAGTTGCCGCCTGCGTCGTGCTGCTCGCCGTCGCGCTGCATCGCGTGGCGAACGAGATCGGCCCCACCCGCGAATCGTTCGAGCTCGTGCGCGTCGACGTCGAGCGCATGGTGCGCCTCGCCGCCCGCGACACCGGCCGGGCCGCGGCGGGCCGCCGCGTGCTCGCACGTCCGGGAACCGACGAGGCGTCCCGGTAGCATCGGCGCGAGATCCAGCGAAAGGAAGCCGATGAGTCTCGGCCCCGCCGAGATCCTGGTGGTACTCGTCATCGCGCTGCTGGTGTTCGGCCCGAAGAAGCTCCCCGAGGTCGGTCGCCAGGTCGGCGGGGCGCTGCGCGAGCTTCGCAAGGTGCAAGACACCGTCCAGAACGAGATCCGCACCGTCTTCGACGACGTCGTGGCGCCCACCCCGACGCCTCCGCCTCGGCCGCTCCCCACGGTCGAACCCGACCTGGGAGACGAGGCCCGCACGGCCGCACCCACCGACTCCGCGGTCTCCGCGGCACCCGACGCCGCCGACGATCCCGGTGGCGGCGGCATCGACGGCCTTTCCGGCGGAACCTTCAGCTAGGAACGCATCCGACCGTGGCCGCAACCGAGGACGGCGCGTCCCACCACGGACGCATGACGCTCGTCGAGCACCTCACCGAGCTGCGGCGTCGGCTCGTGATCTCGATCATCGCCATCGTGATCGGCGCGATCGTCGCGTTCCTCGTCTACAACCGGATCCTGCACTTCCTCTCGCATCCGTACACGGAGGCGACGAAGAACCGGGGCACGTGCGGGCCGAAGGGCTGCGATCTCATCGTCACCGACCCGCTGGCGCCGTTCATCGTTCGGCTCAAGGTCGCGACGTACGGGGGCTTCGTCCTCGCGCTGCCGGTCGTGCTCTGGCAGATGTGGCGCTTCATCACACCCGGGCTCAACCCGAAGGAGAAGCGCTACGCGATCCCCTTCATCGTGTCGTCCGTCCTGCTGTTCGCGCTCGGCGGCTACATCGCCTGGCTGACGTTCCCGAAGGCCCTCGGCTTCCTCATCGGCATCGGCGGGAACAGCCTCGGCCCCCTCTTCGCGGCCGACAAGTACCTGACGTTCGTCTCCCTGATGATCGTGGCCTTCGGACTCTCGTTCGAGTTCCCGGTCGTGCTGATGTTCCTGCTTCTGGCGCGGGTCCTGAAGACGTCGACCCTGCGCCACTACCGTCGGCATGCGATCGTCGGGATCTTCGCCTTCGCGGCGGTGATCACGCCGAGCCAGGATCCCTACTCGCTGTTCTTCATGGCCGGCCCCATGTACCTGTTCTACGAGATCGTGATTCTCATCGGAAGGGCGTTGAAGCGATGACGAGCCCCGGCGCGCGCCAGCGCAGTCGTCGCGAGCAATACCGTCAGCCGCGCTCGCGCCGCGAGCTCGTCACCGCGGTCGCCGTCGGCGCCGGCATCGTCGCCGGCACCGTCTTCATGATCTGGATCCTGCGGCCCGGTGGTGTCGCCGACCGCCAGCCGCGCGCGTCGTGGCTGATCGGTCTCGCCATCGCCGCAGTCCTGACCGCCGCGTACGCGGTGCTGCGCCCCGCGTCGAAGATCCGGCGCGATCGTCGCGTCGTGCTCGGAGTCTGGGTGGTCGCCATCGCGGCCGTCGCGGTGGTGGCCGCGATGGTGTGGCCCGACGGGATCGTGCGCACGATCACCCCGCCGCCGACCTTCGCGACGACGCCGACCACCAAGGCCGGCGCGACCACCACGACGAAGGCGGCCGCGACGACCACCGCGGGCGGCACTCCCACGACGACCGCCGCCGCGACGACGACATCGACTCCCTGACCCGTGACCGACGGTGTCGCGCGCGCGGCGTTCGAGGCGGGCCGGCCCTTTCCGCTCGACGACTTCCAACGCCGGGCGCTCGACGCACTCGACGGCGGCAGCTCCGTGCTCGTCGCCGCGCCCACCGGGTCCGGCAAGACGCTCGTCGCCGAGTACGCGGTCGCGCTCGCGCTCCAGCAGGGCCGCAAGGCCTTCTACACGACTCCCCTGAAGGCGCTGTCGAACCAGAAGTACACCGACTTCGGGCGCGAGCTCGGTGCATCGCAGGTGGGACTGCTCACCGGCGACAACTCGATCAACGGCGAGGCGCCGGTCGTGGTGATGACGACCGAAGTCCTGCGCAACATGATCTACGCGCGCTCGCCGACGCTCGAAGGACTGCGCTACGTCGTCCTCGACGAGGTTCACTACCTCCAGAACCGGTACCGCGGCGCGGTCTGGGAAGAGGTGATCATCCACCTGCCACCGAGCGTCGACCTCGTGTGCCTGTCGGCGACGGTCTCGAACGCGGAGGAGGTCGCCGACTGGATCCGCACCGTGCGCGGCGACACGACGGCCGTGATCGAGGAGACCCGGCCCGTCGACCTCGTGCACCTGTACGCGGTCGGTGATCGCGGGAGCGAGGGACTCCACCTGCTGCCGACTTTCGTCGAGGGGCCCGAGGGCGAGCTCCGCCCGAATCCCGAGGCGACGCGCCTCGACCAGAGCGGGTCGCGCGGCCCGCGCCCGCCGGGCCGGCGCCGCGGGAGGCTGTACACGCCGTGGCGGGAGGAGGTCGTCGAGCGGCTCGCCGACGAGCGCATGCTCCCCGCGATCACGTTCGTCTTCAGCCGCGCCGGCTGCGACGCCGCCGTCGAGCAGTGCGTCGCCGCAGGGCTCCGGCTCACGACCGCTGCCGAGGCACGCGAGCTCCAGCACATCGCCGAGGCGCACACCGCCGCCCTCGATGCCGACGATCTCGACGCGCTCGGATACGACGCGTGGCTCGGAGGCCTGCTCGCGGGCTTCGCCGCCCATCACGCGGGCATGGTGCCGCCGATGAAGGAGGCCGTCGAGGAGGCCTTCACCGCCGGGTTGGCGAAGGTCGTGTTCGCGACCGAGACGCTCTCCCTCGGCATCAACATGCCGGCGCGTTCGGTCGTGATCGAGAAGCTCTCGAAGTTCACCGGCGAGCACCACGAGTTCCTGACGCCGGGGGAGTACACGCAGCTCGCCGGGCGCGCGGGCCGGAGGGGGATCGACGACGTCGGCTACGTCGTCGTGCTCTGGAACCCTTACGTCCGTTTCGACCAGGTTGCCGGCCTCGCGAGCCGGCGCACCTACGCGCTCAAGTCGTCGTTCCGGCCGACCTACAACATGGCCGCGAACCTCGTGCGGCGCTATGGGCCCGAAGAGGCGCGGCATCTGCTGAATCTCTCGTTCGCGCAGTACGACGCGGACCGTGACGTCGTCGCGCTCGAACGCCTCCTCGTGCACAACCGGGAGCTGCTGGGCCGGCAGCAGGCCGCGGCCACGAGCGAGCACGGCGACGTCGAGGAGTACCGCGCCATCGCGGGCGAGCTCGAGGCCGCACGACGCGTCGCGGCCGCCGCCCGGCCGGCCCGGCTCGAGGCGCTACGCCCCGGCGACGTCATCGCCGCGTCCCGGCGGGGTGGACGCGTCGTCGTGCTCCGCCACGACCGCGGCCGCGGCGGTACCCGCGTGCTCGCGATCACCGAGGACCGGGATCTCGTGCGCCTCGGTCCCGAAGACTTCCGCGACCGCGCCCGCCGCGTCGCGACGATCGAGCTGCCCCGGCCCTTCCGACCCCACGACGCACGCTTCCAGCGCGCCGCCGCCGAAGCGCTGCGCCGCCTCCGCGTCGACGACACCGACACCGAGGCACCCGATCTGTCCGCTACGCGCGTCGACGAGCTGGAGCGCCGCCTCGCCGAGCATCCGCTCGCGACCGCACCCGAGCGCAGCCGCGTCCTGCGCGCGGCGAATGCGGCCGACCGCCTCGAGCGCGAGATCGCACGCCAGGAACGCCGCATCGCGGGCCGCACCGACAGCCTCGCCCGCCAGCTGGATCGCGTGCTCGCCGTCCTCGAGGCCTGGGGCTACGTCGAGGGCTGGACCCTCACCCACGCGGGCCTCCTCCTCGCGCGGCTCTACACCGAGTCCGATCTCGTGGTCGCGGAGTCGCTGCGGGAGGGTCAGCTCGACGACCTCGACGCGTCCGAGATGGCCGCGGTCGTGTCGTGCTTCACGTACGAGCGGCGCGGGCCCGACGCCGACTCGGTCGGGCCACCCGCACACTGGCCGACCGCGCGCGTGGCGAAGCGGGCCCGCGGCATCGAGCGGATCTGGCGCGACCTCGTGCTCTCCGAACGCGACGGCCGCCTGCCCGAGACCCGCCAGCCCGATCCCGGGCTCGCGCCGCTCGTGTACGGGTGGGTGGAGGGCGACGACCTCTCGACCGTTCTCGATGACGGTGAGCTGACGGGCGGCGACTTCGTCCGGACCGTCAAGCAGTGCATCGACCTGTTGCGCCAGATCGGCACGGTCGCGCCGAACGCGGCGACGGCGGCGACCGCGCGGGCGGCGGCCGACGGCTGCTCCCGTGGCGTGATCGCCGCTTCGAGTGCGGTCGGCGCGCCGTGACGGCCGCGACGGCCGGGGCGTCCCGCCCGCGGCCCGTGCCGGCATCGTGGTCGTGAGCGTCGTCCCGGGCCGACCGTGGGGCTCACCCGCGGACGGACCACCCGACGCCGTCGTCGAAGGCGACGACGCCGCGCTCGCGGCCGCCGTGCGCGCGGGGCGACCCGGGATGCTCGTGCAGTTCGAGCCCGCCGACGACAGTGATCTCGCCCACACCCTCGGCCTGAGGGCCGGGATGGCGCGGCGGGGGGTCGCGCTGCCGATGGACGTGCTCGAGCTCGCCGACGAGCGGATCGCCACGAACGTCGTCGTGCTCGGGCATGCTCCCGACCACCTGCGCGCGACCGACCGCAGCACGCGGGTCACGCTGCAGACCGACCGCCGGGTCGAGGCGTTCGACGCGGTCACGACCGTGGTGCTCGCCACGGGCCAGTGGCTCCGGAACACCAACCTCGTGCCCCGCGGCCACCCCGGCGACGGCCGGGCCGAGGTGCACGTCTACCGGCTGGCCCGGCGAGAGCGGCGGCCGATGCGAGTCCGGCTGCCGACCGGGGTGCACCTCCCGCATCCACGCATCGTCACCCGCACGGCCGTCGAGATCGACGTTCGCGCCGCTCGGCCACTGCCGCTCGAGATCGACGGCCGGCCGGCGGAGGCGACCACCACGGTGCGCTGCCGCCTGCTCCCGGCCCGCTACCGCCTCCTGGTCTGACCCGGCGCGGCCCGGAGCAGACGCGCTCCAAGCATCCCGCGTTCCCGCGACCGCGCGCCGGTACCATCGGCGACCCATGCTGTACGTGGCCGAGCAGTTCACCGACGACGAGATCGCGAAGCTCCGCCCGTACTTCACGAACATCGACCGCCCGGTGTTCGCGCTCACGAATCTCCCCGAGGTCGTGAAAGGCGCGCTGTTCGCGCGCTACTCGCGCTCCGACAAGAGCCTGCGCCGGCTCTTCCTCGACGAGTTCGTCGGCGACCTCGATCTGAGCGGCGACCTCACCGTCGACGCGAGTGTCGGGCTGCGGCGCGCCGAGCAACTCTACGATCGCGTCTTCCTCGAGTACGGCGACGACTCCGTCGCCCAGCTGGGCGGTGTGCACCTCGCGTGTGAGCAGGCATCGAACCTGCTCACAAAGGTGCTCGAACGCGGCCGGCTCATGGCGTACCTCGAGCAGTCGACGCGTTACATCCCGTACGACTCGCGCCTCGGCGGCCGCTACCGCTACTTCCGCGACCCGCAGGTGTGCGAGTCGCGCTTCGGTACCCGCTACGTCGGCGAGATGGACTCGCTGTTCGACACGTACCGCGATCTCCTGCCCGCAATGTCCGATTGGGCCCGGGCGCGGTACCCGAAGGACCCCGCCGACTCCGACTTCGTCTACAAGCAGACGATCAAGGCGAAGGCATGCGACTCCGTCCGCGGGATCCTGCCCGCCGCGACCATCTCCAACGTCGGGATATACGGCACCGGCCAGGCGTTCGAGGCGTTGCTCCTGCGACTCCTCGCGCACCCGTTGCCCGAGGCGCATGAGTACGCGCAGATGATGCTCGAGGAGCTACGCAAGGTCATTCCGTCGTTCCTGTCACGCATCGAGCGGCCCGAGCGCGGCGGGGAGTGGATCGCGTACCTCGAGTCGACGCGCACGCAGACCCAGGCCGTCGTCGAACGACTCTTCGCGTCCGAGGAACCCGCCGCCGCGTCGGAGGTCACCCTCCTCGACTGGGATCCCGACGGCGAGAACAAGGTGCTCGCGGCCATCTGCTACCCGTACGCACGCGCACCCGAGGCCCAGATCCTCGACCGGATTCGGCGCCTCGGTGTCGACGAGAGGGTGGCGCTGCTCACCGCGTACGTGGGGGAGCGGCGCAACCGGCGGCACAAGCCCGGCCGCGCGTTCGAGCGCACCGGATACCGCTTCGACGTGCTCGGCGACTACGGCGCCTTCCGCGATCTACAACGGCACCGGATGCTCACGATCGAGTGGCAGACGCTCACGCCCCGTCACGGGTACGAGGTCCCCGAGTCGGTGCTCGAAGCCGGACAGCAGGCACCGTTCGAGGCCGCTCTCGCGCGCTCGGCTGCACTCCACGACGACCTCGCCAGCGCGTTTCCCGTGCAGGCACCGTACGCGGTGTCGCTCGCGTACCGCATGCGCTACACGATGCAGATGAACGCTCGTGAGGCCATGCACGTGTTGGAGCTCCGCAGCTCGCCGCAAGGTCATCCGTCGTACCGCAGGATCGTGCAGGAGATGCACCGGCTCATCGCCGAACAGGCCGGGCACCGCGCGATCGCGGCGGCCATGCGTCATGTCGATCACCACACCTACGAGCTCGAGCGACTCGCGTCCGAACGCGCGGCAGAGGCTCGGCGGACCGCGACGCGCGACGCCGCACACGCGCGCGCGAACGAAGCCTGACCGCACGCGCGCGTCGTTCTCCTGCGGTGCGCGCGGCGTCCAACACCACACGCGCGACCGCGCGCGCACGGGCCGAAAAAGTTCGCCGAATCGTGCGTCGCGCTGACCTGCATCGACGCGCGTCGACGCAGGTCAGCGCGACGCGTCGACGGCTTGACAGCGCCCGCTCCCGTAAGGCTCACTACGCATCGCCCGTGAGCGCCGCCGCCGGCAAGCAACATGCCGGTCTCGGATGCGAGAGGTGTGTCGCCCGAGCGGGGCAGGGCGAGGGGCAAGGGCGGAGGTCCAGGAGGCACAGTAGAGAACGCTGCGATAACCCGCCTGCCGTCTCGCAGGCCGGGCCACCCAGCGGCCCCACCGGTCTCCTGGACCCGTCCGTCATACAACCCGCCGCCCGGTCGCGCCGCCCCGCGCCGGCGCCGGCGGGTGCGCGGCGGCCGGCATGCACCACAGTGCGAGGCATGCCCGAGAGCCGGCGTTATACTCCCGCGCTCGCTCCGGCGCTGCCGGCCGGAATACGGCGGGAAGCGTGGCGGTTCGGGTGCCCGGTCCATGCCACGGGACCCTCGGGAACCGCACTGGCGCAGTTGTTTCGGAAGGCCGCCCTGGATGAGTGACGACGACTTCGACGACGAGCCCGAGATCGACGACGAGGACCTCGACGAGGACTTCGAAGCGGACGACGAGCTCGACGACGTCCTCGACGACGACGTCCTCGACGACGAGGAGACGGCCGCCGACGACGCGACCACCGGCGACGTCGCGGTGGTCGAGGTTCCCGTCGCGACGCCGGTGGTCGAGGAACCCGAAGAGGAAGACGACGACGTCCTCGACCTCGACGAGGAGCTGCACCCCGACGACGTCGAGGAGGCCCTCGATGTGGTGCTGCGCGAGCGCACCGCAGCCGCGGGCCTCGAAGACGAAGAGGACGAGGAAGCCGAACCGGACGATCGGGGCGAAGGGGGGACCAAGATCATGCCTCGCCGCCCGGGAGAGTTCCTCTGCTCCAGCTGCTTCCTCGTGCTCCCGCGCAACCAACTCGCCGACGAGGCGCGGATGCTCTGCCGCGACTGCGTGTGACCGACCGCCGGCTGCCCCGCTTCGCCGCCGCCGCGGCGAGCGGCGCGCTGCTGGCCTGCTCCCGACCGCCGATCGACGCGGGGCTGCTCGCACTGGTCGCACTCGTCCCGCTGTTCTGGGCGTGGCGTGACGCGTCCCCACGGTTCGCCGCGCTGCTCGCGTTCGTCGCCGGAGTCGTCTACTACGGGCTGCTCGTCTCCTGGGTCTGGTATTTCGGTGCCGTCGCGGTCGTACCGTTCGTCGCCGTGCTCGCCGCGTACTGGGCCGCGGCGGGCGCCGCGATCGCGCGCTTCGCCCGTTCCGGATTTCGCAGCCCGCTGCTCGTCGCCGCGCTCTGGGTGATCGCCGACGCGGTCGTCGCGCGCTTCCCACTCCAGGGGTTCTCGTGGGGCGAGATCGGATACGCGATGCACGACGTCGCGCCGGCCCGCTCGCTCGCCGCGCTCGGCGGGCTCACGCTCGTGTCGTTCGCCGTGGTCGCGCTGAACGCCGCGCTCCTCGACCTCGTGACCGGCCGACGGGTGCGCGCACGCATCGTCGCCGCCGGTACCGTCGCGGGGGTGGTCGTGGTGACCGCGATCGCGTCCGCCTTCGCACTCCGGCCGAGCGCGTCCGGGACGTTGCACGTCGCGATCCTGCAGGGCAACGACCTCGACCGCGATCTCACGCCCGCCGAGATCGACAACCGCTACCTGCCCCGCAGCCACTTCCGACTCGCGTCGACCCTCGAGGGCCGCTACGACCTCGTCGTGTTCCCCGAGTCGAGCCTCGATGAAGACCCGCGGCAGGACCCCTGGCTCAGCGAGAACCTCGCCGCAACGGCCACCCGCCTACACACCGCGGTGCTCGCGAACGCGGTTGCCGACGCCCCCGACGGCCGCGCGATCAACCAGGACCTCCTCTACGACCCCGAAGGCCATCTCGTCGCGACCTACGCGAAGCGCCACCTCGTTCCGTTCGGCGAATACGTCCCCTTCCGCCACGAGCTGCGGTTCATCTCCGAGTTGCAGCAGATCCCACGCGACTTCGCACCCGGCCACGCGCCCGGTCTCGCCACGGTCGCCGGGCACCGGATCGCGACCGTCATCTGCTTCGAGAGCGCGTTCGGATACCAGATTCGGCCGCTGGTGCACGCGGGCGCACAGCTGATCGTGGTGTCGACGAACAACCGGTCCTACCGCCGCTCGGCGAACTCCGCGCAGCACCTCGCAATCGGTCAGATGCGCGCGGCAGAGACCGGACGTCCCGTGGTGCAGGCGGCGATCTCGGGGATCAGCGCCTTCATCGACGCTCACGGGCGCGTCCGCAGCACGACGGCCCTCTTCGACCGCACCACCCTCAGCGCCACCGTCACCACCACCACGGGGCAGACGCCCTACGTGCGGTACGGCGAGTGGGTGCTGGTGCTGTGTCTGCTCGGTGTCGCCGTCGCGTCGATCCGCGTCGCCACGGACCGCCGCGCCGGCCGGACCGTAGACTCCGAGGCGATGGAGGTGTCCCGATGACCGACCAGTCGGGTGAGCACGATCCGATCGCGCGCGCGCTCGAGCTGATGGTCTACGCGCCGCTCGGCGCCGCGCTCTACCTGCGCGACATGGGTCCCGGATTCCTGCGGATGTTCGTCTCACGCGGCCGCGCCGAGGTCGACAACCGTCAGGACCAGGTCACGACCCGTATCCGGCACGTGAAGGGCGCGGGTGAGGTCGCGATCGCGTTCGGCGTCCCCATGGTGCGCAAGAAAGTCGAGCAACGGTTGGCGTCGTTGCGCCCCGAACCGCCCGCACCGCCGCGCGCCACGCCTGGCGCGCCGCCGCAGCCGGCGGTCGCGACCGCGGCGGTGGGGGAGGAGCCGGTTGCCGAAGCGTCGCTTCCTGCACCCGTACCCGCCGCCGGTGCGCCGACGGGTATCGCCGCGAGCAACCACGAGTCCCACGCGGGCAACGGCCACGGGACGCCCGAGGCTCGGCTCGCGATCCCCGGCTACGACGCGCTGTCGGCGTCGCAGGTCGTCGAGCGCCTCGCCGGGTTGAGCGCCGAGGAGTTGGCCGCGGTACGGGAATACGAATCGGGGCACCGTCGTCGGCGCACGATCCTCGGCAAGATCGAACAGCTGACCGGCTGACGTGGAGAGCGCGTGGCCGGCGGAGGCCGCCGACGTCGAACGGGTCGCGGCGCTCGGGCGGGAGCTGATCGCCGAGCTCACCGATTCGCGCGGCGGCACGATCTGGGCGGCGCGCGAGTCGCGCGGGGAGCCACTCGACACCGCTTACCGCGCGGTGCTCGGCGATCCCGATCAGTGCCTGGTGGTCGGTGCGATCGACGCCGTCGTCGTCGGCTTCGCGGTCGGGCGCGTCGAGACGCTGCGCGACGGTCGCCCGCTCGGCGTCGTCGACGAGCTCTTCGTGGAAGCGGGCGCGCGCGAAGTGGGCGTCGCGGAAGCGGTCGTCGAGCAACTGATCGCATTCTTCGGCGCGCGGGAGTGCATCGGGGCCGACGCGACCGCGTTACCCGGGAATCGCGCGGCGAAGAACTTCTTCGAACAGCACGGCTTCGTCGCCCGCCGCATCGTGATGCATCGACCGCTCGATCCCGCCGGGAACCCGGTGGGGGAGCGCCGGTCGTCACCCGGATGACTGAATAAGGTGTGCCGCCATGACCGCAACCGCTGACCTCACCGCTGCCGACATCGCGTGGGACCTCGAGACGCTGCTTCCCGATCCGGGCGACGGCGGCGTCGACGTGCTGCTCGCGGAGGCCGATGCGCTCACCGACCGCGCGGCACAGACGCGCGGTCGGGTCGCGCAGCTCGACACGGGGGAGATCGTCGAGCTGATGACGACGCTCGCCGCGGTCGCCGACCGGCTCGGACGCGCGAGCAACTACGCGGGGCTGCGGTTCTCCACCGATACGTCGGAACCCGCGAACGGCGCGCTGATGATGCGGGTGGAGGAGCGGGGAACCGCGATCGGCACCAAGCTCCTCTTCTTCGAGCTCGAGTGGGCGACCCTCGACGACGCCGCCGTCGAGGCGCACCTCGCTGACCCCCGGCTGGCCTTCGCCGCGCACCACCTGCGTTCAGTGCGCCGCTACCGTCCGCACCTCCTCTCGGAGCCCGAGGAAGTCGTCCTCACCGAGAAGGCGATCACCGGCGCGAGCGCGTGGATGCGACTCTTCGAGGAACTCGAGTCGGCGATCGAGCTGCAACTCGACGGCGAGACCACCAGCCTCGAAGCCGGGCTCGCGCGGCTCGCGTCACCCGACGCCGACGTGCGGCGGGCCACGGCGGAAGCCGTCACGACCGGTCTCGCCCCCGGGCTGCGCACTCGCGCGTACGTGTTCAACACGCTGCTCGCCGACAAGGCCGTCGACGACCGGCTGCGGAAGTACCCGAGTTGGATCGCGAGCCGAAACCTCGCGAACGAAGCCAGCGACGAGTCGGTCGCCGCGCTCGTCGAGGCGGTGCAGGGCCGTTACTCGATCGCGCAGCGTTGGTACCGGCTGAAGGCGCGACTCATGGGTGTCGAGCGCATCCACGACTACGACCGCATGGCGTCGATCGCGACGTCGGAAGCGCAGTTCGGCTTCACGGAAGCACGCGAGCTCGTCCTCGACTCGTACGCGTCGTTCTCACCCGAGCTCGCGGCGATCGCGGAGCAGTTCTTCGACGAGCACTGGATCGACGCGCCGGTGCGGCCGGGCAAGCGTCCCGGCGCGTTCTGCGCGTACACCGTTCCCGATCACCACCCGTACGTGCTCCTCAACTGGACGTCGCGCCGGCGCGACGTCCTCACGCTCGCGCACGAGCTCGGCCACGGCCTGCACGCGTACCTCGCGCGACCCCAGGGCGTCTTCCACCAGGCGACGCCGCTCACGCTGGCCGAGACCGCGAGCGTGTTCGGCGAGACGGTCACCTTCGGACGGCTGCTGTCGGCAACCACCGATCCGTCCGACCGCCTCGCGCTGCTCGCCGAGAGCCTCGAGGGTCAGATCGCGACCGTCTTCCGCCAGATCGCGATGAACCGCTTCGAAGACGCCGTCCACCGGGCGCGGCGCGAGCAGGGCGAGCTCTCCGTCGACGACTTCAGCACCCACTGGATCGCGACACAGTCGGCAATGCTCGGCGACGCGGTCGAGCTCACCGACGGCTACCGCACGTGGTGGTCGTACATCCCGCACTTCATCGGCTCGCCCGGGTACGTCTACGCGTACGCCTACGGTCAGTTGCTCGCGCTCGCGGTGTACGCGCAGTACGAGTTGCGCGGCGCCGACTTCGTGCCCCAGTACCTGGAGCTGCTCGCCGCGGGTGGGTCGCGATCGCCCGAGGATCTCGGCCACATCGTCGACGTCGATCTCGCCGATCCCGCGTTCTGGGATCGCGGCCTCGACATCATCGATCGTCAGCTGGCCGAAACCGAAGCGGCGGCGGGCGCGGCCGGCCGGCTCTGAGGCCGATTCGAGGTCGCGCCGCTGCCGGGTGACGAGGGCGGCGGATCCACCCGTTTCCGTTCGCGACTCCCTACGCTTTTTTCACGGTGACCCAAGCGTTGACGCGCCAGAAAGTGAGGGGACCGGGCCGAGGCTCGCCTGCGGCCGTACCCTGTCGGTGGTGCGGCCGCCCGCTCCCGAAGCCCGCGGCCCGCGGCCGGCCCCGCCAGTACTGCCGCCAGAGCTGCCGCCAACGCCACTACGAGGCGCGCCGGCGGGCCGTCGAGCTCGGGCTCGGTGAAGACGAGCTCGTGATGGCCCGTTCCGAGCTGAACGAGCTCCGAGACCGGTTGTACGTGCTCGAATGCGCCGTCGCCGACGTCGAACGCGACCTTGCCGCCGGCATCGAGTCCGACGAGCTGCGCGAAGCGCTCGCATGGCTCATCGACGCCGCCAAACCCCTCGTCACCGCCTGACCCCGGAGTCGGCACCGCCGCTCCGTACCTGGTCAGCGCCCCTTTCCGGGATCTGATCGACTTCGGTGACAGCCCGTGTCACGCATCTCGATCAGATCGATTCCTCTCCCCCGTACCGCCGATAATCCTCGTTATGTAAAGTGATAACGGATGGGCGGCGGGGCGGGGGCGGGAACCGTACGATGTCCCGGCGTGCAGCCCTCCCTGCCCGAGTGGCGTCCCGCCCGCCTCGACCACGACGGCGAATCCCTCTACTACGAGGTCACGGGACCCGACGCCGCGCGCACCGTCGTGCTGACCCACGGCGCCGGCGGCACCCACGCCTCGTGGTTCCAACAGGTTCCGGCCCTCTGCGCCGCCGGTTTCCGGACCGTCACCTGGGACAGCCGCGGCTTCGGCAACTCGACCTGCCGGCGCGGCACGCTCGACGCCGGGACCGCCGCCACCGACCTCGCGGCGATCCTCGACGCCGTCGGTGCCGAGCGGGTGGATCTCGTCGGCCAGTCGATGGGTGGTTGGTGGGTCAGCGCCTTCACCGTCGCGTTCCCCACGCGCGTCCGCTCCCTCACGCTCGCCGACACGATCGGCGGCCTCTACACGCCCGAGCTCCGCGCACACTTCCGCTCGCTCATGCAGGCCGCGCCGCCCGCCACCGTCCGGCTCGGCGGCCATTCCGCCGTCAGCGCAACGCTCGTGGCGCGCGATCCCGCACTCGCATTCTTGTACCAGCAGCTCGACTCCTTTCACGAACCTCCGTTCGGGGCCGTGATGCGCGCGCTCACCGGTTGGGAGATCACGCACGCGCAGCTCGACGCGACGAACGTTCCCGTCCTCGTCGTCACCGCTCCCGAGGACCAGCTGTTTCCCGCTCCCCTCGTGCGCGCAGGGGCGGCGCGGCTGCGCGACGCGCGGGTCGTCGAGATCGACGGCGCCGGCCACTCGCCGTACTTCGAGCGCGCCGCCGACTTCAACGCCGCGCTGCTCGCGTTCCTCGAAGCGGTTTGACGCGAACGGTCGCGCCGGCGCGCGCAGTTCTCCACACGTTTCCCACAGGTTGATCCTCCTTACGATCCACATGCCCCGTGCCGTACCGTGTCAGACGGCGCATCGGGCGAAGGACGGAGTGGGCGTGATGACATACGAGATCGTCACCACCGACGGAACGGTCGAGCGCATCGACGGCGCCGACTCCTACGAGCTCGAAGGCCCCCTCACCACGTTCTTCGCCTCGAACGGGCGCATCCATCGCCTGTCGAGCTGGAGCGAACGGATCGCGAGTTACCGCACCGATCGGCTCGTCGCAGTGCGGTGTGTCGCAACCGGCGGCGACTGACACGCGCGTCTGACGCGACCGCCGGGCACGCGCGCGTGCGTCGCGAGCGCGGTCAGTGCTTCAGGAACGGCAGGGCGACGACGCGCGCGGCGAGTGCGCGACCGCGTACGTCGATCTCGACGTCGGCGCCGGGCTCGATGTCGGGGCGCAGGAAGCCGAGCGCGATGCCGTGCTCGAGGGTAGGTGAGAAGTTCCCGCTCGAGATCTCCCCCACCGCGACACCGTCTTGGCGCACTGTGGCGCCCGCCCGCGGCGGCTGGCGCCCGTCGACCGTGAGGCCGCGTAGCCGGCGCGCGATGCCGCGCTCCTTCTCGGCTTCGAGCGGCGCGCGCCCCGGAAATCGCCCTTGTCCCAGCGCACCACCCAACCGAGACCCGCCTGCAAGGGCGTGATCCCCGGACCGAGCTCGTGACCGTGCAACGGCAGTCCTGCTTCGAGTCGCAGCGTGTCGCGCGCGCCGAGCCCCGCCGGCGGGATACCCGCGCCAAGGAGCGCGTCCCACACCTCGCGCGCCACCGGCGCGGGCACGTGGATCTCGACGCCGTCCTCCCCCGTGTAGCCGGTCCCGGCCGCGACGCACGCGATGCCGCGCCATTCGAACGGTTGTACCGCGAAGCGCGCCACGGCGGCTGCCTCTGGTGCGAGCGGTGCGAGCAAGTGCCGCGCCTCGGGCCCCTGCACCGCGAGAACCGCGCGCCCGGCGGTGACGTCGTCGATCGTGTCGCTCCGCGAGCCGAACCGAGCCGTTGCGTCGCGCAGCGCCGTCACCAACGGCTCGGTGTTCGACGCGTTCGGCATCACGAGCAGCTCGTTCTCGCCGAGCCACCACACGATGAGGTCGTCGACGACGGACGCGTCGTGCTCGTCGAGGAGATGCGTGTACTGCGCGTGGCCGGGCTGGATGCGATGCAGGTCGTTCGTCAGGGCCCATTGCAACATCGCGACCGAACCCGGGCCCGCGCAGCGCAGCGTTCCGAGGTGCGAGACGTCGAAGACGACCGCGGCCTTGCGGCACGCGCGGTGCTCCTCGAGCACGCCGGAGTACTGGATTGGCATCTCCCAGCCGCCGAACGGCGCAAACCGCGCACCCAGGGCGCGGTGGGCCGCGTCGATCGGGCTGTGCCGCAGTGCCGCGTCCATGGGCGCGATCAGGCGCTCTCGGCAGCCTGGCGCAGGGGCGCGGGGCGCACGTCGGGACCGAGCCGCAACGGTGCGCCCTCCCCCAGCCGCTCGCTCAGCTGCGACGGCGGTTCGAGGCCGTACTTCACCAGCAGATGCAGGTAATCGCGCTGGTACAGCACGCGCACGCGGACGTCGGGGTTCTGCTCCTGCACGAGCCGAGCCTTGCGGTTCTTCTTCGTCACGAGCTTCTGGTTGAGCGTCGTGATCTCGATGTACAGGTCGTACGCCGGCAGGTAGAAGTCGGGAGTGAAGGCCTGCACGGGGTTTCCGAGGCGGTCGCGCGCGAGCACGAACGTGTGCGGCTCGTACTCCCATTCGATCGCGTAGAAGTCGAGCAACTTCGCGAACTGTCGCTCCGAGTTGTGGGCGAAGCGGACGTGCTCGTGCGGAAGCTGCTCGTCGTCGATCGCCTATCCCCCCTGTACGACCGGGGTCGCCTTCGGGAGCACCGGCTCACGCGGAGCGAGCGCGAGGATCTCGGCGTCGAGCGCATCGACCACCCGCGCGAGCGGGACGATGTTCAGCACGCCCTGCCCTTCGCGCACGAGGTCGACGATCTGGTCCCCGCTGAACGCGAGCACCGAGCGGCTGCCGTCGAGCACGAGGCTCGCGGACGCGACGTCGACACCGAGGTTGCTGCGGAGGTAGTCGATCGCCTTGCGCGCGGTCTGCAAGGAGACGCCGGCGTCGAGGAGGCTCTTGATCACCTTGAGCTCGACGAGGTCGCGGTACGAGTAGAGCCGCTGGGTGCCGCTGCCGTTCGCATCGTGCAGCGACGGGCGCACGAGATCGGTGCGGGCCCAGTAGTCGAGCTGGCGGTACGTGATCCCGACGATCCCGCACACCTGCGGGCCGCGGAAGCCTTCGTGACCCTCACCCTGCTGGACGTTCATCGTTCCCGCACCATCCGCGCTCGTGCCGCGGGCAACGACCCGGGCAGGTCGGGGGATCCACGAGGGCCGGACTCACACCCTCGTAGTTACGCTCGTGTGACCGTACCGGTCGGACCTCTCGACGTCAACGTCAAGTGAGGTCGAGCTGAGGTCGAGAGTTGGCGAGCCTCGGGTGGTCGAGGGTTGTTACTGGGCGAAATCCTCGGGCCGGACGTTCTCGAGGAACTCGCGAAACTCCTCGACCTGCTCTTCCTCTTCCTGGCCCTCTTCCTCCTGGTCGAAGAGGACGCCGGCCTCGTCGAGGACCGCCTCCTCGGCGAAGATCGGCACGTCGGTGCCGAACCGGACGGCGAGGGCGATGGCGTCGGACGGGCGACTGTCGATCGTGGAGTGCTCGCCGGCACGATCGAGGGAGAGCTTGGCGTAGAAGGTGCCGTCGTGGAGCTCGGTGATCTCGACCCGCTCGAGGCGCACCTTCTGGTCGTCGAGGACCCGCTTGAAGAGGTCGTGGGTCATCGGGCGCGGCGTGGCCATGCCCTGCAATGCGTAGACGATCGCGGTCGCTTCCGGCGTACCGATGAAGATCGGCAGGTAACGGGTGCCTTCGTCCTCGCGCAGGAGCACGATCGGTTGAGGGGGGTCGGTGCCGACCTCGACGCGCACACCGACCAACGAGAGTCGGATCACGGTATCCTCCGCTTCGTCCTCGACCACCCTACCACCGGGTCCCTCCGCCCCGGTCGCCTCCCGTCACGGTGGCGGGTCGTACCCGTACAGCTCCGACACGTACACATCGGGCCGATCGCGGACCTCGCTGCGGTCGCCGACGGCCACGAACGGAAGATTGCGGTAGAGCTCCCGGTAGTGGAGGCCGTATCCGAGGACGAACGCGTCCTCCAGCTGCATGCCCCGGTAGCGGATCTCCTGCGGGACGATGCGCCGTGCGTCGCGGTCGAGCAGCGCACACACGTCGAGGGTACGCGGACCGCGCGCCGCGAGCTGCGCGAGCAGGTACGCGAGGGTCAGCCCGGTGTCGACGATGTCTTCGACGACGACGACGTCGCGGCCGCCGATGTCGATCTGCACGTCCTGCGTGATGCGCACCCGCCCGGAATCGGGGGCGAAGCGAGAGATCGCGATGAAGTCGATCTCGACCGGCACGCCGTGAATCGCGCGTGCGAGATCGGCGAGGAACAACAACGCGCCCTTGAGTACCCCGACGAGCACGACACCGTCGGGATGATCACGTGCGATCTCCTCCCCCACTCGCTCCAGCGTCACCTGCAGCTCGGCCCCACCCAGCACGACCGATCGCGACACCGTCAGGGGCCGAACGAACGACGCACGTTCTGCTGCAACAGCGCGGTGCGCAGCTGCCGACCGAGACCGGCGAGCTCGGCGAGCGTCTCGATCGAACGCGCTTGCGCCTCGGGGTTGCGCTGCCGCCGGTACGGAAGCAGCACCTGTTCGAACAACGACGCCTCCCGCTCGACGAACGCGCGGTACATCCGCAGGTGGCGGGGTTCGATCCCGAACTTCATGAATTCCTGCGCGACGCGTGCGATCGCGAGCGCGTCGTCGTCGAAGAGGACCCGATCGCCGCTCGTGACCGTCGGCTTCACCAGCCCGTAGGACTCCAGATCCGCGAGCCCGGCATCGTCGAGTCCCGCGGCACGCGCAAGCTCGGTGCGCGTCAGCCCGGCGCCGCCGTCGTCGGCGAGCAGCGCGTCGGTGCCGCTGTCGGCGAGCGACTCCGCGACCGCGTCGCCGAGCGTGTTCCCGGGCTCCTTTCGCGCGCTTGCGAACAACGCGGCGACCGCCTGGTTCGCCTCGGCCTTCGCCTCGGGGGGCTCGGCGAAGCCGCCGTCACGATCGATCTCCGCGAGCCGCTCCTTGATCACCTTCAACGGCAAGAAGTGCTCGCGCTGCTGGCGCAGGATCCAGCGCAGTCGCTCGACGTCGCCGGCGTAGAACTTCCGGTATCCCGACGGCGTCCGCTCCGGATCGACGAGACCCTGGCTCTCGAGGAACCGGATCTTCGAGATCGTGATCTCCGGGAACTCCTCGCGGAGCTGGTTGAGGACGTCTCCGATCGAGACGTGGGCGCGCGCCATCACTGGTCGTCTCGCGCCTCGCCCAACACGAAGCTGAGGCGGTAGCGACCGATCTGCACCTCGTCACCGGTACGCAGCCGTGACGCGTCGACCCGTTCGCGGTTGACGTACGTGCCGTTGAGCGAGCCCGCGTCGCGTACCTCGAAGCCGTCGCCGGCGCGCTGGAAGACCGCGTGGCGCCGCGACACGGTGATGTCGTCGAGGAAGATGTCGGAGTCGGGGTGGCGTCCGGCGGTGGTCGATGCCGCCTCGAGCCGGTACGAGCTCCCGGCGTTCGGGCCGTGGCGCACGACGAGGAGCCCGACGCCGACGGGGAGGTCTGTCGAGGTAGCTCGCGAGGTCGTCCTCGAGGTCGGCCGCCTCGACGGCGCTCAGCGTGAGCGTCGTCTCCTCCGGAGGGACCATCGGCGCGCCACATGACGAGCAGTAATTCGCGCCTTCAGGGTTCGCATGGCCGCATCGACCGCAGATCACAGGACGAGGCTACCGACGGGCACCGGCCCCGGCAACGAAGCCCTGCGCCGGCGGCGGCTCGGGACAACGCTCGAGTCGAGGTCGAGAGTGATGGAATCTCGACCGCTGATCGGGCGTGCGACGGCCTCGCTCAAGCCTCGACCTGGGCGCGGTATGCCGACGCGTCCATCAGGAGGTCGAGCTCCGACGGGTCGGCGAGCTCGACCCGGAAGATCCAGCCCTCGCCGTACGGATCCCGGTTGCAGAGCTCGGGCGTCGCCGTGAGCGCATCGTTCACGGCGACGACGGTTCCGCCGACGGGCGCGTAGATGTCGGAGACCGACTTCGTCGACTCGACCTCCGAGCACGCTTCGGCGCGCACCACCGTGTCGCCGACCTCGGGCAGTTGCACGTAGACGATGTCGCCGAGGTTGTCCTGCGCAAAGTCGGTGATGCCGACCTCGGCGATCGAACCGTCGACGCGCACCCATTCGTGCTCCGCGCTGAACCGCAGGTCCTGGGGGAACTCCATCTCGCCTCCGTGTCGGGTCTATCTTGCGATCTCCGCGATACGCCCCGCCTGCACCGCAACCAGGCGGCGAGCGTCGCGTTCGGAGTCACCTTCGGCCCAGATGTGGGTGCTGGGCAACTCGGGGTCGGGCAGCACGAGCACCCAGCCCTCCGGGTAGACGATCTTCACGCCGTCGACGAGGACGAGCTCCTCGCCCTTCGACCGCTCGACGATCTCGCGCATCACCGCGCCCTTGGCGTCCCACGGCGTCGGGACCTCCTCGTGGGCGGTGAAGCTCGGCGGGATCTGGAGCACGATCTCCGACAGCCTCCGGTCGACGACCGTGAGGAGGTCGAGGACCCGCACGAGGGTCGCGACGGCGTCGTAGGCGGGCATCACGTCGGGCCAGATGAAGCCGCCCTCCTGCGATCCGGCGAAGTCGATGTTGCCGCGGCCCGCGACCTCCATGAGTTGCGCCGCGGAGAGCTTCGTCCATGTGATCGTCGCCCCGTGCGCCGATGCGATCCGCTCCGCCTCGCGGCTCACCGAGACCGGGAGCGCCAGGCGCGCATCGGGACGCGTCCGGCACACCAACGACACGAGCACGAGCAGCGCGCGCTCGGCCGTGAGGGCCTCGCCGCGATCGTCGATGAACGTGGCGGTCTCGCCGTCGGAATCGAAGACGACGCCCAGGTCGCTGCCCGACGCGCGCACGAGGTTGCCGATGTCTTCGGTGCGGCGCCGGACGTCTTCCGCCGCCCCGGCCGCCGCCGCCGTGCTCGCGAACGGGTTCACCGACAGCACCTCGGCGCCCATCTTCGCGAGGACGTTGGGCATGACCGACGCGACCGCTCCGAACGAGTAATCGAGCACGACCTTGAACCGCCGGTGCGCGATGCGCTCGATGTCGACGCTGCCCGTCAGCGCCGCGGTGTAGTACTCCATCGCCCGCGGCGGGAACACGATCTCGCCGATGTCGCCCGCGAACGCGCGGCGGAAGTCGCCGCGGTAGAGCAGGCGCTCGATCTTGCGCTGGGTGCCTTCGTCGATGTCGTTGCCGTGCGAGTCGAAGAAGCGGATCTCGACCGAGTCGGTGTCACCCGACGCCAGCCGCACGGTCATCCCGCCCTGCGCCCGCTCGGTGCGGACCTGAAAGCGCGTCAGCGGCACCGTCGCCAGCTCGAGGTCCATCACGTTGATGCCCGACAGGTTGAAGGCAGCCATGATGGCCCGCTTCAGCGCACGCGCCGTGCGGCTGGTGTCGCGACTCGTGGTGACGACCGAACCCTTCGGCAGCGACGTTCCGTACGCGAGCGCGAGGCGGACCGCGACCTCCGACGTGATGTCGACGTTCGCGAGTCCCCGAACCCCACGGCGCCCGAACAGGGTGCGGGCACCCCGGGTCTCCCAGACGATCGACGACGTGACCGCCGCGTTCGCCTCGACGCTCTTGAAGGGATAGATGCGGACGTGCGGGTTGACGGACGCGCCCTCGCCGACGAAGCAGTCGTTGCCGATGACTGCGCCTTCGTCGACGTGGACGTTGCGCCGCAAGTCGCTGGCCCGACCGATGACGGCGCCGCGCAGCCGGGCCGAGTTCCCCACGTACACGTGATCGTGGACGACGGTGCGTTCGATGCTCGCGTTGGCCTTCACGACGACGTCGGATCCGAGCACCGTGTACGAGCGCAACTCGGCGCCCGATTCGATGCGGGTGTTGTCGCCGATGAGGAGCGGGCCCTCGAGGAGCGCGTCGGGCGGGATGTCGGAGCCCTCCCCCACCCAGACGCCGTCACGGATCTTGAAGCCGGGGATCTCGATGTCGACCCGCTCCGAGAGCACGTCTTCGTGGGCGGCGCGGTAGGCCTCGAGGGTCCCGACGTCCTCCCAGTACCCCTCGACGATCGTTCCGAGCAGGGGCAGGCCGCGGTCGAGAACCGCGGGGAAGACGTCGCCGGAGAAGTCGACGACCTCGTTCGGCGGGATGAAGTCGAAGATGTCGGGCTCGAGCACGTAGATGCCGGTATTGATCGTGTCGGAGAACACCTGGCCCCACGTGGGCTTCTCGAGAAACCGCTCGATCATGCCGTCGTCGTGGGTGATCACGATGCCGAACTCGACCGGGTTGTTCACGCGCTTCAACGCGATCGACGCGAACGCCTGCCGCTCGCGGTGTGCGGCGACGACCGCACCGAGATCGATGTCGGTGATGACGTCGCCCGCGATCACGAGGAACGTGTCGTCGAGCTCTTCCATCGCGTTGCGCACCGAACCGGCGGTGCCGAGCGGCGAGTCCTCGGTGGCGTAACGCATGCGCACGCCGAACTCCGACCCGTCGGCGAAGTAGTTGCGAATCTGGTTCGCGAGGAACGCCACCGTGACGACGATCTCGTCGAATCCGTGCTTCGCCAGGAGCCGCACCACGTGGCGCATCATCGGCACGTTGGCGATCGGCAACATCGGCTTCGGCTGGTTGCTCGTGAGCGGACGCAGGCGTGTCCCCTCACCGCCGGCGAGGATGACGGCCTTCACGCCGCCACCTTCGGCACGCGACCGTCGCGGCCTTCACGTAGCGCGACGCGAGCCGCGGGGACGTACTTCGCGGCGGCGACATAACCCAACGCGATCCCGGGCACTCCGAACCCCCAACCTCCGACGACGAGGACGACGTGCCACCCGCCGCCGACGTGCGCGGCGAGCAGGAGCATCGGCAGCGCGAACATCACCGCGAGCGTCCCGGCCTTCCCGACCCAGAGCACGTCGATGCGCCGCGCGCCCGCGACCGCGAGCCCCAGGGTCGCGGCTCCCACGATCGCCTCCCGGGCAAGCACGACGAACGCCAGGCACCGCGACGGCCGTCGGGACGCCGGCGACGACGATCGCGACCGTCGCCGCGACGAGCAGGATGCGATCGGCGGTGGGATCGAGGATCTTCCCGAGCTCGCTCGCCTGGTCGAAGTGCCGGGCGATGTAGCCGTCGACCCAGTCGGTCGCACCCAGCACCGCGAGCAACCACGCCGCGAAAGCGGGACGATCGGCTCCGAGCAGCAACCACAGGAAGAGCGGCACGCAGAGCAGGCGCACGACGGTGATCCCGTTCGGGACCGTGAGGACCCGGGACGGACCGTTCGACACCGCGGGCTCCATGTGCCGCAGCGTACGCGGATCAGAGGCCGAGTACGGCACCTTCGGCCCGCGGATCGCTGGCACCGGCGTACCCGCTCGGCGTCAGCTCGATGGCGTGAGCGTGACCCATCGTGTCGTCGTAGTCGCGCACCGCGTGCACGGAGTGGCCCTTCGCCTGGAGGTCGTCGATCCACGGGGCCGGGAACCGGGGCTCGATCGCCACGTCCCACTGCTCGGGGTTCACCTGCCACCGCGGTGCGCTGATCGCGGCCTGCGGATCGGCACCGTCGACGATCACGCGCGTCAGCACCTGCACGTGGGTCTGGATCTGGCCGTGGCCACCCATGGTGCCGAAGACGAGCCACGGGCTCCCGTCGCGCAGCGACAGCGTCGGGACGAGGGTGTGCATCGGCAGCTTCTGTGGCGCGAGCGCGTTCACGTGCGCGGCGTCGAGCGAGAACGACGAACCACGGTTGTGCAGGTTGATCCCCCAATCGGCGACGTGGATGCCCGAACCGATGCCCGTGAAGTTCGACTGGATCAGGCTCACGAGCAGCCCGTCGGCATCGGACGCGCAGAGGTACGCGGTCCCGCCATCGGGTCCGGGTTGCGACGCGAGCGACGCCGTCCGCCGGGGATCGATCGCGGCCCGCCGGGACGCGATCCACTCGTCGGTGAGCAGGTCGGCCGGATCGATCTTCATCGCGTCGGGATCGGTGACGTGCGCGTCGCGATCCGCGAGCGCCTGCTTGACCGCTTCGAGCATCAGGTGCTGGCGGTCGGGACCGTCGGGGCCGAGGTCGAAGCCGTCGAGGATCCGCAGGGCCTCGAGCGCGCTCACGCCTTGCGTCGGCGGCGGCAGCTCGTAGACCTCGACCCCTCGGAACGGCGCGTGCAACGGCTCGACCCACGCGCTCTCGTGTGCCGCGAGGTCGGCCGCCGTCATGAGGCCGCCGTGGCGCTGGATCGTCTCGGCGATCGCGGCGCCGATCTCACCGCGGTAGTACGCGTCGGGCCCGTCCTCCCGGAGCACTGCGATCGTGCGGGCGAGGCCGGGCTGACGGAACCGCGCCCCCTCGACCGCACCGGCGTAGCAGGCCTGGAACTCCGGGAAGTCGCCGAAGTACTCGTACATGCGACGCGAGCCCTCGAACATCCAGGCGCCGCGGTGGGTGAGCGGGAAGCCGTCGCGCGCGTACTCGAGCGCGGGGCCGCTCAGCTCCGCGAAGGAACGCGTCCCGAAGTGATCGAGCAGCTCGAACCAGCCGCGCACGGCACCGGGAACGGTGATCGTGTGCGGACCGACGACCGGCATCGTGTCGGAGCCGCACGCGGCGCGCACCGCGTCGATCGTCGCGGCCGAGGGCGACCGCCCGCAGGAGCGGTAACCGAGCGGCTCGGGATTGGCGCGCTCCGGATCCCACACGATCGCGAAGAGATCGCCTCCGTAGCCGCAGTAGTACGGCGCGACGACACCGAGCGCGAGGTTCGCAGCCACGATCGCGTCGACGGCATTCCCCCCGTTCGCGAGCACGCCGAGCCCGACGGCGGTCGCGAGGTAGTGCGGCGTCGCGACCGCTCCGCTCGCGTACTGCTTGGCTTCGATCCTCATCGTTCTCCTCGACGCCCTTTCAGAACGTGACCCCGCGCGTGACGTCGATGCCGCAGCTGCGGTTCAGGTACTGGTCGACACGGCCGACGGCCGCGAAGTAGGTCGCGAGCCGGTCCGGGTGCTGCGACAGGGACGTGGGGTCTTCGAACAGAACCCGGAACGTCGACGCGACCGTCTGGAGGTCGGGTCGCACGGCGGTCGGCGCCCCGGCGACGATGCGGTCGAACGCCGCGAGCGCGACGGGCGCGGTTTGCGCCGAGACGTGGTCGAAGGCGGGGTGGCGGCTCCGGATCGTCGAGCAGAACGCGCTCCCGTGCGTCCCGCGACTGCAACCGGACAGGAACAGCGCGCCGGCGACACCGAGCGCCGCCACGGCCAGACGAGCACGCGGTACGGCGGCCACTCGTGCGAAGGTAGCCGAGCCGAGGCGCGATGGCGCGGCCCGAACGCCCCGGGTTGGCGACTCCGCACGCTGCGTGCTGCACTGCACTCATGGAGTTCAACCTTGCCGACCTGTTCGAACGCGTCGCCGACACGGCGCCCGCGCGCCTCGCGCTCGTCGCGGAGCCGCACCGCTGCACGTACGCGGAGCTCGACGCGCGCGCGAACCGCGTCGCGCACTACCTCCTCGACGTCGGTGTGGTTGCCGGCCAGCACGTGGGCATCCACGCCCACAACCGCGCGGAGTGGGTCGAGGTGATGCTCGGCTGCTACAAGGCGCGCGCCGTTCCGGTGAACGTGAACTACCGCTACGTCGCCGAGGAGTTGCGCTACCTCTTCGACAACGCCGATGTCGTCGCCCTCTTCTTCGAGGCCGAGTACGCGCCGCGCGTCGCGGCGGTGCTTCCCGCACTGCCGAAGCTCGCGCACCTGATCCGCATCGACGACCCGGTACCGGGCGACGGCGCCGACCTCGGCGCGGCCGAGTACGAGAAGGCGCTCGCGAGCGCCTCCGCCGACCGCGACTTCGGTCCGCGGTCGGCCGACGACCGCTACATCCTGTACACCGGCGGCACGACCGGCATGCCGAAGGGTGTGATCTGGCGCAGCGAAGACATCTTCTTCGGCGCGATGGGAGGCGGGAACTACGGCGGACCGGGCATCGAGACCCCGGAGGCGATCGCGCAGTCGGTCGCAGCCGCGCCGGCCGTCACCCTCGCACTCGCGCCGCTCATGCACGGCAACGCCCAATGGACGATGTTCAACACGTTCTTCGGTGGGGGCACCCTCGTCCTCTCCACCGACCGGCACCTCGACCCCGAGGCCGTGTGGCAGCTCGTCGAGGAGAACGGCGTCAACACGATCAGCCTCGTCGGCGACGCGATGGCCCGCCCGCTGGTCGACGCGCTCCGGTCACGACCGGTTCCGGCCTCGCTGCTCGCCGTCGTCTCGGGCGGCGCGATCCTCTCCCCTGCCATCAAGGAGGAGATGCACACCCTGATGCCGAACGTGTTCGTGCTCGACTCCTTCGGCGCGTCCGAAACCGGTGCCAACGGCGTCGTCGACACGACGGCGTCGGGCCCGAAGTTCCGGATGCAGGACTCCACGACCGTCCTCGACGACGACTTCCGCCCCGTCGCCCCGGGCGGCACGGGATGGCTCGCCCGCAAGGGTCACGTGCCGCTCGGCTACTACAAGGACGACACCAAGACCGCGGCCACGTTCGTCGAGGTCGACGGTGACCGCTGGGCGATTCCCGGCGACCGCGCGGTCCTCGAGCCCGACGGCACGATCACGGTGCTCGGGCGCGGGTCGCAGAGCATCAACTCGGGCGGCGAGAAGATCTTCCCCGAAGAAGTCGAGTCGGCCCTGAAGAGCCAACCCGCGGTGTTCGACGTCCTCGTCGTCGGCGTTCCCGACGAGCGTTGGGGCGAGCACGTGGTCGCCGTCGTGCAGTTCCGGCCCGGGATGTCGGCGACGCTTCCCGAGCTCGTCGCGCACTGCCGCACGTTGATCGCCGACTTCAAGGTCCCACGTGCCCTCGAGGTCGTCGACGAGATCGTGCGCCAGCCGTCGGGCAAGCCCGACTACCGCTGGGCCAAGGGCGTGGCGGACCCGGCGCCGTAGCCCGCACCTCCGCGCCGTCAGCGCATCTCGTGCTGTACTGCCGCGCGCGTCCCGAGGATCGGGCGGATCAGTCGCTGGAGCACATCCTGGTGGCGCGGGTGGTCGCGGTACGCGACGTAGCCGGCGACGTCGTCGAAGTCGGCGACGATCGCGAGGTCGGCGTTGCCTTCGACGTCGAGCCCGGCGTCGACACCCACCTGGTACGCGCGGATCTCGGGGATGGCGGCCGGGAGCACCGCGAGCGCGTCGAGCAACTCCTGGCGCTGCTCGGCGCTCGCGTCGTCGACGAAGTGCAGGATCACCACGTGACGGAACACGAAGACCTCCTCGGTCGGATGGGCCACACGCGGTGCGCGCTCACATCAGCGCGGCGTCGGCGCCGCCGTCGACCGGGATCGCGGTACCGGTGACGTACTTGGCCGCGTCTGAGCACAGGAACGCGGCGACGGCGCCGAAGTCGGCCGGCGAACCGAGCATCCGGGCGGGGATCCCCGCCGCGAGCCCCTCCATGTCGTCGGCACCGTAGAGGCCGGCGAGCCGTTCGGTCGCGTGCAGCCCCGGCTGGAGTGAGTTCACCGTCACGCCGTCGGCCGCGATCTCACGCGCGAGCGTCTTGAGGAAGCCGGTGACACCAGCGCGCGCGGTGTTCGACAGGATCAGGTTCGCGATGGGCTGGCGCACCGCGATCGACGTGATCGCGATCACCCTCCCCCAGTGCTGGTCGCGCATCGCGGGGACCGCGGCCTGGCACATCGCGATGGTCGAGCGGCAGTTGAGGTCGAACGCCTGCGCGTACTGCTCGATCGTCGCGGTCGCGAACGTCGCCGGCGGGGGGCCGCCTGCGTTGGCCACGACGATGTCGATACCACCGAGCGCGTCGCGCGCGGCCTCGACGAAGCCGTGCGCGCCGCCCGGTTCGGAGAGGTCGGCGGCGAAGCCGACGGCACCCGGCCCGAGTCGGTCCACGGCCGCGTCGACGGCATCGGCATTGCGACTGCAGATCGCGACCCGCACTCCTTCGTGCACCAGCGCCTGCGCCACTCCGAAGCCGAGTCCCTGTGAAGCGGCGGCGACTGCCGCGCGCCGACCCGAGATGCCGAGGTCCATCGAGCCTCCTAGTGGATCGGACCGGTGGCGTCGCGCAGCGAAGGCGCAACGCGGTTCGTCCGCCGAGCGATGATCTCGGCGCAGATCGAGACCGCGGTCTCCTCCGGCGTGCGGGCACCGAGATCGAGGCCGATCGGCGACATGATCCGGGCGAGGTCGGCGTCGCCGAGCCCGGCCTCACGCAGCCGAACGATGCGCTTCTCGTGCGTGCGGCGCGACCCCATCGCGCCGATGTAACCGACCTTCGTCGCGCATGCGGAAACGAGCGCGGGAACGTCGAACTTCGCGTCGTGCGTGAGGACGCACACCGCGTCGCGCGGACCGAGCTCGGCGCCGACCGCGGCGAGATGACGGTCGGGCCAGTCGTTCACGACGTGGTCGGCCATCGGGAACCGCGCCCGCGTGGCGAAGACGGCACGCGCGTCGCACACCGTGACTTCGTATCCGAGCAGCTTCGCGTTGCGGGCCAGCGCCGCGGTGAAGTCGACCGCTCCGAAGATCACCATGCGCGGTGGCCGCACGAACGACTCGATGAACACCGAGACATCGCGTTCGCGCGCCTCACCGTGCGCGCCGTAGTGGCGGGTGGACGTGAGCCCGGCCTCGAGCTCCCCCGCCGCGTCACGGGCCACGACCCGGTCGAGGCCAGGGTGGCCGAGCGTGCCGGCCGGTGCCGCGTCGGGCTCGACGAGCAGCTTCGCCCCGATGTTCGGACCGTCGACGATCGTGGCGAGCGCCACCGGCCGTGCCGCGCGCAGGGCGGCGCGGAGTCGTTCGTAGACCTCAGCCATTGGCGCGACGCACCCTCACCAGTCGAGCGGTTCGACGAACAGGTGGATCGTCCCGCCGCAGGTGAGCCCGACGGCGAACGCTTCGTCGTCGGAGTAGCCGAACGTGATGATCCCGCGCTCGCGTTCTCCGTTGAGCACCTCGAGTGCGGCGGTGACGACCGCACCTTCGACGCAGCCTCCGGAGACGGATCCCGCGACCTCCCCGGCGTCGCTCACGACCATCGTCGCGCCCGCGTCGCGCGGGCTCGAGCCTTCGGTGCCGACGACGCGCGCGACTGCGACCCGCTTGCCGGCCGACTTCCAGCGTTCGATGTCGTCGAGGACTTCCTTCATCCTCTGGCTCCTCTCTCGGTTCCGGGAGCTGCACCTGCACTCGCGGCGCGCTTGCCGCGCGGCTCGGACACGACCGCGATGAGTCTCTCCAGTGCTGCGAGCGAATGGCCTTCGACGAACGCGTCGACGTGCGGCAACGCCGCCGCCATCCCCTGCGCGAGCGGCGCGTACCCCGGTGACGCCTTGAGCGGGTTCGCCCACACGATCGCGTACGCAACCCGATGCAGGCGCGCCATCTGCTCGGCCAGCGCCTCGGGCGCGCCGCGGTCCCAGCCGTCGGAGAGGATCACGACCGTCGCGCCGCGGGCCATGCCCCGCACTCCCCACGTGTCGTTGAACTCGCGAAGACAGTCGCCGAGGCGGGTGCCACCCGACCAGTCGGTGACGCGGCGCGCCGCGGCGGCGATCGCCGCGTCGGGATCGCGCGCCGCGAGCTCGCGCGTGACGCGCGTCAGGCGGGTCCCGAGTGCGAACGCCTCGACGCGCGTGCGCCCCGCGACGGCCGCGTGGAGGAACCGCACGAAGGCACGCGCGTAGGGCTCCATCGAGCCGCTCACGTCGAGGAGCAGCACGAGCCGCCGCGGGCGCTCCCCCCGCTCCCGCGCCGGCCGGTGGATGGGCTCCCCGCCGCTGCGCAGCGCGGCCCGCACCGTACGGCGCAGATCGGGACGGCCACCCCGCCGTTGCGAGCGCCGCAGCCGCCGGGAACGTTGGAGCGCGGCCGAAAGGCGCATGTCGGCGACGAGCCGCCGGGCCTCCGCGAACTCGGCCGCCGAGTAGGCCGCGAAGTCGCGGTGCCGCAGCACCTCGGTCGCGCTCCACCGCACCGCGAGGACCGGGACCTCGGCGGTCTCGCCGTCGCCGTCGCCGGCATCGGAGTCGTCGCCGGTGTCGAGCGCGAGCGCGATGTCGATCACGGGGGGCGCGGTGCGCAACTCCACCCACGCGCCCGTGAAGAAGGCCGCGAAGGCGCGGTCGTAGAGCTCGATGTCTTCGGGCCGGGTCAGCATCGTCGCCCGGCCGGCCCAGTACAGGCGCTCGGGGCGGGCGAAGCCGACGAGCGCGAGCGACCGCGCGAAGTCGACCACCGAGCCCGCCGGCACGGAGCATCCCGCGCCGCGCAGGACGCGCGCGAACGCCACCGCAATCCGCTCCGGTTCCACGCCCACGCCGTCGTCAGGCACTGCGTGCCACCGCCGCGCCGACGAGCTCCGCGATGCCGTGGGCGCGCACACGCTCCTGGTCTTCTCGGTACTTCAGGATCGTGCCGAGCGTGACGGCCACCGATTGCTCGTCGAGCCGGGCCCGCCCGAGCGCGGCGAGCGCCTGCGCCCAGTCGATCGTCTCGGCGACGCCCG
This sequence comes from uncultured Actinomycetes bacterium, assembly GCA_963761175.1. Taxonomy (GTDB): domain Bacteria; phylum Actinomycetota; class Acidimicrobiia; order IMCC26256; family PALSA-610; genus CAVXFZ01. The sequence goes on along the minus strand of CAVXFZ010000002.1, from coordinate 19,667 downwards.
GCGGCTTGTAGAGCTCCAACCCGCGCAGCGCCTCGACCGCCGCCGCGACCTGGCGGGCGAGCGCGTCGGGCACTTCCGGCGCGCGCACCCGCACGATCGCGAGCTCGCGCTCGAAATCGGGGTGCGGGATCCAGTGGTACAGGCAGCGACGCTTGAGTGCGTCGTGCACGTCGCGCGTCCGGTTGGAGGTGAGCACCGCGATCGGCGGAACCTCGGCGCGCACGACGCCGAGCTCGGGAACCGAGATCGACCAGTCGGAGAGGATCTCGAGGAGGAACGCCTCGAACTCGTCGTCGGCACGGTCCACCTCGTCGACGAGCAGCACGGGCGGCGGCGCGCTGACCGGTGCGTCGAGCGCGCGCAGCAGCGGCCGGCGGACGAGGAACCGTTCGGTGTAGAGCTCGTCCTCGACGACCTCGGCCCCTCGGGCCTCGACCGCGCGCAAGTGGAGGAGCTGGCGCGAGTAGTCCCACTCGTACACGGCCTGCGAGGCATCGATTCCCTCGTAGCACTGGAGGCGGACGAGCTCCCCGCCAGTCCAGCGCGCGAGCACCTTGGCGACCTCGGTCTTGCCGACCCCGGCTTCACCTTCGAGGAGAAGCGGCCGCTGCAGGGTCATCGCGAGGTAGATCGAGGTCGCGAGCCCTTCGTCGGCCAGGTAATCGTGGCGGGCGAGCGCGTCGACGACGGCGTCGACGCTCGCGGGCGTGACAGTCGCACTCACACACCCACGCTACCGCCCCCACTCGCGGCCTCGGCTCGGGCGCGTACGCTGCGCGGGCCCCGGCCCAGGGAGGAATCGGATGCCACACGATCTCGTGATCAAGGGCGGGACCGTCGTCGACGGAACCGGCGCCGGCGCCTTCACCGGCGACGTCGCGATCGACGGCGATCGCATCGTCGAGGTCGGCCGCGTCGGTGGGCGGGGCAAGCGCACCGTCGACGCCGACGGCCTGGTCGTGACGCCCGGCTTCGTCGACATCCACACGCATCTCGACGCGCAGATCTCGTGGGACCCGATCGCGACGTCGTCGTGCTGGCACGGCGTCACGTCGGTCGTGCTCGGCAACTGTGGCGTGACGTTCGCACCGTGTCGGCCGAGTGACCGCGGCTACCTCGCGGAGCTGATGGAGTCGGTGGAGGACATCCCGGCCGGCAGCATCCTCTCCGGCCTCTCGTGGGAGTGGGAGACCTACGGCGAGTACCTGCACGAGATCGACCGGCTCCCGAAGGGCATCAACGTCGGCGGGATGGTCGGGCACTGCGCCGTCCGCCACCACGTGATGGGTGAGCGCAGCCTCGACGATCGCCCCGCGCCCGCGGCAGACATTGCCGACATGGCGAGCGCGGTCGACGAGGCGATCGCGGCCGGCGCGCTCGGGTTCTCGACGTCGCGCACGCTGCTGCACCGCGTCCCCGACGGCCGCCCGGTTCCGGGTACGTGGGCGACGACCGACGAGCTCTACGCCATCGCCGACGTCCTCGGCGCGCGTGGCCGCGGCGTGTTCGAGGTCGCGCCGCGCTTCGAACAACCCGGCGCCGACTACGCCGGCACCCGCGACGAGGTGCACTGGATGGCCGAGATCCAGCGGAACACGGGCCGGCCGGTGACCTTCGGCGTCGCGCAAAGCGACCTCGGCCCGGAGCTGTACCGCAAGATCTACGAACTGGTCGACGAGGAAGCGGCTGCGGGAGCAAACCTGCGGCCGCAGACCACTGCCCGGGGGATCGGCCTGCTCTTCGGCCTGTCGAACCGGACGTTCTTCGATTCGTCACCCGCCTGGCGGGAGCTGCAGGGACTCTCCCTCGCCGACCGACTCGGCGCGCTCGAGAACCCGAGCCGGCGTGCGCTCCTCGTCGAGGAGGGGCGCCGGCACCGGCCCCACCTCGACTTCCGGGGCGTCTACGTGATGGCGGGACCCGACGCGCGCTACGACTACACGGAGACCGACAGCCTCGAGCACCACGCGGCAGTTGCCGGCGAGGACGTCGTCGAGGCGTTCGTGCGCATCTCCCTCGAGACGCGCGGTCGGGCGTTGTTCAGCTTCCCGTTCCTCAACCAACGCATGGACGCCGTCGAGGAGATGCTCGCGCACCCGCAGACCGCGATCGGCCTGGCCGACTCCGGCGCGCACGTCGGCCTCATCATGGACGCCGGCCTCCCCACCTGGCTGCTCTCCTACTGGGTGCGCGACCGTGAGCGCTTCACGCTCGAAGACTGCGTCCGGCGCATGACCTCCGACACGGCGACGATGTTCGGCGTCGAGGGTCGCGGCACGCTCACGGCGGGAGCGTTCGCCGACGTGAACCTCATCGAGCTCGACGCGCTCGCCCTTCCGCTGCCGGAATACGTGCACGACTTCCCCGCGGGTGCAGGTCGCTACGTGCAGCGCGCCCGCGGGTACGAGGCGACGGTCGTGAACGGTGAGGTCTTCATGGAGCGAGGCACGCACAGCGGTGCCCTCGCCGGAGTGACGCTGCGCAGCGGTCCCGACGAGCGGTGACCGCGAGGCACGACGCGGCGATCGACCTCGCACGTGTCCGGGCCGACACGCCCGGGTGCGAGACGATCGCACACCTGAACAACGCGGGAGCTTCACCGTCTCCCCGTCCGGTGCTCGACGCGATGCTCGAGCACCTCGCGCTCGAAGCCCGGATCGGTGGGTACGAGGCCCGCGAAGCGATCGCGGAACCGGTCAGGGCGGCCGACGCGGCGATCGCCGCGCTCATCGGCGCCGAGCCGCGCGACATCGCGTTCGCCGACAGCGCGACCAGCGCGTGGAACGCCATCTTCTCCGCGCTCCCGTTCCGTTCCGGCGATCGCATCCTCACGCACCGCGTCGAGTACGGCAGCAATTACGTGGCGATGCTCCAGGTCGCGCGGCGCACGGGGGCGTCGATCGAGCTGCTACCGAGCACCGCCAGCGGGGAGGTCGACGTCGAGGCGCTGTGCGCCGCACTCGACGAACGGGTCGCGCTCGTCGCGATCACGCACGTCCCGACGTCGAGCGGCCTCGTGAATCCGGTCGCGTCGGTCGGCGGAGCTCTGCGCGGGACGGGAATCCCCTACCTCCTCGACGTGTGCCAGTCAGTGGGGCAGATCGCGATCGACGTCGGCGCGATCGGTTGCAGCTTCCTCAGCACGACCGGACGCAAGTGGCTGAGGGGTCCGCGCGCGACCGGCTTTCTGTACGTCGCGCCAGAGTGGATCGAGCGCATCGAGCCGCGAACCGTCGACCTGCGGGCGGTCGAATGGACCTCCGTCGACACGTACACGTTGCGTCCCGATGCCCGCCGCTTCGAGCAGTGGGAGCGCAGTTGGGCCGCCTACCTCGGGCTCGGCGCCGCGGCGAGGTACGCGAACGCGATCGGGGTCGCGCGTATCGAGGCGCGGGTTGCGGCGCTCGCGGAATCACTGCGCGCGCGGTTGGAGGCGTTGCCCGGCGTCACGGTCCGCGACGAGGGTCGCGATCGCTGTGGGATCGTCACCTTCACCGTCGCCGGCCACGAACCCGACGCGATCCGAGCCGTCGCCGCCGAGCGCGACGTGCACATCTGGTCGACGCCGGCATCCGCGGCGCGGCTCGACCTCGATCCGCGCGGCCTTCCCGGCGTCGCACGCGCGTCGGTGCACTACTTCAACACCGAAGGCGAGCTCGACCGGTTGTGCGCGGCGCTCCCGCCCGCCCGCCGTCGACCGGTGTAGAGACCCGTCGCCGTGGGCGGTCGCGCAGTACCGTCACCGCGCCATGGAGAAGCTCTCGCGCTCGCAGGCGCGCCGGATCGCGCTCGGTGCGCAGGGCTTCGCTACGCCCCGCCCCGCGGGTCGGGTGGATCGTCGCCACGCGCGCCGGCTCTTCGCCGCCGTGGGCGTGGTGCAGATCGACTCGGTGAACGTCGTGGTCCGATCGCAGGAGCTGCCGCTCTGGGCGCGCCTCGGCCCGCATCCGCGCGCCCTGTTGGGGGCGATGGTCGACGACGCCGAGCTGTTCGAGTATTGGGGCCACGAGGCGTCGCTCGTTCCGATCGAGCTGCACCCGCTGCTGCAGTGGCGTATGCATCGTGCGAGCGAGGGTCACGCGTGGAACGCGCTCGTGCTCCTCGCGGTGGACCGACCGGCGTTCGTCGAAGACGTGTACGAGGAGGTACGCGCCCGCGGCCCGATGTCGGCCGGCGATTTCGCCACCGAATCGAAGCGGGCGGGGCCGTGGTGGGGATGGAACGACACCAAGATGGCCCTCGAGTTCCTGTTCTGGTGCGGCCGGCTCGCGGCGCGGCGGCGCGCGTCGTTCGAGCGCGTCTACGACGTGGCCGAACGGATGATCCCGGCCGCGATCCTCGCGATGCCGGCGCCGAGCGAGGCCGACGCGCAGCGCGAGCTGCTCCGGCGCGCGGCCCGCAGTCTCGGCGTCGCGACGATCAAGGACCTCGCCGACTACTACCGCGTGAAGGTCCCGAGCGCGCGACCGCTGGTGGCCGACCTGGTGGAGACGGGTGAGCTCGTGCCCGCGACGATCGAGGGCGGGCGCCAACCCGCGTACCTGCACCGCGACGCGCGGATTCCCCGGCGCATCGACGCTGCGACCCTCCTCTCCCCGTTCGACTCGCTCGTCTGGCACCGCGCCCGCGCCGAGCAGCTCTTCGACTTCTCGTACCGGCTCGAGCTCTACACGCCCGCCCCGAAGCGCGTGTACGGCTACTACGTGCTGCCGTTCCTGCTCGGTGAGCACCTCGTCGCGCGGGTCGACGTGAAGGCCGATCGCAACGCGTCGGCACTACTCGTCCCCGCCGCGTTCTCCGAAGCGGCGGGCGACCCCGGAACGGTCGCCGGCCCGCTGGCGACCGAGCTGCGCGCCCTGGCCACCTGGCTCGACTTGGAACGCGTCGTGGTCGGGCGGCGTGGCGACCTCTCACCGCGCCTGCGAGCGGCCGTCGCCGCGACCCCGAGCTGACCCGCTCGAGAACCTGCGAACCAAACCGGCGCCGCGAGCGTCAAAGCAGGCGTGACGGTCGCTCGAGGGGATCGGCAGGCATGAGGAGCTCGCACGACGATGACCTGACGGCGTGGCTCGCTGGGGGCTACGCCCGCGCGTACCGCACGGCCTTCCTCCTGGTACGGGACGCCCGCGACGCCGAGGAGGCGGTCCAGGAGGCGTACCTGCGCGTCTGGCGCTTCCGTGCGTCGCTGCCGGAGGGCAGCGGGCGCGAGCCATGGTTCTACCGGGTGCTGGTGAACACCTGTAACTCGCTGCTGCGCCGCGAGGTCCCGCGCCGCGAGCGGCGCGCCCCTGCCGTCGACGACGAGAGCATGGTCGCCGCCGGCGATGTCTCGCCCGAGGCTGCGGCCGAAGCGGCCGAGACCGCGACCGCGATCGGCGCCGCGATCGCCGCGCTCCCGGAGCATCTCCGGGTCGCGGTCGTGCTGCGGTACTGGACCGGATTGTCGGAGAGGGAGATCGCGACCGCGATCGCCCGCCGGCCCGGAACGGTGCGATCGCGCCTGCACGAGGCGCGCCAGCGTCTGGCGTCCGATCCGCGCGTGCACGCGGTCGTCGCCCCGATCGCCGAGGAGGCCAGATGATCGACGAGACGGTGCTCACAAATCTCTTGCGCGAGCACGGCGAGCGCGTCCCGGTGTCGGCGGGCGGAGCCGACGCGGTCCTCGCGGCGTTGCCGAGACCCGCCCGCCGCGACGTTCGCCGCGTCGCGGGGCCGGCGGCGCGCACGCTCGCCACGGTGCTCGCCATCGCAGTGGTGATCGGGGTGTTCGCGGCGCTGATCCATTCGGGCAACTCGACGAGCGACAAGGCGAGGTCCGGAGCGGCGAGGGCGGTAACGGCTCCTGCCGCTCGGGAGACGGCCGGCACCGCCGGGACCGGCGGCGGCCTCCCCTCGTCACGGAACGACGCCATCGAGACCACGAACGGGCAGTCGGCGAGTGCGACGACCGTACCGGGCGCCGCCGCGAAGTCGAGCTCGGGCCCGGGCTCGAGCGTCACCCCCACCGACACGGCACGCGTCGTCCGTACCGGCAGCCTCGATCTCGACATCAAGCGGCACGAGTTCGGCCCGACCGTCTCGCGCATCACCACCATCGCGACGGGTGAAGGCGGCTACATCGCCGACTCGCAGACGAACGAGTCCGCAGCCGTGCCGAGCGGGACGATCACGTTGCGCGTTCCGACCGCGCGCTTCGACGCGACCCTCGCCGCGTTGCGCAAGCTCGGCACCGTGGCGAACGCTACGGCACGTGGCGTCGACGTCACCGGTCAGTACACCGACCTTCAGGCCCGCATCCATGCCGCTTCCGCGACGCGCGACCAGCTCTTCACCGTCCTCGCGAAGGCAAACACGATCGGCGACATCCTCGCGGTGCAGGATCGCATCGGCGTGGTGCAGACGCAGATCGAGCAGATGCAGGGCGAGCTGCAACTGCTCGACGCGCAGACCACTTACGGGAAGATCGCGGTCTCGGTCTCCGAGCCCGGACCGAAGCCGGCCCCCGTCGTGAAGCCGAAGCACAAGTCGGGCCTCGCCGACGCGTGGGACCGGGCGCGCAACGGCTTCACCCGTCGCGTCGAAGGGCTCATCGCGCACTCCGGATCCGCGCTCGTCGTCCTGCTCTGCCTTGCCGTGATCGCCGGCCTCCTGCGGCTCGCCGTGCCGCGGCTGCGCCGCTTGCTCGTCTAGCTCGTCGCGCTCATCACTTCGGTCGCAGCATGAGTTGCGTGCACCGGAACAGCGCGACGGTGGCATCGTCGTCGCCCCGGAACGCCCGCGCGTCCCAGACCTGCGTCGTGCGACCCCCGTGCGCGAGGCGCGCCTCGCATCCGAGCGATCCGCTCGTCGCGGTGCCGAGGAAGTTCATCTTGAGCTCGATGGTCGTGAACCCGGTCGCGCCCTCGGGCAGGCACGTACGCGTGCCGTATCCGCAGGCCGTGTCGACGAGACCGATCACCACCGCGGCGTGCAGGTAGCCGTTCGGCGCGAGCAACCGGTCCTCCACATCGAGGCGGGCGCGCACGAGACCGCGGGCGACATCGGTGACCTCGAACCCGATCAACCCGGGAAACCGGCCCGGGCTCAGCGCGTTGAAGCTCGCGACGTCGAATGCGGGCGGCGATTCGTCGGGCATCTCGCCATCCTGCCCGCGACAGGTATCGACACGCACGGCCGCGGGGCCACCGCACACCCGCACCGCCGCACCGCCGCAACTGGGGGCGCGGGCGTCACCCGGCTCCCGTTCGCGACAATTCGGGAACGATCGTGCGCCTCGGTGCCCCTGGGGGCTGAAGGCCGGGCGATCCGGGAAGGACGTCTCGGTGCTGGTCTTCGTCGTCATCGTCGTGATCGTGGGCGCGGTGATCCTGCGCCAGTTCGCGGCGCGGCGGCCGACGCTCGAGGAATCGGTCGACCGGTACCGTCGGACTCTCGATGCCGTGCACGACGCGTCGAGCGGGACGCGCGTGCAGGACCCGAACACACCACGGCCGTCCCTCCCGCTTCGCGAGTCACGGCCCCGCGACCTCCCCGGCATGCGCGGCCAACCGCTGCGGCTCGCCGTGGTCGCGGGCATGGCCGTGGCGACGATCATCGGCGTCGTGATCGTGGTGAAGAGCATCTCCGGCGACAGCAAACCGGGGGCCAAGCCGACGCCGGCGGCGTCTCGTGCCGCGACGACCACCACGACCGCGCGCCCGACCACCACGACCGTCGCAACTCCGATCGTCGCGGCAACGGGCACCTCGGGATCCGACTTCGTCGTCAGTCGGTCGTCGTTCACCGTCACCATCGCGGCCACACAGGGTGCGTGCTGGATCGACGCCAAGGACGCGTCCGGCGCGGTCATCTACGCCGGCACGATCGCGAGCGGCCAGTCGCAATCCGTCGTGGGCGCCGTCGCGACCCTGCAGCTCGGCAACCCGCGCGCCGTGACGTTGACGATCGACGGAACCGAAGTGCCCTACGCGCCGACGGCGGGAACGTCGAATGTCTTGCACTTCCAAGTCTCCGCCGGCTGACTCGTGCGCGCGTTGGTCACATGATGCGCTCGAGCGAGACGTCGACCTCGACGGCTTCGGCGGGCGCGCCGTGATAGATCCCCTTCACCGGTGCGACGTCGGCATAGTCGCGGCCGCGGCCGACGAGGACGTGCCGCTCGCTCACCTCGGCCGCGTTCGTCGGGTCGAACGCGCGCCATTCCCCGACCCATGCTTCCAACCACGCGTGGCTCTCGCCCGCGTAGCGCCGGCCGCGCTCGGCCTCGGGATGCAGATACCCCGATACGTAGCGCGCCGGAATGCCCATCGCGTCGAGCAGGTCTCCGATGCCCGCCGGTCTACCGGGCCTGCATTTCGAGACGGTTACGGCTTCTTGAAGGTCGCAGTTCGGGCTCAGCCGCGGTCGGAGAACACGAGAATGTGGCCCTCGTAGCACGAGACCCAGACGCTGTCGGTGTTGCGGTCGTACGTGATGCCGATCGGATGGTGCGGCGTCCCGATGGTCTGGAGGATGGAGAGGTCGGCGGCTCGTACCTTGGTGACGCTGTCCGACGTGTAGTTCACGACGTAGAGCGCGCGCCCGTCGGGCGAGATCGCCATCGACCGCGGATTCACGCCCGTCCGGACCCGCCCGACGACCGCACGGGTCGTCAGATCGATCTTCGCGACGTCGCCGGCCCCGTTGAGCGTCGCGTACAGGTATTGCCCACCGGGACTGATGACGAGATGGCGGGGCGCGCTCCCCACGTTGTAGATCCAGCTCACGGCGAACGTGTGCAGGTCGACCGCGGCGATGTTCGAGGTCCCCATCACCGCGACATACGCGGTACGCGAGTCGGGAGTGACGACGATGCCACGCGGATACGGACCGAGTGGGATCCGCTTCACCTCCCGCGCCGTCGCGCGATCGACGATCGAGATGCTGTAACCGCACCAGTTCGTGACCAGCACGTCGCGGCCGTCGGGCGTCACCGCGACGTACTTCGGGACCGGCCCGACCTTGATCACCTGGTCGATCGCGAGCCGCTTCACGTCGACTCGGTAGAGGAAACTGTCGTCGTAGCCCGACGACGGCGTGCACGTGTCGGTGCCCTCGGGCCCGAAGTTGGCACCGTACATGGAGTAGTTCGAGACGTAGACGTCGGCACCATCGGGCGAGAACGCGGCCTCGACCGGTGCGCCTTTCGAGATCCCCGGATGGCCGGCTACGCCCATCGCGGTGAGGTCGACGCTGTCGGGGATGGTCGCCATGAGCGAACCGTCCGACGAGTACACGGTCATCGTGTGCCGGTACATCATGTTCTGCGCGATCACGATGCCGTGACCGGACGCGTCGACCGACTTGGGTGAGATCTCCCCCGTGATGTCGGTCACGAGCTTCATGCGCGTGGTGTCGGACGGCGGCGCGGGCTCGGTGGTCGTGGTCGGAGGCGGTTTGGTCGTCGTGGCCCGAGCCGTCGTGGTGGGGGTGCGAACGGTCGCCGTGGGATGCACCGACGTCGGCGACGTCGCGACCTTCGGACTTCCACCGTCGGGTGCGGTGAGCGCCACGATCGCCGCGACCCCCGCGACGAGAGCACACGCGGCGGCGACGGGGACGACTCTCGGGAGGGGGCGCCGCGACGGGCGGGGAGGCGCCATCGCACCCGACGCTACCGGCCCCGGGGCGCACCGTCGGGCCTCGGGCGCGGTTCAGACGCTGTTCGCGAAGCGTTCGCCTCGTCGTGGGTGTCCGACCGAGGGGAGCTTGGTACAACGAATGGCAGAGGTGCTCCGACGACCATAAGGACGGATGGTCGCGGAGCGCCTCTTCAGGTTCCCGCTCCGGTGCCGCCCGGCATCGTGGCGCGGTCGCCGGGCGGTTGCAGGTCGCCCCGCCGGACCAGGCTGAACAGCCAGAGCATCGCGGGTCCCGCGACCAGCGCTCCCACGACCACCGCGCCCATGAGGGCCTGGAGCGTGGCGCGCGCCCCGGCGCCCTGCGCGATCGTCAGCCGGTCTTCGAGCAGGTACGGATACTGGCCGACCGCCCAACCCCAGAGCACCGCGACCACGGCCAGGGCCGCGCTGACGCGGGCGATCCCGTGGAGTCCGCGCCGCACGAGCACCAGCGTCGCCAGCCCGCCGGCGGCCGAGATCACGAGCAGCGGCGCGGCCCGCCCCGTGAGGCGGTCGAAGAGGTGGGGCGCGTCGTGGTCGAGGACCGCGATCCCGCCGAGCGCGACGACGCCCGTGACGACACCCGACCACCACGCGCGCCGCGCGAAGTACGCAGTGAGCACGGGCGAGCCCGCGCGCTGCGCGTCGGCCGCGAGGTACACCGCGGCCAGAAACGCGCAGACCGCGACCGCGAGCACCCCGCCGAGAAACGACGTCGGGTTCACCCAGCTGTGCAGGAGCGAGCCGGAACCGGTGGCCGGTACGCGTGCCGACGCCACGGCACCGACCACCGTGCCAAGGAAGAACGGAGTGATCATCGACGACGCCGCGAACGCCGCACCGAACACCCGCTGCGTCGGCAGCGTCGGCGACGCCTTTCGGAACGCGAACGCGGCACCGCGCATGATGATGCCGGTAGCGGCGAGCGTGAGCGGCACCGCGAGCGTCGACATGATCGGCGCGAACGCACGCGGAAAGGCCGTCCAGAGCACGACGAGCACGAAGATCAGCCAGACGTGGTTCGCCTCCCACACCGGACCGATCGAGTGCTCGATGAGCGCGCGGGGTTCCGACCCGCGCCGCGCGTCGCCGGCGAAGAGATCCCAGAACCCGCCGCCGAAGTCGGCGCCGGCCAGCAACGCGTAGAGCGTGATGCCGATGAACATCACGACGACGACCGCCTGCGCGAGCGTCACGGCGCGACCCCGTGCTCGGTCGCCGCGGCAAGCCCGCCGGCGGGATCGCCGGGCGCGACCGGTAGCGGCATTCGGCGCAGCACGTACACCGTCGTGATCGTGAGCAGCGTGTAGACCGCGAGCAGCAGGAAGTACCCGTAGCGGAGGCCCGAAGCTGTGCTCACGGCGTCGCGCGTCCGCATCACGCCGTACACGATCCACGGCTGGCGTCCGACCTCGGTCGTGATCCAGCCCGCTTCGAGCGTCACCACGGCCGCAGGACCGGCCGCGATCGCGAGCCGGTAGAACCAACGAGAACGGGGCAGGCCCCGGCGGCGGCGCCACGCGATCAGCAGCCACAGACCGAGGCCGAGCATCGCAGTGCCGAGCCCGACCATCACCTGGAACGCGTTGCGGACGATCCCGACCGGCGGTCTGTCGTCGGGTGGAACCGAGTCGAGCCCGGTGACGACCGCGTGCGGATGATGGAATGCGAGGAGCGACAGGCCGTTCGGAATCTCGATCGCGTACCGCACCTTGCCGTCGAGGTACAGCCCGCCGATGTGCAGCGGGGCGCCGCGCTCGGTGTGCGCGAGCCCTTCCATCGCCGCGAGCTTCACCGGTTGGTGCACGGCGACGTGGCGCGCGGCCCAGTCGCCGGCGACGATCTGGAGCGGTACCGCGATGCACGCGACCGCGAACGGCACGAGGAAGCCGATCCGCCGGTACCGGTCGTCGCGCCCACGCAGCAGGGCGAGCGCGGACGGCATCGCGATCAGGAAGCCCGTGACGATGAACGCCGCGAGGATCATGTGCGTGGCCTCGGGCCACAGCGACGTGTTGAACATCGCAGCCCACGGCTTCACGTCGACGACCTTGCCGTCGACGAGATGGAAGCCGCTCGGCGTGTTCATGAAGCCGTTGGCGGCAACGACGAAGAACGCGGACGCGACTCCGGCGATCCCGATCGGAACTCCGCTCCACAGGTGCACGCGTGGGGGCAGGCGGTCCCAGCCGTAGAGGTAGATCCCGACGAAGATCGCCTCGGTGAAGAAGGCGAACCCTTCGATCGCGAACGGCAGACCCATCACGTCGCCGTACGCGCCCATCCAGCGCGGCCAGAGGATCCCGAACTCGAACGACAGGATCGTGCCCGACACCGCTCCGACTGCGAAGAGCACCGCGAGCACCTTCGACCACCGGCGCGCGAGCGCGAGGTAGACCTCGTCGCCCGTCTTCAAGCCGCGCCACTCCACGAAGACGACGAGCCAGGGAAAGGCCATCCCGATGCACGCGATGACGATGTGCCAGCCGAGCGAGAGCGCCATCTGCTGGCGCGCGTAGAGCAGATCGGTCGCGTGCGCGCCCGCGCCCGTCGTCGCCGCGACGGCGACGGGGACCGCAAACGGCATGCCCTGCCTCCGTTCCGCTCGGGACCCCGAAGGCTAGGCACCGCAGCGGCGCCGAACCCGAACCCGAACCCGAACCGGGGGCCGGCCCCCTCATCCGCGGGGAGCGATCGCTCCCAGCGCGCGGTCAGACGCCGAAGGCGAGGAGCCGGCCGCCCCAGGTCGCGACGAGCACTTCGCCGTTCACGACCGTCGCGGGGGCGTACACGGAGTCACCGAGCTGCGTTCCGCTGTTCCAAAGCGGCGCGCCGGTCGCGGCGTTGAACGCGTACTCGGTGCCGCCGTAGCCGTCGCCGAAGTAGACGACCCCGTTGGCGACCGTGGGTGGCGCCTCGGGTGTCTTGTTCGGTCCGATCGTCTGGTTCCACGTCTTGGTGAGCTTGCAGTCCGAACCGACCTTGAACGCGATCAGGCCGCGCGTGTACGGAGCGCTGTCGGACGAGTCGGCGACGAAGAGCGTCTGCAGCGCGCTGCTGTAGGCGGGCGCGCCGACGAACGTCTCGTCGGTGATGTCGGCGACTTGGATCCGCTGCGTCGGTCCGCTCGACAGGTGGCCGGCCGTGTAGACGACGAGGACCCCGGACTTGTTCTCGGCCGCGACCTGCAGTGGGCAACCGGGAGCCTGGTAGAGCACGGGGGTCGCACCGAAGTCGACGTCCCCACCGGTGAGCCCCGGATAGTTCGAGCCGAGGACCTTGAGATTGCGGTTCATCTCGACGACCTGCTCGGAGGTGCCGTACGACTCCGATGCCGCGAACGCATTGCCGGTCGCGACGAACACGTGCTTCGTGGCCGGGTCGTACGCCGCGCCGCCGGGGCCCCAGATGCCGCCTCCGTCGTTATTCCCTGCAGGATGGAGCACCTTGACGACCGCGTGCGTCGCGACGTCGATCTTGACGAGGCCGCCGTGGTACGGGCGGAAGTCGCAGTGTGCTGCCAGCTGCACGTACAACCACTTGAAGCGCGGATCCGCGGTGATGGACCCGTACGACGTGAGCTGTTGCGGGTTGAACACGCCGGTCACCGGCCAGCCCGGCTTCTCGTTGCCGGTCGCGAGGTCGAAAGCGTGCACGGCGCCGTCGCCCGCGGCGATGTACACGGTGTTCGTCTTGTGGTTGATCGTGGGCGACCCGCCGATCCCGAAGACGCCCCCTTCGACGTCGGTGCAGCCGGGGATGGTCACCGAGCCGAGGGAGTGCTCCCACAGGATCGCTCCGGTGGTCTCGTCGAGTGCGGCGAAATGGCCGTCCTCGTCACCGAGGTAGACCACGTTGTGGGCCTGGCCGCCGATCACGACGCCGGCGGCGACGACCGGCTGACCGACGATCACGCCGCCGAGCGTGGTCGCCCACAGCTGGTGCAGCTGCGACGCGTTCCCGACGCCGATCGTCTTCTCCTGCGGGTTCTCGCCGTCGCGGTGCAGCCCGAAGCCGTACGTGTACCAGTCGATCCCGGTCTTGGCACCGCTCGGCGCAATCGGTCCGACCGCCCACGCCCCGGCCAGCGTGCACGCGACCACCGCCACCACCACACCCCGAAAGATGCCTCGCCCCGCCCGAGCCACGGCTCCCCCTCCCGATCACGCGCCACCAGCTCGCGCGCTCAGCGCCCATGAAGTGGCAGAGAGTAGCCACGGGTGGCGCCGGCCACCAGTCCTCGCGGCGCGGGGCGGGGCGGGGCGGTGGCAGCTACGCCCCGAACGTGTGCACCGCCGGGCGCCGCGCGGCCCACGGGCGCGCCACTTCGAGCTGCGCGGCCAGGCGGAAGAGTGTCGCTTCGTCGCCGAAGCGACCGAGGAAGTGCACACCGATCGGCAGGCCCGCGGCGTTCCACCACAACGGCACCGACATCGCCGGGTTGCCGCTGATGTTCGCCACGATGCCGGGAAACGCGACGAAGGCACTCGATCGCCGCAGCCCGACGAACGGATCGGTGTCGCTGCTCGCCATCTCCCCCAGGCGGGGCGGCGGCTGTGCGAGCGTCGGCGTGAGCCACGCGTCGTAGTCGACGAAGAACCGCGCGACATCGCGCGCGTACGCGCGCAACTCCTCGAGCGCGAGAAGGTACTGCGCGGCCGTCACGGAGCGGCCCTGCTCGTAGAACGCCCACGTGAGCGGATCGAGCTCGTGCGCCTCGGGCTCGCGACCGAGCTCGCGGATCCAGTACGCGATGATCCACGCCACCGACGCGCCGTAGAACGTCTCGATCGCGGCGCCGACGGGCTCGCGCAGCGGTGGCAACCACCGCTCTTCCATGTGGTGTCCGAGGTCGGCGCAGAGCGCCACTGCGTCGTCGAGCGCCGCCACGCAGTCGGGGTCGGTGGGATGACCGTCGGCCGCGACCGCGCTGTACGCGATGCGCAGCGACCCTGGCGCGGTAGCGACCTCCGCGACGAACGGGCGCGCGACCGGCGGCGCCGGGAACGGATCGCCCAACGCGGCTCCCGCGATCGCGTCGAGGATCGCCGCGCTGTCGCGGACCGAGCGCGTCAACACGTGCTCGACGGCCATCGCGCCCACGGGATCGGCGTACTCCGGACCGAGCGGCACGCGCGCACGCGTGGGCTTGAGGCCGAACAATCCGCAGCACGACGCCGGATAGCGGATGGAACCGCCGAGGTCGTTGCCGTGAGCCGCGGGCACCATGCCCGACGCGACCGCCGCGGCGGAACCGCCGCTCGATCCCGCGGTCGAGTGCTCGAGGCTCCACGGGTTGCGCGTCGGGCCGAACCGGCGCGGCTCGCAATGGGGAGCCATGCCGAACTCCGGAGTATTGGTCTTGCCGAGCATCACGAACCCGGCTCGGCGGAGGCGCGTCACCAGCTCCTGATCGTGCGTCGACACGTTGTCGCGCAGGAACGCCGAGCCCTCCGCGAAGCGCATCCCCGCGCACTCGGTGATCAGATCCTTCAGCAGGAACGGGACCCCGGCGAACGGTACCGAGCGGTCCGGTGCGACCGAGCGCGTCGCGTCCAGCGCCTCGTCGAACGCGGTGGTGACCACGGCGTTGAGGACGGGATCGACCGCCTCGATGCGGTCGATCCCCCACTGCACCAACTCCGCCGCCGTCACGTCGCCCGCGTGCACGAGCGAGGCTTGACCCGTAGCGTCGAGTGCGGCGACGTCAGCACCGAGGAACACCCGCGAGCCCCCTTCGCGTGAGCAACCGATCGGCCAAGTCTGCTCCACATCGCCGCGGCCGTCACGCGGCCGCGGCCGCGACCGCGCCCCGGGGTTCAGAACGCGTCGGGGACGAAGGTCTGCTCGTCGAGCGGAGGCCGCACGTAGTTGTCGGGCCCGCGCGGCGGCAGCTTCAAGGGCGTCGACGTGACATCTTCGTACGCGACCTGCGACAGCAGATGGCTCATGCAGTTGAGCCGCGCGCGCCGCTTGTCGTCGGCGTTGACGACCCACCACGGCGAGAGCTTGGTGTCGGTGTAACGGAACATCTCGTCCTTCGCACGCGAGTAGTCGGCCCACCGGGCGCGCGCCTCGAGGTCGAGCTTGCTCAGCTTCCAGCGCTTCTCGGGATCCTCGATGCGCGCGCGGAACCGTCGCTCCTGCTCTTCATCGCTGACCGAGAACCAGTACTTCACGAGGATGATCCCGGAGTGGATGAGCATCGCCTCGAACTCGGGACACGATCGCAGGAACTCGAGGTACTCCTCGTCGGTGCAGAAACCCATGACGCGCTCCACACCCGCTCGGTTGTACCAGGAGCGGTCGAACAGCACGATCTCGCCGCCGGCGGGAAGGTGCTCGACGTAGCGCTGGAAGTACCACTGCGTCTTCTCCTTCTCGGTCGGCGTGCCGAGCGCGGCGACGCGCACGATGCGCGGGTTCGTGCGATCGACGATGCGCTTGATGGTGCCGCCCTTGCCGGCGGCGTCGCGGCCCTCGAAGAGCACGCAGAGTTTCAGGCCCTTGTGGTGCACCCAATCCTGGAGCTTCACGAGCTCGCGCTGGAGCCGCTGCAGGTTCTTCTCGTAGACGCGCACGTCGAGCTTCGACGTTCCGTTGCCGTTGCCGCCGTTCGTGTGGTTGGCGTCGCGATGGTTCGTCATGGAGTGCCGCGATGGTAGAGGAGACCCCACTTGGCCTCGATCACGACGACCTTCCCAGCATGTGCCACCCTCACCACCGTCCTTGGCGGTTCGCGTCGCTGCCGTCCGCGAGTCTGGTGCCCGGCCGGCCGGACCACAGCCGGCTGCGAGGGGGGTACATGACCGAACAGGAGGGGGTCGCGGTGCCCCGGGCGGAGCCGTGGGAACGGCACTTCTCGTGGCGATGAGCCGGGCCGCTTCGTGGCGCGCGAACCACGTGTCGACGCGCGCGTTCGTCCGCAAGTGTGAAGACCGCCTCGTCGCGGCGCGCGCCCTTCCCGGCCGTCGCGACTACCGCAAGTTCGTCGTCGTGGCGCGCGCCCGCACCGGCTCCAACCTCCTGCGGAGCCTGTTGAACTCCCACCCGCAGATCGATACGAAGGCCGAGGTCTTCCGCAAGTTGAGCGGCGCGACGCCCGCGTCGCGGCTGGCCGAGGTGTACCGCCGCAAACCTCGCCGCATCGTCGCGGTCGGCTTCACGATCTTCTACTACCAGCCGCTCGACGGGGAGGGTTCCGGGGTCTGGGACCTGCTCGGTGCTCTCGACGACTTGTACGTCGTCCACCTCCGGCGACGCAACGTCTTGCGCACGTTGACGTCGCGAAAAGTCGCCGGACTCACCAACGTCTGGCGCGAGCGCAGTGACAGCAGCGCGGTGATCGAGAAGCCGACCGTTCGCTTCTCGGCGCAGGAGCTCGAGGACGCGTTCGAGCAGAACGAGATCTGGGCGGACTCCTGCACCGCGCGGTTCGGCACGCACCCGTTGCTGGAGATCGCATACGAAGACCTCCTCAGCGACGCCTCGGCGCTCGAACGAGTGTGCCGCTTCCTCGGTGCGCCGCCGCGTGCGATGTCGACGACACTGCGACGCCAGAACCCCGAGGACCTCGCGGCACTGATCACGAATTTCGACGAGCTGCGGGCGCATTTTCGAGGAAGCCGATGGGCAGCGTTCTTCGACGACGCGTGATCCGCGGCTGCTCTCCGCCGACGTCGGTCTCAAGGTCGCCGGCTGCGGGGCCGACATATGAACCGGAGAGGAGGGCCGGGTGAGGTTCAAGTCGCGGCGCGCCATGAGCAAGCGATCGAACGGCACCGCGGGATTTCACCATGCCTCCCGCCACGACGATCTCGCGGCCGTCGTCGAGGATCACCTGCTCGACGCCCAAGCCGCCAAGGCGACCGTCACCTGGGCGCCATCTCGCC
The DNA here is from genome assembly GCA_963761175.1 of uncultured Actinomycetes bacterium. GTDB lineage: Bacteria > Actinomycetota > Acidimicrobiia > IMCC26256 > PALSA-610 > CAVXFZ01. The sequence continues at coordinate 2,116 of CAVXFZ010000002.1, read as the reverse complement.
GCGGAAATTCACCGCACCATCCTGCGAAGGCCACGGACCGAGCCGACGGGCCGTGCTCCTAGCCTCAAGGGTCGCCATTCGCGTGTCGACACGATGGTGACAAGAGAGGGCGGCACCATGAAACGTCGAACGACACGCGAACCAGACCCGGTCGTCGTCGACCCCGAGCCGGGATTTCGACACTCGTCGCACCACTCCGACCTCGAGGGCGTCCTCGCCGAGTACGCGCGACCCGAGCGTCCGGAGTCGGACAACGCCGACCGCTTCCGCGCCCGAGCGCGCGAGAACCAGTTGCGGACGTAACGAGCTGCCCATCGACGCCTGGCCGGCACCTGCGGCCGCGGTGTCGGTGACAACCGGCGGGTGAACGGCGAGACTGACGTCGTGCTCACCACGGACACGAAGCTCGTCTCCGTCGACGACCATGTGATCGAACCGCCGGGCGTGTTCCGCGATCACATCGCGCCCCGTTTCCGCGAGCAAGCGCCGCGGATCGTCGAGCGCGAGCCCGGCGTTCAGGGCTGGGAGTGGGAGGGGCGCTTCTACGCACTGCAATTCCAGGGCAACGCGCACACGCGGCGCTTCCGCGCCGGGGAAGAAGGCAAGGGCGACGACCTGTTCGCGCGTTGCTACGACGACATGATCCCCGCCGCCTACGACGTCAACGAGCGGGTGCGTTCGATGGACGAAGACGGCGTGTGGGCCGAGCTGCTGTTCCCGACGTTCCCGCGCTTCGGCGGGAACCGTTTCCTCGAGGCCGTCGACAAGGATCTCGCGCTGGCCTGCCTCCGCGCGTGGAACGACTGGATGCTCGACGAATGGTGCGCCGCGCATCCCGATCGATTCATCCCGCAGACGCTCATCCCCCTCTGGGACACCGAGCTCGCCGCGCGCGAGATCGGGCGCTGCGCGGCGAAGGGTTCGAAGGGAATCATCTTCGTCGAGAATCCGTACCCGATCGGGCTGCCCTCGTTCGCGAGCGGCCACTGGGATCCGGTCTTCGCCGCGGCCGCCGACACCAACCTCCCGCTGTCGATGCACATCGGCACGTCGTCGGGTCTGTTGTCGCCCTCGCTCGACGCGACCCGTTCGGTCGGCATCGCCCTGTGCGGCGTCAACTCGATGAGCGCGCTCGGCGACCTCGTCTTCTCGGGCGTGCTCGAACCGCACCCGAACTGCAAGATCGCGTTGTCGGAAGGCGGCGCCGGCTGGGTGCCGTACGTGCTCGAACGTCTCGACTACACGTGGCAGCGCAGCCGCTACGAAAACGTGAACTGCAGCCGGTTGCCCTCGGAGGTCTTCGCGCAGCATTTCTGGGTCTGCATGGTCGCCGACCGCTACGCCATCGTGAACCGGCATCTCATCGGGCTCGACAAGCTCATGTGGGAGTCCGACTTCCCGCACAACGATTCCAACTGGCCCGACAGCCGCAAGGTCCTCGCCGACGCCGTTCACGACATCCCCGACGCGGAAGCCCGCCAGATCGGTGAGCTCAACGCCCGCCGCCTGTACGACTTCTGGTGACGGGCGGCGCGACGCTCGTCAAGCGACGCGCCATCGGGCAACCTGTGCGGATGGGCTTCGCCGCACCGAGCACGGTCGTGCCGACTTCCGACGAGCGCGAGCTGCTGTTGCGCTTCCTTCATCGCCAGCGACAGGAGGTCGTCGCGACGGCGGCCGGCCTCTCGGACGCGCAGGCGCGATGGACTCCCGACGGCCGGCTGCTCCCGATCGTGGGCATCGTCAACCACCTCACGCACGTCGAATGGCGCTGGATCGAAGGGCGGTACCTCGGACGCGCGTTTCCGCCCCGCACGCAGGAGTTCACCGCCGAAGGCATCACGGTCGAGCAGGCCTGTGCCGAATACGAGGCCCAGGCTCGGAGCACCGACGACATCGTCCGCGAAGCACCGAGTCTCGATGTTCCCTGCCTCGGGCGCGAGGGCGAGTGGCCACCCGCGCACACGCTGCTCGGCCTCGACGCGCCCCTCGACCTCCGCTGGGTGCTGCTCCACCTCGTCGAAGAAACCGCCCATCACGCCGGCCACGCCGACGCGACGCGCGAGATGCTCGACGGCAAGATCATGCGGCCCTGACGCAGAGCGGTGTCCGCAGC
>CAVXFZ010000001.1:0-124424 GCA_963761175.1 uncultured Actinomycetes bacterium | reverse complement strand
CGGGGGTCGGCCGTCGGTCCGCGGCGCGCGGCGAAGATTCCGCCGAGCGCGCCGAGGGCGATGGCGAAGAGCGCGTTCGTGACGACCGCGACGATGCCGAAACCGAGACGGTCGCCCCGCACGAGCGGGACCGCGAGTCGCACGAGCAACCAGATCGCGAACGCGCCGAAGCCCGCGAGCATGCCGTGCGCGAGTGGCGCATCGGGTCGTGACCGCGCCGCGCCGTAACCCGCCGTCGCGTACGCGTAGAGGATCACGACGAACGCGACGAACAGCCAGCCTCCGTAACCCGCGCGCTTGCCGTGCGTCGCGAGCGCGACGACGACCGAGACGGGAACGACCAGCACGAGCCCGGCGACGATCCCGCGCCGCAACGCGCTGAGGTCGATGACGAGGCGCGCGTTCGGTTGCGGCGCGGCCGCACCCTCGGACGGCCCGGTCATGCCGACGGCTCCGCGGCCAGCTCCGAGTACGGCGTGAGCAGCCCGTCGCGCAGGAGCGACGGGAGCCGGCGGCGTTCGCGCGCCAGCTCCCACGCGGCGAGCACGAGATACGTGATGCCGATGATCACGTGCGCCGGGCCGCGCGCCGAACCCGGCAGCGCGCTGGTGACCACGAGTTGCACCGCGAACAGCGCGAGCAGCGTGCGCGCCTCGCGCACGCTGATGCTGCGGCTGCTCAGAATCGCGACCGCGAACGCCGACTGCGCCGCCGTGACGAACAGCTCCTCGCGCTGCAGCGCGTCGATCGGCAGCCCGTGGTGCGTGCCTGACGAAAACGCGAAGACGATCGGCAACGTGCCGACGAGCAGCGTCCACTGGTTGACCTTCGACGACACGAGCGCACCGAGGGCGGCGTCGGTGTTGAGTCTCCACGCGAAGAGGCCCGCGACGAGCAGCTCGGGTGCTTCGGACGCGATCGGGGCCAGCCACTTCACGAGGAGGAAGGTGCTGACGCCGAACTCCTCACCGGTCGCGACGAGCGACTCGGCGAACGGTTCCGCGCAGACGAGGATCACGGCGGCCGCGCCGACGAACATCGCGCCGACCGCGAGGCGCCGCTGACGGGTCGGCAGGCCGCCGACGGCGAGCGCAGGACCGACCAGGTCGGGCTCCTCGGCCGGCGCGCGCGCGATCCGCACGAGGTAACCGACGAAGATCGCGACGAGCACGACGGTGTCGACGAGCGACAGCGTGCGGCGCAAGGGGAGCGTCAAGCCGTACGCGGTCGCGGCGGCGAGGAACGCGACCTCGACCGCGTGGGTCCGCCCGAGGGGAACGTCGTGCGCGGAGAACGATCGTTCGAGTCGCACCTCGGGCCGAACTCGGCCGATCCGCCACGCGGCGACGAGCACGACGAGGGACCAGCCCACGCCGATCAGCAGCTGGTTGCCACCCATCATGTTGGCGAGCGCGAGCGGCGCGAACTCCTTGGGGTTCGTGCCCGCCTTCGAGGTGAACACGAAGTCGACGGCGTACTCGGGCAGGACCGCGATGAGGGCGAGGAGCGCGAGGGCCAGGCCGGCCGAGACGTCGAGCTGCACGACCTCGGCGCCCCAGGCGAGCAGGAAGGCGGCGCCGACGACGGCGAGCCCGAAGCAGGCAGCCGCCAGCCAGTGGGGCGGGTGCAGGGAACCGAGGCGGACGATGAGCCCGGGGAGCGTGATGATCCCCGCCGCGAGCAGGGCGCGGCCGGCGTGGGGCGGCCGAGAGGGATCGCTCACGCTGCCGATCCTACGGGGGGTGCCCGAGGCGGTCCCCCTCGGCCCGGAGGAGGGCATTTCCGCCGTTCCCGGAAGCAGGAGGGCACGTCCGGCGTTGAGGCCACCAGGACGGGCACGGCAGTCCTCCCCCCGACCGGGTCCGTCCGTCCCCCGCATGACCGCTCAGGTCTCGGGGAAGAGTCGCCGATCAGGGGGAGTCGGACTCGGCCCCAGGAGGCTCCGGGTTGGGAAACATGAGCTGGCGTGAGCGGGCCCGTTGCCGGGGTGTTGCTCCCGAGATCTTCTATCCACCCGAAGAAGACGACGCCTTCCAAGCGAAACAGATCTGTGCCGCGTGCCCCGTTCGCGAGGCCTGTCTCGAGCATGCACTGACGCGCCGCGAGAAGATCGGCGTGTGGGGCGGGATGACCGAGCGTGAGCGGCGGCGTCTGCTGCGTCAGCGCCGCAAGGCCTCCTGACGCGCGGCCTCGTCACGAGCGCACCGCGCGTCCGGTCGGCGTCGCCGACGCGGCGTTGCTGAGGAGCGAGCCCCGATCCGGCGTCAGGCGCCCGGTAGGCTCGGTGCGTGGACTTCGACCTCCCTGCGGAGATGGCCGAGCTCCAGGCGACGGTTCGCAAGCTGGCACAAGCTCGGGTTCAGCCCCGTGCCCGCGAGATCGATTCCTCCCAGGAGTACCCGGAAGACCTCTTCGATCTGTTCCGTGACGCCGGCCTGCTCGGGCTCGTGATCCCGGAGGAGTACGGCGGCTCCGGCGCGGGCATCCTCGGCCTCACGATCGCGATCGAGGAGGTCGCGAAGTACTCGAACACCGCCGCGCTCATGCTCCTGCTGACGCGCCTGCCGACCGGTCCGGTCCTCATCGCGGGTACCGAGGATCAGAAGCAGCACTACGTACGTGGCGTGGCGACGGGCGAGCTCCGCGCGGGCTTCGGGCTCTCCGAACCCCAGGCGGGCAGCGACGTCGTCGGCATGCGTACCAAGGCCGTGGCCGACGGCGACGACTGGGTGCTCACCGGTACGAAGTGCTGGATGTCGGGTGTCGTGCAGGCCGACTGGTACTGCGTGTTCGCGAAGACCGGCCCCGCCGATTCGCGAGCCCACGACTCGATCTCGTGCTTCATCGTGGAGCGCGCCGCGCCCGGTGTCTCGGTCGGCCGCACGGATCACAAGATGGGCGTGAAGGGGATCGACACCGGCGAGCTCGTCCTCGACGAGGTTCGTGTCCCGGCCGCGAACGTCGTCGGCGAAGTCGGCGGGTTCCGCCTCGCGATGCTCGGGCTCAACTCGATGCGGCCGGTGGTCGCGGCGCGCGGGCTCGGGCTCGCCGAGGGCGCGCTGATGTACGCGGTCGAGTACGCGAAGCAGCGCGCCGCGTTCGGCAAGACGATCGCCGACATGCAGGGCGTTCAGTGGAAGATCGCAGAGCTCGCGACCGAGATCGAGGCCGCGCGGCTGCTCACCTACCGGTCCGCGTGGATGGCCGATCGCGGTCAGTACACGAAGGAGTTCGTCCCGTACCTCTCGATGGCGAAGTACTACGCGAGCGAGGTCGCGGTGCGCGTCGCCGGGGAGGCGCTGCAGATGCTCGGTGCGGCCGGATACATGGAGGATCACCCGACGGAGCTTTGGTACCGCGACGCGAAGCAGCTGACGATCGTCGAGGGAACGTCGCAGATCCAACTCGGTCTCATCGCGCGCGGGGTGCTCGATCACGAGCTCTGGTGGGACTGACGCGCGCGTGAACGACTCCATCACTCCAGTGCTCGCGAAGTTGGTGAAGCGCATCGACCTCGACGCACCCGAGGTCGAGACCGTGCTCGGCGAGATCCTCGCGGGGCGCGCGTCCGACATCGAGGTCGCAGGCTTCGCGGTCGCACTGCGCACGAAGGGCGAGACGACCACCGAGCTGGCCGCGATGGTGCGGACGATGGTGGAGTTCGCGACCGCCGTCGAAGTCGACGCCGGCGCCATCGACACGTGTGGCACCGGCGGTGATCGTGCGGGAACGGTGAACGTCTCCACGATCGCGGCGATCGTGGCCGCCGGTGCCGGCGCGCGGGTCGTGAAGCACGGCAACCGGGCGCAGTCGTCGCACTGCGGGTCGGCCGACGTGCTCGAGGCGCTCGGTGTGCCGATCGAGCTCGGGCCGGCCGGCGTCGAGCGGTGCGTCGCGGAGGTCGGTGTCGGGTTCTGCTTCGCGCCCCGCTATCACCCGGCGCTGCGATTCGTCGGTCCCGCGCGTCGGGAGCTCGGGGTGCCGACGACGTTCAACTTCCTCGGTCCGCTCGCCAACCCGGCGCGCGTGCGACGTCAGGCCGTGGGTGTCTCCGACCCGGCGATGGCCGAGCGCGTCGTTGCGGTGCTCGCCGAGAACGATGCCGAGCACGCATGGGTGTTCCACGGTGACGACGGCCTCGACGAGCTCACGACCACCACGACCTCCACGGTGTACGAGCTGCGTGATGGCGCAGTGCGCCGGTTCACGCTCGATCCGCGCGACCTCGGTCTCGCACGCGCGGAAGCCGGGGATCTCGCGGGCGGTGATCGCGACGCGAATGCGGACGCGGTGCGGGGAGTCGTCGCCGGCAAGCCCGGTCCGGTTCGCGACATCGCGTTGCTCAACGCGGCCGCCGCGCTCGTGGTCGCGGCGCGCGCCGACGCCCTCGCCGACGGCATCGAGCAGGCACGCGCCGCAATCGACGACGGCGCCGCCGCGGGTGTGCTCGACGATTGGTGCCGGGTGGCCACGGCCGCGCACGACGCCGAGGAACGCTGAGTGGCGCCGGCGCTGCAGTGTCCCGACTGCGGGCACCAGGAGATGCTCGAACACCTCGGCGGGGTCGCGACCTTCCGCTGCGGCGGGTGCGGCCGGGCGTTGAAGGTGCCCGCCCAGTTCCGAGACCGCCCAGCCCACGTGGGCGAGCCGGAGCCGGCCCCACCCCAGCCGGCGACGCCGCGCCCCGAACGGGTCGCGCCGCTCTCCGACCAGACTCAGCCCCTCCCCAGGATCGACGGCGGGCCCCCGCCCGTGCCCCGACCCGCGCCCGCGCCGAAGCCCGAGCCGGTGAGCGCGGTCGGACGGGCGGCCGAACGCAGCGCGGGAGCCGTGCGGGCCGCGGGCGGAGCCCCGCTCGGTGCCGCGGCCACCGGCGCGGCCGCGGCGGGATTTCCCGGTGGCGCGCACCTCGCGGCGGGCACCGCCGCCGCCGGTGTCGCCGGTTCGGCCGCGAGCACCGCCGCCGGTTCGGCCGCAGGCACGGCCGCAGGGGCGAGACGAGTTGCCGGTGGCCTCGCCGCGCTCGGAAGTCGCCGCCCGACGAAGCCGCCGGACGAAACCGCGCGGGCGCCGGGGAGCGATTCCGAACCCGCGGTTCCGACCGAGGTCCCGCGGCCGCCGCTGATCCTGCGCCTCGTGTTGTGGGTGGTGGCGCTGCCGCTCGGCGCGCTCATCGTCTTCGCAGCCGCGAGCGCACTCGGGATGCTCGACAAGTCGCAGCTCGAAGACACGATCCTGCGCTCCGATTGGGGTCGATTCCTGCCGGTCGCGCGGCTGCTCCCCTTCTGCGCGCTCGCCACCGCGCTCATCGTGCAACTCGGCGTCTTCGGTCTCGAGCAGTGGCGCCGGCACAACCTCGCGGCGACACGTGCGGCGCGCGCCTCGGCTCGCCCGCGTCGCCCCCGTCCGGAAGGCCGCGGCCCGTCGCCGCGGCCGACCCGGGATGCGGCACGTCCGCAGAACGGGAACGGGCAGGCTCAGCGCGGCGCCCGCCCCGCTCGCCCGCGCGGGCGCGAGACCTCGTAGGACGGCACGACCGGCAGCGGCGACGCGAACGCGCCCGCCGCCCGAACGAGTCGCAGCGAGGCCGCGGTGCTCGCCAGATGGCGAGCGGTGACGAGCAACTCGTCGATCTCGTCGCGTGCGGGCGGGAGCTGAGGGTCGGGTGCCGGCGCCGGCAGTGGGTTGGCACCGGGGCCGTCGGTGAGGCGCAGGCGCCCGTGATCGAGTTCGAATCGTCCCTGGGCGTCCTCGAGCACCAGGACGCGCGCGGCACGGAGCTGCGCGACGGCGCGCTGGCGCTGGATCGCGCGGCTCAGCGTCGCGAGGCGGTCGCGGGTGAGCGCCGCCTCTTCGAAGCGCTCGGCTTCCGCGAGGCGGTCCATCCGTTGCGCGAGGGGGTCGAGCAGCAGGCCCGGCTCGTCGGCGAGGCCGTGCCGGACCCGCTCGACGAGGTTCGTGTAGCGGTCGTCGTCGATCTGCCCGCGGCATGGGCACGTGGCGACGCCGAGCTGCGCGGGCACGCACGGCGCGCCGCCGTCGGGCTGGTAGCTGCGCGACAACCGGCGGGGGCAGCGACGCAGCGGCACCGCGGATTCGATCGCCTCCCGTACGAGGTGGGCGACCGCGGCCGATGGCAGCGGTCCGAGGTATGTCGCGCCGTCGGCGCGCGCGGCACGGGTGACCGCGAGGCGCGGGAAGCGCTCGTTCGTGAGCTTGAGGTAGGCGTAGCGGCGCCACACCTTGGCCTGCCGGTTGAAGCGCGGTGCGAGGTCCTGGATCAAGCGGATCTCGCGCACCGCCGCCTCGAAGGGGTTGCGGCAGACGAGATGGTCGATCGCGACGGTTTCGCGCAGGAGTTGCGGGACCTTGCGCCGGTCGTCGCTCGAGAAGTACGAGCGCACTCGGGCCCGCAGGTTGGTGGCCTTGCCGACGTAGAGGACCCGGCCGCCACGGTCGCGGAACAGGTAGACGCCCGGCGCGCGTGGCAGGCGCGTCGTGAGCGCGAGCTTCGCGGCCGACGGGTGGGCGCGCATGCTCGGCAGCGCGAGGAGATCGTCGAGCCCGAGCACTCCGAACGTGCCGGCGCGTTCGAGCAACGCGTGGAACACCTCGGCCGTCGCCTGCGCGTCGGCGTACGCGCGGTGCACGGGCTCGGTGGGCACGCGCAGGTGGCGGGCGAGCGTCTGCAGGCGCAGGTTCGGGATCTCGTCGCGGACGAGCCTGCGTGCGATCCCGAGCGTGTCGGTGTGCGTGTTCGCGAGCCGGGGCCGGTCGTGCGCGACGAGCGCCGCATCGAGGAACGAGAGGTCGAAGCGCACGTTGTGCCCGACGACGACCGCGTCGCCGATGAACTCGAGCAGCGCGGGGAGCACTTCGCCGATGCGCGGCGCGGGCAGCACCATCGCCTCGGTGATGCCCGTGAGCACCGTGATGAGCGGCGGGATCGGGACGCCGGGGTTCACCAGCGTCTCGAAGCGCCCGAGGCACTCGCCGCCGCGCAGCTTGACCGCGCCGATCTCGGTGATCTCGCACTCGGCCGGCGACCCGCCCGTCGTCTCGAGGTCGAGGACGACGAAGGTGACCTCCGACAGCGGCCGCCCGAGATCGTCGAGGGAGGCCTGGCGCGCCGCCGCGGGGACGGACGGCGCGGACTCGAACCCGGGCAGGGGAGCGGGAGCGACCGTCGCCATGGCGGGCCACCGTAGCCGAACGTGCGTTCGCCACCAAACACCTGTTCGGGAGGGGGCGTGAGCACGGGCGGAACCGCCCACTACGATGCGCAGCCCATGGCCTCTCGGTACCGGTGCTCCGCATGCGGGAACCTCACCCGCTTCGACGTCGTCGTGATGCGCCGGACGCGCGAGTTCCACCACTTCAGCGTGGCGGGCGAGCTCAACGTCGACGACCGCGAGGTCCTCGCGGAGACGATCGAGCGCGTCAGCTGCCGCTGGTGCGGTGCGGCGGGCGACGCGATCGAGGAGATCCCGGCCGCGCTCGACGCGCCGAGTGTCGATTCGTAGCCGTCAGGCGCCGAGGAGCTGGACGACGAGCCGCCGCGAACGCGGCCGGTCGTCGAAGTCGACGCAGACGATCTTCTGCCAGGTACCGAGCATCAGCTCGCCCGCGGCGAAGGGAATCGTCACCGACGGTCCGATGAGCGCGGCGCGCGCGTGCGAGTGGCCGTTCGAGTCGGCGTTCAGCTCGTTGTGCCGCCACGGCGAGTCCTGGGGCGCGATCGTCTCGAGGACGTGGTTGAGATCGGCGTTGCAGCCGGGCTCGCACTCGATCGTCGTCATGCCGCACGTGGAGTGGGCCACGAACACGGTGCAGAGGCCCTCGCGGAAGCCCGAGTTGTCGATGGTCTTCTGCGCGTGTCCGGTGACATCGAGGATGTCGCCGTCGCCCTGCGTGTCGAGGAGCAGCTCCTCGTATCGTGACTGCATGCGATGCCTCCCGCGCGCGACCGAGGGCTCGGTGCGGCCGTGTCAGTCTACGGTGCGTCGCTCGGCGCGCACGGAGACCGCTCCGTGCCCGGGCCCAACCCCATGACCGATTTCGCCGGTGTTCCCGACCGCCTGCTCGTCCCGCTGCTCGAATCGGCGGCCGCGACGTTGCGCGCCCTGCCGATCGACGAAGTGCCGCTTGCGGCCCGCCCCCTGCTCGGCTTCGACCGTCGCGGTCTCGCGAACCGTGCGGCGCGTACGCAGCTGCGCCGTGCCCTCGAGCGGGAGGCGCACTTCCGCGAGCGCGCGTCCGCCGACTTCGCGGCGAAGGACGAGGTCAGCGCCGTGCTCGCGGGCTGGGATGCGGCCGACGCGCTCGCGCTCGCGAACGCGTCGGCCGCCCGAGGCGACCTGCCCCTGTTCGTCAGCGCGCTCGTGGCCGCCGACCTCCCGGGCGCCGCGTTCGGCGTCGGCGTCGCGTGCGCGGTCGACGCCGCGCAGGAACGGGAGCGGGTCGACGAGTCCGAGCAGAGCGCGCTCGAGGGCCGGATCGCCGATCTCGAGGAGGGGCTGCGCCGGGGCGAGCGCGCGCGGTCGGAGCTCGAGGGGGAGCGGGAGCGGCTCGCGGAGCAGCTGCGCGAGGAACGCCGCGCTCGGCGCGAGCGCGACGAGCGCAGCACCACCGAGACGGCCCGGTTGCAGCGCCGGCTCCACCAGGCCGAGAGCGACGGCGATCGGGAGCGAGCGCGCGCCGAGCGGTCCGAGACGGAGCGCGGCCTCGTGACGGATCGCCTCGCGGCACTCGAGGACGAACTGGAAGCGGCGCGAAGGGTTCCGCAGGCGCAAGGACCGGGACCGACGACGCCGCCACCGGCGACGCCCTCGCCCGCTCTCGGCGAGGTCGCGCGAATCGCCCGCGACCTCGCGGCAGCCCTCGACGCACTTGCCGGTTGCGAACCCGCGCCGGCGGCCGCGTCGGATCCCGAGCCGCCGCCGGCGTCACCGCAGGCGCCGCGAATGGCGCGGCGTCCGCGCGGACCGCGCCGGGCCCGGCCGCAGCTCGCGAACGGGCTCGTCGCCGACACCGCCGCGGGCACGCGGGCGATGCTGCGCGGCGCACGGGTCCTGCTCGTGGTCGACGGGTACAACGTGAGCAAGACGGCGTGGCCGGACACGCCGCTCGCGGTGCAGCGTGAGACGCTCGCCCGGGCCCTGCACGCGCTGCACCTGCGGAGCGGGACGGAGGTCGTCCTCGTCTTCGACGGCGACGGCTCGAAGTCGTACGGGAGCCTGCGTCGTCGCGGTCTGCGGGTCATGTTCTCGGCGCCGGGCCAGGAGGCCGACGCCGCCGCGGTCGAGGTCGTCGCGGCGACCCCGGCGGACGTCCCGGTCGTGGTCGCGTCGTCGGACCGGTGGGTCCGCGAGCACGCGGAGCGCCTGGGGGCGGTGTCGGTGTCGGCGGCGACGCTCGTCGAGGTGTTGCGCGCGTCGCCCGCTCGCGGCTGAGGCCCTGCGTTGAGTGTCACACCCGTCGTCGATGATGGCGACCGGCGGAGGCCGACCATCGACGGGAGCCGGAGCGCGACAGATGGAGACCTTGCGGATCGACTGCGACGAGTGCGTGATGCGCGACACCTCGGCCTGCGACGACTGCGTCGTGACGTTCATCGTCGGGCGCCAACCGGGCGACGCGGTCGTCGTCGACGTCGAGGAGCAGCGTGCGTTGAAGACGCTCGGCGACCGCGGGATGGTGCCGCAGCTCCTGCACCGGACGCGTGCGGGGTGACGTGATCAGTCGGGCTTCTGGCTGATCTTCAGGAGGTCGAGCGCACCCGTCGCACTGGCCTTGATGCCCTGCGCCTTGATCGACACGTCCCAACCCTCGGCCTGCTCGCGCAGCGCGCCCACGTTGCAGCGCTCGCGCCCGCCGAGGGTCGTGAACGGGTCGTACTTGAAGAGGCGCATCGCGTTCGCGTGGGTGATCTTGTCGATCTCCTCGTCGTTCACGCCGGCCATCTGCTTCATCACGAACTCGGGCGACTGCGGCCACGTGGAGTCGGAATGCGGGTAGTCGCACTCCCACGTGACCATGTCGATGTTCATCTTGTGGCGCAGCTCGACGCCGACGGGGTCGTCGATGAAGCAGACGACGACCTGCTCGTCGAAGACCTGGCTCGGGGTGCGGTCGCCCATGTCCTGGCCGGTCCAGAAGCGGTGGCGGTCGTACGTGTAGTCGATGCGCTCGCGGAAGTAGGGAATCCAACCGGTGCCGCCCTCCGACAGGGCGAAGATCAGGTTCCGGTACTTCTTCAGGGTGCGCGACCACACGAGGTCGGCGGCCGCCTGGACGATGTTGATGGGCGAGAGCGTGATGAGCACGTCCATCGGTGCGTCCTCGGCGGTGATCACCATCTGCGACGACGAACCGATGTGCATGCACATGACGACGCCGAGCTCCTCGGCGGCCTCCCACAGCGGGTCCCAGTGGTCGCTGTGGATGCTCGGGTACCCGAGCTTCGTGACGTTCTCGGAGAACGTCATCGCGTGGCAGCCCTTCGCGGCGACGCGGCGCAGCTCGGCGGCGGAGACCTCCGGGTCCCACAGCGCCGGGAGCGCGAGCGGGATGAAGCGGCCCGGGTACGCGCCGCACCACTCCTCGATGTGCCAGTCGTTGTAGGCCTGGAGCAGCGCGAGGCCGAGCTCGGGATCCTGTTGCGCGGTGCGCGAGAAGAGCTGGCCGGTGAACTGCGGGAACGACGGGAAGCACATCGAACCGAGGACGCCGTTCGCGTTCATGTCCTTGATGCGGTCGTGCACGTCGTAGCAGCCGGTCCGCATCTGGTCGAAGCTCTGCGGGTCCATCGCGTACTCCTCGGGCGGGCGACCCGCGACCGCGTTCAACCCGATGTTGGGCATCTCCTGGCCCTGGAACTGCCACACGTCGATGCCCGACGGCTTGCGCACGAGCTTCGGCGCCGCGTCCTGGTACTTCGCCGCGAGGTGCCGCTCGAACACGTCCGGCGGCTCCACGACATGGTCGTCGACGCTGACGAGGACGAGGTCTTCCACGCGCATGTCGAACTCCTCTTCTGGTTGGAACCGGCCAACCTGACGGCGACGTCAGCCTAGTGCCGCGCTCCCGTTGACGGGAACGTTGCCGTCGGGTCGTTCGCCGGGCGACGGAGGGGCTCAGAACGTGACCGGAAGCGCATTCGGCGCGCGGAAGGTCATCCCGGTGATGTACGGGTGCTCCGCATCGGGGTCGAGGCGCAGCTCCGGGAGCCGGTCGAGGATGCGGCCGATCACGACCTGCGTCTCCATCCGCGCGAGGTGCAGACCGAGACACATGTGCGGCCCGAACGCGAAGGCGAGGTGCTGGCGCGGCGGCCGGAACATGTCGAACGCCTCGGGATCGGTCCAGTACTTCTCGTCGTGGTTCGCCGAGCCCATGTTGACGACGATCGTCGCGCCGGCGCGCACGGCCACGCCCTCGACCTCGGTGTCGCGCGTCGCCGTGCGCATGATCGTGAGCAGCGGCGGCTCCCAGCGCAGCCCTTCCTCGATGGCCTGCGGCATCAACGCGCGATCGGCGCGCAGCGCGTCGAGCTGCGCAGGATTGGTGAGCAGGCCGTAGAGCAGGTTGCTCGACGAGCGGTACGTGGTCTCCGCGCCGGCGGGGAGGAGCAGGCGGAGGAAGGCGATGATCTCCTGGTCGGTGAGGCGAGTGCCGTCGAGCTCGGCCTGCTCGAGCACGCTGATCACGTCGTCCTGCGGGTGGCGGCGCCGCTCCGCGATGATCCCGGAGAAGTACTCGTGCAGTGCGCTCGACGCCGCGAGCCCGCGGTCCATGTCGAAGCCGACGCTGATGAGCTCGACGGCGAGGCGATGGAAGCTCCGCAGGTCTTCACGTGGAAGACCGAGAAGCCGGGCGATGACCACGACGGGGAACGGAAACGTCAACTCGCGCACGAGATCGGCGTGGCCGCGATCGACGAACGCGTCGATGTGCTCGTCGACGACGTCGCGTACGAGCTCGGCTTCCCACCGGTCCATCGCCTTGCGGCTGAACGCCTGTTGCACGAGCGCGCGGTACGTGTGGTGCTCGGGCTCGTCCATCTCGAGGATCGTGTGCCCCATCACCGCGCCGATGATCTCGGCGTAGCCATTCGACGAGAACGTCTCACCGTCGCGCAGCACGGTCTGCACGGCGTCGAATCCGAACGCGGTGAACACCTGCGGGAGGTCGGCGCCGAGATCCGAGCCGGCCTCGAGGCCGGCCATCTCGTAGACGTTCTCCTCGAGGATCGCGGCCTTCGCGCGCGCGAGGGCGAAGATGGGGTACGGGTTCTCGATGACGCCGATCCCGGCGCTGCGATTGAACTCCTCGAACGGGTCGTAGTCGTCGAGCGGCACGGCGGTGTCGTCGATGGACATCGCGCTCCTCTTCGTGGTCCGGGTGATGCCGAGCGCGGCGGAGACGTCCAAGGTACACGGACGTGCGGGACGCCGCGACGGTGGCCGGCCGCACGCCGCGCGGTCCCGCGCTGCTAGAACTCGCGGGCGCAGCGATCGAAAGGGAACCGAACGGTGGACCACATCAACGTCGATCAGATCAACCTCGGGCTGCTGCTCCTGCGGGTCGCGGTCGGCGCGACGATGTTCGCCCACGGCTACAACCACGTGTTCCGAGGCGGGAAGATCGCCGGCACCGGCCGCTGGTTCGGCAGCCTCGGGATGAAGCCCGGAGTGCTCCACGCGTGGCTCGCGAGCGTCACCGAGCTGGGCGCGGGAACCTTCCTGATCATCGGGTTGCTGACGCCCCTGGCGGCCGGCGCGTGCGCGGGCGTGATGATCGTCGCCTGGATCATCAACCACCGCACGAACGGCTTCTTCATCTTCCGGCCCGGCGAAGGCTGGGAATACGTGATGAACCTCGCGGTCGCGTCGCTCGCGATCGGCGCGCTCGGTCCGGGTGAATGGTCGGTCGACAACGCGATCGACTTCGCGCTGCACGGTTGGAAGGGCTTCGTCGCCGCGGCCGTGATCGGCGTCGGTGGGGCGCTCGGGTTGCTCGTCGCGTTCTGGCGCCCGCCGGTGAAGGACGCCGCGTAGCTCGCCGCCGCGGCTACGGCTCGCGCACCGCGGCGCGCGACTGCTCGATCGCGGCCACGAGCAGCGGGACGACCTCGCGGTGGTCGCCCACGATGCCGACGTCGGACGCGCCGAACATCAGTGCGTCGGGGTTCGTGTTGATGCAGCAGACGGTGCGCGCCGCGCGCACGCCGATCGCGTGGTTGAACTTGCCGCTCGCACCGATGCTCACGAAGAGGCGCGGCGCGATGCTGCGGCCGGTGATCCCGATCTGGCGCGCGCGCGGCAGCCATCCGTTGTCGGTGACCTTGCGGGTCGCGCCGAGCTCGGCCCCGAGCGCGGTGAGGAGCGGGTCGAGGCGCGGGTAGTCGGCTGGTTCCACGCCGATTCCGACACCGACGACCGCGTCGGCCTCGGCGAGCGCGTCGAGGTCGTCGTCGCGGGTGCGGGCGAGAAGGCGGACGCGCCCGCGCGGCTCGACGACTCGTGTCGAGACGATCGCAATTGTGGCGCGCGGCGCGAGGCGGGGCAGCATGCCCGCGCGCACGGTTGCGATCTGCAGCGGTGAGGTCGCGGTGATCGCGGCGACGAGCTGGCCGCCGAACGCCGGCTTCCATGCGACCAGCCGCCGGTCAGCGACCTCGAGCTCGATGGCGTCGCCGGTGAGCCCCGCGCCGAGGCTCGCGGCCGCGCGCGACGCGACCTCGCGTCCCCATGCCGTGCTGCCCGCGACGATTGCCCACGGTTCCGTTTCGCGCGTCCAGCTCGCAAGTCCCGCGGCGACGTCCTCCTCCACCTCGGCACCGCGTAGCTCGACGGTCTCGTCGGCACCCCACGAACCCAGGACGGCCGCGCGCGGTGGCTCCACGGTGATCGCGACGACGCGACCCTCCAACTCGGCCGCGACGAGCGCCGCGTTGCCGAGCAGCTCGGCGCTCAGGTGCGCCCGGTCGGGTTCGAGCAGCACACCGATCGCGGGGCCGTGGCCGCGGCCGCCGGCGGGGACGGCGGGCGTGTCGTCGTCGTCTCGCGCACGTTCGAGCGCACCGCGCGCCTCGAGGGCGGCGACCGCGAGCCGGACCTGCTCGGCGACGGGCCGATCGGGCCGGATCCGGCGGTCGCGCTCGACCGCCATGACGCGCACCCGTCCTACCCGGGTCGGACTCGCCTCCTGACCCCATGGTCCGGGGCCGAGGGTCGGGGCGTCGATCCTGCGGATGCGCGACGCGGGTACCGCGGCGCGCCCGTCCGGGTCGACCTTCGTGGGTTCGCACAGGCGTTCCGCGCACGACAGCACGGCGGGGAGATGGACCTCGGCCTGCATCCAACCGTCGTCGTGCTCGCAGCGCACGTTCAACACGTCGCCGTCGAGCGCGAGATGCCGCACGCCGGTCATGAACGGCAGGTCGAACAGCTCGGCGAGCTCGGGACCGACCTGACCGGTGTCGGCGTCGAGCGAGTTCCGACCGAGCAGCAGCAGGTCGAACGGCTCCTCGCGCGCGATCGCGGCGGCGAGGGTACGCGCGGTCGCAAGGGTGTCGCTGCCCGCGAACGCCGGGTCGCTCACGAGGATGCCGTCGATCTCGACGCCGCGATCGAGACCCCACGCGATGGCTTCGCGCAGGGCGTCCTCGGCGGGGGGCGGCCCGAGGGTGATGACCGTGACGGTCGCGCCCGGACGTTCGGCGGCCAGCTCGCAACCCTTGCTCACCGCGCGCCGGCAGTATGCGTTGAGCTCGAGGTCGATCCCGTCGCGCACGAGCCGACCGTCGGGACCGAGCGCCATCTCCTCGAAGCGCGGGATCTGCTTGACGAGGACGGCGATGCGCACCGGCGGTCTCCTGCGAGGCGCGCGCCTGGTGACGCGACGCGGCAAACGAGGTCGCCGCCACGGTACCTTCCGCCTCCGGCCGGCGGCCCGACCGAGCGCCTCGCGCTCGGGACTCAGTTCGGCCGGTACGGAACCTCGATCAGTGTCCGGCGCCGACCGGTCGTTGTCGTCGCGTCGATCCAGATCGCGACGTCCGGGCGCACCATGACGGCGCACCGGCGCCGCGCGATCCGTCGGATCCAGCGGTTCAGAACGGTGTCGCCCGGCGTCATCACGATCAACAATGGCGCGGCAAGTACCGCGGCGATGATCAACATCCTGTTCCCCGTTTTGATCACGCTCGTCCCCACGAGCCCCGAC
This sequence comes from uncultured Actinomycetes bacterium, assembly GCA_963761175.1. GTDB lineage: Bacteria > Actinomycetota > Acidimicrobiia > IMCC26256 > PALSA-610 > CAVXFZ01. The sequence goes on along the minus strand of CAVXFZ010000001.1, from coordinate 109,196 downwards.
ATGTGATCTGGATGTTCCGCCCGACAACCCTCGCCTGACGCGGGGATCGTAGGCCCGGCCGGGCTGCGGTGTCATCGGTAGAATGACCTGTTTTCCGATCCGAGACCGGCCCGGCCGGGCTCGTCGTCGCCGCCGCGTCGAGGGAGTCGATTCCGATGGACATCAGGGAAGCCGTCATCGTCGACGCCGGGCGCACCGCGATCGGCAAGCGCAAGGGCGCGCTGCGCAACTGGCACCCGACCGACCTGCTCGGGTTCACCCTGCGGACGCTGCTCGAACGCAACGACCTCGATCCCGGCCTCGTCGACGACGTCGTGGGTGGGTGCGTCACCCAGTCGGGCGAGCAGGGTACGAACGTCACGCGCAACGCCTGGATCGCAGGCGGGCTGCCGTGGCACGTGCCCGCGACCACTGTCGATCGCCAGTGCGGTTCGTCGCAACAGGCCGCGCACTTCGTCGCGCAGGGAGTGATGGCCGGCGCGTACGATCTCGCGATCGTGTGCGGCGTCGAGTCGATGACGCGCGCGCCCATGGCGTCGAACTCCAAGGGCGGCACCGGACCGTTCAGCCCGTCGTTCATGCGCGAGTGCGACGGCGTGCTCGGGATCCAGTTCTGGGTCGCGCAGGTGCTCGCCGACCGGTACGGCATCACGCGCGACGACATGGACGCGTGCGCGGTCGAGAGTCACCGGCGCGCGCACGAGAACACCGAGAACGGGTTCTTCGCGAAGGAGATCATCCCCGTCCCGATCAAGGATGACGAGGGTGAGCTCACCGGCGAGATCCTCGACCGCGACGAAGGCATCCGGCCGGGCACGACGATGGAGATCCTTGCGGCGCTGCCGCCCGCGATGTCGTGGGATCCCGATCAGGCGCCGAACATCACGGCCGGGAACGCGTCGCAGATGAACGACGCCGCCTCCGCGATGATCATCGCCGATCGCGCGGTGGCGGAGCGGCTGGGCCTGCCGATCCGGGCTCGGTTCCGGCACTTCGCCGTCGCGGCCGAAGACCCGGTCCTCGTGCTCTCGGCACCCGTTCCCGTCACGCACAAGCTCCTCGAACGGACGGGGATGAAGATCGACGACTTCGACGCGATCGAGTGCAACGAGGCGTTCGCCGCCATCTCGCTGATGTGGGAGCGCGAGTTCGGTCCCGATCCGCAGCGCTACAACGCGCGCGGCGGCGCGATCGCGCTCGGCCACCCGCTCGGCGCGAGCGGCATCCGCATCATGACGACGCTGCTCAACCACCTCGAGCACACGGCCGGCCGTTACGGCTTCCAGACCATGTGTGAGGGCGGCGGTCAGGCGAACGCGACCGTGATCGAACGCCTCGCCTGACGCGCGGCAGCCGTCAGACCGACGGAGCGAGCTCCGGCCAGCGCGCCGCGAGCGCGGTGTCTCCGATCACCTCGACGCCGGCGGCGGCGGCGGGCAGGCGGTTCCAGAGGAAGAGCAGCAGGCCCTGCGCGGGACCGCGGAACGCGACGTCGCCCTTCGCGTGCTCGCGGGTGAGGATCCGCTCGCCGGGCGCGGGGAACACGACGAACCACTCGCCCTCGGTGTCGGTGCAGTGCAGGTGAGCCGTCTCGCCGGCACCCGGCGCAGGACCGCCCGGACGGAGCATCGCGAGGAACACGTCGAGGTACTCGTCGACGCCGTCGGCCGCCAGCTCACGCTCCATGGGCGCGACCGCGGTGCCCGCGGCCGTCTCGACGTCCCAGCGGTGCACGGCGGTCTCGTGCGCGACCCGTCGCGGCCAGAACGCGACGGTCGGGTGGTCGGGCCGAAACGTCCACGCGGGTTCCGACCAGTCGGCGGCGCGCATCTGCTCGAGCGCGTGGCTCGTCCCTTCGGAGAGCCAGGTGCCGAGCGCGGGGTCGTCGGCCTTCGGTGGATGCAGCTGCTTGAACAGCCCGAAGTTCGCCGTCGGCCGTCCCTCGATCACCTGCGCGATCACGTGGTGGAAGCCGCCGACGTGGCGCGCGCAGTCCTTCACGGTCCAGTCGCCGCACCACGGGATCGCGGCGTCCGGTGCGGCGGCGAGGGCAGCCACCAGACGGTCGGAGTCGGACTGGATCGTGGACAGGAAGTCGATGCTCATGCGCCCGGAACCGTAGCCAGCATCGCCGCGAGCTGTTCGCGGAAGTGGGCCGGGGAGTGGTGGACGAACCGGACATTGAGCGCCGTTGCTCCCGCTTGCGCAAGCTCCGCGACGCGTTCGCGCACCCGGTCGGGCTCGGCGAGCGGATCGAGCGGGACGTCGTGTTGCAGCACGATCTCGAGGGGGTGGGTGCGCGCCGACCAGGCCGGCGTCGCGCGCGCGTCGCGCAGCATCGTCGTGATCTCGCCGGGTCCGAGACCGAACGGGGCCCAGCCGTCGCCGAGCTCCGCCGCGCGTCGCAACGAGCGCGCCGTGCGCCCGCCGATCCAAAGCGGTACGCGTGCCTGCACGGCGCAGGGGTCGACGACGAATCCGTCGAAGTCGTAGTGGCTTCCGTGGTACTCGGGCCGTTCGCGTCCGAGCGCGGCGCGCAACGCGCGGAGCGCGTCGTCGGCCCGGGCCCCGCGATCGGCGAAGGGCGCGTGGAGGAGCGCGAACTCCTCCGCGAGCGACCCCACCCCGACGCCGAGAATCAGTCGTCCTTCGCACACGCGATCGAGGGTGCCGTAGCGCTTCGCGATCTCGAGTGGGTGGTGGTAGCCGAGGACAAGGACGTGCGTCGCGAACTTGATGCGGCCGGTGGTTCGGGCCGCGAGGTAGCCGAACGTCGCGAGCGGATCCCAGTACCGCGCGCCCCTGGTACCGGCGACGGCGGACGGGATCGCGACGTGCTCGCTACACGTGACGTGGTGATAGCCGAGCCGTTCCGCTTCGACCACGATCGCCGTCACGTCGGCGAGGGTGCCGGTCTCCTCCCAGCGCGCGTGCGCGCGCGGCAGCATCGTGAGGACGGGGGTGACGATGCCGAGCTTCACGCGCGCAGTCGTGTGGAGGTCGCCGCGCCCACTACTTCTTCGGCATGAGCGCGCGGTCGGCGATGATGTTCTTCTGCACCTCGGTCGCGCCGGCGCCGATCGACGTGTAGCGCTGGAAGCTGTAGAGCCGCGTCCAGGTCCCGCCGTCGACCGCGTCGGGACCGCCCTTGGCCAGGAGTCCGGCCGGACCGAGCAGGTCGATGGCGAGCTCGGCGAGGTACTGCGCGAGGTGGCTCCACTGGAGCTTCGCGAGCGGAACCTCGGGCCAGTTCTTCTGGCCCTTGATGATCTTCGTGAGCGCCCGGTAGTTGAGCAGCTTCGTGTACTCGATCTGTGTGTACGCACGCGCGATGCGCCCGCGGATCTCGGGGTCGTCGAGCGCCCCCGGGTTCACCGCGCGAGCCGTGGAGATCATCGCCCGCAGGTCCTGGGCCATGGCGATCGCGAGCCCGGAGGTGCCGACGCGCTCACGGCCGAGCGTGCCCATCGCAACCTGCCAGCCCTGGTTCTCCTCACCCAGCCGGTGCGCGACGGGGATCCGCGCGTCGGTGAAGAACACCTCGTTGAACATCTCCTCGCCGGTGAGGTCGCGGATCGGCCGGCATTCGATGCCGGGTGTCTCCATGTCGATGATGAACGCGGTGATGCCGTCGTGCTTGCGCTTCTCCTCGATCGCCTTGGGATCGGTGCGCAGCAGGAACAGGCCCCATCTCGCGAGGTGCGCGGTGGAGATCCAGATCTTCGTGCCGTTCACGACGTACTCGTCGCCGTCGAGGATCGCGGTGGTGCGCAGGTTCGCGAGGTCGGAGCCGGCCTGCGGCTCGGAGAAGCCCTGGCACCAGTGCTCGGTCGCGTCGAGGATGCCCGGCAGCCATTGCTGTTGCTGCTCCTCGGTGCCCCACTTGATGATCATCGGGCCGATTTGCCACAGGCCGTTCGCGTTGTAGATGCCGGGTGCACGCCGGCGCGCCATCTCCTCGGAGTAGATGACGTTCTGCGCGGGCGTCGCCTCGCGGCCGCCCCACTCCTTCGGCCAGTTGATCGCGGCCCACCGGCCGTCGTTGAGCCGCCGCTGCCAGTCGCGCCGCCGTTCCTGGGTGCGCTTGATCCCTGCGGCCTGCGCGCCGCCGGGATCGTCGTCACCGCCCCAGTCGGAGAGGAACTTCGGCAGGTTCTCGTCGAGCCACTCGTTCAGCTCCCGCTTGAATGCCTCGTCCTCAGGAGTGTGAGCGAAATCCATGCTGACAGGCCCGTTCTGTCGCGGCGCGAAACCTGACACGGACGTTAGTCTTCGCCGTTTCCTGACGCTATCGTCAGCTGTCGCTGCCACGACGTCACTTGCACGCGGCGAGCGGAGCAGCCCGCAGGGTGCGAAGCGAGCTCGCCCAGCGAGCGAACGAGTCGTCGCGAGGCGAAGCCGAAGCGATGGCGAAGGAGCGAGCGAGAAGAGCATGGATTTTCAGTTCTCGGAGGATCAGGACGCCCTGCGCGACGGGGTGCGCGCGTTCCTCACGGATCACGGGATGCCGTACGTGCGCGCGATGGCCGAGGGTGAGCGCGGCTTCACCGACGCCGTGTGGCGCGCGATGGTCGATCTCGGTTGGACCGGTCTCCTCGTACCGGAATCGGCAGGCGGGCTCGGGCTCGGCCTCGTCGACATGGTCGTCGTGATGGAGGAGATGGGGCGCTTCGCGTTCCCGGGTCCGTACTTCTCGTCCGCGGTGCTCGCAACGCTCGCGGCGAAACATCTCGGTGAGACCGATCTCCTCGCCGATCTCGCGAGCGGCGAGACGCGCGGCACCGTCGCGATCGAGGAGTTCGGTCACGGCGACGTCGTCGACCGGGTACGGACGCGCTCGCGGCGCAAGGGTGCCGACTGGGCCGTGACGGGGCTGAAGCCCGCCGTCCTCGACGGCCACACCGCCGACTGGGCGATCGTCGTCGCGCGCACCGAAGACGGCATCGGCTCGTTCCTGCTCGACGCGCCGGCCGGCGAAGCGGTTCCGGCCCTCGACCCGACGCGCAAGGTCGCGCGCCTCGATCTCGACGAGCGGGTGGTGCGCCGAATCGGTCCCGAAGGCGACCACCGTGCGATCTGGCAGCGCGTGGTCGACGACGCGGCGGTGATGCTCGCGGCCGAGCTGGTCGGCTCGTGCGAGCAGGCGCATCATCTCGCCGTCGAGTACGCGAAGGTGCGGGTGCAGTTCGATCGTCCGCTCGCGTCGTTCCAGGCGATCCGGCACAAGGCGGTCGACATGCTCCAGCAGGTGGAGCTGGCGCGGGTCGGGACGCACTACGCGGCGTGGACATCGGACGTCGACGACGGCGCGCGCGAGCGCGCGGCGGCGATGTGCAAGGGCTTCGTCGGCGAGGCGGCGGTGTACGTGTCGGGCGAAGACATCCAGGTGCACGGGGGCGTCGGCTTCACCTGGGACTGCGACGCGCACTTCCACTTCAAGCGGGCCAAGGCGAGCGACGTGATGCTCGGCGGTGGGAGCTACCAGCGCGGCCGGCTCGCCGATCTCGTCCTCGGTTAGCCCCTGTTGCCGTAGCCTGCGCGCGCCATGGACTCCAAGGAGACCACCCTCTCCGACGCCGTCGCACGCCACGTGCAGGCGGGTGACGCGCTGCACATCGTGTGCGGTCACCACCGCTGGACCGCCGCCGCGCGTGAGGTCGTGCGGCAGTGGTGGGGGCGCGACCCGCAGTTCACCCTCGTGATGCTGAGCCTGTCGAGCCTCGGCGCACTCTTCTTCCGTGGCGATCTCGTCCGCAAGGTGGTCACGGGCTACTCGGGCGACACGTTTCCGAACTTCACTCCCAACCCATGGTTCGCCAAGGCCTATCGAAGCGGCGCGGTGGAAGTCGAGCACTGGTCGTTCCTCGCGTTCGCGCAGCGGCTGGAGGCCGCCGCGCGCGGTCTTCCCGCGGTGACGACGCGATCGATCGCCGGTTCGTCGATGGAGGAGAACGACGCCTTCCAGCGGGTCGCGACGCCCTTCGGTGAGGTGGGCCTGCTCGCGCCGCTGCAGCCCGACGTCGCGGTGATGCACGCGCCGGTTGCCGATCGCGCCGGCAACGTCGCGGTGCACCCGCCGCTGCTCGAAGGCGTCTGGGGAGCGCTCGCGGCGCGGCGCGGCGTGATCGTGACCGTCGAGAAGATCGTCGACGACCTCCGCCCGTGGTCGCATCTCGTGCGGATCCCTGCGCACCGCGTGCTGGCCGTCGTCGAGGTGCCATTCGGCGCGCATCCGGGCGGTCTCTTCGCGGGATCGCTGCCGGTCGAGGGCTACGGCGAGGACTACGAGTTCTGGGTCGAGGCTCGCGCCGCGACCCGCAGCGACGAGTACGACGAGTGGATCCGGCACTGGATCCTCGACGTCGACGGCCAGGACGCGTGGCTCGCGCGGCTGGGTGCCGAACGGGTCGCGTCGCTGCGCGGGCGTGCGCACGTGTCGTCGTGGGAGGCCGACGCGGCGGCGTACCCGCCCGATCTCGAGGCGCCCGCGAACAGCTGGGAGCAGGCCGCGGTGTTCGGTGCGCGCTACCTCGCGGACCGCATCGTCGCGATCGGCGCCGACGCGGTGCTCGCGGGTGCCGGCGTCGCGAACCTCTCGGCGTGGCTCGGCGTGGAACTCGCCCGGGCGCGCGGGTCGGCCGTGGAGCTGACCGCGGAGATCGGGTTGTGGGGCTACGACCCGGTGCTCGCCGACCCGTTCGTGCTGAACCATCGCAACTTCCCGAGCGCCACGATGCTGTCGGACGCGACGACGGTGCTCGGCACGCTCGTCGGTGGCACCGGGACCACGACGATCGGGTGTCTCGGCGGCGCGCAGATCGACGCGCGAGGCGACATCAACTCGACGCTCGTCCCCGGAGGCGCATTCCTCGTCGGTTCCGGCGGTGGCAACGACGTCGCCAGTGTCGCGGCCGAGAATGTGGTCGTCGCGACGCTGAACCCGATGCGGACACCGGAGCGGTGCGGCTACGTGACGTCACCCGGGCGCACCGTGCGCGCGCTCGTGACCGACCTCGGCCTGCTCGAGAAGCCCGACGGCGGCGAGACGTTCGTGCTGCGCGCGGTCCCCGAGGGGGAAGGTTCGATCGCGGAGCGGGTCGAGCGGGCCCGGGCCGCGTGCGGGTGGGCTCTGCCCGCCGCCGCCGACGTTGCGGAACTTCCCGCGCCGCGCCCGGAGGAGGTCGCCGCGCTCCGGCGCTGGGATCCGCGCGGCTGGTTCCTGCGCGCGCGGTAGCGGCTCGGGTTCACGCAGTCGCGCGCAGCGCCGCGGTGAAGGCGGCGACGGCGCGGCCGATCTCGGCGGCGGTCACGACGAGCGGAGGCATCCACCGCAGCACGTTCCCGCCGGTGCCGCAGTTCATGAAGATCACGTGGCTCTCTTCGAGGCAGTGGCGCAGCATCGCCGCGGTGCGCGCCGTCGCCGGCCCGCCTTCGGGGTCGACGAGCTCGGTGCCGACCATGAGGCCGAGTCCGCGCACGTCTCCGATGCCGGGATTGTCGGCCTGGACCTTCGCGAGCGCGTCGAGGAGCTGGCGGCCGCGGTCGCGCGCGTTGTCGGCGAGATGCTCCGACTCGATCACGTCGATGGTCGCGAGCGCCGCCGCGCACCCGATCGGATTGCCCCCGTAGGTTCCGCCGTGCGAGCCCTGTGGCCAGCGGCTCATCAGCTCGCTCGATGCGCCGATTCCTGCGATCGGAAAGCCGGACGCGATGCCTTTCGCCATCACCACGATGTCGGGGACCACCGCAGCGTGCTCGACCGCGAACATCTTGCCCGTGCGCGCGAAGCCCGACTGCACCTCGTCGGCGACGAAGAGGATCCCGTTCGCGTCGCAGATCTCACGCACGCCCTGCAAGTAGCCCGCGGGTGCCGGGAGGTAGCCGCCCTCGCCGAGGACCGGCTCGATCACGATCGCCGCGGTCTCGGCCGGGGCCGTCTGCGCGTGCAGGAGGCGCTCGAGCGCCTCCAACGAGTGCTCCACCGCAGTCTGCTCGTCGACGTTCCACTCGTACGCGCGTGGGAACGGCGCGACGAACACGCCCGCCGGCAGGGGTTGGTACCCGGCCCGGTAGCTGGTCTTCGACGTGGTCATCGCCATCGTCATCATCGTGCGGCCGTGGAAGGCGCCGTCCATGACGATCACGTTCGGCTTGCCGGTGGCCTGGCGCGCGAGCTTCACCGCGGCCTCGGTCGCCTCGGCACCCGAGTTGGCGAAGAAGAACCGGTCGATGCCGGGGGGCGTGATGCCGGCGAGCCGGTCACCGAGCTGCGCGAGCAACGGATGGCGGTACACGTTGACCTGCGCGTGGATGAACTTCCCGGCCTGCTCGCGGATCGCGGCGACGACCTTCGGGTGGCAGTGGCCCGTGCTCGTGACCGCGATGCCGCTCGTGAAGTCGAGATAGTCGCGGCCGTCGGCCGTGGTGACCGTGCAGCCGGAGCCGGAGACCACCTCGAGCTCGGTGACCTTGAACCAGACATCGGAAAGGTGCTCGCTCATCGTTCCCTCTTCACGATCGTGACCGAGGCGTTGGCGCCGCGGCCGACGGTGTGGGCGAGCCCGACACGCGCCCCCTCGACCTGGCGGGGGCCGGCCTCACCGCGGAGCTGGCGCACCAGCTCGACCACCTGGCCGAGCGCGGACGCGCCGAGCGGTTCGCCCTTGGAGAGCAGGCCGCCGGACACGTTCACCGGTCGCTTCCCGCCGAGCGCGGCGTCGCCGGCCGCGAGGATCGCGGGCTGCTCGCCGGGCGCGCAGAGCCCCAGCTCTTCCCACGCGAGCAGCTCGCGCGCGGCGTCGGTGTCCTGGCATTCGACGACGTCGATGTCGGCCGGTCCGATGCCGGCTTCCTCGTATGCAGCCGTGGCGGCGAGCGTCGTCGGGGGCTCGATGTCGGTGTCGTCGATGCCCGCGAGGGGGGTCGCCTCACCGAGGACGCTGCCGGGCAGGTGGGAACGCAGCACCGCGGCTTCGAGGGTGACCGGTGCGGCGCTCGCGGCCGTGCCGCCCGCGCGCAGCACGACGGCGGCCGCACCCTCGTTGGGCGAGCAGAGCATCCAGAGGTGCAGCGGCTCGCACACGAGCCGGGAACCGAGCACCTGCTCGATCGTGACCTCGCCGCGGAACATCGCGTCGGGGTTGTGCACGCCGTGGCGTCGGTTCTTCACGACCACCTGCGCGAGATGTTGTTTGGTGAGGCCGGCTTCGCGCAGCAGCCGCTGCGCTCGCAACGCGAAGTACGCGGGCGTCGCCGCGAGCCCCGACTCCTCGCGCCACGGCTCGAAGAACGACGACCGGATGATGCCCTTCGGCATCTTCTCGATCCCGAACACGAGGACCGTCTCGTACTGGCCGGCGCGGATCGCGCCGGCCGCGAGCATCAGGGCCGCGCCTCCGCTCGCGCAGCCGGCTTCGACGTCGACGATGGGCATGCCGGTGCGCGCGAGCGCGCCGAGCACCTTGTGGCCCGCGGCGACCCCGGAGTACGCGGTGCCGCAGAACGCGGCGTCGAAGCGCGGGTCCCCGGCCTCTTCCAGCGCGGCCCGCACCGCGTGAACGCCCATCTCCGTGACGGTGCGGTCGGCGAAGCGGCCGAACGGGTGCATCCCGATGCCGGCGATCTCGACGCTCATGACGGCGCCTCGACGCCCGGCTGCCGGCGCGAATGCCCACGCGACCACTTCGGTTCCGTCGTCGTCGGTCGCGATCACGTCGGCAACCAGCTGCATCGGGTCGCCGAACTTGAGCGCGTCGGGATCGGGCTCGGTGATGCGGGTCACGATGCGCAGGCCGTCGGGGAGCTCGACGACCCCGAAGCCGAAGGGCACGTGGCCGGTGTAGCCGGGCGGCGCGGCCGTGACCGCGGTCCATCCCCACAGGCGTCCGTGGTCGGCGAGCGTGACCGGCTCCACGTCGCGCGCTCCCGTGTACGGGCAGGCGTCGAGACGGGGGAAATGCGTGCGCCCGCTCGAGGGCGAGTAGCCACCGAGCAGCGTGATGCCGTCGTCGCGGAGCTCGAAGAGGCCCTCGGCGACGGCCCGGCGCGCCACTCAGATCACGCCCTGCGCCGCGAGGCGGTCCAGCGTGGGCGCGTCGATGCCGGGGAGCTCCGAGAGCACCTCGCGCGTGTGCTCACCGAGCCGCGGTGCGCCGGCGGGCACCACCGGCGGCTCGCCGACGAAGCGCGGGAACGGTGCCTGCTGGCGGATCGGGCCGACGACCGGATCGTCGACCGTGACGAGGTCGCCGCGCGCGGCGACGTGCGCGTCGGCGAACACGTCGGCCGCGGTGTACGCGGTCGCAACGGGCACGTCGGCGGCGACGCAGCGCCGCTCGATCTCCTCGGCGGGAAGGGTCGCGGTCCACTGCGCCACGAGCGCGTTGATCTCGTCGTTGTGTGCGGCGCGATCGGCGAGCCGTCGCGAACCGCGGTTCGTTCGCAAGCTCGGGTTGTTCCATCGCGCGGCACAAGCGTGTGAAGTTCGCGTCGGACCCGGCGACGATGCACACGTACTTGCCGTCGGCGGTCGGGTAGTTGTCGAGCGGCGCGGAGTTCGCGAGCCGGTTGCCTTCGCGCGTCCGCACCGTGCCGAGGAGGTCGTACGCGGGGAGGGTCCACTCGAGGATGCGGAGCACCGCGCCGTACAGCGCGGCGTCGATGACGGCACCGTGTCCGTCGGGCTTCGCGTCGCGTGCGTACAGCGCACCGAGCGCCGCCTGCGCCGCGAACACGCCCGTGAGGTAGTCGGAGATCGTGACGCCGACGCGGACCGGCGGCCGGTCGGGGTAACCGGTGAGGTGCAGGAGCCCGCCGAACCCGATCCCGACGCGGTCGAGTCCGGGCCGCCGGGAGTTCGGCCCGTCCTGGCCGAAGCTGCTGATCCGCACCACCACGAGGCGAGGGTCGAGGTCGCCGGGCGCGATGTTCCACTTCTCGAGCGTGCCGGGACGGAAGTTCTCGACGACGACATCGGCGGTGGCCGCGAGCTTGCGGAAGAGGTCCTGGCCGTCGGGCGTGCGGAGGTCGAGGGTCACGCTGCGGCGGCCACGCCCTTCGACCGCCCAGAAGAGCGAGTACTCGGGTGGCGCGGCCGGCGCCCCCGCGGCGGGTGCGAACGGGCCGATCTCGCGCATGAAGTCGCCGGTGCCCGGCTGCTCGACCTTCACGACGTCGGCGCCCATCTCGCCGAGCAGCCCGGCGCAGAACGGGGCCGCGATGCGGGTGCCGAGGTCGATGACCCGCAACCCGGTGAGCGGTTGCGTCACCGGCCGGTGTCTCCCTGCTCCTGCTCGCGGCGGACCGCGTCCATGCCGCCCTCGCGGCGCGCGTCGAGCTTGCCCAGCGCGGTCGGCGTGTTGCTCACGAACTGGTGGATCACGAAGTGGAAGCGCCACGACTCGCGCTGGCCCGCGGCGTCGAGCATGTGGTTCACCGAGGCTTTGATCGCTTCCGCGGTGACGGGCGGCACGAGTGCGACCTCGTCCGCGAGCGCCCGCGCCGCGGCCGCGAGCTCCGCGCGCGGCACAACGCGGTTCACGAGACCGTGCCGCTGGGCTTCTGCCGCGTCGAGTGTCGTGCCGCAGAGCATGAACTCCTTCGCCTTGCGCGCGCCGAGCTCCCACGGCTCGACGAGCAGCTCGACGCCGACGCCCGACATGCGCGCGACCGGGTTCGAGAAGCGCGCGTCGTCGGCGGCCACGATGAGGTCGCACATGCACGCGAGCATCAGGCCCGCGGCCGCGCACGTGCCCTGCACGGCCGCGATCGTCGGCTTGCGGAAGTCGCGGATCTTCACGAGCTTGTCCCAGTACATGACCTGCTCGTGGCGGAGCTTGCCTTCGGGCGTGGCGCGCAGCGCGGCCCAGTGCTCCTCGCCCGCGAGGATCTCCTTCAGGTCGTGACCGGCCGAGAAGTGCTTGCCTTCGGCGGCGAGGACCACGACGCGCACGGCGTCGTCGGCGTCGGCGGCGGCGAACGCGGCATCGAGCTCGGTGATCATCTGCGAGCTCTGCGCGTTGGCGGCCGCGGGGCGCGCGAGCGTGATCGTCGCGACCGCGCCGTCGCTCTCGGAACGGATCGTCTCGAACGGCATCGGTGGCGAATCTACCCGTCGGTTCGCGGCAAACGCGCCGGGCGCGGCGCGGTCGCTCCCGTCATTTCGGAGCCCGCTTCGGTTCACGCGGCAGGCCGAGCGTGCGCTCGCCGACGATGTTGCGCTGGATCTCGTTCGTCCCGGCCCAGATCGAGCTCGCCTGGTAGTAGAGCCACGACCGTTGCCACGCCCCGTCGCCCGGGTTCTCCGCCGCGCCCCGCCACAGAGGTGCCGCCTCGCCGACGACAGCCATCGCGGTGTCGTGCAGGCGCTTGCTCATCTCCGACCACCACAGCTTGTTGATGCTGCCCTGCGGCCCGGGGTCGAGGCCCTTCGCCGTGCGCGAGATCGACCGCCAGTTGTGGAGTTGGAACAGCTTCACCTCTACGAACGCCTCCGCGAGCCGTTGCGCGAGGCGATGGTCGTCGAGCGCGCCGCGTTCGAGAGCGAGCCGCCAGAGCTCGTCGACGAGCTGCGCGTGGACCACGAGTTGGCGCGGGTTGACGCCGCGCTCGTGCGTGAGCGTCGAGTTCGCGATGCGCCAGCCTTCGTGCTCGGGGCCGACGAGGCGGTCGTCGGGGACGAACACGTCGGTGAAGAAGACCTCGTTGAACTCCGACTCGTCGGTGATCTGGCGCAGCGGCCGCACCTCGACGCCGGGCGCGTGCATGTCGACGACGAGCGCGGAGATCCCTGCCTGCTTCGCGGCGTGGGCGTCACTGCGCGCGAGGCACCAGCCCCAGTCGGCGAACTGCGCGTAGCTCGTCCAGACCTTCTGGCCGTTGAGGAGCCAACCGCCGTCGACGCGCTCGGCTCGCGTGCGCAGCGACGCGAGATCGCTGCCGGCCTCGGGCTCGCTGAAGAGCTGGCACCACAGCTCCGACGCGTCGAGGATGTGGGGGAGGTAGCGCGCCTTCTGCGCGTCGGTGCCGTGCGCGAGCAACGTCGGCCCGACGAGGTTCACGCCGATCCGGCCGACGAGCTCGGGTGCGCGCGCCCGCGCCAGCTCCTCGGTAACGAGGTAGTGCTCGACCGGCCCGGCGCCGCGCCCGCCGTAGGTCTCGGGCCACGCGACGCCGACCCACCGCCCGCCCGCGAGCTTCGCCTGCCACTCGCGCCCGAAGGCGACCTCGTCGGCGAGGTCGTCGAAGTGAGGCGGCAGGCCCCGGCCGTACTCCCAGGGCAGGTTGGCGCGCAACCACGAGCGCACGTCGTCGCGCAGCGCGGCCTCGGCGGGCGTCGGGGTCAGGTCCATCGGCCGGCGAGCGTAGCGGTGCGACTGACGCGGCCGTCAGGTGCGTACGCTCGGCGGGTGAGCGATCTCGGTGGGGGAGAGCCCCCCGTCGATCCCGGCTGGCGCGGGTCGTGGCGCGGCATTCTCTGGGTGCCGTTCATGGTCGCCATGCAGGCCCGCACGCGGCGGTCACAGACGACGACGGTGGAGTTCCTGCGCGCGCAATGGGTGACGTTCGTCTCCGCGCTCGTCCTGTTCCTCGCGGTGGAGGCCGCGCTCCAAGCGCCCGCTCGACCCGTCGCGTCGGTCGGATCCGCCCGGACGATCGGGCTCGTGGTCGCCGGGTTCGGATTCGGGGTTCTGGTCGCCGCGCGCTTCGTCGAGCGCCCGTTGCCCTGCTCGGCGGACGCGCTCGTGGGCGCCTACCGCACGAGGTTCTTCCTGCGCGTCGCGTTCGCGAACTCGGGCGCACTCGTCGGCTTCGTTCTCTCGTTCACGACCGGGCGCTGGTGGGTCTACGCATTCGGGCTGGCGCCGCCGCTGGTCGGCCAGGTGACGCCGCCACCGCCGCGCCGCCGGTGGCGCGTGTAGTGCTCGCCTAGCGCTCGTCGATGGGGACGTACTTGCGCTCGGTTGCGCCGGTGTAGATCTGGCGGGGCCGGCCGATCTTCGTCTTCGTGCTCTCGTTCATCTCTTTCCAGTGCGCGATCCACCCCGGCGAGCGGCCCAGTGCGAACAGCACCGGGAACATCGCGGTCGGGAAGCCCATCGCGCGGTAGATGAGGCCCGAGTAGAAGTCGACGTTCGGGTAGAGCTTGCGCTCGATGAAGTACTCGTCGGTGAGGGCGACCTCTTCGAGGCGCAGCGCGATGTCGAGGAGCTCGTCGCGCTTGCCGAGCTCCTGGAGCACACGGTCGGCGGTGGCCTTGATGATGCGGGCGCGGGGGTCGTAGTTCTTGTACACGCGGTGCCCGAACCCCGAGAGCTTGAAGTGGTCGTTCGGGTCCTTGGCGCGCTTGACGTACTTGTCGATGTCGCCGCCGTCGCGCTGGATCGACTGGAGCATCTCGATCGCTTCCTGGTTCGCGCCCCCGTGCAGCGGGCCCCACAGCGCGGTGATCCCCGCGGCGACCGACGCGAACAGATTCGCCTCGCTGGAGCCGACGAGGCGCACCGTCGACGTCGAGCAGTTCTGTTCGTGATCGGCGTGCAGGATGAGCAGCTGCTTCAGCGCGTGCACGATCGTCGGGGTCGCCTCATACGGCTCCGACGGGACCGCGAACATCATCGTGAGAAAGTTCTCGATGAGGTCGAGCGAGTTGTTCGGGTAGAGGAACGGCTGCCCGATCGACTTCTTGTAGCTGTAGGCCGCGATCGTCGGCAGCTTCGCCATCAGCCGGATGATGGAGAGCTGCACCTGCTCGGGGTCCTTGGGGTCGCCGCTGTCCTGGTAGAAGGCGGCGAGCGCGGCGACCACCGACGAGAGGATCGCCATCGGGGGCGCGTCCTTCGGGAAGCCGTCGTAGAAGCGCTTCACGTCTTCGTGCAGCAACGTGTGCTTGCGGATCGAGCGGCTGAACTCGTCGCGCTCGGTGATGGTCGGGAGCTCACCGTAGATGAGCAGGTACGACGTCTCGAGGAACGACGGTTCCTCGTGGTCGGCGAGCTGCTCGATGGGATAGCCGCGGTAACGCAGGATGCCGGCGTCGCCGTCGATGTAGGTGATCGACGATTCGGTCGAGCCGGTGTTCACGAAGCCGTAGTCGAGGGTGATGAGGCCGGTCTGGCTGCGCAGCTTCGAGATGTCGATCGCGTGCTCGTTCTCGGAGCCGACCGTGACCGGGAGCTCGATGTCGGTGCCCTGGTAGTGCAGGACTGCGGGCGGTTCGCTCATCGTGGGCTCCTCGGGACGCGTGCTCACCACAAGAATCTACCGACTCGGGCCGACCCGCAGAATCGGCCCCGCCGTGGCTTTCAGACGCCGTTCAGCGCAGGCGCGATCCGGGGTTGACCGCGACGCGCCGTCCTCTGCGAGACTCGGCGCGTGGACTTCGACCTTTCCGACGACCAGCTCGCGCTCCGCGACGCGGCGCGCGACCTGCTCGACGATCTGGCGTCTCCCGCACGGGTACGCGCCCACACCGACGGATCGGTCTCCTACGACCGCGGTCTCTGGTCGGCGATGGTGGAGCAGGGTTGGCTCGGCGTCGAGCTACCGGAGCGCGCCGGCGGCCTCGGGCTCGGCACCGTCGAGCTCGCGGTGCTGCTCGAGGAGGTCGGGCGTCACGTCGCGCCCGTGCCGTTCCGCTCGACGGCGCTCGCGCTCGCCGTGTGCGAGCGCGCGGGCGACGCCGACCGCATCGCCGAGCTGCTCTCCGGTGAGCAGATCGCGTGCGTCGCGTGGTCGCGCCGGCCCGATGCCGTCACCGCCGTCGCCGCGGTCGACGGCTGGTCGCTCACCGGGCGCGCCGATCCCGCGATCGACGCGCCCGTCGCCGACCTCGCGTTCGTGGTTGCGGCTACATCCGACGGCCCCGCCTTGTTCGAAGTGGGGTTGGGCGCGGGCACGCGGCCGCGACGCGAGAGTGCGATGGACCTCACCCGGCCCATCGGATGGCTCGCCTTCGACGCGACGCCGGCCCGGCGCATCGGTGGGCCGGATGCGGTCACGGATCTGCTCGACCGCGGCGCGACGTTCGCCGCCGCGGAGTTGCTCGGCGGCGCGGCACGGGTTCTCGAGATGGCCACGGACTACGCGAAGGAGCGGGTGCAGTTCGGTCGTCCGATTGGCAGCTTCCAGGCGGTGAAGCACCGGTGCGCCGACATGCTCGTCGACGTCGAGGGGATGCGCTCGGTGGTCTACTGGGCCGCGTGGTGCATTGGCGCGGGCGATGTCGACGCGTCGATCGCGGCGTCGAGCGCGAAGGTCTGGTGCTCCGACGCGTCGAAACGCGTGATGGCCTCGGGCCTCCAGGTTCACGGCGGCATCGGCTTCACGTGGGAGCACGACCTGCACTTCTTCCTGAAGCGCGCGCAGCTGGATCAGCTCGCGTTCGGAGACGCGGTCGTGCACCGCGAACGGTTGACCAGTCTCGTACGGCCTCGGGTCGAGGCCGGCGAGAGCGTGGTGTGAAGGTCGCCACCGCGATGGCGACCCGCGCGTGACCGACGACCGCATCACCGCGGCGATCGACGGCAACGACCTCGACGAGCTGCTGCGGTTGATCGACGCGCTCTGCGCCACGCGCGACTGGGACGCACTCGTGGAGTTGCGCATGCGGAGCCGGCGCGCCTTCGAACGGGGCCGGCAGCTGTGGCCGGCGGCCGCGCACGCGGAGTACCGCCTCGCGCTGGAAGCGCCGGCGTCGGTCGCCGCGACCGTTGTGGAGGAGGACGCGGGCCGGTTCGCACCCGGTCCCCTTCCCGAAGTGGTTGCGTCGACCCACACCTGGGCCGACCTCGCGCCGTACCTCCCGGCGTCGCCACGCGCGGCGCTCGTCGCGCACGAACGCGTCGTGCGCGGCGACGACCTCCGTGATGCGACCGTCGCGCACGCCGACGTGCTCGGTGTGCCGCTCGTGCTCGCGCGATGGGAGCCGGCCTATCCGCTGGCGACGTACCGCGCCGACCGGGGTGAGTTCCCGTCGCCGGCCGCCCCGCGCGGGAAGCCGCTCGCGCTGCCCGCGGCGGCGAATGTCGAGGTCGTCGCCGCCGACGACGCGAGCGACGCGCTGCTCGCGGTGGTGCGCCCGTGGACGGTCTCCTCGGGTGCGACCGTGCGCGCGCTCGCGGTCCAGGGGTCCGAGCTCGACGCGATCGCGGCGCTCGGGGTGGGTGCCGCGCGCGGCGCGCGCGTCGCGCCCGCGGAGGCAATGGCCCTGCTCGCGTGGGCGGGTGCCTCCGGCGGCGCGCACGGCCGGCGCCGGGGCACCGCCGCAGGCCGCGATCTCGCGTGGGCGGCTGCGACGGCACTCGGCGGCTTCCCGCCCGACGAGCCGCCCGAGGCCGACGCGCTCGGCGAGGCGCTCGAGCAGCTGCGCTTCCTGTGGTGGAGCGGTACCGAGCCCGACACCGGCTGGGTCGTGAGGCTGGCGGTCGCCGACGAGCGCGATGGTCTCGCGTGGGCGCTCGACGCGCGCGACGAAGCCGATGGAGGCCCCGCGTCAGCTCATGATCGGTGATCCGTCGGCACCGGCCGCGTGCCAGATGCCGCCGATTCCCTGCCCGTTCGTGTCGCCGGCCTGGCTGTCGCCGCCGTAGCGGTAGAGCGCGTGGCCGTCGACGGCGACCACACCGTCGTTGACGGTCGTGAAGCTCGACGCGGTGAGTCCGGAGCCCACGGCGACCGTCCCGGACGCGGTGAGCGGCGGCCATGCCGACGCGCAGGCGCCCGTGCAGGTGCTCCGCCCGCTCGGGTCGGGCTGGTACTCGTAGAGCGTGCGACCGTCGGCGTCGACGAGCACGGTGCCGAGCGAGGTGCTTGCACTGCTCACGACCGGGGCCGACGCGGCCGGGGCGCTGGTGGCAGTCGTCGTCGACGGCGCGCTCGAGACTGCGCCGTAGCCGTAACCACCGGCGGTCGTGCCGCTCGTGCCGCTCGAACCGGAGCTGCCGCACGCGGCGAGGAGGAAGGTGGCGGCCAGGGCGCCGACCAGGAGCGGACGGGAACGAAGCATCGAAGCCTCCGTAATCGGGGAACGGCATGCATACGGCTGCGGCGGGGCGCGAGTTCAACCGGCGGTGATCGCGCCCGTTGGTGAACCCGGGCGCCGGCGCGTCCGTATCCTCACCTTCGATGAGTGACGTGGCCGCACTGAGGAGTGACGACGGCGTTCGCGCGGTCTACCGGGCTCACGGTCCCGAGCTCTACCGCTTCGCGCTTCGCTCGCTCGGCGACCGCGGTCTCGCGGAAGAAGCGGTGCAGGAGACCTTCGTACGCGCGTGGCAAGCGGCCGACCGCTTCGACGAACGACTCGGTTCCCTGCGTACGTGGCTGTTCGCGATCGTGCGCAACGTCGTCATCGACCTGAGCCGGGCGCGAGCCGTCCGACCGCGCGTCGCCGCCGGCGCCGACGAACCGATCGATCTCGCGCACGAGGGACACCTCGATGAGGCGTTCGATCATCTCGTGCGTTCGTGGCAGGTGGAGGAAGCGCTGCGCAAGATCGGCGAAGAGCATCGCGTCGCGCTCGTCGAGGTCCACTACAAGGGTCGCCCGTACGCCGACGTCGCGCGTGATCTCGGGGTTCCGGCGGGAACTGTGAAGAGCCGGGTCTTCTACGGCCTCCGGGCCATGCGCCTCGTGCTCGAGGAGATGGGGTGGAGCGATGGCGACTGAGGCGTGCCGCGATTGGCGCGGTGATCTCGGTCTCGAGGCTCTCGGCGCGCTCGACGAACCCGCGCGCACCGCGCTGCTCGCGCACCTCGACGGTTGCGCGGCCTGCCGAGCGGTGCTTGCCGACCTCTCGGTCGTCGGCGCCGCGCTCGCCGACGCCGACCTCGAGCGCGTCGACATCGGCGAAGCGGCCGCGCCGCCCCGCGAGCTCGCCGACCGCGTGCTCGAGCGGCTGCAGTGGGAGCGCGTCGCGCGCCGGCGCCGGCGGACCCGGACGCTCATCGGGTCGATCGCCGGGATCGCGGCGGCGGCCGTGATCGCGGTGGTGCTCGTCCTCGGGCACGGCGGGAGCGGCGACCACGGTCGGGTCGTCGCGCTGTCGTCGCCGCAGCGCGGCGTGCACGCGGAGGCGGTGCTCTCGCCGACCGACGGTGGGACGCGGGTGCGGTTGCAGGTCGACGGGCTCGACGACGGCGAGTGGTACTGGCTGTGGCTCACCGGCGCCGACGGCAAGCGGGTCTCTGCCGGCACCTTCACGGGCGGCCACGACGGGCAGCAGATGACGCTGACCTCCGCGCTGTCGTTCGCGCTCACCCGCCGGGTGTGGGTCACCGACGATCAGAATCGCGTGGTGCTCGACAGCTCCCTCGCGACGACCTGAGCGGCGCCCGCGCCTCAGCGATCGCCGAAACGCGCCGCCGCATCGGTCTGCAACGCGCGCCGGTCCGGCTTGCCGGTCGCGAGCACCGGCAGCGCCTCGACCACGACGACCTGCTCGGGTGTCTTGAACCGAGCGACGCCCTGCTCGGCGAACCAGGCCCGGCAGTCGTCGAGGTCGAAGCGGGTGTCGGCGACGACGAACGCGCACACACGCTCACCCATCAATCGTTCGGGGTACCCGACCGCAACGGCGTGGCGAACCGCGGGGTGACGTTCGAGGACCGACTCGACCTCGGTTGCGGCGATGTTCTCCCCACCGCGGATGATGAGGTCCTTGATGCGCCCGACGATGCGTAACCAACCGTCGCCGTCGATGGTCGCGAGGTCGCCGGTGCGGAACCAGCCGTCGTGTACCGACGCGGCGGTGTCGCCCGCGTCCAGGTAGCCGGAGAAGAGCTCCGGCCCCTGCACCAACAGCTCGCCGGTGTCGCCCGCGGCGCGCGGTGTGCCCGTCTCGGGATCGCCCACGCGCAGCTGCACCGCTCCGATCGCGCGGCCGTCGTGGGCATGTGCGGCAATGGGATCGTCGTCGTCGGTGCTCGTCGCGATCGTCGGGGCCTCGGTCGAGCCGTACGTGCGCTTCACGCGGCATTCGAAGCGCGCGCTCGCCTCCTCGACGAAGGCCTCGGTGACCCCGGCGCCGCCGCTCGAGACGAGCCGCAGGCTCTGCACGCGCGCCGGTGAGAACCCGGGCGCCGACATCAGCGACACGAAGAACGTCGGCGGGCCGATCATGAACGTGATGCGCTCCTGCTCGATGAGTTGGAGCGCGTGCTCGGGATCCCATCGCGCCATGAACACGCTGCGGAAGGGCACGGCACCAGGCAGGGTGAGCCCGTTGAGGAGGCCCGAGATGTGGGCGAGCGGCGCCGGCATGAGCACCGCGTCGTCGGGCCCGAGGCCGTGCACGTCGGCCATCAGCGCCGCCTTGTACGCCAGGGAGCGCTGCGTGTGCAGCACGCCCTTGGGTGGTCCGCTCGACCCCGAGGTGAAGAGCACCGCGGCGAGCGCGCGTCCGTCGGTCCAGTGCTCCTCGACGGGTCGGTGCGCCGGCGTCGAACGAGCGAGTCGTCGAGCTCGGTCGCGGCGCCGATCGACCGCAGGGGCACGTCACCCCAGGTGACGCACACGCTCGGTTGCAGCCGCGTCGACGAGCGCGGCGGTGTCGCCGTCGCCGAGCGCGTGGTGCAGCGGTGCCGCGACTGCGCCAATCCTCCAGCACGCGCGGTACAGGTTGACGACCTCGATCGAGTTCGGCGCCTGCCAGCACACGACGTCTCCGGGTCCGACGGCATAGCCGGCCAGGTTGCCCGCCAGCCTCGCGATGCGCGCGGCGGTGTGGTCGTCGTCGTTCGCGCTCAGCAGCGCGTCGAGCGACGGGAGGTCCCAGGGGCCGCCTGGCCGCGCGTACTCCTCGGCGAGCGGGTGCTCGTAGGTGGCGCGCAGCACTGCGACCGCGCGCTACTTCCAGGCCGGGCCCGACGGCCGCATCCCGTCGAGCAGGTTCTTGCCGATGAAGTTGCGCTGGATCTCGACGGTGCCGGCGCCGATGCACAGGCCGCGGATGTCGCGGTAGGCGCGCTCCACCGGGTACTCGCGCGAGAAGCCGTAGCCGCCGAGCAGCTGGATCGCCTCGTCGCAGACGTGCTTCGCCGCGAGGTTGGCCGCGGCCTTGGCGAGCGCGGTCTCGAGCGGTGGGGGAGTGCCGTGCGGGCCCGCGAGGTGCAACGCGCGCTGGAGCAGCAGGCGCGCGCCTTCGAGCTCGATCGCCATGTCGGCGATCTTCCACTGGAGGCCCTGGAAGTCGGCGAGGGTGCGCTTCCCGACCTGGCGGTCCTTCATGTAGCCGATCGCGTACTCCAGCGCGCCCTGCGCGGCGCCGATGCACATCGCCGCGTTCCCGCACCGCTCGTGGTTGATGTGGCCGATCAGGGTTTTGAACGACTCGCTGTCGGCGGGGTCGCCCCACACGAGCACGTCGTCGTGCTCGACGCGAACGTCGTCGAACGCGAGCTCGGCTTCGCTCGTGCCCCGCAGGCCCATCTTCACGTGTGTGCCCGCGCACGTGACGCCGCCGGCTTCGAGGTCGACGAGGACCGCGCCGATGCCCTTCGTGCCCTCGCTCTCCGGGAAGCGGCACCACACGAGGCAGGCGCGCGCCTTGTGTCCGCCCGTCACGTAGTTCTTGTACGCGTTGAGGCGGAAGCCGTCGCCGTCGGGGGTGAGCCGCGCGCGCATGTGGTTGACCGCGCTGCCGGCCTCCGACTCCGAGATCCCGATGCAGAACAGGCCGTCGCCCGAGGCCGCGATCGGCAACCAGCGTTGCTTCATCGCGTCGGTGCCGAGGTGCTCGATCGCGCGCGGCGGCCCGTTGTAGATGAGCTGCGCGAGGATCGCGCTCGACACGTCGACGCGCGCGAGCTCCTCGAGCACGATCGCGGCTTCGATGTCGCCGAGGCCCATGCCGCCGTACGCCTCGCCGATCGTGATGCCGAAGAGGTCGTACTTCTTCAGCGCGTCCCACGACGCCTGCGGGAACTCCTCGGTTTCGTCCCAGTGGCGCGCGTTCGGGAGCAGCTCGCGCTCGGCGACGTCGCGTGCGAGCTGGCGCAGCGCGGCCTGGTCGTCGGTCTCGGCGAACGGATCGGTGCCCAGCGCAGCCATGCGCAGCACGTTATCCGTGGGAGTGACCGACGTGCCCTTTCGCCGTTGACGAGCGCGGCCGGAATGTGGTGAGGTCCGTTGCTCGCGTCGCGTGTCGAGGGTCGCGTGTCGAGGAAGGTGGGGACATGCGGTTCAAGGGTTTGACGCTCGGTCTCGTCGTCGGGTTGGTGGCGGCGGCAGTCGTCGTTGTGCGCGTGCCAAGAGCGGGTGCCGACTACGGAACCTTCCCCTTTCGGAGCTGCTGGTCGGAGGCGTACGCGGACTCGCCCAACTCCGGCGCCGTCGACATCCGATCGTTCTCGCTGCAGTACGACTGCACGCAGCAGGAGTTCCTGCTCGTCCTCTCCGCGACGCGCCCGATCGACCGTGATCTGTCGCTGATCAAGGAGCTCGCCGTCGACCTCGACACCGACGGCAACCGGAGCGACGGCTGCAACGGCGCCGACTATCGGATCTTCCTCCGGACGTCGAACACCGCGTTCATCAACTACATCTACCGCACACCCAGCTGCGCGGGTGACTCGTGGGAGAACGTCGACTTCGCAGGGGGCACGGCGATCGGGAACACGCAGGGCCTGCTCTTCGAGACCGACAACATCGGCAGCCCGGCCACGTTCCGGTGGTGGGGGTGGCTCACGCAGTGGAGCGATCCGAACCAGACCGATCACTTCCCCGACGTGGGCGCAGAGACGGCGTCGTGCTTCGCGACCCCGGCGAGAACCTCGGTCACGGGCTACTGGATCGCCGACGCCGGTGGTGCGAGCCACGGCTTCGGCGACGCCGCGAGTTGCTCGGGCACCGCGCCGGCGCCCCTCGCCGCGCCCGCCGTCGGGCTCGCGCCGACACGCGATCACCGCGGCACGTGGATCGTCGCGTCCGACGGCGGGATCGTCACGTACGGCGATGCGCGTTTCTTCGGGTCGACGGGTGCGTTGCGGTTGAATCGTCCGATCGTGGGGATGGCGGCGACGCCGTCGGGTCGTGGGTACTGGTTGGTCGCGTCCGACGGTGGGATCTTCAGTTTCGGTGACGCGCGTTTCTTCGGGTCGACGGGTGCGTTGCGGTTGAATCGTCCGATCGTGGGGATGGCGGCGACGCCGTCGGGTCGTGGGTACTGGTTGGTCGCGTCCGACGGTGGGATCTTCAGTTTCGGTGACGCGCGTTTCTTCGGGTCGACGGGTGCGTTGCGGTTGAATCGTCCGATCGTGGGGATGGCGGCGACGCCGTCGGGTCGTGGGTACTGGTTGGTCGCGTCCGACGGTGGGATCTTCAGCTTCGGCGACGCGCGCTACTTCGGTTCAACCGGCGCGATCCGGCTCGTGAGCCCGGTCGTCGGCATGGCGGCGACGCCGTCGGGGCGCGGCTACCGCTTCGTCGCCGCCGACGGCGGCGTGTTCGCCTACGGCGATGCGTCGTTCCACGGGAGCCTCGCGGGCGCCGGGTCGGCGCGCGTGGTCGGCATCGCGTCCTAGCGCCGGCGCTCGCGTCGCGAAACCTGACTACCGTGTCAGGAACCGTGCCGGAGGGGGCTCTACATGAGCGAGACCGCGCTACCCGTCGAGTGGCTGAAGGCACAGCCGTACGCGCAATGGGAAGCGGCGAAGGCGACCGGGTGCCCGGTGACGGAGAAGCCCGGGTCCTTCGATCCGCGTCCCAGCTACGAGATCCTCGACTGGGTCGGCGTCGAGCACGTGCTCCGCGACCCCGAGACGTTCTCGTCGTCGATCAACAGCGAGGTGATCGGCCAGTACATGGGCGATCTCATTCTCGGCCTCGACGGCGTCGAGCACCGCAAATACCGCAACCTCGTGGCGAAGGCGTTCCGCGCGTCGCAGCTCGAGAAGTGGGACGACACGCTCGTCCGGCCGACGATCACGCGGCTCCTCGACGCCGTCGCGCCCGCGGGCCGAGCCGACCTCGTCGACGCCGTCACCGCGAAGTACCCGGTGCAGGTGATCTGCGGCATCGCCGGCGTCCCGCTCGAGGACTCCGCGCAGTTCGCCGCCTGGGCCGAGCAGATCAACACCGGGCCGCTGAACCCGCCCGCGGGCATGGCCGCGTCGCAGGCGATGGTCGACTACCTGCGCCCGCTCGTGGAGGCGCGGCGCGCGAACCCGACCGGCGACTTCCTCTCCGACCTCGTGAACTCGGAGGTCGACGGTGAGCGGCTCAGCGAGAGCAAGATCTACGGCTTCCTGCGGCTCCTGCTGCCCGCGGGCGCGGAGACGACCTTCCGGGTGATGGGCAACTGCCTCACCGCGCTCTTGACGCACCGCGACGTGTACGAGCAGGTGATGGCCGACCGCTCGCTGATGCCGGAGGTGATCGAGGAGACCCTGCGCTGGGAGACGTCGGTCACGATGGTGAGCCGCGTCTCGACGCGCGACACCGAGGTCTCGGGCTGCCCGATCAAGGCCGGCTCGCCCGTCAACGTGATCACCGGGTCGGCGAACCACGACGAAGGCCGCTTCGCGGATCCCTCCGAGTTCCGGCTCGGGCGCCCGGTGCAGCACCACGTCGCGTTCGGCACCGGTCCGCATCAATGCCTCGGCATGCATCTCGCCCGCCTCGAGTTGCGGGTCGGCCTCGACACGATCCTCGACCGGCTGCCGAACCTCCGCCTCGACCCCGCCGAGCCGCCACCCGTGATCGAGGGCTTCGCGTTCCGGGGGCCCGACCGGCTGCCGGTGCTGTTCGACCCGTCCTGAGCGCTCCGTTCGATCCTTCCGGTCGGGGCTGCGGTCCCGGCTCGCGCTCCCATCCTTCAGAACGGCGTGCACCCGCCGAACGAAGGGGTGACCTTGCGGGCGGAGCCGGGAGGGATGGCGATGCGCGCGATGCGCGAGTGGCAACGAGTGCGGTCACCGCACGCACGGCTCCTCGAGAGCCTCGAAGCCGCGGTCGCCAGCCATCCCTCGGCGTCGGCACGCCGAGGGGTCGACGGGCGCGCGCCCGAACGGCCGCGCCTCACCGTCGTGGGTGGGATCGCGAGCAACGTGATCCCGCTGCTGTCGCGACGCCCGCGGCGCACGATTCGCGCGCCAGGGCCGCCCGGAGGTTCGCCCGCCGCGTGACGCGTGGCCGGTCGGCCGCGCGCGCTCACGGGATCGTGATCCTGTAGTACCAGGTCTTCGTGCGCGGGCCGTTCGGGTCGTTGACCGTGAGATAGATGTCGCACGTCCCGCTCTTGTTCGGCGTGACGTAGAACGACCCCGGCCACGCCGCCGTGCCACTGCCGCAGTGCAGCGACCAGGTTCCCGTGGTCCGGCTGGTCTTGTTGTCGACGTCGGCCGTGTAGTGGCAGGTGGTCCCGATCGCGCAGGAGGTCGGGCCGTAGAAACGGATGAAGAGCGCGCAGTCGCCGATGCTCGAGACGACCGTGCCGTCGGCGCAGTGCACCGTCGCGTGGGTCGTGGGCGTCGTCGGCGGGTTCGTGGGGGGAGTCGTCGGCGGGCTCGTGTGGGGAGTCGTCGGCGGCGAGGTCGGAGGGACCGTCGTCACGGGTGGCGGCGGGGGCGTGTAGACGACGCTGAAGACCTTCGCGTTCGTGTTCTTGCTCGCGTCGTTGGCCCGGAACTCGAGATAGGTGACTCCGGCCGCGAGCGAGACGTCGAACGACCAACGCCCGTTCTTGACGGTGACGGGCGTGATTCCCTTGAAGGGGCCGGTCGCCTTGTGCGCGCGGCCGACGAAGACCAGCCGGGCCCCGGTCTCGACCCGGCCGACGACGTGGAGGTGGCTGCTCGAGACGTGCGCGCCGGAGTGCGGCACGGAGATGGACAGCGCGGGCGGCGTCACGTCCTTCGGGTTCAGATGAGCCGTCGTCGGCGTCGTCGGCGCGACGGTCGCCGGCGTCTGCGTCGTGACCGACGCCGCCTTGTCGGGCCCGTTCGACCCGTTCGCGGCGAACGCCACGACACCGGAAACCAGCGCGACCAGGCCCACGACCGCGACTCCCGCGAAGGCGCCGGTGCGGCGCGACCACCGCTTCGTCACGGGTTGGGGCGGGAGCACGGTCGGGAGCAGGGGTCCGACCGGCTCTGCGGCGGGCTCACCGACCGGGCGCGCCGGTGCCGGCGGCCGGATGGTCGCGGCGGTCGCGACGCCGGCGGCGGAAGGGCGTTCGGGTTCGCTCGCCGCCGCGATCGGGGAGTCGGTCGTGGTGCGCAGGGCGGCGGACCAGGTCTCCACCGCCCAGCGCGCCGCATCGGGCGCGAGGCCGCGAGCGTCGGCAAACCGGGCGACGATCGTCTCGATTCGCGCCGCCGAGGTCGCGGTCGCGAGCGTACGGGGGACGCCCTCCTCGACCGCGGCGACGAGCAGGGTCACCTCACGGCGTCGGGTGGTGGCGTCGGCCGCGAGGATGTCGTTGAGCACCGCGCGGCAGAGATCGGCCCGCATCGTGACGTCGGCCCGCGCCCGCATCGCGGTCGCGAGCGTCACGTCCATATCCCCGAACCCGCCCGTCATTGCCGCCCTCCCCGTCGAACCGGCGTCAGCCGATCCCACGGCGCTCCCGATCGGGTGATCAGGCTCGCACCCGCGACGCGCCGGCCCCGGCCGACGCTGCGAGTCCCCCCGCTTGCGCCCGGATCGTACTGTGCGTGAGCCGAGCGCCGGAAACGGGTCGGTCGGATCAGAAGCGTTCCGGGGCGAACATCGCCAACCAGTGCTCGCGGGAGTGCACGCGGTAGACGATGTTGTTCGCCCGCGTCTCGCCCATCGTCGCCGACGACTCCGGCGAGTAGTGGTGGCCCGGGTACAGCACCGTGTCGTCGGGCATCGCGCCGAGCTTCTGCGTGAGGCTCTCGTAGAGCGCCTCGGGGTCGCCGCCGGGCAGATCGGTGCGGCCGCAGCCGTCGAGGAACAGCGTGTCGCCCGACACGAGGCGACCGTCGACGAGGAAGCACTGGCTTCCGGGCGTGTGACCCGGCGTGTGCACGAGCGTGATCTCGATGTCGCCGACCGCGACGACGTCGCCACCGCGGTGCCGCACCAGATCCGACTCCGACGCGCCGGTGACGCGGCGCACCCCCGCCGCCTCGGCGTCCTGGACGTGGATCGGTGCGGCCAGGCCGTCGATCGCGAGGAGCTCGCGCACCCCTTCGATCTTCCAGCCGCCCAGGTCACCACCGACGTGATCAGGGTGGTAGTGCGTGACGAGCGCGCCGCTGAGCCGCAGGCCGTCGGCCGCGAGGATCTCCACGAGCTCGCGCACGCCGTACGCGGGGTCGATCACGACGGCCTCGCCGCGCTCGCGGTCGCCGATGAGGTAGCAGAAGTTCGCCATCTGTGCGGCGACGTGGTCGTCGCGCGCGAAGTCGCGGCCGGCGAGGAGCTGACGGAAGTAGAAGCGGTCGGGACTCACGGTCACTCCGAGGGCTCGGCGGCGGGTGCGTCCATCCACGGCGGGTGCAGTGCCGCGATCCGCGCACCGACCGGGCACCAGTCTTCGTGCGCACCGGGCAGGTAGCCCGTGCTCATGAGGAACTCGCCCACGATCTCCGGGCCGGTGAACCGGAACGTCTGCTTGAACAGCCGCGCCCATTCGGGCTTCGAGCGCGGGTGATGCGCATCGAGCCACGCCGCGAACGAACCGTGCTCCGCGCGAACCTCGACGACGGTACGCGCATTCGCCATCGCGGCGTCGACCTTGGCGCGGTTGCGAATGATGCCGGCGTCTGCGAGCAGGCGCTCGCGATCGTCGGGACCGAAGGCCGCGACCGCGTCGGGATCGAAGCCGGCGAACGCGGCCCGGAACGCGGCGCGCTTCTTCAGTACGGTGAGCCACGACAGCCCCGCCTGGTTCATCTCGAGCACGAGCCGCTCGAAGAGCACCGCGTCGTCACGGGTCGGGAACCCGTACTCGTCGCCGTGGTAGGGCCCGTGCCAGGGATCGTCGGGTGCCGTCTCGCAGTAGCTCATGGCGGCGCGGAGCGTACCGGTCCACCGGCGCAGCGCGTACCGTTGCGGGTCGGCCAAGGGGGAGTGCCATGGCGACCGCCTACTACACCTGCCCGCTCTGCGAAGCGACGTGTGGCCTCGAGCTCCACGTCGAAGACCGCGAGGTGCGCCTCGTCCGTGGCGACCGCGACGACGTGTTCAGTCACGGGTACCTCTGCCCCAAGGGCACCGCGGTGCGCGCGCTCGAGTCCGACCCGGACCGCATCCGGTGCCCCCAGATCCGCTCGGGTGCCGAGTGGCGCGACGCGACGTGGGACGAGGCGTTCGAGCTGATCGACGCGCGCCTCTCGGCGATCGTCGCCGAGCACGGCGCCGACGCGCTCGCGGTGTATCTCGGCAATCCCAATGCGCACAACCTCGCGGGGCTCGTGTACGGACGGGTGTTGCTGCGCGTGGCGCGCACCGCCAACGTCTTCTCGGCGAGCACCGTCGACCAGATGCCGAAGCAGGTCTCGGCCGGCCTGATGTTCGGCGCCGCGTTGAGCATCCCGATTCCCGACATCGATCGCACCGACTACCTGCTCGTGCTCGGCGCGAATCCGCTGGCGTCGAACGGCAGCTTGATGACGGCCCCCGACTTCCCGGGGCGGCTGCGGGCCCTGCGCGAGCGCGGCGGTCGTCTCGTGGTCGTCGACCCGCGCCGGTCGAAGACCGCGGAGATCGCCGACGAGCACCTCTTCATCCGGCCGGGGACGGACGCGCACTTCCTCGCGGCGCTCGCGCAGGTGATCTTCGCCGACGCCCTCGACGATCTCGGCTCGGTCGGCGGATGGGTGAACGGGCTCGACGCCGTACGCGTGGCCGTCGCGCCCTTCACGCCCGACGCCGTCGCGCCGGTCTGCGGGATCGACGGCCGCGACCATCCGCCGAATCGCGCGCGAGCTCGCGACCGCGCCGACCGCCGCCGTGTACGGGCGAATCGGGACGTGCACGCAGGAGTTCGGCACGCTCGCGTCGTGGCTCGTCGACGTGCTGAACGTCGTCACCGGGAACCTCGACCGGCCCGGCGGCGCGATGTTCACCAAGCCCGCGACCGGAGGTGCCAACACGAGCGGCGCGCCCGGAAGGGGGCGCGGCGTTCGCTTCGGCCGCCGTCACTCGCGCGTGCGCGGGCTGCCGGAGCTCTTCGGCGAGTTCCCGTGCGCCGTGCTCGCCGAGGAGATCGAGACTCCCGGCGACGGGCAGGTGCGCGCGCTCCTCACGATCGCCGGCAACCCCGTGCTCTCGAACCCCGACTCGGCGCGCCTCGACCGTGCGCTCGGCTCGCTCGAGTTCATGGTGAGCATCGACATCTACCGCAACGAGACGACGCGCCACGCGGACGTGATCCTGCCGGCCGAGGGCTTGCTCGCACGCGGCCACTACGACCTCGCGTTGCTGTCGCTCGCGGTCCGCAACGTCGCCAACTACTCCGCGCCGGTCTTCGACCTCGAGCCGGGAGAGCCGGCCGAGTGGGAGACCATGCTGCGCCTGGCCGGCATCCTCGCCGGGCAGGGTGCCCACAGCGACGTCGCCGCGCTCGACGATCTCGTGGTGCGCGATCTGCTGCAGAAGGCGGTTGCGCGCGACGGGAGCAACGTCGCGGGCCGCGATCCGGAGGAGCTGTTCGGGATGCTCGGTGCGGGGCGCGGGCCCGAGCGCGTGCTCGACATCATGTTGCGCACCGGGCCGTACGGCGACGGGTTCGGGTCCGACCCCGACGGCCTCTCGCTGGCGCGCTTGCTCGACAATCCGCACGGCATCGATCTCGGGCCGTTGCAACCGCGCGTTCCGGAGTGCCTGCGGACGGCGTCGGGGATGATCGAGCTCGCGCCCGACCCGATCGTCGCCGACGTCGCGCGCCTGCGCACGTCGATGGACGAGCGCCGCGACGGAACTCTCGTGCTCGTGGGTCGCCGCGACCTACGTTCCAACAACTCGTGGATGCACAACGTCGAAGTGCTCGTGAAGGGGAAGGAGCGCTGCACGTTGCAGGTGCATCCCGACGACGCGGTTCGCAACGGCATCGAGGACGGCAAGGGCGTGGTCGTGGCGTCGGCGACGGGGCGAGTCGAGCTACCGGCCGAGGTCACGGACGCGATCATGCCGGGCGTCGTGAGCATTCCCCACGGGTGGGGTCACGACGTCGCCGGCGCTTCGTTGCAGGTCGCGTCCCGCCGTCCGGGCGTGAACAGCAACCTGCTCGCGGGATCCGATCGCGTCGATCCCTTGTCGGGCAACGCGGTGCTCAGCGGGATCGCGGTGACGGTCGCGCCGGCGTAGCTACCCGATACCGACGACCGGGCTCGGCGGCTTGCCGCCTCCGAGCCCGCCGTAGAACTTCGCGTCGCCGAAGCTGAAGATGCCGCCGTCGGCCGCGGCGAAGCGGTAACCCTTGCCCCTCGGTGAGACCGTCATCCCCACGATCGGGCTGACCAGTCGCAGTGCGCCGGTGGAGCCGTAGTACGTGGCGTCGCCGAAGCTGAAGATGCCGCCGTCGGCGGCGACGAGCCAGTAGCCCTTCCCCGACTTCGTGGTCGCCATGCCGACGATCGGCTGGTTGAGGTGGCGCGCGCCGGTGGAGCCGTAGAACTTCGCGTCGCCGAAGCTGAAGATGCCGCCGTCGGCGGCGACGAGCCAGTAGCCCTTCCCCGACTTCGTGGTCGCCATGCCGACGATCGGCTGGTTGAGGTGGCGCGCGCCGGTGGAGCCGTAGAACTTCGCGTCGCCGAAGCTGAAGATGCCGCCGTCGGCGGCGACGAACCAGTAGCCGTTGCCGCTCGCCGTCGGGCTCATCGAGACGACCGGTTGGTTGAGGTGGATGTTGCCGGTCGAGCCGAAGTAGCGCGCGTGGCCGAAGGTGAAGATGCCGCCGTCGCGTCCGAGAAGCCAGTAGCCGTCGCCGGTCGGGACCCGCGCCATGCCGACGATCGGTGCAGTGAGGTGGTGCCCCGCGAGGTCCCCTTGGAACAGCGCGTCGCCGTAGGAGTGGACGCCACCGGCGGTGTCGACGAGCCAGTATCCGTCCTTCGCACCCGTCTGCTGGAGGAAGTCGGCGGCGACCAGATAGCTGTGGTCGGGAAGATCGTCGACGGGATCGCTCTGCGCCTTCGGGACGACACCCGCGTTCCAGATCAGGCGCGCGGCGTTGCCGAGCGCGCTCTGCGCGAAGTCGAGCCCGAGCGCGGTGCCCGACGCGGTGAACGTCGCGCCCGCGACCTGGCTCCACGTGCCGGTATTGCACGCCGGGGTCGTGAGCACGCCGCCTTGTGGCTTCCCGGACGGGAAGGTGCCGACGACCAGCAGGTCGAAGCCGAAGCAGCCGTTCGACGCGTTGCCGTCGTTGTCGATCTCGATCGCGACGCTGTCGAAGCTGGTGCGGTCCAGCGGTTTGGAGAGCGTCACGCCGAAGTGCCACGTCCGCGTCTGGCAGTCGTACGACAGCCGGTACCCGAGGGCGTCGATCGGCGCGTCGCCGGACGGATCGCTGTAGTCGCGCTCCCAGCAGAGCGTGTCGGGATGAGCGACGGGCGCCGCGGGTCCGGCCGCGAGGGCGGGAACCGGCGACGGCGGGAGCGCGGCTGCGACTCCACCACTCGCGCCGAGGGCGGCGACGAGCGCGAGGACGAAGAGGATTGTCGGACGGCGGCCCGCCATCGACCCACCCTTCCATCGTCGGCGCGAGTGCGGTCGGGTCAGCGTAGGCGAGTGAACCGGTCGCGCCGGGTCAGGACACGGTCACGCGCCGCGCGGAGAACGGAGTGTCAGGAACGCGCGCTGGCCGCGAACATGGCCATGCCGCGCAGGTAGTCGTCGCAGCTCTGGTGCTTGCCGACGGCGATCGCCTTCGCGTCGATCCCGCCCGGGAACTCGGCGGGCACGTAGTACTCGAAGCCGTCACCCGCGATCGCGTCGACGATGCCGGCGGCACAGGACGCCGCCGAGACCTTCTCGATGTCGAAGAGTGCGGGCTCGTTGTCGGGTTGGTCCCAGATCTCGGTGTCGATCGGGCCCGGGAGCACGAGCTTGACCTCGACGCCGGTCTCCCAGAGATCGAGGTACATCGCTTCGCTCCACCCGCACATCGCGAACTTCGCGGCGTTGTACGCGGCTTCGTTCGCGATCGGGATGCGCCCGCCCATGCTCGACACGAACATGATCATCCCCGAATTGCGCTCGAGCATTCTCGGGAGCACGGCGAGGCTCATCCGCACCGGCGAGTGGAAGTCGACGTCCATCACGTGCGTGACGTCGGCGGGCGTCAACTCGGTGACGCGAGTGCGCTTCGGGATGGCGGCGTTGTTGACGAGGCCGTCGAGACCGCCGAACGCGTCCCACGCCTCCAGTGCGACCGCTTCCGCGCGTGCAAGATCACCGAGATCGGCGGTCCACATGCGCGATTGCGGAGTGTGCGCGCGGCACGCCTCGAGCACCGCTTCGAGACGATCGGCGCGCCGTGCGACGATGCCCACCGTTGCGCCGGCCGCGGCGAGCTGCGGTGCGAGCGCGGCACCGATGCCCGACGACGCGCCGGTGACGAGCACGCGCGAACCGTCGATCTTCATGGCGATTCCCCTATCCGGTCGCGGCCGCGAGGGCCGCCGCCTTGGTGACCGCTGTCGCGAGGTCGTCGGTCGTCACGCCCATCGTCGCGTCGGCCTGGTGCACGCCCGGGCCTTCCCACACTGCACGGATGCGCGCGCGCAGGCCTTCGGTGTCGTCGCCGCGCGCACCGACGAGCTCCACCGCGACGCGATCCAAAGTGTCGGGCGGCGCGACGTGCATGTCGCCCGCCATCATCGCGGCGACGATCGTGCCGCTCGCGTCGAGTGCGACGCCCGCGCGGCAGAGCTTCTTGCCCTTGTGGTTCGCGAGCGCGACGCGGCTGCCTTCGGGTGCTTCGGCGCGGAAGCGGTCGGAGGAGATGCGGCGCACGCTGTCGTCGGAGGCGATGCGGCCGGAGATCTTCACGAGGGCAGCCTGCTCGACGTCGGTGAGCGGCTCGTCGAGGAGCTCGATGCCCGCGGCGCGCACCGACGCGAAGAGCGCATCGCGGAACTCCTCGTAAGAGACGTCGCGTCCGGCGACCTCCTGCGCCGTGCACACGACCTCGCGCATGTCGGAGACGAGCTTGTCCTTGAACTTCTCGTCGGGAACCCGAACGACCTTCAGGTAGAGATCCATGTTCGGCGGGCGGATGTTGAGGAAACCGCCGACGCTCACGACCTTGCCGAAGTCGCCGGAGGAGACGCCGCCGAGCTTGCGGTCGCGCTCCCAGCGCAGGTCGGCGGATCCGCGGAACGTGACCTCACCGAGGCCGATTCGCGCGAGCGCGTCGAGCACGATCGGTTTGACGCGTTCGATCTCGGCGTCGAGGTCGTCGTGGCCGGCGCCTTTCGGGAACAGCACACCCCACATCAGGGAGCACCCCACGTCGTAGAACGCGGTGCCTCCGCCCGCGAAGGGTCGCCGGATCACTTGGATGCCGAGGTCCGCGCAGCGCGCGAGATCGAGCGTGTCGTCGACGTCGTCGAACCAGCCGACGTTGAGGTGAGTCCGTCCCCACACGCTCGCCTGCAGCGTCGGCCGCCCCGACTCCGCCGTCGAGCGTGCGAGCACGGCCATCTGGGCGTTGTTCTGGAAGGCGTCGACCGCGCCGAGGTCGACTGCGCGCCACTGCTCCGTCACGGCGCCGGAACCTAGCACTGACGTCGGTGTCAGGAATCGGGCGCTCCGGTGCCGCGATCAGGAGCCGGCGGCGGCCTGCGATTCGCGAGCGGCCCAGCCGAAGACGCCCTTCGACATCGTCGATGCCTCGACCTCGCGGCGCGCGCCGAACACCTCGGCGCGCACGCGATGCACGCCGGGATCATCGGGCGTCGCGAGCGCGGCGAGCTCCGCGAGATGGCCGGCGAGTCGGAGGTCGCCGGCGGCCGCGAGCTCCGATGCGCGCGCCGCCAGCCGCGGCGCGCCGCCTGCGAGCGCGGCGAGCTCACGCGCGAGCTCGCCCTCCGACGCGGGCTTGAGGTGCGCGGGGTTGCCGTCCCACCAGCCGCCGTAGAAGCGCCAGATGCCGCGCACCACGAACTCGGGCTCGTCGTAGATCGGTCGCAGGTACGGGCGGTCGATGAGGTGCTCCGGCGCGCGCACGGTGTGGACGATGTCGTCGAGGCGCGCGCCCTCGTTCATGAGCGCGAGCGTCTGGTCGAGCAACGACTCGAGCAGCTCCGCCGACTCCGTGAGCGCGCGGCGGACGCGGTCGGCGCCGATGATCGGCAGACCGTGACCGGGAAGCAGGACGTCGGCGTCGAGCGCGGCCATCGTGCGCAGCGCCGCGGCCCAGTCGGCCGCGTACCGCTGCGCCTTCTGCGGGTTCCCGCAGTTCGGCGACGCCCAGATGAACAGATCGCCCGCGCACAGCGCGCGCCGGCCGGGCACCCATACCCACGTGCCGTCGTCGGTCTCACCCCGCGCGTGCCGCAGCTCGAAGCGCTCGCCACCGATGTCGAGGTTCAGCGCGTCGCGGTAGACGGCGTCGGGGTACCGGTACTCGACCGGCCACCGCAGCCCGTCGATCCCGAACTGCCGGCGGTTGATGATTCCGTTGTAGCCGGCGGTGATCTTGTAGCGGTCGAAGCGGGCCGGGAGCAGCTCGTGCGCGACGACGCGCGGTGGAGCCCACCCGTTCGTACGCGCCTCCTCCTCATACAGGTCGACGCCGAACACGTGGTCGATGTGGCCGTGCGTGAAGACCGCCGTGTCGAGCCGCAACGGCGACCACGTGCGCACCGCTTCGTGCACCTTCGCGGCGTGGAACACGCCGCTCGTGTCGACGACCGCGAGCCCGTCGCCGGTTGCGAAGACGGCCGAGTTCGCGAACGCCTGCACGAAGGCGGCGCCCGGCTGCACCTCGGCGAGCTCGCCCGCGCCGCGGAAGGGATGGTGGTCCTCGATCGCCGCCTCGCCCGTGTAGAGGCGGTCGGCCGTCTCCAGCAGATCCTCGGTCATGGAGAGTGAGTCTGGCAGCAGGTGCTTGTCGGGGAAATCAGAACCTGTTTCACTTTCTCGGTGATCTCCGAGCCCGCGAAGCCGCCGACGTCCACCGGGGTTGCGCCGACCGCGCTCGCGCGCAGCCAGGCCGCGCGGCGGCGCCGGCTCCTCGACGCCACGCTGCAACTCGCCGCGGCCGGCGGCTTCGACGCGGTGCAGATGCGCGACGTCGCCGCGGCCGCCGACGTCGCCCTCGGCACGCTCTACCGGTACTTCTCGTCGAAGGAGCGGCTGCTGCTGGAGGCGATGGTCGAGCAGCAGGAAGCGCTGCGCCGCCACCTCGAAGCCCACCCCGCGCCCGGGGCGACGGCGGTGGAGCGGGTCGTGAACGTGCTGAAGCGCGCCAACGCGTCGCTTCAGCGGCACCCCGACGTCACCGCCGCGATGGTGCGCGCGTTCGGGGCGGCGCGCTCTGAAGACGCGGACATCGTCGAACGCGTGAGCGAGATCATGACCGCGACCATCACCAACGCGATCGGCTCCGACTCCGATCGTGAACGCCGCGTCGCGCGTGTGCTCCAACAGGTGTGGTTGTCGGCGCTTGTCGGCTGGGTCTGCGGCGTCGATCCGCCGGCGCGCGTCGACGAAGACCTGGCCGCCGCGGCACACCTGCTGCTCGAACCGACCGCGCGGTGACGCACGAGCGCTGCGATCAGTGTGGCTTCGACGGCGCGGCGTACGACCACGACGCGCTGGTCGAGGCCGTGCGCGCCCTGGGGCCGCGCTGGCGCGCGCTGCTCGATGCCGCGGGTGCAGAACTGCGCGTTCGTCCCGCGCCCGGAGTGTGGTCGGCGATCGAGTACGCGTCGCACAGCTCCGACATCACCGCGCTGCACGCGTTCGGGGTCGAGCAGGCGCTCACCGGAACCGAGCCCGGGTTTCCCGACATCGCGGCCGACGAGATGATCGAAGCTGCGGCCGCGGACTACATCGAGCGCCATCCGCTCGCGGTCGCCGACGCGATGGAGCGCGAGTCGTCGCGGCTCGCGCAGGCCGCGGCGGCCGTGCCCCCCGGCGACTGGGATCTCGCCATCACCGTCGGCACCGAACGGCTGACGGTACGCCGGCTGCTCGAGCACGCGCTGCACGACTCGTTGCACCACGTCGACGACGTCGAGCGGGGACTGCGCGGCCTGCGCGTGACCTGATCGGCGGCCGTCGCCGGTGGCTTGCCGCGACTTCTGCAACGTGTTCTACTTCGGAACCATGACGGCCCACTACAACTTCGCCGATCTGTTCGAGCTCGCCGCCGACAAGGTGCCCGACCGCACGGCCCTGGTCGACCATCGCCGGCGCGTCACCTACCGCGAGCTCGACGAGCGCACGAACCGCCTCGCCCACGCGTTCCGCGATGCGGGCGTGACGGCGGGCGACCACGTCGGGATCGACGCGACGAACTGCATCGAGTGGCCGGAAGCCGCGCTCGCGCTCTACAAGCTGAGTGCGGTGCCGGTGAACGTGAACTTCCGCTACGTCGAAGACGAGCTGCGCTACCTGTTCGACAACAGCGACATGGTCGGCATCGTGTACCAGCGCGAGTACGGCCCGCTCATCGCCACGGCGCGCGACGCCCAGCCCAAGTTGCAGCACTTCTGGCGCATCGACGACGGCAGCGATGCCGACGACCACGCCCTCGACCCGATCGACTTCGAGGACGCGGTCGCGTCGGGCTCACCCGAGCGCGACTGGCCCGAGCGCTCCGGCGACGACATCTACCTGCTCTACACGGGTGGCACCACGGGAATGCCGAAGGGTGTGATGTGGCGCCAGGAAGACGTGTACTACGCGCTCGCCGGAGGCATCGACACGTTCACGAACGAAAAGGTGGCGAGCCCGCTCGCGGCGTCGGAGAAGATCGACCCCGACGGTTTCGTGCTCGTCGCCCATCCGATCCCGCCGCTGATGCACGGCGCGGGGCAGTTCGGGACGTTCCGCATGCTCTTCGAGGGCGGCACGATCGTCTACCGCCCCCGGTTCGAGGCCGACGACGTGTGGCGCACGATCGAGCGCGAGAAGGTGAACGTCGTGATGGTGACCGGCGACGCGATGGCGCGCCCGCTTGCCGACGCGCTCGAGACGTTGCAGGGCCAGGTCGACATCTCGTCGCTGGTGTCGTTCGGCAGCACCGCGGCGATCTTCTCGCAGACCGTCAAGGACCAGCTGCGCGAGCTGCTCGGTCCGAACATCGTGATGACCGACGCGATCGGCTCCACCGAGACCGGGATGAACGGCATCCGCGTCGTGCAGGCCGGTGACGCGCCGAAGGAGGGCATCACCACGGTGCTCGCGTCGGCCGACACGACCGTGCTCGACGACGACCTGAAGCCGATCGTGCCCGGCTCCGGTGAGGTCGGTCGACTCGCGCGCGGCGGAAACATCCCGCTCGGCTACTACAAGGATCCCGAGAAGACCGCGGCGACGTTCGTGAACGACGCCGAGGGTCGGCGCTGGTCGATCCCGGGCGACTACGCCACGATCGAGGCCGACGGGCGCATCACGCTGCTCGGTCGCGGCTCGGTCTCGATCAACTCCGGCGGCGAGAAGATCTACCCCGAAGAGGTCGAGGGCGCGCTGAAGGCGCATCCCGACGTGTTCGACGTGCTCGTCGTCGGTGTGCCCGACGAGCGGTGGGGCGAGCGGGTGACGGCCGTCGTGCAAGCCCGTCCCGGCCGCGCTCCGGAGTTGGACGACCTCGTTGCGCACTGCCGGAGCCGCATCGCGAGCTACAAGATCCCGCGCCAGGTTTTTCTGGTCGAGAGCGTGCCCCGCCTGCCGAACGGCAAGCCCGACTACCCACGCGCGAAGTCGGCCGCGCTCCATCGCGCGAAACGCGACGACGATTAGGCTGGCATCTCTCAGGAACATCTCCACAAAGGGTGCGCTCCGGCGCCATTCGTGGCCGCTCGCTCAAGCGATCCGCCTCGATTCCGATGTAGGAGCCATGGGCCGAACGCTGCGTCTTCTGGTCGCGCTTCTCTGTGGCGCGACGCTCGGTCTGCTGCCGATCGCCCCGTCGGCACTGCCCGTCGCGTCGGGGGCCACCGCCCCGACGTCGAAGAGCCCGGTGATGGGACCGAACCTGCTCAGCGCGTCGCAGCTGGGCGCCTGGTACGCCGGCAACCACTCGGCGCCGAGCCTGCCGACGATCCCCGGCCACACCGTCACGGCGCTCGCGCAGATCTTCATCGACCAGGGACGCGCGCAGGGCGTGCGTGGCGACATCGCGTTCGTGCAGTCGGTCCTCGAGACGGGATGGTTCACGTTCCCGTCGGGTGGTCAGATCCGCCCGACGTTCAACAACTTCGCGGGGTTGTACGCGTACAACAACCGTCGCACCGGCACGACGTGCGCGGACGAGAAGAAGTACGAGCCGACCCTGCCGTCGCGGTGCTACGCGTCGCCGGCTGACGGCATCCGCGCGCAGATCATCCTGCTGCGCGGATACGCCGACGCGACCACGAAGATCATGAACCTGAGCCCGCGCCCGCCGTCGGACCTCATCGGCGCAGCACCGGTGTGGGAAGACTTCGGCGGATCGAGCGGGCGCGCGATCTGGGCGACGGCACCCGACTACGGCATCCGCATCCTCCAGATCTACTCGGAAGCGCTCGTGAAGTTCGGCGCGCGTGCCGAGTGCCTCCCGTACTCGCCCGCCGGCCAGAGCCAGGTCTCGGGGCACGGCTACTGGGTCGTGACGGCCGACGGCACGGTGTACTCGTTCGGCGCCGCGGTGAGCCGCGGCAGCATGAGCGGCCGCTTCCTCGCGGCACCCATCACGGGTTCGGAGTCGACGCCGAGCGGGGCCGGATACTGGGAGCTCGGGCGCGACGGCGGGATCTTCAGCTTCGGCGACGCACGCTTCTACGGCTCGACCGGTGCGATGCACCTGAACAAGCCGGTGAACGGCATGGAGCGCACGGCGAGTGGTCACGGCTACTGGCTCGTCGCCGACGACGGCGGGATCTTCAGCTACGGCGACGCCCCGTTCTACGGCTCGACCGGCGCGATCAAGCTGAACAAACCGATCATCGGGATGGAGCGCACACCGAGTGGTCACGGCTACTGGCTCGTCGCCTCCGACGGCGGGATCTTCGCGTACGGTGACGCGCACTACTACGGCTCGACCGGTGACCGCGCGCTGCCGGCGCCGATCGTGTCGATGCAACGCACCCCGAGTGGTCACGGCTACTGGATGCTGCGCGCCGACGGCGGCGTCTACTCGTTCGGCGACGCGACCCGCTACGGCGACGTGAACGGGTGCGCGAGCTACGGCGCGTCGAAGTCGCTCGTGGTGACCCCCGACGCGCACGGCTACTGGATCGCGACGCGCAGCGGGAGCGTGATCCCGCTCGGCGACGCCCGCAAGCTCGGCATGCCGCCTGCGCTCGCGTCGCCGGCCGTCGGCCTGATGCTGCAGTCGTAAGTCGCCACCGGGCGTGCTTCACGTCCGCGTCCGACCGGTCCGAACGTATCCGCAGTCGTGATCTCGACCCGGGTGTTGCGTCGCGCGGCGCGGGGTAGCATCGCCGGGACAGCCACTGGGGAGCTCGGGAAAGCCGGGCTGAGAGGGTGACCACGCCGGCGTACCTCGCGGCATCGTCACCGACCCCTCGAACCTGCTCCGGGTAATGCCGGCGGAGGGAGGGCGACGATGGCCGGAGACGGCCCGTTCACCGTGATCGTGCTCGCGGGCGGGGCACCTGCCGGCAGCGAGCTGCGTTCGTGCCTTCCGGTGGCCGATGCGGTGATCGCCGCGGATTCCGGGCTCGAATCGGCAGCGCCGCTCGGGCTCGCCGTCGACCTCGTCGTCGGCGACTTCGACTCAGTGGATCCCGCAGTGCTCGCGGCGGCCGAGGCGGCCGGTGTCGCGATCGAGCGCCATCCGGTCGGGAAGGACGCGACCGACCTCGAGCTCGCGCTCGACGCTGCGGCCCGTATCGGCGCTCGGCGCGTGGTCGTCGTCGGGGGCACGGGCGGGCGCGTCGACCATCTCGTCGCGAACCTGCTGCTGCTCGCGGTACCGGCGCACGCGGGCATCGCGATCGAGCTGCTCGCACGCGACGCGCGTGCAGTTGCCGTCACGCGCGGTACGGCCGAGCTGCACGGGCGCTGCGGCGCGCTCGTCACCCTGCTCGCGCTCGGGGGCCCCGCGCGAGGCGTGACGACGACCGGACTCCGCTACCCGCTGCACGGCGAGACCCTCGAGCCCGCTTCGACGCGCGGCGTGAGCAACGAGATCGTCACCGAACCGGCCTCCGTAGAGGTTGCCGACGGCACCGTGCTCGCCATCTTGCCGGTGGGGGAGGTCGCCTGATGGGCCTCGCGACGGGGCGCGGTGTGCGCACTCGGGTGGTGGCGCTCGTGATCGCGCTGGGCGTCGCGTGCTCGGCGTGTGGGAGCTCGGGAGGTTCGCAGGGATCGGGGAGCGGCGCACCGAAGTCGGTGACGATCACGCTGCTCACCCACGACTCGTGGGCCGCGTCGACTTCGGTGATCGCGGCGTTCACCGCGCAGACCGGGATCAACGTGAAGATCCTGAAGGAGGGCGACGCGGGCGCGGAGCTGAACCAGGCGATCCTCACCAAGAGTCATCCGCTGGCCGACGCCATCTACGGCACCGACAACACGCTGCTCTCGCGCGCGATCACCTCCGGGATCCTCGAACCGTGGACCGCGCCCGAGCTCGCGCACGTTCCGGCCGAGTTCCAGCTCGATCCCACCCACCACCTCACGCCGGTCGACTACGGCGACGTGTGCCTCAACTACGACAAGGCGTGGTTCGCCGCGCACCACCTCGATCCGCCCACGAAGCTCGCGGATCTCACGCAGCCCGCGTATCGCTCCCTCACCGTGGTGGAGAACCCGTTGACGTCGTCGACCGGTCTCGCCTTCCTGCTCGCGACGGTCGCGCGCTACGGCGACCCGGGTTGGCACGACTACTGGACGCGTCTGAAGGCGAACGGGGTCCTCGTGCAACCGGGATGGGAGCAGGCCTACGACGGTTCGTTCACGGCGGGCGGCGGCAACGGCAACCGCCCGATCGTCGTGTCGTACGCGTCGAGCCCGCCGGCCGACGTCGTGTTCTCCGACCCGAAGAAGACCGAGCCGACGGTCGGTGTCGTCGACGACGGCTGCTTCCGGCAGGTGGAGTTCGCCGGCATCCTGAAGGGCACCGGTCATCGCGCCCAGGCGGGCGAGCTCGTCGACTTCTTGCTGTCGTTGCGGTTCCAGCAGGACATGCCGCTGCAGATGTACGTGTTCCCGGTGCGGTCCGACGCGAAGCTGCCGGAGGTGTTCCAGAAGTGGGTCGTCCCGGTACATCCGCTGACGCTCGCGCCGGCGACGATCAGCGCGCACCGCGACGACTGGACGCGCGAGTGGAACCAGCTCGTCGTGCACTAGGCGCACTGGGGCGCGCCGCCCTCGTGGTCGTCCCGGTCGCGTTCCTCGCGGTCTTCTTCGTCTACCCGCTGGTGGCCATCCTCGGGCGCGGGCTCGTGCCGCGCGGCCACCCGCACCTCGGCGTGCTCGCCGACGTCGTCACCGACCCGGTACTGCGCGAGATCGCCTGGTTCACGCTGTGGCAGGCCGTCGTGTCGACGCTCCTGACGCTCGCCGTCGGCCTGCCGGCCGCGTATGTCGTCTCGCGGTTCGCCTTTCGCGGGCGTGCGACCTTGCGCTCGCTGCTCGTGGTCCCGTTCGTGCTGCCGACGGTCGTGGTGGCGGCGGCGTTCCAGGCGCTGCTCGGTCCCGGCGGTCCGTGGGCGCGACTCGGGCTCGTGCCCGGCGTGGGCGCGATCCTCGTCGCGCACGTGTTCTTCAACGTCGCGGTGGTCGTGCGCGTCGTCGGCGGGTTGTGGTCGAACCTCGACCCGGCTCGCGAGGACGCGGCGCGCGTGCTCGGCGCGTCGCGGGTGCAGGCGTTCGCTCGCGTCACCCTCCCGCTGCTCGCGCCCGCCGTCATCGCGGCGGCATCGATCGTCTTCCTCTTCACGTTCTCGTCGTTCGGCGTCGTGCTCTTGCTCGGTGGTCCGGCGCGCGGCACGCTCGAGACCGAGATCTACCTGCGCACCACGGAGCTGCTCGACCTGCGGCACGCGGCCGCCCTCGCCGTCGTGCAGATGGCGACGGTCATCGCTGTGCTCGTCGTGCTCAACCGGGTACAGGAGCGCATGGCGCGCGGGCAACGGCTGGTCGCCGGCCGCGACACGGCCCGCCCACCGCGGGGCCGCGGCGCGTGGGCCTTCCTCGTCGCGACGCTCGGCGTGGTCGGCGTGCTGCTCGGCGCGCCCCTCCTGATGCTCGTGATGCGGTCGTTCTCCAGCGGCAGCGGCGGCTTCACCCTCGAGGGTTACCGCACGCTCTCGCAGCCGGGCTCCACCCTGTTCGTCGCGCCGACCGTGGCGATCCGCAACTCGCTGCTCTTCGCGCTCATCGCCACGTCGATCGCACTGGTCGTCGGCGGGGCGGCCGCCTTCGTCGTCGCCGCGCGGCCGTCGCGCGGTCGCCGCGCGTTCGACACGCTGCTGATGCTGCCGCTCGGCACGTCGGCGGTGACCGTGGGCTTCGGGTTCCTCATTGCGCTCGACCGGCCACCCCTCGACCTGCGGACGAGCCCGTGGTTGGTGCCAATCGCGCACGCGGTCGTCGCGATCCCGTTCGTGATCCGCGTCGTGGTGCCGTCGCTGCGGTCGATCGACCCACGGCTGCGCGAGGCCGCCGCAGTGCTGGGCGCGTCGCCGGCGCGCGCGAAGCGCGAGGTCGACCTGCCGATCGTGGGGCGCGCCCTGCTCGTCGCCGCGGGCTTCGCCGCCGCGGTGTCGCTCGGCGACTTCGGCGCCACCGCGTTCATCGCGCGGCCCGACAACCCCACCGTTCCGGTC
Organism: uncultured Actinomycetes bacterium; assembly: GCA_963761175.1. Classification (GTDB taxonomy): domain Bacteria; phylum Actinomycetota; class Acidimicrobiia; order IMCC26256; family PALSA-610; genus CAVXFZ01. The sequence continues at coordinate 66,273 of CAVXFZ010000001.1, read as the reverse complement.
GCGATCTTCCGGCTGCTGCAGCTTCCGGGCCGGCTCAACTTCGAGCGGGCGATGGCGCTCAGCACCGTGCTGATGGTGCTGACCGGACTCGTGGTGGTCGGTCTGGAGCGGCTGCGCGTCGGTTCGCGCACGGAGTTCTGATGCTGTCCGTCGAAGGCGTGGCCGTCGTGCTCGGCGGGCGCCGCGTGCTCGACGGCGTCGACGTGGAGGTCGATGCGTCGGAAACCGTCGCCCTGCTCGGACCGAGCGGGAGCGGCAAGAGCACGCTGCTGCGCGCGATCGCCGGGCTCGAACCGCTCGCCGCCGGCACGATCCACTTCGGCGGCGAGGATCTCGACGGCGTCCCTCCGCACCGGCGTGGCTTCGGGCTGATGTTCCAAGACGGTGCGCTCTTCCCGCACCGCGACGTGCGCGGCAACGTCGAGTTCGGTCTACGGATGGCGGGGGTCGACACCCGCGACCGCGCGGCGCGTGTCGACGAGGTTCTCGCGCTCGTCGGGCTCTCAGGCTTCGGGGCCCGCCGCGTCGCGCAGCTCTCCGGTGGCGAGCAGCAACGCGTCGCGCTGGCGCGCACGCTCGCGCCGGAGCCGCGCCTCCTGATGCTCGACGAGCCACTCGGTTCTCTCGACCGCCTGCTGCACGATCGCCTCGTCGACGACCTGCGCGCGCTGCTGGCCGGCTCGGGGTTGCCCGCACTCGTCGTCACCCACGACCACGACGAAGCGCGCGCCCTCGCGGATCGCATCGTGCTGCTGCGCGACGGACGCGTCGTGCAGGCCGGCCGACCGGAGGAGCTCTCCCGCAACCCCCGCGACGAATGGGTCGCGCGATTCCTCGGCGTCGAGCCGCCGGGATCGTCAGGCGCCGGGTGACGGCGGCGGCAGTGGCGGCGACGGAGGGGTCTGCGACCCGCCATCGCTGCTCGGCGGCGCCTCCGACGAGCGGCGCCGCTCGCCGGGCTCGTGAAGCTCCAGAACGCGTTCACGCGCTGGCCGTACTCGTCGTCGTCGAGCTGCTTGGCCTTCCAGCTCGCGGTGATCCCGATCATCTCGAGCGCGAGCGGTTCGGCTTCCCTGGTGACGTCGCGCTGCCAGCTGCAGATCGGGCACACGAGCATGCGGCGCTTGCTGGTGGGGATGAGCGGGATGAAGAAGAGCGTGAACCAGCGGGTGAGCACGAGGTAGACGAGCGCGACCTCGTTGTGGCAGCGCGGGCAGGTGGCGGCGACACAGGGCCCGTGCTGGTGGGCCCGGTTGCGCATTCCGAAGATCAGGATCATCAGGGGCTCCCGCGTCGCGACCGGCTTATTCTACGGGAATGGCGGCCCGGTCCGACGCGGAGCAGCGGCAGGATCTCGCCGCCTACCTCCAGTCCGCCGGGTTCGGCGCCGACGAGATCGCCGCAAACGACGGCCGGTTGGTCAGTCTCGAAGCCCGGCGCGTGCTGTTCGGGAACGAGGCGCGCATCACGACGGCCGAGATCGCGGCGCGCGCCGGTTGCGACGTCGCCCTCGTGGAGCGAGTGCGTCTCGCCGCCGGCCTGCCCGGCACCGCCGACGCCGCGGTGTGCAGCGAGCGCGAGGTCGGCGTGATCGAGTCGTTCCTCCTCGGGAGCGCCCTCTTCGGCGAGGAGCTCACGCTCCAGTTCACGCGCGTGCTCGGCAGCACGGCGGCGGCGGTCGCCGAGGCCGCGCTGGCGCTGTTCGCGAGCAGCACCCAGGCCGACCTGTTCGCGCAGGGAGCCGATCTCGTCGCGGTCGCGCGGGCGGGTACCGAGGCGACGACCGCACTCCTCGGCGTCCCGCCGGTGCTCGACACGCTGCTGCGGCTGCAGTTCGAGCGCGCGGCGTCGGGCGTCTTCGCCGGTGAAATCCGCGGCGCGACGGTGGAGGTCGCCGTCGGGTTCGTCGATCTCGTCGAATCGACGCGGCTCACCACCGCGCTGTCGAGCAGTGAGCTCGCCGCCGCACTCACCGACTTCGAGCGCGCCGCGTCCGACGCGCTGGTGGCAGTCGGGGGGCGGGTCGTGAAGCGCATCGGCGACGCGGTGATGTTCGTCGTGGCGTCGCCGTCCGCGGCGTGCGACGCGTCGGCGGCGATCTCCTCGCTCGTCGCCGCCCACCCTCGGCTCGAGGCGACGCGCGCCGCGGTCGCGTTCGGAAGGCTCCTGCCGCGCGACGGCGACTACTTCGGCGAGTGCGTCAACCTCGCGGCCCGCTGCGTGCCGCTCGCGGTGCCCGGAACGATCGTCGTGACCGAGCCAGTGCGGCTCGCGCTCTCGCCCGATGAGTGGCATGTCGTCGAGCTCGGCGCCCAGGCGCTCAAGGGCTTCCCCACGCCGGTACCGCTCTTCCGCCTCGAACGCCGCTGAGCGCGACGCGGGCTCGGTCGCGTCACGGCCTCGCGAGCGTGCCGTCCGCGACGAGGGCGTCGATCTCGGCGGCGGCAAAACCCCAGTCGGCGAGGGCGGAGTCGGTGTCGACGCCGGCGGCGACGGGCGCGCGCTGTACTTCCATCGGTGTGCGGTCGAACCGGGGGGCCGGTGCGGGCTGGGGCGCGCCGTCGACCTCGATGAACGTGCCCCGCGCGACGTTGTGTGGGTGATGGCGCGCCTCGGTCATGGTGAGCACCGGAGCGAAGCACACCTCGTGGCCGTCGAAGTGCGCGACCCAGTCGTCGCGGGTGCGGGTGCGGAAGATCGCGGCGAGGCGTTCCTTGAGCGCGGGCCACTGCTCCTTGTCCATCTGCGATTCGGGCCCGAGGTCGTCGAGACCGAGGAGCCGCAGCAGGTTGGCGTAGAACTTCGGCTCGTACGACCCGATCGAGATCCACTCGTGGTCGGCGGTCTCGTACACGTTGTAGAAGTGCGCACCGCCGTCGGGGAAGTTGGTGCCGCGAGGTCCCCACGTGCCCATCGCGTCGAGCCCGACGAAGATGTTGAGCAGCTGCGCGGAGCCGTCGACCATCGCCGCGTCGATCACCTGCCCCTGGCCCGACCGGCCGCGCTCGAGCAACGCGGCGAGGATGCCGGTCACGAGCAGCGCGCCACCGCCGCCGAAGTCGGCGACGAGGTTGATCGGAAACACCGGCGGGCCCCCCGCGGGCCCGAAGCTCGCGAGCGCGCCCGCGAGCGCGATGTAGTTCACGTCGTGGCCGACGTCGGGCGCGAAGGGCCCGTCCTGGCCCCACCCGGTCATGCGCCCGTAGACGAGACGCGGGTTGCGGGCCCGGCACGGTTCGGGGCCGATGCCGAGCCGCTCCGCGACACCGGGCCGGAAACCCTCGATGAGAACGTCGGCGTGCTCGCAGAGGCGCAGCACGACCTCTGCGGCGCCCGGTGCCTTCAGGTCGATGGCCGCGCTGCGCCGCCCGCGGTCGAGCACCGAGTACGGCGACACGAAGCTCGCGCCGCCGACGGTCGCGCCGTTCGGCACGTCGGTTGCACGGTCGAGCCGGAGCACCTCGGCGCCGAGGTCGGAGAGGAGCATGCCCGCGAACTGCATCGGGCCGATGTTGGGGATCTCGATGACCTTGATGCCGGCGAGCGGACCCATGGTTCGTCTCCTCAGACCGCCGGGAGCTTGAACGTCCGTTGTGCGTTCTCGCGCAGGAACTTCGGCCAGACGTCGTCGCGGAACGCGACATCAGGGAGTTCGCGGAACTGCCGGTCGTAGGTGAGCCCGGCAGGGAAGTAGCCGCTGAACATCACCTTGTCGGCACCGCGCGTGTTCGCGAAGTTGACGATGTCGGCCGGGTAGTACTTCGGCGCGAACGCGGTGGTCGAGTAGGAGAGGTTCGGCCACTTCAACATGAGCTTCACCGCGAGCGCGGTCCACGGCTCCGCGCCGTGGCGCATCACGAAGCGCAACTCGGGGAAGAACCAGCAGATCTCGTCGAGGTACTCCACCTGCTGCGGCGCGAACGGGATGCGCGGGCCCGGGACCCCGACCGTCGACGCGAAGGTCACGTCGACCTCGACGCACTTGGCGTAGATCGGGAAGAACTTCTTGTCGTTCAGCGCGACCTGCGGGTAGAGACCGGCGGGGAACGCGTGCACGCACTTCAGGTCGAAGTCGCGCGCGTAGCGGTCGATCTTGCGTACCGCGTCCATGCCGTCGTTGGGGTTCACGTTGATCGCCGCGAAGAACCGGTCCGGGTACTCGCGCAGCGCGCGCTGCCCGGGCTCGTCTTCCACCGACACGATCGCCTGGGTGATGCCGTTGCGCTCGAGCTCGTTCACGAGGAAGACGACCGGGTCGTCGAGCTCGCCCTCCTCCCACTTCGGCACGTTCTTGAACATGTAGCCGGCGGGGAACTCGAGCCCACCCTCGCGATCACGGCTCGCCTGGTCGCGCGTCTGCTTGCGGATGAACTCGTAGAACGCGTACATCTCCTCGCGCGTCTTGGGCATGCCGACGGCGGTGTCGACGACACCTCCCGCGCGAGCGGCTTCGAAGGCGGGGTTCACGGTCGTCATGTTGGGCGGCTCATTCGTCGAGCTTGAAGACGCGCGCGGCGTTTTCGCGGAGGAACTTCGGCCAGACCTCGTCGCGGAACGGCACGGCAGGGAGCTCCGAGAAGATGCGCTCGAGCGAGAGTCCCATCGGGTAGTAGCCCGCGTACATCATCTTCTCCGCGCCGCGTGTGTTCGCGAAGTGCACGACTTCCTTCGGGTAGTACTTCGGGGCGAACGCGCTCGTGGAGTAGTAGAGATTCGGCCACTTGAGCATGAGCTTCACCGCGAGGTCGGCCCACGGTTCGCAGCCGTGCCTCGTGACGAACTTCAGCTCCGGGAAGTACCAGCACACCTCGTCGATGTACTCGACCTTCTGCGGGGCGAACGGGACCCGCGGGCCGGGCACGCCCGCGCACACGCAGATCGGGATGTCGAGCTCCACGCACTTCGAGTAGATCGGGAAGAACTTCTTGTCGTTGATCGCGACCTGCGGGTAGAGCCCGGCGGGGAAGGCCGTCGCCGCCTTGATGCCGAGCTCGTCGTAGGCGCGCACGAGGTCGCGCACCGCGTCCATCCCGCGGTTCGGATCGACCTGGAGCGAGCCGAAGAGCCGGTCGGGGTAGCGCTTCATCGCCTGGTGTGCGGCGTCGTCGAGCTGCGAGACGCCGATCATTCCCTTCGCGATGCCGTAGTGGTCCATCTGCTCGATCAGGAAGGCAACCGGATCGTCGCGGCGTTCGACCTTCGGCACGTTCTTGAACATGTACTGCGCGGGGAACTCGAAGTCTTCGAGCGACTCACGGTCGTGGAGCTGGTTGCGCAGGAACTCGTAGTGATGCCGCCGGTCGGCGACCGGGATCCCGATCATCAAGTCGATGACGCCGACGTCGCGCGGCATACCCATCCGGTGGCTCCTCGTGGCTCTCGGTCGACGGCTCGGCACGGTACCGCGGGCTCTGACGGGTCGTCAGATCTGCGGGTAGCGTCCGGTCGTGCCCGACGCGCGCCTTCCCGACTGGGGTCACGCGGCCCCACTCGACGACGTGTCGGGGCGGGTCGCGATCGCGGGGATCGGGGAGACCGCGTACACGAAGGCATCGGGTCGCACCGCGCGCGAGATCGGCGCGGAAGCGGCCGAGCGCGCGATCGCCGACGCGGGCCTCGCTCCGGCCGACATCGACGGCCTCACCTACTCCGGTGCGTTCGCCGACTTCGACGTCGCCGCGTTTCACGAGCATTTCGGCACCGATCACGAGATGTGGTCGTCGCCGTGGGGCGGCGGGATGGCGTGGGCCGCGACGGCGCCCTACCTCGCGGCGAAGGCAATCGAGGAGGGGCACGCGCGTCACGTGCTCAACGTGTTCGCGGTCGCGTGGGCGACGCAGCGAGGGTCGATGACCGGTGGACCGGGTGAGGTGCACGCGGCCCAGTCGCTGAAGCAGAACCTCGAGGTGCCGTTCGGCTGGTTCCCGCAACCCGTCTACTTCGCCAACATCATGCGCCGGCACATGATCGAGTTCGGAACGACCGAGGAGCAGTTCGGCGCGGTCGCGCTCGCGTGCCGCCGGCACGCCAACCTCAACCCCGACGCGGTGATGCACGGCCGGCCGATGGAGATGACCGACTACCTCGGGGCGCCGATGCTCGCCGATCCGCTGCGCCTCTTCGACTCCTGCCTCATCTCCGACGGCGGCGCCGCGTACGTGACCACGAGCGTGGAGCGGGCGCGCGACCTGCCGCGCGCGCCGGTCGTCGTCGCGGGTGTCGGTGAGGGCTACTCCGACACCGGCACGCACTGGGCGCTGCAACCGGCGTTCACCAGCTCCCCGCAGGTGTTCAGCGCGCCGGGCGGGTTCGCGATGGCGGGGGTCGCGCCGACCGACGTCGGCGTGCTCACCGCGTACGACCCGTTCACGGTCGTCTCGCTGATGCAGATCGAAGACATGGGCTTCTGCCCGAAGGGCGAGGTCGGCGCGTTCGTCGAGGGTGACACGCTCCACCACGACGCCGGCAAGCTCCCGTTCAACACGCACGGTGGGCTGCTCTCGCACGCGTACGTGCTCGGGATCGCGCACGCGGTCGAGGTCGTGAAGCAGCTGCGCGGCGAGGCCGCGGCCCAGGTTCCCAACTGCGAGGTCGGCGTGTACGGCGGCTACACGGGTCACATGGCGAGCACGCTCGTGCTCACGAAGGACGGCTGAGGCTTCCGTCATGGCCATCACGCGCGCCGACTTCCCGCTCCCCGATCTCGAGGATCCGCTCACCGCGGAATTCTTCGCGGGCGCCGCGCGCGGCGAGCTCGTGATCCCGCGCTGCGGCGAGTGCGGCCGCTTCGTGTGGTATCCCGCGCCGCAGTGCGACGCGTGCGGTGCCGCGGAGCCGCGATGGGTTCCGGTGAGCGGCGCGGCCACGCTCTTCACGTGGGCGGTGGTGCGCCGTCCGTTCCTGCCCGCGTTCGCGGCGAAGGTCCCGTTCGTCACCGCGCTCGTCGCGCTCGTCGAGGACCCCGCGGTTCGGCTCTGCACCTACATCGTCGACGCGGAGCCCGACGCGCTCGTCGCCGACTCGCGCGTGCACGTGACCTTCCGCCCGCTCGCGTTCCCCACCGTCGCCGACCGGTCCGTGATCGTGCCGATGTTCGCGCCGGACACGACTGCTTGATCGCCGTGGATCCGGTGCGCGCGTGATCTACGACGGCCTCCGCGTCCTCGACTGCTCGGCCGACCTCGCGTCCGCGTACGCCGCGAAGCTGCTCACCGATCTCGGTGCCGACGTCGTGCGGTGGGAACCCCACAGTGGCGACCCGCGGCGCGCCGAAGACCCGCACGGCGCGCTCCACGCGTACCTCCGTACCTCGCAGCGCGCGGTGGCAGGCGATCCCGCGCCCTGGGCCGATGGTGCCGACATCGTGCTGCTGTCGGATCCTGCACCGGCGGGCTTCGATCCTGCGCTCGTCGCTCGGCTCCGGGCGCGCGCGACCGCGGGCGCCGGTGCCGCCGGTCCGCTCGTCGTCGTCGAGGTCTCGGCGGTCGGCCACGGCGGGCCCGACGACGGTCTCGATCTCCCCGAGCCGGTCTTGCAGGCGCGTTCGGGTGCGCTCTCGGGTCACGGGCACATGGGGCAGACGCCGCTCACGGTCGGCGGCCGGCTCGGCGAGTACGTCGCGGGCGCGTTCGCCGCGCTCGGCGCCGCGACCGCGTGGCGGCGCGCGTCGCGCACCGCGGTGCCCGAGCTCGTCGACGTCTCGAAGCTCGAGGCCATGCAGCTCACGATGCTCACCGTGCCGACGTTGATGGCGCGCTTCCCAGGCGGCCGCCGCCAGAGCTTCCGATTCGTGATGATCCCCGGCAACGAGCCGACCGGCGACGGCCGCTACGTCGGCATCACCACCGTCACCGCCGCGCAGTGGCGGTCGCTGCTGCGCGCGATGGGTCACGAAGCGCTCGTCGACGACGAGCAGCTCTCCACGATGATCGGGCGCTTCATCCGGGCCGAGGAGGTGAACGGCCTGTTGCACCAGTGGACCGAGGCCCACACCGCGGAGGAGATCGAGGCCGCGTGCATCGCCGCGCGCGTCCCCGTCGCGATCGTGGGCAACGGTGAGCTGCTGCCGCAGTTCGATCAGCTGCGCGAGCGCGAGGTGTTCGTGAAACAGCCGGGCGCGTCGTTCGTGCGCCCGCGCGCCCCGTTCCGCTTCCACGGCGTCGCCGATCGGGTCCTGCAGCCCGCGCCCGCGGCTCCCGAGCGCGACGCGCCTGCGTGGACGGCGCGGCCGCCCGCATCGCCTCCGGCCGCCGTGGGGGAGTGGCCGCTCGCCGGCGTCCGCGTCCTCGACTTCACCGCGTTCTGGTCGGGCCCGTTCGCCACCGCGTGGCTCGCGGCGATGGGCGCGGAGGTGATCAAGGTCGAGTCGGTGCAGCGCCCCGACGGGATCCGTTTCAGTGCCGCGGTACGCCCCGTGCAGGATCCGCAGTACTACGAGAAGTCGGCGCTGTTCCACGCGGCCAACCTCTCCAAGCGGGGCATCACCCTCGACCTCACGAGCGAAGACGGGCGCGACCTCGCGCGCCGCCTGATCGCGCAGTGCGACGTCGTCGTCGAGAACTTCACGCCCCGCGTGCTCGACGACTTCGGCTTCACCTACGAGGCCGTGCGCGCCATCCGCCCCGACGTCGTGATGCTGCGGCTGCCCGCGTTCGGGCTGTCGGGGCCGTGGCGCGACCGCCCCGGCTTCGCGCAGACGATGGAGCAGCTCACCGGCATGGCCTGGGCCACGGGTTACGAAGGCGGCCCGCCGATCATCGCGGGCGGCCTCGTCGACCCGATGGTCGGGACGCACACCGCGCTCGCGATCGTCGCCGCGCTGGAACACCGAGATCGCACCGGTGAAGGTCAGCTCGTCGAGATGCCGATGATCGAGGTCGCGGTCGCGACGACGGCCGAGCAGGTGATCCGCTTCTCCGAGTACGGCGTGCTCGAAGGTCGGCGCGGCGAAGGCGGCGTCTACCGCTGCGCGGGTGATGACGAGTGGGTCGCGGTCGATCTCGCGTCGGACCCGGCTGCGCCGGCCGCGCGATCAGCATGGTGCGCGATGCGTACGAAGGAGGACGCCGCCGCGGAGCTGCGCGCGCAGGGGACCGCGGCCTGGCCCGTCGTGCCCGCGTACCTGACGCTCGACGATCCGCAACTTCGGGCGCGCGGCTTCTTCGAGCCGCTCGAACACCCGCTCGTGGGTCTCCAGGAATACCCGACGTGGCCGCTGCGGATCAGCGGCGGCCCGTCGTCGTACTGGACCACGCCCGCACCGCTGCTCGGCCAGCACACCGACGCGGTGCTCCGCGAGCTCCTCGGCTGCTCCGACGCCGAGCTCGCCGACCTCCGCGCCCGCCACGTCACCGGCGACACCCCGCTCGCGCCGAGCTAAGCGTCGGGCGATCGCGTTCGGGGCGCGAGCCGATCGCGGGCCCACCGCGCGTCGCATATGACGCGATCGCGCCCGGTTTTGTTGGATATTTCGCGGGTTGCGGCTTGTGATACGAACGTGTGTTCGTGTACGATGGGGTCATGGTTTCGGGGCTCGCGGGCATGGTCGATGTGGTCGATGTGGTGGTGGGGGTCGATGTCGCAGGGTTCGATGATGCGGGGGTGCGCGCGGAGTTCGTGGCGGTGCGGCGGGAGATCGACCGGTTGGAGGCGCATGCGGCGCGGTTGTTGGCGGTGGCGCATCGGCGGTTGATCCCGGTGGGGGAGGGTGCGGCGTCGACGCCGTCGTGGGCGCGGCAGGTGAGCGGTCAACGGCCGGGGGATGCGAAGGCGTCGTTGGATGCGGGGCTGGCGGGTGAACGGCTGCCGTTGACGGTGAAGGCGTGGGTGCAGGGGGAGCTCTCGGCGAGCGCGGCGCGCACGATCACACGAGGTATGCGCGCCGGGCATGAAGACGTCTACGGCGAGGTCGAGGAATCGCTGGTCGCGTTCGGTGTGGCGGGTGATTTCCGGCGGTTGGATGCGGTGATCCGCCATTATCAGGCGTGTGCGGATGCGCTCGACGACGTCGAGCCGGCCGACAAGAACCATCTGCATCTGTCGCAGGCCGGGAACCGGTGGGCGATCAGCGGTGATCTCGACGATGTCGCGGGTCACACGCTCGCCGCCGCGTTGGAGGCGGCGACGGACCGACCCGTCGAGGGCGACTCCAGGTCGGTGGCGAAGCGGCGGGCGGATGCGTTGACGCGCATCGGGCGGTTCTTCCTCGATCACGGCGACGCAGCCGTCTCGGCAGGTGCGGTGCCGCACGTGAGTGTGGTGATCGATTGGGACACGATCGGCACGGGCGTGCCCGGCGAGGCGGATCTGGATGGTCCGTCCTTCACGCCCGCGGCGTTGGGTCGCCTGTTGTGTGATTGTGAGATCAGCCGGGTCGTGGTCGGTTCGAGCAGCCGGCTGCTCGACATCGGCCGCGCGCAGCGCAGCACGCCGACGTGGATGCGCCGTGCGATCGTCGCGCGAGACCGCGGTTGCCGATTCCCGGGCTGCGACCGTGCGGCGCGCCATTGTGAGGCCCATCACGTGTGGGCGTGGGACGACGGCGGGCCGACCGCGGTCGACAACCTCGTGTTGCTGTGCCCGTTCCACCACCACCTGATCCACCGGCGGCGATGGCGCACCACCTTCGACGGCGACGCCTTCACCGTGACCGACCCCAACGACCGGCTCATCGGCACCACCCGCGCCCCACCCCGACGATCGCGCACCGCCTGAATCGCGACCCGGCCGCGCTACCGCGCGGGCAGCACCATCTGCGTGCAGCGGAACCGCGCCGCGGCGCTACATCGAGAGCGTCGAGTAATCGACCTGGCCCATCGTGCTCGCGCTGCCGAAGGCGGCGTCGATCACGAGGTTGAGGCCGTTCACGTAGCTGCTCTCCTCGGCGTTGAGGAACACGAGACCGGGGGCGATCTCGGCGGGCGTCGCGAGGCGCCCGGCCGACTGCGCGGCCGTCCAGTCGATGGTGCTCGAACCCATCGCGGCGCGGAAGTCGGGCATCATCGGACTCTCGATCGGTCCGGGGCTCACGCAGTTGACGCGCACCTGGTGGTCGGTCCAGCACGGCCGCGCGCGCAGCATCGTGTAGACGACGACGCATTCCTTGGAGAAGAAGTACGGGTCGCCCTGGTCGGCGAGGTGCGCGTCGAGCCACTTCTGGCCGGCCGCGAAGTCGGGCGTCTCGACGAGCTCGCGCACCGTGTCGAGCCGGTTCGGCCAGCCCATCCCCGCGATCGACGCGACGTGTGCGATCGCACCACCGGCGGGCATGAGCGCGAGTGCGGCCTCGCTGAGGTGGCGCAGCCCGAGGAAGTTGACGCGCATCACCATCTCGGCCGGACGCGTCTGCGGGACGCCGGCGATGTTGAACAGCTTGTGCACCGGCGCGCCGATCGCGGCGAGGGCGGCGTCGATCGCGGCGGGGTCACCGACGTCGCAGCGGTGGAAGCTCGCGACGGGCCCGTCGACGTCGGCGACGTCGAGGGCGTGCACCTCGGCGCCGAGCTCGGCGAGCATCTTCGTGGTCGCGGCGCCGACGCCGGTGGCCGCGCCGGTGAGCACCACTCGCTGGCCGTCGTAACGGAACGCTGTCATCGGGGTTGCTCCTCAGCTGGTCGGGTGCAGGGGCGGGGCGAACGGGGCGAGGTCGACGCCGGGATCGGCGCCGAGCGCGAGATCGGTGACCGCGGCCGCGCTCCACGGACCGTAGGTCAAGCCGCTGGCACCGTGACCGGTCGCGACGAAGCCGCCGGGATGCCCCGGCAGCGCGCCGAGGATCGGCAGCCCGGTCTTCGACACCGGTCGCAGGCCGACGCGTACCTCGAGCAACGTCGCGGCTGCGAGTCCGGGCGCGACACCGAGCGCGCGGTCGATGATCTCCTCCAGCCCGCCGAGCGTGACGCGCGGGTCGCTGCCGACGTCTTCGTGCGTCGCGCCGCAGGCGATACGACCGCCGGGCCACGCGACCATGTAGTGGTCGTGCAGAGGCGCGAGCACCGGCCAGGCCGCGGTGTCGACCCCTTCGAGCCGCAGGTGCGCGATCTGCCCCCGCTCGGCGACGACCGGTAGGTCGACGCCGATCGTCGCGCCCAGCGCGGGTGTCCACGCCCCGCCCGCGACGATCACCGCGCCGGCGTCGATCACGCGCCCGGCGACGACGACGCCGGTGATCCGCTCGCTGTCGCGCGCGAACGCGTCGACGACTGCGGCCTCGTGCTCGAGCCCGCGGCCGTCGGCGGCGCGCGACAGCGCGGCCGTGAGCTCGCGCCCGTCGACCCGGGCCGCGTCGCGCGACACGAACGCCTTCGTCACCGGGCCGAGCACCGAGAACATCGCGTGCGCGGCCGCGGGGGAGATCCCCTCGATGCCTGCGGGCACCGCACCCGGGCGCTGCGGGTCGAGAAGGAGCCGCAGGTACGTGTCGAGCATCCCGGCTTCGCGCTCGTCGCGCGCGATCACGAGCTTGCCGCACCGCGCGAACCCCGTCTCGTGCTCGCCGTCGGCGGCGAGCGCGTCGATGAGCCACCGGTAGGACGCGGGTGCCGCCTCGATCATCACGTGCCGTGCCGAGCCGTCGCGGATCTCGGTTTCTGGCGAGACGATTCCCGCGCCGGCGTCGGTGGCCCGGCCCTCGTGGTGCTGGTCGACGAGGAGCGTGCGCGCGCCGGACCGCACCGCTCGGTACGCGGCCGATGCGCCGACGACGCCTCCGCCCACAACCACCAGGTCGTACACGGCGCAACCCTTCCTGCCGAATGGGTTTGGGGTCAACCCGAGACGGCCATCTAGCGTGACGCCGATGCAGGAGGTCCACCGCTCCGACGACGCCGACTCGGAGCGGGTCTCGGATGCCCTCCTCGACGGCGACGTCGCCTTCGTGCGCGGTACTGCACGCGCCGCGCTGCGCCACCGCGACTTCCGCATCTTCTGGTCGGGCGTGTTCGCGTCGAACATCGGTACCTGGATGCAGAACGTGTTGCTCGGCGCGTACGGGCTCGTCCTCACGCACTCCGCGGGTTACGTCGGCCTGCTCGCGTTCGCGCAGCTCGGGCCGCTGCTCTTCCTCTCGACCGCGAGCGGCGTGATCGCCGACAGCGTCGATCGCCGCCGGCTACTCGTGACCGCGCAGCTCGTGCAGCTCGTGCTGGCCATCGTGCTCGCGGGCATCGCGCTCGCGCGGCACCCGTCACCGGTCGCGATCTTCTTCTGCGTGCTCGCGATCGGCATCGCGAACGCGATGGCCGGGCCGGGCATGAGCGCGATCATGCCGTCGCTCGTCCCCCGCGAAGACCTGTCGGGCGCGGTCGCGCTCACCTCGGTGCAGATGAATCTCTCGCGCGTCGTCGGGCCGCCGATCGCGGCACTGATCTACGCGCGCTTCGGCGCCGCACCGGTGTTCTTCGTCAACGCGCTCACGTACCTCTTCGCGGTCTACGGCCTCGTCGCCGCGCGGTACCCGCGTCGCGTCGGCACCGTCCTCACCGAGAGGGGGCTCGCCCGACTGATGTCGGGGTTCCGAATCGCCCGCGCCGACCGCCTCGTCCGGCTCGTGTTGCTCGTGGTCTTCAGCTTCTCGTTCATCTCGCTGAACTTCATCTCGTTCATGTCGGTGCTCGCGTCGGAGCACTACGGCATCTCGCCGAAGTCGGGTGCCTACGGCGTGCTGTACGCGTCGTTCGGGCTCGGCGCCGCGTTGGGCGCGGTGAGCGTCGGCTCGGTGTTCGCCCAGCTGTCGAAGGCGGTGCTCGTGCGCCCGGGGCTCGTCGCGTTCGGGATCCTGCTCGGGTTCTTCGGCGTGCTCCATCCGAAGGGCGCGTCGTTCCCGGTGGCGTTCGTGCTCGGGTACGCGTACTTCGTCGTCATCACATCGCTGTCGACCGTGCTCCAGGAGCACGTCGTCGACGCCGTGCGCGGCCGGGTGATGGCGATGTGGATCATGGGTTTCGGCGGTGCCGTCGGTGTCGGCGCCTTGGTCTGGGGCCCCCTCGCGCACCGATCGATCGGTGCCCTTCTCCTGCTCGGCGCGGTGTGGGCACTCGTGCTCGCCGCGTGCTGCGCACCGTCTCGTCTCGTCTCGGAGGTCGATCATGGATGACGGCATCAACCACAACGACGCGGCCGCGCACGCGGCTGCCTACCGAGGGGTGCGGGAACGGGTGAACGCCCTCGTCGCCGCGGTCGCGCCCGACTGCATGGAGGTCGTGTCGCCCGCGACGCCGCAGTGGCGCGCACGCGACGTGCTCGCGCATCTCACCGGCGTCGCGACCGACGTCGTGAACGGAAACGTGGCGGGCGCGTCGTCGGATGCGTGGACGGCCGCGCAGGTCGGTGCGCGCACCAACACTCCGGTCGCGGCGCTGCTCGACGAGTGGAACGAGTCGGGCGCGAAGGTCGACGCGTTCGTCCTCGCGCTCCCGACCGTCGTCACCGGTCAGCTCGTCGCCGACGCCGTGACGCATGAACATGATCTCCGCCTCGCGCTGGGGCGCCCCGGCGCGCGCTCCTCCGACGCGCTCGAGCTCGGTGTCGGCTGGGTGATCGGGGCGCTCGGCCGTACGTACGACGACGCCGGCCGTCCCGCGCTGCGCGTCGAGACCGACGCCGTCGCGGGTACGGCCGGGAGCGGGCCGGTCGAGGCCACGCTGCGCGCGTCCACCTTCGAGGTCGCGCGCGCGATCGCGGGACGGCGCACGCTCGCCGAGATCGCGGCCTACGACTGGAGCCCTGCACCGCGGGCGGAGTGGCTGCTCCTGCTCGAGCCCTTCACCGCGACGCCGACCAGCCTGGGGGAGTGACGGCGTGCCCGGCGCCGGTCACGTGGCGCCGAACGCCTCGAGCACGTTCACGACGTTGCGGCCGATGACGTCGAGGCAGTAGCCGCCCTCCTGCACGAAGAGCGTCGGCACGCGCAGGCTCGCGATCCTCTCGCCCAGGCGGAGGAAGTCGTCGCCGGTGAGGCAGAACGAGTCGGCGTCCTCGACGGCGGTGTCGACGCCGAGCGACACGACGAGCATCTCGGTGCCGAACCCCCGCACGGTGTCCAGCCCGTCGGAGAGGGCCTCGGCGTACGTTGCCCACGCGGTGCCGGGCGGCAGGGGAAAGTTGCGCGTCGCGCCGGGTGCCTGATCGCCGCCGGTCTCGTCGGCGAATCCGGTGAAGTACGGGTAGTCGTCGGCGGGATCGGCGTGCAACGACACGAAGCACACCTCGGGGTCGTTCCAGAAGATCTGTTGGGTGCCGTTGCCGTGGTGGAAGTCGACGTCGAGGACCGCGACCCGCGCGCCCGCGTCGGAGCACGCGCGCGCGGCGATCGCGGCGTTGTTGAGGTAGCAGTATCCGGCCAGGCTCTCGAAACCGGCGTGGTGGCCGGGCGGCCGGCACAGCGCGTACACGCCGGCGGCTCCGGCGCGCAGCGCGTCGGCGGCCGTCAACGCGATGTCGACCGCGGCCGCCGATGCGTCCCAGGTGCCCGGCAGGATCGGGTCGGTGTCGTGGGAGTACCAGCCGAGCTTCGCGATCGGGTGCGCGAGGTGGCGCACGGCGTCGCCGCGGATCGGCCGCGCGTACGAGCTCGCCTCGGCGCCGGGCGCGGCCTTGCTCACCGCCGACCACTCGGCGTAGATGGTGCGCAGGAACTCGACGTACTCCGGCGTGTGCACGCGCAGTACCGGATCGAGCCCGTGCTCGGCGGGTGGGCGCACCGGCCCGAGGTTCCGGCTCGCGATCTCGGTCCGGATGCGCTCGGCCCGTTCCGGAACTTCGGGTGCCGGAACGGGGCTGCCCGCGTCGAGCACCGCGCCGAGCGGGACGTGCGCGCGGTGCGCGTCGGAGGCAACCGTGAGCACCGTGCGAGCCTACGCGGCATCGCGCGTTGTCGCCCCGTAGGCTCCGCGACCGATGGACTACGCGTCGGTCAGCTACTGGCTGGAGAGCTGCGGCGACGACCTCACGCCCCGGCCCCCCCTCGACGGCTCGACCGCGGTCGACGTCGCGATCCTTGGTGCCGGCTTCACCGGTCTGTGGACCGCGTACTACCTCCTCGCTCGCGACCCCTCGCTGCGCATCGTGATCGTCGAGCGCGACATCGCCGGTTTCGGTGCGTCGGGTCGCAACGGCGCATGGTGCACCTTCGGGTTCGGCGCCGGCCCCGACCTCCTTCGGCAGCGATACGGAGTCGACGCGGCGCGCGCCGTGCACAACGCGATGGTCGACACCGTCGACGAGGTCGGCCGCGCCGCCGCGGCCGAGGGCATCGACGCCCACTACGAGAAGGACGGCGAGCTCTCCCTCGCCGTCGGAAAGCACCAGTTGCCCGCGCTCGACGCGGTGCAGCGCAGCTACGACCGCATCGGTCTCCCCGAGGTCCCGCGGCGCCTCGACCGCGCCGCCGCGGCCGATCGGCTCGCGGTCGCCGGCGTCGAGGGCGGGATCTGGTTCCCCGCGACGGCCGCGATCCACCCCGGCCGGCTCGTGCGCGGACTCGCGCGCGCCGTGGAACGGCGCGGTGCGCGCATCGTCGAGCAGACCGCGGTCACGAGCGTGCGCACGGGCGCGCACCCCGCGCTCGAGACCGCGCGCGGAACGGTGGGCGCGCCGGTCGTCGTGCTCGCGGGGGAGTCGTACCTCGCGCAGCTTCCCGGGTACCGCCGCGAGGTGCTGCCGGTCTACTCGCTGATCGTCCTCACCGAACCGCTGCGCGACGAGCAGCTGGCCGCGATCAACTGGACGCACCGCGCGGTCGTGCACTCCCAGGCGCTCACCGTCGACTATCTCTCCCGCACCGTCGACGGGCGCATCCTCTTCGGCGGCCGCGGCGCGCCCTACCACTTCGGCTCCTCGATCCGCCCCGACTTCGACCGGCACGCCGCGACCCACGAGCGGCTGCGCGCGTCGATCGTCGAGTGGTTCCCGTCGCTGGCCGGCGCCCGGACGACGCACGCGTGGGGCGGAACGGTCGGCGTCCCACGCGACTGGATCCCGACGATGAGCTACGACCGCGCGTCGGGAGTCGCGACCTCGCACGGGTACACCGGCGAGGGTGTCGCGGCGACGAACCTCGGTGGCCGGGTGCTGGCCGACCTCATCACCGGAACCGAGTCGGTGCTCACCGGGTTGCCGATGGTGGGACACCGGTCGCGGCAGTGGGAGCCGGAGCCGCTGCGGTTCCTCGCGGCCCGCTCCCTCCAGTACGCGTCGCTGCGGCTCGACGCGCGGGCCGCCCGCACGGGCCGGCCGCTCACCGGCCGATCCGTGACCGAGCGCTTGATCGGGCACTGAGCGGTGACCGCGTCGGCCGGTGACCTGATCGTCGAGGTCGTGGTGATCGGGCTGCGCGTCGGCGCGTCGACGATCCACCGCGCGCTCGCCGTCCTCGACGACGGCGAGCGGGCCGCGGTGGGCGCCCGGAACGCGGCGGCGGGCGCCGCGTACGCCGCCGCGCACGCCGCGGCGCGGCTGGTGCTCGGCGAGCGGCTCGGGATCGACGCCGCGGCGGTCGTCATCGACCACGAAGCGAATGGCCGACCTTCGGTCGCGGGTGCCGCGTTCAGCCTGAGCCACTCGGGCGAGCGGGCCGCGGTCGCGACCGCGGCCGAGGGGTTGGCGCTCGGCGTCGACGTCGAGCGCGTGCGGGAGCGTCCCCATCTCGACCGGCTCGCCCGTCGCGTCTTCGCCGAGACCGAGTACGACGACTGGCGCGCGCGCCCGACGCGCGCCCGCCGCCGCGCGCTCGCGCAGCGCTGGACCGAGCTGGAGTCGGTGCTGAAGGCGCGCGGCACCGGGATCGCGGGCGGCCTCGAGACGGCGCGCGAGCTTCCCGAGGGCTGGATCCGTTCTGGTTTCGACGCGGGTGCGGGCTACGTGGGAACGGTCGCGGCCGCCGCGCCCGACGCAGCGGTGGCGGTGACGTCGTTGCGGCTCGCGAGCGCGCTCATACGCCGTGACGGAACTGCAGGCTGAGCCGCGGTCCCGCGTGTGCGGTCTTCGGCACGCTGTGCTCCCACGTGCGCTGGCTGGTGCCGCCCATCACGAAGAGGTCGCCACCGTGCAGCGCGAAGGCGCGTGACGAGCCGCCACCTCTGGGGCGCAGTCGCAGGACCCGCGGCGCGCCGAGCGACACGATCGCGACCACCGGGTCGACGATCTCGTGTGGGATGCGGTCGCCGTGCCAGGCCACGCTGTCGCGCCCGTCGCGGTAGAGCGCGGCGCCGACGTTCGTGAAGTCGCGCCCGTACCGCGGGCCGAGGGCCACCGCCATCGCGGCGAGCAGGGGCGGGAGCCGCGGGTCGGCGGGCTCGGTGCCGAACCACGCGTGCAGCCTCGGCTCCACGACGGGGCGCCCGTGCATCATCACGACCCGCTCCCTCCAGGTCGCGCGCGCGACGACGGCGGCGAGGAGGTCGTCGCTGCCCGCGAGCCAGCCCGGAACGTGCTCGACCCACGCGCCGCGAGCCAGCCCGTCGCGCCGCGCAGTGCGGAACTCCGGGTCGATCGCAGGTCGGCCTGCGACCCACCCGAGGAGTGAGGCCTGCCACGAGAGCGCGGGGCGCACCGTCGACTCCGAACACACGTTCGCCACCGGCGCAACGATACCCGGTCGGGCCCGTCCGTCAACCGGGCGTACCCTGGCTGCCGTGCTCGAAGACGAAGACGACGTTCCCGCGCAACCGCGCCCGTTCGATCGCTTCGTCCGTTCCGCGGCGGGCGTCGCGCTCCAGGCGTCGATGCTCGGGCTGCGCGACGCACTCGAAGGTCCGCGCGACGAGCAGCCCGCGATCGTCGAGGAATGGTCGGGCGCGCCGCCCGTGCCGACCGGCGTGTCGATGCGCCTCGACCCCGACAACCCGGGTGACTCGATCATCCTGCTGCGCCCGTGGCTGCTCGAGCACCACGACGAGGGTTCGGCCTAGAGCCCGATCCACGGGGTGAGGTCGACGCGGCGCCCTTCGGTCGCGGCGACGTACGCGCCGTAGATCACCGCGACCGCGTCGCGTCCGAGCGACGCCTCCGAGAGGGGTGGCCGATCGTGCGCGATCGCTTCCGCGAAGTCGTGCGCCTCTTGCGGGTAGCCCTGCATCCAGTCCTCGTCGGGCGCGGGGTACGACCAGCCGGCCTTGGTCTCGAGCTTCTCGACGATGTACTCGTCGGCGAAGACCGCGCCGTCGGGGGCGTAGGCACGCACCGCGGTGGTGGGATTGAGGTTCGCCTCGACGACTGCGGTGGAGCCGAAGACCGTGAGCCGGTTCCGCACGCCGCCGAGGGTCGTGTCGGCGCCGGTGATCTCGGCGACCGACCCGTCGGAGAAGGTCACGAGCATCGTGCCCCAGTCTTCGACGTCTTCGTACCCGGTCCGCAGGAACGGCTGCGGCTCTCGCGCGAACGACGCGACGCGGGTCAGCGACGCGGTCGCGGCCGTGACTGCGACGGGGACGATCGCGTGACCGTCGCGCGCGCGTCCCTCGTCGGCCTTGAGTGAGAGCGCAGCGCCGAGTGGATGGCAGGCCTTCCCGAGCAGGGAGCCGCCGCCGGCGGTGACCCAGTGCTTGTTCGGCTCCGCGTGCGTTCCCGAGTGCGATTCCTCGCCCTGGATGCGCAGGATGGTCCCGCCGGCCACGCGCAACAGCGCGCGCGCTTTCGCCACCGGTGGTGCGTACACCCAGTTCTCCGCGTAGCACGCGTACCGTTCGGCACGACGAGCGGCCGCGACGATCGCGTCGGCCTGCTCGAGGGCCCGCGGCAACATCGCCGCGGCCGCAGTGGTGGCCGGGTCGTCGAAACAGCCCGTCAGCGGCTTCTCCACGACGACGTGCTTTCCGGCTTCCAGTGCCGCGATCGCGACCGGTGCGTGGAGATGGTTCGGCGCGCACACGTCGACGATCGTGATCGCGGGGTCGCCGAGCAGCGCGTCGATGTCGTCGTACACGACGGCGATCTCGTACTGCGACGCGAGATCCTCCGCGCGCGCCCGCCCCTTCGCAGTGACGCCGCGCATCTCGACAGGGACGCGCGTCACCCGTGACCACGCGTCGGCGTGCAGACGGGCGGCAAAGCCCGCGCCGACGAACCCCACGACGACCGGGCTTCCATCGTCGGCACGGGCCATCGTCGCTTCTCCTCCTGTCGCGGCACCGATCCGCGCCGGGGCCGGCGATCAGACCACGTTCGTAGTCTCGCTCGCCTCAGCCAATCGGGCTCGGATCCGCCGCGTACAGCGTGAGGTCGCGGCCGTGGCACGCGAGCGCGATGGGTCTCGACCGAGAAGAAAAGGGCCGCAGCATCCCGGTGTGTGGGGTCACCGGGCGCCGCGGCCGCTACCACGGTAGCGCGCGCATCGCACCGTTTGCATGCTCGAGCCGGGGGCGTCGAGACGCCGAACCGCGGCGCCGGCGCGACCCCGACATCGACCGAAGTGGAGACCACGCGTTGGTGCCCCCGGCACGTCGCCGGGGGCACCAACAGGGAAGTCCTTCGACTCAGCGCCTGCGGGCCGGAGCCTTCTTCGCGGTCTTCTTGGCCGGGGTCCTTCTCGCGGGCGCCTTCTTGGCGACGGACCTCTTGGCCGGGGCCTTCTTCGCGGGCGCCTTCTTGGCAACGGTCTTCTTGGCCGCAGCCTTTTTCGCGGGCGCCTTCTTGGCCGGGGCCTTCTTCGCGGGCGCCTTCTTGGCAACGGTCTTCTTGGCCGGGGCCTTCTTCGCCGGCGTCCGGCCGGAGAGCACCGCGTCCTTGAACGACTTGAGCGGCGTGATCTTCGCCGAGCGCTTCGCCTTGATGCGGATCGTCTCGCCCGTCGCGGGATTGCGACCCATGCGGGCGGGCCGGTCGACCCGGCGGAACTTCGCGAAACCGGAGATGGCGACGTCTTCGCCTGCCGCGACCGACGCCGTGATGATGTCGACGAGATGGGTCACTACCGCGTCGGCGTCACGCCGGGTCGTCTCGATCCGATCGGCGAGCGCGGTCACGAGCTGATTTCGATTCACGTTTCCTCCATGCTGGTTCCTACCGAACGGGGGAAGCCTTACATCTCGACCGGGCCCGCGCGCGGACTTGGGGCCGAAAATGCAAGGATTTTTCGCCCTGGAAGGGACCTGTCAGGGACGGGTCGCGGGCCGCCCCGGGCGTGGTGGCCGCCGGGCGCGTAGCGTGGGAGCCGACCGGCCGAGGGAACGGCCGGCAGGCGGACGGTACGGACGGTCGCACTCGGATGAGAGTCGTCGCGTCGTGCAGCGGCAAGGGCGGCGTCGGAAAGACGACGGTCGCGGTCAACGTGGCCGCGCTCGCGGCGCGCTCCCTTCGCACGGTGCTGTGGGACCTCGACCCGCAAGGTGCCGCGACGCATTGCGTCGGCGGCATCCCCGGCGCGCGGGGTGCGACCAAGGCCGTGGTGCGGGGCGGGCGTACCGCGGCCGATCAGGTCGTCGCCACCGCCTGGCCCGGGCTCGCGTTGATTCCCGCCGACCGCTCGGCTCGCAACCTCGATCGGCTGCTCGACGACGAGCACCGATTGCGGCGCCTGCTGCGCCCGCTGCGCGACGCCTACGACCTCGTGATCCTCGACTGCCCGCCCGGCGCCGGGCGCCTGGCCGAACACATCGTGGGCGCTTCGGACGGCCTGCTCGTTCCGCTCGTGCCCGGGCCGTTGTCGATGCGCGCCCTCGACCAACTCGACGACCTGGTCGCGCGCATCGCCGCCGCGGCGAACGGCGGGCGGGGCACTCCGACGATGCTGCCGTTCTTCTCGATGGTCGACCGCCGCAAGCGCCTGCACCGCGACACGATCGAGGCCGTGCAGCGTGCGCGTCCCGACACGCTCTCGGCGCAGATCCCGATGTCGGCGGAGATCGAGCGCATGCCCGTGCACCGCGCGCCGATCGTCGCCCGGCGGCCCGACGCGCCGGCGGCGCAGGCATTCGCTGCGCTCTACCGCGAGATGCAGCTCCGGCTGTCGTGGAACGGGAACTGAAGCGCGGTTCGGCGCCACCGGCCTGACGCGATTCTGTTCGTGTCGCGAGAGCGGTCCCGGTACACTGGCGGCGTTCCGCCGTCGGGCCAGTGACGTCCCGCGGCGGCCAGGTCCGCCGGCATCCACCCGGAACCTCACGGACTGACCGCCGATCTCGAGGACGTCTTCCCATGTACGAGCGCGATCTGCCCCCGACCCGGGGGCTCTACGACCCCCGCTTCGAGCACGACTCGTGTGGCGTGTCGTTCGTCGTCGACATGTTGGGCCGGCGCTCGCACGCCCTCGTGGAGCGGGCGTTCCAGTCGCTCTGCAACCTCGAGCACCGCGGCGCGCAGGGCGCCGAGCCCGAGACGGGCGACGGCGCAGGGATCCTCGTCCAGATCCCCGACGAGCTGTTCCGTGCGGTCGTCGACTTCTCGCTCCCGCCGGCGGGCTCGTACGCGACCGGCATGCTCTTCCTCGCCCGCGACGACGCGATCGCCGCCGACCAGCGCGACGCGGTGGCGAAGCTGCTCGCCGACGAGGGTTTCAGCGTGCTCGGCTGGCGTACCGTGCCGGTCGACGCCACCGGGATCGGCGCCTCGGCGGTGCGGGCGATGCCCGCCTTCGAGCAGATCTTCGTGGCCAAGGACGACCTCTCGGGGATCGAGCTCGAGCGCCACGTCTATCTCGCCCGCAAGCGCATCGAGCACGAGGCCGGCGTCTACGTGCCGTCGCTGTCGGGCCGCACGTTCGTCTACAAGGGCATGCTGACCGCGCCCCAGCTCGAGCACTTCTACCTCGACCTCACGGACGCCCGCACCGCGTCGGCGTTGTGCCTGGTGCACTCCCGCTTCTCCACGAACACCTTCCCGAGCTGGCCGCTCGCGCACCCGTACCGCGTGATCGCGCACAACGGCGAGATCAACACCGTGCAGGGCAACGAGAACTGGATGCGCGCCCGTGAAGGGGCGATGGCGAGCGACATCCTGCCCGGCGACCTCGACCGCGCCTTCCCGATCTGCACCCCGAACGCGAGCGACACCGCCCGCTTCGACGAAGCGCTCGAGCTGCTGCACCTCGCCGGCCGCCCGTTGCAGCACGCGGTCCTGATGATGATCCCCGAGGCGTGGGAGAACCACGAGTCGATGGATCCGGCGCGGCGCGCGTTCTACCGCTACCACGCGTCGCTGATGGAACCCTGGGACGGCCCCGCCTCGATCGCGTTCACCGACGGCACCGTGATCGGCGCGGTCCTCGACCGCAACGGCCTGCGCCCCTCGCGCTACTGGGTCACCGACGACGACCTCGTCGTGATGGCGAGCGAGGTCGGTGTCCTCGACGTGCCGCCCGAGCGCGTCGTCGCGAAGGGCAGGCTCGAACCCGGCAAGATCTTCCTCGTCGACACCGCGCAGGGCCGGCTCGTCCCCGACGACGAGATCAAGGCCCAGCTCGCGGCCGAGGCGCCGTACCAGCTGTGGCTCGATACCGGGCTCGTGCACCTCGACGACCTGCCGCCGCAGTACGCGCTCACACCGGTGCACGCGTCGGCGGTGCAGCAGCAACGCCTCTTCGGCTATTCGCAGGAAGACCTCCGGCTCCTCATCGCGCCGATGGCCCGAAACGGCGTCGAGTCGCTCGGTTCGATGGGCACCGACACGCCCACACCGGTGCTGTCCGACCGGCCCCGCATGCTCTACGACTACTTCAAGCAGCTGTTCGCGCAGGTGACGAACCCGCCGCTCGACGCCAACTTCGAGGCGCTGGTGACGTCGTTGTCGTCGACGATCGGCGCCGAGTGCAACCTGCTCGAACCGTCGGAGCAGTCGTGCCGCCAGATCGTGCTGCCGTACCCGGTGATCTCCAACGACGACCTCGCGAAGCTCCAGTACATCGACCGCGAGGCGCCCGAGCTCGGGTACAAGCCGGTCACCGTACCGTGCCTGTACCCGGTGCTCGGCGGCGGCGACGCGCTGCACATGGCGCTCGAGGGCGTGCGGCGATCCGTGAGCGACGCGATCGCCGGTGGCGCGAACATCGTGATCCTCTCCGATCGCTACGCCACCGAGGAGATGGCGCCGATCCCCGCGTTGCTCGCGACCGCGGCCGTCCACCACCACCTCGTGCGCACGAAGACGCGCACCCGCGTGGGGCTCGTCGTCGAGACCGGCGAGGCGCGTGAGGTGCACCACTTCTGCTTGTTGCTCGGATACGGGGCCGGGGCGATCAACCCGTACCTCGCGTTCGACTCGATCCGCGATCTCGTGCGCGAAGGGTTCCTGCCCGGGCTCACCGAGCGCAAGGCCCAGCAGAACTACGTGAAGGCGGCAGGCAAGGGCATCCTCAAGGTGATGTCGAAGATGGGCATCTCGACGGTCGCGTCCTACACCGGCGCCCAGATCTTCGAGGCGATCGGCCTCGCCCACGAGGTCGTCGACGAGTACTTCACCGGCACCGCGAGCCGTATCGAGGGGATCGACCTCGACGTCATCGCGTCGGAGGCCGCGCGCCGGCACCAGCTCGCGTTCCCCGACCGTCCCGAGGAGCTCGCGCACCGCGAGCTCGTCGTCGGCGGTGAGTACCAGTGGCGCCGCGAGGGCGAGTACCACCTCTTCAACCCGGAGACGGTCTTCAAGCTGCAGCACTCGACCCGGTCGAAGCGCTACGACGTGTTCAAGGAGTACACGCACCTGGTCGACGACCAGGCCCGCCGCCACGCGACGCTGCGCGGCCTGTTCGAGCTCCGGGTCGGGGCGCGGCCGGCCGTCCCGATCGACGAGGTCGAGCCGGTGGCGGAGATCGTGAAGCGCTTCTCCACGGGCGCGATGTCGTACGGCTCGATCTCGAAGGAGGCGCACGAGACGCTCGCCATCGCGATGAATCGCCTCGGCGCGCGCTCGAACACGGGGGAGGGCGGAGAGGACGCCGACCGCTTCGTCGCCGACGCGAACGGCGACTGGCGGCGCAGCGCGATCAAGCAGGTTGCGTCAGGGCGCTTCGGCGTCACGAGCGAGTACCTCGTGAACGCCACCGACCTCCAGATCAAGATGGCGCAGGGCGCGAAGCCGGGCGAAGGCGGCGAACTGCCGGGCCACAAGGTGTACCCGTGGATCGCGAAGACGCGGCACTCCACCCCCGGCGTCGGGCTCATCTCGCCACCGCCCCACCACGACATCTACTCGATCGAAGACCTCAAGCAGCTCATCCACGACCTGAAGAACGCGAACCCGCAGGCGCGTGTGCACGTGAAGCTCGTCGCCGAGGTCGGGGTCGGCACCGTCGCCGCCGGCGTCTCGAAGGCGCACGCCGACGTCGTGCTCATCTCCGGTCACGACGGCGGAACCGGCGCGGCCCGGCTCACCTCGATCAAGCACGCAGGCGCACCGTGGGAGCTCGGTCTGGCCGAGACGCAGCAGACGCTCATGTTGAACGGCCTGCGAGACCGCATCTCGGTGCAGGTCGACGGCCAGCTGAAGACCGGCCGCGACGTCGTCATCGCCGCGCTCCTCGGCGCCGAGGAGTTCGGGTTCGCGACCGCGCCACTCGTGGTGTCGGGCTGCGTGATGATGCGCGTCTGCCACCTCGACACCTGCCCCGTCGGCGTCGCGACCCAGAACCCCGAGCTGCGGAAGAAGTTCAGCGGCAAGCCCGAGTTCGTCGTCAGCTTCATGGAGTTCATCGCCCAGGAGGTGCGCGAATACCTCGGCGCGCTCGGCTTCCGCACCCTCGAGGAGGCGATCGGCCACGTCGAGATGATCGACGTGGGCGTCGCGGTCGAGCACTGGAAGGCCAAGGGCCTCGATCTCTCGCCCATCCTCACCGTGCCCGAGAACCCGTACGGCCAGTCGTTCTTCCAGACGCGCGAGCAGGATCACGGTCTCGACCGCGCGCTCGACCGCACTCTCATCGAGCTGTGCGAGCCTGCGCTGCACGACGCGACGCCCGTCGAGCTCGCGATGCCGATCCGCAACGTGAACCGCACCGTCGGCACGATGCTCGGATCCGAGCTGACCCGCCGTCACGGCGGCGAGGGTCTTGCCGACGACACGATCCGCATCACGTTCACCGGCTCGGCCGGCCAGTCGTTCGGCGCGTTCCTGCCGCGGGGCATCAGCCTGCGGCTCGAGGGCGACGCCAACGACTACCTCGGGAAGGGACTCTCGGGGGGCCGCGTGGTCGTCCTGCCGCCGCAGGGATCGCGCTTCGTCGCCGAGGAGAACATCATCGCCGGCAACGTGATCCTCTACGGCGCCACGGGCGGCGAGCTGTTCGTGCGCGGCATCGTGGGGGAGCGTTTCTGCGTGCGCAACTCCGGCGCGACCGCGGTGGTCGAGGGCATCGGCGACCACGGCTGCGAGTACATGACCGGCGGCCGGGCCGTGATCCTCGGCCGCACCGGCCGCAACTTCGCGGCCGGCATGTCGGGCGGGCTCGCGTTCGTGCACGATCTCGACGGCACGCTCTGGAAGCGCACGAACCGCGACCTCGTCGATCTCGATCTCCTCGACGACGACGACAAGACGTGGTTGCGCGGCGTCGTCTCGCGCCATCTCGAGGAGACCGGCTCCGCGGTGGCGGAGCGCATCCTCTCCGACTGGTGGAGCGAGCTCGACCGCTTCGTCAAGGTCTTCCCGAAGGACTACAAGCGTGTCCTCCAAGCCCGTGCCGACGCCGAAGAGCGCGGCACCGATCCGGATGAGGCAGTCATGGCGTCAGCTCGTGGGTGAAGTGACTGGGTTCATGAAGTACGGGCGGGAGCTGCCGAAGCGGCGGCCGATTCCCGTACGGGTGCTCGACTGGCAGGAGGTCTACGAAGACTTCCCGACCGATCACGTGCGCACGCAGGCGGCGCGCTGCATGGACTGCGGGATCCCGTTCTGCCACACCGGTTGCCCGCTCGGGAACCTCATCCCGGAGTGGAACGACCTCGTCTACCGCGACCACTGGCTCGCGGCGAGCGAGCGGCTGCACGCGACGAACAACTTCCCCGAGTTCACCGGCCGGCTCTGCCCCGCGCCCTGCGAGGCCGCGTGCGTGCTCGGCATCAACGAGCCCGCGGTCACGATCAAGCAGGTGGAGGTCGAGATCGTCGACCGGGCGTTCGAAGAAGGCTGGGTCGTGCCGCTCCCGCCGTCGGTCAAGACGGGTCGGCGGGTCGCGGTGGTCGGGTCGGGCCCGTCGGGGCTCGCGGCCGCGCAGCAGCTGACGCGTGCGGGCCACGACGTCGTCGTCTACGAGCGCGCCGACCGCATCGGCGGGTTGCTCCGCTACGGCATCCCCGAGTTCAAGATGGAGAAGCGGCACCTGCAGCGCCGCATCGCGCAGATGGAGGCCGAAGGCACCGAGTTCCGCGCCGGCGTGAACGTCGGCGTCGATCTCCCGGTCGCCGACCTACAGCGCGACCACGACGCCGTGGTGCTCGCGGGGGGCGCGACCGCGTGGCGCGACCTGCCGATCCCGGGCCGCGAGCTGCGCGGCATCCACCAGGCGATGGAGTTCCTGCCGCTCGCGAACCGGGTGCAGGAAGGTGATCTCGACGCGTCGCCGATCTCGGCGGAGGGCAAGCGGGTCGTGATCATCGGCGGCGGCGACACCGGCGCCGACTGCCTGGGCACGTCGCTGCGGCAGGCCGCGCGCTCGGTGCACCAGTTCGAGATCCTGCCCCGGCCCCCCGACGCGCGCGACGCGTCGACACCCTGGCCGACATGGCCGCTGATGTTCCGTACGTCGTCGGCGCACGAAGAGGGCTGCGAGCGGGTCTTCTCGGTGAACACGGAGTGCTTCGTCGGCGACGACGACGGCGCGGTGCGGGCGTTGCGCGCGCACGAGGTCGAGTCGGTGATCGTCGACGGCCGGCCGACGTTCCGAAAGATCGAAGGCACCGACTTCGATCTCGAGTGCGAGCTCGTCCTCCTCGCGATGGGGTTCGTCGGCCCTGAGCGCGGCGGTCTGCTCGACGGGCTCGGGGTGGAGCTCGACGCGCGCGGCAACGTGGCTCGCGACGCGACATTCCAAACATCGGTGCCCGCGGTGTTCGCCTGCGGCGACATGGGACGCGGCCAGAGTCTGATCGTGTGGGCCATCGCCGAAGGGCGTTCGGCGGCCGCGTGTGTCGACCGGTTCCTGATGGGTGAGACCGCGTTGCCGGCGCCGATCGCGCCGACGCAGGCGCCGATCCGCTAGTTCGCGGCCTGCTGGCGGGAGCCGAAGAAGAGCAGCTCTTCAGCGAGCTCGTCGAGCGCGGCGCGGGCTGCGAGTGCGAGCTCGTCGCGATGCGCGGGTGAGCCGAATTCGGCGCGCAGGGTGAGACGCGTGTCGCCGGCGTCGCGCAGCGTGAGCGCGACCTCGACCTCGACCGTGAACCCGTCGGGCGCGCAGAGCCGGCCGCGTGTCACCGACTGCGTGGACCCGCTGGCGGCGTCGAGCGCGGTGTCGGTGAACTCGGTGTCCAGCTCGAGTGCGCCGAGCGGTCCGAGCGTCCACCGGCGTGTGTCGCTCAGCGCGTCGAGCGCGAGGAACAACAGCGCGATTCTGACGGCTCCTGCCTCGAGAGGCAGTCGCCGCGACACCTGGATGAGCTCCCTCACCGCGGCCACGCCGCTCCTCTCGCCTGTTCCTACGTTTGTCATCGGCCGGGAACCCCCTCGGGCTGAGGTCTCATGAGGTGTTCATACCCCGCGTGCCCCGCGTGCCCCGCTTGGGTGGTGAGGTGGTGAGAAGCGCGTGCCGCCTACGCTGACCGGGCCCGCAGACCCCCCGGAGGCAGCGATGTTCGAATGGCCCGAAGAGCTCCAGATGGTTCGGGCGGCGGTCCGTGACTTCGTCGATCAGGAGATCCGGCCGCATCGCGACGAGCTCGAACACGGTGGGCTGGCCCCGTACGATCTCCTGCGCAAGTTGTATCACTCGTTCGGCATCGGCGAGATGGCGCGCGACAACTTCGAACGGCGAATCGCAGCCGCGAAGGCGGGCGACGGTGCCCTGCCGGCCGCGCCTCGCGACGAGGCATCCGGAGATGGCGACGCTCCGCGCGGGCGCGGCGGGTTCGGGGCCGCGATGACGATGATGCCGATCATCGAGCTGTGCAAGTGCTCGCCCGGAATGGTGACCGCGCTCGGTGTCAGTGTCGGCCTCACGGCGGCGGCCATCGAGAGCCGCGGGACGATCGCGCAGCGTGAACGTTGGGTCCCCGACTTGCTCACCCTCGGCAAGATCGGTGCCTGGGCGATCACCGAGCCGGGTTCCGGTTCGGACGCGTTCGGTGCGATGCGCGCGACCGCGCGGCGCGACGGCGACGAGTACGTGCTGTCGGGTTCGAAGACGTTCATCACGAACGGCCCCTACGCCGACACGATCGTGTTCATCTGCAAGCTCGACGACGGCGAAGCGGAGTTCCGCGACCGCAAGGTGCTCCAGTTCGTGCTCGAATCGGGGATGGCCGGCCTCGAGCAGAGCAAGCCGCTGCGCAAGATGGGCATGCACTCCTCGCCGACTGGGATGCTCTTCCTCGACGACGTGCGCGTCGGCCGTGACCGGCTCCTCGGTGAGACCGAAGACCTCCCGGCGCGCGAGGGGCGCGACGCGTCGAAGGCGACGTTCACGATCGAGCGCACCGGCGTCGCCGCGATGGCCCTCGGCATCATCGAGAGGTGCCTCGAGCTGTGTGTCCCCTACGCGAAGGAGCGGGTGCAGTTCGGCCAGCCGATCGGCAACTACCAGCTCATCCAGCTGAAGCTCGCCAACATGGAGGTCGCGCGGCTCAACGTCGAGAATCTCGTGTTCCGCACGCTCGAGCGCGCGCAGGCGGGGCGGCCGATGAGCCTCGCCGAGGCGTCGGCGCTGAAGCTCTACAGCGCGCAGGCCGCGATGCAGGTGGCGCTCGAGGCGGTGCAGCTCTTCGGCGGGAACGGCTACATGGCCGAGTACGAGGTCGAGCAGCTCTGCCGCGACGCGAAGGTGCTGCAGATCTACGCGGGGACCGACGAGATCCAGGTCACCCACATCGCGAGAGGGCTGCTTGCCTGAGGCGGGCGACCACGCCCTGTTCTGCAAGTGGGAGTTGCCGGATCCGCGGCGCGTGGACGAGCACGGGATCGTGGGGATCGGCGCCGATCTCGAACCGGGCACCTTGCTCGCCGCGTACCGCGCGGGTCTGTTCCCGATGCGCCTCGGTGCGGGCGCGGCGATCGCGTGGTGGTCGCCCGACCCGCGCGGCGTGATGCCGCTCGACGGCTTCCACGCGAGCCGCAGCCTGCGGCGCGCGCGGTCACGCTTCACGGTGACCGTCGACGCCGCGTTCGCGGCAGTGATCTCGGGTTGCGCGGATCCGGGGCGCGAGCACGGCTGGATCGACGCATCGTTCATCGCCGCGTACACGCGTCTGCACGAGCTCGGCATCGCGCACAGCGTCGAGGTGTGGCACGAGGACCAACTGGCGGGCGGGCTCTACGGAGTCCGGATCGGCAGGTTCTTCGCGGGCGAGTCGATGTTCCACGGCGCACGCGACGCGTCGAAGATTGCGCTCTGGGCCACCGTCGACCTGCTCCGCCTCGACGGCGCCACGCTGTTCGACGTGCAGTGGACGACCGCGCACCTGGCGTCGCTCGGGGCCGTCGACCTCGAGCGCGACGAGTACCTCGCCCGCTTGTCGGCGGCGGTCGGATCGCCCTCGGGGCCCGCGCGGACCGACTCCGGACCGTCACCCCGGACGCTTCGGTAGCCTCCCGGCCATGGAGTCGATGGTCGTGTACCACAACCCGAGTTGCAGCAAGTCGAGGGGCGCGCTCGCAATCCTGCGGGAGCGCTCCCTCGACGTCGACGTCGTCGAGTACCTGAAAGCGCCGCCCGACCGCGCCGCACTCGAACGGATCGTCGACGCGATCACCGACCCGCCCGCCGCGCTCGTGCGCAAGGACGCGCGGTTCAAGGAGCTCGGCCTCGACGCGGCCGACTACACGACGCGCGACGCCGTCGTCGCGCTGTTGCTCGAGCACTCGGAGCTGATGGAACGGCCCGTCGTGTTCCGCGGAACGCGCGCAGTGATCGCGCGCCCGAGCGAGCGCGTGCTCGACCTGTTGTGACCGGGCGCGCGATCGCGCTCGGGATCCCGCACCGTGGGAGTGCCGAACCGTGCTGAGTGGAGGAGTGAACGGTGAGTGAACCGACCGTGGAGCAGGTGCGCGCCGAGGTGCGAGCGTGGCTCGGCGAGAACTGGAATCCGGATCTCACGGTGGGCGAGTGGTGGGAACGCCTCGCGGAGTCGGGGTACGCGGCGCCGACGTTCCCCGAGGACTGCTTCGGGCGCGGCTACTCGCGCTCGCTCGCGAACGCCGTCAACGACGAGATCAAGGCGGCCGGCGCGATCGGGCCGCCGTCGGGTCTCGGGTACGCGCTCGCGGCACCGACCATCGCGCGGCACGGGACGCGCGAGCAGAAGGACACGTGGCTGCGCCGGATCCTCAACGGTCAAGACGCGTGGTGCCAGCTGTTCAGCGAGCCGGGCGCGGGCTCCGACCTCGCGAGCCTGCAGTGCAAGGCCGAGCGCGACGGCGACGAGTTCGTCGTCAACGGCCAGAAGGTCTGGACGTCGACCGCGCAGCTCTGCAACCTCGGAATGCTCATCGCACGCACCGCACCAGAGTTGCCGAAGCACGGCGGCATCACGTACTTCGGATTCGAGATGCGCCAGCCGGGCGTCGAGGTTCGCCCGCTGCGCGAGATGACCGGCCGCGCGCTCTTCAACGAGGTCTTCATCGACGACGCGCGCGTTCCTGCCGACAACGTCGTCGGCGGGTTGAACAACGGTTGGGCGGTCGCGAACACGACGCTCGCGGCGGAGCGCGCCAGCCTCGGCAGCGGCGGTGGCGGTGCGGCCGGAGCCGCCTTCCCGGGCCCGATGGCCGGGCATCTCGAGAAGCGCGCCGGCGACTTCGTCGGCCAGGTCCGTACCGGCGGGACCGGTGGCGGCGGCGAAGGCATGGTCGATCGCCTCATCGGCCTCGCGCGCACGACGGGCAAGGACGGCGATCCGGTCGTGCGTCAGGGGCTGGCCCGCATCTACATCCTCAACCGCATCGGTTCGTATTCGTCGCTGCGGATGCGCGGCGGCGGCGCCTCCGCGGGCGCCCCGAACATCGCGAAGCTGATGATGAGCGACCTGCTGCGGCTCAACCGGGAGGTCGGCAACCAGATCCTCGGCGCCGAGGGCATGGTCATGGGCAGCGGGACGCACGGAGGCGGGCTCGTCCAGGAGATGACGCTCTTCTCGCCGGGCCCGTCGATCTACGGCGGCTCCGACCAGATCCAGCGCAACATCATCGGCGAGCGCGTGCTCGGTCTCCCGAAGGAACCCGGTCCCGACAAGAACACGCCGTTCCGCGACCTCGCGGTCGGGACGCAGCGCAGCTAAGAACGCGGTTCGGAGTCGGCTGCCTCGTCGTGCCGCGCGCGCCACTCGTCGGCCCTCACCACCCACTCGAACTGGCGCCCCGTCTCGGCCTCCGCCTCGGGTGGGACCGCGACGACGCGCGCGAGCCGGAAGCCGAGCCGGCGCGGGACCGCCGCGCTCGGCGCGTTCGCCTCGTCGCAATACACGTACACGCGCTCGATGCACGGCTGCCCGAACGCCACGTCAGTGAGCGCGGCGACGGCGCGCGTCGCGTGCCCGCGCCCGGTCGCGTCGGCGCGGAGCCAGTACCCGATCTCGAGCGTGCGCGCGCCGCGCCGCGCGGTGAGGCCGAAGCAGCCGAGCAGGAGCGCGGTGTCGCCGTCCGTGGGGAAGAGCCCGTAGCCGAAGTCGGCGCCGCGCGACCACTGGTGCTCGGCCTCCGCGAGGCGCCGGCGCTGGAAGCGGACGTCGGCCGACTCGAGATTCGCCCACGGCATCCACGGCCGCAGGTGGTCGAGGTTGTCGCCGACGGCCCGTGCGAGTGCAGAAGCGTCGGCCACCGTCAGCTGGCGGAGCACCTCGGTGCCGAGATCGAGGCGCTCGGGGGGAAGCTCCGGCACCCCACCAGTCAAGCCGCGCCCGCCGCTGCGGGGCCAGGGTGTTTTCGGCGAGGCGGTAGCGTCGAGCCGCGATGACCGAGCTGCTCTTCCTGCGCGACGCGTACTGCCGGGCGTTCGACGCGACCGTGACCGGCGTCGACGCGGAGAACCGCCGGGTCGCACTGGATCGCAGCGCCTTCTACCCGACGGGCGGGGGCCAGCCCCACGACACCGGGACGCTTGCGGGGCTCCCCGTCGCCGACGTGCGCAAGGACGGCGACGACGTGTGGCACACCCTCGGCGGCGACGGCGCGCCGCCCGCACCCGGCGACGCCGTGCACGGTGCGATCGACTGGGAACGCCGCCACCGGTTGATGCGAACGCACTCCGCCATGCACGTGCTGTGCGGCGTGATCTGGAACGAGTGGGGGAAGGCGGTGACCGGCGGCAACATGGAGCCGCTCGAGGCGCGCATGGACTTCGAGTTCGACCCGTTGCCCGAAGGCTTCGCGGCGACGGTCGCCGAGCTCGTCAACCGCGGAGATCGCCGCCGACCGGCCGATCGAGGTGTCGTTCCTGCCGCGCCACACCGCCGTCGCCGACGCCGACCTCATCCGCACGAAGGTGAACCTGATCCCTGCGTCGGTCACCGAGATCCGCGTCGTCGACATCGTCGGCCTCGACAAGCAGGCCGATGGCGGCACGCACGTGCGCTCGACCGGCGAGATCGGCCGCTTCGAGGTCGTGAAGACGGAGTCGAAGGGCAAGGGCAACAAGCGCCTCCGCATCCGCGTCCTCGACGCGTAGACGCACGCTGCCTGCCCGGCACCTGCCCGGCACCCTGCGCACCCTGCCCGGCCTTCACCCCGGTGGTGGTACTGCGTTCGTTTCACATGTGCAACAAACGCAGTACCACGGGCGGGGTGGGGCCGCGGCGGCTGCGGACGGGCGGTGTGAACCGCGCGCCATCTACGGTGGCCGTCGCACCGGGCAGCAGAACCGTTCCGCTGGAGGAGTCATGGGGATCGCCATCACCGACGCGCACCGCGAGCTCGAGGAGGTGGCGAACGCCTTCCTGCAGGAGCGCGGCGCCCGCGCCGCGAACCGCGCGCTCCTCGACGCGGCCGAGGAGCCGCTGCCGGCGTTCTGGCCCGAGCTCGCGAAGTTGGGCTGGCTCGGGATCCATCTGCCCGAGGCGCACGGCGGTTCGGGGTACGGCCTCGAGGAGCTGGTGGTGATCGCGGAGGCGATGGGGCGGACGGTCGCGCCCGGGCCCTTCGTTCCCACTGTTGTCGCGGCCGCGATCGTCGCCGCCTGCGCGCCCGACGACGCGCAGGCCTCGCTGCTGCCCGCGCTCGCCGACGGGTCGGAGGCCGCGGCGTTCGCGTTCGGCGACGCGCTCACAGCCGGCAACGGGCGCGCGACGGGAACGATCACGGCCGCGATCGGCGGCGCGCTCGCGGATCGCTTCGTGGCGGTCGCGGCCGACGACGTCGTGGTCTTCGCGCGTGACGACGCGGGCGTCACCGTCACCGTTCCCGACAACGTCGACCCCAGCCGCCGCAGCGCGACGGTGACGCTCGACGCGGCGGACGTCACGGTGTGGCCGGGCGCGGCGCGCCGGGCGCGTGCGATCGCGCGCACGATCTTCGCGGCCGAAGCGGCGGGCCTCGCTCGCGAGTGCTGCGACTCGGCGAGTGCCTACGCGAAGGAACGGCAGCAGTTCGGCCGCCCGATCGCGATGTTCCAGGCGGTGAAGCACCACTGCGCCAACATGCTCGTCGCGGCCGAGCTGGCGACGTCGGCGACGTGGGACGCCGCGCGTGCGTCGAGCGGCGACCTCGACCAGTTCGAGCTCGCGAGCTGCGTGGCCGGTGATCTCGCGTTCGAAGCCGCCCTCGGCAACTCGCACCTCAACATCCAGGTGCACGGCGGCATCGGCTTCACCTGGGAGCACGACGGCCACCTGCTGATGCGCCGCGCCCTCGCGCTCGCGGCTGTCTTCGAAGCCGACGACGCCGGCACGCGCCTCGTCGACGCGACCCGCAACGGAGTCGTGCGCGCGCCGGGGTTGAGCCTGCCGCCGGAGGCCGAGGCGATCCGCGACGAGGTGCGTGCCTTCGCCGCCGCGACCGCCGCGCTCGCCGCCGACGCGCAGCGCGACCGCCTCATCGAGACCGGCTACGTGATGCCGCACTGGCCCAAGCCGTGGGGTCGTGAGGCGTCCGCGATCGAGCAGCTGGTGATCGACGAGGAGTTCGCGGCCGCCGGCGTGCAACGCCCGCAGTATGGGATCACCGGCTGGGTGATCCTGACCCTCATCCAGCACGGCACCGCCGATCAGGTCGCGCGCTGGGTCGCACCCGCGCTGAACCAGGACGTGATCTGGTGCCAGCTCTTCAGCGAACCCGAAGCCGGCAGTGATGCCGCGGGGGTGAAGACGCGGGCGACGCGCGTCGACGGCGGCTGGGTGCTCAACGGGCAGAAGGTGTGGACGAGCGGCGCGCACTACGCCGGCCTCGGTCTCGCGACCGTGCGCACGGATCCGCAGGCGAAGAAGCACCAGGGCATCACGACCGTCGTCATCGACATGCACGCGCCCGGTGTCGAGGTGCGTCCCCTGCGCCAGATGACGGGGCAGTCCGACTTCAACGAGGTGTTCTTCACCGACGTGTTCGTCCCCGACGACGACGTCGTGGGCGAGGTGAACGCGGGTTGGACCGTCGCGCGCGCCACGCTCGGCAACGAACGCGTGAGCATCGGCGGCGGCGCCGGTGGCGGCCTCGGCGGGATGATCGACCCGGTGAAGCTGCTCGACGCCCACCCCGAACGCGCCGCCGAGGTCGGGCCCGAGGTCGGGCACTTCCTCGCCGTCAACCAGACCTTGAAGCTCATGAACCTGCGCCGCGCCGCGCGCGGTCGCGGGCGCGGAGCCCGGCCCCGAGGGCAACGTCACCAAGCTGGTGCTCGCCGAGCAGGGCCACGCGCTCGCGAAGATCGCGCTGGAGCTGAACGGCCCCTCGACGGCCTACCTCGAAGGCGAGGGCGCGATGGGTGCGTTCCTCACCCTCACGACGCGTGCGATGAGCATCGCGGGCGGCACGTCGGAGATCACCCGCAACCAGATCGGTGAGCGGCTCCTCGGCCTGCCCCGCGACCCGTTGATCCAGTGAGCCGCGCCCGCCAGTGGCCGGGTCGCGCCGCGGCGGCGCGGCAGGATCACGGGTGATGTTGCAGGAGCTGCTCGCATCCGACGGCGTCGCGGAGCACCTCGAGCTCGGCTCGCGCGTCGGGTTCCTCGCGCTCCACGGTGGCCTCGAACGGGGCACGTTCGAGATCGCGCGCGCGGCGAGCGAGCGCTCGGAAGCTTCGTTGTACGCGGTCGTCCAGCCCGAAGACCTGCGCTGGCACCTGCCCTCCGCGGAGTACGACCCGGTGCAGTCCGACGCGCTGCGCGCGTTCCTCGACCACGCCGACGTCGTCGTCTCCGTGCACGGTTACGGCGGACTGCGCGGATCCGACGATCGCTGGACGACGGTGCTCGTGGGCGGGGCCGAACGGAGGATCGCGTCGCGACTCGCGGCCGCGTTGCGCACCGTGCTCCCGCAGTACACGTTCGTCGACGATCTCGAGCGCATGCCGCTGACGCTGCGGGGCCTGCATCCCGAGAATCCCGTGAACCGTGCCCGAGTCGGCGGCGTGCAACTCGAGCTCCCGCCGCGCGTGCGCGGATACGGCCGTTACTGGGACGACATCGGCCCGACCGAAGGTCCGCTGCGGCCGCACACCGAGGCGCTCGTCGCGACGCTCGCCGATCAGGCGAGATGGTTGGTGTCGTTGTAGCGCCGCAGCACGGTGCGTTCCGGGCTCACGATGATCTCGCTGATCGACGCGTTGTCGGCGCCCGCGAAGGCGAACGGGCGGGAACCGGTGACGCGGTGCAGGAGCTGCCCGATCACCCCGCCGTGGACGACCGCGACGACCCGCTCGTCGGCGTGCGCGGCGACGATCCGGTCGAGCCCGCGCTGCAGTCGCGCGTCGAAGGCTTCGAGCGGCTCGGCACCGGGGATCACGTCCCAACGTTCCTGCTCGAAGATCGCGCGGAAGATCGGGTCGCCCGCGGCGGCACGCGCGCGCAGCGCGCCGCCTTCCCATTCGCCGAGGAAGACCTCACGCAGGTCGGCCTCGACGATCGGTGTGATCCCGAGGCGCGCCGCGAGCGGTGCGGCGGTCTCTTGGGTGCGGCGCAACGACGTGACGTAGATGGCGTCGATCCGTTCGGCACCGAGCCGCTGCGCGAGCGCTTCCGCCTGCGCGACGCCCACGGGGTCGAGCTCGGGATCGCCGTGGCCGTCGCGCAGGGCGAACGGGCGGTCGGGGTGCGCGGGCGCCGACTCCCCGTGCCGCACGAGGAGCACGGTCGTCGCCCCCGCGGGGGTCTCGAAGCGGTGCTGGCGAAAGCCTTCGGGGGCGGGCGGCTGGTGCATGCGGAGCCGCAGGCTAGGTTCCCGGCGTGCCCGGCGACGAGTTCGCTTCCCGCCCGCCGCGGGGCCGGGTGTACGCCGGCACCGCGCGCCTGCGCCTCGACGACGTCGGCCGCAACGGTCGCATCCGCCTCGACGCGATCGCGCGCCTGATCCAAGACGTCGCGGCCGACGACGTCGCGGAGACCGATCAGGCCGCCGGGCTCGCGTGGGTCGTGCGCCGCACCGAGATCGAGTTCACCGGCAAGCGTCAGCCGCGTTACGCCGACGACGTCGCGCTCGCGACCTGGTGCTCGGGGACGGGCGCGCGCTGGGCCGAACGCCGCACTGATGTGCATTTCGGCACCGACGCGTTCGTGCGGACGCGTGCGCTGTGGGTGCTGGTCGATCTCGCGTCGGGACGGCCGGTGCCGCTGCCCACCGGTTTCGCCGAGGTCTACGCGGAGGCGGCGGGCGGCCGCCGGGTCGGGCAGCGCCTGCAACACGGGCCACCGCCTGCGCGTACGGCCCGCGCGCCGTGGCCGTTGCGCGTCACCGACCTCGACGTCCTCGGTCACGTCAACAACGCGAACTACTGGGCGCCGGTCGAGGAGCTCCTCGACGGGAGGCGCGTCGCTCGCGCCGAGCTCGAGTTCCGTGGCGGCCTCGACCGCGGTGATGCGGTCGATCTCCACTCGCTCGACGACGGCCGCGACCTGCGACTCTGGTTGACGGTCGGCGGCGAGGTCCGTGCCTCGGCCGTCGCGGTGCTCGCAGGCTCCGGGGAGGGCTCGAGCCGATCCTCCTAGGATGCGAGGCATGGCCAAAGACCTCAAGCTCGGGTTCCAGATCGGCTACTGGGGGGCGCAGCCGCCGGCCGGGTTTCCCGACCTGCTCGTCGAGGCCGAGCGCCTCGGCTACGACTCGTTCTGGACCGCCGAGGCCTACGGATCCGACGCGCTCACACCGCTCGCGTGGTGGGGCTCGGCGACGTCGCGGATCAAGCTCGGCACCTCGATCTGCCAGCTGTCGGCGCGTTCCCCGGCGGCGATGGGCATGGCCGCGATCACGCTCGATCATCTCTCGGGCGGCCGCTTCATCCTCGGGCTCGGC
The DNA here is from genome assembly GCA_963761175.1 of uncultured Actinomycetes bacterium. Lineage (GTDB taxonomy): Bacteria > Actinomycetota > Acidimicrobiia > IMCC26256 > PALSA-610 > CAVXFZ01. The sequence continues at coordinate 27,774 of CAVXFZ010000001.1, read as the reverse complement.
GCGTCGGGCCCGCAGGTCGCGGAGGGGTGGTACGGCGACGACTACCGCAAGCCGCTGGCGCGCACGCGCGAGTACGTGGAGATCGTGCGGCGTGTCGTCGCGCGCGAGGAGCCGGTTGATTTCCACGGCCAGCACTACCAGATGCCCCTCGACGGCGGCATGGGTCTCGGCAAGCCGTTGAAGTCGATCACGCACCCGCTGCGCAAGGACATCCCGATCTACCTCGCGTCGGAGGGTCCGAAGAACGTCGCGCTCACCGCGGAGATCGCCGACGGGTGGCTCGCGATCTTCTACGCACCGCGCGTCGACAGCTTCTACCGCGACGCGCTGTCGGAAGGCTTCGCCCGCCCGACGGCTCGCCACGGCTGGGACGACTTCGAGATCGCGTGCACCGTGCCCGTGATCCTCACCGACGACGCCGAGGTCGCCGCCGACTTCTACCGTCCCGTCCTGGCGCTCTACATCGGCGGAATGGGCGCGCGCGAGGTGAACTTCCACAACGAGGTGTTCGCGCGCATGGGTTACGAGAAGGAAGCGAAGGTCATCCAGGACCTCTACCTCGACGGCAAGAAGCAGGAGGCCGCGGCGGCGGTGCCGATGCAGCTCATCGAGGACACCGCGCTCATCGGGCCTCGCGAGAAGATCCGCGACGATCTCGAGAAGTGGAAGGAATCGGTTGTCGGCACGTTGCTCGTGAGCGGTGACGCGAACACGTTGCGGACGGTCGCCGAGCTCGTGCTCTGAGGCTGCCGGCCGCATCGTGGACACCGACGCGCTGATCCTCACCGAGCAGGAAGCGCGCGTCGCGGGCTGCCTCGTCGAGAAAGAGCTCGCGACCCCCGACAACTACCCGTTGTCGCTGAACGCGCTCGTCACCGCGTGCAACCAGGCGACGAATCGCGAGCCGGTGGTCGCCTACAGAGACGAGACGGTCGAAACCGCGCTGGAGGGGCTGCGGTCGAAGTCGCTGGCGCGCCGCATCAAGGGCGCGGGCCAGCGTGTGGTGAAGCACCGCCACGTGCTCGACGAGACGCTCGGTCTGAACAAGCCCGAGCTCGCGGTGCTCGCGGTCTTGCTGCTACGCGGCCCGCAGACGCCGGGGGAGCTGAAGACGCGCACCGAGCGCCTGCACCGCTTCTCGTCGCTCGACGAGCTCGAAGCCACGTTGCACCGGCTCGCGGAACCGGATCGGGGGCTGGTGGCCGACGTCGGCCGCCGGCCCGGCCAGAAGGAAGGGCGCTGGGCCGAACGCCTGCGCCCAGACGCAACCGGGGACCACGTCGGGCGGCGCTGCTCGCGGGCCGGAACCCGCCGTCCCGGCCGGCCCCGAGCTGCGGGTGCCGGAGCCGCCCGCGCGCTGGCTCGTCTCCGACGAGTCGCCCTCGCCGCGCGCGTTCACACCGTCGCCACCGTCGCCGCACCCGATGACGGTACGCAACCCGGCCGACGGTTCGGTGCTGCGCGAGCTCGAAGTGGACGACGAGGCATCGGTGGAGGCGAAGGTGCGCCGGGCGCGCACCGCGCAGCACGCCTGGGCCGATCGCGGCTTCGACGCGCGCGCGTTCGCCGTCCTCGACTTCACCGACCGCCTCGAAGCCGCCATCGACGAATGTGCGGCGATCACGACGGCGGAGACGGGCAAGCCGATCACGCAGGCCCGCAACGAGATCCGCGCGGTGCGCGAGCGTGTCGAATACTTCGTCGAGCACGTGGCGACGGTGATGGCTCCTCGCCCGATCACCGGCACGCCCGCGCTCGTGGAGGCGATCTCCTACGACCCCGCGGGTGTCGTCGGTCACGTGAGTGCTTGGAACTACCCGTACTTCGTCGGGCTGAACTCGATCATTCCGGCGCTGCTCGCCGGGAACGCGGTCGTCTACAAGCCGTCGGAGCTCGCGTCGCTCACGGGCCTGCGGATCACCGATCTCTTCCACGAATCCGGCGTGCCGGTCGACGTGTTCCAGGCCGCGGTCGGCGCGGGCCCGACCGGTGCCGCGGTCGTCGCCGCCGATGTCGACGTCGTGTGCTTCACGGGCTCCTACGCGACCGGTCGTCGGGTCGCGGTCGCGGCCGCCGAGCGGCTCGGGCGCGTGCAGCTCGAGCTCGGCGGCAAGGACCCCGCCTACGTGTGCGACGACGTCGACATCGCGCGCGTCGCCCCGGTGGTCGCTGAAGGCGTGTTCTACAACGCGGGCCAGTCGTGCTGCGCGATCGAACGGATCTACGTACACGAGCGGATCTTCGACGACTTCGTGGACGCGTTCGCCGCCGCGGCGCGTGCCTACGTGCCCGCCGACCCCACCGACGACGCCACGACGCTCGGCCCGCTGGCGCGCGTGGAGCAGCCGGCGTTCCTCGCCGCGCAGGTCGACGACGCGCTCCGGCGGGGCGCGCACGCCGCGCTCGCCGGAGGCCGCCTCGACCGGCCCGGCAACTGGTTCGCACCGGTGGTGCTCACCGGTGTCGACCACTCGATGGCGGTCATGCGCGAGGAGTCGTTCGGACCGGTGATCGGCATCGAGCGGGTACGCGACGACGCCGAGGCCGCCCGGCTCGCCGACGACACCGAGTACGGGCTCACCGCGGCGATCTTCACCGACGATCGGGAGCGGGCGCAGCGCTGGCTCGCGCGTACCGACGTCGGTTCCGTCTACTGGAACTGCAGCGACCGCACGACGGCCCGCCTGCCGTGGGCCGGGCGCCGCCACTCGGGGCTCGGCGTCTCGCTCGGCGAGGCCGGCATCCACGCGTTCGTGCGGGAGCGGGCGTGGCACTCGCGCCCGCCCGCGGGGAGCGCCGACCGTTAGTTCCGGCGGTCGGCGAGCACGCCGCCCGCGCCGACGGCAAGCAGCGCGGCGGCGATGGTCACCGCGGTGAGGACGCCCAACCCGCCGGTGCGGTCGTCGTTGAACTGGCGCAGCACGTGTTCGACGGGCGGCAGCAGGATCAGCCCGATGAGCCCGGCGACGACGACGAGCAGCGTCGCGCCCGCGTGGCGCACGACGGGCCGGTGCAACAGCGTCCCGAGCCCGACGCCGGCGGCGGTGGCGGTGAGCTCCAGCAGCAGCGACGCGATCACGATGCGGGTCTGACTGATCGAGTGCTCCGGGTTGCCGGCGACCACGATGCCCGCGATCGTGCTCACGAGGCCGAAGCTGGTCGCGACCGCGAATGCGGTCGCCGCGCGCGTCCGGTGGAGACGGGCGGGGGATCCGGAGGCCGCGGCGAGAAGTTCGCGGTGGCCGTCGTCGTCGACGTTGCCGACCCCGATGGTGAGCCAGCACGCGACGGTCACGAGCATCATGAACGAGCTGGCGGAGTTGCCGAGCGCGGCTCCGGGGTTCGCGACCGTGAATGCCGTCCACACGAGCCAGAGCAACGCGGGGCCGAGCCAGCGCATCGAGCGGGCGAGGAGCGAGCCGTTGAAGCGCATCACTCGCGCTCGACCGTGTAGCGGAAGCCGAGCGCCTCGGCCTGCGCGGTCAGATCGGCGAGGCGCGCCGCGGGCCCGCGGAGCTGCACTGATATCTCCCCAGCGGCGTGGACCGCGTCGACGGTCACCACGCCGTCGCGCACGGCGGCGACGCGATCGGCGCCGGCGATCCGCTGCGTCTCCTGCTCGCTGAAGAGCACCGCGGCGCCTCGCGCCCGAACCTCCGCCATGAGCGCGACGACCGTCGCGGCACCGCGGCTGTCGAGGCCTTCACTCGCCTCGTCGATGACGACCAGCTCCGCGCGGCTGCTGAACGCGTCGGCGAGCAGGAGCTTGCGGAGGTTGCCGAACGACAGCTCGCGGCAGGGCCGGTCGAGGTCGCCGTCAAAGCCCAGCCGGTCGAGAACGGTGACGGGCTCGACCGCCCGGTCGCGCCGCACGCCCCGCAACCAGGCGCCCGCGGCGAGCAGAGGCGGTTGCAGCGCGGGCGGCACGTACGCGAGGCGCGGTTGCCCGGTGCGGGTGCCGGCCGCCGGCCGCACGAGCCGCGCCGCGACGCGCAGGAACGTCGTCTTGCCCGCGCCGTTCGGTCCCGTGATCCCCACCACCTCGCCGCGGGACAACGCAAAGGTCACGTCACGAAGCACCGGCCGGCCACCGAGCCGCACGGTCACGCGGTCGAGCGTGACGAGCGGCGCCGCGGTGGAGATGGTCGTCACGCCGCGCGGGCCACGGCGCTACCGGATCTCATGCCCTTCCCAGACGGCCCGGGTCTCGTTCATCGGATCTTCGACCACCGCCCACGTCTCGTCGATGCGCATCGTTGCCCGTCGCGCGGTGTCGTAACGCGGCCACTCGATCGCGGCGCGGGGCGCGCCGTCGCGCGCGGAACGCGATCCACGCGTCGTGCATCCCGCGCGCGATCGCGGCCCGCTCGTCGCCTTCACCGGTGAACACCGTGACACCCGGCTGGTCGAGTGCGTCGAACACGAACGGGATCTCCAGCGTGTGCGTCGACTTCAGGACGCCGCCGAACGCCGGTGAGCCCCAGGTGAAGAGATACATCCAGACGGGCGCGTGCGGAAGCTGTGCTTCCACCAGCCGGATCGCGGGGATGCGGAAGACCGCGTCGGTCGAGATCGAGATCCACAGGTCCTGCCACGACGCATCCGGGTGGAGTTGCCGGTACGCCTCGATGAAGTGGTCGATCGAGCCGTCGCCCCAGTAGCGGTCGATGCGGGCGCGGATGCGTTCCTCGTTCATGTCGTTGAGGGTCGGGTCGACGAGACCGAACAGCGTCATCTCGTCGTGGTTCGTGCCCGTGAGCAGTCGGACGCCGGCCGCGTTGCCCGCGGCGATCTCCTCGAGCGGTGGTCGCGTGAGCGTGATGCCGTCGATCACCGGCTGGAACGGCAGGCCCACCGATCCGACCTCGCTGCCGGCCGCGGCCTGCGCGGTGACGATCTCGTCGGTGGTCTTCGCGTAGAGGGCGTCGACGTCGCCGGGTTCCACCCCGAGCGCGTTCACGACGATGGTGGCGATCTCCTTCGCGCGGGCAGGTGTCGAGGTCCACGACGCCGCGCCGCTCTCGGGGATCGCGGCGTGGAACAGGCCGCGCGCCGCGGGGACGCCGAGCAGGGTCCCGACACTCGCCGCACCGGCCGACTCGCCGAAGATCGTCACCTGCTCCGGATCGCCGCCGAACGCGGTGATGCAGTCGCGCACCCAGCCGAGCGCGGCGATCTGGTCGAGGAGGCCGAGGTTGCCGGAACCGGCGAGCGCGTCGCCGAAGAGGCCGGAGAGGTCGAGGAAGCCGAACGCGCCGAGGCGGTAGTTGATCGTTACGACGACCATGTCGCCCTGCGTCGCGAACTTCGTGCCGTCGTACCACGGCGTCGCGCCCTCGCCGTACATGAACGCGCCGCCGTGGATCCACACCATCACCGGCCGCCGCTTGTCGTCGAGGCCGGGTGTCCAGACGTTGAGGAAGAGGCAGTCCTCGCTCTTCGGGCGCTCGCCGCCCCCCATCACCTGGTCGAGGATGAACGCGCCCTGCGCAGCCATCGGTGCGAAGTGCGTGGCGTCGCGGACGTCGTCCCACGGCTCCTCGACGATCGGCGGCTTCCAGCGCCGGGCGCCCACCGGTGGGGCTGCGTAGGCCACGCCCCGGAAGACGTGGACGCCGTCGCGCTCCAGCCCCTGCACCTTGCCGCTGCGGGTATCGACGATCGCGCCGCTCATGGCCGCCTTCCTGGTCGCATGCTGCTGCGGCCGAGAGGCTAGGCCGGGACGGTCGGGCCGTGGGCGGCCGGGCCGGGTCCGGCGCGGCCGGGGCGGGGATCCCGGCTCAGATGCGGTCCCAGACCATGGGGCTCGACGCGTCGCCACGGGCCTCGGCGCTCACGGCGTCGAGCATCTCGACCGGGCTGTGCTTGTTGATGTGGCCGATGAGCATGTTGTAGACGCTGTAGCCCACGAGCTCGCGCAACCGGGGTGAGAAGTGCGCCGCGACCTCGCGCGGGATGCCGAGCTGCTGGTTCTCCTGCTGGCGGATCCAGCCCGCGCAGTAGTTCATCGCGATGCCGACGCGACGTTCGGCGGTGGTGTTCGCGCCGCCGCCGTGCCAGAGGCTGCCGACCCACACCAGCACTGATCCCTTCGTCATCTCCGCGGCGATCGAGTCGTAGGGCTTGCCGTAGTCGGGGGAGTGGTCGAGGAGATGCGTGCCCGGAACGATGCGAGTCGCGCCGTTGGCCTCGGTGAAGTCGGTGAGCGCCCACATGGTGTTGCACACCGTCGGCACGTGCGGCTTCGGCAATGGGATGAGCTGGTCGTCGGCGTGGATGGGTTGCGCGATCTCGCCGGGGAGGATCGAGATCGACGACAGCGACGACACGAGGCAGCCCGGGTCGAGGACGCGCTCGACGATCGGCAGCACCTGCGGATGCACCGGGATGCGCTCGTAGCGCGCGCCGAACGCGAGCAGGTTGTAGATGCGGATCGTCTGCGCGCCCTCGAACGAGTTGTCCGCGGGCTCGACGGCGAACGCGCGCTCGAGCCGCAGGAGGTCGTCGTTCAGCGCGTCGACGAGGTCGGGCTCGAGGATGTCCTCGAGGATCGTGTAACCGTCGGTGGCGATGCGCTGCGCGTGCTCGTCGAGCGTCGTCACGGGCCCGACGGTAGCTGCCACACGCGGTCGGTCGCGTGAGGCACGAAGCCGGCACCGAGGTAGCAGCGCTTCGCGGCCGGGTTGTCCTCCATGAAGCTGATCTTGAGCCGTGTGCAGCCGGCGGCGCCGAGCCGCTCGAGGCCGGCGAGCAGTACCTTGCGGGCGAGGCCCCGCCGCTGATGCGCGTCCTCGGTGCGCATCGGTTCCACAAGGCCGACGCCGGTGACGGGATCGGGCCAGAACAACGCGTAGGCCGCGACCTCGTCGTCGTCGGTGAGTACCGCGAGGTCGAGGTCGGCACGGTAGAGCGAGCACTCCGCGAGCCGCGCGGCGACGTGCTCGCCGCTGCGCCCCACCATCCAGTGCGGCTCTCCCCGCCGCTCGGCGCACGACACCAGGCGGTAGCCCGGCGGCAGCGACTCGGGTGCTGGCCGCGCGCCGGCGGCCAACCAGTTCGTGACGCCCGTCTCCGCAGTCGGTTCGAATCCCGCGGCGCGCGCTCGCTAGGCGGCGTCGGCGTCGTCCTCGCGCACGACGAGCTCGACGGGACGGGCTTCGCCCGCGACCGCCGCGACCGCCGCGGTCCACGCATCGTCGAGCAGCGCAGTCGCGTTGGCCCGGGTGATCACGTCGAGGCCGACGCGGTCGGTCCAGTCGGTGGCGACGACGGCGGCTACGGGTTCACCATCGCGATCGAGCCAGAACTGCGCGCGGTGCGGATCGTCATGCTGGTCGCGCCGCCACCACCACTGCAGGTCGGCGGCCTCCCACATGCCCACCGTCGGATCGTCGAGGCGGCATTGCTGCAGCAACGTCGTGACGAGTGCGAGGTACTCGCGACCCGACACGGCGATCGGCGCGGCGGTCACGCCCGCGACGCTACGGCGCTAGCTTCGGCGCTCGTGGCCATTTACGCGCTCGGCGACCACGTGCCCGAGATCCACCCCGATGCCTTCGTGCACCCCGACGCGACCGTGATCGGTTCGGTCGAGATCGGCGCGGGCACCACGGTGTGGCCGCAAGCCGTGCTGCGGGGCGACTACGGCCGCATCGTGATTGGGGAGCGCACGTCGATCCAGGACGGCAGCGTGATCCACGCCACCGAGGAGTACCCGACCTTCATCGGCAGCGACTGCGTGATCGGGCACCTCGTGCACATCGAGTGCTGCACGATCGAAGATCGCGCGCTCGTGGGCTCGGGAGCGATCGTGCTGCACCGCGCGATCGTGCGGACGAACGCGCTGGTCGGCGCGGCCGCGCTGGTGCCCAACGACATGGAGGTGCCGAGCGGCGCGATGGCGCTCGGCGTGCCGGCGAAGCTGCGCCTCGACGCGGTGACGCCCGACATGATCGGCCCGAACGCGGCCAACTACGTCCGCAACGGCCAGGACTACCGCACCCGACTTCGGCGCATCGACAACGGGTAGTTGTCGAGCGCGACCGAGGGAACCCTCAGATCACCGCGCCGACGATGTGGCCGATGACGGCGGTCAGCGCCATGGCCAGCCCGCCGCCGATCACCACCCGCGCCGCCGGGCGCCGCCACGGCGCGCCGCCGATGCGCGCGCCGATCAGTCCGAGGATCCCGAGCGCGACGAGTGCGATCGCGGCGGTGACACCGACGCGCGCGGCACGTGGCGCGAGCCCGACGGCGATGAGCGGGAGCACCGCGGCGGTCGTGAACGAAAGCGCGGAGATCCACGAGGCCTGGAACGGGCGCGCCGATGCGATCTCGGTGATACCGAGCTCGTCGCGAGCGTGGGCGCCGAGCCGGTCGTGGGCGTGGAGCTGTTCGGCGACCTGGCGGGCGAGCACGGGCTCGAGGCCCCGGCGCACGTAGATCGTCGCCAGCTCGCTCAGCTCGGCCTCGGGGTGGGCCTCGAGCGCTTCGGCCTCGATCCGCAGGTCGGCCATCTCGGTGTCGCGCTGCGAGCTCACCGAGATGTACTCGCCGACGGCCATCGACATCGCGCCCGCGATGAGCCCCGCGATCCCGGCGGTCATCACCGCGCTGCGCGACGCGTCGGCCGCGGCGACGCCGATCACGAGGCTCGCGGTCGACACGATCCCGTCGTTGCCACCCAGCACGGCGGCCCGCAGCCATCCGATCCGGGCGGTCCGGTGATGCTCGGCCACGTGCTCCATCGCCACGGCGCCCATGCTAGGGGTCGGCGTCCCGCGGGTAGCCTGCTCGCCGTCCGCAACGCAGGAGAAGTCATGCCCGAAGCCGTCATCGTCGCCACCGCCCGCACGCCGATCGGGCGGGCCAACAAGGGTTCGCTCGTCGAGTGCCGTCCCGACGATCTCAGTGCCCTCGTCATCAAGGCCGTGCTCGCCAAGGTCCCGGCCCTGAGCCCCGAGCTCGTCGAGGACGTCATCTGGGGCTGCGGCCAGCCCGCGGGTGAGGCCGGCACCAACGTCGCGCGGGTCGCCTCGATCCTCGCGGGGGTCGACGCTCCCGGCGTCACCGTCAACCGCTACTGCTCGTCGTCGTTGCAGACGATCCGCATGGCCGGCCACGCGATCAAGTGCGGTGAGGGCGACGTGTTCGTCGCCGGCGGCGTCGAGACGGTCAGCCGCTTCATGAACGGCATGGCCGACGGTGGTCCCGCGAACCCGCTGTTCAACGACGCGCGCGCCCGCACCAAGCTGCGGTCGGAGGGTGGGCAGCCGTCGTGGACTCCGGCGGAGGGTCTCCCCGACGTCTACATCGCGATGGGCTACACCGCCGAGAACGTGCGCGAGGCCGAGGGCGTGACGCGCGAGGAGATGGACGAGTTCGCGCTCCGCTCGCAGCAGCGCGCGGTCGCCTCGCAGGCGAGCGGCTTCTTCGAGCGGGAGATCACTCCGGTGCCACTCGCCGACGGAACCGTCGTCAGCAAGGACGACGGCCCCCGTCCCGACACCACGCTCGAGCGGCTGGCGTCACTCAAGCCCGCGTTCCGCCCCGACGGCCAGGTCACCGCGGGCAACTCCTGCCCGCTCAACGACGGTGCCGCGGCGACGGTCGTGATGAGCGACACCAAGGCGAAGGAGCTCGGCCTCACGCCGCTCGCGCGCATCGTCGCCAGCGGGGTGAGCTCGCTGAACCCCGAGATCATGGGGCTCGGCCCGGTCGAGGCGAGCCGGCAGGCGCTCAAGCGCGCGGGCATGACGATCGACCAGATCGACCTCGTCGAGATCAACGAGGCCTTCGCCGCGCAGGTGATCCCCTCGGCGAAGCAGCTCGGCATCCCGTGGGAGAAGCTGAACGTCAACGGCGGCGCGATCGCGCTCGGCCACCCGTTCGGCATGACCGGCGCCCGCATCATGACGACGCTGCTCAACGGGCTGGAGGACGCCGGCAAGACCTACGGCCTCGAGACGATGTGCGTCGGCGGCGGCCAGGGCATGGCCATGGTGGTGGAGCGACTGTCCTGACGACGGCCGGGCTCAGCCCGCGCCGCGCATCCAGTCGCGCAGCCAGGCGGTGTGGCGCGCGACGAACGCGTCGTACTTCGCGCGCCGGAGGTTGAAGCCGAGGTTCAGGACGTCGAGATGACGCGCGGCGACGAGATCGCCTAGGAGCGTGTCGTCGCGAACCGGCCAGGGCCGTTCCTGCTCGTAGCCGGCCCGCAGCGCGGCCAGCAGCCCGGCCGGGTCGGTGAAGCGTTCGAGCGAGAACGCAGTGATCGCGACGTCCTGGATCTCGAACCCCCACAGCACGTCCTGGAAATCGAGCGGGGTGATCCGCCCCCGCGCCACGAGGATGTTGTTCGGGTGGAAGTCGCCGTGCAGCAGGTGGGGCACGTGTGGCGGCGCGTGCCAGAGCGATTCGACGGCCGCGGTCGCGCGTGCGAGCGCGTCGGCGTAGAGGGTGCCGTGCTCGGGGTCCGCGCGGGGGATGCGGTCGTCGATCGCGAAGGTGAGGACGCGGTCGCCCTGCAAGACGGGTTGCCACCGGCCGCCGTCGAAGCTCGCCGCGTGCGCGTGGAGCCGGGCGAGCAGCGTGCCCGCGCGCGTCGCGAGCTCGTCGTTCATGATCTCGGTGAGCCGTCTCCCGCCCGCCCACTCGAAGAGCACGCAGGTGCGCGGCTCGGGAACGCCGTCGTCGCTGGCGGTCGTCACGTACTCAGCCGCGCGGTTCGCGATCGGTTGCGGCGCTCCGATGTCGGTGTCGTGTGCGAGCGCGTGCAGCCACGCGGTCTCGATGCGTTCGGTCTCGGGCGGGTGGATCCGCTCGCGCGCGCCGACGCGGAGCGTGTACGGCTGCCCGTCGCGCGCGTCGACGCGGAACACGGTGTTGAACGTCTCCTTCAACAGCGATACGCGCGCGTCGCCGAGCCCGTAGTCGGCGAGCGCCACCTGCGCGAGCGTGCGGAGGCGACCGGTACGGCCACGTGGCGTGAGACGATCGAAGGGCTGCATCGTCGCCGATGGTCGCGCGTCAGGCGGGCGGGAGCAGGTGCGTCTCGGTGACCAGGCCGACCGCCTGGGTGTGCGGCTGCTCGGCACGCGACGCCATGATCCCGTGTTCGGCCCGCAGGCGGGCCATGCCGTCGTTGTGGCCGGTGTAGCTCGGCCGGCTGGCGGATCATCCAGCAGATGCCCTCGGCCGCGACCGCCGACGGCTCCCAGTCGGGATGGTCGCCGGGCAGGTTGGCGACGAAGCCCTCGGACGCGACCGGGATGTCGATGCGGAACGTGTTGACGCTGATGCCGTCGGGCCGGAGCTGCGTGGCGAGGGAGACGGTCATGTGCTCCATCGCGGCCTTCGCCATGCCGTACGCCATCAGGCCGGGGAAGTAGTTGAGCGCGGCGACCGACGACACGTTCACGATCGCGCCGCGCCCGCGTGCCCGCATCGACGGCACCACGTGCTGGATCGCGATCAGCGGCGCGCGCAGGTCGACGGCGAAGACGAGGTCGAAGCGCTTCATCGGGAGATCGACGTCGCCGGGAAAGGTGATCGCGGCGTTGTTCACGAGGATGTCGACCGGCCCGAGGCGTTCCTCGGTGGTCGCGACCATCGCCGCGACCTCCTCGTCGCGCGCGAGGTTCGTAGGTACCCCGATCGCGGTGCCGCCAGCGTCGGTGATGCGGCGCACGGTCTCGTCGATCGTGCCCGCGGTCGGCAGTGGGTTGTCGTCGGTGGCGCGGGCCGCACACGCGACGGAGCAACCCTGCGCGGCGAGCGCAACCGCGGTCGCCGCGCCGACCCCGCGTGACGCGCCGGTGACGATCGCGACCGTGCCGTCGATCTCCATCGGGGCGGGACCCTAGCGCCGCGCTCACGCGAGCGACGGGAGCTCCTGGTGCGCGGTGAGGTTCAGCGCGTAGAGGTCGCCGAGCCGCTCGACGCGCGCGAGCACCTCGGGTGCTTCGAAGCCCAGCGCGTCGGCGTCACCGCCGTCGACAGCCGCTTCGATCTCCTTCCACGCGACGGGCGTCGACACGCTCGGGCGCTCGCGGATGCGCAGCGAGTACGGCGCGACCGTCGTCTTCGCGCGGTCGTTCTGGCTCCAGTCGACGAACACCTTGCCGGGGCGTTTGTCGCGCGCCATGGTCGTCGTCACCCGCTTCGGGTCGCGCGATTCCAGGAGCTGGCCGAGCGCGAGCGCGAACTGCTTCGTGGCTTCGGCGGTGATCCCGGGCGTGTTCAGCGGTACCGAGAGGTGCAGGCCCTTCGACCCCGACGTCTTCACCACCGCCGCGAGCCCGAGCGTGTCGAGCACGGCGCGCAGCTCGACGGCGACGGCCGCGCAGTCGACGATCGTCGCCGGCGGGCCCGGGTCGAGGTCGAGCACGAGCGCGGTCGGGCACGCGAGGTCGTCGACGGTCGCCTGGTAGGTGTGCAGCTCGATCGCTGCGAGGTTCGCGGTCCACACGAGCGCGGCCAGCTCCTCGACGAGGCAGCCCGCGAATCCTTCGTGGCGGTCGTAGCGCCCGATGAGGGCGGTTTCGATCCATTGCGGGTGATGGCCGGGGCAGCGCTTCTCGAAGAACACCTCGCCGCCCACGCCGTCGGGCGCCCGCACCAGCGTCGGCACCCGGCGCCGGAGATGGGGGAGCAACACCGGGGCGATCCGGCGGTAGTAGTCGATGACGTCGGCCTTGGAGAAGGCGGCGGCGGGGTAGAGGACCTTGTCGAGGTTCGACAGCGTCAGGTGGCGCCCCTCGATCTCGACGTCGACCGAAGCTGGCATCGAGAGCCCCTGGACGGCGAACCTTTACACTGCTGCGGCCACAGCGGTGCTGCTCGGGGTGGGTACCCCGCGGCGGGCGACCGTAGCCGAGGCTCTGAGGAGGTGGCGGCGTGCCGAGTGCGATCTGGAGTGGTTCGGTGGGGTTCGGGCTGGTGCAGGTGCCGGTTCGGTTGGTGTCGGCGACGCGTAGCCGCGACGTCTCGTTCAACCAGCTCGAGGAGGGCACCGGCTCGCGCATCCGCTATCGGAAGGTGTCGGAGGCCACCGGCGAAGAGGTGCCGGCCGAGCGGATCGTGAAGGGCTACGAGTTCTCGAAGGGCCAGTACGTCGTCGTCGAGCCCGACGAGCTCTCGGCGCTCGCGCCGAAGGCGAGCCACACGATCGACATCGAGGAGTTCGTCGACCTCGCCGAGATCGACCCGCTCTACTTCGAGCAGCCCTACTACCTCGTCCCCGACAAGAAGGGCGAGAAGGCCTACCGCCTGCTCGTCGACGCGATGGAGGAGCTGCAGAAGGTCGCGATCGGCCGCATCGTGATCCGCGCGAAGGAACGGCTCGTCGCGGTGCGCCCGCTCGACGGGATGCTCTGTGTCGAGACGATGCGCTACTCCGACGAGGTCGTGTCGCGCGAGGGGCTCGCGCCCGAAGCCGTCGAGGTGGGTGCGCGGGAGCTCGCGATGGCGCGCCAGCTCGTCGAGTCGCTCGCCGTCGACCGCTTCGAGCCCGAGAAGTTCCGTGACGAGTACCGCGAGCAGGTGCTCGACCTCGTCGAGCGCAAGGCCGCGGGCGAGGAGATCGTCGCGCCGCCCGCGTCGGAGGCACCGGCGAAGGTGCTCGACCTCGTCGCCGCGCTCGAAGCCAGCCTCGAGAAGGCCGCGGGTGCGCGCGACCGGCACCCGAGTCAAGCCGGGCTCAGCGTTGCCGAGGGCGACGGGGACGGCGCGGCGCCCGCGCGCGAAGAAGGCCGCCAAGGCCCCGGCGAAGGCCACGAAGGCGACCAAGTCGGCCGCGAAGGCCCCCGCGAAGAAGACGACGCGCTCGAAGCGCAGCGCCTGAAGCCGGTCGCCGGCTTCAGCTCAGGAGGCCTTCCGCGCCGGAGCCGCAGCGCCGGCCGCGTGCCGACGGGGGAGGCGCCGCACCGGCGCTTCGGGGACGAGTGCGGCGTGGTCGTCGGCCAGGTGCCCGCAGTCGGCGCAGATCGGCTCGTCGTGCTCCAGGTCGACCCGGAACGTGTCGCAGATCTCGAAGGCCACGCTGCCCGCCACGATGCCGCTCCCTCCGTTGCCCATCTGCTCGCTCACTGCCGCTTCCTCCACTCCGGCACCGCCAAATTACAGCGTTGTCATTCGCCATCGTAGGGCCTGCGGACCCGGGATCCGGGTGACCGTCGACCTGTCGGCAGTGTCGCGGAGGGGTGTGACGGTTATCCGAGCTGTATCACGGCTCGCTGCGGGGCGGGATACCCGCTCCGTCGCACCTCGACGACCACCGACTGATGGCCGGGTGTGCTGCCCCGGCGTCGCGACGAGGCGGATGCCGTCGGCGATCTCGGCGTCGCCGTCGACCGCGCGCACGCGGTCACTGGCGATCGCGGCCCACTCCGGCACGGTGTAGCCCGGCGCCGCGGCCGCGTCGAGCTCGGCGCGCTGCACGTACACGGGCGCGTCGAGCGTGCCGACCTGCCCGCAGTGGTCGAAGTGCAGGTGCGACAGCACGACGGCCGTGATGTCGGACGGCGTGAGCGCGATGGCCGCGAGCGCGTCGGCGAGGGCACGCGCGCGTGGCCGGTAGTGCTCGTCGACGAACGCGTTGCCGAACCCGATCCCGGTGTCGACGAGCACGATCCCGTCGGGATGGTGCACGACCCACGCGTGCACCGGGAACGGCGCGAACGTCGCGTGCTCCGGATGCCACGCAGGCACCGTCGTGACCTCCGCGAGCGTCAACCGGTCGATGCGGGGGAGCACCGCGAGCACCACGCGCCCGAGGGTACCGGCGCGACCATCACGCCACGACGTGCACCGTGACCGGCACCGGGAGCGGGACGACCGTGTCGGACTCGAAGACCGTCGCCTGGTAGTCGCCGGGCGGCAGCGGGGGCGGGTCGCCGTTCGGAAGGCATGCCGTCGCGGTGTGCGCGTCCTCCGACCGCGCACGACGGGTAGTTCGCCTCGACGGTGATCGGGTAGCTCGACGCCCCGGTCGGGATCGTGAAGATGCGTAGGCACAGCTGCCAGCCGACCCCCGGCTCGATCACGTCGTTGCCGAGCGCGACCTGGAAGATCTCGGTGCAGCCCTTCACCGAGAGCTCGTGACCGCTGCGGTTCTCGACGACGACCGATCCCCGCATCGACGCGCCCGCCTTCAGCGTCGTCGCCGGGAGCTCGAGATGCGACGAGACCGCCGCCGCGGGCGCCGAGCCGACCCCCGGCAACAGGTACACGGGGCCGAACGTCGGAGAGGTCGAGCGTGCGGTTGCCGATCTCGAACGCGCCGTCGGGCGGTGCGGCCTGGGTGCGCGGGATGAGCAGGAGGATCTGGTTCCCCTTCGGCGCCGACGCGCCGGATGGGACTCGTTGCAGCTGTTGCAGACGAACGTGCCGACCAGGCGCACGAGGTACATCGGGCGCGTGTCGATCGGTTGGCGGCCACCGAAGATGGCGAAGGTCTTGTCGCGCGTGGTCGCGACGATCTCCCCGTACTGCGCCGTCCCGTTCGCCTGCTCCTCGTCGCGCACCTGGTTCAGGATGCGGGAGAGACCGGGGAACGTCTCCGCGGTCGCGATGGGCAGGGTCGTGACCTCAGTCGGGACCGTCGTGGTCGGCGTGCTCGTCGTCGACCGTGTGGTCACGGTCGCGACGTTCACCGGCTGACCCGCGTCGCGTGACGCGACCGCGACGACGACGGCGACTGCGATCAGCAGGGCCGGGACGGCGCCACCCAAGAGGTGCCGCGCGCGCCGCCGGCTCGATCGCCGGGCGACGAGCTCGATCGCCGGCGGCTCCGGCGCGCGTTCCAGGTCGTGGCGGACGGCTTCTTCGAGTCGGCTCATGATCGCTCCTCGGCGACGTCGGGGGTCTCCAGCAGTTGCGCCAGCCGGCGGCGCGCGTCGAACAACGTCGACGAGACGGTCCCGCGTGTCACGCCCATCGCCTCGGCGATGTCGCGCTCGTCGAGGTCGGCCAGGTACCGCAGCACCACCGCCTGGCGCTGGCGCTCGGGGAGGTCGCGCACGAGCTCCCACACCTCGCCGCCGGCCGCCGGCCGCCGGAGGGCGGGCGGACGGCGAGCCGGGCAGCATCGCGCCGCTCGACCGCGCGCCGCCGGGCGCGGCTGCGCACCAGGTTCAGCGCGACGCGGTACGCCCACGCCTGCGGGTGCCTCCATCTCCGCAGACGCGGCGCCAGTGCCGCCACGCCCGCGCGAACGCCTCGTCGGTCACCTCCGACGCGAGGTCGCGATCGCCGGTGAGCGCGAGCATCGCCGTCGTCAGCCGGGCGTACGTCTCCCGGTACCACGCCTCGAAGGCGCGCTGCGCGGCCGATTCCACACCCGTATCAACGCACGAGCGCCAAGGAATGCTGGGTCACCAGGCAGGGGTCAGGCGGTGACCTGGACGCTGCGGCCGTCGCGCCACTCGCGCAGCACGAGGTACGGGCCCTTCAGGGCCGCGTGCTCGTAGACGCCGAAGCCCATGATCGTGCCCGCGTGGCCGCTCGTGGCGGGGAGCAGCTTCACCCGCCGGAGGCCCTCGGCGACGCCGGCGCGGGTGAGGTGGTCGCAGCGGGCGATCGCCTCGCCGACGAGCCGCCCCATGTCGTAGGCCGCGCAGCCGATCGGGCCGCCCGCGGCGCGCGGCGAGCGCTCGTGCAGCATCGCCCGCAGCGGGTTGTCGTCGGCGATCGTGTCGACGTACTCCCAGCCTGCGTACCCGTCGCGCCAGTCGGGGCGGGCGTAGCCGAACATCGAGCGCGGAGTTCGGCGAGCACCGGAACGTCCCAGGCGAGCTCGAGCCGCGCCAGCGCGACGGCGCGCGACGTGATGCCGAGCCCGAAGTACACGAGCGCGTCGGGTTTGCCGTCGCGGAGGCGCGCGACGACCTCGCCGACCTGCTCGGTGAGGGGCGTGATCGTCGCGCTGCCGGTGACGGCGATCCCGAGACGACCGCGCGCGGCCTCGAACGCCTCCGCGTAGCGGCGGCCGACCGGCGACTGGTCGGCGATCACCGCGCAGCTGCCGAGCCCGCGCGCGACGAGCCGCTCCGCGAGGAGCGGCGGCTCCTCCTCGAGCGAGCCGACCTGGTAGTGGAACATCCACTCGCTACGCGTGCGCTCGCCGCCGGAGTAGTTGATGGCGGGGATTCCCGCCGCGTCGCAGAGCGGGGCTGCGATGAGTGCGTTGTCGGAGATCGACGGGCCGACGATCACGAGCGCGCCCGCGTCGTCGAGCTCGGCGAAGCCCCGCTTGACCGCGTGCTCGCTGCCGACGGGGAGCCCGCGTGCGTGATGGCTCACGAACTCGATCGGCCGGTCGAGGCGCCCGGTCGCGACGACGTCTTCGAGCCCGAGGCGCAGGGCCTCCTCGAAGCCGGCGCCGCCGTCGCCCTGGGGGAAGTCGTAGAGGAGACCGACGAGGATGGGTTCGGGAGCGTGGTCCACGGCCCGACGGTAGCGTGCCCGCCGCACACCGATCCGAGGCCGGCGCGCGGGCATCACAGCGCGAAGGAACGATGGCTCCCGACGAGATGCGCGCGCTGGTGCGCCACCACATCGAAGACGGTTTCAACCGCGGCGACTGGACGGTGTGCGAGTCGACGCTCGCCGACGACTACACCGCGAACTACGGCGCCGATGGGGCCGCGAACGTCGGCCGCGACCACTACGTGCGCGTGTGCCGGTTCCTCCGCCGCTCGTTCCCCGACGTGAACATCACGATCGAGGAGCTCGTGGTGGAGGGCGACACGATCGTGATGCGCTACGTCGAGCGCGGCACGCTGAGCGGCCATCGCTTCCTCGACGTCGAGCCCGCCGGCCAGCACTACGCGAAGCCGGGCACGACCGTCTATCACGTGGTCGACGGACGCCTCGCGCGATCGTGGGGCGTCGAGGACACGCTCGGTTGGTTCCGCCAGCTCGGGAAGTACGCATGAGCGACTTCTTCACGACCAAGCGGGCCGAGATCGTGCAGCGGCTGTGGGGAGCGACGGTCCGTTACGGGGCCATCGGCCCGCACCACCGGGCCGCGCGCCGCTTCCACTCGTTCGGCGAGGGGAGCATGATCTCGTTCCCGCCCACGGTGATCTCCGGCGAGGGGCGGATCGCGATCGGCGCCGGAACCACGGTGGGCCCGCTCGCGTCGATCAGCGCGGGAATGCCGATCCACGCGGCCGACCGCGGCGATCCGATCATCACGATCGGCGACCGCTGCACGATGAACAAGGGCATCGGCATCGTCGGGCACGAGCGCATCGCGATCGGCGACGACATCTGGACCGGCCACTACGTCTACATCACCGACCAGAACCACGGTTACGAAGACGTCTCGATGCCGGTCGGCACGCAGATGTGGCACAACGCGCCGGTGTCGATCGGGTCGGGCAGCTGGTTGGGCCACGGCGCGATCGTGCTCCCCGGCTCGCAGGTCGGGGAGCACGTCGTGATCGCAGCCGGTGCGGTGGTCACCGGCGACGTCCCTGATCGGTGCGTCGTCGCCGGTGTCCCCGCTCGGATCGTTCGCCGCTATGTCGACGGCGAAGGTTGGGTGCGCGTCTCCGATTAGTTCCGACTAGTACCGCGAGAAGGTCGGCCACTTCACGTTCGTGAACGTGTTGCGGACGATCTTCGTCGCCGACACGTTCGACGGCAGCCAGATCCCGACCGTGTCGTCGTGGATCGTGTTGCTGCTGGATCACCGTGCCGTTCACGGGCACGACCGCCGAGAAGATGATGATCGCGGTGGTCTTGCCGTCGCGGGCGTCGGTGTCGCCGAACGTGTTGTTCGTGCCGATGTCGTTGCCGACGATCTTGTTGTTGTCGACGTTCTGGGCCGGCGTGTGGGCGTGGATCTGCACGCCGCCTTCACCGTTGCCGCTGATCGAGTTGCCGACCACGAGGTTGTCGTGGGCGAGGGTGCCCGGAGCCGACGCCGCGATGAGCACGCCGGCGCCGCCGTTGCCCGTGATCGTGTTCCCGCGTACGACGTTGTCGTAGACGCCCGTGCCCGGCGTGTGCGACGGCATGGTGATGCCGCAGTCCTCGAGGTTGTTCAGCACGTGGTTGTTGGCGATGAGGTTGCCGTGCGTGGGTGCGATGTCGTCACTCACGAGAATCCCGCCGACGTTGTGCGTGACCGTGTTGCCGAGCACTCTGGAGTTCGTCGCGGCCTGCAGGTGCAAGCCCTCTCCGCAGTCACCGGGCACCGCGCCCTGCCCTTCGCACGGCGGGTACGAGTTCGGCACCCCGAGTGCGCCGGTGTCGTTGTTCACGACCGTGTTGCCGCTGATCGTGACGTCGTCGACGATGCTCGCGAGGATGCCTTCACCGATCGCGTTCTCGACGGTCAAACCCTGCACGACGGAGCCCGATGCGGGCGGTCCTTGTACGAGCACTCCGTTGATCTGGTTGCTCGCGTCGATTGCCGCGCTCCCGACGCCCTTCAGCTTCAGACGCTTGTTGATGGTCACCATCTCGTGGTACGTGCCGCTTCCCACCTTGACGGTCGCGCCCGGCGCCGCGTTGGCGACAGCCTGGCCGATCGATGCGCACGGCGACGCCGCCGCGCCGCACGTCGAGCTGTCGGTTCCCGACGGCGAGACGTGGACGACCGAGATCACCGCGTGTGCCGGTGTTGCGACGAGTACTGGTGCGAGTGCGAGTACCGCGCTCGCGACGAGTCCTTGCGTGACTCGCTTCCTTGCAGACATGGCCACCCCCTTGTGACGAATCCACCTCGCGCCGAACCGGGTCGGTTCGGCACGTGGAGCGATCTGACCACCAACGCGTGACGATGAGCAAACGGGGCGGGCGCGGCCGCGCCGCGCCCGTCCCGCTCGAGGGAGCGAGGGAAGCCGAGCCTTACTGCGCCGGCTTCGGGTACTGCTTCGGCTTCAACGAGTCCGGCCTGGTGGTGAAGTTGGTGATGGTGTTCGCGGGATCGAAGAGCTTCACGGGGTCGGTCGGCCACTTGCCCGGGAGGAACCGGCGACCGTTGTCGACGTAGCGGTACATCCCGGTGCCTTCGGTACCGGTCTCGTCCTGACCCTTCGCGTTCGGGTCCCACCAGATCAAGTTGACGTTGTCGAGCCCGCCGTAGTCGGTGGTCGGCCAGAGTCCGTGATCGCCGTACGAGATGATCGGCCGCAAACCGTCGGCCGACTCCGGAGGCAGCGGTCGGCTGCGGATGCCCTTGGCGAAGTTGTCGCGGGTGAGGTCGGGTCCGGCGAGCTGCACGCCGGTGAGGAAGAGGTTCACGTCGCCGTTGACGATGCCGCTCGTGTTCGCGTTCGGCGGCGGCGTCCCGAAGTACCACTGGTGCACCTGGTAGTCGTCGTGCTGCGTCTTCGGCGACTGCAGGCCGACGAGGCCGATACCGAACGCGTGCGCCCACTGCGACTGGTCGAAGCCGCGCGCGAAGACGTCGGTGTCGGCGTAGACCGTTCCGGAGATGATCCACTCCGGGTGGTAGTTCTGCTTCGTCGCCTCCTGCGTGAAGTAGATGGGCAGGATCGGGTCACCGCTGAACACCACCGACGTCGCGCCCGAGCTCTTCAGGCTGGTGATGATCGTGCGGGCGTCCTCCTGCGCGCGCGTCAGATCGAGGAAGTAGCTCACCCGCTTCACGAACGGCGTCCCGGCGTCGGCCATCTGCTTCGCGAACTGGTCCCAGATCGGTTTGAACTGCCCGTCGACCGTGTCGTAGCCGAGGAACGCAAACTTGCGCGGCTCCTGCTGGAACGCGGGATCGCCCGCGTAGATCGCGTCCTTGCCCTTCAGCTGCTTCGAGATGAACTCGACCGTGTCGATCGTCGGCTGCACTGCGGTCGGGCCGATTCCGAACAGGCCGGGATGGGAGTCGTAGAACGACTCCGGCTGTGCGATCAGGCACGCGCCGATGCACATCACACCGCGGTTCGTGAGCTCGTCGGCGAACGCGTTGGTCTGCGACGGACCGCCGAGCACCGCGAACGTGTGCATCTCCTCGGCGGCCCGGATCGCGTCGGCACGCGCGGCCGTCGCGTCCGACGAGTTCCCGCTGCCGTGGAGGATCTCGAGGTTGATCTTGCGGCCGTACGACTCGTACAGCGAGTTGTAGAGCTTTACGTAGTCCTTCATGCCCTGGATCTGGGCGTCCGGCGTGTCGTACACGCCGAGCTTCTTCGCGAGGGTGTCGAACTGCGGATCCGGCTTCCCGACGTAGAACACGACGTTGATCGTCGCGGCGGAAACGCCCGGCGCCGTCGCGCCGCCGTTGTCGCCGGTGAAGGACGGGACGCACGGGGCCGCGGCCAGGACCGGGATCGCGATGTTCCCCGTCGACGTGTCGCAGTGCGAGCTCCACGTGTACTTGTCGAGCGTGCCGGCCGCCTTCGCCTGCGCGTAGGTGGTCGGCAAACCGCTCGTGCCCGCACCGGTCGTGTCGCCGGTGCTCACCTTGGGCGACTTGTTGCTCGAGCCCTTGCCGCCGAGGAACACCGCGACCACGACGATCACCACCGCGATCGCGATGAACGGTGCGTACCGCAGCCACGGGCTGCGCCGACGGGCCGGAGGCGGAGGTGCCTGCATCGTTGGATTCCCCCCTGCGAAGACTGGCTTCGCGCTCGGTTACGAAGTGCTCTGACCGGCGGGCTCGACCCGGCGGCCGCTGCGGACGATGGCGGCTTCCGTCGTGCCGAGGTACGCGGCGACGACGCGTGGATGGTTCACGACCTCGTGCGGCTCGCCGTCGGTGACGACCTCACCGAGGTCGAGCGCGATGATCCGGTTCGCGATCCCGAGCAGCAACGGCACGTCGTGCTCGATCACGAGCAGGCTCGCACCCGTCTCGTTGCGGATGCGCAGGAGCAGCGGCCCCAGCGCCTCTGCCTCGCGCTGCGCGATCCCCGACGACGGCTCGTCGAGCAACAGCACCGTCGGTTCGTGCGCGAGCACGCACGCGAGGTCGACGACGCGGCGGCTGCCGGTCGACAGCTCGCGTGTCAGCTTGTCGCGGAAGTCGGTGATGCCGAGCAGCTCCAGCAACTGCTCGACGCGCTCGTGGACGTGCAGCTCGGAATCCGCGACCGCCGGGAGATGCAGCGCCGCCGCGATCGGGTCGCGCACCTCCACGCGCCGCTCGAGCGCGACGGCGATCGTCTCCGCGACCGTGAGCGCCGGGAAGAGCCGGCCGTCCTGGAACGAGCGACCGAGCCCGAGGCGGGCGCGTGCCGCGGCGTTCAGCCGCGTGACGTCGCGGAGCCCCTCGCCGCCGTCGAACGCGATCCACCCGCTCTCCGCGGGGAGGAAGCCCGAGATGACGTCGAAGAGCGTCGTCTTTCCCGCGCCGTTCGGACCGAGGAACCCGACGATCTCGCCCGCACCGACCTCGAACGACACGTCGCTCAGCGCCGTCAAGCCCCCGAAGCGCTTCCCGATCTGGCTGAGCTGCAGAACGATCTTGTTCTGGTCGCGCTCGCTGCTCGGCGGGATACGCGCACCGTTGCCGTTGGGACCGACTGCGTCGGAGTGGACGACATCGCCGTCGTGTGCGCCGACGCTCGCGGCTCGGTGCTCGTGGTCGCGCTCGCTGCTCGGCGGGATACCCGCCTCGCCGACGCTCGCGGCTCGGTGCTCGTGGTCGCGCTCGCTGCTCGGCGGGATACCCGCCTCGCCGACGCTCGCGGCTCGGTGCTCGTGGTCGCGCTCGCTGCTCGGCGGGATACCCGCCTCGCCGACGCTCGCGGCTCGGTGCTCGTGGTCGCGCTCGCTGCTCGGCGGGATACCCGCCTCGCCGACGCTCGCGGCTCGGTGCTCGTGGTCGCGCTCGCTGCGCGGCGGGATACCCGCCTCGCCGACGCTCGCGGCTCCTTCGAGAAAGACCGAGCGGAGGATGTCGGGGCGGTCGAGGAGCTCGGCCGTCGCGCCGTGGAAACGGATCTCGCCCTTCTCCATGAAGTACGCGGTCTCGGCGAGCGTCAGCGCGAGGTTCACCGACTGCTCGACGAGGATGATCGTCGTACCCGCGGCGCTGATCTCGTGCACCATCGGCAGGAGCTGCTCGACGACCGCCGGCGCGAGCCCGAGCGACAGCTCGTCGATCATCAGCAGCCGCGGCCGGGTGAGAAACGCCATCCCGAGCGTGAGCATCTGCTGCTGACCGCCCGAGAGGTTCCCCGCCGGTTCGTCGATGCGTTCCCCCAGCACCGGGAACAGCGAGAGCACGTGCGCGACTCCGGCTTGCGTGCGCTCGCGGTCGTGGCGGTGCAACCAGCCCGCGAGCCGCAGGTTCTCGCCCACCGTGAGCGACGGGAACACTCCCGCGCCGCCGGGAACCTGAACGACGCCACGCCCGGCGACCTCGTTCGGCGGCGCGTACGTCATGTCGCGACCGTCGAACACGATCGCGCCGTTCGTCGCCTCCACGAGCCCGCAAATCGCTTTCAGCAGGGTTGACTTGCCGGCGCCGTTCGTTCCGAGCAGCGCGACGATCTCGCCCTCGTCGACCTCGAAGTCGACGTGGAAGAGCACCTGCACCCCGTCGTAACCGACGTCGAGGTTGCGCACGAGGAGCAACTTCGCCAGGCCCTGCCGGCGCTGAAACGCGACCTCGGCCTGCGCGGCGGTCGACGTCCACACCCGGTTGATGTCGGACTTCACGTACAGCGATGCCGACGCCAGCGTCCACGCGCCGATCAGGAAGATCGGCACCATGATGAGCAGGCCCTGGCGGATGCCCCAGTGGTCGGCGATGTAGCCGACGATCAGCAGCACGAGCACGCCGGGCACGATGAACAGCGACGACATCGAATAGCCGAGCGATCTCACCTTCGGCGGGATGCAGAGGCTGAGCGACGCGAAGATGCCCGGTGCGAGCAGCGAGACGATGCCGGAGATGAGCACGTTCATCGCGATCGCGAGCCACAGCACCGGCGTGAGCGCGAAGAGCGTGAACGCGCCGGCCACGAACACGCCGACGACCGCGAGCAGGCGCAACCCCATGCCGGGGTCGCGCAGCATCAGACGCGACGCGAGCGGGATGCCGAGGCTGAGCCCGATCACCGCGGCCGGCTCGGTGGCCGAGCCGATGAAGCCCCGCGCGCGCTGGTCGAGGTGGAAGATCTGCTCGTAGTAGAGCGACGTGAGCGTCACCAACCCGACGACGGAGGCCGCGAGGAACGGCAGTGAGTACCAGATGCGGCGCAACGTCCGCACCTGCCAGAGGATCCGTACCGACTCTGCGAACGACGGTGGCACCTCGTCGGTCGCGATCGCGTCCGCGTTCGCTCCCGCCGCCTCGCGCTCGAAGTGTCCGCGCAGCGGTTCCCGGAGGCGTAGCCCCATGATCACGAAGATGATCGTCGGGACGACGAACACGAAGAACGGCGTGCGCCACCCGAACCAGTAGGCGAGGAGCCCGCCCGCGAACGCGCCGAAGAACGAACCCACTGCGGTGCCGATGCGGTGGAATCCGTAGACGTCGGTGCGTTTCTCGATGGGGTAGTAGTCGGCGAGCAACGAGTTGTGTGTCGGCGTCACGACGGCTCGGCCCATGCCCGAACCGCTGCGCGCGATCCAGAGCATCCAGAGCGTCACCGACAAACCGGTGACGATGCCGAAGACCGCCCACGCGGCCGCGCCGATCACCGCGATCCGGGCTCGGGGGAGGCGATCGGCGTAGTACGCCAACGGGACTTCGAGCAGGAGCCCGCCGAGCAGCGTCAACGCGATGATCGTCAGGATGCCCTGATCGGAGAGATGGAACGAGTCGCGGATGTCGGGGACGAGGACGCCGAACGCGGCACGGTCGAGCTCGTCGACGGCGTTCAGCCCGAACAGCACGATGATCGGGAAGAGCGCTTCTCCACCCGACAGCTGCGAGAAGTACTGCCGCGGAGTGCGCGGCTTGTGCAGCGAGACGTTGCCGAGGTCGACGCCGAGGATCTTCACCGTGTCATCCCTGCCGCACCGTTTCGGCGGCCTCGGCCGACTCCGCGATCTCTTCGGCGATCGCATCCAGCGCCGCCGGAGGCGGTGCCGGGACGGGTTCGACGACGAGGGTGTCGGCGACGAGGCTCGGGACGCGGATTCCTCGGTGACGCGCGTACCAGCGGAGCACGTTGTCGCGCGCGTCGCCGAAGGCGCCGCCGAGACCACCGGGCAGCAACATCAACACGAGGAGCAACCCGAAGCCGGTCGCGAGGAACGACCATTCCTGGGGAAGGAACCAGTCGATGCCCTGTACGTACACCGCGCCGGCGATCGCTCCCGACATCGAGCCCAAGCCGCCGACGACCACCATCGAGAACACCTGCAATCCCGCCTCGGGTGCGAAGTGCGCCAGGTCGAGCGCGCGTTGCTGGTGCACGAAGAGCGCGCCGGCGACGCCGCAGATGAATCCCGAGACGGCGAAGGCTGTCACCATCGAGTTGCGCGCGTCGATGCCGTACGCCTGCGCGGCGCGCTCGTTCTCGCGTGTGCCGATCAGCACCCGGCCCGTGCGGGTCGTTCGCAACCCGCGAACTGCGACGAGGGTGAAGCCGAGCATCACGAGGATCAGCACGTAGTAACGCGTCTCGCTCGTCACCGAGATGCGACCGAGCACGTCGGTGCGGTCGATCCGGCCTCGCGGGAGCCACGACGAGAAGAACTGGGGGTTCAGCAGGTAGCTCGACGTCACGAGGGCGAGTGCGAGCGTGGTGATCGCGAAGCTCAGGCCGCGCGCGTGGAGCGCCGGCAGGCCGATCGCGATCATCACCACCGCGCCGACCGCGCCGCCGAGCAACATCGCGAGCGACAGGTCCCAGTGATAACGGGTCGTCACGGATCCGGAAGCCGCGGCCGCGATGCCGACGACCGCGACCTGACCGAGGCTCACCTGCCCGGCCCAGCCGGTGAGCACCACGAGCGAGAGGCCGATCATCGCGAAGATCCCGATCGTGCCGGCGAGCAGCACGCGGCTCTGACCCATGAACAGCGGGACCGACACGAGCCCGAAGAGCACGAGCGCGCCGAGGACGCCGGCGGCGATCTTCACCTCGGGAAGGCCGCGCAGCTCGGTGGGGATCGGGCGGGTTTCGCGGCTCGCCTGCCACGTCGACGTCTCGTCCTGGCCGACGCGGTTCGCCGTCGTGTTCTTGATGAGGAGCACGGCGACGACGATGATCAGGCCGACGAGCGCGTCGCGGTAACCGTCCTGACCCCAGGAGAAGCGGGCCGACTGCGCGACGATGCCCAGCCCGATCGCGGCGCTCACGATCGTCGGGAAGCGTTCCATGCGGCCGATCACCGCGGCGCCGAGCGCGGGGAGGAGCACCTCGGGCCCGAGCACCCGGCCGATGCTGAGCCCGACGACGCCGACGCGCAGGAACAGCCCGATGAACGCGAGCACGGCCGAGATCGACCACACGATCGTGTGGAGTCGCTTCACGGGGACGCCGAGAAGCAGCGCGCGGTCGGCGCTCTCGGCGCTGCCGCGGAGCCCGATGCCGATCGCGCTGCGTTGCATGAAGAGCGCGAGCGCGACGAGCACGACCGGGACGACGATGAAGACGCTCAGGTCGTTGCCGTTGAAGGCGACCTGCCCGATCGTGAAGTTCGCATGGATCGGTGGGTCGTACTGGTTACGCGAGAGCGAGCCGAACCAGCCCGGCATGAAGAAGCTGAACGACACGAGCAGCTCGGACACGCCGATCGTCGCGACCGTGAGGATGAGGCGCGACGCGTGGAAGAAGCGGCGCACGAAGATGAGCTCCACGAGCGCGCCGAGCAGCGCGGCCGAGATCAGGCCGACCGGGAGTGCGAGCCAGTAGTTCCACCCCGCGGCGAGGATCAGCAGCGCGGCGAGCAGCGAGGGCACGATGCCGAGGTCGGCCTGCGCGAAGTTGATGATCCGGTTCGCCCGGTACGTGAGGGCGAGCCCGACCGCCAGGAGCCCCGACAACAGTCCGAGCTCCGCACCGACGAGCGGGACGCCCCACGGCACCCCGTGGAACAGGAGTCGCGACCCCACGAGCATGACGACACCCGGGGCAAGAGCGGCGCCGATCCGGCCGGCCGTCGTGTCCCGCCACGCCGATTGCAGGGACGCGAGCGCGTCTCGCCGCCTCGCTTCCGAACCGAGCTCCCCCCGAAGCCTGCTCACCTGCGCTCCTCACCGCCGGCCGTCGGCAGCGAATCGCGCCATCGTCGCGCGGCGTCAGCAGCGCCGGGAGGCGCGTCCGGTCGCAGGAGCAGCCGCAGCGCCGTCGCCATCGTGCGGGTGGCGTCGGCGGGCGAACGCCCGAGGTTGGTGCGCAGCAGGTTCCAGGTGTCCGAATCCGTGAGGGCGTCGCACGCGTCGAGGACGTCGCGTCGTTCGTCGGCGCCGAGGGCGTTCAGCTCGGTCGCGAAGACGCGCTCCAGCTCCAGTCGCGCCGCTTGGCGGGCGGCCCTCGAGACGCGTTCGAGCGCGGGCGAGAACGGCTCCTGGACGAGCGCGGCCTGCCGCACCGGCGCGATCGCGTCGAGGATGAGGGCGCGCTGCACGGTGAATTCGGTGAGACGGTCGTCGAACGGACCGGTCGTCGCGACCGTGTGCACGAGCTTCTGGACCTCGGCGCGGTGCTCGTCGGCGGCCGCGAGGAACAGGTCTTCGATGTCGTCGAAGTGCACGTACACCGATCGCAGCGAGACCCCCGCTCGTTCGGCGATCCGGCGCGCCGTGGGGCGCAGCTCACCCGCTTCGAGGAGGTCGAGCAACGCGCGCACGACCGCGTGGCGGGTCCGAGCCGAGCGCGCGGCCCGTCCGTCGGT